>NZ_JBBOZJ010000001.1:4800000-6670519 GCF_038008565.1 Paenibacillus sp. FSL F4-0125
AAATGGAAGGCACCATCGCCGCCACCAATCGTCTGCAGTAACTGGAATAGTGGATGATCCTCTCCGCCGACTTGTTCAATCAGGAAGGAGATCGCCAGCAGAATACCGCCGCCGACTACAAACGGCAGCATGTGGGAGATACCGTTCATCAAGTCTTTATATATTTTACTGCCGATACTACCTGACTTCTCTTTTGATTCTCCCTCATTGCCACTGCGGCCTTCATTATGGTATATCGGTGCATCGCCGTTCATTGCTTTGCGAATAAGTTCTTCCGATTTACGAATACCGTCACTAACCGGTCTCTGCAGCACAGGCTTACCATCGAAGCGAGCCATTTCCACCTGTTTATCCGCTGCGACAATTACACCACTTGCACGCCGAATTTCATCAGGTGTTAAGATGTTCTTGGCTCCCTCAGAACCATTCGTTTCTACACGGATATTAACTCCCATTTCCAGAGCCTTCTTCTTGAGCGCATCTTCAGCCATAAAGGTATGCGCAATTCCGGTAGGACAAGCTGTAACAGCTACGACGAATGCTTGGGAATCCGGGTTGCCGACGATTAGCTTTTCAGTTTCTGACTTCTTGACAGCTTCAGCAGCTTCGCTCTCTTTCTCCTTGGCTTCTCCTTCCGCCTGCTTCGCATCGAACAAGGCGGATACCTCATCTGGCGTTCGGGTGTTCATCAGCTGTTCAATGAATTCACTATCGATCAACAGTCTGGACAGCGAGGCCAATGTGCGAAGATGCATGTTGCCCGCTCCTTCTGGGGCGGCAATCATAAAAAAGATCCGAGCCGGCTCATCATCAAGCGATTCGAATTCGACGCCCGTCGCACTCTTGGCAAACACAACTGTCGCTTCATTCACCGCTTTAGTCTTAGCATGTGGCATTGCGATACCGCCACCAATCCCAGTACTGGACTGCTCTTCACGCTTCAGAATCATCTCTTTAAATAGAACTGGATCATTGATACGACCACTTGCGGCAAGACTGGCAATCAATTCATCAATTGCCCCTTCTTTAGTGGTTGCTTTTAAATCCATAATCATTGTGTCTTTTATCATTAAATCCGTAATTTTCATGTCTTCCAACTCCCTTGAGTACTTTGAATGCTGTTTGCTTACACTTCTGAGATGTCGATCAGCGGTCTAAGTTGCTCGATAAATTCTCTATTTGCCAGGTCATCTGAGAACGCCGTTGCACTTCCTGAGGCAACACCTGCTCGGAACGCCTCCATCAAATCTCCTGTCAAGGATAATGTACCTACGAATCCAGCAATCATGGAATCCCCTGCGCCTACAGAATTCTTTACTGTTCCTTTTGGAGCATTGGCGTGGTATACCCCCTGATCCGTTATGAATAAGGCACCTTCACCTGCCATTGAAACCAGCACATGCTTCGCGCCTGCTTCCAGCAGCTTACGCCCATAAGTAATGACTTCTTCCTTAGTCTGTATCGTAACGCCGAATAGCTCTGCAAGCTCATGATGATTGGGCTTAACGAGCAACGGCTGATGAGGAAGTGCCATTTTCAGCGCTGACCCTGTAGTATCAATTACAAATTCGGCCCTTCTCTGCTTGCATACAGATATCAACTTGTCATAGAAGTCTGCACCAAGCGATGGGGGAACACTTCCCGACAAGATTACAACATCAGCCTCGTTCAAAGCGGACAGCTTCTGCAACAGCGCATCAGCCTCCGTATCATTGATGACAGGCCCTGCACCGTTAATCTCTGTCTCTTCTCCATGCTTAAGCTTGATATTAATTCGCGTATCATCAGAAACAAACACGAAATCACTAGAAATTGATTCTTTCCGCAACCATTCCTCAATATATCGCCCGGTGAATCCACCAAGGAAGCCTATAGCTTTATTCTGAACCTCAAGCTGATTTAACACGCGGGATACGTTAATCCCTTTACCACCGGGAAGCTTTAAATCACGTTTCATCCGGTTCAAATCACCTAGTCTCAAATCTTCAACTTCCACGATGTAATCAATGGAAGGATTTAGCGTTATTGTATAGATCATTGTTATCCCTCAATTATTTTGGTTTTCTAAGCCATTAGATTACCGCTTGAACATGCGGCAAATGTAATTTCTCCAAACGATCTTACGATGATTCCTTACCACTCAAATTAAGACAGTTTCTATCCATAAAAAAATCATCTGTCTAGGGTCATACCAGAGAGACGTCAACGCCCATTTGTGTGAGCTCACGGATGAACTTGTCAGATGCACCAGAATCAATAATGCAGTGGTCCATTTCCATCACATCGGCAACCTTGCAGAAGGATACCTGACCCAGTTTGCTATGATCAGCGAGAAGAATCACTTGCTTCGCAACCGAGATCATTTTGCGCTTAGTCGCAGCCTCAAGCATATTTGGAGTCGTAATGCCTTCTCGTAGGTCCAATCCGTTAGTTGCAAGAAAGGTTTTATCTACTCGCACCATTTCTAAAGAACGTTCTGTCATCGGTCCTACAAAAGCCAGTGTATCGGGCCGCAGCATACCACCTGTAATCGAAACTTCTATATTCCGGCAATCCCTCAACTCATTGAGCGCCATGATTGAATTCGTAATCACCTTGATATTAGAAAAAGTCTTTAATTCTTTGGCAATCTGCAGCGTTGTTGTTCCAGCATCCAGCAGAATAGCATCGCCTTCCTCAATCATCTCTACTGCCTTGCGTGCAATCCTCTGCTTCTCATCCAACAAGCGATCTTCCTTATCTGGATAGGATGCCTCAAAGTTGACACTCTGCAGGGAAACTGCCCCGCCATGTGTTCGTTTCAACAACTTAGCTTCTTCAAGCTCTTTCAGGTCACGGCGTACAGTGGACTCGGATACACCCAGCTCCTGACTTAGCTCTTGTACCGAAGCTCTTGAATTCTTTTCCACAAAAAGCACGATTCTTTGTTTTCTCTCTTCCTCAAACAACATCGTGGTTCGCTCCTTTAAGTTACAGCGCCATCCCATCTATGCATTGCGCTTATCTTTGGAAATTCATGGGAAATTCATGATCATTAATTGATTATTTATGACTGTTATTGATCGTTTGTGCTCGTTTATGATTTTAACAGCGTTTTCATCATCTGTAAAGCGCTTTAACATTAAAAATGACACTCTAACAGAATGTAATAAATGGATTGATCTCAGCTTCTCTCCAAGGTTGGACAGCCCCCTCAGAAAATTAGATACCAGTCGCCTATCTCCTTAACGGTCTTTAAATCATATTAATATTACATATAGGGAAAAGCGGGTGATCAGAAATGGCCAACGGAAGAAACAACAAAAAACCGGGCAGTAGCAGCAATGCTAAAAGCAATGGAAATAACAATGGGAATGTAAATCAGGAAGAAACTGCAGAATTAAGCGCTGAAGATTATGAAATCATCGCTGCCGCACTGGCCACTTTAGGGGAATTTTTCGCTTTTTTATCTCTCGTCAAGGCAAGACAGGTTACAAAGGAAAGCGGAGGAGAGGTTATAGTGCCAGAAATATTCACCCTATCCACGAGAAAATCCTCTAGACGGAAATCAAGATGATCTACGAAGCTCCTAAGTGATTGAAATGATGATGTTATGGTTATAAATTGTGAACCTCTTACTTGGCGTAGCCTTAGTCAAATGGTCATCCTCCACGGATATGCCAAGAACTACCTACCGGAGAGTAATCCACTCTTTTGAATCAAGACATGTGAATTAGGGTTATTAAACTACATAGATTATTATTTTGAAACTGGGGGATGTTTCTATTGCAACAACAGAAGTATTTTCGGACAAGTCTTGCTATTATCGCTTTTTTACTTATTTTGTACTTAGGCTCTAAAGTAATGTTTCTATTCGCACCACTGGCTGCCATTATCAGATTATTACTCGTTCCCATGGTACTATCAGGTTTCATGTACTACCTGTTACGGCCGTTAGTAAGGCTTCTTGAAAAAAGAAAATTAAACCGCACACTTTCCATCCTGCTCATTTATTTCCTATTTGCGGGATTGTTCGTTCTCTTCTGGGTTCTAGTCTGGCCGACGCTGCAAGAACAAATTCAGAACTTTATAGATAACACCCCTTATCTCGTTCAGGGATTACAAGATCAGTTCAATGCATTAAGAGACAATCCCTCATTGTCACGTTTTTTCCAAGGAGACTCTGACATAGCTGCCCGTATATCAGAATATCTAAGCGATGCTATTACTTGGGTGACCAATTCGATGTCCAATTTGATCGGCGTAGTTTCCAGTATTGTAATTCTAATCGCTACCTTGCCCATCATTCTGTACTACATGCTGAAAGATGACTATAAGCTATCCCCTAAATTACAGAGTCTAATCCCGAAAAAATACCGTAAGGAAGGCAAAGAGATGTTCGGGGATATCGACAGCGCACTGAGCAGCTTCATTGTCACACGTGTGGTGTTAAACGTCGTACTCGGTATTATGTTATATATCGGTTTCCTTATCATCGGTCTGCCTTACTCACTGCTGCTCGCAGTAATTTCTGTACCGCTCAATTTCATTCCTTATGTGGGTTCTTTCCTTGCGGGAATACCGGTAGTTATTGTTGGATTCATTGAGTCACCTACGATGGCAATATGGTCTTTGGTCGTCATATTCATTGCTCAGCAAATCCAAGATAACGTACTCTCACCGATCATTTACGGAAAATCATTAGATGTTCATCCATTAACTACTGTCCTTCTTGTTCTTATAGGTGGTGATTTCTACGGTATTATTGGCGTGCTAATTGCACTACCCGTCTATATGATTGCCAAAATTATTTTCCTGCGAGTGTATGAGATAATTGTTGCAGATCGAGAGGAAGAGGCTGAGCCTCTGAAGAATGAACAGCTATAACGTTTGCTAAGAAGTTATACGAACTGTCTGAAGTTACATAAATAAAAAGGTACGCCTCCAATTGGAGACGCACCTTTTTATTTTTCTTAATAGAGGAACTAAAATAATTACCCCCGTAAAGAACGAACTACAAAGATGTGATTGCCCTTCATAAGGTTCTGTCCATCCTGTAGTGTAACTGAACCCTTTGTATGCGAAACGATGGTCGTGTTCAGAGCAATCAGCCGATCCTCTTTCCACACGCTCACTGCCGATTTAAAATATACTGCGTTATCAAATTGCTGCCGTTCCCTCATCACATAACCCACAGAATGCAAGACTGGAGGCAGCGCTCTTTCTCTAGGAGCCAAAGCCTTGATGACCACAATATCCTGGAATGGCACGGCAATTTCCTGATGACCGATAACCGCTACAGAAGCAGAAAGATCCCATTTGCGCAAAATCCCCTTCATGATTGTGTAAGGTTCTTCACCGCAGTACATGATAACCGGTTTACCTACCCAATGCTTCATAGCCCCCTCCTCCTTCCCAACATCCACTAGCTATAAGTCCGAAATGAACCAATCGATCCCTTTCATACCCTTCGACTCCAAAAACTGATTGACCTTCGAAAAAGGACGACTACCAAAGAATCCACGATAGGAAGAGAGCGGACTCGGGTGTGGAGACTGAATAACCTCATGTCGACTTTGGTCTATAAAGGCGCCTTTTTTTTGTGAGTGACTTCCCCATAAAATAAAAACTATCGGTGTAGTTCTTTCATTTAACTTCTTCATTATAGCGTCTGTGAATGTCTCCCAGCCTAAACCTTTATGAGAATTCGGTTCTCCCTCTCGTACCGTTAGTACTGAGTTGAGCATAAGTACTCCCTGTTCTGCCCATCCCAGTAAGGACCCATGGTTAGGAATCGGTACTCCGACATCCTCCGTTAGCTCCGTATAAATATTACGCAGTGAAGGCGGTACACGCACGCCCGGATTTACAGAGAAGCTTAAGCCGTGAGCTTGTCCCGCCCCATGGTAGGGATCCTGACCCAGAATAACAACCCGTGTCTCACTATATGGCGTAAGCCTTAACGCCGTGAATAGCAATTCTTTTGGCGGATAGACCGTATGATCCTTATATTCACTTTCCAGATTATCCATAAGCTCCAGAAAATAAGTTTTTTGCATTTCTTCCCGTAATATCTCATCCCAATCGTTGCCGAACATCCCGTTTCTCCTCCTCAATCCGAAACTCAGAACCTTACTGCACCTATTTCCGACCGTAATCTGCCTTGATTTCGCCCCACTCTTTGGTCTGCCATTTCAGCACTTTATTGTCATACGTATTGGTTTGTAACCAACGTTCTGCCCGGTCAATAAGCACCCAAATCTCCTCTGTTGAAGCATCGCGCGGCAAGGTTGTCGCAACCTTTTTCTGCTTTACCCATTTCATTGCATTCACAGAGTCACTGTAGACCGTCTTCTTACTTCCCTCTTTCTTCAGCAGCGCCAAGGCATGCACAATTGCTAAAAATTCACCTAGATTATTAGTTCCTTTTTTTATCGGCCCACAAGAGAAAATAATATCTCCGGTTTGTGTATCCACGCCTTTGTATTCAACTGGACCCGGATTGCCTCGAGTTCCTACATCTACTGATATGCTGTCGTAATCAATTTCTGCTGAGGTCTCAACTGATGCGCTTCGTTTAAAAGAACTTGTCCCCTTAGACTTAGCTGCGCCAGATGCAGATGCCCCTGTTCCCCAATTGCCTTTCCAACCTGCTGTGTAAGCCGCATCTGCCGCCGCTTTAGATTCATAAGATTTATATTTGGCTCCGGTATAGTGATCGGTCTGCGCCTGACATTCTGCCCAAGTGCTGTAGACTCCCGGTTGCTTGCCTTCCCATACTACATAATACTTCTGTTTAGCCATTGGTATAGCTCCTTTTTCACCTTAACTTATTGTAATCCAAAATGCTTCTTCATCGAAAGTAGATTGTTATTTTCCGCAAATTTCTCCGTATAAATTACACTTTTCAGTTCATACTATACGCCAGAGATGTCCAGGCCTATATTACCATTTGTAGAATGATCGGTAAATATTACTGTGTCCACAAGCAAAGCACCACATTAATATTAACTAATCAGTCTATAGTAAGCTCGAAGGATATCAGTACAATTACTCAGGGAGGTTATAACAGATGAGAAAGATAGCAAGCGTAGCCGCAGTATTTGCAATTGTGCTATTGGTCGGATGCGGAAACTCAACCAATAACAATGCCAACGTCACCCCCACCGCCACCACTACACCTGGCAACACCAATAACGCTGGCAACACTAATAACACCACTGATGCTGTAACCTCTGCGTCAGTAGTGGATAATGAAGAGGCCTTTAAAAAGGCTATCAGTGCGGACGGTACTTGGATTGCCGCTACACTGAAAGATTTAACCTTCACCGAGGATCTCGTGCTGGACGGACAATTCACGAATAAAGATGAACCTGCCCGCAAAATTGCTCTCTATACACAAGATGCAGAGCACAATATCACCAACTCCTTTAAACTAACTGCACCAAAACTTACGATCAAAAGTAAAAACGCTCGTATTCAAGGCGGCACATTTATTGGTGATGTATACGTAGAAGCAGATGGCTTCAGTTTAGTAAATGCAACGGTTGAAGGGAATGTTTACTTCGCAGATGCTAAGTATCAATCCACCTTCGATACCTCGGATCAAGGAAAAGTAACGGGCGTTACTGAAGTGAAAAAATAAGCAAAAAGGTGCTCTCAAGTCGATAAGACCTGAGAACACCTTTTTTTCATGCCTTCATTATTCCTGATAAAATCCATTTTTGAAAAAAGTATACCATCCATCGACTTTTTCTACCGGCATAACCTTTAACTTCTTCAAGATTTCCCTTGTAAATTCCAATGCAGCCGTGCCATTAGCAGTAATAATATCATCACTCGAAACGGTCTGTTTTTCTATAAAATTCGCATGTCCTTTATAATTTGGAGCGTACTCTTTTAAGTAATCCAATGAATTTCCAGTGTGAGGAATGTGATCTAAATAACCATGTTCTGCTAAAAAAGTGGTTGCGTCACATATAGCAGCTAAAGGTGTCCTAGCTTGTATACATTGTTCTACAACTGGAATAATCGCAGAATTATCTTTCCAGCCTGTACCCCCAATTAAAATTAACATTTCAAACTGGGCGGGTAAACTATCAATAGTATAGTCAGGTACAACAGTAAATCCACCCATAGAGTGTACATTATCGCCATTTAAAGAAACTGTCCTAACTTTGTATTCACTTTCTGGCTTGTTTAGTTCGGCACTTATATAGCCAGCCTCCCAATCCGCATATCCATTAGAAATAAAAATCAATACTTCTTTTTTCATTTACTCACCCCCTCAAGATTCAACACCGTATTTGCTACTTCACGCCCGTTAACCAACAACACTATCTGATGTTCCCCGGGATAATGACGGCGAGTGGTTAAATCCGCCCAGCGATGCGTCCGTTTGCCAGACAGAATTGTACCCCCAGGTACTGTTTTATCTGATAGTAAGAAAGATTTACGAGAGGTTCGACCTGTAGCCTTCACGAAATAGATGCCATATTCTATTCGAACACGGGCAGGAGTTCCTTCACAAACTTGAAGCTCGTATTGTAATTCGGAGCTTTCTCCAATCCGCAGGATGGAAGGATCAATCGTGATAGAAGCCCTCGTTATGAGTGGTGTTGCTTCGTCTGCTTGCTCCGCATATCCAAATAAAGCCATGATCTCCGGATTTGCTTTACGGATTAAAGAACGACAACCATGCCGCACAATCCAGTCTGTGAGGGGATCTGTACCTATCCAGCGGCGTGCGGTCTCAAGTACCACTTCTGGGTGATCCTTCGCAATATCGTTCAAATTGTTGGCCACGCTCTTGCGCACATATAGGGAGGAGTCTGTCTTCAGTTGCTCAAGTACAGGCAGCACAGGGGCTGGATCAAGCTTAAACATCGGGAGCGCCTGTCCCCAGGGTAGTCGAGGGCGACAACCTTCACTTGCTAACCGGCGTACATGCTCATCAGGATGCTTCGACCATACTAGCATTTGCGCCATCATCCGCTCCGGTTCACGAATGAGAAACGGTCTAACCGCAAATTCTGCCGACGATTTCGATGTGAACCTTTCCAGCGCCTGCATGGACAACTCCCAATGTTCAGCTCCTTGCCCGAATACCTCTACAAAATCCGGAAAGATCAAGTATGGAAATCCTACACAATCCTCAGCAATGGCGAACAATATCGCCAGTGCTTCCTCATAGGGAAGCTGTAAATGACTTCCCAGTGTCTCCGTAATCCGTCGCATCCTTGCCTTCAGTTCGAGCGCATCCCAGGGTTCCGACATAGCCGAAATTACAAATGCATCCGTGTCGAAGACACTATATACACTGCGAATCTTTTCGCCGAAATTATGCAGAAATTGTTCATTGTACATCGTTTTTAAAGGTTCAGTCATTGAATATCCCTCATTTTCTTCTATAGATCTTCAGAGTTAATCTGTTATAAAATCGTAGCACACCCAATTTGACAACAGTATGTCAACTTCAGCCGCTCCTTAATCTAGCACATCAACCTGCTTTGTCTCGAGATTAAGAATGCGACTTCTCGTATCATTGCTCGAAATATAAATAGGTTCTCCAGTAGAATCGATCCAATAAGAGATGGGAATCGAAATTCCGCAATTTCGGTAAGATCCGTCAGCATGGCTTGTCCCAATGATCATTGTGTTATATTTAATGGCAATCCTAGTCGCTTCCTCGATCCATAATGTAAACTGCTCTTCGCTGAACATGCCCACCCCAATCGGATGCGCGATGAAATCTAACGACTCTGCTTGTCCTTCCAAACCTATGTATCCCTGCAGCAGCTCAACACACAGCAAATAACCAATACGGAGACTATCCGCTTCCGCAACTGAAGGGCGATACAGCTGTTCATCCATCGGTGATTTCGCTCGTTCCAAAATGATATCCCCCGAAGGATGAATCATCAGCGCTCTATCCTTATTATTGCTGTTCCTATATCCTGTAATGATCAGCTTCTTATATGTTTTGGCGAGTTCACATAAAGTCTTCACACTGACTTCATCTGCTACATAAGCTTCCGGATACAACACCGCGTCAAAAGAATCCTGCCTGCTCATTTCTTTGAGCAAATGCTCCAAATGGGGTTCGTGATTGGGTTGCGCTACGAGTAATCTCATATTTCCCCTCCAACGGTTAATTAATCAGTACCTTCACCTGTTCCATACTTTGCTCTGCACGACTGTTCAAAGCTCTTTTATCTTTAAGGCCAAGCTCCTTAAGATCATGTCCAGGGTCAATGACCAGCGGCTGAGAAATTACATTTTCGAGGATTTGCACGGCAGCCTTACAGGCCTCAAATAACAGTTCTTTTGAGATCACTTGTTTATGAGAGCCAATGATTTCAACCAGTTTCTCAGCGTAGATTAATCTAACCAAACTGTCCGCACTCATCATATTCCGCAAGGCAAAGGAAGATACCTTCTCCACAATCCAGCTGTCTTGATAGTTTCTCGATAAAGCGTCTAGTGCAGTAATCGCATCCCAATCCCGGATCGACAACTGCTCGGCGTACTCCAAGGCTAATTCATTCAGCCATTCTAATTCTTGTTCTCTAGGAATTTCAAAACTCTTATACTCTTTAAGCAAACCTGCCTTATGCATATTTAAAAAATGACCCAGAAATCGTGTGTATAACTCCTTGGCTCTTTGAATCTGTTCTGTCATTTGGCGATCATCCTTTCATTACACAAATCATATCCGTCCGCAGGATTCTTTTCAAACCAGAATGTAAAAAAAGAGCAGACAGCGAAACAACTTCGCTACCTGCCCACGGGTGATCTTCGGATAATATATATAATTACAACCAAATTTCGCATTTTTTTGACCAAAACCAAGTAATTCCTCCTCAAACTCATCAGCAAAACGTGGTAAAATAGTTCCTTAGGATTATATATTCATACATGTTGAAGATATCACCGGAGGGAATACCATGCCACATACACTTAATAAAAATATTGATTTTTTTATAGCTGCTTTATCCCAAACTTATATTTCTGCTCTGCAGCTTGACCCTGATGGAATGTATTCAGAGGTAGCCTCAGGAATTGTGGAACAGTTCTCCGATGAACAGGTACGTTTAAGAAGATATGACGGCTCCGTATCGCACTATGCTAGGGACAATACAAAATTCCAGCGCAAATAAGGATAGACGAAAATACAGGCCAAAAAGACGTGCCTGGAGGAATCATCTACAATGATCTATCCTCCAGGCACGCCTATCCATCCTCTATATCCTGTTAGTTAAGTACAATCCATTCCCCTTCGGCATTCGCTGACTGTACTTCCGCCTCTATGATCTCCACAGATTCTGCTGCACTCTCCGGCGTACATATAACGATAGGCTTCTCTTGAATAATCGCATCCAGGAAGTAAACCAACTCTCTGTAGTAACCCGCATCCGGGGAAAGCTCTACCGTAAAGCCTGCTCCATCATTGGGATTCACCTTGACTCCACTACCATCAAATACAATATTTCCTCGCTCGAAATTAACCCTGTACCCCATGTAAAAGCCAAAGTCGCCCTCCAGCGTCCAGTCAACCTGAGCATTGATTACTTTTGCATCCTTATAAAAATAGTGTGTAGAAACAATATCGTATCCACTTTCTGGGAGAACATTCCTTCCTAAAGTCGATACTTTATCCGGTCTGCCGAATAGATAATTAATCATATCCGTATCGTGAATATGCATATCCAGGATAGCTCCGCCGCTTAGCTTCTCATCCAGAAACCAATCTTTAGGAGCTCCTGAACCACGGTAGAAATACCCTTCCGTTACTTTACCAAATTGCTCAGTTTCGACAACTTCTTTCAAATATTCATACCCTGGCCAAAAACGAAGGCACTGTCCGATCATCAGCTTCTTTCCACTGCGCTCCGCGGTTTCTACCATTTTCTGCGCTTCTACTGAAGTTCTAGCCATCGGCTTCTCACAGAAGACATGATATCCACGTTCTAGCAGCGAACAAGCCATTTCAGCATGCAGGTAAGTAGGAACTGCAATATCGATCATATCCAGTTCCTCACCCGCAATCATTTTCTCCAGATCATCATAGAGATTGTAAGCTGTTAAATCATACACTTCTTGAGCGGTACTCATATTGCCGTCCGCTTTACCGTCTTTTAGTTCCTCAATTCGCAAATCACAAATGGCTTTAAGGGCGATGGGATGCCCCTCTTCCATTAAGCGAACATAATTATCAAAATGCATCCGTCCCATAAATCCAAAGCCAATCAAACCTATTCTTAACATAGTGAATCCTCCCCCGCTAAATAAAAAATAATCAATCAAGTGCTATCCAAGCACCTTCCAGTGTCCAATCTGCCTGTGCATTGACCGCGCCGCCTCTACCCTTTTCCAAGCCTCGGCAGAGTGTCTGGCCATCGGTTTCTCACAAAATACATGGTACCCTCGCTCTAATTATCAAAGCTCATTCGGACCATGAAACCAATCCTACCAGTCCGACTCTGAGTATTACTTTTCCTTCCCTACTCTAAGCTTTGAATGCGGTGCGTCCAAGGATGGCATCCATAGCTGCGGAAGTATTAAAAATAATTTGCTCTGTATAATGTGTGTACGACGGTATCATTTCACCTGTAACATAATTGTTGTATCCAATTTCATCAAGCGCTTTCATGACTGCCGGATAATCCACATCCCCAGCGAGCAAATCAACGAATCCATGAAGCCCGCCAGCCGTACGACGGTAATCTTTGAAGTGCACCTTTTTAATTCTGTGACCTAGAATCCGTATCCACTGCTCTGGATAACCGGAATGGACGATATTCCCAACATCAAGATAGGAACCTACATAACTGGAACCCACCGTATCAATAAAAGTACGTAATTCAAGCGGAGACAGCAAGAATTTATTCCATACATTCTCAAGTCCAATGGAAACGCCTGCTTGCTCAGCATCCTTGGCTAAATGACTAATCGCTTCCAGTGCTCTATCATAAGCTTTTTCATAATCAACAACCTCACAGCCCTCGATAAAATCCACACCAACAGCGCCAGGGATGACAAGAATCGTATCTACACCAAGCGCAGCCGCGAGCTCCAGTTGCTTTTTACATACGTCGATTGCCTTAGTCCGATTAGCTTCAGATTCACTTGTCATCGCATAAGACCAATACAGCCCAGTTGCCAGTCCCGCAATCTCTAGACCCGTTTCATTAATAGAATCACGAAGGATACGTGCTTCCTTCTCAGTGGTTTGCAAGCCAAGTTCACCTGTCTCATTTAATGACAGTTCGATACCCTCAAATCCAGCCGCTTTGGCCAGACGTACGCATTCTTTAATTTCTGTTCCCTCTCGAAACGACCAGATGTTGATTCCCTTTTTCATTTGGGCCCTCCTCATATTTGTTCTTTTCCGTTTTCGACGTTATAGACTTTTATAGACTTAGATGCACTTTGTATCCTTTATTTATTTATATTATAATAGATTATAAGTTCGATTTATTTAGGCGAAGAAGAGACTTTTTGCATTATTCCGGTCTAATCTATTAAACATTCAGGAGGCAGTGCCATGTCTGACAAAGATCCCTCTTATCCATTGAGAAAGCAGGTACCCTCTCGTGATTGGTCACCCGGGATTCACTATGCACAATTGCAGACCCTTCCCCCTTGTACCTTTCCAAGAAGAAGACTATATGACTTCGAGCTACTATATGTTCGCCAGGGCAAATTATTAACAAAGATGGATACGGAGGAATATATACTGCACGCTGGGCAGCTAATATTCCTCTCATCCGGGGTATATCATCAGAATGCTATTCTGTCAGATTCAGATACCAAGCTGATTGGAATCCATTTTGATTTCTTTGGGGAATCCATTATTACACATGAAGAAGATATGGTAGTGAAAGAGGATGAAGTAATGGACGATAAATTCGCCTTTGAAGCCGTAACCGCTCCTTTCATGCCATTGTCACAAGAACCGATCTACTCCCCACCTCCCGAATGTGTTCATGCCATGGAACAACTCGTTCATGAATTCACCATGCGGCCTGCCGGTTATGAGTGGGTCTGTCGAGGGCTGCTGCTTGGAATTCTGACTTCGCTGCTCCGATCGCAAAACTCCCGAGATGCAGCTAAATCTTCTGTTCACACCGAACGGATCAGAGCATTAATAGAGGAGATAGAAGAGCGGTTAGCAGAGCGCTGGACCAACATATCTATGGCTGCATCCATGAATATGCATGAAGACCATTTTGCCAAGCTCTTTCGTGAGGTCGCGGGTATGCCCCCCGGAGAATACCTCCGTTCGATCCGGCATAGGGAAGCTCGTAAACTGTTGCGAGAAACAGATTGGCCGATTGAAAGGGTAGGCGAGCAGGTCGGTTATCCCGATATTCATTATTTCAGTAGAGTATTCTCAGCGAATGAGGGGATTTCTCCACGGGCGTATCGTAAGTTGTCTCGGATTCTCTAAAGCATGATCTGGCTCAATCTCTTCAAGCGCAAAAAAACTTCTCAGGTAAAAATGGAAGTACACACAACCATTTAAACGCAGAAGTTTCTTTACCTGGATCTATAGTTTTTTAGTCGCACTTCCTACTAACCGGCGGAGTGAACGGACTGAGTATGGAGACCCATATCAAGAATGTCCTGCGATAGACTCGTGACATCAATGACATGTCGAATAGCCGATGGATAAGAAGATCGGCTTGTTCTCAGCCTGTGCCTTGGCAAAAGCCTCGTCTCCCCATGGATACCAGCCACGGGGTTGTGAGCGTGCTGCAGCAGATATGGGGACTTTTTATAGATTAGTCGATTAGGCTGTTGGCCTTCTTCAATCTCCATTTCTGTAACCTCCTTATGCGGAATGTGCCATTGTTAGTATTACCCAATGATATGCCAAAAAACACTAGCGAGGGGTTTGTGCTGTTTGAGAGTAATTATTATTCATTTAATAGAGCAGCCCTAAGAATAATGTTCGGACGACTTACTTAAGCGAGGAAATTCTATTTATTAATGAACAAGATTTAACGATTATAAAAATATAAAAGATATCCCATAAGGTAAATGATAAAATCGGAATAGCTGTGGCATACAATAGAGGCTAGAATACTTTTTGTTTTCAAATAAGTGACCGTATAATAAATCCCTAGAATAAAGGCAGTTATCAACTGAATCACATCGTATTTCAAATAAAAGGGAGACCAATTTATAAAGATGTGTCCTAGCATAAAATAAAAAGAAGACAAAAAGACCATCATGTTTATACCATTTGGACTCAGAGAGTTAAAACGTTTGAACCAAAACAACAGAAAAAATTGAATAACGAAAATCCGAAAGAATGGTTCTTCACTTAATCCAGGTAATGTACCAAATATCATAATATCTTTTACAGCATATATTACATTTCTACCTTCATATTGTTCAATTAAAGGTTGAAGACCAAGAGTTGAATAAATTAGTGCACAGCATATAACGACAACGAAAGGAAATATCAATATAAAATACTTGATGTACTTCATGCTAAGCTGCAGATTTAATGTACTGAAACCGACTTCCTTTAATCCCTTCCGTAAGAAATAATGAATGAGCAAGCAGGTAATCAAAAATTGAACAAGATACCAAGAAAATGCACTTATAAAATCTGTATTGTTAGCTAATCTCTCTGAATGGCTCATCATCCATGTCATTGGCCCGTTTATATCATAAGTAAGAAAGTTAAATACATACTGCAGAGAATAAATAATGACGATTAAAATACAATTAAGAATCAAAAATTTGAGTGCTTTAGATAAGGTCATATAGTTACCTCCAAAAACTCTCTTCCGAGCGCCTTTATTACTCATTGCTTCTCCTCAACAAATCTTCTAAATTATACCATAAATTGTATCCAGAAGTGCTTTAAGCTATTGGGGCCGCTACAAAATATAGGACATACGAATTAGTAGCTTTGTTATTGGAGATGAAAGCGGACAATTAAGTAAGAGGGGCAATAAATTAATCTAAGATAATGGAAGGTTGAGGAATTAAAACAAATATTAGGAACTAAGGTTGTGGATTCTACTCAAGATACAGGCCTTATAAATATTAAGAATCATTTTTGAACCCCAAAACTTAAATCTCGTTAATACATAAGCTATAGGGACCACAAAAAAAACTAGAATCGCAGTGGAAAGCACCACTAGAAAGACCTTTGCTGAGGATCAGCAAAGGCCTCTTTTTGGGTATTACATCACTTTCCCAAACAATTCTTTGTTTAATCGCTCCAGCTGCAGAAGATGATGACGATAGTGCATCTCAATAAGCAGGAACCATTCCTCCGCGCATAGTCCACCGAATCGCGGGTGAGATACGGTATTAAGCTTGAACGATTTTTCAAGAGACGGTTCGATCTCTCTCATTCTTTGGATGACTGTGTGCAACCCTTGAATTAATTGTTCTTCGCTCTCCGGCTGCTCCGGCGTATATTGGGCAGAAGGCGGGACCTGAATACGAATGGGCGGAAAGCTGCCTTGTGCAAATATAGCCGCACCATCCTCGGTTTTCCCTACATGAGATACTAAGGGATCTTGGCTTAGCACCAGACATTGATCAATATTACGAAGCTGCATATACAGTGCTGAGTTTATGAGATGTTGAACCATCTGTCCGATGGACCACTCGTTTTCACTTGGCTTTTGCTTCAGCTGCTCCAGATTGAATCGCTCTAATTCATGAATATAGTATGTCGCAGTTTCTTCAAAACGTTGTAAGGCTTCTTTTGTTGTAGTCATTATATATCAGCTCCTGTGTCATTGATTATCCAAGTATATAAAAACGCTACTGACAGCGTTATGTCAGTAGCGTTTTAACATTATTTCTATTTCGTTTCTAACTTGATGGCGAAAAGATTCCGGCTCTAGCACAACCATGCCGCCTCCCCAGCCCAGCACCCATTGCAGCAATTCCGCCGGCTCTCGAACTCGAAAAGTAACCAGTAAGCCTTCCGCATGCTCCTCGATAGTTTCCATATAGAAATTGTTCGATTCCCTTACCTTATCAGCTATGTCAGAATGGACTAAGATACGCACATGAACGTTGCGATCATCAGGAGGTTGGTAAACCTCCAATTGAAAATCCGCTGGCAGTATAAATTTATCTTCCAGATCAATAAGCTCCCTCATTCGTGATAACCGGAAATGACGGATGTCCTGACGCAATTCACACCAAGCGACGAGCACCCATGATCCTTGATGAAGCACAAGTCCGTAAGGAGCAACCGTACGAATACTTTGACGGTTCCCATCAGCTTCGGCGATTCTTTTAGAATAACGAAATCTTATTTTCCTTTCCTCCAATATCGCTCGACGAATGGCTTCTAAACATGCCTTTTCTTGTATTGGTGCAATTTCTGCTGCGGATGCAAATAAACGAAAACTTCTGCGGATCTGTGATGCTTCACTGCGGATGGCTTCTGGCAGGATAGCTTCTATCTTTGCTTTAGAACTTCTAGCCTTATTGCCGTAGTGGGCATCAAACCACTGCTCGATAAAGTCAGTCCCGATAAGTAATGTCACTGCTTCGTCCAGCGTGAAACTAACGGGTGGCAGGAAATACCCCTCGATTAAGGAGTAACCCTGCCCTGGCGCTCCTATTATGGATACGCCCGCTTCACTCAGTGCCTGAATATCCCGATAAATAGTTCTCACACTCGTTTCAAACGTAGCCGCCAAATCCTCCGCTCGCAACACTTTATTACGCTGCAGTTCAAGCACTATAGCTAACAAACGGTCCATTTTGTTCATACGACTCTCCCTCCCCAAAAATTGTTTTTCTATCTCAAACGGCAAAGTTTAATATCATCCAAAATCTCATCCACAGCTCGTCCATACCCACCCGATTCCCGATTTTGCCGTTAGATCGTAAGCAGGATCACAAAACACTTCGTAAGTGGATTAGAGCTCCACACCGCATTTTCTTCCACCTGAGATAAAAGCATGTACAAATTTTTGTTTAGTCTTTTTTATCTATAAACTGTTTTTATATTAGATATTATAAACATTAATTTTACTTATATCGCTCTAAAAGGGTATAGTAATATAGGCTTTACAACCATTTTAATTATATAGAGTATAGCCTTACAAGAGGAGAGATCATATTGGAAAGAGTAGTTGGAACAGTGGTACGTGGACTCCGCGGGCCCATCATTAATAATGGGGATAACATTGAAGAAATCGTAGTTCAAACCGTTTTGAATGCTGCAAAAGTCGAAGGTTTCTCGATCGAGGATCGTGACATTGTAACCGTAACCGAATCCATTGTGGCTCGGGCACAAGGTAACTATGCGACGATTGACCATATTGCTGCTGATATTAAAGGGAAATTCGGCGAGGAAACCGTGGGTGTTATTTTCCCAATCCTTAGCCGTAACCGATTCTCTAACTGCTTACGCGGTATTGCCAAAGGGGCAAAAAAAGTAGTCTTAATGCTAAGCTATCCAGCTGATGAAGTGGGCAACCATCTTGTAGACATCGACGAATTAGATGCTAAGGGTGTTAATCCATGGACGGATGTGTTAACAGAGGCTCAATTCCGTGAGTTTTTCGGCTATATTAAGCACCCATTCACAGGTGTTGATTATATCGAATATTATAAAGGTTTAATTGAAGCTGAAGGTGTGGCTTGCGAAGTCATCTTCTCCAATAATCCAAAAACCATTCTAAACTACACAAAACATGTATTAACTTGTGATATTCACACACGGTTCAGAACAAAACGTATTCTCATGAGCAATGGTGCTGAAAAAGTGTTTGGTCTCGATGATATTCTTACACAATCCATCGATGGCAGCGGCTTTAACGAAGCTTATGGTCTGCTGGGATCCAATAAAGCAACAGAAGAAAGCGTGAAGCTATTTCCAAATAACTGCCAACCTATCGTGGATGGTATCCAAGCAAAAATCAAAGAAATGACAGGTAAAACTGTAGAAGTTATGGTTTATGGCGATGGTGCATTCAAAGATCCAGTCGGTAAAATATGGGAACTGGCAGATCCTGTTGTATCCCCTGCTTACACTGCAGGGCTTGATGGAACACCAAATGAAGTGAAATTGAAATATTTGGCCGATAACAACTTCTCTCATCTTCGTGGTGAAGAGCTGAAACAAGCCATTTCTAAATACATCCAGAATAAAAATGATGACCTGGTTGGTGCAATGGAAGCTCAAGGGACTACGCCTCGTAGATTAACAGACCTCATTGGATCACTGTCTGATTTGACTTCTGGCAGTGGAGATAAAGGAACACCAATGATTTATATTCAAGGTTATTTCGATAACTATACAAAATAAGATAAGCTCAACAAGGGGGGTCTCTAAACGAGGCTCTCTTTTTTACTTTCTGGGCTATAATAAAGCAAACGGCGCTAAGCGGAAGATCCTATGAACATAAGAAGGTTTAAATATTTTATTGATCTCGTTGAATGCAGAAATTTTACCGAAACAGCTAAAAGAACTATGTATCGCAGACCACCATTAGTCAACAAATCGCCGCGCTTCAAGAGGAATTCAACATTCAATTGATTGACAGAAAGCAGATCCCTATCGAGCCAACCAAAGCCGGATGGCTTTTTTTATGGCGAAGCTCTCATCCACTGGAAGCAATATAACCATATGAAGATGAGCATGGAAAACTTTCAAAAGTATAATACACAATCCCTGAGTATCGAATATGCGGCGATGACGGATATCCAAAGCTTTGCTAAAAGATATTGCAGAATACTTGCTAAAAGGGATTTACGACGTAGCTATTGCCTTTGACTCCGAGTTTCAGGGAAAAGAGGATATTGTAACCTATCCCTTATATAAGGGACGTTATTGTGCGGCTGTGAGTCATCCCCATCCTCTTTTTCATCATGAATCGATCGCCAAAGAGGAGTTATATGAACATCCGCTAGTCATGCTGATTGCAACAGCTATTGGAAACGCTTATCATCTAATGATCAAGCATGCCATTGAAGACGGCTATCAGCCGAACATCCTTCGAACCGCAGACGATGTGGAGTCAGAATTATTTTATATCATCACGGAGAATTTGATTGGCTTTTTTCCGGATAACTATCAGCTCGCCTATCTTCAGGATAAAGTCCGGGTAATCCCACTAGATGATTCACACCATACCTTTGCAATCGAAGCAGGATATCTTAAAAACAATACAAACCCTGCCCTGCCCTCCTTCCTTCAGCAGATCCAAATTGGTTTTAGCAATCGACCATAAGTTTTATGTGTTAGAATATGTTCATTTTTTCACATGCCATAAGGATATAATTCATATCCACAAGGAGTGACGATGATCATGGGTAAATTATTGTTGACGGGTGACGATGGAAATCTAGGGAAACAAGCTGCAGAATATTTGTTGAAACTGGTAGATAAAGACCAAATCATTTTTTGCGCCTACGATCCAGACTGTTTGAAAGAATATGCGGAACAAGGGATTGAAACAAATGTGACCAACTTTAATAACAAGGAAGGCCTTGCTGAAGCTTTTGCTCATGCTGATAAACTTGCTCTGATCTCCATGCCTTTTGTTGGGGAGAAACGCCAAAATGCACACAGAAATGTGGTTGATGCAGCCAAAGAAGCCGGAGTCAAACAGATCATTTATACTTCTCTAGTGAACGCGGCTGATGAAACCAATCCAAGCGTTGAGAAAATTGATCATATTTATACCGAATGTTATGTTCGAAGCGTAGGGCTCGATTATATCTTCCTTCGGAATTCCCAATACGCGGAAGCGATGATTACCAATTACTTCACGTATGTGAAGGGTGACGGGGTATTAACGAACAATCAAGGTGACGGTAAAATGGCTTATATCTCGCGGAAGGATTGCGCAAAAGCCGTTGCGTATGCCCTTGCCTCCAATAATTATCAGGAAGCGATTCTAAATATCAACGGGCATGAATTGATGACAATTACCGACTTCATTAAGATTGGTAATGAAGTAACGGGTAATCATATCACCTTCAAAGAAAACACGGATGAAGAGAATTATGCCGTATTCGAAGCAATGGGCGTGCCTAGAACCACCGATGGGGCATTTAAAGAAGGATCGGAAGCGCCGTATTCTTCTGAAGGTATGGTTACTTTTGGACAGGCAATCCGTGAAGGAAAAATGGATATTTTTACAGACGACTTTAAAAATTGGACGGGGCAAGATCCACTGACCGTGAAATACATGCTTGAACATGCTAATGAATTTCAGGTTGGCGAAAGACATGCTAAAGACAATTAATAAGTGGCACCTTAACCCCTTAGACTAAATCACTCCCGTTTAATAAACGGAGGTGATTCCTTTTTTGCTGAGGATGGCACAAAAACAACCCGTTTTCCAAGGTCAGAAGGAGCATTCCAAGCTTTCTCTACTTACTGAACACTTACAATTTTCTGCCATTGCAATCACAATCGTGGGCAACTCAGCAAGTGCCGCGAGTTAATATTTCCAAATTAATTCTCTGTCTCTCTGCTCCGTAAAGCTCAATCATATGCTCTTCCTGGAGATAATTAGGGAATTCCTCCCTTATTATCAGAGGATTCTGGTCATCAGACTAATAATTAGGGAATTCCTCCCTTATTATCAGAGGATTCTGGTCATCAGACTAATAATTAGGGAATTCCTCCCTGAAATTCGACTGATTTGACGGTAAATCTTGATTCCACTCTGTTTTTTAGGGAGAAATTCCCTAATTTCATTCATTTAGAGTAATTATCGGCTTTTATTAGGGAGCTTTTCCCTAATTACTCTCAATTCACTGGTATAGTGTAAACTAGCCAAGAAAATTCATGTACTCACTCCATATCAAAAATACACCTTAAGCCGAGCGGATGAACATCCGTACGGCTTAAGGTGTTTTTTTCAACTGTTAACTTATATTAATTCCAGATCTCTTCAGCAATCTCTTTGATATATGCAAGCTTGCGCCATTGCTGCTCTTCTGTCAGGTGGTTGCCTTCTTCCGTGGATGCGAAGCCGCATTGTGGGCTCAGGCAAATCCGGTTTAGATCGACATATTGCTTCGCTTCCTCAATACGCTTCAAAATATCTTCTTTGCTCTCCAGCTCACCAAATTTGGAAGAGAACAAACCAAGCACGACTTGCTGATTCTCTTTTAGGAAGCGTAATGGTTTGAAATCGCCTGCCCGTTCTGTATCAAACTCCAGATAGTAACCTGAATAGTTATTGATGTTCAGAAGCGTTTGTGCGATAGGTTCATAACCCCCACCAACGCCAGCATAAGTTGAAACATAATTTCCTCGGCATACATGTGTTGTTACAACGAGATCTTCCGGTAGACCAGATACAACTTCCTCGTTCAATTGCGCAAGCTCGTTCGCATATTCAGCTACATTCACACCAATCTGATTCATAAAAGCTATAAACTGCTCGTCGCATAGCGCTCCCCATGTGCAATCGTCGATTTGAATGCTGCGGCAGCCCGCTGCATAAAAGGCAAGAATCGACGCTTTATATGCTTTAGCAATATCTGAAATTAGCTCTTCACGATTTGGGTATATTTCATTTGTGCTTTCCTTATTTTCTGCCCGGTCTAGCTCGAACAGGAATTGTGCAGCTGCAGGAATCGATTGACGAGCTACAACGTCCTCACCAGCAGCGCCTTTTAAAAATTCATAATGCGATACAAAAGGATGGCTGCTGTAGCTAATTTTTCCGGTCAATCGGGTTGTTTCTGGTCTCGACTTCGCACCGTTAAATTGGTAGCCTTGATCAATAATCGTCCGCTCTACACCGTCAAAGCCCCAGAAGAAGTCAAGATGCCACCAAGAGCGGCGGAATTCGCCGTCGGTTACAGCTTGAAGACCTACTTCTTTTTGTTTCTGAACCAGCTTAACAATTTCGTTGTTTTCCACTTCCTTAAGCTGCTCAGCGGTAATTTCGCCGTTCTTGTATTTTAATCTAGCTTCTTTCAATGCCTGAGGGCGCAGGAAGCTTCCTACAATATCATATCGAAATGGGGTAACGGTTCGCTTTTTAGGTTCGGCTTGAATGCTCATATATTAATCTCCTCGTAAAAAATTATTAGAATTAATATAGCATATCCGATGGCTTATACCGTTACACCAATGAGCTATGGCAGGCTATAAGTATTAGCTATACCTAAAGAATAAACGATTACGTGTGCTAATATTGTCCCAGAAGACCTTTCTTCATGGCTATTTTCTCACAGCGATCAAACACAACGAGTCCTAGAATCAAATAAACCAGCGAATTTAATATTAATACGCCATAATCTGATAAAGCTATGTCCGTTAACGTTAGATTCTCCAGCATTACCGTTCTGACCATATTCACTCCTTTAACGAACGGGGCAAAGGCTAAAAACGGAGCAACAGTTATCGGAACAAATACAAGTCCCATTAAAACGAATTGAAAAATCTGTAGAAATGCTTGAATTTGTTTCACAATAATAGCTAATCCAGCAATCATAAAGCTAACGCCTACCATACTTATCATAGTAACAATAATGATTGGGATCGTTGTCATGGGGTTAAGACTCAACCACTGTCCGGAGGTTAGCATCGCACCAAACAGCAACAGGATCATAATAACTGACTGTAAGCCTAACTGACTGACGATCCGCGTGAGCATGATTTTCCATACCCCCATGGGAGACATATATAACTGCTCTAACGTTCCACGCGTCGCTTCCGTGATTACCGAATAACCAATAAAGTTCATCGTCATCATCGTTAAGCTCCAAAAGACTACACTTACAATGGAGTATTGAACATTCATATCAAAGCTGGCTGGATCCCCGATGAACATAATGCCAAAAAATGCACCTAGAAATATAATATAAAACGTGGCTACTAAGGCAATCGTGTTCGGCAGATAACGTTTCATCTCAATATATTCCTTACGAAAATTCGCATTAAATAAATGGAGCCATTTCATGCGTTTTACCTCCCTTCACAATCTGAATAAATACTTGTTCAAAATCAATAGTTATACGATCAATACTTTCTACCATTGTTTCTTCCTCTTTTAGAAGATCAAACAGCTCGTAGATGTCCTGACCATGCTCTAAATTCACTTCCACGATGTTTTCATGGGAGCCTGCTTTATAAGTACTTAAAGGGAATCTACTTAAAAGTTTATTCTCCTGTTTTAGGCTTAATTGCTCACCCAGCTTAATGGAATATGCCCTTGTATCGAATAACTTAAGTAAGTTCTCTACCCTGTCGTCAATCACGACTTCACCCTTGTTAATGATAATGGCACGGTCACACAGCTCCTGAACGACGGGCATATCATGTGAGCTGATAATGATTGTACGTTTTTCTTCCCTTACTATTGTTTTTAGAATATTTCGTAATTCATAACTAACCTCAACATCCAAACCGAGCGTTGGCTCATCCAGTAAGATGACATCCGTGTTAGCCAACAACGCCACAGCGATAGCTAGCTTTTGTTGCATCCCCCGAGATAATCCATTGACCAGCTCATTCTCCTTTTCTTTAAGGTTGAATTGCTCTAATAATTTATCCGCTCGATCGGCAACTTGCTTTCGTGAGTACCCCCGATTACCTGCAAAATATTCTAGGTTTTCACGAACGGTAAGACGCCAATATAAATTCCGGTTTCCCTCTAATACAGCACTAATATGCTCAAGCGCTTTAAGTCTCTTCTTGCAAATATCTAAGCCATTAATGGATATAGAACCCCCGTCCGATTCCAACAAACCACAGAGCATCTTTATCGTAGAAGTTTTCCCAGCACCATTTGGCCCTAGTAAACCTAGAACCTCTCCACGATTCACATGAAAAGAAACATCACGAACGGCATGGATCTTCTCTTTCGTTTTTCTTTTCTCGTACACCTTGCTAATCCCGCGTACCTCTATAATTTTCTCCACCTAATAACCATCCTCTCCCATACGAATTAAAAAAGAGCGATTCCATTGTTAAATTCATTTTATTTTAATATCTAGCTTTAGATAACTGGCTTCAGATGGATACTTTCTCCGTCTGGGGAATGAGATTTGGGTATGGGGTTACCGGGTTATTCTAATGGCACATCACACATTATAAAAGTTAGTAGATATACATTATTAAGTCATTATATTTTTCGAAGCTAACTGTGACTATGAGCGAGGGACGACAATTATGAAAAGTCTATAGGAAAAACATAGATTTTTAATGACTGGACGACTGTTCGGTATGGAGCAAGTGCAAGAGTACTTCATCATAGTGAAAACGAGGCGAACATCATGAATCACAACAAGAAAAAAATCTATTTTGCATGATGGGTATTAGTAGGACTTGTTTTAATGGTTGGAGTTGCATAAAGGGGTGTTATGACAGCTGGCGGGTTATTCTTAACACCTGCTACATAAGATTTAGGAATTGGTATAGTTATTCTTCGATCCTGATCCTTCGCAATGTTCGGATTTATGACTCAGTATGGGAATGGTACCTATTCTCGATTCCTATGGCGATTGGATCTATATTTGTATCTCTAACGATGGCTGGAGATATACCTACATCTTCTTGGGCATAATAGTAATGGCGATTGTGATTCCAACGGTTCTCTCCACAACAAAAGGGCTTGCAAGCATTAGAAGCCGATGAAGTAAAAGAAGAGCATACAATAAAAGCAACCACAAAAGGCATTACAGCAGCCGTAGCTAGAAAATCAACGGCCTTCTATGCACTACTTCTATTCTTCTCAATCATTACACCGATGGACCAGCCACCCATTGCACTTTCTGCAAATGTAACATCATAGCCGATTCCCTTTGCAAATGTGCACATACTGACCGAAGCTTCCGATGGAAGTGATAAATCTAGAAAAAGCCGGACAATGGAATTAATAACTAAGAATTCATGAAGAGAAACTTTCACATAAAATTATATTAAATTACGTTAGGAGAATATTAAATGAAAAGATTAGATAATAAAGTGGCTATTATTACAGGTGGGGCTTCCGGTATTGGTGAAAGCATGGCAGATCTGTTTGCTCAAGAAGGTGCTATCGTTATTGCCGCAGATATCAATGAGGCAGCGCTAGAGAAAGTAAGCCAGAAACAGAATGTTTATGGAATGAAATTGAATGTTGCCTCCGATGAGGATTGGAAAGTGCTGGCAAAGGAAGTACGTGATCGTTTTGGAAAGATTGATATTCTTGTCAATAACGCAGGCATCTCTTCTGAAAAACCATTTGATCAAATCGATATTGAGGATTGGCAGAAAATCAATTCCATCAATGGTTATGGCCCGTTCGCTGGGATTAAACATGTCACGCCTTATATGGCAGCTCAAAAGAAAGGTTCGATCATCAATATTTCTTCTTATACAGCTCTGATCGGTCAAGGCTTTAATCACTACTCGGCATCCAAAGGCGCAGTTCGCGCATTATCTAAAGCGGCTGCTACAACCTTCGGCCGTCAAGGCGTACGGGTAAACACTCTATTCCCTGGAATTATTGAAACGCCAATGACTCAAGCTTTAAGTACTTCAAAGGATTTGCTAGACCAATTGATTCAGGCAACACCTTTGCAGCGTTTGGGTCAAGCCATCGATATTGCCCAAGCGGCGTTATTTCTGGCAACAGATGAATCTTCATACATTACAGGTTCGGAAATAGTCATCGACGGAGGATACTCAGCTCAATAACGATAATGACAGCCCTCAAGATAAATGAGGGCTGTCATTTTTTCATTACAAGACCATTAGAAGATCCATATGAGTAAGAAAATAACTGCAATTATTGCCACCACGATGAACAGATTGATTACCTCGCTCCAAAATCCAGGAACACCTTGTGTATGATATTTTTGCGCATTGACATCATGGTTTGCTTTATGACCGCCAGGGTCCGTCACATTCGGATTAGGTCCTGGATCAAAAAAGTCAGACATAGAAATCAACACCTTTCTCGATTATAAACCATATTATACCAGTTAATTCCCTTTTTAAAAATAATCTCCATTGCTCAATTCATTTGAGAATAAAAATAAGGTAAGTGTTTCTTTGATAGAGCTTTTTCGATTAGTTCTTGATCGTAGCCATATTTTTGCAATGCAGTAATAATCGCCAGTGTCCTGTCTGATCGTTGTCTTCTTAAATTTGATTCTAGCTGTATTTCTAGAGGAACCGTAGGAATAGTGTACCGTCCGATTGTCACATTCCTAAAATGATTCCAAATGAATTGTCCACCTTCCCATATCCCATCGCCATCCATAGAATCAGGAATTCCCGCTGAATTGGAGATATGAACGACTTCCACTTTAAACCCATCGATGATCCAACTCCCCTTTGTCCATGAGAAGCCCGAAGAAAAGGTCTGACTGTATGTAGGTTCTTCTAAAGAGGATAACCAGTTCTCCCCATGAGGGAATTCACATGTATCCAGCAAGGAATATTCCTTCAGAAGTTCTGCAAATTGTGCAATCCCTTCTTTATTTTTTGTATAAATATCAACGTCTCCCGGAGTCATTTCACAGCCCTGTAAAACCGAACCCACCGAGCCCACCAAGATCCATTCTAATTTCGAATTTACTTCCGATGAAAAATAAAGCTCACATACCTTTGACAATGCTGTTTCCCAGCTATTCATAATTCCACCCCAAATTGACTAGTAAGTTCGAGTACATGAAACCTTAATAACCTCAGGTGCGTTAAAGAACTATACAAATTCACAGGAGGTTTTTAAAATGAGATACAGTTCTGCAGACGCGCGAATAACCTGTCCTTGTTGTCAAAACGATACCTTTGATCTGGATTATAAACTGCTTAACACAAGCGGAGCATCCTTTCTAGGATTTGACTGGGCGAATAAAAACGCCGCTATACTTATTTGTAAGAGATGCACCCATATCTCATGGTTTATGGAAGAACCAACATCCGATAACTAAACACTACCAGATTTTTCTACATCTTTATTATAAAAAATTTCTATAGACTATGCGTCCTTGAGCTGGATGTAATTGTTCTTTTGCATCCAGTTAAATACCTCTAGATACCCATCCCAATTGTCTTAAACCTTTTTGGATAACGATCCGAAATATTCTACAACTACCTCACGAAATTCCAAAGCAGCCCGAGAAATGTACCGACTCTTGTGCCATATTAGAGCAATTTCCCGTACCAATTCGTGATTTTCTATTTGGAGATATTTGATGTCTTCCCGTGAACTTCTTGCTGTACTTGGTATAAAGGCAAGACCAATCTCAGCTTCCACAAGCGTGATCAACCTTGCAGGTTCATCCCCCTCATACACATATTTAGGTGTAAATCCAACCGATTGGCACACAGAGTCTATTAAATCCCGAGTTCCATAACCACTCTTAACCCCGACGAACCATTCATCTCTCAGCTCTATCAAAGATACGCTGCTTCGATCTGCCAACCGATGCCCCTTAGGAACCGCTACAAGGATAGGGTCGATAAACACGACTTGGCATTCAATGTCGTCCCCTTCTATAGGGGGTGAGGACAAGCAGAAATCCACCTCTCCTCGATCCAAAAGTATAACCATTTCCTTGGTAGTCAGCATCTGCACGTGAAATTGAATATCAGGTCGCTTTTTCCGAAACTCGCGAAGGATATTGGGTAATGTACTGGCGGTGGTCACCGCTAATTCAAGCGTGTTATGTTCCGGGTGAGATAAATCGCTAAGCTCCTGCTTCCCCTGTTCCAATTCAAACAAGGCTCTTTCTGCACGGCGAAGAAATCTGCTTCCGAGCTTATTCAGACGCAGGTTCCGCCCTACTCGATCGAATAAAGGGACCCCTAGATCCTCCTCCAAACGCTGGATTGTTTTGCTGAGTGATGATTGAGTAACATGCAGATTCCGGGCAGCTTCGGTCACATGTTCCAGTCGAGCTACCGCGAGAAAATATTGCAGCTGTAGAAGTTCCATTTCGCACCCCATTCATTCCTTTAAGTCAATGAGAATATAACATAAAATGCGTTGGAATGAATAATTAAAATCAAGTAGGATGACATTAATACGCTTTAGGGGGACCCAAAATGAGTGGTCGGAATTGGTGGTTAATGATTTCAGTGGGTCTAGGGATACTATTGAACCCATTAAATTCTTCAATGGTTTCTGTTGCTATTCCAAGATTGCAAAATGTATTCCAACTTGACTATACAGGTGTTTCCTGGATTATTTTTTCTTTCTACATTGCTAGTAGCATCGCTCAACCTGTCATGGGAAAGGCCAGCGATTTATTTGGTAGGAGAAAAATATTTCTTACCGGGCTTGTAGTAGCCTTCATTGCCTCATTATTAGCTCCATTCGCACCAAGATTCGCGTGGCTCATCGTGTTCCGCATTGTGCAAGCCATTGGAACTAGCATGATGGTTGCCGTTGGGATGGCCATAGTGCGAATTCATGTAACGGAAAAACAAGCGACAGCGCTGTCTGTTTTGTCCATCTTCCTATCCGGTGCGGCAGCCATCGGCCCCTTTATTGGCGGGGTTATCATACACTGGTGGGGCTGGCCTGCTATCTTTTTCATCAATATTCCATTTGTGGTAGTGAGCTTTCTATTGTCTTGGAGAAATATTCCTAAGGAACACTCGCCATTAACCGTTTCATCGGGCATGTCCCTTCGCAAATGGTTCAATTGGATAGATGGATCAGGGATCCTGCTCTTCACAGTGGGACTGGTTGCCCTGCTCATTGGATTACTCTCAGCAAAATCATCCGGGCACATCGCTGTAGGAAATGTCGTTGTTTCACTGATCGGACTCGCTCTGCTAGGGGTATTCGTACGACATGAGTTAACAGCGACCTCACCCTTTATACCTTTACGCACATTCGCCAAATATCCTGCGATGACTTGGGTTAATGTGGAGTTCATGCTCGTTAACGTACTTTATTACTCACTCTTTTTCGGAGTTCCGTCCTACTTGCAAGTGGTTCGCCATGTCAGCGAATTTCAAACAGGGATACTTATGCTAACCTTAGGCCTATGCTCTCTAGTTACTTCTCCAATAGCAGGACGATGGATCGATAAATCCGGACCAAGACCGGCATTACTAGTGTCTGCAATATTGATGACTGCGGGATCAGTATGGCTCGTGACATTGAATCAATCTTCACCGGTTATTAGCGTGTGCCTGGCGTTGGCTGCATTCGGGATTAGCAATGGGTTGAATAATGTAGGCATGCAAGCAGCTTTGTTTCAAAGTTCACCCAAAGAAATCATCGGAGTAGCATCCGGATTATTTAATACATCAAGATATCTGGGAACCATCCTCTCTTCCTTATTGATAGGCATCATAATGAGAGGTAAGTTCAGCTTTGGGGGATTTCAAGTCCTTGGGATTATTCTCACGATCATTGCATTGGCTTTGGTATTCATGAGTCGACGGCGCCGGAAGTCTGGGGATATGCAGGAGCAATTCAATTGATTAACTTTAACTATTAATAAGTTTACGAATTTCTTTATAATCTTTCTCCGTTATCAGTCCATCATAACTTGAGAAATCTAAAGTGAATCGCTGACCGTCTGTGTATTCATACTGAATAATATACAATCCAGAGCCTATGTCCTTGCTGGCGCCTAAAATACTAATCACTTCTTCATAAGTCATTTTAGCTGTCACTTTGCTTAATTGCTCTTTTGTAGCTGTTTTTATTTCAGTGGGTTCTGATGAATTTTGTTGTACCGGATTCTTTGAATTTTGACAGCCAACCGTGAACACCGCGAGCATTAGCAATACCATTGTTGCAGTTAATAAAACTCTCATTCAAACACCTCCGGATTGTGGGGCTTCCATAGGACTAATATATGCGAAAATAGCTTTTTAATAAAGAAAGTCCCTATGACTAATCACATCATAGGGACTTTCTAATTGCATACTTTTTAGTTGTTCCACACTTACTTATTCAACGCAACGGGATCTTTAATCACGATGTCCGTATTCATGGCCCTCTTTCACCTGCTGCACTTGTTTACCTGTGAGGTCAATAGACTCTGGTGTAGTTGCATTGAATACGGAGAGCTGAACATCCACACTAGCAGCCAAAGTATGGGAGGCTCCTTGCGCATCCTGTCCCACAAACGTTAGATCTAACTGTTGGTGCTGAAGCTCATTAGCAGGAGTGATATCAGCATTCAAACGGATGCTTTGAATCTGTACACCGTTCGTCAGAGCAATTGCTTGGAAATCAAACAGGTTATGCTGAATTAAATCCTCTGGATCATTTGAATCGACAGTCATTTCTTTACTGGACTCATGATCTTTCTCTTCCGAAAGATTCTTGAACAGAACCGGGGCTAACGCCTGCACCACTGTCGGGATTTGTGCATTGTCAAGCTGCAGAGAGATATGCTTGGCACCGTCTTTATCGGTAGTAGAGGTGATCTCATTCTTTAAATTGCCGATCAAAGCATCCATGATCGTCTCTTCTTGGCTGCTAAGCCAAACTGCTTCCTTCGGTTCTGTTCCTGTTTCCTGATCCTTCTTATCCTTAATATCCTGCTTTACGTAATAAATATCGGAAGCATCGCTCTTCCAGACCTGTCCGTCATGCTGACTATAGAGGTTAAGTTCATGAGAACCTTGTGACCCGCTAATCTTCACAGCGCCGCTTACGGCTTCATTCGGCAAGCTTACTTTTATACTTCCTTGTGCCTGACTCAGAATAGTCCCGTTATCTTTAAGCATCGCATCAGCTTGTACGGTAACAGTTTGTATATTCTCTGCAGTATTCTTAAGTGCGGCTTTGTAATCCTCATATCCAGAGGTTCCCGCAAACGCCGTCATTCCGGTAACCAGCATGATCGCCCCGCTAATCCCTGCTGCACCTCCGGTAAGTAGCCATTTCTTCTTCATTTTCTTCCTTCCCTTCATCACTTATTTAGTCTTGCATATTAAGCTTAGGTGCAATTCCTAAATTCGTTGTGAAGAGTCTATTAAATAAATCTTAACTACGATACATTCGGAAGCTTCTTGGTTACTCTGTTTCTGTGAATAAATAATCGGGCGGGAGATAGCAAGTAGACTACACTTATTAGTCCAAACAAACAGGCACTGACTTGAAAAGGCAGCAGTTGATTCCCTGTGCTTCCCAGCCAGCCTCCAATTAGAGGACCAATAACCACCCCTAAACCTTCTATGGAAAACAATAATCCCCAGCTGATCCCCACGGAATCTTCGGGAATGTAACTGGCCATTAACGCATTCCATGATGGAAGCAAAGCAGCATAAGCACACCCCAGCAGAAGCGCGAGCCCAATGGCAGCGGAGAAGGAGTTAATAGAAGTTAGACCGAACAAGGCAAGCGCAAACACGCCGAACCCAACGACAAGGAACCATTTGCCCCCAACTTGATCAAACCATTTTCCCATAGGGACAAGAAATAGAACTACACCTGCTCCTCCCATAAATAGCACGATAGACAGCTGTGAATGAGACAAACCCAGATGTGAGATCGCAAAGCTTGTTAAAAAAGGGACCAATATCCCGCCCGCTGTAGTCTGCAGCAGCATGCCGGGGACCAAAAATCCCCCCTTCTTCACTTTGTTCCATAGAGATACAAACTGCCCGCCTACAGATATATTCACACTCTGCACCGAGACATTTTTCATCTTTACAAGACCTACCATAATCCAGCCCGCTACAAAAAATAATCCAATGACAGCAAGTGACAGCGACAACCCGCCGCCAATTAATAAATTCATCATTACAGGACCCAGACCTAAACCAGCCATCCAGTATACGTACAGGGTTCCCATCTGCTGTGCTCGTTTTTCTTCTGATACCTGGCTCATACATAGGATCCAGATCGGTGAGAATCCGGCACCCAAGCAAGCAGAGGCTACAATAAGCATCCAAGGACTATGCGTTGTCACCATCACTAATAGTCCAACGAATCCAAGAAAGAACCCTCCATGAAGCACGGTGCGCCCAGGATATCTATCCAAGAGATAGCCGATGAAGCTTTTGATCAAGCTGTCCGTTAAATAGTGCGCGGAGACCGCAACACCGACTACTGACGTTGTAAGCCCCAAACTCGTCAATACATACGTAGGTAAGAAAGCGATCAGGACAGCCCCTCTTATCCATTCTATAAAAAAGAGAATCATTGCGAGGCGGGTAAACGTCTGCTGCGGTCTTTCTTTTTGGCTAATAATATCCATGAATTGTCTTCGCCTGCCCTTCAACAACCGCAGATTTTGCTAAAGGAACAGAAGGCTGACGCAATTTAATAGCTTCTAAAGCTTCAGTAACGATAGCATCCGAGGCTGATTTTCGCGAAAAGACCTTCAGCTGCTGTTCCCTTTCATCTCTGTACGCCATATGCTCCAATCGCTGAAGCTGCTCTACTAATTGCTCCTCATTTCGTGCGATCTCAATCAAATTGTGCCCGGCTAACCATTCTGCATTACCTGCCTCCTGACCAGGGAGTGGTCGATAGACGATAACTGGAAGTGCTTGAGCCATCGCCTCAGTCAAGGTAATCCCGCCTGCTTTGGTCAATAGACAGGAAGCTATGCACATCAGTTCCTGCATTTCTTCCGTATATCCCAAGATGTGAACTCGGGGGTTCTCTTGAAAAAGCTCTACCGTAGCTGCTTGAAGCTTATGATTATTCCCGCACAATACGATGAGATCGAAGCTCGATTGAAGCAGTACTCGTTTTATTAAACTGCTAATGTCACTTAATACGCCGTAAGCTCCAGCCGCCAGTAGTAGGTATTGACGATCTCCGCTTAACCCATGTTTGCGTAAAAGCGCTTCACGATCCTGAGTCTGCTCAAATGCCTCGCGAATTGGAATCCCACTGACCACAAGCTTCTCTTCAGTGACCCCTGCCGACATCAGCGTTGTCTTCATGTCTTCTGAAGCGATAAAATATTTTGTCGTTTGTGGATGAAGCCACCTGCCATGAACTACATAATCCGTCATAACTGTGAACAGAGGCATTCTACTACCTGTTGTGGATGCTAGCTCAGCAGCAGCCAAATAAGGAAAGGTATGAATAATAATATCCGGCTGTATCTCGTTGATGATCCTTTGCACTTTTCGTTTGCCCATAGAATGTATGAGTCTGCCCATGAACTGTTCTGGTCTCATCTTGCTCGTCATTGTGTACAATAATCCATAAAATTCTTGCGTATACCCTGTGTTGTTCAAATAGAATCTTCGGGATAGTTCATTCAAGGCAGGGTGAACTGCAGCGAATAGATCTAAGGTGGTAATCCGACTGATCCCTCTACGTCTAAATGAATGTTCGATGGCTTCAGCGACTTTCATATGCCCGTCTCCAAATACCGAAGTAACAATAAGTACTTTAGGATCTGTGTTCATGACAAAGCTCCTTTTTCTCATGGCCTCCTCTAACTCTAACTCTGAATCGTAAACTGATAGTGAAGGGATTCTTAACTGAATATTAATTTCAATATTTTCTAAAGAGAGACCTCGTCACAGCCAGTTTTTGCCCACAAAAAAAACGATGACCTTTGGCAAAATAGCCAATAGTCATCGCTTGATATACGTTACTATGATTTAGCACTACCTCTCGTGCACAATAACCCCTTTAGAAACACGCAGATTCGTATACTCCTCCATGATCTCTGGAACATCTTTCAACGAAAACCGATGGCTAATCAATGACTCAATCTGAACGATCCCCTTCTCAATTAACGCAATCGATTCCTCATGGGTATAAGGATTAATAAAAGAGCCCATGATGACCAGCTCTTTCGTGAAAATTTCGAATGGGGAGACTTGAATCCATGTGTCAGGGGAAGCAACACCAAACATTAATACTTGTCCACCCTTACGTGATGCCTTAACCGCCAGCTCCATGGAATCCGCCCGGCCTACACATTCAATCACAATATCAAATTGATGATGAAGAGCTTCCATCATACCTGCTGCTGCAGGAGAAACCGCTTCATCCGCACCTAATTCGACTAATCGGTCATGTTTGAACATTTCCGGCTCACTGACAATGATCCCTTTAACACCCGCAGCTTTTACGAGCTGCAAGAACAATTGACCAATAAAACCACCACCGATAATCAGGACTTGGTGAGCTCTACGAATGTCGAGCTTCTTATAGCCATGAAGAACACAACCTAGAGGTTCAATCATTGCCCCTTCGATCCAGCTCATTTCATCAGGTAACAAGTAACAGTTCGCGGCAGGAACTACGCAATATTCGCCCATGCCTCCATCACGAGTTACTCCAACAGCCTGCAAGTTATCGCACAGATGCACTTTTCCATTCCTGCAAAAATAACAGTTCCCACAATAGATGTTAGGATCCACGGATACACGGTCCCCAACCTGAAGAGCCGTAACCTCGTCACCCACAGCAACCACTTCCCCTGCGAGCTCATGCCCTAACACAACCGGAGCGGTCACCTCCGCAGACCCAGGATATCCATGATAAATATGCTGATCTGTACCACAGATCCCGCAGCATTTCACACGAAGTTTAACTTCTTTGAGGCCTACAGCTGGAGCTTCCCATTCCATAAAATCAATGCGCTTATTTCCCTGAAATACGGCCGCCTTCATATTAGTACATCTCCTTCAGTTCTAAGCTTCTGTATAGATGCATCATTCATCGCCGTCACACGTAGGGTTTCCCAAGGAAGTTCCCCTGCAGCAGCATGATGTACATGAACCGTCTTCTCCTCACCTGGGATCAGATCAAAGAAATTATCATCCATGATCACCCAAGGAGCATCCAGTTCAATCATCACCATCCGGGCAACACGATCCGAGATCAAACGGATATGTCCTTTTCCTTCATCCACAGAGATCTGAATATGTGCTTCTTGATAATCCATATCTATATAATCTCTTAAATAGAGGACATACTCTTCTGTCACCTGTTTCTTCGAACGAAGCACGGCCACAACCTCGCGTGGACTATACTGTTGCAGCACCTCAGCCTCAGATAAATTGGCAAAATTAATTTTACCGTTTGCTTCAACGGTCACATCGAATGCACGCTGATATACAATCGTACCATCCATCCGATAGATTGTTAATTCCGCCTCATCCTCATAAATCTCACGCCGATCATTAACAGCCCATAACTGAAGCTGCCCATTCGGGTCATGATCTACACATAAGAGTACCGGTGCAAAGAATTTACGCGCATAGTGATAGCTTGCTTTTGGTAAGCCATAGTAATCGATGACAGACCAGCTTGTTCCCGGCCAGCAATCATTAAACTGCCAGAACAAAGCCCCGCTCGTATCCGGCTTATTACGGCGATAATGCTCAATACCATATCTTAACCCCTCTGCCTGAGTAAGCATCGAGAATTGAATATACTCATAGATATCCTTCGGAATTCCAGTATAACCTTCCATGAGCATAATGCCCTTTGGATAATGGACATCTTTATTACGGTATTTCATTTCATCGCTATCCCAGTAGAACTGATTGTCCGGCATGTTCTTCGCTAAAGTATAACGATTGGAAGCGGCATGCAGTCCGAATTCACTGGCGAATTTCGTGAAATCTGACTTAAATCGTTTGAACGATATCCCTTCAACACTATAATCCTGTGTCTGTGGTTCACCAAATTGACGAGGCTCATTATTCCCATGCCAGACTTGCCAGTTATGTGTATCGCCCACATTACGTGAATTATGATCATTTCCACCAAAAGGGGAACTAGGCCAAAACGTTCGCGTTGGATCGAGCTGCTCCAACACCGCAGGCATGAGCTCATGATATATTTTCTCTCCATAAAAGGGATGTGTAATCTCGCCGCTAGAGGAAAGTGCCTCATACAACCAATCATTCTCGTTATTCCCGCACCATAAGGCAAGACTCGTACGACTGCGAAGACGTTTGACGACCTGCTCAATTTCTCGGTGAACATTATTCATGAAATTACGATTATAATCTGGATATAACGCACAAGCGAACATGAAGTCCTGCCAGATTAAGATTCCTAACTGGTCACATTCATCAAAGAAAATATCCCGCTCATAAATGCCTCCGCCCCAAGCGCGAATCATATTCATATTGGCAGCCTTGGCCATTTGAAGGAGATGCGTATATCGACTATCCGGTACGGTCGCAATAAAGCTATCAATAGGGATCCAATTTGCACCTTTGGCAAAAACCTTTACACCGTTCAATACAAACGTAAAAGCATGGCGCCCCTCTTCATCAAGCTGCATTAACTCGATCTTACGAATCCCAAATCGCTGCTCATAAGTATCGATTGGCTCCCCATCTGCAAATAACGTAACACGTAATTGATATAAGAAAGGCGTTCCTAGATCATGCGTCCACCATAGCTTCGGATCTATCACCTGCAAAGTAACTGAATGATGAAGCGTGCGTGCTGTAATCGCCCCGTCAACCGTAATCCCTGAAGCTCTGTCTAAAGAGACATACGCTTCCGCAACGCGCTCTGTACCTTCTAAGAGTTCCACACACGCTGTATATGAACACTCGCGATCAAAGGCATGTACGCATAAATCCACATCAACGATACCTACTTGATCCTGGATCGAAGTTGTTCGAGCAAACACATGATCTAAATGTGCATGACGGCGTTTAATTAAATGCACCTCTTTCCAAATCCCTGCACAGACCAGACGTGGACCCCAGTCCCAGCCAAAATGACTCTGCGCTTTACGTGTCCAGATCCGCTTCTTGCTATAGCCCGACCAATAATATTGGACCTTATCGCCTGCGTGTACATGAATAGGATCAAATTTTACGGCAAGCGTATTTTTCCCCTTATTTAATTCACGGGTTACATCAAATGAATGGCTAATGAACATATTATCTGTTGATCCAAGCTCCACACCGTTAAGATATACGGTCGCATAGGTATCTAACCCTTCGAACAATAGCTCCATCTTCTCACCAGGTTGAGGATCAGAATCGTATGAAAAGACCGTTCGATACCACCATACCTTTTCTTCAATCCAACGGCATTTCTGATCTTGGTGGCCAAAGAAAGGATCCTCAATGATGCCTTTCTCCCGAAGCGTCGTATGGATGTCACCGGGCACTGTGGTGGTCATCCAGAAATAATCAATGAACTCTGGGGATGCAACTTCAAGATCCCGGACTTCCCCGACATTAAAATCACGAAGTTTCCAGTTTTCAGTTAATTTGATATTCATTATCTTCGTCATCTCTCCCAAATTAAAACGCCAAAACCACTACGGTTTTGACGTTTTATTGTTATACGTATACCAAGCTGTCTAGAATTTCTTGTACACTAAGTTCTGCGCAAGCCATTGATGTATCCGCAACTCCGTAATACATTTTGACGACATCGCCTTCCACAAGTGCACCGCAAGAGAATACAACATCGCCGAAGAATCCATTCTTCTCATAATCCGCTTCCGGCTCCATAATCGGAGCATTGGAACGCGCAATCACTTTCGAGGGATCATTTAGATCTAACAAGACTGCCCCCATGCAATAGCGATGTTCCAGTGTTGCCCCGTGATACAACTCCAGCCAACCTTTATCGGTCTTGAATGGAACCGCACCGCCGCCAATCCGGCCACTATCCCACATCCCGTCACGCAAACCAATCAGATGCTTATGATTGCCCCAATATAATAAATTGTCCGATTCTGCAATCCATATTTCAGGATTCCCCGTGCTTTTCGTCGTTGGACGGTGCAATGCATAATATTTGCCGTTAATTTTCTCTGGGAAAATCAATACGTCTTTATTATCCGGCCCAAAGATCATGCCGTGATGAGTTACATTCACGAAATCTTTAGTTGATACCAGCGATTCTCCAACGCCCACAGGTGAGACTGCCGAGAAATATATATAGTAGGTATCCCCAATTTGGGTTACGCGGGGATCTTCTACCCCGAAGGTTTCCAGTGAATTGGAAGGGTACACAAATGGCTTCTCATCCACCGTAAAATGATGTCCATCCTTACTTCGAGCAATTCGGATATAAGATAATGAAGTCAAGTACTGGAATGTAGCACTGGCGGATCTATTCTTGATCACACGCGGATCAGAGAAATCGAAACGCTCATCATCCGTATTCAGATCCAAAATCTCTAATTCATTGGTCTCCGGATTATAAATCGGAGCTTTCACAATTTTAGGATCCCTACTGATTGGACGTTCTGCTACTCGAAGAAACATTAATATTTCACCATTATAGCTAGCGATACCGGCATTAAATGCACCGATCACTTCAAAGTCCTCGTGATACGGCTTGACGTCCGCCGGTGTAATCAGCGGATTTTGTTCATAACGATAGATTTTCATGTTGTAATAACTCCCTTAACCAAATGGATTTCATGCTATAAAATTTCAAATTGAGCAAATGGATCAGGGATTGTCGCACGTTGTGCTTCAGCATCGCTGATTCCTGCATATATGTGAGCTGTGCCGTCTTGATGACGTACGAGCCCGCCGCTGAATACGACATCTTCTAAATCAGGACGTTTGGCAACGCCTGGCAAGAACTGATTGCGTACAGCGATTAATTGAATATCCGAATATTCACCTGTTTCCGGATCGATAGCGAACACCATGGGGTAGTAGTGACGATCACCCGCCTCATCAAATGATGCGATATGCCCAAGGACACCGAGAAGCCCGTTCTTCAGCAAGTGTGCTTCATTCGCGCCGCCCCACTCTTCATCAACGAACTGCCCTTCCAACAACGGTGTTTCTTCGATCAACGGAATGGATAACGCCTCCAACGAGGCAATGCGGGTAAAACCGATTTTCCCGCGTCCTCCTTTATCTCCTTGAGGGCGGGTCAGCACTCCAATGCTATCTTTCAGGTCAACCAGCCGCAAATCTTTCATACCATCCGGACCAATAAAGAATAACTCTAAGCTAGCGATGTTCTTCCCGCGGTAGAATACTGTACGCCACATTAAGGCATCAGCTTTTACCGGATGCGGGTAAATTTGAACACCTCCAACAATTAATTCGCCATTGATTTTCGTGAAAAACGGATCTTGAAGTTCAAGAATAGGCGCTCCTTCACGAGGAGCCCACTGTCCATCACGCTCGACGAAAAAAACGACATTGGAATGCTCGCTGTCACGGGCTTCAACCCGACCTGCTATCACCCATTCATCTTCATCTTGGAAAGGTGCTGTAATGTTATAGACATCTTTGTGATCTACACCGGTGAAATTTAATTTCTGCGTATCTGTTACGAACACGTCTTTCATCGCGTATTCCACGAGCAATTGTTCACATGTTTTCACAGCAGTTTTGTGGAGCTTCATAATAATAACGTTCCTCTCTAATCAAATAATAGCGGCTCGCACATCCATATTGCGGCTTCATTCGGCAATAGAGTGACCAAGTCTGTGCCGCTCACTGTCTCTCGGCGGCTTGATAATATACAGGCTGCTTGCCCATCCAACAACATACTAGGATCAATCTGTACGCTTTGCTTGTCAAAATTCAAAGCTACGAGTGCTCTAGTATTGAGTGTTTTCAACGTTCTTACATATAAAATAAGATTGCCTCTGCGTTCCAGCACGTCATAATCTCCGAACTGAAACACGTCCTGTGTATTGCGCAAGCGGAGAAGCTTTTTATAATAATGAAGTAATGAATTCGGTTGACTTGATTCGGACTGCACGTTTAATTGCTCATAATTTGGGCCCATGTCAATCCATGGTTTCCCTGAAGTAAACCCGCCCTGGGGACCTGCGTTCCATTGCATCGGAGAACGGGATGCATCTCTTCCCTTCGCATTCGCAATTTCCAAGGCTTCTGCCTGGGTAGCCCCCCGCTGTAGTGCGATTTCATATGCGTTTAATCCTTGGATATCCCGCATATCCTCCAGCTTATGGGCTACGAAATTCCGCATCCCAATCTCTTCACCGAAATATAAGAAAGGTACCCCTTTTGCGGTCAAGGCCAGCGTTGCCATCAGACGAGCCCGTTCCTCCTCAATCTCCGCATCTCCTTCGCCAAAACGCGAAATCACGCGATCCATATCATGACTGCCGAAGAATAACGTTGGAATCTGATCCTCACGGTGTACCTGCTCCATCGTCTTAAGCTCAGCGAATAAATTTTCTGGACTAAATTCCTTCTGGCTTCCCAAATTGAAATTAAAGACTACATCCAACTTACCCGCTCCGCTGTAATGCCTCAGCATGTCTATGTCTTCAGATCCGACCTCACCTACCATGAACATCCCGCTATGCGCATGAACAAACTCACTAATTTCCTCGATGGCCTCTATAATTCCATTTTGATTCTGGTCATGCACATGCTTTTGTTCACCCGTTATTTCATCCATCGGGTTATCCGGGAATTGATCGGACACCGACAAGAAGTTGATCACATCTAGCCGGAAACCGCTAACGCCTTTACCTAGCCAATAAGCCATGACATCCTTCATCGCTTCTTTTACTTCCGGATTCGCCCAGTTCAAATCGACCTGTTCTTTCGCAAACCCATGATAGTAATACTGTTCCGTAGCAGCATCCCATTCCCACGCTGTTCCGCCAAAAAAAGACTCCCAGTTATTTGGAACTCCGCCGTTCACAGCGTCCTTCCAAATATACCAATCCCGCTTTGGATTTGTTCTTGAGGATCGGGATTCCTTGAACCACGCATGCTCTGAAGACGTATGATTCAAGACAAGATCGGCAATCACTTTGATTCCGCGAGTCTTCGCTTCCTGAATAAAGCGTTCAAAGCCTTCCATCGTTCCATAATCCGGGTCGATCTGGTAATAATCCGCAATGTCATACCCGTTATCTACTTTCGGAGACTTATAGAACGGTGTAAGCCAGATGCCCCCGATTCCAAGATCCCTCAAATAATCCAGCTTGGAAGTAAGACCGTCAAAATCACCAATCCCATCTCCGTTACTGTCACAGAAGCTTGGCATATACACTTCATAGAATACCGCCCTTTTCCACCACGGCTGTTCCAATCGCTATCCCCTCCTGTGCTAGCCTATTTCAAGTTAAATTGCATACCTTCCTGGAATTTCTTGCCGAAGATGATGAACAAGATAATGATTGGCAAGGTGAGCATCACTGCACCGGCATACATCGGACCCGGATACGATTGATACGGACCAAACATCTGAGATAATAAAACGTTCAAAGTTAACATGCCGTCACTTCGGACGACAATCATATCCCATAGGAGCTCTGTCCAACGTTCCATTAGCAGGAATAGGAATACAACGGTCGTAATGGACTTCGACATCGGCATCATAATCTTATACAGGATTTTGAAATCGGATGCCCCATCCAGCTTGGCGGCTTCAATGAAAGCGTCGGGTACCGCCTTAAAGAAGTTGGTGTACATGAAGATCCCCCATAAACTCATCGCCTTGGGAATAATGAGCGCCCAATACGTATCGAACAGTCCTACTTTTTGAATAATCAAAAAGTTAGGGATAATCAGAATGATCGCCGGGAAGAACATGTGGAACAACACAAAGTTGTTAATAGAGTCTCTCCCACGGAATTTCAGTTTCGCCAACGCATAAGCCACCATAATCGCAAACATCATCATTAATGCTGTAGATATCAAAGAAACGAACACACTGTTAAAGAAGGCGTGAATCCACGGTCTTGTAATCCCGGTCTCACCACCTGTAAAGAGCCATTGATACGAGCGCAGCGTAAATTTCGTCGGTATCAGCTTCCGGTCTACCTGTGACCAATCTGCAAGTGAATTCAATACCATATATAAATAGGGGAATACCATAATCACGAGCAGTACGATCGCAATCAGATAGCGGATCGACAGCCGGAGCTTGATATTTGAATTAGACCCAACCATTGCGCTTACCCCACATTTCCAGAATTTTTCGGATCACGAAGATGGATATAAATGTCGCAACCGCAGCCATAATCGCGATAGCTGATGCATAACCTGCCTGCAGGTTCTTAAATGCTTGACTGTATATTTCCATTTGCCATGTATTCGTTGCATAGTTTGGTCCGCCGCCTGTTAATTGGTAGACCTCAGTAAAGATACCGAATGTTGCACCAAAGGATAAAATTAAGGTTGTATAAATCGCAGGGTATAGCAAAGGCAACGTAATTTTCCAGAATCTTTGGCTGTCCTTCACACCATCAATTGCCGCTGCTTCATATACTTCCTGATCAATACTTTCTAAACCTGACGTTAGAATTAACGCATAGTAACCTGTAAATTTCCAAGCCATAATCATCGCAACGACGAATAATGCCGAAAAAGATCCGCCGAGCCAGTCAATATCAAGACCTAACCGTTCCCTTAGAAACGTCTGAACAGGACTTGTATGTGACAAAAAACCTTTAACAATAAGGGATGCAACAACCCCTGATGAAAGATATGGTAAAAAGAATCCAATAAGAAATACGGTTTTTAATTTAGGTAAGCCCTTTACAATTACCGCTACAAAAAGCGACATCGCTGTGACAATCGGTACAAACACGATCATAAATTTGTACGTTACCCAAAATGCCGATCTTACCCCTGGTGTGCCTAATGCTTTGGTAAAATTCTTGAATCCTACAAAATCATAAGTTGGTGAAATCAAGTCCCAGTTAGTAAAAGACAGATAAAGAGACCAGATAAGCGGGCCCAAGAAAAACACAGTCGAAAAAATAAGGTAAGGGCTGGCAAAAAGCCAGCCTAACCGATTATTATTTTTTTCAATCATTATTGAAGTTCCCCTTCAATCGCCTTCTTCATATTGTCCCAACCCGTTTTTGGATCAATCTCACCACGAACGATTTTGTTAAAGGCCTCTTGACCAATAAAGGTTTGCAATTCGTTGAATTTCGGATTGTCCATGGATGGAACAGCATTCGGGATTGCTTTTGCATACTCTTGCAATACAGGCGTTTTTTCAAATACTGGTTTAAATACTTCATTCGTACCTACATCATCACGTGCTGGAGGCAAGTTTGTTTCTTGGAAAAAGGCAACATCGTTTTGGTCATCTGAATATACCCACTTGATGAATTCTATTGCAGCAGCCTGTTGTTCTGGGCTTGCCGATGCATAGATAACAATTCCTTTAGCATCTGCAAACGTTTTTGCATTCGCTGGATCCATGCCGTCCGGAACCGGAGGCAATGATACTTCAAAATTCTCCTTGTACTGAAGCTCTGGATATTTCTCAGCCCATGTGCTGAATGTCCAAGGTCCTACATCCGTAAATACGCCCACGCCATTTTCAAAAGGTTCTGTTACATTCTGAGACAACAGCCCTTTCTCCTTACGAAGATCGTCCACGAAAGTAAGAACGTCTACACCTGCTTTTTCATCGCCAACAAACTGGCTGCCTTCAATGAATTTGTTGCCATCTGAAGCTGCATTGTACAGCATAAAGAAGTCGAACCATCTTTTCCAAGAGGTAGGGTCTGCTAAGTCAGGTTTCGCCCAAAGATATTTATCCGGGTATTTTGCTTTTAATTTTTTCGTTGCCTCAATTACTTCGCTGTATGTTCTCGGAACTTCATTCACACCAGCTTCCTTCAAGATATCCGTTCTCCATCCGAACAACATCGCATTCGAGTAGATCGGGAGAACATATTGATGACCATCCGCAAATTCCCAAGGCTCAATCGTTTTGGTCATTTTACGTTTTGTGACAATATCATTGAAGCCAGCTATCGTATCCAAAGGAACTAACGCTTTACTGTTTGCAAGTTGTGCTGCAAAACCGCGGCTAATATTCTCAGTCATCGTCGGGGCGCTTCCACCTGCAATTGCAGCTTGGATACTTGCCTCAGAAGTAGGGGACTCCTTGATCGCACTTACATTAATTTTCACCTTAGGATTAACAGTCTCGTACTCTTTGGCGATTTTTTGCCAATATGCTTGTTGAGTCGGGTTAGGCGCTGCCCAGAATTCAATAGTTGTTACTCCATCTGCTGAAGTGCCTGAATTACTACTCTTCGATCCACAACCGGCAAGAATCGTGAATACAAGCGTAAGTGACATTAATACTGCAAGCTTTTTCTTCATAAAATAAAACCTCCCTAAAGTATAGATGCACTTTCGTACAGCATTTAGTAATCTATAAATCAATTTTGTAACGTTACAAAATTACTTAAAACAATGTTTTGTAAGCGTTACATTTGCTATTATTATAGTTTTAAGCGAAATTGTCAACCTGTTCTTCGATTATTTATACAATAGACACAATTACATATACTATGTATTAACTTTACAATAATATTTTGTAATGTTATAATAATTTAGAATTGTAATGTAGTTTTGCAGCATAATCTTTAGTATTATGAGAGACAGTATGGAAGAATATTCATTACACTTCTTATAAGAAAGGACGTATCTTCGCATGAAGGTGAAGGTAACTATGCAAGATATCGCCGATCGATTAAATATATCTAAGAACTCTGTTTCTCAGGCTCTGTCTGGTAAAGATGGTGTCAGTGAAGAAACGAGGCAATTAATTATCGATACAGCGAATGAGATGGGTTACATCTATTCGCGAGGGCGTAAAAGCACTGAAGAAGAAGTAGGAACCTTTGCCATCTTGGCATCGGAATTTGCATTTTCCAAACGCAACTTTTTTGGAGAAATTTATTTAAGCATTGAGAAGGAAGCAGCGAAGCGAAACAAGCGTATGGTTATTCAATCTATTGATAAGCATTCTTCTGAGAATTTAATCCTGCCTCCTATTTTATTGGATCAATCCGTTGAAGGGATCTTGATTCTGTCCCATATTACGAACCCTTATATTCAGGCAGTGACCAATACAGGTATTCCCACCGTGTTAATTGATCATCATCATCCTAATCTTATGGCCGACAGTATTCTCACTAATAATCGCTATGCCGCTTATACAGCCGTTCAGCATTTAATTGAATTGGGACATACTCGTATTGGTTTTATCGGCAATATACAATTCTCTCCCAGCTATTACGAGCGCCTGGAGGGTTATCGCCTGGCCTTATACCAGGCTGGAATTGAATACAACCCGATATGGGTAATTGATCGTGTAACAGAAGAAATGGATGATGTATTCAACGCTGTACAAGCGCTCGATAAGCAGCCTACGGCATGGTTCTGTGTCAATGACGGATTTGGATTCTTGATCAATTCCGTTGTGTACAAGCTTGGGTATCGTATTCCCCAAGATGTATCCATTGTCAGCTTCGATAATGGACAATTGTCACGAATAACAACACCGTTGACTACAACGATGAATGTAGATTTGTCTTACTTTGGACGTAAAGCTGTTGAACAGCTCTTCTGGCGTATTGACCATCCTGATGAGCCTTTTGTTGAAATTCTCCTTCCGTCTAATCTGATCGTTCGGGAATCCACACAACATCCAAATGGATAGAGATTATTAATCAATCTAGTAAAAACGTATAATATAAATACCCTCACCCAATCCAATTCGAATGGGTGAGGTTTTTCAGATGCTTTGGAAGCGTGAGTGATAGAATATCTTAAACAAGCAGAGAGAAACAGCCATTACACAATAAAGCAGGACCTCTTCCTCAATTTTATTGAGGAAGAGGTCCTGCTAATAAGTTATGAAGGAATCATTAATCGCTAAAAGCGAAACAATCAGAAAATCCGGAGACAACAGCGGCTGGAAATTTGCTTACCTTCGGCTAAGCTTTATAGCTGGAGATCAGCAATCCCAAACAGTTCACTTAAAGTCACGAATCGATAACCCTCGGCATCAAGCTCTTCCACCAATACCCGGACAGCTTCAATGGTTTGAGCTCGTTCGCCATACCCGTCATGAAACAAGAAAATGCTTCCGTTTTCAATGGTTGGTCTCGTATGGTCCAGAATAAAATCGACACCGGGCTGTTCCCAATCCTTCGCGTCACCGTTTACAGCGCCAATCGAATGGTATCCGAATTCTGCAGCAAGCATAAGAATATCATCGTTAACACCAAAAAAAGGTGGTCTAAAGTTCAATACATGCTTTCCCGTCACTTTACGAATCGTATCATCCGCCCGCTGTAATTCAGCTCTTGCTTCATCTAAAGTCAGTGTTGTCAAATCAGGATGAGAGTAAGTATGATTGCCAATCTCATGTCCTGCCATATGAACCTGTGCTGCGATAGCCTCGTACATATTGAGCTCTTCACCGATCATAAAAAAAGTCGCTTTACCATTATGTTTATGGAAGATATCCAACAACTCTTTCGTATATAATGGATGCGGCCCATCGTCGAACGTAAAAGCGACTACCTTTTCCTGAGTTGGGACCTTATGAACTAATGATAATTTAGCCATTATATTACTCCTTCCGATTCACATCCTATGAATGCTCATATACATCCATTATTGCTGTGGTATAATGCCATGTCAACGCGCATCTAAGCGCACAATCCTTAATTGAGTGTCAACACGACCACGGACATCGGCGGCAGCGTTGCCAGTAAACCGTCGTCACTTACACTCGTAATGCCGTTAAATGACTGTGGCTTCACCCTCTCCGGTTGCCCAAATGTGTTATGAGCATTCATATCTGTATGCGTCAGTACCCGGCCGCTAACATTCAACATTCCCCCCAACCCACGTAACCCTAGAGATACATCTACTTGGTGATGGGGGTCGATGTTACATAGGCTGATGTCGATCGTTCCGTTAGGCCGCTTCGATGCCGATGCACTGACTTGCGGAAGCGATTCATCGCCCACACGGTATTCGCCAATCTCCAGGTGAATCGTAAGCGCCTCTGCATCCTGGTGCACCTTGAACATTTCGAACACGTGATAGGTCGGCGTCAGCAACATCTTATCACCTTCCGTTAGAATCATCGCCTGTAGCACGTTGACTGTCTGGGCAATGTTCGCCATGTGGACACGGTCGCAATGACGGTGGAAGACATGGAAATGCAGTCCCGCAACAAGCGCATCACGCAGCGTGTTCTGCTGATACAAGAACCCAGGATTTGTACCCGGTTCAACTTGGAACCAGGTACCCCACTCGTCGACAATTAAGCCCACACGTTTCTTCGGATCGTGTTGATCCATGATCGCCGTGTGTCGGGTAATGAGCTCGTCCATGTGGAGCGCGAGCTGCATGGTCTCGAACCATTCCGCTTCATCAAAGCCAGTCGCCGGCCGCTTGATCTCAAATCCTCCAGGCACCGTGTAGTTATGCAGACTGAGACCATCCATAAGTCCACCGGCTTCACGTATTAGCGTCTCCGTCCAGTGGTAATCATCAACGTTTGCACCGCCAGCGATCTTATAGACTTGATTATGTCCGTAATTACGGACATACGTTTGGAAACGGCGGTATTCGTCGGCGTAGTACTCCGCCCGCATGTTGCCGCCACAACCCCAATTCTCATTTCCGACGCCAAAATATTTGAGCTTCCAAGGCTTCTCGCGGCCATTAGCCTTCCGCCATTTAGCCATAGGTGATTCGCCGTCAAAGGTCATATACTCCACCCACTCCTGCATCTCCTGAACGGTGCCACTGCCAACATTTCCGCAGATATAAGGCTCCGTATCCAGCAGTTCACAAAGGTCGAAGAATTCATGGGTACCGAAGTGATTGTTCTCCACAACACCTCCCCAGTTCGTATTAACCATGTGCTTGCGCGCCTCACGTGGACCAACGCCATCCTTCCAGTGATACTCATCAGCATAGCACCCGCCCGGCCATCTGAGCACCGGTATGCTAAGACCTCGCAGCGCCTCTAGAACATCATTCCGAATACCACGGGTATTAGGAATCGGCGAATCCTCGCCTACCCAGATCCCTTCGTAGATACAACGTCCAAGATGCTCGGCGAAATGCCCATAAATATGACGACTGATCGTACCGCACGACTGATCAGTGTTGACAGTAATAGTAGCATTCATTAAAAGATCCCCCTTCTATTTTTTAACCCTTATCCCTTGATTGCGCCTGCGATCATACTCTTCTGTACCTGTTTGTTGAGTAACAAGTAGATTACAATCGTTGGAATCGTAGCAATCATGAGCCCCGCTCCAATAATCCCCCACTGTGTGATATAGGTACCCACCATGGACATCATACCCACTGTTAAAGTCTGATAGAGTGAGTCATTGATGAACGTAGTCGCAAACATCAGCTCGTTCCAACAAGATAGGAATGTAAATATCGCAACCGTTGCAATAGCAGGACTTATAAGCGGCAACATAATGGAAAAGAACGTTCTGTAAATGCCGCATCCATCAATGACCGCTGATTCTTCCAATTCACGGGGAAGTCCCTTAAAGAAGCTACTGACGATGAACACGGCCAAAGGGATACCAAAAGCAACATAAGGAATAATCAAGGACCAATAAGTATTCAGCAAATGTAAGTTCTTCAGGACCATAAACAGCGGCAGCAGGGCCGCATGAATCGGCACCATCATCCCTAGGAGGATCAGGGTCATCGTTAATTCACTGAATTTCCAGTTCATCCTCGCGACGGCATAACCAGTCATAGAAGCAAGAATCAGTACCAGAATAATGGATACAGACGTTACCAACACGCTGTTAAAAAAATAAGTTAATACATTACCGTCTGATAAGGCTTTAACATAGTTGCTCCAGAGAAATTCTTTAGGAAGGCCTACGACATCACCACTGAATATCTCACTATTATCTTTCAGCGAGAAAAATGCCAGCCAGATAAGGGGGTAAATTTGTACGATTGCCACAAGGATTAGAAACACTTGCAGTAGTATTTTCCCAAAATAATTCGACCTTTTTCGCAACACCACTTTTGCAGTACTCACTTTCCTCACCTCTATTCAGTCTTAAAAAATTTATTAATAACTACTGTAAACACTAAACATTCCAGAATTATGAAAACAGATACCGCACTACCATATCCATATCTGTAAGTGTCAAAAATAGTTGTATACATCAACGTGCTCGGTACTTCAGTGGAGAATAAAGGACCTCCGCCCGTCAATACATAAATTAGATCGAATACCTTAAAGGCACCAATGACTGAAAAGACAAGACATACTTTCAGAATAGGCCTCATTAGTGGAATGGTAATGGAGAATGCAGTTCTTATACGGGAAGCTCCGTCAATTTTCGCTGCTTCGAGAATATCTTGTGAAACGGACTTTGCCCCAGCATACATCAGTAACATATGATAGCCGACATACTGCCAAAGCGTTGGAATAAAGGACGCCACAAGGGCGGTATCTTTTTTACCAAGCCAATCTTGTGCCAGATTTGAAAGACCCACGCTTTCCAGTAACCAATTCAAAAGTCCGTAATCCGCATTATAAATTTTAGACCACAGTTGCGCGATTACAACGGTTGAGATAAGCACTGGAATGAAGTATATTGCACGATAAAATCCTTCACCCTTGACCGAAGAGGCCAATATAAGGGCAAGTAAAAGCGATATAGGCAACTGAATGAAAATTGATGCTGCCGCGAACAGCATAGAATTTTTTATGGAATTTAATGCTCGTGAATCTGTGAACATTTCCACATAATTGTCTAGTCCGATAAACGTACCTTTACCGATGCCATTCCAATCTAATAAACTATAGTAACTGGAGATAAAGATCGGAACTAATACAATGGAACAAAATATGAGGAGGGTAGGCAGGACAAATATAGCAATGGCCCTCTTGTTCGAAAATACAGAGTTCATCAGGGTTCTCCTCTCAAAAATGTGGCCAGAGACAGTCTCTGACCACATCTCGCTTCATTTTTTTCACAGATCAGAGGCTTAGTTCCGTTGGTTTAAGCTGTGCCATCTGTTTGCAGAATTCATCAGGAGTGATGTCTCCTGCCAAGAGTTGCGCGATTAAGTTCTTGTGAGCTTCCGCAGAATCAGCCGGGAGAATATTGTCCCACCATGCAATAAAAGAAGTTGCTGTTTTCATAATATCTGCTGCTGATTTATCAAGTGTGGACAGACCAGAAGTATCAAGAGCGTCAATGTTCCAGCTAGGAAGCCCTGCTCCGGCAAGGAAGCCCTGTGTACCGAGCTGCTCGCTTAGATACATAAGAAACTCAACAGCTTCTTTGGGTTGCTTTGTGGTATTGCTGACATAAAAGCCATCCACCGCTCCTCCGAAGATTTCAGTACTCTTTCCCTTACCGTCTTCAAATACCGGGAAAGGAATCACCTTAACCTTGCCTTTGACGGCCGAGGATGGATCTTCGATACCTGCATTTACCCAGTTGGCTTGAAACATCATAGCCCCTTGTCCTGCATTAAACGCTCCAAGCATTTCATCATAGCTCATGCTGAACATACTGCTATTGAAGAAGCCTGTTTTTCCAAGTTCCTGCATTTTAGTAGCTGCAGCAACGAAATCTGGTGAATTCCATTTGGAAGGATCCTTAAATGCCTCAATGACCGCATCATTTCCTGCCTGGCGCATCGCAATCATATCGTACCAATACATACCGGGCCAGCGGTCCTTCTCTCCAATGAGAGCCGGGGTGATCCCCGCTGCCTTTAGTTTCTCTCCCGCATCGAGCAGCTCTGAATAGGTAGTCGGAATTTTAGCTCCTGCTTTATCGAACAACTCAGTATTTACAAAAAGATTAGCGATATGGGTATAGACAGGCAGTGTATAGATTTTCCCATCAACCTCGATAGCTTCAGACATACCTGGAGCCATCTTCGATTTAATTTCGTCCGTTAAATAGCTGCTAATTTCAAGCACATTGCCGGATTCGATATAAGGCTGCATGAAGCTGCCTCCACCCATTCCATAAAAAATGTCAGGTGCTTCACCTGCGGCAAGTGAAGTCTTAATTTTGGTTTTATACTGCTCGCCAGTCGTTCCTGATCGTACAACTTGAATTTCTGGATGCTCCTTGTTCCACTTCTCAACGATTTCCGGCAATAATTTTGCAGATGGATCAGTATTACCTACGGATTGGTCCCATAATGTCAACTTAACACTTCCACTTTTAGACTGAGTTCCTCCAGATGATTCGGATGAACATGCAGTTACACTACCTACAATTCCTATAGCCAATGTTATGCTCATCGTCTTTCTTAATAACGCTTTCATCAATAAACCCCCCAAATGAAATTTGTTCTTTCTAGTATTAGTTTAGGGAAGCTACCATAATAACTCCATTCAAAATACCAACATATACCTTTCATTATTCGAACATATCCTCTTAATCATTTACCGTTTCTGTACTGATTCATCGACATCCCCGTAAATCTCTTAAACAAGATGCTAAAATAGTGCGCATCCTTGATTCCAACCTGTTCACCAACCTCGTATCCTTTTAAATCCGTATTCTTCAGCAGGCTTTCCGCCTTTTTCATACGTATGTTCGTAAGATACTCCACAAAGGTCTGCCCTGTTTCTTTCTTCATAAGCCGCCCCAAATGACCTGGACTTACGAAGAAAGTCCCAGCCGTAGTAGCTAATCCTAATTTGGGATCATCCAAATTTTTCTCGAGATACTCTTTCACCTGACTGATGAGGTCCCCTTCTTTTGTTTGGTTTTTTGAATAAATAATTCTTGATACGTGAAGGACATAACTCTCCAATAGGTTCATTAATTCCGGTAAATTGTCTGCAGTGAGAATAGAGACCCATGTTTCTTTATTGGACACTTCTTCATCCTCGACCTGTTGCTCTATCGCAGCACGTTGGCATTCATTGATCACATCCATCGCTGCTAGACGAAACTGAGCTATACTGGAGAAAGCAACATCAAAGATCTGCGTTAGACTTTGAATTGCCTGCTCGCCCGAACCAACGCTGATGTAGAACTGCAGCTGCTGAAGACGATCTGGATTCGACTGGTAATGTGCCTCCCTGTTTCCTACAATATCCTCGAAGCAAACAACCTGATTATTTCCAACAAAGACCTTGTATTGCACCGCACGACATGCTTCCTGATATCCAAGGTGCGCTTCTTCTATATGTATACGTTTGCACCCGATCCCGATGTTAACATAGCATTTATAGGATTCGCACAGATTGGTTATAAGTGATTCACAATCGCTGACAAGATTCGTAGCTTGGTTAAATGAAATGACTACAATTTGGTTTCGGGTATCTGTTAAAATAATCACTTGATTGTCGTTCTGGAAGAACGATTCCACTTTGTATCTGCATTCCATTCCCAAGAGAATCAACTGTTCCTCTGATTGCTTTACGGATGCTGAGGTAATTTCTAGACTAGCGATTTGAAAGGCCTCTTTGCTTAGGAACATCGGCAGTTTAAAATATTCCGCTTTTTCATGAATCTCTTCTTTGGAAAGATCGCCCTTTAACCACTGATATAAATATTTTTCTCTGAGATATGGAAAATTCCGCTCTAAATCTTCTTTCAATCTCTCTAATTCCTTATCACGCGTACGCTCCTCGAATATTTTATTTTTCAGCTTATCAATCACATTGAGCAAATCTGAAGCACGAATCGGTTTTAGAATGAAATCAGAAATTCCCATTTTGATGCTCTGATGTGCATATTCAAATTCGTCATGACCTGTAACGATAACAATTTTTATATCCGGATACTTTGCTAAAACTTCCCTGCTAAACTCAATTCCGTTGATAGAGGGCATATAAATATCCGTAAAAATAATGTCCGGTCTCTGTTCATCTACCATATCCAAAGCTTCGTGTGCATTGGAAGCTTCTCCTATAATAGTTAGGCCTTGCTTTTCCCAGTCAATACGCATCCTAAGCAGGTTCCTTATCAAATATTCATCATCAACAATCAAAACCTTTAATTTTTCCATTGCGTATCTATCCCTTCGGTATAATTATCGTTATCGTCATCCCTTTTCCTAATTCGCTTTCGATTTTAATACAGTTTTTATTTCCATAAAAAATACGCAAGCGCTCCATAGTTCCCCACAATCCAAAGCTCTTTAATTGATCCTTCCTTTCAAGAATTTGCATAATCTCTTCTTCCAACATCCCAACACCATCATCAGATATGGATATTCTCACTTCATCCTTCATACTTCGTGCGCTGATTGTAATCGTTCCTTTCGTTCCTTTAGGCCGAATACCATGATAAAGCGCATTTTCAACCAATGGTTGTATAACCAGCTTGGGTATAGGATATTGCAGGCAGTCTTCATCCACGTCGAACTGAGCCTCAAAGACATCCTGATAACGGATATTTTGGATTTTCAAATAATTACGAACCATTTCAATCTCTTCACCGACCGTGATAACGTCTAAGCCCTTGCTGACACTCATACGATAATAGTTTCCCAATGCCTCAATCATTTCACATAGCTGATCGTTTAATCCAGACAACGCCAACGAAGTAATGGAGTCCAGCGTGTTATATAAAAAATGGGGTTTGATCTGGGATTGCAGTGTATTCAATTCAGCTTTACGAATCATCTTCTGCTCTTCGACGATTCGGGTCAGAAGCTGATCCATTTCCTCAATCATGTGATTATAACCGTTAAACAACTGTTCGAATTCATAAATATTGCGTTCTACTTTTACTTTCATAAAATTACCCCTAGGAGCTTTGTTCATGGATCGGAGGAGCTTATGTATCGGATTAATAATACTGCGCGAAATGATAAAGGAACTAAAAAAGAAAATACTTCCGTTGATAATCAATAGCAGCAATGCCAAGAGTACAAGCGATTTATTCCGCGAATCAATCGTATTGTAGGGTGTAATACTTACAAATTTCCAATTAAATTCTCCACCTGAGAGATAAGAGATTCTATACTTCTGTGAGCCAGAATTCAATGTAAGAGATCCTGAGTTGCTTTTCTGAAATTGTTGTTCCAGGCTCTCTCTATTTGACATAAGGACCTCTTTATAGACTGCATTATGTTGATCTTGGGTGGAATCGGATACGATGATATGATTATTTTCATCTAAAATAGCAATTTCAAAGGAACTCTGATTGAGCAGATTGGAATACGCCTGTACAAAGGCGTCGTCTTTGATATTAATGACTAACACCCCTAGGGGAGAAGTGTTATCAATATCTCGAATCAACCGTATAAAAGATACGAAATTTTCATCGGCTCCCATTCTTGAAAAAGCTCCGCTGCCATTTAATCTTAGAATATATTTCCCTTTATTACTTACAACTTGCTCATACCATGAGGCATCCTTTATGTCCGCTTCCATAAAAGTTGGTAATTCCTGTGTTCCGACGGAAAAACGATGCCCCGTATTATCGAAAATATTAACAGAATCAATTATAGGAACCGCTTGCATAAGATTATACAAATAGGCGCTAACTTTAGATTGTGTATCCAGATTGGAATACACCCCTCCCTGCCTTAACAAGTTTTGCAGATTACGATCGGAAAATATCATTTTAGAGTAGTTGTTTACGTTTTCAATCATTAAATCAACGTTTGTCTGTATAGAAGTAATCGTTTGCAAAGAAGCCTCGTTAATTTTCTTTTGGGCTGAATTAGTAGATATTTGATTCAACACCCCATAACTGAAACCCACCGTAAGCAAAATGACCAAAAAATAAGCGAATGGTATTTTAAATGCTAATTTTTTTGAGTTAGTGTAAATTAGAGACTTTATACTTCTTATAATCCGTACCATCAACGTTTGATCCTCCATTTGTATACCGTAATCTATCATTACTATTCTCCTAGCACCGATAAGCAATAATATAACATATATTTATCCGGAGCTAGCACTAACTCATTTCGTGTAATCTTATATAGAGTAAGCTCTAGCGGTTCGAATGGGAGGTTCTGCAAATACACCCATCGTACAACAAAGAAGCCCCTTCCTCGGATTATCGAGAAAGGGGCACTGCTAATAGGAAATGACGGGCTCCATTGACCGCATTTCTAATATAACTTTTCTTGAAAATAACATAGAAGTAGAGTTGCAAAGAGACCACTTGGAACAGCAGGAGCATAGCGACCGCCTAGTTAGCTTTCCGTAGGAAGGAAAGCTTACTTCAAAAGCTTCCATCGAATAGGTGAAATTTTGTGGATACTTTGGAAGCGTGATTGTTAGAAGCTCATACTACCAATAGCCTCGGATGCCGGTCTGCATGCGGATCAATGCTTCTAAATAATAATAATCTCCCCAAATCATATGACCATCAGGCACGCGTCCGCCTCTGACATGATAGGACCCATGCTTTAGAAGTCCCTCCGCCTCTGGATCTTCAGATGTCGCATAATGTTCCACCAAAGATTTCATGCTGCGGAGTAATGCCTCTTCATAAATAGCGCGGTCCGGGTCATCTGCGTCCAGAATGTCCAGCAGTTCCAAAAGGCCGGAAGCCGCGATCGCAGAAGCTGAGCTGTCACGAGGGGTCCCTGCTTCCACAGGCACATCGAAATCCCAATAAGCCACACCATCCTCCGGAAGATGGCTTATAAAATAATGAGCCAGGCTTTTGGAAGTAATAAGAAAAGCCTCATTCTGCGTATAGCGATACGCCAGCGCAAAACCGTATATTCCCCAGGCTTGACCACGAGTCCAGGTCGAACCATCCTCATACCCTTGATGAGTTCCTCCACGAATCGCACTCCCCGTAGCCGGATCAAAGTAAAAAGTATGATAAGAGGAATCATCTCCGCGCACAAGAAATTTTCGGCTCTTTAACGCATGCTGAAGGGCTATATCATAGTAGCGATTGTCCCCCGTTTCCTCCGCAGCCCAGAACAGCAGAGGCAAATTCATCAAACAGTCAATAATGATACGCCCCCCGTTCTCAGGATCACTCTCTAGACCCCAAGCCTGGAGGATTCCAGCTGTTTCACGCCAGCGTTTACACAACTTATCTGCAGCCTGCAGACCGACAGCCCGCGCCGCTTCACTGCCTGTTATTTTCCACTCCGCTACTGCAGTTAGTGAATACAAAAAGCCAATATCATGATGATCTAAGGCGATGTGCTGATCCAAACGATGCTTGAAGTCCCCTAGCCATGAGGCTGCCGCCTCCTTAAAGAATGAATCTTTACCATATTCGTAGGCAAGCCACATCATGCCCACATAGAATCCCTCTATCCAATCATCATTGTCTCCCCATTCGTACTGTTGCCCCTCGGCGATATGGGGCAGTTTGCCCGGATGGTTAGTAATGTTACTCCCAATTTTGTGAATCGCATCCTCAATGGCTTTAGTCCACATCTTTGTTGCTCCTTTCCAATAAATCAACAGTATGCAAATGTGCATCGTTACTAGAATCGTATACAGCAACCCTTCCGTCTGACTGCCACTGAATAAGCGGCGGCGAAGCCAGACTGGCCTGATTCTCCAGAGTATTCGTTGCTCCAAAGACAGCAGATATCAGTACTTGATCTCCCGGCTCCAGTCTGGAGCATAAGCTTGGAAGAAACGTCCGCGGCTTCAGTAGATTCGTATTCGGCTCAGGCTCTACACATTCCCCACGGTCAAAACCGCTTAGCATATGTATGGCACTGATTCCCCAGGGCAATTGCACCGAGACAGCAGTGTTAGATACATGAATGGTTTCCCGTTCACTACGGGTGAAGCCGGCAGACTGGCCAATGGCAAATCCGCCCTCCGCTACGTCGAGACACCGGGCGCTGTGAATGCTGTGAATACGGACATGCCAAAGACCTGCTGGAATAATCCATGTCTCCACATGTACATCGCTCCAGGGATGCCAGCGTGAATATACATAATTCTCTCCAATTTCCCACGTCTCGCAGAATCTGCGTACCCGGTAATATTCATCGCATTCACACAGCGCTAGTGTGGAGTCATAAGCACCTTGAACTAAGCCATAACCCGCCTTCGGCACACTGAAGCCGAACAGCGTGGAGTAAGCAAACTTGGAATATTTAGCCCCACTATGGGCCATATCAAAGTTAGCCATCTGACCAGAGGTATAGGCAATAACATGCTTATTCCCTTCCGGACGGCTCACCAGCATACGTGCCTCTTCGAGTGGCAATAGCTCTTTTAATACAGGCAGTGGTTCTTCTTCCGCTTGCCAAAAAGGATGATCATCTGGCAAGGCAAGAATAAGCATAGCTTTAAAGGCCCAATACGGTGATCCTGGGGCGTTGTAGTTCTCTGTCATTACTAGGTTCGGATACGCATATCCGATACTTAGAAGTCCGTCTATTCCCACAATAGGTTTATCAAACCACCAACGAAAATGACGCATTATAATTCCTTTGAGAACGCCATATGAAAAAGGAAGTACATCGGCATATACCAGCGCACTCCAGAAAGAGACCTGTGCAAAACGATAGGTCAGACTACGTCCGAAAGGAATTGCACTTCCGTCCTCAGCAAACCAATAAATAAACTCTTTGGCAAATTGCGCGGATCTTTCCCGGTAGACTGCAGTCCTCTGAGGATCTTCATCCGCCATCAATTTAGCATAAATCAACGTGTAATAGTGCATAGCAAATGCAATATAATAGTCCCTCTGATCGGTCAGCCCATCGGAATACCAGCCATCACTCAAGTAGTAGGTATCAATCTTGTCCAAATAATCATCCATTATCTCTTGATCGTAGGGCAACCCAAGCTTCTTAAAGCCCACATTCACAAGTACCGTGAACATTAGCCAGTTATTCGGGTTAGATCGATCAACATGGTTGATCTGATTCAACCAGTTATACACATTTCGTTTCTGTACATCACTCAGTGGCTCCCACAGCTTATGCGGTGCAAGAGCAAGCCCCAGTCCTAGTACGGCTTGCTCAACCATTCGCTGATCTTTAGTCGAGAATTCACCCCAATATTCATCATGCTCTGGGTCTGTCCCGTTGATGATCCCCTCGAGGAACATCGGCCAAAGTACACTTTCACCTCCGCCGCTAGCATGGGGGACAAGCCCCCATAAAGGACGGGCAAAGGCTTCCATAAGCGCGGTAGCTTCATTGTAAATAGATCCTGTAGCCCCCATCTCAATTCCTGCACATCCAGCAGTAAATCGACTCTCTAGCGGAGCATACAGATCATTTAGGAACATCTGTAATTCTTTTTTAGTACCCTTTATTTCCACAGCTGGGTCCCTCCTATCCACACTCAATGCCAAGCTGCATATTCACTTGGCCTCATGCCCATTTCCCGTTTAAACAACTTAATGAAATAACTTTTATTCGCATATCCCAGATACTCAGAGATTTCTTCCACAGTCTTTCCTGACTGATTAAGCAGCTCTTTTGCCTTCTGAAGCTTTAGCATATTTACATATTCAATGAAATTCTGGTTTGTTTCCCTTTTGAAGAGGCGACTGAAATAGCTGGCATTCAAGTTTAGGCGTCCGGCCATGTCTTCTAGTGTTATTTTCTCCGTTACATGACTAATCACGAACTGCTGGGCTTTGATAACCTCGCTCCGTTTGGACTTAATGGAGAATATACTAATTTTCCGAGCTAATTCCTCCAAGTACTGAACTAACCAATCTTCCAAGTGCTCAAGAGTTTCAATGTCACCCACCACGTTAAACAGCTTCTCTTCAGCCATTGGCAATGGTGTTTGCAGCAGTTGTTTCGTCTTCATCTGCAAATCCATCAGCAAGCGGAGTACACATTCCTTGACTTCATTTGGATGGAATTTTTGCGAGGCCACCCATTCTCTCCATTCCTTGATATGAACGCGAAGCTCCGTGTCCCTGTTCAGAGCAATATCATCATTGATAACAGCGTACACACTTCCATACTCGGCATAAATATCTTCCTTTGAAAAGCAAATCTCTTCAAAACGGTGAATTCCTGCCGTAGGAAGATAAAAGCGTTGGATCTTCTCCCTTAGCATCCGCTGCAGTGTTCCTCGAATCTCTTCAGGACTGCGCGCCTCAGCGCCAAAGATGCAAGAGACGGACAGTTTGAGATATTTCTGCACGGCAGAAGCTGCATTTTGAATAGAATGATAGATTGCTTGGTGATCTTTAGATGGCTTGTCACTGCAAAAGAGAATGACAATTTCCTTGTTACTGTATCTCGAAATAAATAGACTGTGATCAGCCTCAAGCACTTCCTGCATGATATTCTCAACTGCAAAAGAAATCGTATATTCACTCATCCGGCGTACCCTTGAAACTTCCTCCGGACGGTCAATCACAATAACCAGCGGAATATAATTTTTGGCATGGATCATAATTCCGTTTGACCGGGCCTGTTCGATCCAAGCCGACTTGTCCCAGGATTGATACAGAGTATCTTTTAGAAACTTTTCCTTAAGTGCGGCACGGTTTTGAGACTGCTTTTGCTTATAAACGAGCATCTCTGTATGCTGCTGCCTATTCAGACCCACTTCCGTCACAAGCGTTCTGAGTGCTTGCACCAGCTGATCGATATCCAGTGATTCCTTTAAAATATATTCTCCTACGTTTAATTTCAGCGCCTGCTGAGCGTATTTGAATTCGTTGTGGCAGGACAAAATAATCGCTCGGATTCCAGGATTCACTGCTCTGAATTTCTCAAGCATCTCCAGTCCGTTCATCTTGGGCATACCAATATCGGTAATAATCAAATCCGGTGGATTCTGCTGTGCTTTTTCCCAAGCCTCAAGACCGCTATAATAACTTCCTATGAGTTCAATACCGATCTCACTCCAAGGTACGGCCTGCGACAAATAACGGATAACCGGATAGTCATCATCCACCAAGATTGCCGTCAGCATTCTCCACACCTGCCTTTCCATCATCCAGAGGAAACTCCAAACAAATCTCCGTACCCACATCAGGTTCGCTTTGGATATTCAGCTTGAAAGAAGCGCCATAAATCATACTGAGGCGTTGAGCCACATTACGTAAGCCTATACCGGAGAAACCTTTTCTGTCTTCTTCTGCTATTTGCTCGCTGCTGTATGCGGTTTCACGAAGTCTTTTTAAATTCTCCGGTGACATGCCGATGCCATTATCCTTAATCGTGATCACCAGCGTTCCTGTAATTGCAATTATATGAGCACCAATGTAAATCTCACCACCAAACTGCTCGAAACCATGAATAATAGCATTCTCGATCATAGGCTGAATCATAAACCGGGGTACCAGCGCTTCAGCACTTCCATCCGCTAAATTCATCTCTAGCCTGACCTGATTCGCATGGCGAAAATTCATCAACGTCACATAATGAGATATCGTGTCTGTCTCCTCGCGAAGCGGGATAAATTCATTGTCCCTGTTAAAGGTCATACGGAGCAAAGATGACAGCGAACCAATCAGCTCAGCGTTCTCCTTGTCTCCTTGCATCAAAATATTTAACCGGATCGAATTCAGTAAATTAAACATAAAGTGTGGATTGATCTGTGCCTGCAGCATTTCTAGCTCGGCTTTTCTTTTTCCCATTTGCTCATAAGTGATTTGTTCAATCATAGACTCGATACGGTCTAGCATCTGGTCGATGGTGCGGGCAAGCTGCGCTGCCTCATTCTTCCCTCGAATGAAGGAACGTTCGTCCAATTGACCACGACCTATTCCCTTTACAAAAGCACTTAACTTTACGATAGGCTGAGTTAGTTTAGAGATAAGGACGGTTAAGAGCACGGAAAACAAAGTAAAGAAAAGAATCTGCACAGCCAAGCTGATAAATAAAATCTGCTTATTCTTCGACAAAGCAGCCTTCATTGGAATAATGCTTACCATCCGCCATTTGTTGCTGCTCAGCTCCTGGTCAACATATAAGAATTTCTCAGCATCGATTTCGACAGTGTCAAGCCCGCCATCCTTCTTCCACCATGTCGTCAATTCACCAATTCGGGCCTTGTCAGCATGTGACACGACAGTACCTTTATCATCCAAAAGCATCATTTCTTTACCGTTATCATTATTTAGATAAGGGCGGAGTTTACGCTCATTGATGTTAATAATCATATATCCGATCGTACTGCTGGAAGTTGATTGAATGGGTCTCGCAATGGTTACCCAATTAGTTGAGCCCTTATCCGAGTAATTATAGTAAGTATCGTGTTCTGCTTTCCAATAGGTCGAGATAGGTTGAATTTGTTTCATCAGCGACATCCATTGCTCGTTATAAAAGGTTGTCGGATTAAAGTCACTATAAGGATAGCTGGTATAAATAAATCCATTTTTTCCGATTAGCGTCACTTTTAAATATTCGGTTAATACGAACATATCATCCAGCATCCGCGACATACGGTTATACTGGATGATCTCCTTCGCTGAACGTAGCGTATCTGGATCGGCGGACATCATCTGCCTAATTTCATTGTTCTGGAGCACGAAATTGGACTGCTCTAGCGTCTGTTCAAAAATGGCATTCATATTGGCACTGGACGCATTGAGGGATTCTCTAGCGCTGCCAACGGCCTTCTCCAGAATCAGATCCCGAGTTAAATAATCTGTAACCATGTAAATGCAGACCAGTGGAATCAGTACGCAGATCAGTGAAGACCAGACAAGTTTCATTCGAAGTGATTGATGCTTTCTAAACACGGATGACAGGCCCCATATCTGTTTGAATTTGGAGCAGGAGACAGAAATGCTTTCCTGCCCCCACATTATAAGCCCCCTTAGGGAAGCGTACAATCAGTCTCCGCCTACTTTCCGCTGTTGTTCTGAACGACTTCCGAGATTTTTTTATCAATATTGTTAACTGTCACATCCAGATCCTGTTGGCCGAGGAGATACATCTCTGCTTCTGGAATAACGTTGTTCTTAGCTTCATCCGCATATTTAGCGGGAACTTGCGTCGCACCAGGTGTCGAGTTCTCCATCGTAAATTTCAGGGAATCGACATCAATCTTAGATGGATCCTTGGAACCATTCACAATCGTATCCACCAATTTATTCGTATCTGATTTCGCCCAGCCAGAGAAGACACGCCCTCCAATTTCCAATCCTTCTGAGGTATACCAGCGCACAAAGGTATAAGCAGCCTCCTTATTCTTCGATTTAGCAGCTATCCCCATATAAGTCGGCTGCACAGGTGAGTAATGTTTGCTTTCACTATCCAATCGAGGGATTGGGGCAAACGCTGTAACAAAAGTTGCCGGAATAGCCTCAGTTCCTCCCGATTCCGCAACCATCCAGTCTCCCATCGGAAGCATCGCCGCTAAACCATTGAAATACTGATTCCGGTAGGCAAGCTTCTGCGAAATAATATCTTCATAAGGAGTGGCACTCTTATCTTCGTACATCATTTTCTTCATCATCTGCAGATTTGCCTTAAACTGCGGGTCTAGCGCATTCGAGGTTCCATCAGCTTTTAGAAATGTATTATCCTCAGGCTTACTCATCAGCTGGAGCTGGAAATAATCCGGCCAATTATGCAAATATGCGCCAAAACGCTTCGTTGCACCCTCACCCTTGGTCAATTTCTTCGCATACTCTTCGAAATCAGCCCAAGTCCAGTCCGTCGGAACCGGCAGACCAGCCTCATCTAGCATTTCTTTGTTAAGGAGCACGAACCAGCGCTGCATAGAAGACGGCAACGCATAGATTTTGCCATTGACCGAAGTGTCCACCAGATATTCATCGGAGAGCTTATACCCTTCTTTCTGAATATATTCGTCCATCGGCGCTAACAAACCGATATCTGCACGCTGCGAATAGTTGGTATAAGGCAGTTCGACAATATCCAGCGGGTCACTTGCAGCAGCCATCAAGTCCAGCTTTTGCATGGAGGCTACAGAATCACCTTTTTCATTCAGTAGATCTACTTCTACATGTATGTCAGGATGCGCCTTCTCAAACTCTGCGATAATCGTGCTCCATTTCGCTTTCGCTTCCGTCTGCCAGGTACTCAGCTTCAGCGTAACCTTCTCTGCTGCAGGCTCTTTATTCCCACCAGCTTCAGGCGCATTTGTCGCCCCTGCATTATTGGTTTTCGCATTTCCACCGCATGCGGTGAGTGACAACGCCATCGATGAGATAACAAGCACGGATAATAATTTCTTTTTCATATAGACCCTCCTATAAATGTGTTGGGTATACCTCGCTTTACAGCTAGTGCTATGTAACTGCTTACAAGAACATCCTAACATGCGGGATAGACGAGGAAAGTTCTCATATTCTACCGAAGAGAAACTATTTTGACTTTTATTATCCCTTCACGCCTCCGAGGGCAATTCCCTCAATAACTTGCTTCTGTCCGAGAGCAAAAATAATTAACAGAGGCAAAATTGCAGATACCGCACCAGCCATCATGAGTGAATAGACATCCCCGTATTGATCCCCAAACAACCGAATACCTAACTGAATCGTAAACAGCTCTTTAGATTTCAAAAAAATGAGTGGATACTGATAGTCGTTCCAGGTCCAGATAAACCGCAAAATAGCATAAGTGGCTACAGCCGGACGGATTAACGGGAATGCAATTTGTAGAAAAGAGCGAAAATGACCTGCTCCATCCATCCGCGCCGATTCAAGATACTCGTTGTTTACCCCCATAAAAAACTGCTTGAGCATAAACGCACCGATAATACTAAAGCTATTAATTAAGATCAATCCTATATGTGTATCAATCAGATTCAGCCAGTTAAACAGTAGAAACTGTGGAACTAACGAAGCCTGCGGAGGTACCATATAAAGGGCTAATACTACTACAAACATCGCATCTCTACCCGGAAAACGCAGCTTGGAGAATCCATAAGCAGCCAGTGCGCATATCAGCACATTAATTATAGTCGTCGTCAGCGTAATATAAATGGAATTTCCGTAATAACGAGCGAAATCACCTGACCACACCTGTTTGTAATTCTCAATAAGATTCCACTGCTGCGGCAGCCATTGTATTGGAAAATTAAACACATCTTTCTCCAGTTTAAAGGAAGTAGATAACATCCATAGAAACGGTAAAAGAAATGCAATACCTAGCAGTCCCATTGCAATTGTCCAGAAGGTTCTGGATAGAAGCTCTTTTCTCACTGTAAATTCTCCTTTCTGCCTTTAATAATTGACCCATTTTTTTTGCGCTAACATCTGCAGGGCTGTAATGATCAGGCAGATGAGGAACAGGACAAGTGCCATACTAGAGGCATAACCCGTCTTCAACTGGTTGAAGGCAGTGTCATATAGCTCATATACGATAACTGTCGTGGAGTTAGCAGGTCCACCTTGTGTCAGTACTTGTATTAGATCAAAGATCTTAAAGGAGCCAATGACCCCAGTAACCAGCAAGAAAAAGGTGGTCGGCGAAATGCAAGGCACTGTGATATTGCGAAATTTCCGCCAGACATTGGCGCCATCAATATCAGCTGCTTCATAAAGATCCCTTGGAATACTCTGTAAACCCGCGATAAAAATAATAATGTTATACCCGAGCTGAATCCAAATCTGGATCAGCATAAGTGACGGCAGAGCATAATGAATATCAGCCAGCCATTTCGGCGGATTATCCCATCCCAGCGACATCAGAAATTGATTAACAGGTCCCAGTGAGGGATGAAACATAACCTGCCAGACCATAGCGATAGCAACTACACTGGAGATGTATGGAAGGAAATAAATTACTTTAAACAAATCCTTCAGAAACACCTGTTTATCAATCAGGATAGCCAGCAATAGCGCAACGATGATCGTAACCGGAACGGTGATAATAAAGAGCAGATTGTTCAGCAAGCTTTTCATAAAAGCATCATCATGAAACAGCCTTATGAAATTATCCACGCCCGCGAACTTAATCCCCCCTAACCCAGCCACAAAGTTCCAGTTCGTGAAGCTTAACAACAGTGAGCCCAGCACCGGGATCAATGTCAAGATGATCAGCCCCAACATCAGTGGAGCGACGAATAAATACCCGGCGATCGCTTCGCGCGTATCCATTTTAAGATGAAATTTTCGTATCATAGTTCTCCTCCTTTACTTATCCATAATTGTAGAAAAAGTAAGCCTTAATCATAAGAACTATAATTGTTCATTTTGGAACTAATTTTACCGATCCTTTAGTTGCGAAACCTTTTAGACAACCAAGTAAAAACACCTTTGGCGTCCTTATAAGGACGCCAAAGGTGTTTATGCGAGAAATATAAGACATAAAGTATATTGTAAAACTTATACTTTCTTATATTTGCAAAAAAAGCGCGAGCCAAGCTCCCGCCATCCACTACATTTCTATTTTTCCACGCATAGTAAGATCGTTTTACACGGACGCAACCTCTACAACACCTTTTCCATCCCCGCCCGTACTTTTCAGCTTTTTACTAAAAATAATAAACAAGATAACGCCCATCAAGCTCGTTATAACTTCTGTTATGGTCATAGACCAGATCACGCCGTGAAGTCCAAAGACAGAATGTAATACGATAATCATAGGGATAAACAGTACGCCTTGTGTGATGGCCATAATGTTAGTTGGAATCCCCTGTCCGGTCGCTTGAAAAATACTCATGAACAAACCCGTAAATCCATTAAATAAAGCAGAAATCAGCATGGCTACCAAAATATAAGTTCCCATACTTAACACCGAAGGATCATTAGAGAAGAAATGTAGAATCGTTCCTCTGAACAAAAATACCAGACCTACAAATACAACAGCAATACCTCCGATATAGGCAAAAGCATGCTTAATCGTTGATTTAAGTCTCGCCATATTTTGACTAGCAAAGTTAAACGCAAACAGTGGAATCAATCCTAAGAATAAACCCATTGATAAAAATTCCGGAACCTGAACAATTCTTAAGGCCACACCAAACCCAGCAACCACATTCTCTCCATATTGAATCGCAAAGTTATTTAACAAAAGCGTGCTCACAATCACAAAACTAAATTGCAATAACTCCGATACACCTATTTTGTACACTTCTAATTGATCTCGAACAGATATCTTGAAATGCTTCAAAAATCCTCTTAAGTGCTCACTTTTCGTTTCTAAAAAATAGACATAATAAATCGCGGAACCCACATTCGCTAAAACCATTGCCAACGCAGCACCTGCCACATGCCAGTTCAACACTAGAATAAAGAGTGGATCAAAAATTAAACTTAAAGCCGTACTGATGAAGATGCCATACATCGATTCCTTCGAGGCACCTTCCGAACGGACTAGCTGCTCCAAGGCAAAATTAAGCACAATGGCGAATCCACCGGCAAAAAGAGTCAAAGCATAAGCCTTAGTAAAGTCTAGAGTAGCAGCATCTGCCCCCAGCAATCGCGTAATTGGATCAATCGCTAACATCGCCATTAGAGCAATAAGAATACCCACTATAATGCTTCCATAAAAAGTGTATCCGGCAACCTTCTTTCCCTTCTCCGTATCTTTTTGCCCTGCCAGCCTTGTAATAAATGTTCCTCCACCTACGCCAAGCATATTCCCAAAAGCCATTAAGACTGTGAAAATGGGCAGACCCAAAGTAATGGCCGTCAGCATACTAGTATTGTGGAGTAAGCCAATGAAATAAGCATTGATTACATTATAGATGGTACCTACAGACATCCCGATCATCATAGGAATAGATAGATGAGCAATTGCCTTCTTGATCGGCGCCGATTCTAAATAATATTGATTTGAACCTTCTGTTTCCATGATTCTTCCTCCAAACTTTTATAGACTTGATTTAACTTTTTGCAGTAAAGATTTTAAGGTTGCAGTTTCTTCCGGACGGAGTGCTTTTGTAATGCTTGCTTCTACCTCAGAAAAAATCTCATTGAACTCCTCGACCAAAAGAGCACCCTTTTCCAGAACAAAAATACTCTTCTGTCGTTCATCATTCTCAGGTGTGACACGCTTGATATAGCCTTTCTTTTCTAAACCTTGGAGCATGCTGGTAATACTTGCCCCTTTTCTATTAAAGACCTCCGCCAAATCCTTTTGAATAACACCTTTTTCTTGATGCTCAAAAATATAGCCGATCATGCGCCCTTGCTGTGAATTCAGACCTAACTCATTTAGTCTGGCATCAGCTGTACTTTTTAGTTTCATCCCGATCTCTCGAATCAAATTAGAAAAGGGTGTGTTCTCAACGTGTTTATTCATAATTATTTCCTCCTCAACCGAATTAGTTAGAACTCTAAGTAACACCATTATCATAATAGTTAGAACTCTAACTGTCAATGTTCTAACTAAATAATCAGATTTAATTCTACTTTTAAGGTAAGTACGTGATTGCAGTGAATATTTGGACTTCCGGCCACTTTTCCTTTATAGAGTGTTTTTTAGTTCACCTTATTAAAAAACGCCCCTCTCCAGCACATGCCCGTAGACATGTACTGAAAAGGAGCGATTAGAGAAACTTACTTCACAAGTTCTTCCAGCTTTCCGAATAAAGCGGTTTTCGATTTCAGCTTGGACGCGTTACCGACCACAGTGAAATAATTCTGTTCCGTCACAGCCTTAAGTAAGTCGGTGTACTGTCTGATGTCTTCCGGTGTTGTCGACAAGATTTCATCCCGTTCTTGCTGGAGTTCAGCCTCCGTCACCTGTTCGAAATAATGCCGGTCCGCCCGCCGTCCCTGAGCACTCGGACTTAGCGGCTGGTCCAGCATCGACAAGGTGCCGATAATTGCTTTGGTCATCTCGTCGGCATCTGCTTCATACCCTTCAGCAAAACGGTACGCCTGATCATACACCTCCAGCGTCTCCTGCAAATTCGGATCACGGTAGGAAGTAAACATCATTATCCCGTCTCTGCGCAGAATCAGATTTCCGCCGTAAGCACCACCCTTCACACGCACCGCATTCCATAGATAGGTGAGGCTCAAGATTTTTTTGAGCACCTGCATTTTGCCTGAATATGTGAATCCTAGCTTAGTGAAGTTGTATCCCTTGACCACATACTGCACCTGACTGGAAGACATGAATCCTTCATTGTCCGCATGGCCTTGCGCGGTAATCTTAGGCATATCCACTACAGGTTGGTCCTGGATATCCAGCTTCGCAACATTATTAGCGAATTCCTCATACAATTCAGGTGTTCCCGTCACGCTGATGATCAAATTCTTTTTATTAAATAAAGCCGCACAGATATCCTTCAGTGTGTCTGCTAGCTGAGCTCCCTGCTGATCGAACGTCTCGGCAAGCTCGCGGATAAAGCGGTAATAAGTTACACCGCCCTGTTGTTCCTGATACGCTCCCATATCCGAGAAATAGGACATCAGGCGGCTAGCCGCAATATCATTCCCTCTTTGGTTCAGAATCGATTCCATCTGCGAGGCTTCCCGGCGGACGATTTCCTGCAGCTTAGTCAGATTATCGAGCGCACTAGTATACAGCATCTCTCTCAGCAGATCCAGCGACTCACCAATATGCCCTCCCATTACTTTCACCAGCGCACTGAATTTGGGCTGATAGCTTGCCCCGTTGGTTTTTGCTGCGCCAAAGATCTCATTCCTGAAGTAAATGCCCCCAGTTTTGATCCCGATTTCACTGGTGAGCTCTTCGATGCTGTAGGACGCAGTTTCCATTTGACCTAATACCTCTGCCAGCAGCACTAAATAAGGGATTCGCTCAGGAGCGACAACACTTGTATCCCAATAAAACTTGCAGTAGGCAATCTTCTGGGTAGCTACCTCATGATGAATCACCGTTATGTCCTGATGGGAATGTTCATAGGTTGGTACTTGCGGTTCTATATTTCGGTTAATATCCTGTAGGGACAAGCTTGGCAGCTTCTGCAAATCCTCGGCGACATCTGGACGGCTCTGCCGTGCCAAGAGGTTCTGTGTACGCTGAACCAGCTGCGCCAACTGATCTGGTTGGAGTGACGCTTTGTATTCACTCAATTGATGCTGAGCGGATGCTTCCTTTTCAGCGGCGATCGTCTTGGACGGGTTCAGCACCACCACACTGCGATGATCACTATTCAACAAATAGACTTCAATCAACTTCTCAAAATAACGATCCGCCAGCTTTTCCCGTATGGCAGTGAACGCCTCTTCATATCGCATATGATTGGTAGGCTGACCGTCATAGAGCCAGGACTTCATCACTTCGATATTGTAAGTAAGACCTTTTGGATACTGGTTAAAGTCCGCTTCCCGCAGTTCAAATTCCTTGCTGTTGACTGCTGCCAGCACCAGCTTCTCATCTAGTCCGTCCTGAGCCAAACGCTTTAATGTAGTCTTCACCAGCTCCACGAAGGCATCTTTGGAGGAGGCATTGGAATGCGTCAGCGTAATGCCAAGCAGCGGCTGAACCATACTGTCGGAATAAAAAGCAAACGCATCCTTGCCCAGTCCGCTTTCGAGCAGGGCTTGCTTGAGCGGAGCTGCGTTGCTGTCCATCAGCATGCTTTTTAAAATATCAAAAGCCAGGTTCAATTCCCGATCTGTAGAGGTTCCAATCACATAATTCAGACTCAGGTAAGTCTTATCTGTAGCAGATTCTGCTTCCATGATCGGATAATCCGCTACCAGCTCCGTCATTCCAATCGGCTTTTGCAGGGGGATGGATGTATCAAAGCTGTTTCGTTCATAAGATCCAAGATATTCCTGATCTATAAATTGCAGCTTTTCTTCAATATTAACGTCTCCGTAGAGATAAAAATAACTGTTCGACGGATGATAATAATTGCTGTGCGCCTTAAGAAACTGCTCATAGGTTAGTGCTGGAATCTCCTGTGGATCTCCACCTGAAGAATGACGGTAGATCGTGTCCGGATACAATGACTTTTTGATTCTATCCATCAATACCGTTGTCGGTGAGGAATAAGAACCCTTCATCTCGTTGTAAACCACGCCTTTATAGATAAGCTCATCTTCGGGATGCTGAAGCTCGTAATGCCAGCCCTCTTGCTCAAAGATTTCTTGCTGCTTATAAATATTCGGCTGAAAGACACTATCCAGATATACCTCCACCAAGTTGGAGAAGTCTTGATCGTTCCGGCTCGCCACTGGATACATCGTCTTATCCCCAAACGTAAATGCGTTCAGGAACGTCTGCATCGAGCCTTTCAGTAATTCTACAAAAGGTTCCTTAACCGGATATTTCTCCGACCCACATAATACGGAATGCTCTAAAATATGAAAAACACCCGTGCTATCCTCAGGCGGAGTTCTGAAGCTTACGCTAAAGACCTTGTTGTCGTCTTGATTCTGCACGAACAGCAGCCTGGCGCCACTCTTCAAATGTTCCATCGTGAATACGGCGGAATCGATTTCCTTAATAAATTCCTCATTAATGACCTGAAATCCATAATAAATGTTCCCTGTGATCAAACGACTCATAGATTTCCCTCCTCTGTTTAGGGATATGTAACTCTACATGAGCTTATCATATCCCTGGACATTAATTCCATCAGTAGAAGGGTTCCGGGATTAATTTCTGTAATCTGATTAAAATTGCCGCCGCTTGCTCACGCACCAGAATCTGCTTTGGATCAAAGCGGCCTCCGCTGCCGGTCATCACTTCATGTTCATTCACAGCCTGAATCGCATGACGGCTTGCCTCTGGTAAGCCAGCCGTATCAGTAAACTTCACACGGTCTGGGCTACCGTAGGTAGCTAGCCGTACGGCTTTAGTAACCATAACTGCCGCTTCTTCCCGTGTAATACCACGGTCCGGTTCGAACTTGCCAGATGAAGGGCTAACGACGCCCAGTTCCACAGCCTTGGCGATAGTACCGCTGTACCATTTGCCAGCCTGGACGTCCTTAAAGCTGGAGACGGCCTTGGCATCGGGAAACTCATGCAATAGCCGCAATAGCAAGGTTAGGAATTCAGCTCGGGTCAGCTTCTGCTTAGGAGCAAGTACATTCCCGCTGGCACTCACGCCCTGAATATATCCGCTGCTAAGCGCCATCGCGATATCCACGCGTGCCCATTCCGCGACTTTCCCCGCATCAGTAAAGCTAGCTAGTTCAGGGGAAGAGACATGCAGCGCAAACGTTCGTTTGGATAGCGCTGGTGCGTCATCTTTGCGATATTTGGTGACTAGCACAGGATAGACACCGGGCTTCATTCCGCCAAAAGACACCATACCCGTGCTGTCAGCCACTACGCTTTTTCCTTGAAGGGTCACGGTAACGCCAAAGGCTGGAAGACCGCCTAGTTGGTTGTTTGACTTGGTGATACGCAGGGAAAAAGGCATATTGGCACTTGCGTATCCCCCCATTTCCTGACCATTCTTGTCTTTCCATTTCACTTCCATCCGATCAAGCAGCTCTGTATCATTCGCGTAATAGACGAGCAGCTTGTCTCCATCACCAATCGTCAGCCTAAAAGGACTATTCTCGGGATATAACCACGCGCTGCCCCCGCTGAATACAGCAATTTTCCATTCTCCGCGCCCATTGTACCGCCCGTTCTGAATCCCCTCTATAGCGGTGAAGGCTGGTTTAGCTGCATCCCCATTTAGCTTATAAGCAAGACCTTTCGCCTGTAAAAAAGCTGCGGCTACCTTCACTGCATCACCACCGGCAATACGCCCCTCAGCAAGGGTTCCGCCACCAGGACCTTCAACTTGAATCGTTGCCCGGTCAAGGCCGGTATGATGCAATCCGCTGTACAGCAATCCAGCCTGCTTGGATAATAGCTTATACGAGGTCAGGGCTAGATAGGCTTGCGCAGTCGCAGGACCCTCTTTCCCCCCGCCTTCTATCTGTGCAAAACCGCCACCTGAAAGATTCCGCTTCATTAAATGATCCAGCAGCGAGACCCCTTTTTCCTTGGCGAAATCCGCTGCATCAACTCCCTGCGACGATAAAGCAACAATCACCTGCGCTGTCGTTACAGTCTTACCGTCGAATCCACCGTCAAGCTGCTGCTTATCTTTCAGCCACTGCAAAGCCTTCTGAACAGGCTGCACCGTTTGTTCCGATCCCATTTCCGAAGCGAGTGCCGTTAACGCTAAGGCAGTTGCTACCGGATCGCCTTGCTTCTGCCCGGCCAGCGGCCAGCTGCCATCCGCCAATTGCATAGCGAGCAACTGATAAAAGAGCATATCGGGATAACGGTTCGTCCACTCCATTGAATTGGAAATAGAGTTTTTCGAGGTAATATAGACGGCTGCCAATGCGGCTGCCCCTTCCGAATCGATTCCCGCATGATTCATCAGGAATGGATATAAATCAATACCAGCGATATTGTTCATGTTGCCACCCGCAGCACTATAAGCTAACGCTGTCCGGGCTAAATCGGCCACCTTGGAGAACTTCCCCCGCTGCTCCAAAATCTTGTCAGCCGTCTGCCCCAAATACCCATCAGGCAGACTATGCCCATTCTTAAAGAAGCCTACGGCTGCTTCGTCCGGAAATGGCTGTATCGTCAGCAGCACATTCTGAGCCCCTTCCAAGGCTCTCTGCATCTCCGCAGTGAACAAAGCAGTTGTCTTCTGAACCGTAGACGGCTCTGCCATTACCCTGCCATTCAGCAGTATAAGTGATAGACACAAAGCAATAAGCGTAAACTTCCTTATCGTCCGGTTTAGTTGTGTTGCTCCCATATCCATTCTCCTCCAGTGCAGCTTGTTAGAACCCATAAAGATTAGACGCAGCTAAATGGAATTTTGTTACTATTACTATCTTGTTGATGAGATTCACCAAAGCGTTTACACTTAAGAGAGAGTGAATTCTCTTTAGTAAATTATTGATCTATACTCAAAAGTCTTTCTGGAAAGGAAAGCTGCTAATGTTACGTTCCTCCTATACCTTTCGCTCGGAAGAAGAAGCATCTATGCTTCTGTTTGATTCTATCGGCTGGGAACAAGTTGATTCATCTGCCTATTCATTCAACGGCCAGAATCGGACGGAGAGAAGCTGTGTAATTTTTCAGTACACCTTATCGGGAGAGGGTAGAATTGAAATAGATGGGGTTGTTCATCGATTAACGAAGGGCAAAGCTTTTCTAGTGACTGTCCCCAGTATACACAGGTACTATTATCCGGAAGATGGCACCGAGCCTTGGGAATTTTTATGGCTCAATCTGCGGGGTCCTCTAGCGATTTCACTGTGGAGCCAACTTGCCGCGCATTGCGGTCCAATTATTGAACTCCCCCAGGAATCAGTTTCGATAGATTTATTGTGGAGCATTTTCAAGGACATACAGGTTCATGAAGAAAGGGATTTGCATCTTTTAACGGGAAATGTCTTTCAGTGGATCTTGTCCGTGGAGAAATATCTCAAGAAACCTAATATGTTAACCACCTATATAAAAAATGACAAGCTTCACGCCGCTATTCAATTTATGAAAGAAGATCTGCATAATAATAATCTAAGCTTAGATGATGTCGCCGCGCATGTTGGCGTTTCTAAACATCACCTTTGCAGACTGTTTCAAAAAAACATCAATCTTTCACCCTTTGAGTATTTAAAAAGAAGGCGGATTGAGTTGGCAGCATCTAAACTTAAAACAACAGATTTGAGCATCAACCAGATCGCCACGGAAACCGGATTTGACAATGCCAGCTATTTCGGAAAAGTTTTCCGTTCCTATTTCGGGGTCAATCCCTCGACCTATCGAGAACAGGATCTAGAGTTCCTAACCAAACATGTGTTTTTTGAAAATTAATCCATATAAAAAGGAGCAAGCCAGTGGCTTACTCCTTTTCTTATTAAACCTCTTTGAGTACAAATAGTAAGCTTTTGAAATCGCCCTCAAGCTGAGGAAGTGAGAGTCCGAAGTGCATCAGCTCATCCCCTCTGTATACTTCACCGTTAAGCTCAAGTCTGTAGTTCTTAGCTGGGTCGAGTCCCTTCAACCGCAATCTGCGGAGTGGTGCGTTAGGCTCGGCCAGCACTCTGAAGTACGTGGCAAAGGCTTCTTTTTTATCATCAGAAACAAACATCCACGCCGTCTGATTCCCCTCAAATGGACTAAGCAGTCGATAGAAATCACCAAATTGAATCAACATTCTCAGTTCCTTGTACTCTGAGACCTGTTTCCGGATATCCTCACGCTCAGCCTCAGATAACTTGGTCATATCTAGTTCGTAGCCAAAGTTACCAGACATCGCAACATGACCTCGTGTTTCCAATGGTGTGATACGGTGCACCTGATGGTTAGGAACAGCCGATACGTGAGCACACATAGAGCTTGCAGGGTACACCATGCTTGTTCCATATTGGATCTTCAATCTTTCAATCGCATCCGAATCATCACTGGTCCAGGTCTGTGGCATATAGTACAGCATTCCTGGATCATATCGTCCGCCACCGCCGGAGCAGCTTTCGAACAGAATATGAGGGAAACGGGTGACGATACGTTCCAGCACATCATAAAGTCCAAGAATATAACGGTGAGCCGTTTCGCGTTGACGTTCTGCAGGAAGAAGAGCAGATCCAATCTCCGTCATATTCCGGTTCATATCCCATTTCACATAAGTAATCGGAGCCGATGACAGCACAGAGCTAACCGAATCAACGATATAATCACATACATCCTTACGTGATAAATCCAGAACAAGCTGCTGGCGAGCTAACGTTCTTTTGTGACCTGGTACATGAAGACACCAGTCCGGATGCTCACGATAAAGCTCGCTTTCTGGCGATACCATTTCCGGTTCGAACCATAATCCGAATTCCATGCCCATTGCCGTAATGTCTTCCCCGAGTTTCCCGAGACCTTCTGGAAGCTTGCGGCGATCCTCTACCCAATCTCCGAGGGAGCTATCATCATTGTCTCGTTTCCCAAACCAGCCGTCATCTAAGACAAACAGTTCAAGGCCAAGGTCTTTGCCTGCTTGAGCAATTTCTTTGATTTTATCTGCGTTGAAATTAAAATAGGTCGCTTCCCAGTTGTTGATGAGAATAGGTCGCTTCCGATCACGGAATTCACCTCTGCATAACCGGGTCCGATACAGACGGTGATATGTTCTTGATAATCCACCAAGTCCTTGACTGGATCTTACCAGCACTGCTTCAGGAGCCTGGAAAGATTCTCCCGGTTCAAGCAACCATTGAAAATTAAACGGTTGAATGCCGATGCCCACTCTGGAAATCCCGTATGGATCCACTTCCGCTTGCGCAAGAAAGCTTCCGCTGTACACAAGGCTGAACCCGTATACTTCACCATGATCCTCTGTTGCATCTTTTGCAAGCAAGGCCATAAACGGATTCTGCGTGGAACTACTGGCGCCGCGTTTACTGTCAATTCGGTGGATACCAGGTACAAGTGGTCTTTTATGGATATGGCGCTCTCTCGTCCACGTACCAGATAATTGCAGCATGTCATAATCAGAATCATGAAAGTCAACATTCGCGCTCAATACACGTTTCAGCACTACATTATCCTTACCCTGATTCTCAATTCTCACGGAACGAGTGATCACATCCTGATTATTAAATACAGTGTAGCTCAATACAGCGATCAGTCCGGTTTTGTCATCCTGAAGAACGAGTTCCAGTGTCTCTGCTTCCTCTTCACTTTCAACATAGGTGGAAGGCAGCCCCTTTAATGCAGGCTTTCCTTTATTGATCTTATAGCTCTGATAAAGGAAGTCCGTAACGGTCGTACCGTCTACCAAATGAACCTCAAGCGCCGGTTCCCGGAAATCACCATTCCCATAAGACGGAAACTCACTTGGAATCGTGTCGAGGGAGATCTTCTTGTCCTCCATTGTGTAGGTCGGGCTAAAGGAGCAACGTTCCACCAAATGCAACGGCTGCTTGATTCCTTCTAATTTAGGTCCCCAATAGACATGCGCTGGAAGCTCACCTCTAACAATTTCAATCACATAGCTGGATTGCTGGGACTGTAAATGAAATACCTTGCGGCTGTCATCATAATAAATACTCATAATATCCTCCTACTCTTCTTATCAGATCTTGTTGTAATGTAATCGGCTTAATTTATCTCGTTGTTTGAAGTCTATTTTAAAGATAATTGAAAGGGGATACAATCTGAATATCTATACCTTGAATAGTAAAATATTGACCTATTACATTTATCACATGTGAGATTAAGTTCTAGCAAAACATAAAATGATTATTAACGGCTATAGTAAAAAAAATACATACAAAAAAGAGCCCCACTAGGGAGACTCTTCCTCAATACTTCCTGCTTAAATATCAAAAACGGAGCGTATAGTAAGCTGTGCACGCAGTTCCTCGGCCGTGGCTGGCTTATCAAGGTCTTTTTTAGCGATTGTAATAGATCTTGTTGTATCTCCCGACATATCAAAATAGTTGTCACTGAAGATGGCATCTCTTTCCCTGAAGTCTAAGCCGACGAAACGAGCATAGGCCTTCGCCTTCACAGTAATTACAAATTGCTCTTCTTCCTCAATGAGTACGGCCTCAAGCTCAGGGTCAATAAAACTAAAATGCTTTGGCTTAACAAATAGGACCGTTCCACCGCTCTTCGTCTTGCCGTCTACCTTAAAAGCGTATTCCAGATAAGTCTCTCGTTTCTTCCTTTTCGTATCCAGCATGTGGGTGAAATCAAGCTGTTCGAACTCAGCAGTACTTAACGCGGCAATCTCCACCGGCTTTGTGCCTTCCAGCAAGACCTCCGATGCCCGAGTGAGCAGTCTCCAACTCAGTTCACCAATAACCTGTTCTCTGCTTTCATTGGACACATGAAGGGAGACCTTCGTTCCTTCATCATGGGCAGAAACAAGAATCGGTGCGAAGAAATGTTTAGCCGCATAATGCATAGCCTTCCACCGGCCATAATAGTCAATACTGGACCAAGAAGCTACAGGCCAGCAGTCGTTCAACTGCCAATACAATGCCCCCATACAGCGACCTCTATGTCTACGCCAGTGCTCAACGCCGCAGCGCATCCCTTCTGCTTGGATCAATTGCGAGGCATATAGCACAGACTCAAAATCTTTCGGATATTTGTAAGTCTCCCCGATATAGTAGAGAATTTTCTCATTCCCGGTGTTGTTCTTCTGATGGGACTCCATGACATAAGAGAAGATATTCCGATCCTCCGGCAGCGTAAACGACTCGATAGTCTTCAAGCCCGGAAAAGACTGCAATCCGAATTCAGACATATAGCGCGGATATAGCTTCCGGTAATCGGTAAACGGTTCTTTCCCATGCCAGACCCCCCAGTAATGCATATCTCCGTAATTCTCGTCATTTGGCTTGTCAAAGCTACCCTTGGAGGAGGGTGAAGCACGCCAATAGAAGGTATTCGGATCAATTTCTTTAGCGATTGCCGGTAGAAGCACCTCATATTGCTTAATATAATCTGCCTTAAGCTGCAGGGAGTAATGCTTCTCCCAGTCCCATTCGTCCCAAGCCAGCTCCTGCTCGTTGTTGCCGCACCACAAGCCTAGCGAAGCATGATGGCGAAGACGCTTCATGTTATCGATAGTCTCGTGCGTGATGTTCTCCTCGAAAGCTTCGGTAAGAGCATAGATGCCGCAGGCATACAGATGATCCTGCCAGACGATAAGACCATATTCATCGCAAAGGTCGTAGAAATAATCATCCGGGTAATAACCACCACCCCATACGCGAATTGTATTGAAATTGGCAGCCACACAGCTTTGGAGCAAGCGATCTGTGCGTTCTCTAGTCACGCGAGGCAGAAGATTATCTTCCAGAATATAGTCGGCACCTGTAGAGAAAATAAGCACACCGTTGACTTCGAAAGCAAAAGATTCTCCCCATTGGTCTTCTTCCTGCTTCACAGTAATGGTTCTTAGTCCAATCCGCAGTTCTCTTCGATCTAGTTCCTTCGCCTTTTCCTCAAGTACAACCTCTACATTGTACAGTGGCTGAGCACCGAGATTATTCGGCCACCACAGCTCTGGCTCGGTAATTTCAAATATAATATGATGATCCGTTCCAATTGTCTCAGACACACGATGCTCAAGACTTTGGCCTGCTGGGGTATGAATTTTGACCACGATTTCCCGATCAGCTTTCTGCCAGCTCTCTGTTCTTACTCGAACATCCAGCTTGACCTTATCCTTCTCATGGAATTGTGTAATATAAACATCGTCAAGACGAGCAGAGTGATAGCCCTGAATGGAGAGACTACGCCAGATTCCCAGATCGGGCAGCTTCGGACCCCAATCCCACCCGAACATGGAGTGCGCTTTGCGCAGATGCGAGATTCCCTCTACCGCATCAGCACATCCGCTGAGCGGCAATTCCGCTTGCTTCCTTAATGTAAATTCTACCGGGGAACGGAAAATCGCGTGAATGATATTTTCACCAAGTGTCAATACAGACTTGATATCTACTTCATATGTCCGATGCATATTGTCACTGTTCAGAATATTCGTTCCATTCAAGTAAAGCTCACAAAGCGTATCGAGCCCTTCACATAACAGAAATACGCGGTCATGCTCTAGCACTCCACCCTCGAGCTGAAAAGTACGCTGATATTCGTAATCATAATTGGACAGTTCCAGAACCTCATACTCCTGCTCCCGGTAGAACGGATCTGGCATTTCTCCGGTATTCATCAAATCATGGTAGACAGAGCCTGGCACGCTGGCCTCCAGCCATTTCGGATGATCAAGCCGTTTCATTTGCCATTTCCCGTTAAGATTGACAAGTTGCATTTTTCCGCCTCCACACATGTTCTATTTTGACTTCTTGTATTAAAATCTTAACAATAATATGTATACTTTTCTTCTATTGTGTTCGCCAAAATAGTGTGCTATTTTAACATCATCAAATGCTGGAGGAAGAGCATGATCAAATACACCGAGGCAAGCCACATTAATCCCGAATTGTTAGCTGATCCCTTCTGGGTCGAGTCCCTAAGTCAGGTATCCCCAGAACATACACATGACTTTTATGAATTTTTTATACTCACTAAAGGCCGATGCCGGCATATTGTTAACGGGGCTACCCAGCTTCTCCAATCTGGCTGTCTTATCTTCATCCGCCCCGATGATACTCATCGATATGAAGCTGATGGGGATAGCGATTGCCGCTTTCTCAACATTCCCTGCCGAAAAAGCCTCATTAATGACGCCTTTAGTTACCTGAATGAAGAAGAGTTCCTGCATGGACTATTAAATACTCCGATTCCTAGCATCGCTATGCTGTCTCAACTGGAGATGGATGATTTCATTCGTTCTTTCGAACGCATCCGAATGCTCTCTGCCTTAGACAAAGTAAAGTCCAGGATATATCTGAAAGGAATACTCGTAGATACGCTTACCCAGCATTTTTTCTCTCCTGAAACCATCGAGCAGCCAGAGTTCCCGCTGTGGCTCGAACATGCCGTTTCCAAGATGCATCTAAAAGAAAACTTAAACAAAGGCCTTCATGCCTTGTACGAGTTGTCGGGCAGAAGTGTCGGTCATATCAACCGGGCCTTCCGCCAATATTTAAACCAGACACCGACAGAATTTATCAACCAGCTAAGACTCAACGTGGCGCGTAATCTGCTACTTACTACTGAACTGCGTGTGGTCGAAATCGCCCTGGAATCCGGCTTTGAGAATGTCAGCCATTTCTATCATCAATTCAAAAAATACTATCACCAAGCCCCGCTAGATTTCCGCAAAAATACGCATGCCAATAGACTAGTTTAACTGTTCATAAACATAGCAAAAGAGCTCCCTCTCTGCCTAATACAGAGAGGAAGCCCTTACATGTCAAGATATTGAACTTATTATCCAGCTGTGCTTATTTTGAATTCCACAGCTCCATACGTTCTGCGTACTTCTGGTTAATGATTTCTTCTACTTTTTCATCCCCAGCCTTCTTCATATCCGCAAGCATCTTATCGAATGTAGCATTGGCTTCGGCTTCAGAAGGAGCAATGATTACTCTAGTAATGCTTTGATCCATAATATCTTTTACCTTCTGTGCAGTCAGTGCTTCAGGTGTTCCGCCGTCAGGGCTCAAGTTGTCATATTCCGCTGTATCCCATACAGAATCTCCAAGACTCTTAATCGCCATCTGATCTACTTCACTGCGTTGATATTTAACCGCCATATCGTAAGGCTGTTCATTTGCATCTAGACCATTCTTAATAAACCACAACCATTTACGAACACCGCTCTTCTTCACTGTGTCGTCCCAGTTTTCCTTGAAGCTATCCAAGAATGCAGGATCCGGTTGTCTCTTGCCATCTACCATAGTGTATTGAACGCCTTCTTGACCCCACAGCAATAAATGCTGTCCTTCATCGCTTGCCAAGAAATTGAACAGCTTCATTGTTTCTTCAGGATGCTTGTTATTCTTAGTAATAGCGATGGCATCCCATCCTAGCGAGCTTCTTGGTCCAAATGTCGTTTGGGCAGGATCTACGCCTGGAGCAACAACCTTGTAAGGGAAGAGCTGATTATCTTCTCCGCCATCCTTCTTCAAAGTTCCGTTCCCGTTACCTGGATCCCAATAAGCGCCTGGTGTGGAGAATACTGCGCCGGTAGCCAGCTTTTGAACCCAAGTTTGCGTTTTGCTTATGGCAAATTCCTTCTCAACCAAACCTTCTCTGTATAATTTATTCACATAGAGCAGCATTTCACGATACTTTGGATCCTTAACATCATATTGCAATGAACCATTGTTATCGTAATAAGTTTTCAGACCCCACATGCCTTTGAACGTTCCTAAGTTAGCGCCCATATTTTCACCGTTCATGGTCATTGGAATGGATTCTTTTCCATCAATCGTCTTATTCTTTGCTTTAAAATCCTTCAGAATGGCTTCTAATTCATCCGTTGTGAGCGGAGTTGTGCCATCTGCTTTGTCTGGAGCCAGATCTGCAAGCAGATTTTTTCTCATCAGCATTCCGAAGACTGGATCACTATCTAGTCCGTACCAGTTAGCTAAATAATAGTTTTTTCCGTCTTTATAACGAGTCTTGGTCAGTGTATCGCCATACATTTCCTTGATATCTGGACCATTCTTCTCAATCAACTCATCGAGTGGAATGAACGCGCCGCTTGTAATGTACTTATCGAGGGAAGCATCCCCACGGCTCATCACGACTACATCCGGATAGTCACCACTGGCAAGCATCAAGCTTAGCTTCTCTGTCGGATTTCCTGTTGGCTGCTGAATGGAGATCTCAATGCCAGTCTTTTTAGTGATTTCTTGAGCGACAGCATCGGTAAAAGGCTCTCCCTTTGTATTTGAATCAAACCATGTAAGTGTAATCGGCTCTTTTTTTGTATTTTCTCCAGCCGCAGTATTTGTATTGTCTTTTCCGTCATTAGAGGAGCAGCCCGCTAATACACCAACGGCCAATGCAGCTGTAATACTTACGCTCAAAACTTTGTTTTTCTTTATCATAGACACCCTAATTCCTCCCATTAAGTAAGTTACTTTATAAATTCACCAAGCAACCAAAAACCAAGCAAGTCTATCCGCTCACCCCCCTTCAGGGCCGCCTGCCGGACAAGTCATCCCCAGCAGGCGTTCGGTTATTTAATCATATTAACTCTTAACAGCGCCCAAAGTCATACCTTTAACAAAATACTTTTGCAGGAACGGGTATACAAGAACGATAGGCAATGTTGCTACCATCGTCGCCGCCATCCGGATCGTATCACTTGAAACGGCATTCCGTTTGGCGGAGTTTGCCAGCATTTGCGATTGCGATACCATACCTCCGGTCTGGAATTGGCTCAGTATTTTGACGAGTACAGCTTGTAAGGTTTTCAAGTCTGAGCTATAAGTGAACGCATAGGAGTCAAACCACGCATTCCAATGCGATATGGCTTGAAAGAGTCCCACAGTTGCGAGTACTGGTGTTGTCAACGGCAGTACAATTCTGAAGAAAATCGTGATATCATTCGCCCCGTCTACCTTCGCCGATTCCTCGATCTCACCGGGCAGACCCTCCATAAAGGTACGGACGATAATCATATAGAAGACATTCATCAAGCCTGGCAAAATAAATACGGAAAATGTGTCAATCATGTTTAGCGCTTTAAGCACCATGTAATAAGGGATCAGCCCGCCTCCGAAATACATCGTAAAGACGAAGTAAAGGTTCCAGCCCTTGCGCCCCACCAGATTCTGGCGGCTTAGTGGATAAGCTAGCATCGTAATCACAAAAACCGACAGTGGCGCACCAATTACGGTTCGTTTTACAGTGACCCATATTCCATTCATAATTTCGGTATCTTTCAAAATTTGGTTGTAGCTATCAAAGGTGATATCTCTGGGCCAAAAGTAGACGCCACCCCGAACCGTATCCTCCGCAGCATTTAATGAAAGTACGAGAATATTCCAAAAAGGTAAGAAGGTAACTAGCAACACAAGAATAAGAATCAAATATACAAAAGACTTAAAGATATGATCTCCGTATCTATTTAAAAACATCTCAAGCGCTCCTCTCCATTTTGTTATTTAGAACAACGCTTGGTCGTTCACTTTTCTAGAAATCCGATTCACAATTACAACAAGAATGAAGGCAATAACGGATTTGAATACCCCCACCGCAGCCCCGTATGAGAACATGCTGTTTTGCAACCCGTATTTATATGCATAAATATCGATAACTTCTGAATATTCAAGCACGGTGTTATTTTGCAACAGATATTGTTGTTCAAAGCCAGCGTTCAAAATACCACCGACTGCAAGAATGGCCAAGATCACGATGGTTGGCCGCAAAGCAGGTAGCGTAATATTCCACATTTGCTTAAATCTGCTGGCTCCATCTACCCTTGCAGCTTCGTAAAGCTCCGGGTTAATAGCGGATATTGCAGCTAGATACATAATGGCGCTAAAGCCCATTTCCTTCCACATATTGGACAAGGCGATAATCCACCAGAATAAAGGTCCGTTTTGTAGAAAAGCTACCGGCTCATTCACAATCCCGAGCGTAACTAGCAGGTTGTTGAACATCCCATCGGATGCCAGCAACGTGATTACAATGTTCGCGGCGATAACCCAAGAGATAAAATGCGGTAGATAGGAAACCGTCTGTACGAAGCGTTTAAAAAATCCCTGTCTTGCTTCATTCAGCACAAGCGCGAGTATGATCGGCGCCGGAAACCCGAATAACAAGGTCAAAAGGCTTGTCGCAAGCGTATTGCGCATTACACGGTAGAAATCTCCTGTGGTGAAGAAATACTCAAACCACTTGAAGCCTACAAACTCAGCATGGAAGAATTGTTGGAAAAACGACCCTCCGCCCGGCTGATAGTTTGTAAATGCCATATACATACCAAACATAGGTCCATAGGAAAATAGCAATGTCGCAATTATGGCAGGCAGCATCAGCAAAAATAACCATTTCTGCTCTTTTAATCTGTACCAAAGATTATTGCCCCTGACTGTTTTGATAGCGCTTGCTTTATGCATCAAATACCCTCCCTTTTTATTTAGTGCAGCATGCCTTGCTACATCTCGATTCAACTTCTCTCCTATTCATCTTAAGTCCGCATAGGGCTCCTTTCTATACTTCAATCCTCCGAATGATAGCGCTTTTTAAAGGAGTTTCGGAACATTCGAGCATTGGATTTCGATATTCAGTCTGATATGATAAACTTGGCTTTCCGTGAATTCACAGTAAAGAAGGGACTTCTACGATGCGTCATTTTTACAAAAAGTATATTTATATGCCTTTTATCGACCTTAGCTTTCGCTCCAAGCTATTCCTCGTGTTCGTTCTGGTCACCATTATTCCAATGATGCTTTTTGTCTATTTTTCATTCGAACTTACAAAATCAAAGCTGACCGATCAAATCTACATCAATATGATGAATTCAACGGCCCAGATCAACAAGAACCTGGAGAACAAACTGGACAGCTATGAGCATATTTCCGCTTCTATTTACTTGGATAATAGGCTAGCCACTTACCTCACGAGCGAATATCAAGATGATCCATCTTATCTAGACGTCTATCAATATATTGGCAATCGTATAGACACGGTAATGGCTGCCTATCCCGATTTTGGTAGCGTTTTCATTTATTCCGACAATCCATCACTGCCCAAAGATAATTACTATATCAAGCCGGTTACACCGGAAGTGAAGGAGACAGAGCTGTACAATCAGCTGATGCAGTCTCACGGGAATATTATTCATCTGTCCTCACCGCAGTCACAAGATAATCCCGCAATGTTTACACTGGCTAGGTTACTGAACAATAATCGCAACCAATATCCCTACGGTATTCTGGTCTTCGAAATATCCGAATCGGTGATCTATTCTTTAATGGAGAAAGAAGCAGGCGGCAAAGATATTTTTATCGTTAATGACAAGGGCCTTATTTTATCAGCCGCCGACAAACAATTATTAAATACAAGTCTGCCGGAAATGCTTGATCAGAACTTTGATGAATTGCCTTCTGGCAGATTTGATACTACATATAAAGGAGAAAAGGCTTTCGCCGTCTATAACACGCTCACAAATGGATGGAAAACCGTCTCTATTTTCCCTTATGACAGTATCATTCAGGATGCGAAATCACTGTCAGAGCTCATCATCAAAATTTCTTTAGGCTTTATAGTCGTCGCATTATTGTTGATTTATATTACTGCATCGATGTTTAGCAAGCGTATTCGAATGTTAATCCGAATGATCCGGCGGTTAGAACGTGGTGACTTCAACCCTACGAATGATGAATATTTAGGCAATGATGAGATTGGCCAGCTTCATTTTGCCTTCAAGCAAATGACTACACGTTTAAAGAGTTTAATTACCGAAGTCTATCAGAAGGAGCTACAGAATAAGGAGGCAGAGCTTGACCTGCTTCAGGCCCAGATTAACCCCCATTTTCTGTACAATACACTGGGCTCCATCTCGTCACTTGCCTTAAAGCATCAAGATACTCGTATTCAGGATTTGGTGCTTCATCTCGCCAAGTTTTATCGAATATCGTTGAATAAAGGGAAAAGCATACTGACCATCAATGAGGAATTAAAGCTGACGCAGAGCTACAATGCCATTCAGCTGATCCGATTCAAAGGACAACTGAACATCACCTACAATGTGGATGAAGCGATCTTACCTTATTCTACAGTCAAGCTTGCCTTACAGCCCTTTGTAGAAAATGCGGTGCTTCACGCCGTCTGGAATCAGGAAAGCCCGCTTAATATCCATATCAAAGGCGTAGTCGAGGATAGTGATATTATTCTATCTGTAATTGATGATGGCATGGGGATGAACCGAGAGACACTTCACACTTTGCTTGACGATAAACCCGGACGAGGGTATGGGATTTCAAACGTAGATCGAAGAATAAAACTGAGATTTGGTGAGAATTACGGCGTTACGGTGTTTAGTAGGCTCGGAATAGGAACTACTGTGCAAATTCGCTTACCACAAAAGGAAATGTAAGGAACGACGCATCTGAATAACCGCAAAGCTTATTGAGAAATCAGGAATATTGATTAACAATTAGGGAAATCCTCCCTGAAATTTGGCGATTTTTGCTCATTATACTGATAATCAAGGAAATCCTCCTTGATTATTTGCTGATTTGGAGGTAAATTCAGAATTCGCCCGATTATTAGGTAGGATTTCCCTAATTACATTGCATCCAGGAGTTTTCTGGCTATTTTCAGGGGGATTTTCCCTAATTGCTCTCACCTAGCCTAGTTACCACGAGCTTGCCACGAGCCCCTCGATATAACCATTATCATTGGGACGCTAGCTACTTACTAAAGCTTCAGTGAACACCAAAAACGAAGGAGCTAAGCATCTAGAGATTGCTTAACTCCTTCGTTCAACTGTATATTTGCAATGTTTTACTTCATAATCAAGTTATAGATCACTTGAGTCGCTTCTGCTCTGGAAGCGATCCCTTTTGGTGCAAACAGACCCTGACCTTGGCCTTGAACCAGTCCTAGGCCGGCTGCACCCTTTACAGAAGCGGCTGCCCAAGAGGAGACCTGCTTCATATCGGTGAATGCCACGTCAGTTGAAGCCACACTTCCTTTGCCATTCTTCAGTTCATAGGCTTTCATTAACATGACCGTGATTTCTTCACGGGTGATCTGTGCGCTCGGCTCAAACTTGGACGTACTTCTGCCGCTCACGATACCGGCCTTGTAAGCGATAGAAATGGACTCTGCATACCAAGCAGACGGTGACACATCAGCAAAGCTAATATCTCCCTTAGTGGTCAATCCAAGAGAATGTACGAGCATAGAGGTGAACTCGGCACGTGTAATCGCAGGGTTAGGTTCAAACTTGTCTTTGCTAGTCCCTTGAACATACAGCTTCGCTGCCAGCTCTTGGATTGCAGAACTAGCCCAGTGATTGGCTGGCACATCTACAAAGGTCCGTTTGAGCTCCAGAACAGCATATTTGCTGAAGTGATTAACTTCTGCTGTCAATACACCGCCAGCATAATTTGCAGGGATATATTCCAGCTTACCGTTATCCGCAATATAGTAAATGCCTCCACGCTTGGAATCAAAACCTTCTCCCACTGTCAGACTTAGCGTAATGGGTTGATCAAACGTAGAGAGCGTTTCTATTGTGCCAGTTTTCGTGGTCACTGACAGACTGAACTCATAGACATCCCCCATGAGTCTAACCTGTGCATGAGTAGTTCCCGCCGCTGCTGCAATGATCTCATTAGCCTTATTGCTCAGTGGTACTAATTTCAGGGTTATCGTGCTATCATCCCGCTGAGCTTCCGGTAGCTTATTCTGCAATTGACGTAGCAGATCCGCAGGCACCTTTATGGAGAACTTACCGGACTTCAAAACCAGCGTATGATTCGCCAACTGACGAACTACATCAGAAGATAATTGTATTTGCTGTATGTCTCCCTTTATCTCCACGACTACGACTACTTCACCAGACACACTATCCACTTTCAGCATCTCTGACGTAAGAAGCAAGGTTCCTGTAGCATTATTTTGACCTGCATTGCTACCAGGGGTACCGTTATTGTTGCCCGGATTACCTGGTACTTCAGGATTTCCCGGTTCTCCAGGGGAGGCTGCTTTGACTGTAACTTCTGCCGCAGCTTTGAAGCCGCCGTCTACCGTTTCCACAGTAATTGTGGTTTTCCCAGCATTTACAGCCGTTACCGTTCCGTACACTACGGTGGCAACAGACGTATCGCTCGAAGTCCAGTGTACTGCTTTATTCGCCGCCTCTTCCGGAGATAGCGTAGCCGTCAACTTTCCGGTTTCACCAGCGGTCAATGTTAGCTCTGTCTTATCTAGCGTTACACCTGTTACTTTCTTAGGTGCAGCTGTTAATTTTACCAATTTTGATTCAGTCGGCTGCAAGGACAATGCGAGTGTTCCTGTAATCATCGAAACCTCTCCTGTCCAAAGGTCTTGCATTGTGTACGATTCCGCTGCATCCAATCCAGCGCGACCGAGATTCACTGCTTTGTCTGCCGCGGCATTGGCACTGTAGTTGAATACGGCCATATAATAATCGTTGCCGTCTTTCATAACAAAAGTATCCGCTGCATTCGCATTCGTATTTCCTTCCAGCGGCTTGAATACTTTTCCTTTTAACGCTAATTCGAGAACCTCCATGTTGTTAAACAAGGCAGTCATATATTCTTGTGCCTTTGGATCGTTAACATCATCAGAACCGAGAAGTACGGTACCGGCGATAACGCCAGAGTTCATGCGGCTACGAGCTTCAGTTAAGCTGGAAGCACGGGCCAATGCCAAATGATCGGGATCCGTATAGGTGTAGATCGTGCCATTTTGCCAGAAGCCATAAGTTAACGAATTCAGCATGTACTCCGTTTCATTGATCTTGCCGTAGGTGTCGCAGGAAATACGTCTGCTGTGTGCATATTGGCTTGGAAAGATTGGTGCAATAGATGCGCTAATGAACATTGTTCCGTCCAGACGTTCTTTCACATAACGCATTCCTTCATTATAAGCTTGGATTCCTGTCGTTACGGTTGGATCAAAATGTTGCCCCTCAAGCGAACCATGCGTCAAGAAATCTAATTTGATGAAGGTAAAACCCAGATCCTTAAATTTATCCAAAAAATAATTCATGCGCAGCTTAGCACCTGGATGTGTCACATCCAAAGGAAAAGCTCCATCCAGCGTAGGCAGAGGTTTACCCTCGGCATCCTTGAGGACAATGTCGCCGTACGTATACTTATTGTCGGTTCCCTCTACAAACTGGCTCATATTGTTGCCCCAATAGACAAATGGAGCCCAATAGATACCTGCATGCTGTCCATTGCCCTTAATTACTGATACAGCGTCAGCAAGCTGCTTATCATTCAAATTATCCCAATAGGAATCCATATTAATAAATACATTACCATTATTGTTGAAATCATTTAGGTGCTCTTTATAGTAATTGGAGACATCCACAACGTCCTGATATGAAAGTGTGCCTTCGTAAGCTCCCCAGCTGTTAAAGCCAACCGGTACGCCTTGCGGCAACTCAGGATTCAGCTCCAGCGGAGGTGTGATGATCGCATTAGCTTTTCCGTATTCCTCAAGCCCTGTGCGGTAATCACTGAATGCCCCTACCATAATCATCGGCGAAGACAATTCCGCGCCTGTAAGAATGCCATGAGGCTGGGTATCCCGTGTAACATCGCTGGCTGCTCCTCCATAAACCGCTAGCTCATTCAGCCGATTAGAAGAGCCCTTCCAGTCAATTCCGGTCTTCCACGTATCATGAGTGACCGACCCGAGCACAAGACCGTTTCGTGTCGAGTTATTAAAGATAGTCGTCATTTCATAGCTGGTATCCGCACGGTTCATAGATTGTGATTTATAACGAATCCAAGCATCATTGTCAAAAGGAACGGTCAGTACTCGGTTATCTGCACTGGCACCGATATCCACACCACCAGAACGTTTTACAGTAATAGGTGACATATAATTCGTCTGCAGCGCCGTATCGCTAACGGCATCCAGACGAGTTAAGAAATACTTCTGATCGTCATAAAACTTGTAAACCTGCTTGAGGGTCGGCTGTCCAACAGAAGTGTGGACAAATGTAAGCTCCACGCCTTTGCCGAAGCCATCCTGAATTTCTACCGGAGCACCAGCATTTGCATGATTCTCATAGCTTTTAGTCTCGATAAGAGTATCACCGAGTTTGATACTGCTATAGATGCAATGCAGCTTCTGACCATCCGTCCACTTGTAGCTTGCGTATCCAGACTTGGTATTAAAGGACACTTCATAGGGTCCATTCGATACGAGCGTCCCATAAGTATATTCGGTAACAGTGATGGCCCCGTAGTTATTTGAAGTCCCCGGTGTCCCCAGATCACCATCCTCTTCAACGGGAGGATTAGGATCTGTACCCATTGCCGGTTCTACAATGATGCGATCCAGATCTGGCGCATACCAATTGCCGTCTGAGAATTTAATTGTATTCTCGCCTTCGTTCAGGGGCAGTGTAAGCTCATATGTGAGAGCCGTATCCCAGTCTGGTGTCTTGGGCAGTTCATAATACTGCTCTGCCCCACCATTAGCGCTGACGTATAAGCTGCGCGGGTCACCTGAGAAATAAGCTACCGTAATTCGATATTCCCCTGTCATAGGAGCCATAATCTTATTGAAAGTTAAGGAACTGCCACCATTCAGATACCCTACCTTCTGTCCACCGGAAGCATTCGGGCTATCGCCAACTCGTGCTTCTCCAGTTAAATCATTGACCGGAGACTCCGCTTCATAACTGATCGTATACGGAATGACTTCAATTCGGTCGAAATCTGGAGAGTACCAGTCATGATCCGAGAAAGTGATCTTATTCAACCCTTCTTGCAAGGAGACTTCCACATCATAAGTTCCTACCGTATCCCAGCTTGCCGTCTTTGGCAGATCAATCAATTCATCCAGTCCATCATTCACCTGCATATAGACAGGTCGCTGGTCACCGGAAATATAGGAAATACGGATCAAATACGTTCCCGCTGCCGGCACAGTGACATTTGTGAACTGTAAAGTACTGTTTTTATTCATATCCTTTACAATTTTCCCGCCGGAAGCAACACTGCTGTCCGCTATCTTGGCGTTGCCTGTAATTATATTTTCAAGCGCTTCAGCTTCGATGACTGTTCCATGCAGCTTCTCCTTCCAGTCGCCTCCAGATCCTTCACTTGGGTCGCTGTCGTCCAGTCCACGAATTACGATCTTGTCGATGTCTGGAGAATACCAGTTGTTGTCATCAATCAGGACGCTGTTCTCTCCAGCATTCAGCGGAAGAGTCACATCATAAGTTCCCACCGTATCCCAGTCCACTGTCTTGGGTGGTTCTTCAAACTGCTTATCGCCGCCATTAGCACTGATATTGAATGGCCGCGAGTCGCCAGAAATATAATACACTGTAATTTTATAATTCCCACTCTCACTTACAGTCACATGATTGAACTGCAAAGTGCTTCCTTGATACATGCCTCCGACTTTCTGCCCCCCGGAAGCCGCTGGGTGTTCAGAAATAGAAGCATTGCCAGTCATAGTATTTCCATCAGCTTCAGCTTCATAGATAGTTGCCGTATCATCGGCATAGACGCTTCTGGCGAACTGACCACCGCTGCCCATTACCAAGCAGATCATGACAAAGAACAAGAACCCTCTTTTCATTGCTTTCCCAAACATTTAATCCCTCCGTTTGTAGGTCTCCTTGCACATTGGTGATATTCGGGCTATAGCTGTCCATCAAGTCATCAAAGGGGTGAAGCAACATCTTGAAAGCGCTACCGATTTTCGATGAACTAAAGCTCCTTTGATTGCCTTGATGGATGAAGCCACTCACATGTGCTGAGTTATATTACATGCCTAATTGTAAAAAGCAGAGGGGCGAATATCCATATCGCAAGTTTACTATTCGTAAGGGAAAGTAACTTTTATTTCATATTACCGTACTGAAGTGCTGGCACACTCACAGACTCTTCCTATACTCGTTAGGGGTAACGCCTTGGTTCTTTAGAAATAGGGAAATAAAATAAGACGTGCTTTCGTAGCCGACTCTTTGGGCGATATCCTGAATTTTGAGCGAGCCGTCGGCCAGCAACTCTGTAGCCTTATCGAGCCGAATACGTGTTAAATAATCGTGAATCGTGATACCGGTCTTATCCTTGAATATGGAACGCAAATAGTTGGGAGACAAATAAACCTGATCAGATAAGCTATTGATCGTAATCGGCTGATCAAAATTCTGATCGATCATACTGCGAACCTTGTGAACCAGCTTCGTATTTTTGTCCATAAGACGCTCACCCAGCATACTCATAGCATTACCTGCAGTGCCCAGGATCAAATCCTCAATCTCATTCAAAGTCAGTGCATTATAGATAGAATGATATAATTCCGCCCGCTTAACCCCTTCAGGAACAGGCTGATGTAGTTGCTCCAGCAGTTCATCAACAAGATCAATCGCCCAGTCACAGATATTTTTTTTCTTGATTCTTAGTAGGGCTAAACCCTCGAAATACTGATGAAGCTTCTGTGCAGCTTGCTCGAAATCTAGCTGATTGACAGCCTCAAACCACTCTTTTCTATTAAATGGCGGCACATGTTCGCTATCGAACTGGTTTGAAATCGCCAAGGCATGAATAATTGAACCCGTCCCTTTATAGAAGCGTTCATTTAAGATCTCACGCGTCTGCTTATATAGACAATGTATCTCCGTTAATTCGGTTTCCTGCGCACCTACTGCTGCCGTCACTGTGAAATCCAGTCCGCTTCGGATAGCTGCCGCCAAATCCTCCCATGCATAATACCCTGGCTGTTGGCGCGCATCCATAAACACACCTACTTCCCCATCATTATAGGGCACAAATACCGTCTCTATATTCTTCGACTTGAAGAAATGATCCAGAAAAGCTACCAACCGGTTCTTACAATCCTCCAAACTCTGCTGTTCACCCTCTGCCTCAATGGGATCGATACTGAACAATGCCATTGCGAAGCGGTTCTTCTCAGGCTGACGGGTAAGCTTACAATAGCTGGTCGCCAGATCAGCGACGTGTTCCGCATTTTTTTCATAGGAAAGCTCCTTAAGAAGGTTAGTTTTGGCCGCCTCCATGGAACGTTTCTTCATTTGAACTTCCTCACAGCGCTGCTTCACCTTCGCGATAACGCTTCCAATTTCACTTAAATCGAGCGGTTTCAGTAAATATCCGACAGCACCTACATTTAGAGCCGATTTTACATAGTTGAATTCGTCATGGCCAGTCAGGAACATTAACTGCATCCAGTCATAGTTCTCATGAATTTTTTTAGCCATTTCTATACCGTTCATGATCGGCATCTGAACATCTGTTAGAATAATATCAGGTCTAATGGCCTCTATCTTTTCTAAAGCCTCTCTACCATTACTCGCAGTTCCGACGACATAGATACCCATTTCTTCCCAGCGGATATAGTCTCTCATCATCTCAAGGCCCATTTCTTCATCATCAACTAGAAAAATACTGTACACAGATGTCCCCTCCTCTTTGTTGTCTACTTCTTCTATTATATTCTTTTCCTCTTAGGCGAATATGTTCCAAATAAATGAAAGTTATTTTCAAGCATAAATCGTTAATTTGCAGTTATCGCAAAAGGGCTACCCGGCCCATAGCAGACCGAATAGCCCTTTAATCATGCACTAATAACTAATAGACCAGCATTCAAACGCATAATTAAAGCGGGTGGCATTCCACGCCGAATCATTATACCAACTCCAACTGGCTGTTGAAATAGTAGCTTCCTCCTATTTCTCCTTGAACAGTAGTTCTTCTATCTCCCAACCGAAGTGTCACGGTTCCTGGCGAGTAAGTACGGATCGTAGCTTCCACCAATTGACCATTGTCCCAAGCTACATCGACCTCAGCATTTCCTTTGGCCCGCAGTCCAGATACCGATCCTGTACCCCATGCTTTTGGAAGCGCAGGCAGCAGATGTATTTCACCCTCATGGCTTTGCAGCAGCATCTCGGCAATAACAGCCGTACCCCCGAAATTCCCATCGATCACAAAAATATTGCACTCCGCTCCTCCAATGCCTGATTTGGAAAAGCTAAATAAATTATCGAAACTGAGTCCGCCTATCAAATGAGAAATATGATTAAAGGCCTTTTCTCCATCGTACAATCTAGCAAAGCCGAGTCCGAACAATGCGGCGGTAAATTCCACATCCTCTAGTTCTTCCTGAACCATCCGGTTCTCAAGTGTTACTCTCACCGCAGCGCTAAGTTCAGGTGTCTTTTCCGGTGTGATCTGATTACTTGGATATACTGCGTATAAATGAGCCAAATGCCGATGCTCCGGCTGCGCTTCCTCGTAGTCCTCGAGCCACTCTTGCAGTTGCCCTCTCTTGCCGATCTGAAACGGTGGCAGCTTGGGTATTGCTTCCTTCAGCTGCTCCTGTAGTTCCTCGTCCGTATTCAGTAGTTTCGCAGACTTTAAGCAGAAATCAAAAAGGTCTTTCACCAGCATCTGATCCATGGTGGTCCCCATAGACAACTGCTGTGCCCCCTCGCTGCTATCCGCAGGATAGAAATGATTCTCCGGCGAGTTCGAAGGTCCGGTCACTAACCAGCCGTATTTGGGATGAATGGTCATATAATCCAGGAAGAATGCTGCGGCTTCTTTTAGCACTGGATAGGCCTGTTGCTCCAGAAATACACGGTCCTGACTGTATTCATAATGCTCCATCAGATGCGTCGCAATCCATAGCCCACCTGTTACGTTTAGTCCCCAAGAGGTCTCCCAGCCCGGAGCCGTGAATCCCCAGACATTCGAGAATACGTGTGCTACCCAGCCTTTGCTGCCATAGAAATCGCGAGCGCTTGCCTTTCCAGCATGAGACAAATCTTCAATATAGCGCATTAATGGTAGATGACTATCCCCAAGATTTACGACTTCCGTCGGAAAGTAATTCATTTGTGTATTGATGTCCAAATGATAGTCACAGCTCCAGCCCATACGGCAAGCCTCACCATCATTCCATATTCCCTGTAAATTCAGCGGTAACGGGGAGTCTGCCCGTGCTCCAGCGATAGTCAGGTAACGTCCGTACTGCAGGAACAACGCGAACAACTGCGAATCCTCCTCCTGGCCCTGTGCCAGTAATCGAATACGCCTGTCAGTCGGCAGATTCACCTTCCCCGTGGTACCTAATTGGATATCCACCTTACCATATTCTTGCTCATAATCTTCGATATGATCTTCTTTTAACTGCGCATAGCCTTTAAGCAAAGCCTGCTGTAAAGTGCTGCTGCTCTCCATTTCCCACTCCGAGTTACTACGGTTGTAATCGGTGCTGACGGCAAAATAAATTCGCGCCTCATTGGCGCCGGCAATTCTCAATTGACCTTCCCCTCTGTACATCGTACCACCGGAAATGCTTACCTTAATTTGTCCTTTTGCCCATACCCCGCAAGTGCCGTCACTATGCACATTTTCTGTGGCTTGTCCTCTGAATTCAATAGTGTCGTCATTCACGACTTGAGCCGTAAGCGACTCTGAACCGCCCTCCAGACCGATCGTGAAGGATACGCCCCCCCGTTCATCGCTCCAAATTCTTGAAACCACCAGATCATCAGCATGAGAGGCGAAAATCTCACGATGCAGCGTTGTTCCTTTACTCTGAACCACTGTCCGAGCCACCGCACAGGTTAAATCCAGCTCTCGCTCGATTGCCGCTGCTGACCCGGAATCCGTATCCTGTTCTACAAAGTCAATGACGACCTCGCATAATCCAAGATTCGTACCGAAATTCCGTTTCTTCGGCTGCAGATGTTGTTTGGCTAGACGGTCACCTTCGTTATAATCACCGGCAAAGAAGTGTTCTCGCATCTCTTCCAGCGCAGCTTTACCACCGAAAGGCGCGAGCTCCGGCTCGGCTTGACCCGACCAATAGGTAACCTCAGTCATGTTCCATACCTCACGATACGGAGCAGCCATCACTACTGCACCTATTCTTCCGTTGCCCAAAGGCAAGCCTTGTGACCAATTCGTTGCAGGGGTAGAATACCATAATCTAAAGTCGCTCATTTTATCTTCTCCTGTCTTTACTAGAATCTGTGTAATTGTGATAACGCTCTAAATCTGTTGTTAATTAGTCCGTAAAATAATCTCAAGCCATTACTGATTAACTCTCTCTTAAGACGAATCACACTTTCTTTTACCTACCTAATAGGTTGCCAATTCATTGCGTTTATCGTAACATTTGGTATGGCTAACTGTCTTTGTTGACCTGTTCGATTATTTGACGATTAGTACGGTAATATAAGAAAAGAGGGGCCGCATGAAAAAACTATCTGAAATGACACCGTATGTCGGCGCAATCATGCCTTATGTGTACGACGGCAGCAGCAATGAGCATCTGAGAGTCGGTAATGCATACGCGTTCCACTTGTTTACGGATGGCCCCGGTGACATGGAGATCGACGGAATACGTTATCCGATTGAACGGAGGACGCTTGTCTTTCTCCGTCCCGGTCAGCCCCATGCTTTTCATATCATGCCTTCTCATCCACTGTCGTCCTACAACATCTATTTTGATTTATGGGACAACCGCTCTCCAGTATCCAATAATCTTTCATTTATCCATGCCCCTGAAGTCTTACAATTTGAAAAAAAAGCCACCGAAGCACCCTGTGCAGAGCTGAATGAGTTGCCTTGCGTATTTCCTCTAGCTAAATATCCCCTGCTATACGATAGTCTTGTGATGATTGCCAAGTCTTACAATAACGCGCTGTTCTATCGTAATGAGATGGCCATTAGCTATCTGTACGGCTGGATCTTGAGCTGGTATAATGCCCTACATCAGCATCAGCCAAGTGATTATCGTATTGTCCGCCTGCTGGAATATTTGAACACCCACCCCGAGCGTGGTAAATCTATCGAAGATTGGGCACAGTTCTGCGGGCTCAAGCGGACATATTTCCACCAGCTGTTTCTACGGGAGACTGGAATGACGCCACGCGTCTATCATCATCATCTGGTCATGAGACGGGCGGCAGGGCTGCTTCTGGAGAGTGAGCTTAGTGTGACTGCAATTGCCGAGAAGCTGGGCTATCCTTCCATCCATCCCTTCACCAGACATTTCAGTGCCTGCTACGGCATTAATCCAACACAGTACCGCCTTAATCCGCTAAGCCGAATACGAATGTAAGCCTTCAACAAAAAAGAATACGCGCTATCCGCGAGAAGCGGTTGCGCGTATTCTTTTTTCAATGTGTATAATCAGTTGGCTTTTACCGTTAATTTGAAGATTTTGGACTCTGCCGGCTCGAGCGTAACTACAAGCTCTCCCACTGCTTCTCCTGGTGTACCTTCCCATAGATCAATCAGTTGGTAAGCCGTTTGACCCTTCAGCCCTGCACGCTCCAAGGAGATCGATTTATGAGCTGAATTCACAGCATCATAGTTGAAGACAGCAAGATAGAATGTATTGTCTTCTGTATCTTCAAGTACGAAAGCATCGGAAGCTTGCTTGCCAAGATCCCCTTCAACAGGGTGGAAAGTTTTCCCTAGGCGGGCGACATCCATAATCTCTTTATTGCCCAACCATGCTTTGGCCCGGGCGGCGGCTTCCTCTTTTCGGAAATCATCCCCTAACAGCAGTACCGTTCCAGCGATGACCGAAGCAGTCAGCCGACTCCGTCCTTCATGCCAGCCAGTGGCATCTTGGTTATGGCTCTTGTAGAGCACGGAATGATCCGGGTCATTGTAATGGTACAAGGTATGACTCATCCACCAGCCATGTGTCACCGAGTTGAGCAAATATTCCGTATCGTGTAGCGTGCCGAATACATCACAGGATACCCGGCGGCTATGTGCAAACGCATAAGGGAACAATGGCGCGATGGACAGATTGATAAAGAACGGCCGACCGATTACCTCTGGTGAGAGCTTGCTCTGCAAGTAAGTCATTCCATAGTGATACGCTGCTATTCCCGTCGTAATCTCCGGATTGTAATGCTGCCCTTCCAGCGCACCGTGCGCCAAGAAGTCTAGCTTGACATACTCGAAGCCTTCCGAGATGAATTTATTCGTGTACCAATCTATTCTTTGCAGGTTTCCTGGATGTGTCGGGTCAATGGCCAGTCCTCCATCAACATCCGGCAGAATTTCTCCTTCACTGTCCCGCAGCAGGATATCACCATAAGTGTATTTTCCGTTTGTACCTTCCACGGTATCTCCGAACTGAGCCGGACTTCCCCAGAAGGCAAAAGGCGTCCAGTAAGTTCCCGGTCTATGACCATTCTCCCTAACCAGGTCCAGTGCATTCTTCATTTCTTCTGGTGTGAAATTGTCCCAGAACGCATCAAAGTTGATGTACAGCGTGTCCTCATTCTGGAACCCTAGCGGCTGCACTTCATTCTTCAGAAAATTACTAGTGGACGTATACAGATCGTAATCAAGCTCAGCCATTGCCGCAGACCAGCTATTCCAGCCGATAGGAACGCCGCCATCCCATGACAGAGGAGCCTCTATCCAGGTATTAGCCTGACCGTACGCTTCAAGACCTTTTCTGTAATCATCATAGAACCCTACGAAAACGAGCGGCGACTCTACTCTTGTTCCTTTCACATAACCATGTGGCTGGGAATCGCGGGTCATTTCACTTACAGCGCCGCCGTAAAGATCCAGCTCCACGATCCCTCCGCTCTGCTCGCTTTTGATACGAATCCCTGTTTTCCACACCTTATGTGTAATGGAACCCATAATAATTCCCTGCCGGCTTTCCGGCGCGAACATTGCAGTAACTTCATAGCTTTCCGTATCCATCGGCGGTTTCACTACTGTATATCTGACCCATTTGTCGTTGTCATACGGCACACGCAGAATGCTCGGTTCTTCTGGTTGACCTGACTCCCCGCCAATTGACACCGATTTGGTCTGAATGACCGCCATCCGGTTCGCCTTAATCTCCTCGTCACTTGCAATTACAATTTGCATCAACACAAACGAAGAAGATTCATAAATATAGAAATGCTGCTCCAGCTGTGGCAGCAGGGACGTTTCGTGCAAAATGACCACATGAACACCTTTACCAAAACCCTCGCGAACTACTACTTCCTGAGACTTCAGTGTGTGATTCTGATAATGTTCAGTGTTGTATTCTCGACCCTGCCAGCGGAATGCGCTGCGAATCCCTTTTACATGAGAAGTGTTTCCACGGGCAACGGATGCTTCACCCGTCCCGAGATCAATTTCCAGATTCACCTCATCATTGGTTACACGGATAAGAGTTGCTGTGTCCGTATTCACTTTTACCGTTGTAGCACCATCAGTTAGCATGATTTGCCTCCTTGTTACTGCGTTTTGGACCTTGAAGGCGGCAGGCTCTGTACCTGTGTCCCCCAAGTATGCCCTCATTATAAAGATCAAATAAAGCGTTTTCTATACAACGAGCTACCGATCCATACCGTGATCTAACACAACTCAAAAACAAACCTAAATCTCCCTAGTATTCATGTCGATGACAAGATGAAGAGGGTGTATATATAATACTTCGATGCTCAACAATTTCGTATCCACACTTCGTTTTCACCTTCGGACCGCTAGAAGAGATAGATTAGGGAAAACCTCCCTAAAAAAATCCAGAAAACACTATATTTCAATGTAATGAGGGAATTCCTCCCTAAAAAACAGAGCGAATTCCAATTTCACCACCAGATCGGATGAATTTCAGGGAGAAATTCCCTGATTGTTAGTCTTGCGAGCAGAAACCTCCGAATTTCAGGGAGTTTTTCCCTAATTGTTGATCAGCATTATATTCGTACAAAAAAACAGCAGCAGAGCCTGCAATTCAGGTCCCTGCTGCTGTCCATATTCCTAAATGAAAATGACTATTATTGCTCACCAATCATAAGCTTGTAGGTCTGGCCGGCGGTCGTAGGAAAGCTTACCATTCCATCTGCGGAACGGTCACACTTCATTTCATTACCGCCATTACTCACTATAATCGAAGCATCTGTGCGGATCACACATTCATTGCCTAGTAGGGAGATAATCTGCGCTTCCACGAAATGCCCTTTATCCCACTGAATACTAACTTCAAAGCCACCGCGGGCACGCAGCCCCGCCACGCTTCCCTCCTGCCATTCATCTGGCAGTGCAGGCAGCAGATCCAGATACCCGAGGTGAGATTGTAGTAGCATCTCAGCAATTCCGGCAGAAGCGGCGAAGTTACCATCAATTTGGAATGGTGGATGTGCACCAAGCAGATTGGCATAAACGCCGCCGTGACTATACTGTTCGGACTCCCCGTCCTTCACCAGCCGCAGCATGTTTGAGAGCAGGCGTAGTGAGCGGTTGCCATCCCGGAAGCGGCTCCAAAGCGCAACTCTCCAGCCCAGACTCCAGCCTGTGCTCTCATCCCCGCGCCGTTCAAGTGAGGTTCTGGCTGCAGCGAACAGCTCAGGGGTCTCTGCTTCTGTCAGCTGCCGGCCCGGATAGATGCCGGCCAAATGCGAGGTATGTCTATGATACATATCCTCATCCTCAAAATCTAAGGACCATTCCTGCAATTGTCCGTACTTACCAACCTGCAGTGGCAATAGACGCTTACGAGCATTCACCAATTCTGCACGCAAATCTTCATCTGTTCCAAGCGTTATTGAAGCTTCGATACAATTCGTAAACAGTTCCCAGATGAGCGAAATATCCATCGTGGCACCTGCGCTAACTGCTGCTAAACCCTCCGCTGTCCGGAATTTATGCTCCGGTGAAGTAGATGGGGAGGTAATAAGCCTGCCGTTGCCGTCATCAATAAGCCAGTCCAGTGCGAACAGGGCTGCCTCCTTCATTACAGGATACGCTGAAGTCCGCAAATATTCCTCGTCTCCGCCAAAAGCATAATGCTCCCAGAGATGCTGTGTCAGCCAAACACCACTCATCGTCCAGTAAGCCCAGCTTGGATCTCCGTCACCATAATCTCCCACCGGTGCTGTTTGTGCCCAAATATCCGTATTATGATGAGCTACCCAACCTCGGGCACCATAGTTGACTTGAGCAGTCTCCGTACCCATTTTCGCCAAGTTGCCGATCATATCCAGCAGCGGCTCATGGCATTCTGCCAGATTACAAATTTCAGCTGGCCAATAGTTCATCTCTGTGTTGATGTTAAGTGTATAGTTACTGCTCCACGGCGGACGGGTAACCGCATTCCAGATTCCCTGCAGATTAGTAGCTTGCGTTCCGGGGCGCGAGCTTGCGATCATCAAATAGCGCCCAAAATGGAAGAGTAGCTCAACAAGACCGGGATCTTGTGCCGAGTAAGTCGTAATCCGCTGCTCTGTGGACATCGCCTCCGGGGCTAACGTCTTACCCAGCTGGAGCTTCACCCGGTCGAAAAGTGATCGGTAATCGTCGATATGCGCTTGAAGCAGACTGTCGTAAGACTTTCCATTCACATCTGCCAAGTAAGAAGCAGCAATAGCAGAAGCATCTTTCCCCTCAGCTCCCGGGATTTTATCAAAGCCGTTAAAGCCTGTAGCCGCGCTGAAATAGAAAGTTGCAGCCGTTCCTCCCAACAGATGAATTCCACTACCGTCAACGGTAACTTCCCCACCCTCTGCTACTACAGAGAGCTGTCCTTCAAAGGCCATGCCCTTGCTCTTGCCAGATTCTCCGTATTGGATGGGATTGTCACTCCAAAAATAGCTTGGATCAACATGCTCCGGTGCAATTCCTGAGAGTACAAAGTTATCCCCCTGCGCGTGAAGGCTATGCCGAAGGGAACTATCTAGCGTAGCATGTACATTCAGCGCTCCCGGTGCACTTGCAGTCAGTCGCAGCACGAGCAGCTGATCAGGATGTGAAGCGAACATCTCACGGGTATAAGTAACATTACCAATCTTGTATTCAATGCGGTGAACCGCATGTTCAATATCTAATGTCCGCCGATAGGATTGATAAACATCGCCATGCTCAAAACGAAGGAGTAATTCTCCAAAAGGCAGATACGATTGGGTGTACGGACCCAACATCTCTCTAGTCAGAGTGTCCGCTTCAGTATAGCGGCCCTCCTGAATCAGCTTTCGTACTTTTGGCAGAGCCTCCTTAGCACCGGGATTGTTCCCATTATTTGGGAATCCGGACCATAATGTATCCTCGTTTAAACTGACTTTCTCCTTCTCCACACCGCCGAATATCATACCACCCAGACGGCCATTCCCAATCGGAAGCCCTTCGGTCCATACATTTGCTGGCTTGTCATATTGAAGTTTCATCGGTTCTCTCCCTCATTATCTGTCATGAATTAAATGATGTTTTCCCCAAGTATGCCCTCATTATAAAGATCAGATAAAGCGTTTTCTATACATCGATCTACCGATCCATATCGCGATCTAACACAACCTAAGCTAACTCAATTCACAAATAATCGAGAATGTCGACCTCGCTGCAGGCAGTTAAACGTATCGCATCCTCAAGACTGGAAAGACGGTCCGTGTTATCCCCAAGAGTAACCCTTTCGTTAGCACTGAAGACCAGTCCTCGGGTACTCTTGGCACTAAGGGCTAACGTTTCACCAATCTCAAACCTGTTGTTCTTAATGACAATGCCCTGATGAACAGGGGCACTCTGATCAATCTCTGTGTTCTCTGGCAAAATTAATATAACCGGATGCCCAATGCCCCCGCATTCAATAAAATGATTCTCAGCGATGGTCACATCCTCCACCTTGCCAGACTCATACCAAGATTCCGCATCCAGAGCAATCAGAATTGCACTCATTTGCATCCGTTCAAAAACATTCCCCTTAATCTCTACTTTACGCCGGGTTGTCACAAGGATACCGCGGGTCGGTACCCGCGCAAGGTGATTATTTACGACTTCAACCTCCGGTGTCCAGGTTACATTCTCGATCACATCATAGCTTCCAATCCCTTCAGGAATCGGTTGTGCTAAAGTCAGCATTAGCTCGCGTGGATTGAGACGCGTAACCTCTATCACTTCATTAGCCGCATAGGTAGTCAGAGAGCCAGAACGAACAAATTCAATTTCGTCTCCCGGATGAAAGGCCAGGAAACCGTAGGTCTGCGGATGCATGAAGCGAACCTTTACCTTATTTGCCGATGTCTGCTCCACGATCCGTAGATAGGTACCATGGACATTGACAACATCATCATGTGAACCGGCAAAACGGCTGTCCGCAACGGTTATTTTACCTCGGCAGCTGGACATGTGGATGAAATCCGCAAAGCCAGTAACTGTTCGGCCTGTTTCTAGGCGCGGCGAAATATCCATGCGTTGAAAAGTGAGATTGTCACTGAACTGTCCTACAACACCAAGTCCATGTAAAAAATGCAGCCCCACATTACTGAAGGTAATGTTAGAGCTTTCCACAATGAAGACACCTACCTGATCGCGAATTCCATCACGGCTTTGCAGGACATGCCCGGGGACAACCTCAGGCCCATGATCAAAATGCAAGCGGAGCTTCATCGGCTCCAGCTCTTCTACAGAATCAGCCAGCTCCGACCAGTTGTCCATCCGCCAAGTCGTATTGCTAAGTGGATCATAGGTCTGCATAGGTCCTTCCGAGAAGCTCCAGCCCTCACCGATCCAGACCAGCTTGCCATCCCTGATCTCATACCGCGAATCGGAGTGAACCTGAACATCGAAATAATGCGTACCACTTTCAGTAATCGTCATCTCTGTCACAGTCGGCCGGGTATAGTCGGTATGTAAATTACGAATCTCTACATTTTTGCATCCATCCAGCAAGAACATGGTCTGCTTGCCATGGAAGATAAATAGAGAGCCATTTCCCTCAATCGTTAAATTTCGCAGCCCCTTTAGCAGAATTCCTATAGTCTTGGTGACATCAGGATTCTCTTCTTCACTGGTAGTGTTGGAGATGTAGTAGGGCTTCCGGATCGCCTCATCTGGATAGAAATGATAGCAGCCCTTCGGACAATCCAGCAGGACCTTTCCAGTTAAATCAGCGGCAGCTTGAATGGCTCTGATCATGGCCGGTTGAGCATCCAAGCCGGAATCCGGCAGAACACCATAATCAGTCAGGCGGATTACGATAGGAGAAGAATTGACGCTGTGTTCTATAAAGGAAATGATCAACACCAACTTTCATAATATTGTAAACGCTTAATAAGAGGGATATTATTCCCTTCGCAAAAATAATCAATTGTACATCAGCTTCAGAATACGCAGACTGGTGCCTTTACTCTGTTCATCCTTTTCCCCTGTAATTCGCACAGTAACTTGCAACTCCTTACGTTGTTCCTGGATTCCGAACAAAGCAATAATGGGCCGATACGCGAGTGGACACCATTCGTCGAATAAATTAACCGCATGAAAAGGACCGCCATTCACCGAATATTCGAATATCCCACTATCCGGACCGTAGAGCAGCAGCAGACCCACGCTCTGTCCGGTTACTGTGTAAGAAAATGATGCCTCTTTACTGTTCGTATATAAATGCTCCGTTCCAAATCGCCAGTTCATCAGCGGATCTTCAGGGGTAAGCTCACATAGCTCAAATCCATCTGCATGATCAGCGCCTCTGAAATCCAGTAAGTTGCCGTATTCATAATTCCGCTCCTCTAGAGGAGGAATACTTAAAGCACTTCCGCTAATCGAATATTTGTTGTCAGGAACAAGAGCTGTCTCTAAATACTCCTGTAAAAAAGAAGCATACAACGCATGACCGTCATCATTGGGATGATATCCATCCGGTGCGAGCTCGGTCCACTCCATTTGTCCCGCCTGAGTCTGCGCATAAACTCTTGCTGCGAAATTAACAGATGGAAGATCGTAATGCTCAGCTACTTCTTCGTGGACAGCAATGTTAAAGGGGTTGCTCCCTGACAGATTCTTTTCTGCTGCCGTATACAAGAAGCAAATGTCAGTGGCGGGCGACAACCGTCTGCACTGGCGCACAATTCCTTCCATGCCTCTAATCGATTCTTCCCGGTCGCTGTTGTCATTGACGCTAAATTCAACAAACAGCAGATCAACCTTACCGTATTGCAGGACATGAGCCTGTAATCGATGGGCGCCCAGCGTGGAGTTCGTTCCACCTACTCCCGCATTGATGAATCGGAATTCATGATTCACAAATCGCTCCTGCAGATACTTACCAGTCAGCGCTCTCCAGCTAAACGTGTCTGCCTCGGAAGCACCTGCCCCCTCTGTAATGGACCCGCCCAAAAAGGCGACCGTCACCGGCTTCTTTTCCGCAAGTCTTATGCTTGTATTCGGTAGTCCTCGTCTTGGAACTACAAATTGATGATTGCAATGTTTCTCTTCTGTCATGGCTGATCCTCCGTAAATAAATGTATATTTTCCTTAAAATCAAGAAATCAGGTGCTGGGGTATATCTTACAGCACCTGATTCTGATTTCAATATTTTATTTTTTAGAAGTTTCATAAGCCTTTTGCAAGATTTCGAGGTAACGATCCAGCTTCAGGTCTTTCAGACCTTTTATATAAGCATCCCAATCCTTGCTCAGATCCTTGTTGCCTGTAATGAATTGAAGCTGATTTTGCTCAATGTAATTTTTGATGTTGGTTTGCAGTAAGCTCGCTTCATCAATTTCGCTTGGATCAATCCAAATCGACCAGATCGGGAATAATTCTTTAGGCTCATGTCCCGCATACAACAGAGTTGCATCATACAATCTGCGTTCATAGCTTGATGAATCGTAAACATCCGTACCTTGAACGAAGGTGTCACGGTACTCTTTTGGCATATAGAAGTGACCCATACCGCTCCAGCCCGCATTGCGCGGCGCTTCGCCTTCAGCCATAGGAATGGTCTTGATGACTGGTTTAACGTCTTTGTCTAGCGCTACATCGCCTTCTACTGGATCCGTCCAGTCAATGCCCTTCATGCCGCTTCCACCATTGGTCTGTCCTTCAGAAGTAAACATGTAGTCTACCATTTTAATTAAAGCGATCTGTGCTTCCTCGCTCGCTTTGTTGGTGATTACAAATTTTGCTCCTGGGGATACACCGCCTGCATCATGAGTCGCATAGGAGATACCTTCCGGTCCGCTAATTGGTGGTACAGGGTTGTAGTGTGCCGAGCTTCTATTGCCTGGATCAATATTAACGAAAATCGCAGGGTGCATGCCCGCACCAGCGCCCAGAATTTCCGCATCGGCATTTTCTCCGATTTTCTTGAAGGCCTCCGCGTTCTGTGTGAATGCTCCTGGATCAATCAAACCTGCATCAAACAGAGATTTGATATAGGTCAAGCCTTCCTTCCACTCCGGTGTGACAGCCGCCGATTGAACTTTTCCATCTGCCATGTTCAGATAATTGCGGTCATCATCGTATACAAAGGCATTCATCAGGAAGGGTACAATCCGTACGCCAAACTCCTCAATCGAGCCGCTCAGCGGCACTTCATCCGCTTTTCCATTACCGTTCGGGTCTTGAGTTTTGAAAGCTTCTAGCACTTTTTTGAATTCTTCGGTTGTCTTCGGCATTTCCAGATTCAGCTTCTTCAGCCACTCGGTGTTGAGCCACATTTTGCTCGGATAGGAGCAGTGAAAGCACTCTGTGTAAGCAACAAGTCCATAGATATTACCATCAGGCGCAGTGTTAAGTGTTCTCAAATTATCGTTTTTTTCCATAGCTGCTTTAATATTAGGAGCATATTTATCAATTAGATCGTTCAATGGAATCAGTACGCCTTGTTTGCCATACTTCAGAAGATCTGCCTGTGAGAACTGATCGATGTAGTGAGTGAGCAGATAAGCATCCGGGTAATCGCCACTCGCCAGTGAGATTTGGCGCTTTTCCTTCGCTCCGTCTGAGGGGTTGATCTCCCATTTGAATTTAATATTGAATTTGTCTTCCACAAATTTCGTAAATTTATTGGTTGGAACGTCGATCCCGGATTCCTGAACCGAGAACACGCTGATTTCCACCGGTTTGCTTGCTGATTCCGAGTTACCCGTCTCTGCAGGTGCGGAGGATGTGTTATCTGTATTTTTATTAGCACATCCGCTTAACACCACCGTAAGAATTAATACCAGCACCAAAGACAAAGTCATCATACTTTTCTTCAATTCCGATCACTCCCTTTTATAATTTAGGCAGGTACGATATCTTTTTGGCATTTTACTGCGTGCCTCTCCCCCTCTCCAGATCCTGAAAGCGAATTAACCTTTGACTGAACCGACCAGCATCCCTTGGACAAAATAACGCTGAACAAACGGATAAATAACGAGTACAGGAAGAGTGGCTATAACTATGAGTGCATATTTGAGGAGCTCAGCAAGCTGCTGCCGTTCCACCATTTTCATCGCATCCATAGTGCCTGCACTGTTGTTCTGGATGATAATGCTGCGTAAAACAAGCTGAAGTGGGAACAAATCCGCTGATTTCAAGTAAATCAAAGCGTCAAAATATGCATTCCACTGGCCCACCGCATACATGAGAACTAACACCGCGATAATGGGCTTCGATAACGGAATGACAACGCTCCAGACAAACCGCATATCACTGCATCCGTCGATTTCGCTGGCTTCCAGCAGTTCCTCCGGAATGGAGGATTGAAAGAATGAGCGGGCAATAATGACCTGCCATACCCAAATCGCATTCGGAATCAGCAAAGCCCAACGGGTATCAATCAAATGTAGTTCCTTCACAACCATGTAGGTCGGGATCAACCCTCCGCTGAAAATCATTGTAAAGGTGATGATCATCATCAGAGTATTGCGTCCGAAAAAACCTCTGCGAGATAAAGGGTACGCGATCATGATCGTCAGCACAACACTGATGAAAGTTCCTGCAGCTGTATAAAAAATAGAATTTTCGTAGCCTGTAAGGATCTCCGGAGTGTTTAACAGAACCTTGAAGCCTTTGAAGGAAATATCTACAGGCCAGAGCCAGACTCGGCCGGAGGTTACAGCAGCCGGGCTGCTAATCGAGCTGCTGATGATAAAAATTAACGGATAAATTACCGCGATGACCACGAGGCTGAGTAGGATATAAATAGTGGTCAGAAATAGCTTGTCACCGGTTGATTCTTTAATTTTTTGTTGAACTGCTGCCATGTGGTTGCTCCTTTCCTACCAGATGCTGTTGTTTGTGATGCGTTTAGCCAAGCCATTCACCGTAAGCAACAAAATAAGGTTGATTACCGAGTTGAATAGACCAACCGCAGTGGCAAAGCTATAATTGGCATTCAGCAAACCGACCCGGTAGACATAAGTGGCAATGATCTCGGAGTTCGCCAGATTGAGCGGGTTCTGCAGTAAATAAACCTTTTCAAAGCCAATAGCCATGACATTCCCAACATTCAAAATCAGGATGATGACGATGGTAGGCACAATACCTGGCAGATCTATATAACGAATTTTTTGAAAACGTGAAGCTCCGTCAACTTTGGCCGCCTCATAAAGCGTTGGATCTATACCGGCGAGCGCTGCTAAATAAATAACGGCACTGTAGCCCGCGGTCTGCCAAATATCGGACCAGACATAAATCGAACGAAACATTCCCGGTTCTCCAAGGAAATTGATCGACTCTAGGCCGAAGAAATTGAGAGCGATGTTCGCAAATCCAAGGCGAGGTGCCATAAATAGCATGATAATGGACACCATGACCACCGTCGAGATGAAATAAGGTGCAAAAGAGACCAGTTGAACGAACTTTTTGAACCTTCCCCCGCGCAATTCATTAATCATGAGGGCAAGGATAATCGGAATCGGGAATCCCGCCAGCAGCAGGTAACCACTAAGCATGATGGTGTTCTTAAGCAGCGTCCAAAACTGTGGATTATCAAAAAATAAACGGAAATTATGAAATCCAACCCATGGACTTCCCCAAATTCCTTTAATGACATTGTAGTCCTTGAAGGCTAGAACCGCGTTCAGCATTGGATAGTACTTAAAGATGAGGAAAAATAGCAAAGGTGGAATCACGAGCAAATGTAGCTGCCAGTGCTTTTTCATACTTCTACGAGCATTTTGTAAAAATACAGAGCCTTTACGCCGCGGTAACGACTTGTGGTGTAATACTATTTCTTTCTCCAGAACAATCCCCCCTAAGCAACCGCCAGTAGTTTATGATAGCGCTTTCTACGAGTTGATCATAATTGACATTTAACCCTAAAGGAAAGGTACACTTTGGTATTTCAACGTACAAATAACCCTATTCAAGGAGAACAAAATAGCTGTAGAACGGCCATTTTTCCGGAATCAGGGTTCGGACTCAAAAAAGACTGCATCACCCTGAAGGAGGGAATGCAGACACAAGCTATACCAGCTATAGTTTCAAGATTTGAGATGAGCGGATTAATAACAATGTACAAGTAACGATGCTCCTCTAAGACTCTGGTAATGCACAGTTGCTTCAAGAAGTAGCAACGGACGTAGTCCAGAAGCAAGTTATCAAGCAGAAAGAACTGGTTGACTTTAGAATACGAACTGACAGGATAATCGAAATGATTTGTAGAAAAAACCTATACATGAAAGTGACCAAAGTTTTTCAATCTGGACAATTCTACCGGCAGTTGAATAAAGCGCATGTGATCATTCAACCAACACTTGATAGGATTGCGTTTGCAGAAATGCTATGCTGTTTTTGACAGTGCGCACTGTACATTTTGTTTTATTGGAGGTATACAATGCTCGACTTGCGTAAAATTGGAGCTTATATTTCGAAGCTTCGCAAAGACCAGGATTTGACCCAATTGGAACTTGCCGATCAACTGAATGTAAGTCATCAAGCGGTATCGAAATGGGAACGGGGCGACTCGCTACCGGATATCGGAACGCTTCCGAAGTTTGCGAGGTTATTCGGCAAAACAGTAGACGACATTTTAAATGCAGGAGACAATACAGAAAATCGGGAGCACCCGCACCTAGGAACGATCGTTGAGGAGATCGCAGAGAACAGGCCGGAACAGGTTGCAGAGATGGTCAATACCGGAGAGGCGGAGGTGGAGGAGCTTGTAGAAGTAGCGCCGTTTGTAAAAGCAAGCGCTCTGCATAAAGTTACAGAACGATTAGACAGCAGCGTCCTTAAGTTAGATGTGATCATGCGGCTGGCTCCGTTCCTTGGAACAGATACATTGGATGAACTGGTTCGTCAGGCAGAGGAAGGCGAAATTGTGTGGAATACTATTACTGGACTCGCTCCGTTCGTCAGCAGCGACATATTAAGCCGACTGGTAGATAAATCGATTGACGGTTCCTTAGAAGTGCACAATCTTGTTGGAATTGCCCCATTTCTTAAAAGAGAACATATAGATCGGTTGGTACAACAAGCAGAAGAGGGCAGCTTGAGCTGGCATTCCGTTCAAGGACTAGCACCCTTTATTAGCAGAGAAACATTAAGCCGCTTGGTAGACCGGGTTGCAGACGGCACTATCGATGCGGACCAGATTATAAGCCTCGCACCTTTTCTGGACAGGGAGAATCTCGAGAAGTTGATTGGTGGAGTCGAAGCTGAACATCTTAGCCCAGATCTGCTGGCAAGTCTTGCTCCTTTCGTCGATCAAGGGACATTGAGCAGAATGGTGACAAACTTATTAAATATAAAGTAAAGAAGACACGTATACCGGAGATTGGAGATTGGTGATGCATAGACCGTCGGCGATCCCCAAAGCTACCGGGAAACGTTAGTTGAACGACAACAGCGGCAGTCTAAGACTTTATTTATAAAGTCTTGGTACGCCGCTGCTTCTTTAGTGGATCATTCTAAAACTTATTTTTCACCAAACAACTCTTTATTCATCAATAGACTGTCTATAAGCGCTCGGTGAAACGCCGATTAACCTTTTAAATGCCCGTCTGAAAGAGTGTGAACTGTTGTAACCGACCCGCAAGGAAATCTCGTCAACCGTATACCGGCTATCTTTGAGCAAAATCACAGCCTGATCCATTCTGACTTTTATCAAATAATCAGAGAAATTAACACCGGTAACCTCTTTAAACAATTGAGAAATGTATTTCTCAGGCCGTTCCACCTGTTCAGCCACTCGGTACAGACTCAGCTCTGTATCCGAATAATTCTCTACGGTATATTCCTTGATCTGCTTAATAATCTGAATATGAATATCCTTCTTTTTATTTGCAATAAGTCCGCACAGCTCTTCCATAATGACAAAAAATTCGGTCTGAATCATTTCGAGTCGTTCCGATGAACCAATGTCAATGACCCTCCGCTTCACACTCTCAATGTCCGGGTATTCTGTAAAAGCCTTTTGATCCAGAAGCTTAAGAAACGTCCCTTTTATTTCACCAACAAGCTGTTGCTTCATTTCCATGGATAATTCACGCTGTTCCATGTTCTGGGCTACGATCGCACGGACAATCCGTTTAGCTTCTTCTAGTTCTCCAGCTCGAATGGTACTGATCAGGCGTTGCTCTGTATCCAGTGGATAATAGTAGGTCGTATTCTCATTTTGGGCTTCGCTGCTCCATACAATTCCTTTTTTATTCATGTAGACGGCATATTCCAGAGCTTGCTTGGCTTGGTCAAAGGAAAGACTAACCTCTGTTATCTCTGTGAAAAGATCACCGAAGCCCGCCTGAGTAGTAATCCGGTACTCGTTAAAAACATACTGTGCCAGATTCTCTAGAATTTGAGTGATATTTTCCGCTTCATACGCTTTATTGGTCTCTTCTTCCTTGGAGAAAAACAGAGTTACCACTTTGTCGGAGCCCATATCCGTCATTAGGACATCCACTCCGAGATCCGATAGGGACTGCTTCAGCAGCAAACGGGAAGCATTCAGCTCATTAAGAATCTCAACGCTGTCCATACCGGCATAGCCGTTAATCTGAACAATTCCTACATACCCAGAGTTCTGTTGCAAGCTGATCCCCACCTGCTCGGCGGCAGTGAGAATCTCATCATGCGTTTTGAATTCACCTGCTAGTAGCCGCTTCAGGAATGCATCCCTGACCAACGGAAGCTGACGATTAAGTTCGGTTTCCAGCAGCTTGTTCTTGGTGATCATATTAGCGATATTTCCGCTTAAGAAGTCAAATTCATTCTTGGTAGAGGCCTCTTCCTTGCCAAACTGCTCCTTCATGACGCTAAGCATATGGTTGATTGGAGCACTGTTACGGTAAGCCAGTATTAGTCCGACTATCAAGCCGATAATTAATGTCCCTCCTGTAATTTGAATAGACATTTGCTTGATCTTGTTAGCATTCTCCATCAAAATAGGCCGGGGAATCCCTGTCTGATATACCCAGCCGTTCGAATCGGAGCGAGTCGTGATCACTAAATCGTCTGCATAGAACTGACTAACCTTGTTTTGATCAAAATCCGAATCAGCGGTCATATGAGCCATTTTCTGCTCATCACTTCCCTGCAGGACAATCGTGTTGCCTTTAGCATCACTGATATGAACCCAGCCTCCGTATCGCTCAGTTAGACCGGATAACAGACTAGAAATGACTTTCTCGTCTATGATCACTACTGCGACAGCTGGTGAGGAATCGTTGAAACTATCCAGAGGGAGTGATTGCATATAGGTAATAACGGAGGTCTGCATGCCCCTGCTAACAAAGTCACTGAGTGGCTTGATTTCACTGCGGTGGGTTTTCTCAAGCACTTCTTTGGTCCAATCCTGTAGCGAAAGATCCTTATAGTTGAAATTAGAGTAGTAATGCTCCGGACGGTAAGAAGAACCTGGGGTAAGAATAAGATTATAATTGGCGAGGTAAATATAATAGTTTTGCAAAAAATCATTCGTCTGACCGAAAGTCAGGACATTCCGCATTGTTCTCCAAATGCCGTACACGTTCGTCTCATTGTCTCTTTCATTCATCAGAACGTTTAGCTCCTGGTTGACTGCCAATTGCCTGGTAAACCCTTCTACTTCCGCCATGCGGCGCTCCAATATTTCCTGACTTTTCTGGAGCTGGGTGACCCCGTTCTCAATAGAGATAGACTCTGTCACAGAAATCGAAGTCAGATAGGACATATATCCGCCGATGCTGGGAATAACCAAAATGACTACGTAGGAGATTAAGAATTTACGAAAGATATTGGAATATTTAAGCGTAGTGACCCCTCCCCTAATATCATTTCGATAGCGCTATCATTACCATAGATTAAAACATTTTACTCAATAGTCAAGTGTTCAAACCCAATTTTGCAGATGTTAAAACTTTCAGAATTGGATAAAAAGTAGCGATATTCGCCGTTATCACAGCTTTTATTAACCACTCGGATTTTTTCTCTTTCCGGTGTGTTAACCCCTCTAAATTGTATCCATTGTAAGGCGGGTAGAGCGTGAAGGCACAAAACCGAATTCCTCCTTGAAACGATCCATAGCATACAAAGACTTATATTCTTGACCCGGAAAATGATAATAATCCAAATTGAAGCCAACCCCTATCCACGGGGTAAGCACATCTGCCACCGGCAGGTTGCTGCTAGAATCCGGCCCAACCAGATTTAAGGTTCTTACCCCCGGCTTAAGTGGAGACTCCAGTGCTGCAGTAATTCCCTCCACCACATCCTCAGCATGAACATGACCCAGTGTGATGAACGGGAGCCACGGTTTGGATCCGAGTTCCAAAACAGGAGGGGTCCAGCCTGGGGAAGCTACAGCTCCAAAGCGAAGATTAATAAAGTCGGCATCTTTATGACTGCGGTGAAAATACCGGGTCAACTCCTCGACCATCCCCTTGCTCAGCCCATAAGCATCCGCTGCCAAACAGGGATGATCATCTGGGATAGGCAGCTCAAGCGGAATAAAATCCTCCACCGAATCAAAAGAACCCTGAACATACACAAAGGACCCTTCCGGGGCTTGGCGAGACAGACAGATCACTGTATGTTTATCCGCTAAATACTTGACCAAAGCCGTTCCGATAAATCCACTTGCCCCGGTGATTAGAATATTCATGTTGATCTTCCCTTCTTTTTCTTTGTCTCGTAAAATTCAGAAAAAAGGGGCCAAAGAAGGCCCCTCTGTTAATTCTTCATTCAAATTATTCCGTCCACTGTTCTCCGCCTTGTGTACTAGGCTTCGAGACATGGTCGGCCGAAGCCTCCTCTATATCCCCGAAGGCCCAGTGGGAGACTGGAACATCGTTCCAACCTGGCTGTGTGATACCAATTAACGGGCCCCTGCCCAAAACTCTGTTGATAGCTGTAACGGCTTCCGCACGGGTAAGCTTGGAATTAGGTCGGAAAGTTCCGTCACTGTAGCCGTTCATTATGCCTATCTCTTGAGATTTCTTTATCGCCGCCTGCGCCCAGTGACCTGTGATGTCAGAGAAGCCGCGGCCCGGTGTTGTAGAATTCGGGCTCAGCATGGCCGCCAAGCTGGCCATTTCTGCACGCGTCAAGGGTTGATTAGGTTTAAAAGTACCATCGATGTAACCGTTCATTAGTCCCATCTTTGCTACTTTGGCGATGGCATCTGCACCCCAATAGCTGGAAGGTACATCACTGAATATTCCCCCTGACCCAGTGGCATCTTTCTCAGCAACCTTCGCTAGGATAGTTGCCATCTCAGCACGGGTAATAGGCGCATCGGGTTTGAAAAATCCTCCCGGATAGCCGTTGATATATGCCGAATGCCGCATTGTCTCGGCATCATCCTTCCCATCCGTTCCAGGTGCCGGAGTTAGCGTCGGAGAAGGGCTAGGTATAGATGAAGGCTGAACTGGAATAGACGACCCGCCTCCATCAGCCGGTGTCGGTGTCGGTGTCGCTGTTGCTGTCGGCGTTGGAGGTTCTGTAGGGTTCGTTCCACCATCACTGGTTGGGACTGTGAATTTCAACTGATCCGTCAGCATGAGATTACCTGATTTCTTCACAGCTTTAAGCGTGTGTAAGCCGTTTGGCAATCCAGAAATACTGTAAATCTCCTGTTGTGTCAGTCGATTCTGACTATAGGCATTCACGGTCTGAATCCATTGTCCGTCCACATAAATATCTACATCACCTTGATCTGGACCCGTAGGTGTGATCAGGCGAATTCCAGTGCCCTTGAAGGTATATTCAAAGGAATCACCGTCCACAGTCGTTGAATGCACATCATTAAGATAATCGCCGCCAATAGTAAAGCTGAGGTTCAGCTTTCCCACTGGTTGTGCTGCGAGATAAGATTTGCTCAGTGTAACACGGTCACCAGCTACCGTATAATCGGTCCCAGGAACCAGATGATGTGATCCGTTCGTAATGCCTATGAAGCTATCCGGCTGTTGTAAAAGTGTAATCTCAATATCTTGCTGAGCAGATGGTGATTTATCAAAGCTCGCTGCGATCGGATTAATCATATTTGGAATCTCTACCTTAAGCATGTCAAGCAGCATAAATCTGCCCGATTTTTTCACAGCCTTGAGTGTGTGCTGTCCATCTGTAAGGCCTGAGATACTGTACAGAATCTGCTGTGACAATCGCCCGTTTCGATAAGCGCTTACCGTCCCCTTGAATTGATCGTCTACATAGATATCCATATCCCCTTGTGATTCGTCCACCTCTGTGAACAGCTGAATCCCTGTTCCTCTAAAGGTGTATTCAAAAGAATCACCATTCTGCTCCGCATAGTGCACATCATCATTATAGTCGCCCATTCCTCTTCCACTACTGCGGGACCAATTACCGTTATATTTGATTGACGGATCGTCGTTATTAACCATCACATAACGGATGCCTGTAGAATCGCTAATGTGAATCGCTAGTGTCTGTGGATCTCCGGCACTAAAGATAATGTTCAGACTTGCCAAGCCAGCAGATTGCTGCGCAAGATATTCCTTCTTGATGGTCAATTTATCATTAGTCACCGTATAATCGTCTTCATGGAGTGCCACTCCATTATTTTCAATACCACTCAGCGTATTGCCATGCAGATTAAGCGTGACTGTGACATCCTTCTGTTGTTCCGTTGCTTTGTCAAAACCAGCGGATGTAGGAGTGATAGAACTGTTCTGACCCCCAGCCGGACTTTCTGTTGTCACTTTCAGCGCGTCGAGCAGCATATAATTTCCCGAGCCCTTGCTCACCTTAAGCGTGTGAGGACTATTAGTAAGTCCCGATACACTATAAAGGGATTGTTGTACCTCTCTCGGTCCACTTGTATACGCATTTACAGTCTGTGCAGCCCCATCGTCCAATGTAACAATCATGTCTCCTTGAGATTCATGCTTTTCTGTCAGCAGCTCAATGCCCGTTCCCGTAAAGGTGTACTCAAAAGAATCGCCGTTATTCTCGGTATAATGCACATCCTTATTGTAATCCGCATGTTCTCGGGATGAGCTTACCTGCCATGTGCCGTTGTATTTAATCCCGCTGTCATTATCATTAATATAAACCACATCGGTAACGGTAGTACGACTTGCCGAAGCTGCATTTGCAGCAGGGTCAGCCACGGAGTTCAGAGCATCCTCTTGAGGATTACTGGAAGCAGCAGCCGAAGAATCCTTAATCGTAATGCTTAGATCCTGCTTCCCTTCTAACAGCTCCTTACCTCCATTCCGCTTCCAATCTCCGCTGTATCGCATCCCTGTATCATCGTTATTAACAGCCGATGTGCCGCTTAGCGCTGTTACTTTAAGCATGCGGGAGGCATGGGGTTCAAGGATACCTCCGCTAAATTCTTTTTCAAAGGTTCCCAGCTCGGAATGACTCCATAAGTCGCGTACCGAAGCCGGACCCTCAAGGCCGAGATCACTCCATTTGACTTTAACCTCCGCAGCCCGACTACCCAGATTGAACAGAGCTACGCTATAAGTCCCATCTCCATTATTGGCAAACCAAACCTGCTGCTGTGTGTCCATAGATACCGGATGACCAGGACGTCCAGCCTGATTTACCGCAATTACCTCATCATTGGTAAGCAGTTCTAGTCCATAGCTGTCCAGCCGTGTCATGTCATTCCCTGTATAAAGCGGTACGGAAGATATTGACCAGAACGTCATCGCGGTCTTCCGCTCATCCTTGGTCAGACCATCCATAGAGCCGTTACCTACATTCAGGGAATCGAAATCGTTCCAGCCGCCAGGGCCCGCATCCCGCCACCAGAGTGCTGCTTTAGGGAATAAACGAGAAATACTCGGCCATGCTGTTAACCCACTGCCGTCATAAGATTCAACATCCCAATCAATTCGCCAGCCGTTAGCATATTTTTTCCAGAATTCTACGTAATTATGGTCGAGTGCCCAGGACAGCTCAAACCAAATATTATTTCTATCCAAAGCCTTGGACCATGCCGCTACATCGCCGCGTGCATCCCGGCTCAAGTTGTCAATCCCAGACCCAGGGGTTACGCTGTCGAATTTAACGAAATCGATCCCCCACTCGCCAAGCATATCTGCAATGGAATCCACATACTTCTGGGCACATGGATTCGTGAAATCTATTTTATAAGTGTAGGAATTCCAATAATCCATAATGGTAAGCGGCTTGGCCGTAATATCCGGAATACGACATTCCCCGCCTGTCCCATACACCTCAAGATTGCGGTTATACGCATCGATAGATACTCCCGGGATCAGATAGATCCCGATCTTCTGTCCATTATTATGGACATAGTCGATAACCTCCTGAAATCCGTTTGGATAAAGGACCTCACTAGGAATAGGTCTCCCGTATTCATCCATATCGCCATTCCAGCCCGCATCAATATTAATATATTCATACCCGTGGGCTTGCAGCTTCTCATGCATCGCGTCAGATTGCTTCTTGACACTCTCCGCCGATGTCCAGTTCCCTTCGCCGTCATACACCTGCATACTGTAACTGCTCCAGCCCATATATGGCTTTTGAGCCATACTCTTCTCCGCCGCTAGTGCTACATTCCCTTTCGTACCTGTAAACCCGAATTGTACTGCTGCAATAATGAATACTAGCAGACTCATACCTAACCTTTTTCCCATTCGCTTCAAATCATCCTTACCCCCTCTTGAAATGTGGTCAAAATTACTTTGATAGCGCTTTCTTTCGGGAAGATCATAATTGAATATGGATGACCATGATAGGTACATTTCGGTATTTTACGTACAAATAACCCAAAAACAGAGGGGCAAATAAACAGCAGGACAAACATCTTTCCTCGTTTCTATGGAACTTAGTAAAAAACACTGTACCCAGGTTATATTGGACAATCATAAAACAAACTCTTATTTCTTCGTCCCAGTGATGAACTATAATAGAGAGGGAGTTAACTAATGAAAAAGAAAATGTTCTTGCTTACAGCCGTAGTCTTGATTAGTTCCAGCTTATACAAAGGAGCGATCATCCGGCTATTGGATAATCGCTCCTTTGTATGTAAATGCATAAGATAGCTTAACTAAAGACAACAAAAAGTAATAGTTTCACATTATACATAATCCTATGTACTCTATCATTTTTTTATATACAATAATAAAAGAAAACTGATGCCTGTGCTTATAAAGGTGCTTACATACAAATCAACCATTTGAGGTGTACTTTAAAGATGGATAGACCTATTCGTTTTGGCATAATCGGAAGCGGCTGGCGGGCGGAAATATATCTGAAGCTGGCTCACCTGCTTCCACAGCAATTTAAAGTAAGCGGTGTATTAATTCGCAACCCTGCTAAATACCAGCAACTGATCGACAAATGGAACCTGACCGTGTACAGCTCGATGGAACGTCTTGCGGCCGAGAGTGATTTTGTGGTCCTGGCGGTATCCAAGAGCGCTGCCGCCTCACTGCTGTTGGAGCTTGCAGCGCTGCAAATACCTGCGTTGGCCGAAACACCCACCGCCTCTACGCCGGCTGAATATGAACTGCTTCGATCCAGCGCCATTGATTTCAATCTAATTCAAGTAGCCGAGCAATATCCGCTGCTGCCTCACCATCAGGCAAGAACCGCCTATATTCAAACCGGACATTTGGGCGAGGTAGGTCATGTTCAAGTCTCTGTAGCGCATGGGTATCATGGAATCAGCCTGATCCGTAAATGGCTCTCGATCACTGGCACAGCCTGTGAAATCACTGCCCGCCGGCTAGAGGTTCCAATCATGGACTTCTCTTATAGGGGGAGGGAGGCCGAAGATGACCTGAAGACAGAGCAGCAGGATATCGCAATTATGGTGTTCCCATCCGGCAAAAGCGCTGTGCTTGACTTCACTCGCTCCCAATATTTCTCACCTCTCCGTATCAACCGGGTGCTCATCCGCGGATCACATGGCGAAATTCGAGATAATGAGATTATCCGCCGCCTGGGAACCGAAGAGACCGAGTATATGAACATTAGTCGAATTCAAGGTGGACAGGAAGGAAGCCTAGAAAGTCTCTCCTTGCATGAATTGCGTGCAGGACAGCTTAGTCTATTCCAGAACCCGTTTCACCCCTCTCCCCTTTCTGATGAAGAGATTGGGATAGGACAAGCCTTATTGAATATGTCCCGCTTCCTGCACACGGGAACTTCAGCGTACTCATTAGCGGATGCCTTAACAGATATCAGACTGTCATTCGCGGTCGATGAAGCCATCGCCCTTGGAAGTACTATAACTTTGCAAGATGAGATTAGGTCTGCAAAATAAAAACAAGGCAGATGAGAAATCCTCCTACTGACATACAAAAAAAGCTGAACAGAGGACTTAGCGCTGAAGCAGCCATTATCGAAAACCGCGACTCTCCAGTAATGGAAGAATCGCGGTTTTCCTATTTATTAATCCTTGCCAGTGAACAGCGATATTCTCACTTTAACCAGTCAATAGATTCCCAATCCATGTTCTCTGCGCCGACTTCGTTCAGTTTTGCATTAAATCATCATAGTCTCCATCCATAGGGACCGGCATGTGTATAGTGTGCCTCACTCTTTAATTGGAAACTTAAAAAACAAAAAAGCCTTGATTTCCAAGGTTTTCACTGTGATGCTGAGCAATGGTTTCAACCATCAGCGACCATCGTCTGGTTTCTTCCCCTGCTCTTGGCTAGGTATAACGCCTGATCCGCCTTCTCCAGCAGCCCCTCCCGCTCCAATGCATGAAAAGGATAATGGGCGATTCCTAGAGAGATCGTGACCTCTGTCGGGATTGGGCCCATGCTTTGTTCCATTGCCCGCCGGACTCTTTCAGCTATGGTGAAGGCTTCCGCGGGTCTAGTGTGGGCTAGCAAGATGATGAACTCTTCACCGCCGTAGCGGTGGCAAACATCGTCTGGACGAAACGAGGTAACTATAACATTGGCTACATGTTTCAGCACTTCGTCGCCGATGAGATGGCCGTAGGTGTCGTTCACGAGTTTGAATTTATCTACATCCAGTACAATGAGCGAAAACGGCTGCCCAGAAGCAATCCACTGACTCATCGTATACTCTAACGATCTCCGGTTCATTAAACCGGTCAGAGCATCCGTCGTAGCCTCTTGGGTCAGTTGATCCGTCTGCTTCTGAATATCCGTCACGGCAAGCAACACAGCCTTGGTCAGCAGATCTGCCTCTCGGCTCCATTGCGGCTTCGCTTCTGGTAATTCAATCTTCTCCTTGCCCATCCTGCTCACCATATTTGCCAGGTACACAAAAGGCCGGGCCAGCTTGCGCGCTACGAGAATGACGCCCATCAGGAGGATAATGAACGGAAACAACGAATACCAGAGAATTGTCCGAAGGTGACCCATCAGCTGATGATGGATGACACTAGTCGGCGAAACAACCACAATACCCCATCCGTTAGCCGGAACGCTGGAGTATCCGGCAAGCATTTCAACGTCACGGGTGTTACGCACTTGCTGTTCCCCACTTTCCCTATTCATGAGTTTCTGCACAACCTTGTTATTGCTGACATCCTTCCCGATGAGCTGCTTATCCGGGTGGTACAACAGATGCCCGCTTGAATCCACAATATAATAATAGGAGCCAGAATCGTCCACGTTATTGTCGCCAAAAATCATAGATAAAATATTGTTCTCCTGCAGATAAAATGTGCCGCTCAAAATACCGCGATATGTACCATTGTTGCTAAAAATCGGCTGACTCATAAAAACGATTAGTCTCTTGGTGGTTTGGGTCGTGTAGGGGGAGGATATGTAAGGTTTTTTTAACGCCAGAGCTTCCAAACCGACCTTAGAAGTAATATGGTTTCCTACTGACCCCAAACTAGTCGGTACTACATTGCGGATCAGCCCGTCGGCATCGAGCACGGCGATAGAGTTGAAGTAATTGCTACTATTGCGCATCAGTTCCAAATTATCATCTACTTGCTTCGGCGTTGAGCCATCGTCATCGGAGAGTGTGGCGACACTATATTCCAAACTGCTGCGCATGGACTGAAATAAGGAATTCATTGTCTTGGTCATTCGGTCAGCGTTGTAGTAATTCAAATGGAGCGTAGTCTCCATCAATGATTGTTTTTTGGACTCGTAAGAACCAATCAGAAGAATGCTTGAGGTTAGTAGAACCACCAGCGTTACCAAGCCCGTAAGCAGCGATGTGAGACTGAGCTTTTTACTTTGACGCGGCCCGGCTCTTCTCAGTGTAAGCAAACTATAACCCTCCTTGAATCTTAAAAACTAGCTTAATCAATAATACAACAAATTAAGATGTTATTCGACAATAATGAAAGAACTCCAATTTCTCACGTACCATTCGATATACGGTGGTTTATGAAATATCCATATTAATAAACTCTTCTCCAGAACTTGTGAATTGACAAGCACTGAAAAAGAGTATTATCGTCAGAGTTCTGTGTGTTAGAATGTGATCCCTAGACACACAGAACCTTTATCTTTTGACAGAAGCTTTACTCAAGAAAAACAAAAAAACCTTGATTTCTCAAGGTTTTCACTGTGATGCCGAGGACGGGGGTCGAACCCGTACGGTACTCACGTACCGCAGGATTTTAAGTCCTGAAGTAGTCCTTTTAGAACCTTTTCTACGCTACGGAAAGATCGAGCATAAAGCCTTTAGCCATGCGGGTTAAAGGCGCTTTTTTGTGTTCCATACTCTCTGCGTTCAGAGATTTGGATATGCAGCCATGTTAGCAAAAATGTTAGCAAAATGAAGGGCAGAAGCTTCACATTACCGCCCCTTATGTATGAAAAAGGATCTACAGAATGAAAAAGTGCGACCAAAAATGTGACCGTTAAAACCAAATACTATAAAAACTAAAACATGAATCTTGAAATAGAGATCAAGCGACTTCTATTTATCGGTTTATATCAACTATAAACTAGAACAGAACAAGAGGAGCAAACTTACGGATTAGATTTTTTGTAATGCTTTGTAAGGATAAATAGTCGTGCGATGTTAGAAACAAATCACATCCCGGAGTTTACAATAAATCATATATTTCTAAACCTCGAAGCTTAGAATCTAAGTATCGGTTTACAGATAGATTCTTACTTCCATTAACTTTCGATTGGCAATAATCATATATTTTGCTGCCATTTCCTGTGAAGTCTTGAATTAAGCTTTGGTTTATTCCTCTTTTTATCATCTCAATTATAGCGAATTTGATTATTCCTGTTGTATCTCCTCTTCCCGTAAATTGCACCAAGGTATCTGAGATAAAAGAAGTCCCTTTGGGTTTTTCTCCATTGATGCGAGTAAATAAAAAAATGTCTTTATTATCACAATCGCTTTGCATCTGCTGTTTTATTGCCACATATTCTTGAAGTTGTGTGAAGAGATTAATCGGCAGTCGAATGTAATATCCATTAATTCTTAACACTTGCTGTTTCAAATTTAAATCTGATAATCTAAGATTTATAATTACTTGATATTTCGCTCCGGTAAATAATAGAAGTTTTATTATTATGCATGAAATGAAATCATTATATTGTGAAGGGTATCTTTTATATTCTAATATCAAGTCTCCATTTAGTAATTCTTTGATTTGCTGATCACATTCAGATATTAATACTTCAACCTCTTCTTGTGTAAGTTCTGTTTTTGAATCTTTTTTCTCTAAGTCACCACTTTCAAAAATTTCTTTTTTTATTTTGTATGTAAATGAGTCTTTGCTGTCATGGGATAAACTAAATGATTTAATTAAATTACCATTCTGAATTATCAAATTTTTAGCATCATAAATGAATAGAAAATATCTTTTTACAACTGATATATAGTGCCAAGCAACGCTTTCACTATTAATTTTGTTGCCAATTATATAATAGTTTAAGCTTTCAATAATTTCTTCTGTTTTCATTGCTTCTAGATATGATTTATAAGACTTATCGTTTATTCCCTTTTCAGAAACTAAGAACTTATAAAAAACCATTATTTTATTTTTGTATATTTCATATGAGCTATCTGATACTTGGTTCATAAAAAGTTCAATGGTTTCTTTAAAAGTCATAATATCACTCTTTCTTCAAGGAATTCCACATTAGCTTCACTTTTATTCTAAGCCAATCGCCTGATTAAAAACTGAGAAAGTAGAATTTTGAAATCCCTGAATGATAATTGCAAAAAGACCACTCCCGAATAAAATACTCACTACAATTAAATAGACGTTTAAGAAAATCAGTGACTGTGAGAATGATGTTCGTTTATTGATCCAACCAAAAAATTTAAAGACAAAACTCTTTGAACGTTCTTTTTTGTTCAAAATTAGATGTGTTGTATGAAATACTTCAAAAGAAAGCAGGAGCAAAGATAAAAAGGAAAGAAACAATAAAGATAGTGCTTGTCCAAAAAGGAATACTAAATCCATTGTATTTTGAAAGGACAACTCCATGATACGTGACACAATGCCATTCATTCCATTCTGGATTATTTGCTCTTTAACTAATCCAATTTCTTCAGAATTATAAACAGGAAATTTTGTAACACTTATAGCCCCTATAGCCCCTACCCAGCAAAACACCGGAGTCCAAAGTGCTCTTTTGTATTTAGAATCTAATTTCTTAAATATATTTTTCTTTTTAAGGATGTATATTCGATGCATAGCTAGTAAAGCCATTGCACCAAAAAAGATAGTTCCTGCAAAAAAAATAAGAGATTGATATTTTAAATAGATCACCATTGTAATAACGCTTAGAATCATTCCTATGAAAATAAAAATTTGAGGCTCTGAAGTTGACTCACTCTTCTGTACTGGAGTAATTAAAACCACTTTCTCATTTTTTTGTGTATCCGGTGACATATTCAAAAACATTTCTCGTAAATCATAGTTAAACACTTGATCCAAAGCTTTAGCAATTTTACTATTATGAAAAATTTCAAATCGGCAGCCATTCTGCTGGCATAATGCTTGACATCGAAGTATTTCATTTGACTGAGGTTCAGTATTTACAAATGCTATACACAGTGCACCTTCAGCTCTTTGCAGCTCCAAAAGCTGCTCAATACTTTTGGCAATATCCTCATAAACCTTTCCGAATTTAGAATCAGTCGTCACTTGGACATATATAAGATCACCATCGTCAGACTCCTTCCACATATCAGGTGTACCCTTTCTAGTTTTGTGGGTACCCTCAACTGCTCCACTATGAATAAGCCCATCCCATTCATGATTCATCCTTGGTAACAGCTCAAATGCAAGCCGCTGTAGTTCTCCTCCACTCAATCTCTTTAACATATACTCTGTATCTATCAAATTCTCTACCACCTCTAGTAAAGTTAAATGAAATTAATTAATTTAAGATCAGATCAAAAAGTTACTATGTCTGTTCGATGATTTTTTTATCTCTGATATTAAATTATCTTGATATATAGTCTCCCCTCTACTATGAATTATGATGTCACAATTAATAGGTATAACTGTACTTAATAATATTCACAAAATTATTAATAGTGACCCCAAAGCCTAAACTACTATTTTAAATATCGCTTTCAACAAATTAAAATGGCAAATCATCATCATCGATACTAATAACAAATGGGTTGTTAACTTCTCGGGCGGGGGAGGTTACCTCCACAACTGTTGCTGTGTTTGAATGCAATTCAGCCATTAACTCATCTAAATCTATTGTTGGAATGTCCGAAGCTTCTCTTGTTCTAAAAATTTGATCGTTATTTAGTTCAGCTTTGAGTAAGTTGTTTCTCACATAATTATGTTTATTAATATTTACTTCATCCAAATCCTCTAACAGTTTCTGATGTGCATTGACCTCCAATGCAGACAATGCAACAGTAACTGTTCGGAGCATTGAATTTGTCTTACCTACGTATTTATATATCTGATTTCTATTTGATTTTTCATGACTCACTAAACCTACCATAGCACTAATTATAAGTTCAGGAGCATGGCCCCGGGCAATATTTTTTTTCAATTCTAGAAATCCATAATTATTTTCTGGTATCTCCAAAATAATACACTTCACAACATTAGTAACGGATGGGTGCCTGTAAATTGAAACTAGTAAATCAGCTATTGACTCATTAATTTCAGTAAAGTCAATTATTGTTTTGGTTATCCAAAACAATTGGTATTCTGGAATGAACGATTTTTCGAGATAAACTTCAATTTCACTTATAATAGCATCCGAAATCATCATATAATTTCTTTTAATGTTGTAATATAAGTTTTTTGTTAATTGCGGAGAATTATTTAGAACTAATCTTGTCAGTTCTATTGTTTCTGATTCAGAAGTCATCAATAATGTGAGTATAAGTTCTATGTCCTCGTCCTCAATACTTTTCCTATTGTGTAACATATCCTTTAGAAAACTAATCTCTTCATCTGTTAAATCTTCAATTTCATAATCATAATCATCAAATTCATCGGTATAGGAATTAATTATAAGTCTTCTCTTTTTTAACAATGATATCTTAACTGTTTCAATATCATTTTCCTCTTCATTTTCTACTGTTGTAATTAGAGTTTTCTCTTCATTTAAACACAAACCCTTTTCACCTAATAATTTTTGAACAGTAAATATATCATTTGTAATGGTTTCTTCATTATCAGAAAAAAAATATATATCATCCATAAATCGTATAATGAATTCACTTTTAAGTTCCCTAGAAGCCTCTATAAAACTTAAGAAATTGCTCCCTATAACTTTCATCGGAAATAATCCTTGTGGCATACAACTGGTACTTCGACCTTCATTAATTTCCCTTAGAAATTTCCCTATTTTTTCTGCTTCTTGTTGATTAATAGTTCTTGCTATGTAACTAACAATATCATGATGATAGATATTATTAAAAAAATTAGATATATCTATTTTCCCCATAAATCCATACTCAGTCTTTAACAGTTGTAACTTATTAATAAATAGCCTGTATTCTTCAGTTTGTGAACTATAACTGTCTCCATTAAATGTATATCCAAAACATTCACGGTTTGAGTAGACTTGTTTTTGGAAGTGAGTTCTGTTTCTATATACGAAATCGTATATGAATATTAAAGAAATGGGATCTAACTGAAAAGTTTGTCTATAATGTTTTTTATCCTTTAAAGCGTAAACCCAAGGTTGAATCAAGAAATAAGATTGTGCATTTTCATTAATTCTTTTTATTTGAGCTTTATTCATTATTTGCGTTACTTTTTTGTAATCATCTTCATTCAAAAGAGTTTGCAGCCAAGTTTGAGAAAAAATTTCATTGTTAATATACTCTAAAATCGAATCCACTTGATATTTTGCGATAAATAGAACAGAACGAAGTGGAAACAATGTCTTTTGAAAATCCTTCAATATAAAGTCATACGCATCACCAATGCTGCTCATATTCTCCTCCTCATGTACAATGGAAACATTTTAATAATCTAGTTTAAACGGTATGATTTCAATACAATACATTTCCTTTAATTTCATTTTCGATATTTCTTCTAACTTCTCATAAAATCTGAATAATTATAGATTATTCGAAGATATAGTTACAATACTATTGTTCATCGGAAAGAAACCATATCTCCCTACACTTTTACCTTTTGTAAATTCAATATGATTACATTTCTCTACTTGCTGAGGCAACTCCTTATTTTCAAAAATAATCACCTGTCTATCGCTACTTTTTTTAGAAAGCGCTATAAACAATGAGTCTTGCATGGATACATCGATCATCTCATCGTCTTTGTTGGTTCCATCTTTTGAATCATTTTCTTTTAGTGTTGTAACTGGAGAATCTAATAGTAACACTCGAGAAAACGGAAGTTTTCGATCTATTAAATAATTCATCAATGATACCGAGAAAGCGGCGTAAAAGAAAGCCCTAAAACCTTTACCATTATTTTTCCTTGCTTGATTATTGATTACAATATCCTGTTCCATTTCATCAAAAGTGACCTTCTCTAAATCTTCATACCCCCATTCAGTCAACGTATTAAATATCTCGTCAGAATAGTCATTTAGAATTCCTGAAGGTATGGTGCTCTTGTATTCGATTTTAGGTTGTTTTTGTTTTTTTGCTTCAGATAAATTTATCAACTCTTCGTTCTTTGACACAAATCTTTCCTCAATACTTTTCACTTTGTTTTCTAAATTGACCACCTCTAAATATGCCTTTAATACGCTACGTAAAGGAGTTAGCTCTCTTACTATGAACGCTTCAACATCTTGCTTGCACTTATTTATTTCTTTCTCATATGTTTTATTTGTCGAATCGAGTTCATTAATTTCTAAAATAGTGGACTCAATTGTTTTATTAAGTTCTAAAATATGCAAGTTTATTTTAACTTGTTCCTGCTGAGAGGCATCTAATATTTCTAAGGAGAACTCTTCGTTAAATAGATTATCGTCTATTTCACTATTACAAACTGGACAAGAATTAATGTGAATTTGATTTAGACAATCATCACCAGTTTGCAGAAATGATAATCTTTCCAGATCACTTTTATACTGATCATATAATATTTTGAATTTATCTAATAATAATGATAGCTGGTTTCGCTGCAAATTCAGTTTATTTTGTATGTTTTGTTTATCAATGATATCATTTCGCTTTTCATCAATTAATTTTTCAATTTTTCTTATCTCTTCGGAGTACTCGTTAATATCTACTATCTTATCATAGGAGGCTAATTCTAATTGTTTTTGTAATGCGAATTTCTCTTCAGTTAATTTTGTTAATTCATTATTGATATACTCAATTTTTGAATCTATCTTAGCCTTTCTAATCTCTGCTTTTTCAATTTCTTCACAGTTTATATCATCGAAAGTTGTCAATAAAAATTTAAATACTGATTTGCAATAGGTCTCATCTGTTTTTATTTTATTAAAAACAGGGGATTCTGTATCAGAGATTATTTTAGTCTCATTAATCATGGACAGATTGACTATTGAGCGAAAACCTAAAGTCTTCTTTTTCCCACTTTTGTTACTTAGCATATATTTGTTCTCTGTTATCCCTATAAGCTTCAATAGGAACTTAGAGATATTATCGTCACCATTAGGATCATGATCTTCTTTTAATTTGTATGGCTTTGCATTATAAAAATTATTAATATCAGAGAAAGCATACACTATAGATTTCTTGTTCATGTATCTAAGTATCGTAATGGGACTATTATCTTTAAAATCTCTTATTTCTAAAAAAATATTTTCATACCCTTTACTTTCTTTAATTTCTCTTAATGTGTCAGCTCCAAACATGTAGTCAATACACTTAAAGATGTAAGATTTCCCTGTGTTCGAAGGACCATTAATTACATTAAGCCCCTTTTCCAAGATAAGAACTGCATCCTCTTTTCCTGGTGCAGTTATCCTAAGCTCCTTGATATAAAATCCATACATTTAGAACACCTCATTCTTATAAGGAAAAAAATTCGAATATTCTTTCCCCCAAGACTTAATATTTGTATTAACAAACTTTTCAAGCTCAGAATCCGATAAATCCCTAAATCTCTTTTCAACTAAAGAAGCATTATTCATTAATTTCTTTGAGTATTCTTCTGATAAAGCTTCTATAAACCAATTAGTATTAATGTTTGCTGAGTATAAAAAGCCCTCTTCTTCACAATCAATGTTTACTAATCCCTTTGAGGCCATTAATAACATTCCTTTTTTTATTGCTTCCCTTCGACTAAATAATTCTATGGTCCTTAAAGGATATTCTGGATGTAAATTATCAAAAGAAACATCTGAATCCTTTGTGTAGATAGTTAAATAATCAAGAAAAATTAATCTGTCCAAACTACATTTCAATGGAAATGAGACCTTCAGTAAATATAATCCTCTTAAGCCTAATTCCAATGGTGTGTTAAATAGTAAATTACTCATTATATCACCCAGTCAATTTCATCTTCATTAGCTAGATGGTGACAAATACCCTTCTTATCTTCATTTGTTACGAAATGCAAATCCCGATCTACAATGCTCACTGATAAGTTTACTTTCGTTGACTCATGCATTGTTTTAGTAAGTTTTTTATATCCGTCATAAAACTCACCTTTCATGAAATCTTTAATACCACTATTCATCTCTTTTTTCAATATTCCAAAGTGATCTTCACTAGAGAATATATCCCTTATAGAACGTTTTAAAGATTCGGCACTATAATAATTAATTCGATTATCTTTAAAATCCACCAGTAATTCAGGTATCGCTTGAAGCATATCTAAATCAATAGTTGCTTTCTTATATTGAGAATACGCTGCCAGTATTTTATTCACATAATTGAATTCGCTTTGCTCAGGTATACTTGGTGGCAGTATTCCTCTTCCTCTTCGAGGTTTAATTGATCCCCCAAACCTAAAATAAAAATAGTTAGTTTTCCTGTGTTCTTCAATAATCCGTTCCATTGAATAAGTATCTACAACAGAAAAATCAAAGAGTTCTACATAATCAAGAAAAGAACCTTTCAATTCTATTTTCTGACCACTTGTTATTGCTTTGCTACATTTTGCATCCCATTGTTCAATAAGTCCTTTTCTTATTTCTTCAGGACTTTTAATAATTTTTAAGAATTTGGCACCAATCCCTTGCGATGCAATAATATAATATTTCTTAGGCATCGGTATATCCTTATTAAAAGTGTAGTAGCACAACTTACCGAATTCCAGCCAATACTCACTTGGGGTTAATTTGCCCTCATATCTCTTACACTGATAATAATCACACGATCCATCATCATATTCTCCGATTACATCACGCCCCATATCTCCTGCGCTTCCGATTCTATAAACGTCTTTATATAATTGCTTAGCACAAGAAATAGCCCACTCACCAATAAAGGCTTCAAATTCTTCAGGAGAAAAGCTTCTTACCCGTTGAAATGGCGGAATAGGGAAATCAAATACGGTTGGATCATTTAGAGGCTCAACTTCATCTAGTTGAGCTAATTTAAATGTGGAAACAATCATTCTGACTTTTACCCCGATTCTCTTTAATATAAATAGATAGTTATAACATTAACAAATGGGCACTACGAACATGAGACCCAAGCCAAGATGTTTGAAATAAGGATTCTATACCCTAGAAAGAATCAGATATTCGACTTTTGAACTAAGTCAAAATACATAATTCGCTAAAAATCTACCACAACCTTCCAAACACGTGTTCTAATTAAGGGGATTATGTAAATATGTCGCAAATCCAAAAATTTGAAATCTATATTATACAAATGATAATCAGAAATTATTGGGAGGATAAACATTATGCAACAGATCAAAGTAGATGATCTGAGACAATTAGTATCTGAATCTCTAAGGGAAAGCAACGACAGCTACACAATTCAAGAGCTTTTTGAGCGCTTTCCAACGACTACAGAACTAATGGATGTATCAGAGCAACAGTTAGTCTCTATTAAAGGAATCGGTAAAGGAAAAGCCCGGCAAATTACCGCCATGTTAAAACTTGCAAAAGTGCTGACTTTACCTAATCAGGATCAACATGTAATTCGTAGTCCCAAAGACGTCTTCAACCTCCTCGAACCTGAACTCCGTTTTGAACAGAAAGAACACTTCATCTGCCTGTTCCTAAACACTAAGAACCGCCTCATATTCAAAGAAGTCATCTCCGTAGGTTCTCTAAACACCGCCATAGTCCATCCCAGAGAAGTATTCCACGCAGCGATTAGACGTTGTAGCGCCTCACTCATATGCGCTCACAACCACCCGAGCGGTGATCCGGAACCTTCAATTGAGGATGTGAATCTGACAAAACGACTCATAGCCGCTGGGGAAATCATAGGAATAGAAGTCCTTGATCATGTAATCACTGGCGGCAACCGCTTCTACAGTTTGAAAGAGCATGGTCATTTCTAAATTTCACTAAGCTTTTATTTGTATGTCCCTCAAACAATGAAATATAAATATCTTCCTCTTAAATGCTTTTATCCACGATATAACCACACTCCGCATCAATTCTCTACTATAAGCATTGAAATCCGCACTATATCCTGTTGAGCCTCCTACCAAAAAATTCTATCGTTTGATTAGGGGTGAAGGGAAATGAATAACATTGAATCTATTGGGGAAAATATCAGGATTTTACGTTTGAAAAATGGTTTCAGTCAGGAGCAGCTTGCACTAAATGCAAGAGTTAACACATCCTACATCGGTCAGATTGAGCGTGGAGAAAAGAACCCTACTATAAAAACCTTGGAGAAAATATCCAAGGCTTTAGGGATTGCTCTGATTGACTTGCTATTTCTGGTGGATTCCAGGGGAGGAGGTTCAAAAACATTTTGCAGTCAATCATCTGCGGTTCTTACCCCTGAGCAGATCAAGCAGTGCTTGCTAGAAGTCTTGATTGACAATACTAACATGATTGTTAATAAGCAAAAATCATTGAATTTAAAAGAAGAATAGGGGAGCAATTAATCATGTCTACAACTGAAGTTATCCAATCCGAAAAGAACAAGAAATCAAAGAAGAAGCCTCTTCTTAAGCGTTGGTGGTTCTGGATTCTTGCTTTACTTGTTGTAATCACTGTTGTTAGCATACTCTCTTCAGAAGGAGAGTCAACGGCTTACGAGCTATCAAAAATGCAAACAATGGCTAAGGAAGAAATCATAATGAAGTTTGGAGAACCAAATGAGGTTATTCGAGATGATTCAGACGGTTATGCCATTGCTTATAATTCTGGGTTTATGGTTAGTGGTGACAAGCGAGGTGCAAGCGAGATCACACTACAAGAGGATGCTGTTAAGGAAAGCTCGAAGGATACATACAAAATTTTCGATGTAACGTTGGGTTCGTCCTTTGCTGATAATATCGCACGTTTGGGTAAACCAAATCTTACTCAAGAAAAGGATGGCAAGAAAAGCGTCATGTACCTGACTGAAGAAGATTATCTGCTTGTAATCTCCACAAGACCAGATGCTGACAAGATCAGCACCATCCAGTATTCTGCTTATGATTCAAGTATGGAGTCTCTTTCACTCGACCTCTCAAGTCTTCTTGGATTATCGGCCACTGAAGATGAATTAAAGTCACTCTATACAATTAAGGATAAAAGCAGTTCTCAAGGAGAAACAATGTATGCCTTTGAAGAAGGCTTTGAATTACTTGTTGATGAAAATAATTTGGTGAAACAACTCATAATTTCTTCAAATTCTGTTTTCAACATCCATGGTATTCGAACCTCTGACAGCTTGGATAAAGCAAATCAAGTGTTTGGTGAGCCTATAAGTATATCTGCTGGGGTGCAAGGTACCACTCAATATTCTTATAACTATAATAGCGGTGCAATCCCGACAACCGTTGTTTTGAGCATCGATAGCGGCAACAAGATCGGTTACATCCAAGTGAATGCTACTGAAGAATAAGGATTAGTGCATAAGGCTATAGGGGGAGGCGAAAAATGATAGAACTGTACGTTCTTCTATCTATTCCATTTGGTTGGAAATTCATAAGCAAGCTACAACGTAACATCACCGTATTTACGACGATCTCTAATTATATCGTTTACAAAATCATCTTGTCTGTATTTGTTGGCTGGGCGGTAACGCCGTTTTACTTGATTAGTTTTCTCTTTAAGTTAGTTCGAATGGTTAATCCACCTTCAAGTGCTAAGAAGCTAACAAAATAGAATCATCAATGCAATGGGGAGAGCTGCGCTCTTCCCGTTTATTTTGCGTTAATCCCTGAGAGGAGGTGAGAATCATGGATAAAGTAATTGAAACTGCTGGGAAGACAGCGCTGACCGCAGCGGGCGTACTAATTGGAGGAGGAGTAGGAGCAGGTCTGGGCACAGCAATATTCCCCGGCGCCGGAACAGCCGTTGGTTATTTATTGGGTGTTGGATATGGAACACTCAGCGGCCTTAAAGCTTGGAAACATTAATCAAAATAAATTTACGGAGGAATTAAACGATGAGTGACTTTTGGGAACGTGTAGTAGAATCTGCTGTAGATGCAGTAAGCCAAACAATTGAAAATAAATATGATGTGGTCGAAACCGCACAAGATTTGTACTATAAGTATAGAGAAGAAGAAGAATAACGAGAATTAGCTCATTTAAAGCCCGTGAATTAATTTGGCGGGCTTCATTTCATTCAAATCCCTCTTCAATTTTAGCATAAGGATTCTCAATGTAATCAATTTCCCAGTCTTCAGGAATTAGAACAGGATTAATATTCAAATCCCTAATTTTCTTAAGAATCTTTCCAAATTTATCAGCAGATGCCTTCGCATTCATACCTTTAACATAGACTTCTTTAGCGTTAGTAACTCCTCCACATTGTTCAATGAATTTAAGCATAGAAATTAGTGTTTGACGTTTTTGAGAATTACGTACTCTTTGATTTATTATTTGCTCTGCCCTTTTTAAAGAATGATAGTCGCCTTTCCCAACAATCAGTTTATAAAACTTCATTACTTCATTTTTTAATCTTTGTTGGCTTAATAATTCCCTCACTTTTTCCTTTCCATCCCGAACTTGAGTTTCAAATCTAAGTACTCCTTTTGTCAGTGTAAAATCTCTAAATTCCTTACCCGATTCCTTCTCTTTAATTAATAGTGTCTCATAACGATTATACCAATTGACTGTTTTATTCTCTGACATCAAGTAACAGTTAGTGACGGAAGAGATGTATGCCTTGGTTCTATCATTGTTCCAAAAATACTCTGGAATGAATCCCTTTTTATATAATGATAAATATTGTGGGATTAGCTGTTCTGGCAGCCTTATATCTACAGCAGCTTCTATTCTTTTGGCTGTCCAATCAAAAAAATCAGGGACTTTTAACGAAAGAATATCCTTTAGCACGTAATTAAAGACGTTTTGAACTCCTATAAACTCAGATACTTTTGTTACGAAATAATATCCATCTTTATCAATAGTGAGCTGGGGGCGTAAACGCACCTCTATGGAATAGTGACCCCAAGAGGCAGAACGCAGTCGAATTTCTTGAAAACCAAACTCAGAAAATGCATTTGTAATATGGGCATTTTTATCATACTTGTCTTTACGAAGTTGGCCCTTACTGAAGTATTTTTTTAAGTATGCCTGTACTAACTTAAACGCTTCATCATATTCTCTTTTAGTCATTGAGTGTACCAGATACAACATATCTACCATGAAAGAACAGCACCTCCAATACCCTTAAAGCCCACATGACAGATCTAGTTGGCGGAGGGGTATTATTATTTAAGTCAAGGTACTGTTACAAAAAGAATAAAAAAGTACATTTCAGCAGTGTATCGCTGGCATGTACTTTTTATTTTCATTCTGTGATATGTTGGTATTCCTCTAAAAACTCACGGACTCGCATTTTATCCAAAACAAAAGCTCTTTTGTTGCCATTCCCAAATTTCGTGTCAGGTCGAAATTGACCTTCAACATCCCCTTCAATGGATAGTATTCCTTGTTTAAAGAGGAATGCACGAAGTTTGTGGTCGATCTTGAAATTCTGTCCTGTTCTCTTCAGCTCATTTGCTACATAAAGCTTAAGCAAACTGTATTTTATTGCCCATGTGGTTTCAGATTCCCATCCTATATAGTCTTCTTTAAGCTTTGAGCTATCATCCATTGCAAGGAATTTAGATTTATCAATAAGTCCTTGAACGACCTTTAAATAGAGAATTGCATTGAATTTTATCGGATCAATCTCTATTTTTTTATCTTCTGATTCTTGCCATATATGCATTAACCCATCTTTGATATAGCGCAATTTACCAGATTCGCTTCTTCCAAAAAAGTTATCTACCCATCCTATTTCATCATTGAATATGACTTTTTCATCATCGTCCTCCAGCAATCGAGTAGCAAGTCTAATAGCCCGTAATAAATAAGGATAGAAGTTTTCTTTGTAAAGATAGAAATCATAATCAAGATAATTAGGATCGATCCACTTCGAATTAGCTAACGTTTCGTTAAGCAAGTCAAGTTCAATACACTTATATTCTTTTTTGTTGATTCGAGTGTATATTTTAACATTTAGCCCTACTTCTGTAGTCTTCTTCTGCAAATCGTAAACACGAAGACGGTTTGTTGGAACGACAAAGAAGTTGCAAATAAATGTACCTTGTCCTCTACTTTTCTTTTCCTCCGGTTCATCTATATTCTCTATTTCGTCCCTCGCTTGATTAATCCTTTTGCGCGTTACTTTCATCATCTTGTGATTTTCAATAAGAAAATCCTCGCTCATTTCCGAGAAGATAGCATTCATCTCTGCCATGGTTTCTTCGATTCTTTCGAATGCTTCCTCATTCTTTTTCCGATTAATATATTGCACATACTTTTCAGAGCAATGGATACCTACGTCATTAACCATAATGTCACCCTTTTGTCGTAATGAGTAAATAATAATTTTTCCTCTTACATTGAGATAATCGAATAAAATTTAGGTCTCTAAGCATGTTATCGTGTACATTTTACAGCAACAACAGATACACAAATCTTTTTGGGAATCCCGGGATACTTGGGATTTTTGGGAATCCGTATTTTCACTATAACTTGATATCTTTTTGAAGTCCATGACACACTGACACTAACTAAGAAAGGTGACAAATAACAACGCCAGGCATGAACAAATAACATAAGGTACGGGATAACGATCTCAGAACCGCACTCTCAAAACTGACAAATATATATTATTACTACGAACAGGAGGTGATTGGCTTGATGCTAAATAATTATCCAGAAGTTATTACCGTCGAAGAGCTTTTAGACATATTGTTGATTGGCAGAAACACTGCCTATAGGCTACTGAAATCTGGTGAAATTAAATCTATTAAGATTGGACATACGTATAGAATTCCAATACTAAGTGTAAAAGAATATATTCTAAGCAAGGCTCAAATGGACTTTTCTAAATACTTGTAATCAAATAGCAGTTCACAGACAGGGGCAATTACGCTCCTGTCTTTTTCATTTTCCAAAAAAACATTGGAGGTCGAAGTATATGAAGGGTAGCTTACTTAAACGCAATAAATACTGGTACATCATTGTTGAAACGAAGGACGAGTCCGGTAAGCGAAAGCAAAAGTGGATTAATACCAAGTGTGAGAAAAAAACGGATGCCGAGAAAGTTTTACGAGAAACTCTTACAAAGATAGATAATAACAACTTCGTTTTACCACAGCGAAAACTCAAATTCACAGACTTCATGCTGGATTGGCTTAACAACGTTATTAAAAGTGAAGTTGAAGAAACGACTTGGGAAGGTTATGAGATGATTGTAACAAAGCACATCATCCCCTACTTCAAGAGTAAAAATGATATCCTGCTACAAGAATTACAACCCATGCATCTGCAAAAATATTACGAGACAAAGTATCAAGACGATCCAACGACAGGCGCAAAAGGATTATCCGCTAAAACGTTACGAAGACACCACGCCAATATTAGGAGCGCATTGAAATTCGGAGTGCGAATGAACTTGATTCCATTTAATCCCGCTGATCGAATCGTACTTCCGAAGCAGGAAAAGTTCAATGCCAGCTACTACACTGTCGAACAGCTAGAAAGGCTATTTGAAGTTTGTTTGGGTACACCGATAGAATCCGCAGTATATCTAGCAGCTCATTATGGGCTTCGGCGTTCCGAGGTGCTTGGTCTAAAGTGGGATTGCATAAACTTCGAAGAAAAGACAATCTCAATTAGAGAAGTTCGCGTGAAGTACGGTAAAGAAGTTGTCGTAAAGAAACCTAAAAGCGAGAGCAGCCAGCGCATTCTGCCTTTGATGGAAAAACTCGAGGATTACTTATTACATCTAAAGAAACAGCGGAAGAAAAACAAACAGCAATACGGCAAAGATTTCTTCGATAGTGGTCTTGTATGCTGCTGGCCTGATGGCAGCCCTATGAAGTCGGATTACTTGAACCACAAATTCAAGGACATACTCGCAACGAACGAATTACCACATATCAGATTCCACGATCTCAGGCACTCGACAGCTAGTTACTTGATCAAACACGGCGTGAGCCTGAAAGAAATTCAGGTCTGGCTGGGACATTCAACAATTAGCATTACTGCCAATACTTATACTCACATTGATATGGAGACTAAAAAAGATACGGCACAAAAGATCAACGATCTATTTTCCAAAAAAGCAAATGAAGCCGCTCAATGAAGTACACCGCTTGGCAATCTTAGATGATGCAGCAATCACTTCCACGCTGCTAGTCATAGCCAGAATCCACGTAAAGCTTGCTTTGGACCATAGCAACAAGAATACTTTATCTTGTCGTAAAGAAGTCATCAGAGCAGAAATCCAGCGACTGAGAATGGAACGTGACAGAATCCTCGAACGCAGAGAGTGAACCTGAACCGCTCAACATGGAGTCAGTACAAACACCACTCGGAGCGTATCGGAAACCTCGAATCTACACAAAAAAGAGGCGGCGTTAGCAAAATGTTAGCAAACCATCTTAAAAACAAACAAGGGTTCCAGCTCTAATGAGCTGAAACCCTTGTTCTTCTAGTGCCGAGGACGGGGGTCGAACCCGTACGGTACTCACGTACCGCAGGATTTTAAGTCCTGTGCGTCTGCCTGTTCCGCCACCCCGGCATATTATGTGTTGAAGCTTCATACGATGTTTACGTATAACGCGACAAGAAATATAATATCATGAATTTCGATAACACGCAATCCCTTTTTGAAAAATAATTTATCACATTAAAAATAACCCGTTCCAGCGTGTGCCGACACGGGTTATTAGGCATGGCGATTATCTGCGTTCGTCACTTCTGCTTCTCATTCCGACGAGGCCCAAAAGTCCAAACAATCCGAGCCAGCCCCAGTTAGATCCTCTGCTGGTAGTCCCAGTATTTGTAGTTGTGCTGGTTGCCCGATATCTACCGTCCGTTGTAGTGTTGGATAGTGGAGTTACCGTATTTCTGTTGTAGTTATCCCGGGTGTAATTTTCATTGTAGTTATTGGTGTTAGGTCTATAATTTTCCCCTGTTCGAATCTTATCTTTCATAATGCTCTCATGCTGATTCATCGTTCCCGTGGTGCCGTTCATTAGATTGCCTTCCGTATTCATCATCCGAGTATTATTCACGGTACCATCCATACCAGTATTCGCGTTTGGGATACCGCCTAAAGCCGCCGATCCGATTGGATTAGCGTAACTAGCTCCCATTATACTCAGTGACAGTACAGTACCGCATGCAAGGCTTGTTATCAGCTTGTTCACAACGTATGCCTCCCTTTATAGTTAGTGATCACTGATAATTTCCCCTTGGATGGCACTGTCTATACATAAATGGATCTACTCTTTTACTACATTCACCGTCTTACTCGCAGCATCATACGTAACCTTTGCTCCAAGCGCCTCAGCCAGAGCACGCACGGGTACATATGTTACGCCGGTATCAAGAACACCATCCGTAAGTTTAGTGCCGTTTAAGGTTATCGTTACTTTAACGTCTTTGTTCACCTGATCATCCTCCCCAGTAATTCTTTTTAAAGCTTCATTGACCTGATCCGTTGTAGGACGTTTACCTGCGCGAAGTTGACTTGTGGTTAAACCGAAGGTCATCTGCAAGTGGGAATAATCTTTAAAAGACGTCCAGTCTCCTCCCCATTCAAGCCCCAGCTGTTTACCCACCTGTACCACCTCTTGCCAGTCCGCTATTTTATCTTTATCCCCATCACGATTCATATCCCAGGAAAGACTATTTCCGTCCGGCAGCAAAAGCGCAAAATCAAACGCAAGGCCATAATTGTGATAGCTGGTTCCACCCTTGGCGTTGGTAACTATTGGCCCCGGCTTACTTCTCCCCTGTGCATACAAGGCATTTTGCTCTGCGATTGAGCGTAATCCCTGGGTAATCACAATCGGCACTCCTTTGGCATAGCTTTGCTGAATCAATGCCTTCGCTCCTGCTGCCAAAACAGGATGAAGCCCAACAAGACGCGCCGTCGATTTATCCCTTACTTGTTCCAAAGTCAGCATAGAATCACCCCTTGCTATAATCAATGATCCCGACTCCCCATTCGCTTGTACTAATACCCCTGCTTGCCTTAGCATACAAGCATAAACGTCTTCAGCGTCCCTGTAAGGAAGGATGATAAGCGTTTAAGCGACAAATATAAGACATAAAGGATAGGTGCATAACTTTCTTATATTTTTAAAAAAGACCCCGGTATCCCCGAGATCCAACCTGAAAGGTAGCTATTCACGGCTTCTCCACCTTGGATCAATTCCACAAAAAAGGGCAAAATATTAGCGAAAGGTGGGAACACATATGGACATTCATAGCGATAGCTATAGAGTTGCTGCACTCAGCGAACAGGATGAAGCACTCGAAATTATTCGGAATGCCGAAGCTTCTATTGCACATCTAACCGGCAACCCAACCGTGACTCTAATTGCTTATGAAAAAAGTGAAGGCAGCAATTCTTAGCATTAGACGATGTAAACCTCAACAAGGTCATCCACATTGATCCACTTCCATTCCTCCGCCCACTGCAGCTTAAACTCACGCGAGTGGGTGTGAATGGAGGTCACAAAGCCACTTATTGTCGTATTCTCAAAGGGATCAAACAACACAACAGTCACACGCACATGACTTCGTAACGATAAGGCTAGTGTACATTCGATTTCCTCCAGCTTCTGCTCATCCAGAATAGGCTTAATACGGCGCAGCGTCTCCCGTTCATCCCTAATAATTCTTACCTTGTGCTCCGGCAGCATCATCCGACTGCTTTCCCACAGTCCGTTTTTCTCCAGCTTTTTGCCCATGGTAACCCCTCCCTAATATCTATACTATCCTATATATACGAACGTATGTTTGTATTATATCCATACCTTCGCTGAATAATCAATAATCAGGAAAAAGATACCACTTTTCTATCTTCCTCTTTATCTAAAAGTTGTATAATAATACATATCTGATCGAGAGGAGCTTTCCACTTGAAAAAAAATACTGCACTTCTCATCCTAATCCCTGCGTTATTCCTGTGCATATACCCCCTCGTATATCAAAGTAATACACTCTCAGACCTTACAAAAGGAATTGTAGCTGGCTTATTTATTGGATTGGCCGTGTTACCTCTACTTAAGCTCAAAATCGCAGCAAAAAGACGCTGACAGTTAAACTATACAGCGTCTACATTCCGATCTATTCTTTAACGTTCTCTGACTCAGTGGTGGACTGACCATCGGCATCGATAAGCCCTGTTGCTTCTCTTGCTTCATTAAGCTTGGATATGCCGTACAGCATCGCTACATCAGCGTTCTGATTCAATTCCTGGAACTGCTCAGCAGTGACCTCTGTGGAATCAGCACCTTGAGAAGCTTGTTCTTTTAGAGCATAAGCACTTTGAAAAGCAATTTTGGACTCCTCAAGCAGCTTACGAATATCTTCAGGCAAGCTAGAAGAGATCTTCACCTTTTCAGCCTGATTAGATAGGTCTGTTGCAGTTTTCTGGAATTCGTTAATCTTCTTCTCTAGCTGCTTGTCCGAAAGCTCTCCTGCTGAATAACCAGCGATGGCTTCGTTGAACTCCGCTAAAGATGATTTTCCTGATTCCTCAAGTTTAGACATTTCATTGTAGAAGTTTTGCACGGTCTCCTGCACTTCTTCCTCTGAGGCAGGCGCCGATGAAGTTGAATTATTATTGCTGCAGGCGCTAAGGATGACAGTCAACATTAGCGTTCCTATTAGTAACACTTTTTTCATTTATTTATCCCTCCACTTAACAGAATAATGTCGCTTTGTGTAAAGTGCAAATGAAATTTATGTAAAATGACTATTATGTTATAATTATTTCAATTGTAATTAGGGAAGGAGAGTTTGTATGCCTTATTGCACAACCTGCGGTTCAGAATATAAGCAGGGCGTGAAATTTTGTGGAGAATGTGGATCTAGCATTGACGGCACCGCTCCAGTGACCGCCCGGCGTCCATCAGCAAATCTAAACGCTACTCAAGAAGTCGTACTCTGGAAAGGTAAACCGGCTAGCATCTCGGATCGCCTCAAAGGAATCGTACGCCTAAACACGACTACGTACACCATTACAAGCCAGCGCATTATGGTAAAGACCGGACTTATCGGTAAAAATGTCGAAGAAATTGAATTACTGCGCGTACGCGATTTATCCGTAGCACAATCTATTATGGACCGGATGCTTGGCATTGGTTCATTAACTGTATTTTCTGATGATGCCTCAGCGCCTCAGCTTCTTTTCCGAAAAATCCATGATGCCCAAACCGTCAAAGATGTTCTGCGCAAAGCCGTTCGAGACGAGAAGATCGCCAACAACATTAGCTACCGCGAACAAATCTAAGTTTGTTTTTAAGTTAAAAAAAGCCCCGAAATCCGGGGCTTTTTTTGTGCTTACGCTTCGACGCTCAAAGCAGATATTTTTTATGGAAGATAGAACGCACTTGCTGGAATAATCCCCTTTGGCTGGCTAGGGCTTTCCCATTGCAATACAATCCGCGCGTCCCCCTCATTCTCATAGTATTCCACTTTTACTTCGTGCAGCTTGCCTGCAATCAGATTCACACTACCTTTTCGCTCCTGTCCACTCTGCTTCACCCAACTGTCAATGATTAACCCTCCATCAATCCACACCCGTACCCCGTCATCAGAGGAGGAGTAAATGGTATAAGTCTCACTATTAGCTGCCGTCAGCTTACCGCTCCAACGTATAGAGAAAGCATCGACAAGAATGGCTGGATCGGGTGAACCCTGTTTCCATGAAAATTGGATGTTCGCATCAGTTCGCGTCAACACAGGAGTCCCGCTAAGGGTCATATTATTGTAATATTGCCCCCATAGCCCGCTTTGCAGCACACTATCTCCCTTAGCAGCCACAATCGCTGCCTCAGCAGCATATTCATCTCGTGTGAATACAAAGCTGTCGTTCATAAAGGCTCTAATCACCGCATCGGTGTTTTTCTCATAAAGAAGCTTGCCCCAGGTCATTTGATAAGACCATTTCGGCTGCGATTTAGCCAGTAGTGTAGGAGAAGGAAGCTCTCCGTTCTCTCCAATCGCGATCAGCTTTCCTCGTCCAAGATCCCATAGACTATCATAGTGACTTCCCTTGAAATCGCCGTCATAGATGTCTAGCGCCAGCACATCTACTTTGTCACCGCTCGGATAGTATTCCGCAGGCTCATCACACCATTGATTTTTGGCGTTTGGGCTCCATACCCACAATAAATTATGCAGCTTATGATAGCTGGTAAAACGGTCAAACATAAGGTTCCAGAGTTCTACGTAATTGCTCTTCTGCCCCCACCAGAACCATCCACCATTCATTTCATGATACGGCCGCCAGAGCACGGGAACGCCTGCATCATTAAGTTTTTTTAAAGACAGGGCTATCTTATCCAGCTCAGCGATCAGTGCGTTATACTGAGTCGTACCCGGAGTTATATATTTGTCAAAATCAGCGTTGCTTATGCTCGTAGATACATTAGTCCAAGCCGGCGCTGTCCCTGGCAACTGGGCGTGATAACTAATCGTTACGATTCCACCGGCTTTATACCAACGAATAGCACTGCTAACAACCCAATCCCGCTGATTGTCTATTAGCGCCGCCGTTTGATTATTGATTGCTCCCAGCTCATAGCCATGAAGGGCGGCGTATTGCCCGCTAGTATTTTTCAGCTTCTCATTGAACTCATCCGCGCTCTCCAAATAATCATGTTGTCCACTAATCCATCCTTTTCCTTGCAAAAAATAAAGGGTATTCAACAATTTCTGAGCAGAGGTTACCGTTTCCGAATCTGCCGGAGTCATTTGCAATTTACGATATGCTATTTGCCACTGAACATCGTTCACAAACCTCGATGCCGAATCAACCATATTTCGAAGGTTGCGCTGTTCCATCCACTCTCACATCCTTTTAACTTTTTTAAGTTATAGTATGGGGACAATAGTGACATGAACTCAGCGAATGGACATGAAGCTGTAAATTAATTTAGGACAGTGTAAGGAACTGCTGAATAAATTCACGGCTCAATAAAAAAAGGAGCCTATTGGCTCCTTTATTCCAAACTACCTCGTATATCTCAGCGGTAGTAATTCGGTAATATCATATTTGGCTAACCGGCCTTCCTCGGATACAATAACTTTGCAATCCTTCCCGTAATCAGCAATTAACTCACGGCACATCCCGCAGGGAGAGACTACTTTAATCTCTCTTTCCCCGCTATCCGGATCAGAATGTCTTACGGCAACAATCGTATCAAATTCCTTGTAGCCTTCGGATATCGCTTTTCCAATCACCATCGCTTCTGCACAGACTGTAATCCGCCCCATGCTAGCTTCTACATGTACCGCTGTAAAGATCTCCCCCGTCTTCGTACGGAGCGCCGCTCCAACATGGTGTCTTTCCCATTCATAACGTCTAGTAATAATATCTTCAGCAGAGGCTATAAGCGTCTGATCCTCAATCGTAATTAAATACTCCATATCCAATTCCGTCCTCCTCTTATTTTTCCTAAGTATATTAAATCGCACTGCATTATGATATAAGATATACTATTTTAAGTTCCAAAAAAGGAGGAGCAGATTTGAAAATACAGAAATTACTCACCAGTCTCATCATTGTTGTGTTACTCGCTTTCGGCGGTTACTGGTATGAACAGAACGGAGACCCGGCAGCCCCCTCGTCCACATCCGATTCAGAAGTTGTTCAGCTCATCTTCCCATCAGATCGTTATCCTGAGACCGCCAAGCATATTCAGGATGCGATTGCCAAAGGGGAGTCTGCCACATGTACCATTAACCGTGAGCAGGCTGAAGAGAACCGCAAAGAATCCTTAAAAGGGATCCCTACCAAAAAAGGCTACGACCGCGACGAATGGCCCATGGCCATGTGTGATGAAGGCGGCGAAGGGGCCGACATTGAATACATAACGCCAAAAGATAATCGCGGGGCAGGAAGCTGGGTTGGTAATCAGCTAGAAGATTATGCGGATGGAACCCGCGTAGAATTTATGTTCAAATAACAAGCTTCGGAAACAATGCTCCAAAAGAATAGCCCCATCCGGTATATACCGGATGGGGCTACAATGTGCATCAGCTAGCTTAGAATAAGCAAGCTTTAGTGATGATAACCAGCAAGATGAAGAGTACCAGAATAGCTCCCGTTGAAGTAAAAGGACTACACACCGGACCTACGTTTGCTGGGCTTACTACAGGACCTACGTTACAACCACAATGTTCCATTCCCATTTTTAATTCCTCCTAATGATTAATGACTACAGCACAAGATATGTAAAAAGGAGATAAGCCGTTTGGGCGAATTGGCAAACAAAATGCCGAACACCTAATGAATTAAATGGACAGAGTCGATATACAGGATATACACGAAGGAGGTGCAATATGGATATAGCTGCATTATCAATGGCAATGAGTCAAGCATCCTTAGCTCAGAATGTGGGGATACAGGTCATGAATATAGCCAAAAATCAGGCTGAAACCCAGAGTCAAACGATGGTGGAAATGCTGGGCAAAAGCGTTGCTCCGAATTTAGGAAAAACACTTGATATTAGTGTTTAATTGCATTATGCTAAGGACACACAAGAACACTCGTTCTTATGTGTCCTTATATTTTTTTACTTTACATAGCCTTCGGGCTTTTCTTTTGTTCATTTATGCGAACATACGATCCTATAATTGATTCTGAATGAGGTGAATGATGTGGATAACATGAAATCCTATTATCAAATGACTGCACTGGAGAAGTGGACGGAAGATTTATACAAACGTCTAAACCTTACTCAGCCTTCGCAAATATCGATTGCCTATATTGCAGAACGGCTTAATATTTGGGTTCATTATTTGGATGTAAGAAGCAAGAGTATCGAAGCATCAGCGGGGATGTACACCATGTTTATCGACAACCGGCTTCCAGCTAGCCTGCAGCGGCTAGAGTTTCTCCACGAGCTCTGTCACCTGCTCCGCCATGGTACCAATCATATATTGATGCCAGAACATTTTACGCGGGCACAGGAGGATGAATCCGAGCGTTTTATTCTTTATGCAGCTATGCCCTACTCCATGATCTCCCGTTTGAAGTTGCCAGAACAACGAGAGGAAGCCATTAGCTATCTTGCAGCAGAATTTCAAGTGCCAAGCGAGCTGGCTTTACAGCGGATTGATCAAATTCAAAGACGTGTTTTTCAGGGGCAATTATTGGCCGTGATGGGAAGAAACGAAGAACGATTAACACATATTCAATAATGACTGCGGAGATAATAAGGCTAGTTGCAATGAAGGACCATTAATTATGGTGGAATTTCTCGCAAGGGGGATCGATATGGAAGCCATTAAAGTAATTGAATTATTGATGACTCATCCAGATTATAACGTAGATGCAGTACACCCCGAAATTCCGGATTTTGTTGGGATCGAGTCGATTGAAGTGGATCATGAAACGGGGACCTTCTCCATTTTATTGCAAGAACCCAAAGACGACTGAAGATGATTTGTGTAAGTTCATAATAAAAAGGCAGCAAGTATAGTATACCCAGGCAATTCTTTACCTACGCGGGTTTAACTATCGGCGGGAAATTTGCTGCCTTATTTGTAATAGTAAAGCTCTCTATTATGCGGATACAAACTGAATCACACCAATAAGAGTTAGAATGAGGAATATGCCCACGAACCCCCAAATAATAAACCATAAGACTCTTAGCCCTGGCAGTTTTGGACTTGAATGATTTTCTAGTACCTTAATACGTCGCTCCAACTCCTGTATTTTTTCCTCTTGCTGCGTCATCTTTTTTCCTCCCTTCTAATGTGTAAACTAATGTATTATCTTATAATATATACATTTTATCTAAATGGAGGAAATTAATGAAGAAACGAACAAAAATAATTCTTATGTAAGCACAACGGTTATCTTTGCAGATGAACCTAACGCAAGATACTTTTATAGAAAAGAGAAGGATCTGATTTATCAATACAGCATGGCTCCTGTAAAAGGTTCTGATCCAAAATATACATATAAACATATTGAGGAGCGTCTCCCGTAAAGGGGGAACTTCTATTATAAAGACGCGATTGTCTCAGCAGTCAGGATTATGGCTACTAAGACAATCGCGTTTTTTAGATCCTAACCCTTGATCTATATGGCTAACAAAATTTTCTCAGGAACATAATGTGACCAGATGCCGTCCTAAATGGTGTTATAGGTAAAGGGGGCATAGAATCATGCAGCGATCCATGACCCGGCCGGGAAATCATGTGATAAAGAGTTACGAAATCTACGCAGATATGCTGTTCCGAATCGCCTTGGTCCATCTAGGCAGCCGCCAAGATGCCGAAGAAGCTACTCAGGAGACCTTCATCAAACTGATAGAAAAGGCGCCAAAGTTCAAAGATGCTGAACATCAGAAAGCATGGCTGATCCGCGTAATCACCAATCATTGTAAAACATTACTGGGTAGAGGCTGGCGAAAGCGTGAGGTTAAGCTGGAAAGCGCTGAGCCGATTGCGATAGACAACCCCGAAGAATTGGCTCTATTGCAATTAGTTATGGCGATGCCCATGAAGTATAAAACTGTAATCCATCTTTACTATTACGAGGATTATCCCATCCAGGAAATCAGCAAGATTCTGCAGATTAGTCAGTCTGCCGTGAAGATGAGACTTCAGCGGGGACGGCAACTGCTAAAACTAGAACTGGAAGGAGCGGAATCACAATGAAGGAAGATCAGTTTCGAACATTATATACGAAAGCGGTGGATTCTATGAAACCAGGTGAAGAGATGAAAAAAAAATTGATCGACAAACTGGTGCACCAGCAGGAGCGGAAACGTCCACGCAAAACGGTTTATATCGCGGCAAGTATCGTGCTTGCTGCCGGAATCGGCTTGGCTGCACCGAATATATGGCAGCAGTTGAACGGTCAGAGCACCCAAGGACAGATTGCTCAAGTAACTCCGGGCCCAGGTGATGCAGGCAATCCTAGCACAGATACGTCCAGAAGCATTATCATCCCCAAGCTGGAACTGCCGGATACCAAGTCTGGCGTTAAGGCAGATATGATCGCTCTAGTCGTGTATAAAGATAATATTTATACACAGTCTGCAACTCGCATCGACGCCTCCGACGCTGCCGCTCTGCGCGATGACAAGCTGGGACGGACTACAGGTGGCATCGATGAATGGAGCGGTAAAGACAAATATATTGAGCTAGCTTCTAACATCGGAGAGACGGATATCTATTCTGTGAAGGGATATGATTCCAATTTCCTGATTATGTCCTATTCGGAAATCAACGGCGAGGTATTCGCCGAACTGTATGAACATACGAACGGCATCACCGTAAACAGCGGTACTGATCTGTTCGGCAAGCTAAATCTTGAGGGCAGAATTACTTCAGCTCAGTGGGAAAGCTTCGACAGCTGGAACAATGGACTACAGAAGTACACACCGCTTGCTGTCGACGAGGCGTTTAGCGGCTTCCTGACGGCACTCAACGCGGCTAAACCACTGGCAGCAGAGCCACTTATCGAGCAAGGCATCTACGACAGCGAAGAGCGTAAGATCATCTATCTACAGTTGGAAGACAACGCCCGGGTAGAGCTGACGCTGTTCGGTCAAGGACTTGTACGTTACGGTCAGGCACCGGTATTCTTCGAAGTCGAATCTGAGGCATTCCAGAAGCTCTGGGATAGTATGAAACTATAGGGATGTTGGTCGGAAACCCAGCATACAGCGATCGAGACAACGATTACGACAACGTTACGGGCGCTATACCCATTAGAGAAGTCTAGCTGGATACGCAAAAAGGGCACTGCTTCCAAACCATTTCATGGCTTTGCGACAGCGTCCTTTTTGTATTGGTTATATGGTTTGCATTGCACCATGCCAGAATATCAGATTCTAAATAAAAATCCATATATCGCCAAAAGTTTTCGTGTAGTAGAATGATTTTGTCGATTAATATATGTGTTTAAGAAGGAGTGATTAGATGGGTGCAAAAAATAAAGTTATAGCTGGTGACTATGAAGGTAAAGTAATAATGTCTACTCTTGGAATTGTAAATTTGCAAACTGGTTTTTTAAAAACAATCACAATAGACAAAAACACTGTAGAGGATTATGAGATAATGGACGAAACTCATTCCAAAAGTGCTGTGAGTGCTGTAGGAAGAGGATTAGTGGGAGGATTTCTACTCGGACCGGTTGGTTTGCTTGCTGGCCTTTCAGCTAAGAGCAAAGGGGTTCATATCATTGCAGTTCAGTTCAAGGATGGAAAGAAGAGTTTAATAGAGATAGACGAAAAAATTTACAAAGCTTTTTTGAAGAATTGTTTTTAGAGAGAGTACATAGTGTAAAAGAGCCGTTGTAGGTTACTCCTATGATGGCTCTTTTACATGTTCAATATTGCTATGACATCGGGACTCAAAAAAGGAACGCCCACCATGGACGCTCCTTGTATTTCTTATTCGTCTACTCTACAACATTCTAGCTAGTTACGCATTTACACTTTCCGTAGCACTTTCATCAAATCAATGTCAGATTTCTATTTGGGATTTACCTTAAATTATTACTTATAGATTTCATTTGCTAAAATAATAACTTGTTCCTCATTGGAGGACTTCCCTATTTGTTTCGTATTTTCAACCAATCGAAAAATATTATCACAACATTGCTTAGCACCCATTACCAATAAAGGAACACCAATAAAATCAATTGATAATCCTCTTGAGAAGAACCCTCCGATTGACATCAGGATGGGCACCGTAGGTGAAGTATTAGAGAATATTATTTTTTCTTCAAAATGATGTCTACTTTCAAGTAATAAACTAAGGTCTCTTAAGGCTGGGACTACAAGTTTTGATGACTTTCTACCAATTGTATAAACAGAGTCTCCATTTTCATCAATTCCGTGAAAAATAATCTTACCAGAATCATTTTTCGTTAACTTATTGAAAAATTTAACATTCAATATTTCCTCTGTAGTTAATTTTCGCTCAGACTGAGTAATTTGTTTCAAATGATAAGCTGCTGCTAAAGATGTTGTATGTGTCCCACCATAGTCATTATAGATATAAATCATAATATCATCCTTCATATTTTTTCTATTATGATTATATCCATTGTTTTATGATGTGATTCGTTTAATTAATTTCAGACCCTAACTGCACATTAAGGAGGTATGCATGCAGCAAAGCAATGACTGATGCTGAAAAAGGATTGGATCTAAAGCAGATTGTGTTTTCATTGGCACTTTATAGTGGAGTGAGACGTGGTGTGATCCTTGACCTTCGCTAGTATGACATCGACTTTAAAAAGAAACAGCACAAGTCGACTATTTCTATATTTATAGACAGCAAAAAACCCTTACAAAGTAAGGGTTTTCTCTAAGTGGGCCCTGAGGGACTCGAACCCCCGACCAATCGGTTATGAGCCGACCGCTCTAACCAACTGAGCTAAGGGCCCGGATCTAAAAATATCCGAATGTACAATTGCTGTTGTAAATAAATTGGTTGCGGGGGCAGGATTTGAACCTGCGGCCTTCGGGTTATGAGCCCGACGAGCTACCGGGCTGCTCCACCCCGCGTCAGAAAAAATATTCAAACAGCGACAATAAATAATATACATTACAAATTGGGTCTACGTCAAGGAAGAATTTATAAAAGTTCTTAAGGCAGAAATCTAACTCCGTACCTTCCCTTACGGGATCGATAAATTTCTACAAAACGCGGGTCATGATAACCGTAAATCCAGCCATCTTGCTCCAATCTTTTAGCCAAACAACCTGCTTGAAATCTGGTCCTGAACAGTTTCGCGAAGTATATCCAATTCATGATGCCCTCTTCTCCTTTTCGCAAATTTATGATACACCGCTCTGAACTTATCATGCCCAAGTTCCACAAAATAAGCCACCAGAAAACTGGTGGCTTAGGGCATATTCCAGAGTCATTCACCGATCGAGTCGAAATAGACCGTAGGATCTTTTTCAAGTGTATCCAGCATGGTATTCCCTTGCTTCTCCCAAGCTTTGAGTGCATTCTCGACGGTTTTCTTACCCTGATAAACATCAATGAATAATTGACGTCCAACATCACTAATTCGGCTAACCCCAGGCTTCTGCATCTGTAAACTAATCAATAAAGGATCCGTTGCAGGTAATGGTCGGAGCGTATAAAAAGCTTCCAAGTTTACAGAAGGGGTCTGGGCGGTAATATAATCCTTGCGGGAAGTCAGTTCACTCTTGTTATGGGCTTTAATTTTCGCAACCTCATTACTGTTGACGAACTTAATCAAATCCCAAGCATCTTCTTTATTAGTAGCCGTAGAACTAATAGCCATCATATTCCCAAGCCATGTTCCAATGGCAACACCAGGCTTCTCTTGATAAGTGGGTACAGTAACCACACCCCATTTGAAAGGATGGTAATTCTTGATCTTAGCAGCATTACGCTCCACTACCGCCAGATCATTGAGATAGCCGTATTCCCCAACGACCATTGCCGCTTTTCCTGCGAGGAATAAATCCCCTTGGATTGGACTATAGCTATCCCCTTCTGTTCCTGCAAAATCCAACCCATTTAACCCAGGTACAATTTGCTTTTTAACCAACTGACTGTAAGTAGTCCAAGCCTGATGCCACTGTGTAGTATTTACAGTCATATGCTGACCTTTATTATCGTACATTGTAAGTTCTAGCGGTGCGACATAGCTCTGCATATCCCAGAATGGATCACTTAAGTAACGGTTCATCGAGAACCCATATATCTGAGTTTCTTTATTTGTTGATCTCTTCGTCACCTTATCTGCCAGCGTAAACAATTCATTCCAAGTCATCTTGTCCGTTGGGTAGCCGACACCAGCAGCATCAAAGATTCCCTTATTATAAAAAAGCGCACTAGATGAGAAGGTCGGCGCCAACGCAAAAAGACTTCCTCTTCCTAGCTCACGAACTCCATTCAGCGTTGTAGGCGCCATATTGCTTAAATCATACTGATCACGCGCTATAAGCGGCTCCAGCGATTGGACAAGATTATGATCTACCAAACTCTTCACTAATGCGCTATCACCGACAATCACATCAACAGGCTTATCCCCGCCCATAATCGCACGGATATTTTCTAAATTATCAGAGCTTGTGTCTGGGGAGGTATTAATGTACCGAAGCTCATTCGTATCTATAGCCGGTATAATCTCCAACTTGATCTCTGGATGCTGCAATTCATACATATCCGTAAACTGTTGACGAAAAAAAGAATCGTCCTCCCCAGACCATAGACTCCCAATACGCAATACACGCTGCTCCGTTGAAGCCTTAGAAGGCTCAGCCCAAGCTGTATTCCACCCATCTGATATTAGTGGTAGTAACAGCGCAGCGCATACTCCAAGGCTTAACCAGCGGCGCCACAGTCGTTTATTGTTGTTTATATGATTCATTATTGTATCCTCCTATAAAATACTTGATCCTTCTACAACTTATGGATAAATAATCCATAATGCTAGTAACAGTATAAAGCTTTAATCCGGAGGGGAAGTTACAGGTCGTTTAAAGTTATACTACGATTTCTTCATATTATTCCTATAAAAATGTTACTAGGAGGTTTCAAAAGGTGCCGTTACCTGCACAATTCCACCCTCTGCGACTGGATAGTTGCACTTTCTGCATCTATTAGTGGTGATTAAGTTCTGTTTCTACTTTTAAGTGCACTCTATGCAGTTAAAACACGTTACTAAGAGCTTCCGGCGAATAACTAGCTGATTATAATTGCATAAAGTGCAACTATAGTGCCCGTTCCACTAAGGGAAGTTAGTTTAAGTGCACGAAGTACAACTATTGGTGTCTGAGATGAAGGAGCGATATAAGTGTCAAGACATAGAACAACTGTGCATTGAGCTACTGTGACATAGATCAACGGTATGCAGAGCATCTGTGCAGTTAAAAAAAGCCCCCCACTAAAAAGTGAGAGGCTCGCCAAAACAAAACTATACTCAATTTTTTTAAAAATTAAACACCAAACGATGACGGATCTTTTCTCCAAGACTTCAGTACTTCTACGTCTGTCGATTCAATTTTGCCTTGTGCAAGAGCCACATCAATCAATGTGCTGTAATTGGACAAGCTTTGTAATGGCATTTCAGCTGCAGCAAAAGCATCCACTGCACGATCCAGCTCATAGCTGAAGATTGCAAGTACTGCTAATACTTCTGCGCCTGCTTCTTGCACGGCCTGAGCGGCTTTAATGGAGCTTCCGCCAGTGGAGATCAAATCTTCAATAACAACTACCTTTTGTCCCGGCTTAATCAGTCCTTCGATCTGATTCTGTTTACCGTGGCCTTTAGCTTTATCACGGATATAAGCCATTGGCAGATTAAGTTTATCTGCTACCCAAGCCGCGTGTGGAATACCTGCGGTTGCTGTACCTGCAATCACTTCAGCGTCTGGATACTCGCTCTTAATAAGCTGAGCGAAGGCATCTGCAATATAGCTGCGAACTTCTGGATAGGCCATAGTCAGACGGTTGTCGCAATAGATCGGCGATTTGATACCAGAGGTCCATGTAAAAGGCTCCTGAGGACGCAGTGCTACTGCTCCAATCTCCAACAGATAACTTGCTACTTGTTCGCTTCTATTTAATGTGCTCATGCTAGGGTCATCTCCTCAATAATGTTTAGTGCTGCTTGACGTGGATCTGGTGAAGCTGTAATCGGCCGTCCTACAACAAGGTAGTGGCTACCTTGACGAATGGCTTTTCCAGGTGTCATAACCCGGGACTGATCGTCCAGAGAAGCACCTGCAGGTCGAATACCTGGTGTAACCGTGCAAAATGCTGGACCGCAAGCTTCTGCGATAGCTGCAGATTCTTGTGGCGAAGCCACTACACCATCTAGACCTGCATCGGCTGCCAGCTTAGCGTATCTTACCACAGTATCCGCTACCTCACCTGCGATCCCAATTTCATTATTCATCACTTCTTGACTCGTACTGGTTAGCTGGGTAACTGCAATAATCAAAGGCATCTTAAGCGTAGCATTAACACTGATTGCTGAAGCCGCTCCTTCACGTGCTGCCGCCATCATAGCTGTGCCCCCTGCCGCATGTACGTTAAACATATCAGCGCCAAGAGTAGTAAGACTTTGAGCGCCACCTTTGACCGTGTTAGGGATATCATGCATTTTCACATCGACGAACACAGAATAGCCACGAGATTTCAGCTCTTGAATAAATTCAGGTCCTGCCGCATAGAACAACTGCATGCCTACCTTCATATAGCAAGGAATGCCTTCAAGCTTATCGATCAAGGCTCTTGCTCCAGTCACATCAGGATAATCCAAGGCGATCATCAGTCGATTCGCCATTGCTTTCCACTCTGCATCTCCAACTCCCATAACCATGCTCCTATCCAGTGCAGACTACATCCACACCCTTTATTTATTAGACCCTAGGCATAGCGGAACGGTCTGCGTAAACGCAAACCGCCCTATGCATCTTTATGAGATTAGTTCAATTGTCCGACAAAAGCAGGCATGGACTGTGACGAGAAGTTAATCGTCTGCAGCATTCTGAGAAGTGCAGTTACTGTATCCAGTGAAGTCATACATACGACGCCATTCTCAACCGCTTCACGGCGGATACGGAATCCGTCACGTTCTGGTGTTTTACCTTTAGTCAGTGTATTAAAGACGAAGTTGGCTTGCCCGCCACGAATCAAGTCGAGAATGTTTGGCGCACCTTCATCCAGTTTATTCACATTCATTACGTTGAGGCCTGCTTCTTCAAGCGCTTGTGCCGTGCCTCCAGTAGCAATGATTTTGTAACCCATGGAGTGGAAGCCTTTCATAAGTTCTACAGCTTCTGCTTTATCCTTATCTGCCACCGTAACGATGATAGCGCCTGTAGCTGGAATTTTCATCCCTGCTCCGATCAGACCCTTGTATAAAGCTTTGGCGTACAATTTATCACGGCCCATAACTTCACCGGTTGATTTCATTTCAGGTCCGAGTGTAGGTTCTACTCTGCGCAGTTTAGCAAAAGAGAACACCGGCACTTTTACCGATACATAATCGCTTTCCGGCCACAAACCTTCTGTATAACCGTCATCCTTCAGCTTGCTGCCGAGAATGATCTTGGTTGCCAAATGCGCCATTGGGATTCCTGTCACCTTGCTCAGGAAAGGAACCGTACGCGAGGAGCGCGGATTTACTTCGATTACGTACACTTCGTTCTGATAGATAACAAACTGGATGTTAACCAGTCCAATCGTCTTCAGTTCCTTAGCGATCTTGATAGTGATTTCGGCGATTTTCGCTTTCAGACCTTCATCCAGATATTGCGGAGGATATACAGCGATGGAGTCACCGGAGTGAACACCTGCACGCTCGACATGTTCCATGATACCTGGAATAACTACTGTCTCACCGTCACAAATCGCGTCTACCTCAACCTCTTTACCTAACATGTAACGGTCAATCAATACCGGATGCTCTGGATTCACTTTCACCGCTTCTACCATGTAGCTGAGCAGTTCAGTATCGTTATATACAATTTCCATTGCACGTCCGCCTAGTACGTAGGAAGGACGAACCAGCACCGGATATCCAAGGGATTGTGCAGTTTCTACGGCTTGATCCACGTCTGTAACCGTCTTACCCTTCGGTTGAGCGATATCAAGACGTGCCAGCAATGCTTCGAATTTCTTACGGTTCTCAGCTTCATCAATGCTGTCAAGACTAGTTCCGAGAATCTTAACACCAGCAGCACTTAGAGGTGCCGCAAGGTTAATCGCAGTCTGACCACCGAATTGAACGATAACTCCAATCGGATTCTCTTGTGCAATTACGTTCATAACATCTTCGAAGAATAGTGGTTCAAAATACAACCGGTCCGAAGTATTGAAGTCTGTAGATACCGTCTCAGGGTTATTATTGATGATAACCGCTTCATATCCAGCCTTCTGAATAGCCCATACTGCATGCACTGTAGAGTAATCGAACTCAATCCCTTGACCGATCCGGATTGGACCAGATCCCAGCACAATAACCTTTTGCTTGTCAGAATGAATGACTTCGTTCTCAGTCTCATAAGTCGAGTAGTAGTAAGGTGTAGTAGCTTCGAACTCAGCCGCACAAGTATCTACCATTTTGAACACAGGTGTTAAGCCTTGCTCCAAACGTAGCGCGCGCACATCAGCTTCTTTAGTAAACTTGCCGTCCGCTTGTCCTTCTGCACGAATCTCAGCAATTGCACGGTCTGTAAAGCCCTTGCGTTTCGCTTGGTATAGAGTTTCCGCAGACAACGTTTCTTCACCGCGAATCACATCTTCAAAGTTAATCAAACCTTCAATTTTGGAGAGGAACCACCAGTCTACGTTCGTAATATCCTGGATCTCTTGCAACCCGTAACCACGACGGAAAGCTTCAGCAATCAGGAACAGACGCTCATCGTCAGGCTTCGCAAGACGTTCACGTAGCACGCTCTCTTCCAATGTCTCTGCACCTGGCAGACGGAAACGGTGTACACCAATTTCCAAGGAACGAATCGCTTTATGAATCGACTCTTCAAAAGTACGGCCGATCGCCATTACTTCGCCTGTCGCTTTCATTTGCGTACCCAGCTTACGGTTCGCGTGAATGAACTTGTCGAACGGCCAGCGTGGAATTTTACTTACGATATAGTCAAGTGTAGGCTCGAAGCATGCATAGGTCTGTCCGGTAACCGGATTGATGATTTCATCCAGCGTGTAACCCATTGCGATTTTGGCAGCCATTTTGGCAATTGGATATCCAGTTGCTTTGGAAGCCAAGGCCGAGGAACGGCTGACACGTGGGTTTACTTCGATTACATAATATTGATAGCTTTGTGGATCAAGTGCGAACTGTACGTTACATCCACCCTCAATATTCAGGGCGCGGATGATTTTGAGCGAAGCTGTACGCAGCATTTGATATTCGCGATCTGACAACGTCTGGCTAGGTGCCACAACAATACTGTCACCTGTATGTACGCCTACAGGATCAAAGTTTTCCATGTTGCAGACAACGATACAGTTGTCATTAGCATCACGCATAACCTCATATTCAACTTCCTTCATGCCGGCAATACTCTTCTCAACCAGACATTGTCCGATCGGGCTATAACGAATACCTGCTTTGACGGTTTCACGCAGTTCTTCTTCGTTATCGCAGATCCCGCCGCCTGTGCCGCCAAGTGTATAGGCTGGACGTACAATCAGAGGGAAACCAATTTCCTCAGCGAATTTCATTGCTTCATCTACAGTAGTAATAATCGTGCTATCCGGTACAGGCTGTTCCAATTCACGCATTAGATCACGGAACAAATCGCGATCTTCTGCTTTCTCGATGGAATCAAGCTGTGTACCAAGAAGCTTAACATTCTCTTGCTCAAGTACACCTGCACGAGCCAATTCTACAGCCATGTTCAGGCCGGTTTGACCGCCCAGCGTTGGAAGCAAGCCATCCGGACGCTCCTGGCGAATAATCGCAGTTACGAATTCAAGCGTAATAGGCTCGATGTACACTTTATCTGCGATATTTGTATCTGTCATAATTGTTGCTGGATTGCTGTTAATCAGTACGACTTCCACGCCTTCTTCTTTAAGGGCTTGGCAAGCCTGAGTTCCTGCGTAGTCAAACTCCGCGGCTTGACCGATGACGATCGGTCCGGAACCGATCACTAGAATTTTTTTAAGCTTATCGTTCTTTGGCATGTTATAGAGCTCCTTTCACGGCTTCAAGCTGTAAGTTAGTTTTTGGCGCCGTGATTCTGGCGTTTGCCGCAAGTTGTGCTTGACGTGAAACAACAGGTGTCTTAGCTTTATGATCTGCAATCATTTGCAGGAAACGATCAAATAAGTAGCTGCTGTCATGTGGTCCTGGCGCTGCTTCCGGATGATATTGCACCGAAAATGCAGGGTAACGGGTATGTTTAATTCCTTCAACAGTCTTATCATTATTATTAATGTGAGTAACTTCTAGTTCAGTGTTCTTCACAGATTCCTCATTGACGGTATAACCATGGTTCTGGGAAGTGATGAAGCAGCGTCCGCTTTCCAGTTCCTTCACAGGGTGGTTCCCACCGCGGTGACCGAATTTCAGCTTCTCTGTATCTGCTCCGCAAGCCAGTGCAAACAACTGATGACCTAGGCAGATACCGAAGATCGGATATTCGCCAAGCAATTCGGAAATCGTCTTGACAGCATGAGGCACATCTTTCGGGTCCCCAGGGCCGTTAGACAGTAGGATACCATCTGGGTTCAGACGGCGAACTTCTTCCGCTTTTACATCATGTGGTACAACAACAACATCACAACCACGGTCGTTAAGTTCACGTAAGATACCAGCTTTTGCACCATAATCCACAAGCACAATTCTTTCTTTGTTGCCTGGGCTGCTGTACGAACTTGCAGTTGACGTACGAGCTACCTGATTGCGCAATTCCTCAATCGTAGTATTTCCCATCATTTCCATCAGTTCCTCTACACGTTTGTTAGAGGTAGTCAAGATTGCTTTCATTGTTCCGTAGTGGCGAATAATCCGAGTCAACATCCGAGTATCAATCTCGCTGATCCCAGGAATATCGTATTCTTTCAGCAAGTCGTCCACACTATATTCAGCACGCCAGTTACTAGGAACTTCTTCATGACGACGCACTACAAAACCGTGTACGAAAGGTCGAACCGATTCAAAGTCATCCCGAGTAATCCCGTAGTTCCCGATCAATGGGTAAGTCATTGTAACGATTTGTCCGCAATATGAAGGGTCAGACAGCACCTCTTGATATCCTGTAATTCCAGTATTAAAAACAACCTCGCCTGTCTTTTCGCCCTCAGCGCCAAATGCGGTACCTGTAAATAAAGTTCCGTCTTGCAGCAGCAATCTCGCCTGCATTCCATTCCACTCCTTCATGTTTCTGTAGTCTAATGCTTATGCCTTACAAGCCTTCCGGAGTGTACGTGTATTCAATCGCTGCATCCATTAAGATCAGCAACTCCGCCCCACCGGTCCGCTAGTTTTTCTCAGTCCATACGGCTTTGCCGTCTACCCATGTCATTACTGGCCAGCCCTTAAGCTTCCAGCCACCAAAAGGAGTATTCCGTCCTTTACTTGCGAAAGATCCTGGGTCTACTTCTTTCTCTTGCTCCAGGTCAATCAGTGTCAAATCTGCAGGAGCTCCGATATCCATCACACCGGTGTTCAGTCTAAATACCCGTGCAGGGTCAGCGGTCATTCTTTGTACTAGTAAGGATAAATCCCATTTTCCGGTTGCTACAAACGCTGTGTACAGTAGTGGGAAAGCTGTTTCGAATCCTACGATACCAAAAGGTGCAAGTTGCATACCTTTAGCCTTCTCTTCCTCACTATGCGGCGCATGGTCCGTAACGATCATATCTAGTGTGCCGTCAAGCAAACCTTCGATACACGCCTCAACATCGCGGCGGGAACGTAGCGGCGGGTTCATTTTCCAATTCGCATCTAGGCCGGGAATATCTTCTTCAGAGAGCAGCAAGTGATGCGGACACACCTCAGCAGTAACTTTAATGCCGATTTCTTTCGCTTGGCGAATCAATCGCACCGATTGTTCAGTACTTACATGGCATACATGGTAATGAACGCCTGTCGCTTCAGCCAGCAAAATATCGCGTCCAACATGGATGGCTTCCGACTCATTTGGAATTCCTTTGAGGCCATGCTTTCTTGCGAACTCACCTTCGGCTACACAGCAGCCTTCAACCAGTGAGTTATCCTCGCAGTGAGCAATGACTGGCATATCGAGCGATGCTGCGATGTTCATTGCATCTTTCATCATTTGAGCGCTTTGGACGCCCACGCCGTCGTCGGTGTAACCGATAGCTCCAGCTTCTTTAAGCGCCGCAAAATCAGTCAGCTCACGTCCGAGCTCGTTTTTCGTAATGGCTGCATAAGGAAGTACTTTAACAAGTCCTGCTTCACGCGCTTTGTCTTTCACAAATTCTACGATTTCCGGCGTATCTGTTACCGGACGGGTATTAGGCATACAAGCGATGGTAGTAAATCCGCCTTTGGCAGCCGAGCGACTTCCGGTTTCTACGGTTTCCTTGTGTTCAAATCCCGGTTCGCGTAAGTGCACATGCATATCAATGAGTCCTGGAATGAGCAGCTTGCCTTCTGCATCAATGATCTCTCCCGCTTCTGGAGCAGCTTCATTTCCGTCGATTATGGTCGAGATAACACCTTCTTCAAGTACAATATGTTTCCGCTCTAACAAGCCTTCCTCATTCAATACACTGGCGTTTCTAATAATCACTGTCATGATTCTACCTTTACCCTCAGATCCCAGCTGCGGGCCCTCTCATCATTATATAATAAAAATTCATGTTTGTGTATATTTATTAGTCCTTATACATCATCATTCTTAGAACTTTATAGTAAAGCTCTTTCGAGAACTGCCATCCGAACCGGCACCCCATTAGACATTTGCGGGAAAATCCTTGATTGACTGCACTCTACAACTGCATCATCAATCTCGACATTCCGGTTAACCGGTGCTGGATGCATAATGATTGTATCTTTTGCAAGCTTAGCTGCGCGTTCTTCCGTTAAACCATAATGTCTGCGGTAATCCTCTGCGGAAAGTACGATTCCGGAAGAATGGCGTTCCAGCTGCACACGAAGCATCATGACTACATCTGCTTTAAGGGCTTCCTCTATAGTCACATAAGGCGCGTATTCCATAAGCTCAGGAGCCTTCATATTCTCCGGTGCACAGAATTGCACTTTAGCTCCCAGCTTTGTGAGTCCCCATAGATTGGAGCGCGCTACCCGGCTATGCATGATGTCCCCGATAATAGAAACCGTGAGACCCTTTAAATCTCCAAACGTTTTAGTCATGGTGTAAAGATCAAGCAGCGCTTGTGTTGGATGTTCATTGTTGCCATCGCCCGCATTAATAAGCGGTATGGACACCTTCTCAGCTAACTGCTGCAGCACACCTGCAGGCTTCAAACGCACAACTCCGGCATCGATCCCCATCGATTCCAGTGTGCGTACTGTATCGTAGATCGACTCCCCTTTTTCTACACTAGAAGCTGCAGCCGTAAAATTAAGTACTTGTGCACCCAGTCGTTTCTCTGCCATTTCGAAAGAGAAGCGTGTGCGTGTGCTGTTCTCAAAAAACATGTTAGAAATAAAATGCGAGTTCAAAATGGGGGTTAGCTTCTCACTTTGATTGTCCCAGTACGCTGTTCTATCCAGCAATTGGGTGATTTCCGACCGATCAAGCTCTTTTATACCCAGCAGACTACGTTCCTTTACCTTGGTAAGCGTCATGATGTTATCGTTCCTCCCGGTTTGAAATAATGTAGACCTCGTCTTTGCCGTCGTATTCCTTCAGCGCCACTTCAATCTGCTCATGCTTTGAGGTAGGTACATTCTTACCGATGTAGTCCGGCCGGATTGGCAGCTCGCGGTGACCACGGTCAGCCAGTACTGCCAGTTGAATCATTCGTGGGCGTCCGCAATCCATCAAAGCGTCCATCGCCGCGCGGATCGTGCGTCCGGTGTACAGCACATCGTCGAACAAAATGACCTTCTTATCATGGATGCCATCACTGCCGGAAGTAATAATGACGTTACTCTTCACTACCGCTTCACTGCCTCCTACTTCACGGTCATCCCGATAATGCGTGATGTCGAGTTCGCCGTAAGGAATCTCGACGCCTTCAATTTCCTTGATACGCTCAGCGATGCGCTGTGCCAGATATACGCCTCTTGTCCGGATACCCACCAGCAGACAATTCTCAATTCCTTTGTTTTTCTCCAAAATCTCATGAGCAATACGGGATAATGCCCGGCGGATCGCCGTTTCGTCCATAATTACATTTTTCTCAGTAACCATAATCTTGTCACCCTCCACTTGTTTCGCCTGTTCAAGTTCCCGGAAATCAAAAAACTCCTTGCCTATAACAGGCAAGGAGTGAAATCCGCAGATGAAGAAGATGATGGCCGCGCGCATAAAAAGACAGTCCGGTGTATACACACGGATACCTTTCTAAGAGTCGCGAACCTCGATTCACGTTACCTTGCCAGCCTCACAGGACTGAATTAAAGGCGCTATTCATTTAATGAGAATTATGACAGAACAAACCCTGCATGTCAACTTTATCTGCCTAAACTACAACACTTTCCAAACTTACTTCTATTAACAACAAGAGGAAGCCATAACGATGGATATAGCTTTTATTTTCGTATTTTCTGCCTGGATTAACGTCTAACATAAAGAAAAGCCGCCCAAGGTTACCCCAGACAGCTTCAATTTCTAACAATTAATTAAAATTCAAATTCCACATCGCTTAAGCGTCTTTGGATTTCAGAAATGACACGTCTTTCTTCCTCTTCCCCTTTAGCAATAAAGGTAACGGAGAAACGTACAAACGGACCTGCATCATCCCAAGGCACAGTGGAGATTAGCTTCTCACGGATCAGGAATTGCGAGAAATCTTCACCAGATTCAAAACGGCGACCGCCTTTGACACCTTTTGGCGCAGCAACATAAAGGAAGAAAGAACCCTTTGGTTTCTCAGCTTGGAAGCCGAGACTGTTCAGTGCATCAACCAACAGGTTATGACGACGAGAATACTTGGCCGCAATCGCTTCAGTAATCTCTGGATGAGCAAGACCGTAAGCCGCAGCTTTTTGAATCGCAATAAATTGACCGGAATCATTATTATCCTTCACATCACTGAAGGCTTTAACAACTAAAGGATTCCCGGCAACAAAGCCAATTCTCCAGCCTGTCATATTGTAGGATTTGGACAAGGAATGCAGTTCCACGCCAACATCCTTCGCACCCGGCACAGAGAGGAAGCTAAGTGGCTTCAAACCATCATAGGTTAAAGCCGCATATGGCGCATCGTGGATAACGACTACATCATATTTTTTAGCCCATGCTACGACTTCAGCAAAAAATTCAGGAGTCGCGCTAGCGCCCGTTGGATTGTTTGGATAGTTCAAATAAAGAAGCTTAGCTTTATGAGCAACTTCTTCTGGAATTTCGTTGAGATCTGGAAGGAAGTTATTCTCCTTCTTCAGTTCTACTGTAAACACTTGTCCACCCAAGTATTTAGTATGTGTACCCAGCACTGGATAACCCGGCACCGTCATGATCGTAATATCTCCCGGATTGATAAAGCAAGAAGGCAACATCGCCAGCGCAGGCTTAGATCCGATAGAGTGAACTACTTCTGTAACAGGATCAATACCTTCCACACGGAATACTTCCCGCAAATATTCGGCAGCGGCTGTCTTAAACTCAGCAATTCCATTGTCCGCATAACCACGGTTTTCTTCCTTAGCTGCTTCTTCAGCAAGCTTAGCCACGATACCGGCATCAGCCATCTCATCCGGCTCGCCTACGCCCATGTCGATCAATTCAATATCAGGAAAATCCTGTTTAGCGGATGCTTTGGCACGTTTGATTTTCTCGAATTTATAAATCGAGGTATCTTTGCCATAGTTCGCACCACCAATGCGGTCTGCAAAATTAGTCTGAATGAAGCTGTCTTGGTATTGTTCAATACTCATACTTTCATCTCATCTCCTGGCTATCTATTCTAATTTCAGAAGAAACGGCTTCGCCGTCCCTTGGATGGCTTATGTTTCTAGAGATCCGTTTCTGTGATAAAAAATAAGGATAAAGAATAAGGCATAACCTTCTCTTTATCCTTATGTTATTAAATATGATGGAAAGCAGAGTTCAATACCATAGACTATTTATCACTTCATTTGTACTTATCTGCTGCGCAATGCGAGTAGAACTTCTTCCATGTCTTCCGGAATAGGTCTGCTGAATTCTTTATATTCACCTGTCGTAGGATGAATAAATCCAAGCACCGCCGCATGTAATGCCTGTCCATTCATAGTTGTTCCCTTGCTGCGACCGTAAACCGGATCGCCCACAAGCGGATGACCTATGAATTTCATGTGCACTCTGATCTGATGCGTGCGACCAGTCTCTAGCTGCAACTCCAGCAGTGTACATTCGCCGAAACGCTCCATCACCGTAAAATGGGTCACAGATTTCTTGCTGTTCTTTTCCGTTACAGTGTATAGCTTGCGATCATGTGGATCTCTACCGATCGGAGCGTCAACCGTTCCTTTGTCATGCGACAAGTTGCCGTGCACAACAGCTATATAGCGGCGTGTTACACTGTGCTCTTTAAGCTGTGCTGCGAGCGATGCGTGACTGGCATCATTCTTAGCCACCATAATAAGACCAGAGGTATCTTTATCAATACGGTGGACAATACCCGGACGAATCTCACCGTTAATACCGGACAGATCCTTGCAATGATACATCAGTGCATTCACCAAAGTGCCTGACGGATGACCAGCTGCTGGGTGCACAACCATTCCACGTGGCTTATTAATCACAATGACATCGCTGTCTTCGTATACAACTTCAAGAGGAATATTCTCTGGGATCAAGTCCGTCACTTCTGCTTCTGGTACGACAATGGAAACTTTATCGCCTTCTGAGAGCTTATAGTTAGCTTTAACCGGTGCCCCATTAACCGTAACATGGCCACCACTGATCCACAGCTGTACCTGAGAACGAGAAATATCCTCTTCCCAAGATTCTGTAATATATTTATCAATTCGCTCCCGCGCGTTCTCCGCCGAAACGGTCCACTCCGTGACGTCCCTCTCTTCTTCGCTCGTAGATGCCGCTTGGTGATTGACGTCTTTACTCAAATCATTCATTCCCTTCTTTTACTTCCTTTGTTTCTTTTACTTCTTTGATTTCCGTGATTTCTTCACCATTCTTAAGATCGCGGAAGGAGTCCAAAAGAATCAACCCAACCCCAATGACGATACATGAATCCGCAACGTTAAAAATCGGGAAGCTATAGCTTCCAAAATTAAACAGAAGGAAATCGACAACCTCACCACTGATCATCCGGTCTAGGAAGTTACCAATCGCCCCACCCAGAACAAGCCCAAGGGCAACCGATAGCATCTTCCGCGAATGTCTAGTTTTGTTCAAGTACCAAACGATACCTGCAACCACTACAACCGTAACTAAAAAGAAGAACCATTGCTGACCTTGTAGAATCCCAAAAGCAGCCCCGCGATTACGATGTGAGGTAATTAGGAAGAAATTCCCGATCACCGAAATCTGTTCCCCAATCTCCAGACGTGTGGCAATGAGATACTTCGTTCCCTGATCCACCAAAAATACAATAAGAGCAATCAAATAGTACACCACAGAAGTTGTCACTCCGTTCTTATTTTTCCCGCCAAATGCGGTACGAATACTGTTATAAGACTTGTATATTGTAGCACAGCCCTTAGAAGATCGTCTATTGCGTGACACCTCTCGGGCGCTTAATCTTGGGGACTATTTTCCATCGCTAAAATAACGCCTCTCAGGTCAACCTAACAAAGAATCATCCGGTGCAAATCGGTAAGTCGGAAGGATTCTTAAAAAAGTACAGAAAGGAGCTTACTCATCATGACGCACCTGACAGTACAGCAGCTCTCAGAGCTACGCGCCCGATTAGAAAAAGATCGTGATACTATTCAGCAAAGGCTTCAGAATAATGAAAATTACGGCCTACAGGAATCCATGCGGGATGGCACCGGAGAACTTTCCGAGAATGACAACCATCCGGGGGACGCAGCCACCGATTTGTATAATCGCTCCATGGATATTTCACTGCTTGAGCGGGACGAGCATGAGCTGGATGATATCGAAGCTGCTCTCTCCGCAATGGATGAAGGCACTTACGGGATATGTAAGGCTAGCGGTAAACCGATCCCTTTTGAGCGTTTATCTGCCATTCCTTCTACACTTTACTGTAAGGAGCACGCCCCACGTCAAAATGCACCTTTTACTCGGCCAATTGAAGAAGAATTTTTGTCTCCTCCATTTGGGCGTACCAGTCTCGATGAGCGAGAGGATCAAAACGGCTTTGACGGTGAAGATGCCTGGCAGATAGTAGAAAGCTATGGCAACTCCGATTCCCCTGCTATGGCGGAGGGCAGCAATATTGACTCTTATAACGATATGGAGATTGAAGCGGATGAGCTGGAAGGCTGTGTAGAGCCTTGGGAGAACTTTATCGCCACCGATATTACCGGGAACCATTTAATTGTAGTTCCGGGACGCAGCTACGAACGCTATAAGGATAGCGGCGAGGGAAGTTACATGCTTGATCCGCTCGAAGGCGAAGAGTAAAAGCATTATCCCTACTAGAAAAATGAACAGCGTGCGGTTCCAGTTTTATTGTGGAATGCCCGCTGTTTTTTTGTTTTTTATGCTCTATGTCATTTTGTTAAGAAAATGTTCAGATTCAGATGTTAAACTGATCTAACGCATGATGAAATCGACATACAAGGAGTGTACCGTAGTGAATCACGATTATTTCAAAAATGTACAACAACTCAGTCATGAAGATGACCGACGATATTTATTATTAATGAGAGGCTTACGCATCATACACGAGGAAAATAAGCAGCGCAGCCCTCTCCAAAGATTAAAGAAGGAAAGGTCAGGACTGGGGAGAAACATAGAAGCTCAAGGTTGGGTAAATCCACCTAAGAAAATGGACCGGACTCTAATCTCTCCTTCAACCCAAATAAAGACGGCTTCGCCTTAACAAGCTATTTAAATTCCAGCTGACGCTGTACAATCCGTACAATATCCGCAATATAATCTCCGATGATCGGTAGATTCAAGGCTCCAAGCCCCTGAAGGACATAAATGATCGTTGCCGCAAAAAAAGTAAAGCCTAGCGCGATCCCAACTCCACGAGCCGTTCCATATAAGATGTTTCGCCAAATGAGACTCCAAGGTGAATATAGCAGCTCTGTATACTTATAAATTCGTGATTTTTCTAAAATATGGGCCCATTCAAAGGTTAATCGATACATTGTATTCATTTTTTCTTCCAGTGGAATATCTTCCGGATTACGATGATCTGCTGTTAAACGCTCAGGGTTTGCCTCAGGAATAACCTTTTTCTCCGCTCCCATGTCTGGGCTGTTCTTGTTGCCGGATGTCTTGACGGAGATTCTGTTCTTCTGATCCTCCACAGCCACAGCTCCTCTCATACGTCTATACTCGCCCACAAAGTAAACGAGCCCGGTCAAAGAGAATGAATCTCCTTGAGCACGAGGCTCGTTATTTTTTGCGGGCGAAATATAAAGACTATATTTCCCGCATAAACAGAAGTTCTCCGTTTACACTTGTGCCGCTAGTATATGCTGTTTTGGGACAGGTAATGCAGATTTACGCTCCAATATGGATGCCGATAGATTTACCACCAACATCTACCGTTTCAAAAGCGTGTTCTCCGCCAAAATCAACCGTAGTCACAAGTACATTGTCTCGCAATACATTCTCAAATGCTGTAACTGCTGCTTTAAGCTCATCGTCTACATTCAGCGTGAGTGCGATCCGTTTCTCGATCGGCAGATCCAGACGTTTACGGTAGTCTTGAACCGCACGAATGATCTCACGAACCCAGCCTTCTTGTTCAAGCTCAGGCGTGATTTCGGTATTGAGCGCAACCGTAATTCCATATCCAGAAGCTGCTGCGAAACCTGCTTTGGCTTGTTTTTCAACGAGTAGCTCTTCGGAAGTGATTACGAGCTCTTCTCCCTCTGGCGTCGCAATCGTGATTGAGCCATCTTGTACCGCTTTGCGGGTAGAGTCACTATCCAGAGCTTTCAGGAAGCCTTGCAGGAAGCCAACGTTTTTACCGTATTTTTTACCGGCAACCTTAAGATTCAGCTTAAGTGTGAAATCCACAAATCCGCTATCACTAGTCTCCAGCACGATGTTCTTGATGTTGATCTCTTCTTTGATGATCTCTTCATACTCAGACAAATGGAAGTCACGGTTCATCGAAACGATCAGCTCAGACAGTGGTTGACGATTCTTAATGCCTGTTTCGTTACGCACGTTGCGCGCCAGCTCAACGATCTGTCTTGCACTTTCCATATCCTCTTCCAGCTCTTTATCGATCAAGCTCTCATCAGCAACCGGATAATCTGCTAAATGCACGCTTTCTCCGCCGCCAAGGTTCGTGAAGATATCTTCAGACAACATCGGTGTAAATGGAGCCATCAAAGAGGCTGTCGTCAAAAGCACATGGGTCAGTGTACGATAAGCATCCAGCTTATCTTCACCTAGACCACTCCCCCAGAAACGGTCACGGGAACGACGGATATACCAGTTACTGAGCTCATCCACAAAGTTCTCAATCGCTTTGGACGTGTTTACGAAGTCATTTACCGCAAGTCCTTTATCTACCAAAAGAATCAAGCTGTTCAGACGGGATAGAATCCAGCGGTCCAGCTTATGTTCGGATACTTTAAAAGGATGATCGGCTGGATCGTAACCATCGATGCCTGCATAAAGCGTCAAGAACGCATGTGTATTCACCAGTGTATCTACAACTTTAGATTTGGTTTCCCCTACAAGACCACGGGAGAACCGTTTGTTGTTCCACGGTGCACTGTCAGACAGAATCGCCCAACGGAAAGCATCCGTTCCGTATTCATTCATGATTTCCCAAGGATCAATAACATTGCCTTTGGATTTGGACATTTTTTGACCGTTCTCGTCGAGGATATGGCCTGTAGCGATTACCGCTTTATATGGTGCTTTACCTTTAAACAAGGTAGATACTGCTAGCAAGCTATAGAACCATCCACGGGTCTGGTCGATCCCTTCACAGATCATATCCGCTGGATACTGATCATTCAGCTTATCTTCGTTTTCAAATGGATAGTGGCTTTGAGCAAAAGGCATTGAACCACTGTCAAACCAAACGTCGATAACTTCCGGTGTGCGAACCATCTCTGCACCTTCACTGAAAGGACTACGTAGCTTGATCTTATCTACAAAAGGCTTATGCAGCTCGATATCCTCAGGCACATCGCCGATTGCCATGGCTCTCAGTTCTTCAATGCTGTGTGGAGCGAACTCTTTGCCCGTTTCTTGACACACCCAAACATTAAGCGGTGTACCCCAGTAACGATTACGGCTGATATTCCAGTCCACCAGTTCATCCAAGAACTTACCAAAACGGCCTTCGCGTACATGCTCAGGGTACCAATTTACGCTGTTGTTGTTAGCAATGAGCTGATCCTTGATCGCTGTAGTGTTGATGAACCAGCTGTCTGTTGCGTAATACAAGAGCGGTGTATCACAACGCCAGCAGAACGGATAGCTGTGCTCGTATTTTTCTTTACCGTAAAGCAATCCTTTTTCAGATAAAGCTTTAACGATATCTAAATCGCAATCTTTTACGAAGCGTCCGGCAAAATCAGACACTACATCCGTATACTTACCGGAATTATCAACCACGTTTACGAAGCTGATACCGTTCTCGCGGCAAGTCTTGTAGTCATCTTCACCATGCGCTGGTGCCATGTGTACGATCCCTGTACCGCTGGAATCTGTAACGAAGGAAGCACCTACGATGACATTGCTTTTCTCTGCCTTGATGTATCCGAAAGGAGGAGCGTAAGTTTTGCCGATAAACTCGGAACCTTTATGTGTCGAAAGGACGGTGTGCTCGCCTTTCATTACTTCTTCCACCAAATTCTTAGCAACGATGTACACACCATCTTCTTGTTGTACACGTACATAATCCATGTCAGGGTTCATGGCTAAAGCCATGTGCGCTGGCAATGTCCAAGGTGTAGTCGTCCAAGCTAGTACGTAGTCTCCACTGTCATCCAGTTTGAACTTTGCAGTCGCACTAAGATCCTTGACGGTTTTGTAGCCTTGAGCTACTTCGTGGGAGCTTAGGGTAGTCTGGCAGCTTGGGCAGTAAGGGCTAACGCGGTGTCCGCGATAGAGCAGCCCTTTGTCATGCACCGTAGCCAAGATGTTCCACACGCTTTCGATATATGTGTTATCCAAGGTTACGTAAGGATTATCTAAATCCGTCCAGTATCCGATACCCTCTGTAAACTCGCGCCATTGCTTCTCGTAGCCGAAGACGCTGTCTTTACATTCCTGAATGAATTTCTCTACACCATATTCTTCGATCTCTTGTTTACCGGAGATCCCAAGCTTCTTTTGCACGCCTAGCTCTACTGGAAGACCATGTGTATCCCAGCCCGCTTTACGTACCACACGATAGCCTTTCATCGTTTGGTAACGACCGATGAAATCCTTGATTACACGGCCCAGCACGTGCCCGATATGTGGTGCACCATTCGCTGTAGGAGGACCTTCGTAAAATACATAGTTCGGACGTCCTTCACGGTTCTCCATGGATTTGCGGAACGTATTTTCGTCGCTCCATTTCTTCAGTATGCGGACATCTCTTGCCCGCGCTTTTTCTCTGACATCTACTTTTTGCATGTGATGGTCAATCCTTTCATGGTTTAGTCTCTGAGCGACCTTGCACAGCTGGTCGCACGTGCTTTTGTTCTTGGCACCCGAGCCGCGATCCCGCAGGGCAGCACTGGCTAGGAGTGCCACAGGGACCGGCGAGTGAAACGCCGGTTTGCTCTAGCAGTGAAGGCCCCGCAGGCGATCCCGCCAGGGGAGCCTAAGAAGGGCCGCTCCTTCAGCCACATGAGTCCGTTCGCTTCCACCACCGTACCCATTTGCACGAGGCTTTACTTTGCGGGTGTCCAGAGGGCGGCAGCCCTTGGGGTCCCCCTTAGCAAGGGGGATTTAGGGGGATGGCCCGCCCCGGAACAACAAAATAAGCGTCATCCCACCCCCAAAGGGGCGAGACGACGCTCGCGATACCACCCTAATTCTGCGCATGAGCACATCCTTAAGGGGAGTGTATTCAGCACAATCTCAGTCCCGCGCGTAAATCTCATGCACAGGTCCGGTGTAACGTCCGGCAGACGGCTAAGCTTACGCACGATCAACGCTTCAGCTTAACTTCTAGGGGAAGATCTTCCGGCAGGGTTCGAACAATCGGCTCTCAGCAATCGCCGACTCTCTGGAGAACGTTACCTTGTCGTACTTGTCCCGTCATCGAATACATATAAACATTATACAGATATGTTCTATTTATAGACTTTTTGAGTCTAAATGTCAACAACCGCTTGCCAAATCCGCAAATAGGAGCATACCAACGATGGCGGAAGATCCTTTATTATGATCGATTTTAACGGAAAATAAAAATAGAGGGAATAGCTCCCTCTATTTAGCCAATTCTGGTTTGAAATTATAAAAGTCCAAAATCCTTCCTACTCACAAACCAAATCAGCATTCATCACAATGATTAGATACGATGTAGAACATCATCCTTAAAAGTTACGTTCTCGCTCGCCTCACGACTCTCCAAGGCATTCCAGTCATCCTGTGACAACAGCTCCAGCTGAGCTTCCACCAATGTCCGGAAACGAGTACGATAGATTGAAGCTTGCTTGCGCAACTCTTCAGTCTCAATAGCAACTTTACGGGATTTGGATAACGCTTCGTTAATAATCCGATCTGCGTTCTTTTCCGCTTCCTTGATAATAAGCTGCGATTCCTTCTTGGAGTTGTTCTTCACATCATCTGCCGCTTCCTGAGCGACTAAGATCGTCTTCGATAAACTCTCTTCAATGTTCACAAAATGATCCAAACGCTCTTGAATGGACAAAAGCTGATTCTGCAGCTCTTTGTTCTCACGGATAACACTTTCGTAATCTTTAATTACTTGATCCAGAAATTCGTTGACCTCGTCCTCATCATAACCGCGAAGTCTCCGAGAGAACTCCTTGTTATGTATATCGAGCGGTGTTAATGGCATGCTGTGCACCTCCTAGAAATTTCGGACCTTCTAAGTCTCTGAACCATACCTGTGCAGCAGACAAAGAAGAAAGACTGTACTTCAAGTAAAGGCAGAGGATATATATCGACGATCCAACTGCCATTCATGGTTCGCCTCTTCTATAAAATATCGGCGTCCTGCTTTAAAAATGTTTGATTCCCTCGAAATAATCAATTTCGACAAGTAAAGCCGGATTCCTGCAAGGGATTCACACAAATTTACCAATTTGAACACGGTATCGGCCCTTTTTCGTCAAACTACCGACTTCTAAAACCTTGAAACGACCGAATCCTTGAATAGATACCATGTCACCATCTTTAAGTCCGCAGGAAGGGTCCTCCTCCACTTTCCAATTTACCCGAACGCGTCCAGCCTTGATGGGAGCAAGAATTTTGCTGCGGCTAAGCCGTGTTACATCTGCGGCAATGCCATCCAATCGTAGGGACGCTACAGTCAAATCCATCATTTCCAGCTTCACCTCACTATTACGCAAGGAAGAAAGTGGCAATACCTCCGTACTCACCTGTATCCGGTGTACTCCAGTTAAATTCATAGCTAAATAATCCGCAATATCTGCAGCTACCACCACATGACAGCCATCATCCAGAACATGAATGTCCCCGATTTTACCGCGTTTTACTCCGAGTCCTAGAATAGCACCCATGTAGTCCCCATGCTCAAGCGCCAGAAACTTCTGTTCACCAGAGGTTATCGCAAGAACCTTCAGCTCCATATCCTCTTGATCCAGATCACGATAATCGGGAGCAACGAGCGCTCGCTTTCGTTCTGCCTCTGCATGCCCCCCCTCCCATCTGACAATTACATCAGGATGGCGGTTAACGAGACTTTGCAGAATAAAGCCTTGTCGCGGGTCTAGAAATTCGGTCAGTTTCGTCTCATGATATTCTCCGGCATGGGTAACCCATTCCCAAGCCTTGTCCACAAATTGTCTTTCATCGGGATGAAAATGCCCGTAAACTTCCGTCTTCATCACTTCTGCCTAAAAAATTAAGTGCAAAATGGATTTGAGTCCACCTGCCGCAAATTCCAAGACGAGTAGTGCAATGATCGGGGAAATATCAAGCGTACCGAAGAGTGGCGGAATAAACCGACGAAATGGTGTTAAATATGGTTCAACAAGCTTGCTTAGCAGTTCACCAATAAAATTATCACGAACGTTTGGCAACCACGACATCAGTACATAGAAAATAATCATGTAAAAATAAATATTGAAAAGCATATCAATAATCGAATCAATTTGGAGCAAAGCTCATTCACCTCATTCTGTTATATTCTGGATCGTCACCGAGGATTTCCGTGATAGCACCTTGAATTTCAACGGTATCTGGCGTGCACATAAATATATTGCCCCCAATTTTAGAGATTCCTCCCCCAAGGGCATAAACAGTTCCACTTAAAAAGTCAATAATTCTCATCGCTTGATCATTGCGAACACGCTGAAGATTGATCACTACCGTCCGGTGAGAACGGAGATGGTCCGCAATTTCCTGAGCCTCATCGTACGAACGTGGCTCATAAAGTACAACTTTTACATTCTTCTGCGAATGGATACTGACAACGTTGCCCCTTTGATTTTTGCGGGTTTCGACAGGGGCTGGCTCATACTCATCCTCTTCGTGGATTTGCTCCCGCTCCACAACTTCTTCTTCCTCCTGCAAGCCCAAAAAACTCATAAATCGGTTCATAACGCTCATCACGATCCCTCCTAATGGCCTACTAACACCGTACCTAGGCGTACCCAGGTAGCTCCTTCCTGTATCGCAACCTCAAAATCATTCGACATTCCCATCGATAGCTCCGTAATCGGCTCAGGTGTCAAAGCAAGTTGATTGAGCTCATCGCGCAGCTCACGAAGTCCGCGAAATACAGGACGGGTAAGCTCCGGATCACCTTCTAAAGGCGCCATTGTCATTAGTCCAATTACTTTTACACGGTCGAGACTAGCAATTTCACGTAAAAATCCAGGTACTGCCTCAGGCGACAGACCAAATTTCGTATCTTCTCCAGAGATGTTCACTTGAAGAAAGACATTCACTTCTTGATCTGCGGCAATCGCCTTTTTGTGTAATTCTTGTGCCAGGGATATCCGGTCCAAAGAGTGTATATATTGAAACTTGCCAATAACGTCTTTAACCTTATTGGTTTGCAAATGCCCGATAAAATGCCATGTCCCTTGGTCCCCTAAAACCTTCCATTTGTGCTCAGCATCCTGCCAGCGACTCTCGGCAATATGCTCTAGGCCTGCCTCCAATACGGAGGACACCATTTCCAGAGAAACATATTTCGTCACCGCAATTACCTTGACGTCATTTCGATCCCGGCCGCTTGCCGCGCAGGCACGTGCTACACGTTCCTCTACCTCAGCAATTCTCTCCTGCAGTGTTAAAGCCAACTTTCAACTCTCCTTTATTCCGATCCAGCTCGTCATCCTACCTGTAACCCCATTTTCTTTACGATAAGAAAAGAACAAGTCCTGATTACAGCTTGTACACCAAGATGTACATTCGATATGAGTCGGCAAGATTCCTGCTTTAATCATAATGCGTCGATTCATTTCTTTCAAGTTTAGCATGTATTTGTTCGTATCTGTGTCAGATGTTCTGTATAGCCCCACAGTGTCAGTTGTTTCTGTCAGCTTGCTCAGCTCATCCTCCAATTGACGAACATGCTCCATCACATAATCATCCACCTCATAACAGCAGTCGCCAATGGACGGTCCGATCGCTGCGATAATGTCCTGTGGATGGCTTCCGTAAATGTTCTCCATTTTACTCACCATGGCGGCTGCAATCTGGGCCACAGTTCCCTTCCAACCGGCATGCGCAAGACCGACGACTTGATGCACTGGATCATAAAAGTAAAGAGGCACGCAATCCGCATAAAAAGAAGTCAGCAAAACTCCCGGTACATCTGTAAGTAAACCATCCGTTGCCTGGAATGCCGAGGCTCTATCCTTTTGCCCACGACCACGATCAGCTTCCCTTACCACTGCTATTTCTGCTCCATGGGTTTGTTCTCCACAGGTCCAAGCTTCCGGCTTGAAATCAAGCGCTTCAGCAAGTGCCCTACGATTCTTTAAAACATCTTCTGGAGCATCCCCAACATGAAATGCACAATTCAGGCTGTCATAAGGCTCTTTGCTAGCCCCTCCCTGTCTACCGTTAAAACCTGCTGTAATTTCTTTATGCTTCACACGCCAAGGCTCCAGATGGAGCAGCATAAGTGTTTCCTTTCCCTGCACAAACGGTTCCATTTCCTCACCTCCGCCTTAGTGTACCACATGTAAATACCCCCACAAAATGCCGATTAAGCTAGAAAGCTCAATTTACTAACTTTTTAAGCTATGCCATTTCGAATTTTTTTATAAAAAAACAAAAAACGCACCTAATTAATAAGTGCGCCGTTCGCTTCGTTCCCCTCGTTCCAGATACATCGTCTCCCGCTCGTCCTGCCCTTGAGGCATTCTTGATTCCTCAATCTTCACAAGCACTACATCAGACCCGATTTTGACAATATTTCGCCATGGAATAATCAGATCTGTTCCACCTCCGAACAATCCCATAAACCGAGTGTATCCGGGAATTACGATGGCATCAATAACACCTCGGCGTAAATCAAGCTCCAAGTCGCTGATTTGGCCCAGCCGCTTACCGTCCACAATGTTAATAACGTCCTTAGTCTGAAAATCAGAGATTTTCATTTTTTTAGCTGATCCTACATAATCCTCGTTCATTTCACCACCCCTGTACAATCAGACCTACAGTCCAATATATGTTATGAAAGCTTGGCCACATGCATGAAAAATCCCCACAAGTATATACTTCCTGAAACCATAAAAAGAGGAGATCACCTAGAATCCTTAAACGGATTCTAGATATCTCCTCATTTCAGACGATTTAAGACTTCACATGCTTTTGCATTTGCTGAATCGCAGATTTCTCTAGGCGTGAGACCTGTGCCTGTGAGATACCAATCTCATCTGCGACCTCCATTTGAGTCTTTCCTTCGAAAAACCGCATGGATAAAATTCGTTTCTCCCGCTGACCTAGCTTTCGCATCGCTTCACGTAAGGCGATTTCTTCGATCCACGACACATCCTTATTCTTATCATCGCTAATCTGGTCCATTACATAAATAGGATCGCCACCGTCATGATAGATCGGTTCGAATAAGGACACTGGATCCTGAATAGCATCAAGGGCAAAGACTACATCTTCCTTCGGTACACCAAGCGCTTCAGAAATTTCGAATATCGTCGGTTCCCGCGAATTCTGATTGGTCAGACTATCGCGTACCTGCAGCGCCTTGTAAGCAATGTCTCTGAGTGAACGCGATACTCGTATTGGGTTGTTATCACGCAAGTAGCGACGGATCTCACCAATAATCATCGGAACCGCATATGTGGAGAACTTAACGTTTTGTGATAAATCGAAATTATCGATGGCTTTCATCAGACCGATGCAGCCCACCTGAAACAAATCGTCAACAAATTCTCCCCTGTTATTAAACCTCTGGATAACACTTAGAACGAGCCTAAGATTACCATTTACCAATTTCTCTCTGGCGGATCGCTCGCCCTGCTGCTGCAGCGAAGTGAACAGTTGCCGCATTTCCACGTTCGTTAGAACAGGCAGCTTAGCAGTATCCACACCGCAAATCTCGACTTTATTTCGGGTCATGATGATTTACCTCCCAAGGAGAAACATTACTGTACATTATCTCCCGGGTTGGCCATTTTATTCCTTGCTAATTTCACCCTACACCATCTTGTTAAACTCCTTACGTAGCCGCTTAATAATTCGTTTCTCCAGACGAGAAATGTAAGATTGGGAAATACCAAGCAGATCCGCCACATCTTTTTGTGTCTTTTCTTCGCCTCCACGCAGTCCGAATCGCAGCTCCATAATGAGTCTTTCGCGTTCGCTCAGCTTTTCCAGCGCCTTCTGCAGCAGCTTGCGATCGACCTGTTCTTCAATGTTTCGGTAAATGGTATCATTTTCCGTTCCTAATACGTCTGAGAGCAGCAACTCATTACCATCCCAATCAATATTAAGAGGTTCATCAAAAGAAACCTCACTTCGTGTCTTACTATTACGCCGCAAATACATCAAAATTTCATTCTCTATGCAGCGAGATGCATACGTAGCTAGTTTTATTTTTTTCTCGGGATCAAATGTGTTAACCGCCTTGATTAATCCGATAGCCCCTATCGAAACCAGGTCTTCAATATTGATTCCGGTATTCTCAAATTTGCGAGCGATATATACTACGAGGCGCAGGTTACGCTCAATCAGCATCGCACGAACAGCTGCATCACCGCTGGATAGCCGCTGAAGCAGATACTCTTCTTCTTCCCGTGTCAGCGGTGGAGGAAGAGCCTCGCTCCCGCCAATATAATAGATTTCCTGACTCTTCAGCCCCAGTAGAAACAGCATGCGGTAATATTGCAGCTGCAGAGCAATTTTCCATTTGATCATTATTGTTCCTCCTCCAAGAAGTACACGGTTCGCATATGAAGCTTTCAATTCCCGCTTTCAGCCCTCAAAAGTTTAGCTCAGCTAGATTTTAAGATTAGGAAGGTAGTGCTGCATCAGTAGTGCTCTCTCTTTGAGTTAAATCCGGATGAATGATCGCCCGATAGGCCCCATCTCCAGACAGTGTCCCGCCATCCAGCCCAATTAAGACTCTTTTACTATAAAAGGTATCTTCACCAAGCTTTATCGTCACAAGGTCCGGCTTCAGTGCGAGCATAAATGATGACCCTCGGTTAATCCCCCTATAAGGTACTAGCCGCATCCTATCCTGCCAAGCGAACGACTGCCCGTCCGTTTCTAGCAAAAGTCTGTCCGCACCATCCTGAGTGAGTCTCCCTTTCCATGCAGCAGGCAGATGCCCCTCCCATAGCGTCGATTCCATCACCATCACCGGAATGCGAGTCAAAGGGTCACAGAGCCGGTTACCTGTGTCTAACAGGCCAGGACAGGAAACACTTACCCCATCAATTTCAACAACCACCTCACCGATATAGGTTTCAAGCTGCTCCCTTCTGATTCGTGAAGATTGCACTGCCTTGAAGCAGATTAACACCAGGGGAAATACCGCAATGACAAACCAAAAGCCGATCTTTAAGCCGTAAGCATGCCCTCCTGAAGCGGTGAACATAATACCATTCCAAATCTCGCTGGAGCTCTGCAGCAAATAGTGAATACCAACGATCCCACCCGCAGCTGCAAAATTGATAATATAGAAAGCTCCCATAGTGCGAAGGTAGCTTTGCAGACTCCCAAAACCAAAGGCAATCCATAGCATAACCACCGACAATCCAAACTTAATAAGGAAGGTATACATGAAAGACAGTTCCGGTACAAACATCATCACCACATACAGTGCGCCAACAAGTGCTGAGAGGATTAAACGCCACCATGAGATTCTCAGCTTAACCATCCAGCCTGTCAGCCACAAAAGAATTCCGTCGATCACTAGATTGGCGGCGAATATCAAGTCAATATAAACAACCAGTGCATTCACCTGCTTAATGGCGGAATCTATCCTGTAGCCAAAATGGATCAGGCTCTGTTTTTTGGACGATATGATTAGTATAGAAAGTCTCGCATTCAAAGTCTGTCTAAACTTGGGGGGCATTCTTGCGGTTTTTTTGTCGAGTTATAGCGCGTGAGGATTTATTCCTTCTTTATGGAAATTCTTTAAAACTGCAAATATATAGCTTTATCCTTACTTTTGGCTTGAAATCATTTTCTGGTGCAAGAAAAGCTGCAGATTTGCAGGATTCCCCACCGGACGGCGCTTGGAGGTTTCCAGTTATCATTAACGCTTAGCCAACCATGGACATCTGTGAGCCACACCATGCTGTTGACTCTCTTGATCGATCCTTACTTACATGTATGCAAAAAAACACCATACCGCCATAGCTAATCAGCTAAGCGATACGGTGTTCTCGTATAATCTTAATTCTTTTTAATTAATCGTTGTTGCCCCGAGTCCGATTACGCAGGAACGTCGGAATATCGAGCTGATCAGAAGAACTCTGATTGCCGAAAGGACGTAAATTAGCTGAACTCTTATCCGGTGCTGCCGCAGGCTCGTTATTCGTCGAGACTGGACGACGTCCTGGAGTTTCAGGCGATGGTTTATGTTCAAAGCCAGTAGCAATTACTGTTACTTTGATATCATCCTTCAGGCCTTCATCAATAATCGCACCAAAGATCATATTCACTTCAGGATCAGAGGCGGATGTAACGATCTCAGCCGCTTCATTAACTTCATATAGAGAGAGGTTGGATCCTCCCGTAATGTTCATAATTACGCCGCGGGCGCCTTCAATAGACGTTTCCAAAAGTGGGCTCATAATGGCTTTACGTGCTGCTTCAGACGCACGGTTCTCACCATTTGCAATACCAATACCCATAAGCGCTGAACCGCGCTCTGTCATAATCGTCTTTACATCCGCAAAGTCAAGGTTAATCAGACCAGGAACCTTAATTAGGTCAGAGATACCTTGAACAGCCTGCCGGAGAACATTATCTGCTTCACGGAAAGCTTCCAACATCGGTGTTTTCTTATCAACGATCTCAAGCAAACGGTCATTTGGAATGACGATTAGCGTGTCGACTTTTTCTTTCAAAGCTTCGATTCCAAGCATTGCCTGGTTATATCGTTTTCTTCCTTCAAAAGTGAACGGGCGAGTAACTACACCCACAGTCAAGGCTCCACACTCTCTAGCAATTTCAGCTATAACTGGTGCTGCACCTGTTCCAGTACCGCCACCCATCCCTGCAGTAACAAACACCATATCTGCGCCCTTAAGGGTATTAGAGATTAAGTCACGGGATTCTTCTGCTGCCTTCTTACCGACTTCAGGATTAGCTCCTGCACCCAACCCGCGGGTCAGCTTGTCCCCGATTTGCAGCTTGTGCTCCGATTTGGCCATATGCAACGCTTGGGCGTCTGTATTAACCGTAATAAATTCTACACCCTGAACGCCATTTTCAATCATCCGGTTGACAGCATTACTACCGCCGCCGCCCACGCCGATGACTTTTATTTGCGCCAAGCTCTCCATTTCAAAATCAAATTCTAACATATTGTTCCATCTCCCCCTCAATGTGCTTGGATGGCCAGTCCAAGTATATCTGGACTTACACTTATATAAACTCGCTGAACATGTTCTTTAGACGCTCGACAAACCCGGTCTTCTGAACCGTTTCCTGATTTGGAGCAGCGTTCTGCTTACTCCGGTTGACCGTCTTTTTGTTGCTGCTTCCGCCACTACTTCTTCCACGGAAGCTACGGACAACATTATGCAGGATACCGACACCTCCGGTAAACCCAGGGTCCCGCACACCGATATAATCCGGTACAGCGATGCGCACAGATGCGGCCAGCTCAGTCTGAGCCGCTTTTAATACGCCAGGCATCGAGACAGTTCCACCCGTTAGTATATAACCTCCAGGCAGTTCACTGTAACCAAGCCGTTTCACTTCCTGTTTAATCAGATGGAAGATTTCTTGCACCCGTGGCTCGATAATTGCCGCTAAGTCCTCTTGGTTAAATTCCTTCTCCACGTTACTGCCAATGCGCAGCACTTTGAAGACAACGTCAGAAGCTGCATCGTCAATCCATGCGCAACCATACTTCAGCTTTACTTTCTCCGCTTGATCAGTAAGTGTACGTAGTCCGTATGCAATGTCATTAGTTACAAATTCTCCTCCGATCGGAATCGTGGAGGTTGCACAAAGGGAACTTTCTTCGTATATGGCGATCGTTGTCGACCCGGCACCGATATCAACCAGAACAGATCCCATCGATTTCTCGTCCTTGGATAGCGCCAATCCACCAGCTCCAAGAGACATCAGCACAAGATCCTTCACTTTCAGTCCTGATTTCTCAACACAGCGTAGTAGATTATGTATTGGCGTCTTAGCACCCGTAATGATGGTTGCGTCAACTTCAAGACGAACGCCAATCATCCCGCGGGGGTCCTGAATACCTTCGAGACCATCGACGATAAATTGTTTAGGAACAACATCAATCACTTCTCGCTCCGGAGGCATTGCGATGACTTCCGCAGCTTTAATAACGCGATCGATATCATCCTCACCGATTTCACGATCCTCATTCTGAACGGCCACGACACCGTGGCTGGATTGCAGGCCAATATGATTACCGGAAATGCCTACATAAACCTCTGATATTTGAATACCCACCATTTGCTCTGCATGATCTATAGCACTTTTGATCGATTGCACAGTTTGGTCGATATCTACAATCGCGCCTTTACGTATTCCTTCCGAATCAGCAGATCCAACGCCAATAATATTAAAGGTTCCATTGGTAACTTCCCCAATTATTGCCCGAACTTTGGATGTACCGATGTCCAAACTAACAATGATGTCATTGTTGCTCAAGTCCTATGGCACCTCCTGTTATAATCGAAATAATTTGCATAACCTTATCCCTGTCCCGGGAAACTTCTCTGTACATATTCAACATACCTAACCCTTTCCCTCTTTTTTCTACAAATTTTTTGAACGGAATAATATTCCAACATCCCTTAATGTGAATAGTTAATCATAAATTTTTATAAGAATGACAAATATCACAAGAAATATAAGCCTTTTTTTGGTTATTTGAACATTTACAACCACATAAAGCATTATATTTCAAAAAAATCGAAGAAAAAAGAGGGATATAGCTTCTTGCCCGTAAATCCGATTGTAGCATTTTTTCAACTCTATTAGTAGGGACTATTGACCTCTACTCTACTCTTGCACATCTTTTTGCTCATCGCCCTTTTGCTCCTCACTTTCGACCTGAAAAGGAACATACGAGTCGGCTTCAAGCATCGTGATAAGTCCAGGCTCCTTGGTCTCTATTACCTGATTCAAATAGGACACTTTGCTCTTCAATAAAGAGATAGATGTAATCACCTCGAAACGGGATCTTGTATAGAGCTTGATACGGTCTGGAAATGACAAAGTTGGTGAGGGAACAATCTCAGAAATATCACTTGTCAACTCATTAGCAATACTTCCTAGCGTTTGACATAGGATAGCCTTATTAGGATCGGCTGGATCCCAGTTAGTTAATATAGGCTTCTCTACAGCAATACCAGTCTCATTAATAGACACCGCTGCCCCACTCGACAGAATCGCCTTTAAGACGCCCCCCTGTTCCAGTTCATAGGCCACCGCAGGAAATTCTTCAATCTTCACTGTGATTACCCCGGGGAAATCCTTCTTTACGGTCACATTCTTAACCGTCTTAAGCTCTAACAGAGATTGTTCCACATCTTTCGTAGAAACAGCAAAGAATTGTCCACCTATATGAATTCCACTTTGCGAGAGTAATTCTTCACTAGTAGAATACTTGCTTCCCTGAAAATCTATCACTGTAATGTGACTAATAGACGATCTGAAAAAAATCACAGCAAGAAGCGCAGTGAACAATAGCAGCAGGATCGCCGTAATTTTACGGCTCATTTTTTTCTTAGGCTTGTCCTCTTTAAGAAGAGGTAATCGGGTTGTTGTCATTCTCATATCTCCGTAATAAGGCCCTGTCTCCTTCCTAGCTAGAACTGAAGGAGACAGGGAGCTTTAATTGGCCAAATCAAGTGGATCCGGTATGGGTACCTTGCGGCTTATACGCGCACCAAGCTTCTGAAACAGCATCTCTATTCCATCATACCCACGGTCAATGTGGTGTGCTTGCTCAACGACTGTAGTCCCTTGTGCAGCGAGACCAGCAATGACCAGAGCAGCACCAGCCCGCAAATCAGTAGCTTCCACAGTAGCACCATACAATCTCTGAACACCGCGTATAAACGCACGATTCAAGTCGATAGAAATATCAGCGCCCATCCGAGCCATTTCTTCAACATGCTTGAATCGTCCCTCAAACACCGTCTCTTTGATTACACTGAAGCCATCGGCAAGAGACAACAGCACCATGACCTGAGATTGCAGATCTGTTGGGAAAGAAGGATAAGGAGAAGTCACAATTCTCTCAACAGCACGCGGGCGCCCCATACAACTGACATTAATTATATCATTGCACACTGTGATTTGAACACCAGCCCGCTTGAGCACATGAATAAGCGAAGTCAGATGCCCCGCGTTGGCATGTGTCAAAGTCACATTCCCCCGTGTAGCCGCCGCCGCAATCATTACGGTTCCAGCCACAATCCGGTCAGGTATCACCTCGTACGTACAGGGATGCAGGTTTTTAACACCTTGAATCGTAATGGTGTCCGTACCTGCACCTATAATCTGAGCACCCATACTATTCAAAAATTGCTGCAAGTCCTGTATCTCCGGCTCTCTCGCTGCCCCCGATATCGTTGTTGTACCCTCTGCCTTTGCGGCAGCCATCATAATATTCTCCGTTGCCCCTACACTTGGATAGTCGAGATGAATATCACTCCCTATAAGCTTAGAGCCTCGACAGAATATTCGTCCATTGCTCTCTTCGATCTCCGCACCAAGCGCCTTAAGCCCTTGTAGATGAAGATCGATTTTACGCTCTCCGATTGCACAGCCCCCTGGCTGATAGATCGTTACCTCTCCAAATCTGGATAACAGCGGTCCCATTAAAAAAATAGAAGATCTCATCTGCCGCATTAAATCCTCAGGGATATGAGATGTCCCGACGGCAGACGTATCTATCGTCACCGTATCCTCTTGATGCACGCACCTGCAGCCCAGCCGATCTAGGATGTCTAGCATAGTCTCGATGTCCAGCAGCTTCGGCACATTATGCAGTGAGTGAACTCCTTCGGCCAGCAGGCTTGCCGCTAGAATCGGCAGCGCCGCATTTTTTGCTCCATGGATACGAATGGTGCCTGACAGGGGATTTCCACCCTCAATCACCAATTTGTCCAATGTATCACCTCCGAGATTACCGCTCACCCACCACAAACACTTCCGTTAAAAGCTCATATGAAATGTACAAGTATAAACGTCTTCGGCGTCCTTTATAAGGACGATAGGCGTTTAAGCGAGAAATATAAGGATAATGTATAACGTGAAACCTATACTTTCTTATATTTCAAGAATATCCTGCACTACATCTCAGGTTTGGAAGTGTCCTGGGTGATTGTCACGATTATAGGATTATCCTATGTTCGTTCCTCCAAGTGTGTGACAGAGAGCTGCCAATAAGGAAAACCCATATAGAAAAAGAGGATTTCTTAAGACTTCTTACCTGTAAGTCTTCTGAGCTCGCTTGTGATCACTGCTGCAGAATCTCTTTTGCCGAGTCGCTTGGAAGCCGCGGACATCTGTTCACGCACTGCTTCTGCTCCGATGATTTTTTGAACCACCTCATAAAGAGCCGTGCCGTTTAAATCTTTCTCAAGTAGCACCACAGCAGCACCCTCACGTTCCAGCTGTCTTGCATTCGCTTCCTGATGGTTGTTAGTCACGTTAGGAGAAGGAATGAGTACAGAGGGAATACCCAGCGCTGTAATCTCAGCGAGAAAAGATGCTCCAGCCCGATTAACGATCAAAGAGGTACAAGCCAACACCTCTGGCATATTATGAACATAAGGAAGTACATGCAACCAGTTTGGTAAGCTACCCAGCTTTTGACGCAATTCCACCCGGGTCTCTTCAAAATAGGGTTCACCAGTAACATACACATAATGAACACCATTACCCTTACCCACTAATGGGGCCATTTCAATCATGGCTCTATTAATAGCCTTAGCTCCCTGGCTGCCTCCAACCACCAAAACTACAGTACTGCCATCCGAAATACCCAGCGATGCGAATCCTCGTTGCGGACTTGCTGTAGTAACTGTTGTAGCACGTGGGTTACCAGTATAAATCACATGCTTGCTCCCCGGAAAAGAGGACTCTGTGCCTTCAAAACTTACGGCAACCGTACTCGCATACCGACTCAAAAAGCGATTGGTTAAACCTGGTATAGCATTTTGTTCATGGATCAAAGTAGGAATACCTAACCGGGATGCAGCATAAACAACCGGACCACATACATAACCGCCTGTTCCAATCACAACATCTGGCTTGAATTCTCTTAACATTTCTTTGGAAGCCTTAACACCCTTCAAGAAACGCATCACGGTCTTGACGTTGTCTATGGACAGCTTGCGCCGAAAACCGGTGATGTCAATAGATTTGAAAGGGATATTTTCTTGTGGAACAAGCTTGCTCTCTAAGCCACGCGATCCACCTATATACAGGAAGGTAGATTTGCTATCTTCCAACTCCATTTGCCTAGCAACAGCGAGCGCAGGATAGATATGTCCACCCGTGCCTCCGCCGCTTAATACGATACGCATCTCTTTCACCTCGCAAAACGGGATAAGTTCAATAGAATGCCAAGGGATGTCAGCATCAGTGTAAGCGAAGATCCACCATAGCTAATCAGAGGAAGCGTGATGCCTGTTACAGGCATTAGACCGATAACAACACCAATATTAATAATGACTTGCACAGCCACCATACAGACGATGCCAACGGCCAGATAGCTTCCAAAACGGTCAGGCAGACTCATCGCCACCTTCATCCCGCGCCAGATTAGAATAAGAAATAGGATCAACACAGCCAAACCACCGATAAACCCCAGCTCCTCGGCCAATATAGAAAAAATAAAATCAGTTTGTGGCTCAGGAACATAACTGTACTTCTGCCGACTCATTCCTAATCCGAGACCACCGAGCCCCCCAGGACCGATCGCATATAGCGACTGAATAATCTGGTAGCCTGCACCAAGGGGGTCGGACCAAGGATCAAGAAAAGCGGTAATCCGCTGCAGCCGGTAAGGCGCTGCTGCAATCAAAGCAACAAACCCTGCTGCTCCAGCTACGCCAAGTGAAAGTAAATGCTTCATTCTAGCCCCAGCTGTGAAGACCATCATCAAGGCTGCACCAAACATAACAGTGCCTGTACCCAGATCCGGCTGCAGCATAATCAGCGCGAAGGCTGACCCAATGAGCGCAAGCGGTGGGAGCAAGCCGCGTGTGAAGGAGGTGATGTCGTATTCCTCTTTTCCTAGCCAGTTGGCTAAGAATAGAATCATCCCCATCTTCATGAACTCGGAAGGCTGAATCCCGAAAGAGCTAATTCCTAGCCAACTGCGCGCGCCCCCACGTACTACACCAATACCGGGGATAAGCACAATAACAAGTAAGAAAAAGCAGATCAGAAGTGCCGGCTTAGCCAGCTTTTTCAACACCCTGTAATCGGTATTCGCCGTAACGAACATTGCGACTAGTCCCAGTCCTGCAAACAAAAGCTGTCTTTTTACAAAGTAAAACGAATCTCCATAATTGCGGAAGCCCAGAACGGACCCGGCGCTGTATACCATCACCATGCCGATCACCAGCAAAGATAGAATAGGAATCAGCAACCAAATATCGGGAGCATGACGAGTTTTGTTCATCAGGAGCACACCTCTTGCATCCGTAGTAGGGATGGGGCTTATCCACCCCCCTACTTAAAGGTTATGCACCGCCTCTTTAAAAATACGCCCGCGCTCTTCATAGGATGTAAACATATCCCAACTTGCACATGCAGGAGACAAAAGAACGATATCTCCTTCTTCCGCCAGAGCGGAAGCTTCCTGCACAGCTTGCTCAAGCACGGCGGCGGCACTCTCCCCATTATCGACGGAGATAATCTGCTTTAATCCTGCCAGCTGCGCTACATTCGTTAGCTTGTCCTTAGTTTCCCCTAACGCTACTAGCGCTTTAACACGACCGCTCAGGACAGGCAGCAGCTCCAAATAATCGGAACCACGGTCTAATCCGCCAGCGATCAGCACTACGGGGCGTTTGAAGGACGTTAATGCCATAATCGTCGCTTTGGAGTTCGTTGCTTTGGAATTATTATAATAAGTGGCCCCAGCCTTATCAGCTACATACTCCAGCCGGTGCTCCACACCGCGAAACGAAGCAAGCACTTCGCCCAATAAAGAAGGGTCAGCTCCAGCAGCAATGGCAATGCCACATGCAGCCAGTGCATTTCCCACGTTGAAACGCCCCGGAAGGCCAATGGAATCTACATCAGCAATGATTGTTTCTTGTTCTGCAGATTCGCGGTAGATGATCCGGCGCTTCAGATCGTCGTCTTGATCCGTAATATAGGACGGGCTAACAAACACACCATGAGTCAGCTCCTCGGACATAGAGAACGGAAGAATAGTAGCCTTCATATATGGCACAAGTTCCCGGCAAAAGGGATCGTCCCAGTTCAGCACAGCCGTATCCGTAGCTACTTGATTAGCGAACAGCTTTGCTTTGGAATCGACATAATCCTTCATGCTCCCATGATAATCCAGGTGGGTCTCCGCAATATTCAACAAACAACCTATTTTGGGGCGGAAAGTTTCCGTACCTTTGAGCTGGAAGCTGCTGAGTTCGACCACCATCCAGTTATCCTCTGTAGCTTCTTGAGCAGCCTCACAGAGAGGCGTGCCAATGTTACCTGCAACAATCGGATTCATACCTGCGGCTTCCAGCATTTGACCTACCCAGGTCGTCGTTGTCGTCTTGCCATTGGATCCCGTGATGCCAATCATCGGCGCTGCACAAAGACGGTAAGCAACTTCTACCTCTGTAACTACTTCAATGCCAAGCTCAAGAGCCTTTTGCACAGGAGGCGCAGAATAAGGAATGCCTGGATTCTTAATGACCAGACTTACACCTTCATGAATCAGTCCATCCGGATGCCCACCGCTTATAACACAAATTCCCAAAGATTCCAATTCGGAAGCTTCGGGACTTTGATCTCTTTCCTTTTTATCGTTCACCGTAACTACAGCGCCTCGATCATGCAGCACTTTAGCAACCTGGACACCGCTTTTTGCGAGCCCAAGAACTACAACTTCTTCACCACGATACATATCTGGATGTTTCATTCGCTACAACCCCTTGCTAATAAATAGTCCAACAGCGGCTAATACCAAACTTACCGCCCAGAACGAAATTACCACACGCCATTCCGACCAGCCACCAAGTTCAAAATGATGGTGAATCGGGCTCATTCTAAATACACGTTTGCCACGGGTTTTGAAAGAGACCACCTGTATCACGACAGATAACATTTCCACCACAAACACACCGCCAATGATAAGAAACAGCAGTTCGCTCTTCGTGACAATAGCAATTGCACCTATCGCGCCGCCAATACCAAATGATCCGGTATCTCCCATGAACACCTTAGCTGGATGGGCGTTAAAGACCAGAAACCCGAGAACTGCCCCAATCATTGCCGCTGCGCACACTCCAGCTGCAATCGAGGTAGCCTGCATAGCTACAACAGCATAAGCCGCCAAAGCAATAGCACTTACTCCTGACAGCAAACCATCTACTCCATCAGTAAAGTTAACAGCATTCGTTACGGCCATCATCATAATGATAATGAATGGATAGTAGAAAAAGCCGCCCCAGTCAAAGCTGAAGTCAGTTCCCGGAACGCTGATACTTGTGCTATGTCCAGCAGAAATTAGCAGACCGCACATTACAGCACCTACCAACAGCTGTCCGAACAATTTTTGACGCGCAGTAAGGCCCAACGAACGCTTGAATACGATTTTGATATAATCATCCAAAAATCCGATCAGTCCAAAACCAAGCGTAGCCACTAATAGTACGTAAAAATCGTTATTCACCACAGAAAATTTCAGATAAGCCAATGTAAAAGCCACGATGATTACGATACCGCCCATCGTTGGCGTTCCCGCTTTCTTTAAATGGGATTGCGGTCCGTCATCTCGCACCTGCTGTCCGAATTTCATCCTGCGCAGAAGCGGAATGAAGAGCGGAGCGGCAATGACCGCAAGGATAAAAGAAACAGCAATAGTCAATAACAATAGTTGATAATCCATGGGTGCACCCCCTCCATTTATTTAGGTCTGTTTATTCTCTTGATTAAGGCTCTGAAGTACTTCCTCAAGCCTCATCCCTCTGGATCCTTTGAACAGAACAATATCCTTAGAACTGCATTTCTCGATAAGAGCAGCTGTTAATTCTGACTTATCTGTAAAAGCCAGCACACGCTCGTTACCAAATCTTTCCTTCGCAGCTTCTGCAATATGGACTGACAATGGGCCATAGGTATATACAAAATCAGTCACTGCGGGGTCAAGGTAGTAGCCAATTTCTTTATGAAACTCTATTTCATCCGGCCCTAGTTCCAGCATGTCCCCCAGTACTGCGATTTTTTTGCCACTGCATTTCATAGTTTGGAGCACGTCAATGGCCGCCTTCATAGAAGTCGGACTGGCATTATAAGCATCATTCAAAAGTGTAAGCCCGGAAGAAGCCCGAATCACTTCAATCCGCATGCCCGTCAACTTGAGCTTACTTAACCCATTCTCTACATTTTGATCCGTTACCCCAAAATGGCGAGCGACCGCTAGTGCAGCCAACGCGTTAACAACGTTATGCTGACCTGGCAGCGGTAATGTAAAAGCATGTTCCTTATGAAGGTTTGACGTAAACGTCATACCACCACTATGGGACATCATCCCTGTCGGATAATCATCATTATCCCCGTTCAGGCCAAAACGAAAGGATACCATCCCCTCCGGAGCCTCAAAAGTGGACTCTTGCATTACCTCAGTCAGCAGCGGTTCATCACCGTTATAAATTAGCAATCCACCAGGCTTTAACCCTTCGACTATCTCCAGCTTGGCACGGGCAATTTCTTTGCGTGATCCTAGTTGCAGCAGATGCGACTCGCCTATATTAGTAATGACTGCAATATCAGGTCTAGCCAAAGAAGCCAGCAGAGCAATTTCTCCCCGCGAGCTCATACCCATTTCAAGAACAGCAATCTCTGTATCCTCAGCCATAGATAGAATCGTAAGCGGAAGACCAATATGATTATTGAAGTTCCCCTCTGTCTTATGCACCTTGTACTGCATTTCGAGCAAGGCCATGATGATGTCTTTTGTCGTTGTTTTTCCGTTGCTGCCCGTAACAGCGACAACCTTTGGAGCGAGCTCATTCAAGTACGCAGCGGACAGATTTTGAAGCGCCTCTAGCGTATCTTCAACAATAATGACTCCGCCGCCCTCAGGTGCAGGACCTTTATCACGCTGCCACAAGGTCCCTGCAGCGCCAGCAGCAAGAGATGAAGCAGCATAATGATGACCATCAAATTTGTCACCAGATAGAGGGACAAATAGACAGCCTGTTGTTATCTTACGGGAGTCAGTAACGACGCCCGTAAGAGGTATATTCATAGCTTCGGCAGCAGGAAGTTCACCTGCGCACATCACAGCAATTTGTCCCAGTGTTCTTGTAATCAATAGCTTCGACCCCTTATAACTTCTTTAGCGACGATGCGGTCATCGAAATCGTGAACCACTCCACCAATTAGTTGATAGGTCTCATGACCTTTCCCCGCAATCAATACTACATCGCCAGAGCTTGCCATTTCAATAGCCTTCCCAATCGCTTCACGGCGATCAACAATCATATGATATCGATCAGAGGTAACTCCATCCTCCACTAATCCTGCTTCTATATCCTTCAGAATTAGCCCAGGGTCCTCCGTCCGAGGGTTGTCAGAGGTTACGAACACCATATCGCTATATTTTGCAGCTATCTTACCCATTAAAGGGCGTTTCGTGCGATCTCTGTCTCCTCCACAGCCAAACACAGTAAGCACTCTTCCTGTGGCAAATTCGCAGACCGTTCTTAATACATTTTCCAGCCCGTCTGGTGTATGTGCATAGTCAACGATAACGGCATATTCTTGCCCCTCATCCACTGACTCCACCCGTCCAGCTACCCCATCAATCGCCTCAAGACTAGTCTTGATATCTGACAATGACACATCTTCCAACAGTGCAGCCGTAATTGCTGCAAGTGCATTATAGACATTGAACTTGCCAACCATACGAAGTGAAATGTCCGTCTCACCCTTAAACGTATCCACATGGAAAAAAGTTCCTTTTGCAGTGATCGATATTTGCGAAGCCCTGACATTAGCGTTGTTATCAATGCCATATGTAATCACTTCCGCCGCAGTTTGGGCTGCAAAATAATGGCTGGCTTCATCATCAGCATTAAGTACTGCATATTTACGTTCTTCTTTCCAAGGGGAGATCACATTTCCTAGTCTAGAGAAGAAGAGACCTTTAACCGCCCGATACTCCTCCATTGTATGATGATAATCCAGATGATCCTGGGTTAAGTTCGTAAATATTGCCGTACGGAAGTCCGCACCCTTCACACGTCCTTGCTGAAGCGCGTGAGAGGAAACCTCCATTACACAACACTCCACACCTTTGGATGCCATATCATGAAGCGAGCGCTGCAGATCTAGCGATTCTGGAGTAGTGCCTGACATCGGATAGCTTTGGCCGTCATAACGCATTTGAATGGTTCCAATCAGACCCGTCTTCATATTCTGGTCTTGCATAATCCGCTCAATAAGATAAGTCGTTGTTGTCTTACCATTTGTACCCGTAACGCCGATCATTCTCATACGGCTGCTAGGTGAGCCAAAGAATGCATTCGACATGACAGACATCGCGAACCGGCAGTCGTCGACAACGATCTGTGGAATATCAAGCTCTAGCTTACGCTCACATACGATAGCGGATGCTCCAGAGGCTACAGCTTGCGGAGCATACTTGTGTCCGTCTACGGTGTGACCGGGTAAACAAATAAATAGATCTCCCGGACTTACACGGCGGGAATCCGTCTGAAGATCAGTAATCTCCACCTCCCCATCCCCATATAGACGCGAAGTAGCAAGACAAGCAGACAATTCATTAACTTTCATAGTAATCCCTCACTCTACATTTTCGGATACGAACTTAAACCTTATACCTTTATCATTATTCACTAGAAGCTCCCATATAAATCCTGATGGTTGAGCCCTGTTCTACTCTTGCCCCAGCTTTCGGAGCCTGATTGATGACCGTATTGCCAGAGCCTGAACGCGCCAGATTAAAATTCATATTTAAATCCTCATAGATATCTTGTACGGTTGCACCTGTAAGGTCAGGCACGGTCACAATCGGAGTTTCACCATACTTATAAGTTTTTGGAAGCTGATCACTGCGTTCAGGAACCTTCATATAGTGCAGTGAGTCTTCCAAAATATTTTGCACGATTGGAGCTGCAACTACACCCCCAAATTGAATCCCTTTCGGATTATCCACTGCAGTGTAGACAACGATCTGTGGATCATCTGCCGGCGCAAAACCAATAAAAGAAACAATATGCTCTGTCGGAGAATAACGTCCGTTTACAACCTTCTGTGCAGTACCCGTCTTGCCACCTACACGATAGCCGTCGATAAAAGCCGGCCGTCCCGTGCCTTTGGCAACCACGCTCTCAAGTGCTGCCCGCACCTTCTTGGATGTCTCCTCCGAAATGACCTGCCGCACAAGCTCAGGCTTCACCTCTGATACAGTCTCTCCCGTTTCAGGATTAACCCATGATTTTGTTACATGTGGTTTATAGAGATTGCCACCATTGATAGCCGCGGATACCGCAGCAATCTGCTGGATAGGTGTAACCGAGACCCCTTGGCCGAAGGCCGTAGTCGAAAGCTCCACCGGACCAACTTGACTAAGCTTGAACAGAATCCCATTAGATTCTCCGTTTAGATCAATTCCCGTTTTGCTGCCGAAACCAAAATCACGAATATATTTGAAGAGGGTTTCTTTGCCCAGCCGTTGCCCAAGAGCAACAAAACCAGGGTTACAGGAGTTCTCAACCACCTGAAGAAAGGTTTGGCTGCCATGGCCGCCTTTTTTCCAACAGCGCAGCTTCGCACCCGCCACTTCGATAAACCCAGGATCATAGAAATGATCATTTTGCAGGTCTACCTTACCTTCTTGCAGTGCTGCAGCAAGTGTGATGATTTTGAACGTCGAACCAGGCTCGTAAGTCATCCAAATGGGCAAATTCCGATTATAGATCTGCGGATCATATTCCTTATATAAACCCGGTTCATAACCCGGTCTACTAGCCATGGCCAGAATTTCACCATTTTTCGGATTCATCGCTATAGCCCAAGCACCCTGCGCCTGATATTTTACCATAGCTTGATCCAGCTCACGTTCCATAATGGATTGAATCTGTTTATCAATCGTCAATTGCAGATTAAGTCCATCCTGAGGGGCAGAATACTTCTCCGATGATCCAGGCATGAGTCTTCCACCTGCGTCAGACAAATACGAAATATTGCCTGCTATTCCTTTAAGCAAATTGTCGTATATGTTCTCGACTCCGGTAATCCCTTGGTTATCAATACCTGTAAAGCCTAGGATGTGTGCGGCAAGATCGCCGTAAGGATAATACCTTTTGCTATCCTCAGCGACAACGATGCCCGGCAACTGCAAATCACGGATGCTCGCGGCAAGTTCCATCGTAATTTTGCGGCCGCCGGGCTGAAGTTTCACCGACATTGATTTTTTAGTCAGCAAGCTCATCAGCTTCTCCTCGGTCATCCCAAGCAGAGGCGCCAATTGCTGCGCTGTCTTTTCCTTCTCTTTTACCTGCACAGGCACCGCATAAACTGTAGGTGTGCTGATATTATAGGCCAGCGGTATTCCTTCACGATCCAAAATTTCACCACGCTTGGCGGTAAAAGGAATATTGCGGCGCAAGGAATCTTCTACCTTGTCACTTAATTTCTCGCCTTGGGATAATTGCACGTAAGCAAGACGCACGACCAGCGAACCGAATAACACTGCCAGTCCCAGCAGCGTCCACAGCATTCTCCGCCGTGTTACAACTTTCGAAACCTTCATTCCGTTCTCCCCCGCTTTCACCTATAGACATGAGCTCTTATCTTCATGACTATTCGGGACAAACAGGGGTTAGAACAAGCCTATGGCCCGCTCTCCGATTCTGTACCCTCATCAGCAGATGAGGATGCAGGAACATCTTCACTATTATCGTTTAATGGCTTCATCTTCAAGGTTACCAATGTCTTGCCGTTCTTTGTTCCTTCAATCTGTTCCGAGACATATCCTTCGCCTTCTACCGCAATCTCCACTTTTAGTAGGGTTAGAACCTCAAGTGCATCACGCAGAGACTCTCCTTGTAACTTAGGAATAGTAGGCTTGTCCCCTTGCTTGCTTAATAGATATATACGCTGTCCTTGAACAAGCTTGGTTCCAGCCTCTGGATATTGGGTTTCAACAGAAGCTTCTTCACCGACCACTTCAAAATCAAAGCCTTGATCCAGAAGCGTTTCTCTTGCTTCCTTCATCGTTTTCCCCGTCAGATCAGGTGTGGTCCGGAGCGCAGGGGCATCAGTTTTAACTGTTTTTTCACTTTCCTTATCGCTAGTTTCAGTTGCTAACTTTGGAACTCCCATGTATTGGAGAGACTGAGATACGATTTCTTTAAATACAGGAGCTGCAGCTTTACCACCGCCAACCTCAACGTTCGGTTCATCAATAATAACAATAACAGCGATTTTTGGATCATTCACAGGCGCATAACCAATAAAGGAAACCAGTACTTTGGACTTCACGTAATCCTTACCTTCAACCTTGATAGCCGTTCCCGTCTTCCCTGCCACACGGTAACCTTCAATATGAGCGTTGCGTCCGGTTCCTTTGACTTGGTCGGCAACAACCTGCTCCAAATATTCACCGGTTTTCTTGGCGCTTGCCTCATCAATCACCTGACGCACTACACTAGGCTGAGTAACCTTAGTGTCTCCGGTGTTTGGGTCCGTAACCTCTTTCACCACATACGGAGTCATCAGTTTCCCTCCATTAGCGATGGCAGATACAGCAACCAACTGTTGAAGCGGCGTGACACCTATTACTCCGTGCCCATAAGCAAGTGTAGCAATTTCAATAGGTCGATTAAGATTCGGATTTACGAACCCCTTTGCTTCTCCTGGCAGGTCAATGCCAGTCTTCTCATTGAAGCCAAAATCATCAATATACTGTAAAAGTCTATCTTGTCCTAGCATTTCATAAAGTTTTACAAAAAGGACGTTACTAGACCGCTTCACACCTTCGAGGAAACTGATTTGTCCCCAACCGGAACGATTAATATCATGTAATGCCTTACTGTATCCCTTAATTCTGATAGATCCTGACAAAAATGTAGCTACAGGATCAAAAAGCTTCTCTTCTACAGCTGCAGCAAGTGTAACAATTTTGAAGGTCGAACCAGGCTCGTAAGTTGATTTAATAGCATGATTATAGAAACCTGCGCCTTCAGCCCCTGTTTTCCAAAATTCATTTGGATTAAAGGTAGGCATATTCGCCATCCCCAAAATCTCCATGGTATTCGGATCAGCGGCAATGACACTCATACTTGTCGGCTTATATTGCGCATATGCCTTTTCCATAGCCTCTTGTATATATTGCTGGATCGTACTGTCGATTGTAAGCTTGAAATTACGTCCATTTACTACGGGTTTATAGGTATCTTTCGAATCCGGCAGCTTAACCCCTTGACCGTCACTTTGATAAAGCAGCTTGCCATCGGAACCCTTAAGCTGTTCATCTAAGGATTTTTCCAGACCCATAATCGCCTTGCCATCCCGATCTGTATACCCTAAAATATGCGCAGCAAGCGAACCCTTAGGGTAATATCGTTTCTGCTCTCTAACCAGACCAATCCCAGTCTCTTGGATTTTATGCTCTTTACCTAGGGCTACATAAAATTCTTTCACCTTATCAGCAAGTTCCTGATCGATCTTCCAGCCTTCGTTACGAACTTCACGGTTCTTGAGGTATTTGCCGTTCTCGTCTTTAGCTTCTATCAGCTTCCGGAGCTCATCTTCCGGCTTGCCGAGTAGCTCATGCAATCCCTTGACGACCTCATCACCGATTCCCTTTTCAGCAATGACTGCCGGATTCACAACCACAGTATAAGCGGGGACATCACTAGCGAGCACACTCCCATTACGGTCAGAAATCGTCCCTCGCTCTGCTTTGATAGTCGAGGTATGCGCCCAAAGTGTAGCAGCCTTTTCTTGCCAATCCGAACCCTCCACAACTTGAATCCAGAACACTCTAGCTATCAAAACAAGAAAAAAGAGGGTAATACACCCTCCTATAAACAGCGTGCGAAGTTTTATTCTCTTTACCATAAGCGAACCTCACAACTTTTTTTATTGCGATCTTGCCAATCGCTCACTAATTATCGCCTTCAGTCGATAGCGGACTCGCCGGAATAAATATGGTAGTATTTTCATCCGGTGCTACGTAGCCAAGATCCTTTGCCTTTTGGGCAACCTTCTGCTCCAAATTTTGCTTCTCCATCTCATACGTGGAAATCTGCTTCTTAGCACTCGCTATCTCCTTATCTAATTTCTGAGCCTGCAAGTTCAAATCATAAATATGAACGTAACGTGAAATCAGGGTGATAGCCACCAAAACGCATACTCCTAGCGTCAGCATATACAAAAGTTTCTCTTGCAGCGGAAGTACTCTTCGTTTGGTAACTACTTTTGTCTTCTCGCGGTAAAGGGGGTTTACCTCTTCTTTTCTTTTGGGCTGAACTGCTAAATTGCCGCGGGTATAGGCCATCTCTGACTCTCCTTTATCGTCAATTACAATTTTTCTGCAATGCGCAGCTTAGCTGAACGGGCTCGAGTATTAAGCTCAAGCTCTTCCTCAGAGGGCACAAGCGGTTTGCGGTTGATTAACTTAAGCGTGCCTTTCGCGCCGCATACACAAAACGGAAAGTCAGGCGGGCATGTACATCTGCTTAAATAACTGCTTAGTATTTGTTTGCAAATTCGGTCCTCGAGTGAATGAAAAGTGATAACGGAGACTCTACCTTCTGGTGCAAGGCAACGTACTGCGCTATGTAATCCTTCTTCAAAAGCACCCAACTCGTCGTTAACAGCAATCCGTAAACCTTGAAAGCTCCGTTTAGCGGGATGTCCTCCCGTTCTTCGTGCAGCAGCAGGAATACCTTCCTTGATAAGCTCTGCTAATTCTCCGGTGGTCTCCACAGGACTTTCTTCTCTTCTGTCTACAATTTTCTTAGCGATTCTTCGCGAGAACTTCTCTTCTCCATATTGAAAAAGCACACGGGCGATCTCTTGCTCAGACCACGTATTCACAATATCAGCAGCCGTTAAAAGGGCTGTCTGATCCATACGCATGTCCAGCGGAGCATCATGATTGTAGCTAAATCCGCGCTCTCCCTCATCAAACTGCGGAGATGATACGCCAAGATCAAAGAGCACTCCATCCACTTGGGGAATGCCATCTTTTTGTGGTACAAAGGGCACATCCTTTAGTACACTCTCCAGATCACGGAAATTGGTCTTAATAAGTACAACCTTGTCTCCGTATTCGGCCAGTCTCTCTTTAGCGTTCTCCAGCGCCCAATCATCTTGGTCCAAACAGATTAATCGGCCTTCGCCGCTAAGCTTGGAAGCAATTAGTGAGCTGTGACCCGCTCCACCGAGAGTGCAATCTACATAGATTCCGTCTTTTTTGATGTGCAGCCCTTCTGTCGCTTCTTCTTTAAGCACCGTGATGTGGTGAAACAAGCTGCATCCCTCCAGGACAGTATTCGATATTGTGTTTTATAGATCAAAATTGAAATCCACCAATTTTTCGGCAATTTCGTTGAACGATTCCTCGGACTGTTCGAAGTACTGCTCCCATAGCTCTTTGTTCCAGATTTCCACCCGGTTCGAAACGCCCAGAATAACACAGTCTTTGTCCAGTTTGGCATACTGCCTTAAATTGGCCGGCAGGTTTACCCTTCCCTGCTTATCCCATACACATTCTGTTGCGCCTGAGAAAAAAAAGCGGCTGAATGCGCGGGCATCTGATTTCATCAGTGAAAGGCTTTTTAGCTTTTGTTCCATGATTGCCCATTCTTCCATGGGATAAACAAATAGACAGGAGTCTAGGCCGCGGGTCGCCACAAAGGAGGTTCCAAGCAATTCACGAAGTTTAGCCGGAATAATGATTCGGCCTTTGTCGTCAATGCTGTGTTGATACTCTCCCATGAACATCCTTTTCCCACCCCTAATCCCCGAATCCCCACTTTGCCCCACTTTTCACCACTTAAGCATAATAGATTCGCCATTAAAAATCAAAAACCTTTTTCTGGCGCAAGGAAATTTTTTCTAAATCAGATAGATCATTACCCGAAAAACATTTCTCCACCTAGCATAAACGCCTGGAGCATCCTAATAAGGACGTTTAGCGTCTAAGCGAGTAATATAAAAAAAGCCATACAATCGGAATCTTGTCCGTTGCATGGCTTTTCAAGCGTAAACGCCCTCGGCGTCCTTTTAAGGACGCGAAACGTTTAAGCGAGAAATATAAGGATAATGTATATCGTGAAACTTATACTCTCTTATATTTTTAAAAAGTTGCTTCAGTTCAAGGTAGACTTGGTTAATACACTTTATTGTTGTGCGTACCGCAATTAAACGTTTAAATTCCAGCTGTCCAAATAATCCACTTGTGCTGGAGTCAGGCTATCGATGTTAATACCTAGACTTTCCAGCTTATAGCGTGCTACCTGCTCATCCAGCTCATAAGGAACATTCTCAACTTTTACGCCAATGCTCTTATAATTATCATTTACATATTTCAGCGACAGCGCCTGAAGCGCAAAGGTCGTATCCATAATTTCGGCAGGGTGTCCATCCGCAGCACCCAGATTTACAAGTCTGCCTTCTGCAAGCAGATATAGTTTACGGCCGTCGCGAAGCTGGTATTCTTCGATATTTTTGCGAACAGTTCGCTGGGATACGGATCTTTCAGACAATTCAGGCTTATTCACTTCAACGTCGAAATGGCCTGCGTTGCACATGATTGCTCCGTCCTTCATAACATCATAATGCTCCCCGCGAATGACATAACGGTTACCTGTAACTGTAACGAAGAAATCACCGACCTTAGCAGCTTCCAGCATAGGCATCACTTCGAAACCGTCCATATGTGCTTCAACGGCTTTAATGGCATCGACTTCAGTGACAACCACTTTGGCACCTAATCCTTTTGCACGCATCGCAACACCTTTACCACACCAGCCGTATCCGACAACAACTACGGTTTTGCCCGCAACGATCAGGTTAGTTGTCCGAATAATGCCATCCCATGCAGATTGGCCTGTGCCATAACGGTTATCAAACAAATATTTGCAATAAGCATCATTTACTGCGACCATTGGGAACTTCAAAACACCCTGTTTTTGAAGAGCTTTTAGACGAATGATGCCGGTTGTTGTTTCTTCAGCACCCCCGCGAATATTCTCCATCAGATCAGGACACTCCGAATGCAGCAATGTAGCAAAATCCCCGCCATCATCAATGATCAAATCCGGTTTGCTTTCTAATGCCTTGATATTCAGAGCTTTGAACTCTTCGGGAGACGGGTTGTATTTAGCAAATACTGTGATGCCGTCCTCGACAAGTGCCGCACATACATCATCCTGGGTGGAAAGCGGATTCGATCCGGTAATAGTTACTTCTGCACCGCCTGCTTTGACAACCTTCGCAAGATATGCGGTTTTAGCTTCCAGATGAAGCGTAATTGAGACTTTTAGACCTTTAAATGGCTGTTCAGCTTCGAACTGCTCACGAATACGGTTCAATACCGGCATATGTTGACGGACCCAATCGATTTTCAAATGTCCTTCGGGTGCGAGTGACATATCAGCCACGATACTATTTTGATTAGTTGAACTCATAATGAAACCTCCTAAAAGTTTTGTGAGCGTTACTACATTGAATATACTTCGTACAAAACTTGCTTCGTAAGCATACGCTTTGTTTTATGGAGCAATACTTCTATGTTTTACTTCGCAATAAAACTCGCTTCGTAAGCATAATCCATGTTTTGTGAGCGTTACTACATCGAATATACTTCGTACAAAACTCGCATCGTAAGCATCTGCTTTGTTTTATGAAGCATTACTTCCCTACATATAAATGATGCGATGCGTCCCACTATAATCCGGTTCTATCGCCATCAGCTCATCCAACCATGGAAGTCCGTAGCGGTTCAAGTAATACATGATATTGTATACTCTTTCTTGCAGTTTACCCAGTGGCATTAACGACAGCTCGATTCGCTCCCATTGTCGGATTGCAGCTTCATTCTGTTTCGCCATTGCATCTTGGGCCTTTGCTTGTAAGAAAGTAATCTGATCCAAAATCTTATCTTTATTGTTATTTCCTAGTTTAAGTAGACCTGCCTGTATGGATCCAAGCTGTTCGATGAGCGGTTCGTACATAGCTGAGAAAGATGCTTTAGTTTCCTCAAATCGACGTTCGATTCCCAGCTCATCCTGTGCAGCCAACCATTCATGTCTTTTACGATCCAGTCCCTGTCTTACATCCTCAAAGCTTAGTTGATATTTATCCATATGCTTATGAAGCGTACCTTCTACCACAGTGAAAGACATTCTTGGGATAATTAAAGGCATTTGTCCCCCGACCACCTCAAACGCACGATGCGGAATGGCCCAATAAGCAATCTCTCCTTGACCTAGCACCGTTGCTAGAACCGGCAACACATAATCCTGCATAAGTGGGCGTGTCAATACGTTGTTGCTGAAGCGTTCCGGATGTGCTTTTACTTCCTCTAGTAATTCCTCACGGGTAAATGATACCTGGCCTTTGCGATCGGCAAAGACTCCATCCTTCTTGTGAAGCAATAACCGTACACCTTCATGAATATAAAAGAGGTTGGCATTGCCTGCCGTAACGTCGGCTTGAAGTTCATACCCAGCGTTCACGATATCAGAAGCAGAATTCATATACGCTGTTTCCAGTGCATCGTTCTGCATAATTAGCGATGTAAAGAATGGCTCTTCTAACTTGCGTAGATTAGGATCAGCAGAATCAAGCAGGATCAGACCAAATTTACCAAATAAAGAACCCATTAGCTTGGCAAAAGCATCCGTCATACTATCTGCTCTAAACGAAGAAGATCGAATGAATTCCATAATTTGCGGTTTAAAGTCACTATCTTGAAGCATCCCATCCAGTTGTTCCACCACTTGCTGCCAGCTTTCCTCTTCTACACGAATATTACTCACAGAGGAACGTTTCTCCTCTGATTTCTCTATCTTAATCTTTGTAATCTCCTGCGTACGATTCAATACATACGTATGATTCACTTCATCCCAGTCATGATCCTCGCCTGCGATCCAGAATAATGGCACTACAGGTCGATCGAGCTGCTCAGCAGCTTCTTTTGCAGCCATAATGGTTGTCATTGCTTTATACACTACAAGTAGTGGTCCTGTAAATAATCCGCTTTGTTGCCCACCAGTAACCACTAACGTTCCCGGCTGTTCCAAAAGCGCCAACGAAGCCTTCACCGCATCATGTGAATTATGCTTCTCATTATATTGACGGAGACATTCAGCAATTTGTGTTCGGTCGGCACGGAGATTCTCACTGCGATCCAGCCACTCTGCCCGAGTGCTTCTACGCTCTTTACTTCGGAAATCCCCACCATACAAATGACTAACCTTCTCAAAATTTTCTATATAGTCGCGCGCGAGTGCAGATCCACCCGGGAGCGGTTCCTTTACAATATTCATTTGCTAGTGCCTCCAGTTCTACTGAGCAGTTATATGTAAACCCAAGTTCGTAAACTCTTTATGATTGTATCCAAAGTCAGAGGCCACGTCAAAAGAAATGCATCCTGCAAAAAAGCAATGCATTAGTAGCCGTATTATTTATTCATACTATAAAATAATTTTTAAATATCCCCACTACATACAAGAGGCGAGAGCATAACGCTCCCGCCTGTCTAATATTCGCTATGGATTTAAGCAAATTTTTTGCTTACCCAGTGTCCTTTTGATACTTCTACTAATTCAAAGTCGCTATCATTGCTCTTTTCGTTAGCGGAATAAATAGGACTACCAAGCTCATCATGTAAGTGAATGCGTTTCTTGTTCACTTCAATTTCCGGATCCGGAATTGGAATAGCTGACAAGAGAGATTTGGTATAAGGGTGGATAGGATTCGCATAAAGCTCTTCACTTTCCGCCAATTCTACCATTTTACCCAAGTACATAACAGCTACGCGATCACTGATATGTTTAACCATGGATAGATCATGCGCGATGAAAAGATAAGTCAATCCCAGACGATCTTGCAATTCTTTAAGCAAGTTAACGACCTGAGCCTGAATGGATACGTCAAGCGCGGAAATCGGCTCATCACAAACGATGAACTTAGGATTTACCGCTAACGAACGGGCAATCCCAATACGTTGGCGTTGTCCACCAGAGAATTCATGCGGATAACGAGTTGCGTGATCGTGGTTAAGACCAACCATATCGAGCAGCTCTTCGATGCGCTTTTTACGTTCTGCACGGCTACCAGCCATTCCGTGAATGTCCAGTGCCTCGCCGATGATATCAGAAACCGTAAAACGCGGGTTAAGCGATGCGTACGGATCTTGGAAAATCATCTGCATGTCACGACGCATAGCTTTCATTTTGTTAGCAGGCAATTTATAAATGTCTGTACCATTATATTTCACACTTCCGGCAGTTGGCTCATACAAACGAAGAATTGTACGTCCAGCAGTAGTCTTACCACAACCGGATTCTCCTACCATTCCAAGCGTCTCGCCCTCACGGATGGAGAAGTTAATATTATCAACAGCCTTAAGAACCTTGCCTTTACCTACATTAAAGTATTTCTTAAGACCTTCTACCTCTATTAGGTTCTTACTCAAGAGTACTGCACCTCCTTGGCCATCGAATGCAGATTCCAGCAACGCGCCATATGCGTTTCGCTGAATTCTGTGGCGCCGGGATCGATTTGTTCGCAAACATGCATTGCTTCGTTGCAACGCGCGGTGAACGGACATCCGATCGGCGGCTTGATCAGATCTGGCGGTGTGCCGATGATCGGAATAAGCGGCTCGCCTTTCTTTTGGTCCAGACGCGGCATTGAGCGCAGCAGACCTTTGGTATATGGATGTTGTGGATTCTTAAAGATTTCCCATCTTGTTCCAGTCTCCACAACTTCACCTGCATACATTACGATAACCCGATCACACATACCGGCAACGACGCCTAGATCATGGGTAATCAAAATAATGGAGGTACCTAGTTTTTGCTGCATCTCTCTCATAACTTCCATGATCTGCGCCTGAATGGTTACGTCAAGAGCCGTTGTAGGCTCGTCCGCTATGAGCAAAGCCGGACGACAGGCCAACGCGATTGCAATCATTACACGCTGGCGCATGCCGCCTGAGAATTCGTGGGGATATTGGTTAAAGCGAGCCTCAGCATTTTTGATACCAACTAAATTAAGCATCTCAATACCTTGCTTTTTCGCTTCGGCCGCTGACATTTTCTGATGTTTAATCAAAACTTCAGTGATCTGTTTGCCCACTTTGATGGTTGGGTTCAAAGATGTCATCGGGTCTTGAAAAATCATGCCAATATCTTTACCGCGAATGGATTCCATTTCTTTCATGCTTTTGTCTAGCAGATTTTGTCCTTGGAAAATAATTTCTCCCTTTTTCACTTTAGAGGGTGGGGAAGGGATCAAACGCATAATCGATTGTGCAGTTACACTCTTACCGCTGCCGGACTCGCCGACGATGGCAACCGTTTCACCTTTGCCAATTTCAAAATTCATACCACGGACAGCTTGTACCTCTCCGCCTTTAACAAAAAATGAAACATGCAAATCTTTGACTTGTAAAATAGGTTCCATCCTTAATCCCTCCTATTTCTTCAGCTTAGGATCAAGCGCGTCACGAAGACCGTCACCGAAAATATTGAAAGAAAGCATGGTTAAACTGATCAGAATGGCAGGGAACAGGAAGCGCCATGGATAGTACAACCAACCGGTGAGTGAATCGTTAATCATAGATCCAAGTGAAGCGATAGGAGCTTGTACACCAAGACCCAAGAAGCTTAGGAAGGCCTCAGCAAAAATTGCATTTGGTACAGAAAGTGTAATGGTTACGATAATCGGACCAACTGCGTTCGGCAGAAGATGCTTGAACAACAGTCTTGCAGAACCAGCACCCATGGAACGGGAAGCCAATACGAACTCGCGGTTCTTGAGTTGCATAATTTCTCCACGTACAATCCAAGACATCGTAATCCAGCCTGTTATGGTTAAAGCTAGGATGATTGTACCAAGACTTGGCTCAAGCACGACCAAGAGCAAAATTACAACCAGCAAATAAGGAATAGAGTACAAAATTTCAGAGAATTTGTTCATGATATTATCTACACGGCCACCGAAGTAACCCATAATTCCACCATAGATAACACCAATAAACAAGTCGATGGCTGCAGCAGCTAAACCTACGATCAAGGAGATCCGTGCACCGTACCAAGTACGAACGAAAATATCACGTCCAAGATCATCCGTTCCAAACCAGTGTTCAGAGGAAGGGGGCTTATTGGTGCTCATCAAGTCATTGGAATAATAGTTGTATTTCGAGAAAAAAGGAGCGAAGATCGCTGCAAGCACGATCAAACCTAGAATACCAAGCGCGGTCATTGCCATTTTGTTTTGACGCAACCGTTGCCAAGAATCTTTCCAGGCAGAGAGACTCTCCCGCTGAATTACCTCGGCTTCTTTTTCATCTATACCGACTTTTTGAAAGTCTTCCGGTTTTAGATTCATGTTCTTTAGCAAGTTATTATCACTAGCCACTAATTAGCCCTCCTTTCCTCCACTTAGTTTCATACGTGGGTCAATCAATACATAAGCAATATCAGTAATGAAACGGGCTACCATGAGTAGTACACCATAGAAAATGGTAATCCCCATAATAACGGTATAGTCACGGACACCAATCGCTTCCACGAACTGTTTACCAATACCCCCAACACCAAAGATCTGCTCGATTACAACCGAACCAGTTACGATGTTAGCTGTCATAGGTCCCATGTAAGTAACAACAGGCAGGATACCATTGCGAAGTACATGGCGGCTCAGAATAGCCATCCAGCTTAATCCTTTAGCCTTAGCCGTTTTGATATAATCCGCATTCAGAACCTCAAGCATACTTGAACGGGTCAAGCGAGCTATAAAGGCTATCGGCTGTGCCGAGAGTGCTGCTACAGGCAAGAAATAATAGATTGGCCCTTTAAATCCTGAAACCGGTACCCAACCCAATTTGAAAGCGAACACATACTGTAATAATGACGCGACTACAAAGCTCGGAACCGCAATCCCCAGAACTGCCAACACCATCGCGGCGCTGTCAAGAAACTTTCTGTGATAGAGTGCCGCTAACATGCCGAGAAGAACCCCAACAATAACCGCCACAACAATTGCGACGAGTCCCAGCTTCAGCGACGCTGAAAAGGTTTGACTGATCAAGTGAGATACATCTTGATTCAGGCGTTTCATGGATACACCCAAATCACCTTGGACAATATCACCTAAATACTTAAAATACTGATGAGAGAGCGGCTTGTCCAGACCATATTGCTCCATCAAACGTGCTTTAATTTCTGGCGGTACTTTTTTCTCAGAAGTAAACGGATCCCCTGGAATAGCTTTCATCAAGAAAAAAGTTGCTGAAATCAGTACAAATAATGAAACCAACATATAGAAGAATTTATTTGCGACATAACGAACCATCCCCATCACACCTCCTCCGACAATTTTTTTGAGAGCATTATATTGATTTTATGAAAAAAACGGATTTTTGTCCATTTTCTAAATATGTTATAAATAACAATAAATAACAAATAGACTGGAATACAAAAAAAAGGGATATATATGGAGTTCCACATATATATCCCGAAGTATTGTGTTACTTCAGTCAACTAACTATTCTGTTTAAATTACTAGAGCAAAATCTTAGTGCTCAAGCAAGTATCCACGAGTCAAGTCAATTGCACCACTGAAGTCAAGAGTAACACCTTTAAGGTACTCTTTAGTCAGGGAGTTGTTAGTGTAGTAGTACAATGGAATCAAAACTTGATCTTGCTCGATGAGCAATTTCTCTGCTGCTGCAAACTTGTCTTGACGTACTTTCAAGTCAGTGCTTGCTTTAGCTTCGCTGATCAATTTGTCATATTCAGGATTAGCGTAACCAGTATCATTGTTACCGCCGCCTGTTACCCACATATCAAGGAAAGTCATTGGATCATTGTAATCCGCAGTCCAACCAGCACGTGCTACTTGGTAGTTCAGGTTTTGACGGTTTTCGATAAATACAGCCCACTCTTGGTTAACGGTTTGTACGTCAACACCAAGATTGTTTTTCCACATATCAGCAATTGCCAAAGCAATTTTCTTGTGACCTTCACTTGTGTTGTAAGTCAAAGAGAATGTAGGCAATTTGTCAAGGCCTTCTTCTTTCAGACCTTCAGCAAGCAATGTTTTAGCTTGTTCTAGATCTTCAGTGAAGTAGCTATCTTTAACTGCTGTACGGAATTCACCGTCAGCACCAGCAATACCTGGAGGTACAAAACCGAATGCTGGGAATTGTCCACCTTGTACTACATTGTCAATCAAAGCTTGACGGTTAATGGACATTGCAAGAGCTTTACGAATTTTTGCGTTAGTGAAAGGTTTTTCAGTGATATTGAATTCGTAGTAGTATACGGAAGCAATACCTTTACGGCTAAATTCTTTTGGAAGTTCTTTTTGTACGATTGGAATTTGTTCTGATGGAATTTCACCAGTTGGTCCACCTGCACGATCGTATTCACCGTTCTTGTAGCTGAGCAACTCAGTTGCACCGCTGTTTACAAGGGAGAAATCGATTTTGCTAAGTTTAATGGAATCTTTATCCCAGTATTTATCGTTTTTAGTTACAACAAGTGTTTGACCTGTAGTCCACTCAGTAAGAGTGAAAGCACCGTTAACGATCATAGTGTCTTTGCTTGTTGCCCATTTTGGATTACTCTCAATGGATTTGTGTACAGGGTAATAAGTGTAGAAGGAAAGCAATCCAAGGAAGTAAGGAGTTGGGGCTTCAAGAGTAACTTCTAGAGTTTTCTCATCAACCGCTTTGATACCTACTTGACTGAAATCAGTAATTTCCTTGTTATAGAACTTTTCAGCATTTTTGATGTAATACAATTGATAAGCGTAAGGTGCAGCGGATGCAGCAGCAGGATCGAGCACGCGTTTCCAAGCGCGAACGAAGTCTTCTGTTGTTACAGGATCGCCGTTACTCCATTGTGAATCACGGAGTTTGAAAGTATATACCAGACCGTCAGCGGAAATGTCCCAGCTTTCAGCAACACCTGGTTCAGCTTGACCAGATTCAGCATTCATGCGAGTCAGACCTTCGTACATTGTTGTCAGGACAGTGTGAGCTTGGCTATCTTGAGCCAATCCTGGATCAAATGTTGGAGGCTCAGAGCTTAGGTTGATTCTCAATGTTTGGTCCGCAGCCAATTTCTCTTCTGTAGCCGCATTACCAGTTGCCGTGTTACCAGTGTTACCAGCGTTACCTTTGTTGCCGCTGTTTGCATTGTTTCCGCCGCAGCCAGCAAGCACTGTGCCGATAACAAGTACTAATGCAAGCATTAGCAATAGACTTTTACTCTTCTTCATCTAGCAGTTCCCCCTAAATAGAATGTGGTATATGGTTTATGATTATACAACCAGTGGTCAAAAAAATCTAGTGGAATGTTTTCAGAAAATTCTTTTTTTATTAAAACTTTAAACTTTTGTGACGTTGCCGCTTCACCGAAGCAGTGGAACATTACATCGCTTGTGATATGTACTTAATTAGCCCTACAAACATAAATAATAAATATCCTACACTCATAAAAAAGAAAGAAAGTCTCCAAACTGCCCGAAATAACCGCTTTCCATCTACCTTTCCTTTCAGTCGATTCTGAGCGCCGCCAATCAATCCAGTGGATATTAATACAATAAGTAGTATAAGATAAAACCCAAAACCGTTATTAAATAAGTTGTTAAATAATGCGGATACCGATAATAATAAAAAAAATGTAGTCACGTCCATAGCGAGCATAAAAGTTTTCTTTTTATCTTTTTTTAAGCCTCTTCCAATGAAATAAACAATTAAAAACGGTACTATTGGAATCAAGCTTAAAGTAATGACCGAATTCATCAGCAATCCCATAGCTTCACCTCTCCTCCGAGATCATACCTTTATTCCTTCTACTAGTTGACAGATCAAGCGATGTAAAGGAACCAAAGTTCCCGTTCTTTCTGCCATATTAACAAGACTTCCATTGATCCATTGAATTTCTGTGGTTCTCGAAGCGAGAACATCTGCCAGCATGGACGAAGTATTGCCAGCCGTATTCCTGCAGACTTTAAGGATGTTATCCCACGCATCGTGATCATAAGCAACTCCGCAGGCATCATATACCATAGTAGCTTCTCTAAAAAGTTCTTTCATTAACTGCAGGCGCCCTTCTGATGCAAGCAGCTCACCATTTGGAACACGCCAAATCGCCGTGAGTGGATTAATTACGGCATTGATTAGGAGCTTCCGGTAAATCATGGTACCCACTTCATTCGACAAAAAGGCGGAGAATCCTGCCAAAATGAGGACTTCTATTAAATATTTCGCTTGTAAATCAGTATGTATGATATGAGCTTGTCCATTCTTTAAGCCCCATCTCCCTATCCACACCTCCCCGGCACCTGCATGAATGACCTCAGTCAAAGATTTTCGCTTCGCGGCTTCTGTTGTAACGGCAGCATATAAATTAGCTTTCGGTAACAAGTCTTTGAGCATCTCCATATGTCCTATGCCATTTTGAAAACAAATGATGTGTGCCTGTTCTTCCCTAAGGGGGGATAGAAATTCAGGTAAAACATTATGTAATATATCCTGTTTAACCGTCACTATGATCCAATCACTTGGCTCACGAAAATACACATCTGTAAACTCCTCTATGGGTGCGAACGCAAATCGAGCCCCCGAAATCGAAATCGAATCGCTGCCATCTTCATAACTCACAGTTAAGCCCTCGTTCTCTAATTGCCGGCACTGCTCTATCCCTCGACACCACAATCTCACTTTATTCCCAGATGCAATCAGCCTTCCTGCCAAAAGCAGACCAAGTGAACCCGCACCGATTATATCGATTCTCATCTGATCCTCCTGTTGATCTCAAGCGCAATTTTTCTAAGTATAGCCTTAATATACCAAGAAGAAACGTCGTTGTCCTCCTTTATAAGAGACAATACCCAATCAAAACACCCGCAAATGGCGCTAATAAAGCGAACCACTTACGGGTGTTTTAGTTTGCAAACCGTTTATTCAATACGTTCTAAATTTCCATTCCCATCCATTTTAAAACGAGTCTTCATTTCTTCTTCTTCTTCGTTTAAGAAAGCGAGCCTACGAGCACGATCCATAATCTGAATTAAAGCTTTGTAATCATCGTTGACTACCCGGTAGTCACTTTGAGCAAGATTAACCTCTTTGGACAACCGCTCATTCTCAGATCTTAATTCTGTTAATTCATCTTCCTTCTCGCGCAAATCTCTCTCCAGCATTTTCAGCTGACGTCCTGCTTCCTGGATTGTACCTTTCCATTGTCTCAGGAAACGTATAACCGCATCAATGGATAATGTGTTCTCGCTTAATCCTTCGCCTCGTCCGAATTCCTCGTCGGTATCCCCGAGAATCAGACCCGCTACCTGTGCTCCTCTAACTGACGGTTGCTTTTTCAGGTAACTTCGTTTCTGACGTTGACCTTTTGCAATTCCGATTGCGCCTTCATAGCTTTTTCGAACACAGCTGTTCCAGCGGAATCCGCAAGCAGCCGACGTTCTGCCGATTTTCTCGCCCACTTCTTCAAAAGCAGCAAGTTGTGTACTGCCCTCCCGAATGTGACGCAAGGTTACTTCTGCCAGTATTAGATCATCTTCTGCACTCCAAGCATCCTGTCTAACGGCTGTCATCCAACCAAACCTCCTAACAACATCTTGAAATAACCATCTCCATAACCGGCAGCTCTGCCGGGTAGTGAATAGGGATAAAAGCTGCTTACTCCATTTCTATGCTTCTCATAGAGTTCATAGAATCTATTTGATACTAAATTGTATTTCCATTATCTGCCCACATCATACGCTTTAAGTTATAAATTCTCTTTTTTCAAGCATTAATCACCTCAGTCAATTATAAAAATCACATTTTATGAAGATTAGTACATTTTTTTCAATGAATTCGTTTACACATTTTTACTGAACGGGTATAATAAGTCGAAGGAATATTCGTGAGATACATACTGGAAGGGGGACTCTCTCTTGGACCGCATGTTTCGGGTATTAGGTTTTTTTACATTGGCTATTGGATTGATGGCTTTTGCCGGAGGTCTGACAGAAATGGCCTTGCTTTTCTTTTTACAAACCGCTTTTTTCGTAATTCTAGGTTATTTGAAGTTTACTGAAAAAACTTATGTCCTACTTTTTTGGGCATACATGATTTTGACTTTCACCGGTTTCAGCTATTGGACGATCTTTCAAATGGGTCTTCCACTATAAATTGCAGTACTCTCTTGAAGCGGATGAGGTCCTTATCTAATAAGGATCACTTCCGTTTTTTTGTTTATCAGCTAGTATATATATGAGGCCCCCACAAAATACCCGAGTACGCATCGAAGCAATAACGCCTTCGGTGTCCCTAAAGGACGGTAAGCATTTATGCGCGAGATATAAGGATAATGTATAACGTGAAGCTTATACCTTTCTTCTATTTGAAGGCTAGCCTCACTTTGTGGGGATATTTTTGTATGTATGCTATTTTAGAAGGGTTAAACATATTATTAGTACATACATATATCAATTCAAGAAGAATCGGCTTTGCCGACCCTTTTTGGGACGGTTTCCGTTTCTACGAGAAATAGAAGGATGATTTATGGAGTGAAACAGAAATTTCTTATATTTCAAAAAAAGGTGGTGGTGTGGTGCGCTCCCGCAATTCCCTAAGCCGCATGATGGCAACCATACTAATTCTCTTCTGCTGTACATTGTTCCCGTTACAATCTACGATGTACCTGTCTGCCGATCCAAGCGGTTCTTTTTTCAATTCCTCTATACCAGATAATGAAGAAACACGTAAACTTCTGGAGCAGACTTTGTCTTCCGCAGAAATCGAGCGGGAAATCATCAAGATTACAGCCGAACAAAAAGCGCTTGAAGAAAAGGTAGAATCCCTCGAAGAGCAAGCCAGCCAGAAAAAATCTGCCATCGCAAACCAACAAGAGCGTGCAGGCGCAGTCCTGCGTTCTTATTATATGGGGGATAGAGACGGTCTCATGGCTGCGTTTTTATCCGCGAAAAGTATTAGCAGATTCCTGGCTCTATTCGATTATTATGAAATTATTATTGGAAATGACCGCGACATTCTCACACAATACGAGGATCAGTATAGGGATCTAAAAAAGACCCTCCAGGCTGCTCAACGCAGCTCGAAGGATCTTGCGGAGCTGCGAACTGCTCTTGAGGAACAGAAAATTCGGGTAGCTGCGCTCAATAAAGAAATTGAAGGAGGGATTAAAGACAGTAGTGATCCTGATAATATGAGCGCTCTTCTTCAAGAATTCACATTATATTGGGAGAATATTGGTTTACGCGAGGTAAAGACCTACTTCAAAGCATTATCATCTGCTATGAATAAGTTACCGCAGTTTGTCCAGAATCGAGAGGGCGTCCTTACTCGTAAGGGGATGACCTATGTTCTGAATCTGAAAGAAGAGGATCTGAACGAATTTCTTCAATCCCAGAATAAGCTATTTAACGATTTCGCTTTTCATTTCAATGACGGATCGATTACTGCCACTGGAAAAAGCGGAGCGTTAGCCCTTTCATTAACCGGTCACTACATCATTCAGGAGGAACCCATCAACGGACTTATATTCCAAGTAGATCATGTTGTATTTAATGGTCTCGAATTACCTGACACCACTAGAAGGACACTGGAAGAGGAATTTGATTTAGGTTTTTACCCTGGGAAAATCGTTTCTTTTCTACGTGCTACAGAAGTAGATAGTAAAGAGGGCGTCCTGCAAGTTAAACTTTCGATCTCATTCTAGACCTTCCTTAATGAAGTCTTTGTACCCTGCCGCATCAATTTTTCCTGTAAGCAGTAAGGATACTGCTTCAGCAATCTTACTCCAGCCGCCTTGGGATTCGACCTCCGGGGCGGTTTCTTCTGTCAGTAATAGTTCGACTCCGAAAGGAAGCTTATATTTAAAATCATGCTCCGAACGATAAAGAACATCCAGTGCAGGCAAGCTCCCCGTGTTCTCCAGCCAATCCATCTGAGAATCCTCCGAGGTAATAAATGTCAACCAATTCACGGCTTCCTTTGGACTTTGAGATTGCGCTGGAAGCGCAAAGGAACGGCTGTAATAGGATTCAAGTCCTTTCCCGTCACTTGCAGTCAGTGGTGCTTCAGCAACTAAGGATGAATTGCCATGTTTTTGCCACTCTGATAGTGGTAGAGCAGCAACAGCAACGCTTCCGCTCTGAATCATATCCCAAACATCTTTGTTATAGCGACTGGTAAGGTAAAAATAACTGCGAGCATTCTGAGTCCAATTCATCACTTCTTGGTTATCCGATAGCAAGCTGCTGTTCATACTCTCCATGACCGCCGACAATCCATATGGATTACGTGTATCCATTGCGAGCAAATATTTTCCTTGCTCTTTAAGCACATTCTGAAGCAATGTATTCCACTGTTCCAGACTTCTTGGTAAGGTCGTGAACCCCAGTTCCGCAAGACGCTGTGGTGAATAAACAAGGATATAAGGGTCTATATCCAGCGGCACTCCCCAATTATATCCGTTCCATTGCATCCACGGGATCAACTGAGTTAACGGTGCAGTTCCTGGAATGCTCTGATAAACATCCACCGGTAATAAATATCCTCGTGTAGCCCAGTCGAGAATACTTCGTCCATCCGCCATGACGATATCCGGACTGTCTCCGATGGTTAGATCATGCTTCAAAACTTCGTCTGCATCCTCGCTATCAATATTGCTTAATATCACCTTTACTCCACTTTCTAAAGTATAACGATTGCTTAGAAGCTCCAACTCACTGAATTCCTCGCTATTTAGCGATACTGTTATACGCAGACTATCTATAGAACCCTCTTCCCCTGAAGAAGGATTTGTTGACTGACTTTGAGGCTTTTTCATAGGATGTGGGTCGTTATTGGTACTCAATTCCATACTGGGCGACAAGCTTGTCAGCGATAGTAGTAAAATTGCAAAAAGCAGCCAATAATTTTTGCGTTTAAGCACGATTTCCCACCTTCCCCATGATTCGTCTCCACTATTTTACCAAACCCGTCGCTGCTTGTCTTTAGAATGTGAAAACGTTCTCTTTCTATTATATAGGGGAAACGAACGGAGACAATTAAAAGACTGGGTGATCTTAGCGCTAAGGGCGCTCCGTGTGCGGATTATTCTTCCGATCGCTGTTGTCTCCAGATTTATGGATTATATTCCTAAACGGTATAAATCCGGAGTCAAAGGCGAGCGCTAACGCTTCTACAGAACAATTCCTCCCCCTCCGCTGACCGCGCTCATTCTAAAGCACCACAACCGTTAATTCCCTCCACCGTTTCTGGGCGGGCAGGAAAAAGCCGGGAGTTATGTTTCTCCCGGCTGAAATTGAAAATAAGTTAGAGAAGATCCGCGGCCAATTGGGCCAAACGGGAACGCTCCCCTTTTTCCAAAGTAATGTGTCCGCTAATCCCTTGCTGCTTAAACTTCTCAACGATATAACTAAGCCCGTTGCTCGCAGCATCCAAATACGGATGATCGATTTGCTCCGGATCGCCCATAAGAATGACCTTACTTCCTTCACCCGCTCTGGAAACGATCGTCTTCACTTCATGACGGGAAAGGTTCTGAGCTTCATCAATAATGATGAACTGTGAAGGGATAGAACGTCCACGGATATAGGTCAAGGCTTCTACCTGTATGCTGCCTAAGCCCATTAATATTTTATCAATATCTCCAGCTTTTTTGGTATCGAACAGGAACTCTAGATTATCATAAATAGGCTGCATCCACGGTCTTAGCTTCTCATCCTTCTCCCCGGGTAAATAACCAATGTCTTTCCCCATGGGAACTACTGGCCGGGCAATGAGCAGTTTTTTGTATTTATGCTCATCTTCAACTTTGAATAGTCCGGCAGCAAGCGCCAATAACGTCTTCCCTGTACCAGCCTTACCTGTAATGGTTACAAGTGGGATTTCATCATTTAGAAGCAGTTCCAAAGCCATTCGTTGTTGAGCATTTCTGGCGCTGATCCCCCAAACCGAATCATTGCCTAGGTAGAGCGGCTCTAGACGGGTCGCATCACTATTCACTTTGAGAAGAGCTGATTTGCCCGTGCCGATCTCATCCTTGAGGATCACAAATTCATGAGGGTACAAGGGATACGACAACGCGAGCTGTTTAACCGTTAAAGAACGGTGACTGTAATATTCATCAATCAACGCCGGATGAACCTGCAGAGATTGGTAACCAGTGTAAAGTTCATTTAAATCTCCAGTACGATCTGACAAATAATCCTCTGGTGTAATCCCTAGCACATCCGCTTTAATACGGACCAGCACATCCTTACTCACAAGCACTACGGGACGCGGATCTGGCTTCTCCTTCTCTTCGATTAAATAATTGAGAGCTACAGCCAAAATCCGATTGTCGTTAGATACCTCACCAAACATTTCCTGTACCTTCACAAAACTGCGATGGTTAAGTTCTACCTTCAGCTTACCTCCATGCTCCAGTTCCACACCACTATGCAAATGCCCTAGTTCACGAAGTCCATCAAGCAATCGGGAAACCGTGCGGGCATTCCGACCGATTTCGTCAGCGTTGCGCTTTTTGGAGTCGATTTCTTCCAGCACAACCGCCGGAATAACCACCTCATGCTCCTTGAAAGAGAAAATCGAATTGGGGTCGTGCAAAAGCACGTTGGTATCTAGCACAAATATCTTGTTCATATTATCCCCTCCACAGCGCCTGGTTTGATTGATCATACATAACTCTTTCCGCCAAGGGAAAAGATAAGGTACAGAAACGATCTTGGCTGAAAGGAGTAAGCACATATGAGAAAATCAATGTGTCTGTTGCTGGTACTGCTGCTACTGACAAGCTGCGGTATCGCTAATAAAAAGACATCACCCTCTCCTCAGAATAAACAATCAGCGAATGCTGTAAAGGGTCCGGGGAACCATGAGGTTCGACAATTGTCCAATGATGGTGTGACTAATCCTAAGGCCACCTCAAAAGCTGGTCAAGCCGTTAGTGTTAAGGGCGAAAGTGAAATTGCACTTAAGGACCATTTTGAACAGTTAGCAAAAAGAGTCCCTGGTGTGAATGGCGCACACTGTGTAGTCATGAACAAGGTGGCCATCGTTGGTCTTGACGTAGAAGGTTCTCTAGAACGGTCACGGGTAGGAAGCATTAAATATTCTGTAGCGGAAGCTATTCGCAAAGACCCAAGAAGTGTACGTGCGCTTGTCACAGCCGATATGGATCTCTCCAGCAGATTAGCAGACATGAGTCGCCATATCTCCGAGGGACATCCGATTTCCGGATTTTCATCCGAGCTGGCTGATATCATCGGTCGAATCATGCCGCAGCTGCCAGAAGATACAAAACCGCGAAAAAATGCACAGTAGAGGACAAAAAAAGCCCAGTGATATTCTCACTAGGCTTTTTTCATGGCAGCAAATACTTGTCCGTCCAGCTTCTCAGCGGCACGTCCATCATAAACCTTCGCATATCTTGGGGCGGATTCAAGCTGCGCTCCATAAAAAAGCGCATTACGCACCGCCATAATTTCAACATCAAAGCAGCACATTTTGAAAGGGACATCCTGAAGCGGATCCTGTCTTACAACGGCAGTGCCGTTAATAGCATGAACAGTTCCCTCACCAAACACAGTAATGGTTACTAAAGGGTTGATCTTCATGTTGTTCACGAGTCTGGAACGATGATCTACAGCCAGACGCACAGTACTAGGACTAACTGCATAAATCCACGATATGGCCGTGGACGTTGGACCTCCTGATTCCGCATCAACTGTGTTGAGAAGAACAAAGGTTTCCGATTGCAGCATCGATAACAAGGTTTCGTTCAGCTGAGCAACGGCTTCGGACATAAGTACTGGCCCCCTATGCGGCGTAAATTCATTCAATTTATTATATTATAGCACAGGCTGAAACTTGCATTCAATTTTAGAGCGAAGTGTTATTAAGGTCTTTAAGGCGCCTCAGTGGATTCCGAAGTGGAACTAGCAGAAACTCCTGCTAACCGATCCTGCAGGCTTTTCTTGGCAGCCTCAAGCTCCTCATCATTAATATATACATACGGACTTCGCCATGTTCCAGTCACAGGCTTGAATTCGATATCCTCTTTGGAAATTTTCCAATAAGTCGCAATCATATCTTTAATCTGCGAATTTTCGATATCAGTCTGCATGTTGCTGTCCACTGCGTCAAGAACCTTGCCTATTTTTAATACTCCGCCAAGCGATTGCATCTGATCCACCAATGAATGAAGGACCTCATTCTGACGTTTGTTCCGATCAAAATCATCTGAAGCCTTAGTCTTAGGCTTACAATTAGATTTACGATATCGCACATAATCTAGCGCTTTATCACCATTAAGCTCTGCCGGACCTTTTTTCAGATTGATATTCGTACCGTCTACACTGTCTGTATAACACATATTATCGCTAATGTTGACTTTGACTCCGCCAAGCTCGTCCACCACATCACGGAAGCCTTGGAAATCCAGAATCGTTGTATAATCCACATCAATATCTAGATATTTCCCCATCATGGTCTTCATCTCATCTTCTGCCAAAATACCAGAGGACTTCTCCTTACCTTTGAAGCGAGCATAGAATTCGTTAATCTTCGTTTGCTTGTATCCACTGAGCTCAACTAAGGTATCGCGTGGAAGAGAGACAATGGTTGCTGATTTTGTCTTAGGATTAAGCGCTGCAACCATAATAACATCTGTCAATCTAGATTCATGCTTCGGTCTATTATCCGTACCTAATATAAGCATCGTCAATGGTTTTTCTGTAGCTGAATGTCCTGGGGCAACCGTTCCTTTGTTCCCTGCGTTAAAGACCCCATTCTCAAGCTTCCAATACAGATAGCCGCCGTAGCCCAATACGCCAAGAATCGCAATAATCAGCAGGGTTAACAAGATTCTAACTAATTTTCCAAAAAAACCTCTTTTTTGCGGTTTCTTACGCTTTTTTTTCTTAGGAGCACCCTTTACAGGCTGTTTTCTATTATTGGGTTGTTGCCCACTTGCTCTTGGAGGTAAACTGCTGTTTCGTGTACTCATAGTAGAATAAAGTCCTCTTCATTTCATTTGGAATTAAAATTGCCACACTTAAATAGACGTTCCATAAGCAGTAAAAGTTTCGTTTACTGTCTTTTTGCTGCAGTTGCAGCCTTTCTCTTCTGCCGAGCTTCCATGATATAACGTACTCGTACGAGCAACATCAATCCGACAGCAACCAGCAGACACTGGATGATCGGTAGCTTATCATGTTGGAAAATGAGGAGCATGCCGGAGCCGATCGCCATCATTATGTAGAGCATAATCTCTTTGCCAATCGATAACTTCTGATTCACACGAAATACCTGATTATACACAAATGTAAGCAATATAAAAATAACAATATAAGCGACGATTGGATGCTCAGCAAACCAGACCTGCATAGATACCGCACTCCTCCCAAATTTAAGATACGTTTACATTATATCATCAGTAGGGGAAGTTTTTGTTATAAAAAAAACCGCCGAAAGTTAAACCTCCGACGGCTCTTTACTATGATAAGTTGATCTTACGCGTTTGCTTGTGCCATTTTACGTTGCTTCTCTACACGTTCGCGTTCGCCTTTGTTCAAAATCTTTTTGCGCAAACGAATGGATTTAGGTGTGATTTCACAATATTCATCATCATTCAAATATTCAAGCGCGCCTTCCAAAGAGAAGGTACGTGGTGTCTTCATTTTTACAGTATCATCTTTGCCTGAGGTACGCATGTTTGTAAGTGCTTTTTCTTTACAGATGTTAACGATAATATCGTTATCACGGGTATGCTCGCCTACGATCATACCTTCATAAATTTCTGTACCTGCATCCAAGAAGAGAATTCCACGATCCTCAACACCCACGATTCCATATTGAGTTGTTGATCCAGTCTCACTTGATACAAGAACACCTTGATGACGTCCGCCAACTTGACCAGCAACCAGTGGAGCGTAGCTGTCAAAAGCATGGTTCATAACGCCGTAACCGCGTGTCAAAGTCAAGAAGTAAGTGTTGTAACCAATCAAACCACGTGCAGGAATCAGGAACTCCAGACGTACTTGACCCGTACCGTTGTTAATCATGTTGACCATTTCGGCTTTACGGGTACCCAGACTCTCCATAACAGAGCCCATGCTTTCTTCTGGAATATCAATCATTAGACGCTCAAGCGGCTCCATTTTGACACCGTCGATTTCTTTAATGATTACTTGTGGTTTAGAAACTTGCATTTCATAACCTTCACGACGCATATTCTCGATCAGAATACCAAGGTGAAGCTCACCGCGTCCAGAAACGATAAATGCATCAGGACTATCAGTTTCTTCCACACGCAAACTCACATCTGTTTCAAGTTCTTTAAAGAGACGCTCACGTAGTTTACGGGAAGTTACCCATTTACCTTCTTTACCAGCAAAAGGACTGTTATTCACAAGGAATGTCATTTGCATGGTTGGCTCGTCAATCTTCAGAACTGGAAGTGCTTCAGGGTGTTGTGGGTCAGCAATGGTCTCACCAATGTTGATATCCTTGATCCCTGCGATAGCAACGATATCCCCTGCGCCCGCTTCTTCTGTTTCAATACGTTTCAAACCTTGGAAGCCGAACAATTTCTCAATACGCGCGGTCTTACTCTTACCGTCACGCATAATAACTGTTACAGATTGACCTTGTTTGATTACACCACGGTTTACACGGCCAATAGCAATACGTCCCAGGTATTCATTGTAGTCCATCAAAGTAACGAGGAATTGAAGAGGCTCTTCAACACTTTCGGTTGGAGCTGGAATGTGCTCTACAATTGTTTCATATAGGGAAAGCATGGTATCATCTTGTTTTTCAGGAACCAAGCTTGAAGTACCATTAAGGGCAGATGCATAAACAACCGGGAATTCCAATTGTTCGTCATTTGCTTCAAGTTCGATGAACAAATCGAGTACTTCATCAATAACTTCCTTAGGACGAGCAGCTGGACGGTCAATCTTGTTCACGACAACGATCGGTGTAAGTTTTTGTTCCAATGCTTTACGCAGAACGAATTTCGTTTGCGGCATGCAGCCTTCATAAGCATCAACAACCAGCAATACACCATCAACCATTTTCATGATCCGTTCTACTTCGCCACCGAAGTCAGCGTGTCCAGGTGTATCCACAATGTTGATCAAAAACTCTTTATAAGTAATTGCTGTATTTTTAGCTAGGATTGTAATTCCGCGTTCCCGCTCGATATCGTTAGAGTCCATGGCACGTTCTTGAAGGTGCTCGTGTGCGCTGAAGATCCCCGATTGCTGAAGAAGCTGATCGACGAGTGTTGTTTTGCCATGGTCAACGTGGGCAATGATCGCAATGTTGCGAATATCTTTTCTTGAATGCATGATTTGTATCCAAATCCTCTCATTTATCAAATTAAAACTGTTAAAATTCGTAGCATGTCACGGCAGTCTCACAAAAGAAGCGCCAGGCAGAAAGCCGACGCTTCAACATAACATTAATATTATAGTGAAAGCACTATGAAAAGCAAGTCTTTTTATGAAAAAAACAGTTTCCAATTTTCGTTTTTTTTAGGATAGAACATCGGCTAGCTTCAATTCCATCTATTCCAGCTGCGTGTTCTGCCCCGTCCAGTAATCAGCCAAATCCCTGCAGCGATAAATACAATACCAATTAGATAGATCACACCAGTTCCCATAAGACTGAAAATACAAAGCGCTATGCTTAGAACGCCTAATATAACAGCAATTGCAGAAATTCCCCCAGTCCGTCTTGGAGAATTGATGGAATATTCATACAGGCCTACGGCAATGCCAAGCAGAAGCACAGGCCATAAATATTTCATAAGCCCCCATCCCCATATATTGCAAAGACCAAACAATAAACCATACACCGTTAATATCCCCGCGGGAATCAATACTGTTGCCGAAGCGCGGCGGCTAAAAAATAACATATGTAGAACCAATCCAGGAAGTAAAATCACTAGCGGCCAAAGGGCACGTCCCAAAAATCCGAAGACCCCCAGCTTACCGAATAAAATCACGATGCCAGCAGCTACAATGAATACTCCTAGTCTAATGTCATTCTTGGAAGACATCTTTCACCCATCCCTTCAAATTCACGTCTACCTCACTACCATGTCATCTCATGCCCTTAAAACGACAGGATTCTTATTCATATCTTATCTGAAATACACTCAAAATGCCATCACTGACCACGCAAATTATCCCCGCAAAGTGACTTTCTGATACGTCAAAAAAAGGACAATTCCAATTTATGGAGATGTCCTTTTAGTATTGCCTTTTATTGCAAATTATTAACCTGCAAATGTTGTTCTCCGCTTAATAGCTCCGGTTACAACCACTAATATTCCTAAAGCGATCGGCAGGATGGAATGCGTGGATGGGAGTAAAAAGGATAGCATTGTCCCTAATTTTGCATCCTGAAGCATCATGTCTCCTGCTGTAAAGGCTAAAATATACGCGCCGATAAATACGAGTAACGGAAATCTATGCAACCAACCTACAATGAGGCCACTTCCCCATACTACAATCGGAATGCTGAGTGCAATCCCGATGACAATTAAAGCCAAATCACCTTTGGCTAGACCGGCAATCGCCAAGACATTATCGAGACTCATAATAAAATCAGCCACGAGAATCGTTCGGATTGACTTCCATACGGAGGATACTTCCGCTACCCTGAGATCCTCCTCTTCTTCGAGCAGCAGCTTGAACGCAATCCATAGCAGCAGAATTCCTCCTCCAGCTTGGATATAAGGAATTTTCAACAGTAATACCGCGACAAATGTAAGCACGCAGCGCAGAATAACAGCTCCCGCAGCTCCCCACCATACCGCAATTTTCCGGTGTTTCTCCGGAAGGTCTTTACTGGCCATCGCGATGACCATTGCATTATCTCCACTCAGCACAAGATTGATCATCAATATTTCACCAAGGAGCAACAATGATTCCATTCTCTCTTACCTCCCCGAATCACATGTAACTACATGTATGTTCGGAAGTGACAAGCTATGCTTCCTGTCCAACTTTTTTTTGAGGATGAAAGCATGTATGCCCTTTTTTTTGCGTATACAAAACTAAGCATATCTTCGTGCTCATCTTAACTAACTTTAGGGGTGACTACGCCTTGAATACATCCATATGGGAGTTTGTATTATCACTGCTCAATATTATCTTTCTAGATCTCATTCTGGCGGGAGACAACGCTATAGTCATCGGGCTTGCTGCGCGTAATTTGCCGAACAATACTCAAAAAAAGGCAATCGTGCTCGGGACAGCAGGTGCCGTCGTATTACGGATTTTCGCAACAATTCTGGTCGTGTGGCTATTAAAGATCCCCTGGTTACTACTAGCTGGCGGGATTTTACTTATTCTGATTGCCTACAAGCTGTTAACAGATGAGAACAATTCAGCGAATATCAAGGCTGGCCAAAGCCTATGGTCTGCTGTGGGTACGATCATTCTAGCCGATGCTGCGATGGGACTAGATAATGTCATCGCCATTGCTGGCGTTGCTAAGCACAATATCTCTCTAGTTGTCATAGGACTGTTAATCAGCGTGCCAATCGTCGTCTGGGGAAGTACTCTCTTTATTAAATTAATCAACAAATATCCATGGATTATTTATATTGGCTCAGCTGTCTTAGGGTTTACAGCGTCAAGCATGATTACAGATGAGCAGCAGCTATCCCCATTCTTTGACCAGCATCCGCTATTGAAAGCTCTGTTTATAATCGTGATCATCATTGGCATTTTAATTGGAGGACACTGGAGACGTCAATCCAGTCATAAACAATCAAAAAAGCTGCCTCAGCCGTAAATATTGCTACGAATGAGACAGCCTTTTTTTATAATATTAAAACCATTCTTCCTGTAATCCAGCCTGGGCACTTACTACATCTTTAGGCTTCTCATCTCCATAGGGAGTGATCAGCACGGTCTCCGTGGCTTCAATCGCTGCATCCAGCATTGCAGAATATCCAGGGAGCGTAGCTTCAATTTTATCTACAATCCGTAAATTCGGGTTCGTTGTAGGTGATTTTGGAACGAATAAAGTGCAGCAATCCTCATAAGGAAGGATAGATAAATCATAGGTGCCTATATTCTTAGACAGCTCCACAATATCACTTTTGTCCATCATTACCAGCGGACGTAGGAGAGGAAGATCTGTAGCACGGCCGATCACGTTCATGCTTGGTAACGTCTGACTAGCAACCTGACCCAGACTTTCACCGGTTACGATTGCGAGTGCCCCCTCACGTTCAGCAAGCTGTGTAGTAATCCTCAACATAGCTCGACGCATCAACGTAATAATCAGGTTATCCTGACCTATTCCAGTAAAAGATGTCTGTACCTCTGTAAAGGGCACCAAATGCAGTTTGATGACTCCCGCATATCGTGACAAAACCCTCGTAAGATCAACCACCTTTTGCCGAGCAAGCTCACTCGTATAAGGATAACTATAGAAATGTACGCATTCCACCTCAAGTCCACGACGCATGGATGACCAACCCGCTACAGGACTATCAATGCCTCCGGACAGCAATAACATTGCTTTTCCATTCGTACCAAGCGGAAATCCACCAACACCAGCAATATTTTCACAAAATATATAGGTATGACCTTGGCGAATTTCGACCTTCAGCTCCAGTTGAGGTGATTTTACATCCACAGTAAGTCCGGAGTATCCTTGCAGCAGTGGGGTTGAGACTAGCTTATTCATCTCCATAGAGCCATATGGGAATTCCTTCCATACTCGACGCGCATTAACCTTAAATGTAGTTCCCGGTGCAGGAGCGATGATCTCTAAAAAATGGCGGCCGACAGCCACAATATCCTCGAGTTCCGACTTAGCCACCTTTACTGGACTGATAGAGGCAATACCAAATACGTTCTTTAGCGCTTCTACCAATTCAGTAGCAGGTTCTCCGTTCAGCTCTACATAGATTCTTCCAAACTCCTTGGTTAGAACTACCTTTGGATAAGGCTTAATCATTTCCTTCACATGACGCAGTACAGTTTTCTCAAATCTGGCACGGTTCTTGCCCTTTAATGTAAACTCCCCGAAACGCAAAAGCAGCATATCGGCATAATCTATACTATTGGCACTGCCTTTAGCAGATTCCTGATTCATCACACTCATTAGTTACTTCATACCTCCTTCAGCAATCTTTAAAGCTCGTACCGCAGTAATAAGTGCTTTCTCAAGTGCCGCGACATCTTCTTCGGTGTGACTATCACCGAAACTGATACGGATGCCTCCTGAAGCAACAGAAACATCTTTGCCCATAGACAATAGAACACGACTAGGTTCTGCCAGTCTGGAAGAGCAGGCCGATCGGGTAGAAACAGCCATCCCTAATTCCTCCAGCTTGCGGGCAAATACCTCACCTTTCATGCCTGGGTATGAGAAATGCACAATATGAGGGGCTCCATCCTCTCTGCTGTTTATAACAAATTCAGGAACGGTGTGCAAGAAGCGTAGCAGTCGATCTCGAAGCGGAAGCACTCGAGCATAAAAGGTTTCGCGTTGCTCACCACTCATCCGCACTGCTTTGGACGATGCAACAATCGCAGGTACATTCTCTGTTCCAGCACGTTGCCCCTCTTCATGTGAACCACCTGAAAGTAAAGGGAACAGTTGAATTCCTTCTTTAATATAGAGAAGCCCCGCTCCGCGTGGGCCTCTAATTTTGTGAGGAGACAAGCTGTAAAGATCCGCTTTCCATCCTTTAAGATCAACAGCAAGCTTGCCAAATCCCTGAACGCCATCTACATGAAATAAGGTTCGTGAATTGGCGGATTTAATCAACCTGCCAATCTCCTTTAGCGGCTGCACTGTTCCAATCTCATTATTTACATGCATCACACTTACGAGCACAGTATCACGCCGTACTGCAGCAGCTACTCGCTCTGGATCAATCATTCCAGTACTGTCCGGCGCTACAAAAGTAATCTCCCAGCCATTTCTCTGCAGTTGCAAACAGCTTTCATATACAGAGGGATGCTCTATTTCCGTAGTTATCAGATGACGTCCTCTTGACTGATACTGCAAAGCAGCACCTTTAATAGCTAAATTGTTACTCTCCGTAGCTCCAGATGTAAATAGGATCTCCTTCGGTTGGACAGCTAGCGCAGCCGCGCATACTTCTCGTGAACGCCTGATCAACTTAGCTGCTTCACTACCAGCACGATGTAAGGATGACGGGTTAGCATAGTGCAGCTTCATAATTTGTTCCATCGTCTTCACCACATCTTCATAGGGGGGTGTAGCGGCGGCATAATCCCAGTAAAGCATATATCGATTATCTCCTTTACTTCCTTAAAGTACAAAAATCATTCTTTCTTAAATTTCGAAAAAGGATCAAACGGTAATCCCAAATACCAGCCATGTGGTTTAAGGGAACTGCCCGTTTGATCCTTTATATTATACAGCGTATTGCGCGCGAGCGCGTTCTATTTTAGTGATATAGGACTGCGTCTCTTTTGGAAGCAGTGTAAGCTTCTCCAATAATTCCTGATCATTGCTTACCCCAAGGTTAATGACCCTGCCTGGTCCAGCATTGTAAGCCGCTAATGCCATCTTTTCCTGTCCGTCAAAGCGTTTCAATTGATAAGACAGATAGCGTACACCGCCATCAATGTTTTGAGCCGGGTCGAATGAATCTGAAACCCCTAAACCGCGTGCTGTTCCATCCATTAACTGCATTAATCCTTTTGCACCAGCCGTTGAGACAACGTTTGGATTAAAGGATGATTCTGTATCAATTACAGCTTTTATCAAATCAACTGGCACCCCGTATTTAGCACTCGCCGTTTGAATTAGATCATCATAGCTCGTTGGTTTAGTATCCGTTATTTCCCCGGAAATTACACTCTCGATGCTTTCCGCTGTCCCACCTATCTGTTGCCACAACAGGCTGCTAACAGATGACGCGTCCGGGAGTGACGTTAAGAAGCTTGTATCCCCGCTGTTAGAGGTGTTAGAAGACAAAGCTTGCAGCATTGCTGCAAATTGAGAAGCAGACGCACCTGACCTTTCAGTTTCATTCGCTGAACTACTCTTGGCGGTTGCACTCTTTAAGCTTATCCATTTAAGCTGCCCTAACCCATTGGTTACAGCGGGATTAATCTCCATACCGGCGCACTCCTTTTATCCTGTTGTATCATATATATTGATCTAACCTTAGATTTCGATGAATTACGGCTTAATATTACATTTTATCCGAGATTATTGCTATATGCTGGAATGAAAAAACAGACTTCAGACCCTGATATTTAGGTCTAAAAGCCTGTTATAATTCAAACTTTACGCTTCTTGTTTAGCGGGCAAAGGGGATCATCACAAAGTAACTAAGTGTGGATACAATCCCTAAACCCATCGCCCATGCCCCAAGCGTTTTTTGTTCTTTGGCATATGCATAATATCCAATTACAACCGATATAGGTCCAAGAATGATGGACCAGAGAAATAAGGAGGCAATACCCATAGCCAGCCCAGTATAACCCATCACTTGGCTGCCACTGTATTCCACTTCTTCCTCCTTAGTTTCACTCGCCACACGCGGTGTTGTATCCCGAACCGGCATCGATACCGGATTCACCTCTGCGGCATATTCCTCTTGATGTTCTCTATCCCGGCGAGGATAGTCTACTCTGCGCGGACGCAATATGACTTTTCTCGGACCGGATGGTCCATTGGATGAACTTGATTCATGATCCTTTTCTCTGTCCATTAGGGCGGCCTCCTAGGAGTTCGGCTTAAAAGTTAAACAGCATGTTGCAGACGATGTTGCGACATGATCGTGGTGACCCTCATTCGTCATTTCCTCAGCATATTCTTCTTTAAATCCACTACCCGCATGCTTGTCGATCTCAATAATAATTTCTTCAGCCCGGCATAAATTATGCTCGCCCCAATAATGACAATTGCTCACACTACATTTGACTAATGGCTTTACACTCGACATATTTATCACCTCGGCTTCATTATGTCCGCTCGATTTCCCGCCTATTCGACAGGCAGGTTTCCAGTTGATGTAACGAAGCCCACGCAAAATATCCCCACAAAGTGGGGGGTGCTTCGATGCGTACTCAGGTACTTTGTGGGGGCCCCAAATATATAAATTCTAATACGTCAAAAAAGGACCAGCCTTCGCCATTATAAATGGACGAAGTGCTGATCCTTTACACGAACAATTTAACTGTTAAACCTGATTTTGCATACGTTTCTCAGTCAAATAGTCGTTCTCATAATAAGTAAGGTCATCGCGTAACTCTTCATAAGTCTTGGTAATTTCAAGAATGATATCACGTGCCGGACGAACTGGCTTTTTACGGAAACGAATGGCATCCTGTCCAGTATAAGCATAACGTCCATCTTCAGAATAGCTTTCATTCTTTGGATAGAAGAAGTTATTCACGCCATAGTGATACACATTATAAAGCGCTTTCTGCGCAAAAGATTCATCGAATGTAGCACGACGAAGCGCAACTCCCAGCTTCTCATAAGACATTTCCGAGAACACTAACAGATGACGAACATCGGACAGAAATCCTTGATAAAAGTGTACAGTTTCCTCATCACTTTCAGTTACAAGTTGAGGCAACGCATGCTCGTTTAGAAAAATTTCCATCTTATCAATTACATCTTTAAGTTTGTCTCTCGTCGATTCACATAATTTCTGCACATTGGCTGCTGACATGGCGGTTGCTCCCCCTTATTATTCCCTGCTCTTGTAGTCAATAAAGTTAATCCTATGAAGAAATAGTCTCTAGACGTATCTCTTTATTCTTGCAATATCAGGATGTAAACACAGAGAAGTCTAACCTTCTGAAAATTAAAAGAACATCTATCGACATATCTCCTGCAATATCAGGATGCGAACTCCAGATGCTTATTCTCTCTGATATTATCATAAAAAACGTAAGGAAGGTATCCTTTTCTAAGATGCATAAAACATAGGCTCTCTTCTAAACCTATAGACATTACAATGTGTAGAGGAGCGGAAATCATGTCACGAAAAAATCTAACGGTTGCAGGTCTGATAACAGCTGCGTTCACAGTTGTTTTACTCACCTTTGCGCTGCGCCCTGCTGCTAATGGGACAACCAGAGAAGTCGCTAATGTCGCTGTACCGAATCCTGCTCCAACTTCAGCCCTGCATTCAGCACCAAATCCTTCACAGGAAAAGTCGTTGAAGAAAACCTCCTTATCTCAAGATGTTGATGCGACGGATCACCTGAATAGAGTCGATGTCAGCAGACATTTGACCAAGCTCCTCTCTGAAACGGATGGAATGACTTCGCTCCATGATAAATCAGTGTATGCGAAACGTTTGCAGCAGAACCACGGATTTATCACCATGCTAATGTGGATCGATTTTCGCAAGCATAAAACGGAAACCTTTAAGTCCTCCTCATTTCCTCAAGGGACCGAACAGGAGAAACAACAGCTACAGAAATATCTAAAGACGGCGAAATCAGCGATCCATGGTCATCAATCCTATGAATCTCCAACGTTTACAATCGGTAAAGAGAAATATTACTTTATCGCTCAGCGGAACAAAGAAAAAAATGTAGGCATCATCGCACTTATTAACCAAAAGGTGCTTGGGCGTGTGGCAGATCATCAGCTGAAGAACCTGCGTCTCATTCCTTATCCGAAGGAAGGCAAGTACCGTGTAGAGTCTGTCCATACCGACAATTTAAAGGATATCACCGTCAAGACTGGTCACGATAACGAAAACGCCAGCCATTTTTATGAGAATGAAATTGTCGTCCGTTTCCGCAACAACTCACCTACACCGGGGCAGCTTCAAACGATAACCGCTGACATCAACGGTAAGAAGCCGCGTAAGCTTGGGTATGCCTATATTTTTCGTTCAGAGAAGATGACTTATTATGAGCTCAAAGACTATTTCACCAATAAATGGCATCCTGAATATACAGAGCCCCACTATATGTATTTAACCAATGATACGATAACTAAAAACGCAGAGGGAACCGTTACTCCAAATGACATGTTATTCTCCACTTATCAATGGAATTTGCCGGCGATAGAAACCGAACTAGGGTGGAACCTTTCTAAGGGTAGTAAAGAGGTTGTCGTGGCTGTGGTGGATACCGGAGTCCAGATCAATCATCCAGATCTAAAAGGTAAGCTTTTGACCGGGTATAATGCGATCACCAACGGTTCCACCCCAGAAGATGATGTAGGACATGGCACACATGTATCTGGAATTATAGGCGCACTGGTTAATAACGGAGAAGGCGTGGCGGGAATTAGCTGGTATAACAAGATCCTTCCGGTAAAAGCACTCGATAATTCAGGAGCAGGTACCACATATTCCGTAGCAGAAGGAATCATTTGGGCAGCTGACAACGGTGCAAAAGTCATAAATTTAAGCCTAGGCAACTACGCGGATTCGCAGTTTCTTCATGACGCAATCAAATATGCCTATGACCGAGATATCGTCTTGGTATCTGCTGCAGGCAATGATAATACAGAACGCCCAGGATACCCTGCTGCCTATCCTGAAGTGATTGCAGTAGCTGCAACCAATGCTTCGGGGGAAAAAGCTTCCTTCTCCAACTACGGCGATTATATTGATGTCGCTGCACCCGGAGAAAGCATAGCAAGTACTTACCCTGATAGCCAGTATGCCGCTTTATCCGGAACATCGATGGCCAGTCCTCACGTCGCTGCACTGGCAGGTCTGGTTCGTTCACTGAATCCGAATCTAACGAATACCGAAGTTATGGATCTTATGACCAAAAATGCCGTTGATTTAGGCACTCCCGGTCATGACAAATATTTCGGCTGGGGTCAGGTCGATATCTATAAGACACTGCAAGCCGCTAGCGGCAATCAGGTTCCGCTACAGCTATGGCCACAGCATGTACAACAGCAAATGAATCAATTGAAACAAAGATTAAGTAACTCTAAGTAACACCCCTTAACCGCTCACCCGCAAAAACCGACCAAGCAGACGGAGAAATAACCGTAAACCTTCCTCCATATCCGTTTCATTCATTTGTGAATAACACAAACGGATATGCCGAGAAGGAGTTTCTGCGGAATAACAGACATCACCAGGTAAAAAAGAAATGCTCTCTTGTTCGGCGAGCTCATGTAATCTTGCGATATCGGGAGAAGCTGGTAGCTCCAGCCATAGATTAAGTCCTCCCTCAGGAAGAATATAGTTCACTCCAGGCGGCGCGTAGAGCTTAAGCAGCTTTGCCGCCTTTTCCATGCGACCACGAAGTGTAATTCGTAATTGAGCAGCATAGGATTCATACTTACCCGCAATAAACGGCAATACTGCCCGTTGCGTGAGGAGAGGACTCCCTAGATCACTTGCAGACTTAGCGGCGATAAGCCGAGACAGAATATTCCTCTCAGCGGCAACACAAGCAATTCTACAGCCGGGTGCTATAACTTTACTGAAGCTCTTCATATAAACTACATGCCCTTGGGAATCCATCGATTTGATTGCCCCAGGCGGAGGCGCATGAAAATATAAATCACTAAATGGATCATCCTCTACAATAAGGCAACGATAACTGCGGGCTAATTCCAGCAGCCGTTGTCTTCTTGCCATGCTCATGGTTACTCCGCTCGGATTCTGAAAAGTAGGGATGGTATAAATCAGTTTAGGCGGTCTCTGATCACACATTCTTGTCAGAAGGTCCACCCTCATCCCTTCACTGTCCGTTGGTACAAAGATCATCTCTGCACCCCGTCCTGCAAAAACATCAATAGCCCCAGTATAACTAGGCGCCTCAAGATACACAGTATCTCCAGGTCCGACAAAGGTACGAGCTACCAGATCAATGCCTTGCTGAGTTCCGCTTGTGATCATCAAATCCGAGGAGGTGAGCGAAATTCCACGTGTTTTCAAATGATCTCTCATGATTCCTCGCAGTTCCAGATCACCTTGGAAGTTCCCATAGGTTGCCATAAGCTCCGGCTGCTGAGTGACTAATGCTGCATAGGAGTCACCGATATTTTTTAGAGGGAGTAGCTCACTATGAATTGCAGCTATATGAAAGGGATACTTTACTTCAGAGTAATCAAAATTGCGCCAAAGCTGAGCTCGCGGCAAATAATCATCATATACATCCTGCCAGCGCCCCTCTTCCTGACGTTTAATATGCCCAGGATCGGCTACAAAGCAACCTTTACCCTGTCTGCAATAAATAAGCCCTCGCTTCTCAAGCACATCGTAAGCCTTGCTTACAGTAACCTGACTTACTCTCAGAGTTGTAGCCAAACTTCTTACGGAGGGCAGCCGGACACCTTGCTGGAGCAGTCCTGATGAGATCCGCTGATTTAGGGTTTCACTGATCTGATGGGGCAGAGATTTACTGCCGCCTCGAATCAAATCGATATGCATGAACCCTTCACCTCCACTGTTATATTCAACGCTTTACTGTTATACAGTACTCCTATTATGATAGCACCAAATCGAAAGGTGGAGAACTCATTTATGGATATCAAATACTCAACAGCAGCCAATCATCTAGGATCATCAGCCGTTCGCGAGATTCTAAAAGTTACACAGGGCAATGACATCATTTCACTTGCAGGCGGGCTGCCTGGGGAGGATTTGTTTCCCTTGGAGGCCGTACGGGACGCTTATAACCGTGTACTCTCCAGCGATACCTCAGCACTTCAATACGGACTAACCGAGGGCTTTACTCCACTACGTGACAAAATCGCTGAAAGACTTACTCGGCAAGGAATCCCTGTTTCAGCGTCTGAAATGATTCTGACTACTGGTTCCCAACAGGCCATAGATCTACTATGTAAAATACTACTTGACCCGGGTGATGCTGTGCTTGTTGAAGCCCCCACTTATCTAGCAGCCTTACAGGTGCTTGGCTCCTATCGAGCTGATATTCATACGATCAATAACGACGAGCAAGGCATTCTGCCAGATCATCTGGAGAATCAAATTCAAAAACTACGTCCCAAACTCCTATATGCAGTTCCGACCTTCAACAATCCTTCAGGCGCAACCTGGAGTAAAGAACGTCGTGAGAAAGTGGTTGAAATCTGCCGCCGTTACAATGTTCTGATCTTGGAGGACAATCCCTACGGTGAAATAACCTTTGAGGAAAATAAAGATCTTTATCCACCCTCACTAGCGTCCATCGACAGAAGCTATGGCGGCGATTATTGTGTTGCTTACACTGGAACCTTTTCCAAAATCGTAGCCCCTGCCCTGCGTACCGGCTGGATTATCGGTGATTCTAATCTCATCAAGACCATCGCCAAAGCAAAACAAGCAGCTGATCTGCATTCTAGCACTATTGACCAGCGCGCTTTAGATGAACTGCTGCTTCATTTCGATATTGAGCAGCATATCCGTGTCATCTCAAGAGAATATTATTCTCGAATGAAACTTTTATCCGCTGAACTCAGATCACAGAACTGGGAAGGTGCTCATTTTTCAGAGCCACGAGGCGGTATGTTCTTATGGCTTACGCTTTCCCAAGAGATCAACACGAAGGAATTACTTCCGCTAGCAGTAGAGAACGGTGTTGCTTTTGTTCCAGGTGAGGTGTTCTATTCATCACAGCCCCTGAAGAACAAGATGCGTCTGAATTTCACACATACGCCACCTGAACTTATCCCCGTTGCTGTTCAGCGTCTGGAGAAAGCGTTGGTAGAATGGCGGGAGAATCAATCCACGGTTCGATCGTAATCATGATCTAATAACCCGGCTTCTTCATCCTTTATAGGATGGGGAAGCCGGGTTATTTAATTCCCTGCATGCCTAGAGTAATTTACTTCTTAGACACTTCTATGCTATCTTTATTGATCCTAAAATATCCATTTTCAACAAAAGACATGATTCTACTGACACTTACCCCTGTTTGAAGGGATATATTTAATACCATCGTGTCGGGTGAAGTCTCTACGATTTGCCTGATTCTCTGATACATCTCATCACAACTATTGCACATTCTTTTATTGTTTCGTTCATATAAATGTCCGCAGAACCCGCAAATCTGATAATTACCCATGCTACACGTTTCCCACTTTCTACATATCTTCTTGCCACGAGCATAAACACCTTTAGCGTTATAAGGACGGTAAGCATTTATGAGAGAAATATAAGGATAATGTATAACGTGAAGCTTATACTTTCTTATATTTATAAAAAAGCGACGTGATCCGGTTTCCCGAGATACGCCGCTTGTATGGTGTTGTTAAAAATGACGTTGCAGTTAGGAAAGTTTGCCGTAAGCCGGGTTCTGTGCTCGTCGTGGTTCGATCGGGAACTACCCTCCCACCATAAGCGACAATCATCTATCTAGGCCGTACATTACTGCACAGCTCCAGCGACCAACCTAGACGCGCCTCAGGCTAAGGCTGCCTATTCCAATAAAGGAATCTGCTGCGTCTCATTAGGTCTTGCTCCAGATGGGGTTTACCAGGAACGAAGTCACCAGCGTTCCTCGGGGTCTCTTACACCTCGGTTCCATCCTTGCCTGTGCCGCCCTAAGGCGGCCATCGGCGGTCCATTTCTGTGGCACTATCCTTCGGCTCGCGCCGACTGGACGTTATCCAGCATCCTGCCTTATGGAGCCCGGACTTTCCTCCCGTGACGTCTTCACGTCACCGGCGATTGTCTGTCAAACTTTCCGAACAACATTATATATTATACAGACATCACATGTCTGGCACAAGCATTATTAACTGGCAATTTTATAGAAACTTAAATGGCTCCGTATTCACCTGCGAAGCATGTACAGCTGTATCGTATTTATGCTCCACTAGTTTCCCCGTCATCCACTCTGCTACTTTCTCTTTCATGATCTTCTCCGCGTTATGTCCCGGATCAATCAGAGTGATACCAGCGAGCACGGCATCCTGTGCTGTATGGTAATCAAGGTCACCGGTAACCAGTACATCCGCACCACGGAAAATAGCACTATTATAATACTTTCCACCGGAACCGCCGAGAACAGCAGCCTTACGAATCGGACGCTCCAAATCACCCACAACACGAACATGGTCTACCTTCAGACCTTTTTTTACCGTCTCAACAAATTGCCCAAGTGTTGTAGGCTCTTTGAGCTTACCTACTCGCCCAAGCCCTAAACTGCGACCTTTAAGATCCATCGTGTACAAATCGTAGGCAACTTCTTCATACGGATGAGCCTTGAGCATAGCCTGTACCACTTTATTGCGGATTGTGTGTGGCACGATCGTCTCAATACGAATCTCTTCGGCACGCTCCAGCTTACCTTTTTCCCCGATATAAGGATCTGTGCCTTCTCCCGGAATAAAAGTTCCGTATCCCTCGATATTAAAGCTGCAATGACTATAGTTGCCAATTGCCCCTGCTCCTGCATTCAGGATGGCATCCAGCACTTTCTGATGGTGGTCTTTTGGCACAAATACCACCAGCTTCGACAATTGCTCTGAATGAATGTCTTTGATAGGTACTCCGTTCTCTATGCCCAGGGCTTCTGCCATCCAATCGTTCATTCCACCTTCAGTAACATCCAGATTCGTATGACTGATATATACCGCGATGTCATTTTTGATCAGTTTTTCATACATTCTCCCCATCGGTGTATCGGTCTGAATCCCTTGAAGCGGACGAAAAATAATCGCATGGTGGGCTATAATTAGATTACAGCCGAGTCTAATTGCTTCTTCGACGACTTCATCATTAACATCCAGTGCAACCAGCACACTGGTAATTTCTTTCTGTAAGGAACCTAGTTGCAGACCGACTTTGTCCCACTCTTCGGCTAAATGCTTCGGAGCCAGTTGCTCCATATATTGAATTACTGTTTGTCCTTTGGCAAGCATTGCAGCACCTCCGTAATCTCCTTGATCTGATCTCGAATTAATTTCCGTTTATTCTCCGCAGATTCGAGTTCTGAACGTGATAATGATGTTAGAATGCCTTCCAATTTCTGAATCTCTCCCTGCCACTTAGCAAAAAACACTTCATTCGGTGCTTGAATCAGAAAAGGTCCCATCTGTAGCAAGGTATCCCGACCACGAACCATAGCGGAATCGCCTAACGTAACCTCACGATATACATTGGCATTTGTAATTCCCGCACTTGAATCCTCTGGTACAGCGGTCAATACTTCATACAGCTTTCCGTCTTCTTCCAGAATGCTTTCAGCTACAAGAACCCAATCATTATTTAGCAGCCATCGACGCAAAATATCCTCGCCCACATTCGGCTGAAGTACAAGTGTTGTAACATCCTTTAGCTTGCCTTGACTTTGACCACGGTCTAAAATGGAGGCAATTAAAGCCCCTCCCATGCCAGCGATCGTGATACAATTAACTTCACCAGGTTCCAGTACCTCAAGGCCATCACCTCGCCGCACTGAGATCACCTTCCCTAGTCCGGCCTCTGCAACGCCTTTACAAGCAGCATCAAAGGGACCCGGGTTTACCTCACCTGCTACTGCGAATACAGCCTTACCGCTTTTTACAGCAGCTACAGGAAGCAGAGCATGATCAGAGCCGATGTCTGCCAACCTGCTTCCTTGCGGAATTTGCTCCAGCAATTGCTGAAGACGATCTGATAATTTCACATTGTTCATGTTGCCACCCACGTTATCCATTTTTTTCGAAACAAGAACAGCAGGACCAAGCCTACCGCAATTTTAAAAATCAGCATAAACGAAATCCACTGTGGATAATCCTGTCTGAATAAAAGCGCATCGAGCTCAGGCATGATCCATAGCGATACTCCCACTGCAAAAAAAACACTAGCGACGCCTCTCACTCTGTGATGTAAAAGCCAGCTAAGCCACACCATCATTACACACAATGGTAGCCATAAGAGCTCAAGCTCTAGCATCGAAGCCTCAGGGCGTTTACCCCCAAAGAATCCCGCATATAGTAATGCCCAAAAAGCATAACCGCAGTACTGCAGCAAGCCGATCCGGAGTACAAATCCCAAAATACACCATAACAAGCCACAGGCCCCAATCAGAATCGGTCTCCAGAGCTGGGGATCAAGATCATGCAAAGCAATCAACCATAGTCCAAAACCAAGCGTTAACACACTGCCTAGCCCTGCTAGGATAAGACTAATCACATGATTTCGATCCCTGTAAACCGCTGAGTATCCATAACAAACAATTAATACGGATAGTGCTGTTGCAAGTTGCAAAGGCCAGGGAAAAACGCTAAAATAAAGACTAATCAAGAAAATCAAGGAAATAATTCCAAAACCAAACAGCCAAATTTTGATGTTTCCCTGCTGTAGATTCTTCAGCGAAATTGGATTGTTGTCCTTGGCCGCAGCTTCATCGTCATACAGGTTGGTTAAGAAGTCGCAATATTGCTCTGGAAGCAATCTGTTATTTCTCCAATACTGAATCTCTTTTATAATAATTTCGCGTTTTTCCAAATTCACTGGCTCATCCTTCTTTCCAGATACACAAGGTCAGCACTTTTTAGGGTCGTAATTCAAATAAAAGAACCTCCTGCTACTGAGCAGCAGAAGGTCCAGTTCATGAAATACTATTCAAGGAAATCCTTAAGTCGTTTGCTACGGCTAGGATGACGAAGCTTACGTAATGCTTTAGCTTCAATTTGGCGAATCCGTTCACGGGTAACACCGAACACTTTGCCCACTTCTTCAAGCGTTCTCGTCCGGCCATCATCTAAGCCAAAACGTAGACGAAGTACATTCTCTTCACGCTCTGTGAGCGTGTCCAGTACATCCTCCAGCTGTTCCTTCAGCAGTTCATAGGCTGCTGCATCCGCGGGAGCCAAGGCTTCCTGATCCTCAATGAAATCTCCCAGATGAGAATCGTCTTCTTCACCGATCGGTGTTTCGAGCGATACTGGTTCTTGGGCAATCTTCATGATTTCTCTAACTTTCTCAACCGTCAGCTCCATCTCAGCCGCAATTTCCTCTGGCGAAGGTTCACGTCCCAGTTCTTGCAGCAATTGACGAGAGACACGAATCAGCTTGTTGATCGTCTCCACCATGTGTACAGGAATACGAATCGTACGTGCCTGATCCGCAATCGCGCGGGTAATGGCCTGACGAATCCACCAAGTTGCATACGTACTAAATTTGAACCCTTTGTTATGGTCAAATTTCTCTACCGCTTTGATCAGACCCATGTTACCTTCCTGAATCAGATCGAGGAACAGCATACCGCGTCCAACATAACGTTTAGCGATACTTACTACGAGACGTAAATTCGCTTCCGCGAGACGACGTTTGGCTTCCTCGTCACCATTCTTAATCCGCATAGCAAGCTCCACTTCATCGTCAGCCGACAACAGCGGAACGCGCCCAATTTCTTTCAGATACATACGGACAGGGTCATTAATCTTAATCCCTGGCGGCAGTGACAAATCATCATCAAAGCTGAACTCATCGCCCTCTTTGTCTTCATTGTCCTCATTTGGCCGGAGGCTGTTAACCTCTTCATCGTTCTCGTTTACAACTTCAATCCCCAAATCACTGAGTTGTTCATAGAACTCCTCCATTTGCTCGGGGTCTTGATCAAACGGCGATAATTTCTCCATAATATCTTTGTATAGCAATGATGATCTTTTCTTGCCTTGCTCAATAAGCTGGTCCTTAACCTGATCCAAAGTAAATTCTGCTTCCAATTCAGTATGCTGATCGTTCGCCATAATTCGACTCCCTCCTCCCTAGGTACATCCTGTCAACATTTCATTGTCTCTCTAGGGCTATAATCTCACTTGCTATTTGTGCCGCACGCAAAAAGTCACCTGACTTTTCCGCCTGAATCATCTCTTCACGCTTCTGATCCATCTTGCGCTGCAGTGGGTATTTCCGTACTTCACGGATACAATCATCCAGCACCTGCATATTCCAGTCTGGAGGTGTATCCATCATGGAAATTGATGTAGCAGTTTTCTCTAGACGATCATCCTGAAGCGATGATAGAAACCGACTAATGCCGGGTGGTTTGCCTTGCGCGTAATAGGCATATAGATAAGCGGCAATTGCCGCATGATCATCGATGTTAAAATCTTCTCCGAGGCGTTCGCCCACATACGTGGCGGCTTCCGGGTCCTGAATCATAAAGGACAGTAGACGCCGTTCCGCGACATGATAAGCGGGCAGCAAAGTTGGTGTCTGCACTTGCCCTTTTTTATGCCTACCATTATTCCACCTTTTGTCGTTATTATCCCCTTCCGGGATGTTTTTTTGCATCGATGCCCTAAGTAAATTACAATCCTGCTTCAAACTATCATATGAAAGTTCCAGCTCAGAAGCGATTTCCCTTAGGTAAACCTCTCTCTCGGTCGAGGAATGTAACGAAGCAATGACCTCCAAAGCTTCTTTAACGTAGGCAATTTTGCCATCTTCCTCTAGGAGTATATGGTTTTTTTTCAGATATATAAGCTTAAATTTTATGGATGAGACCGCTGAATCAATAACCTGATCCATAAACCTTCCTCCACCATGCTTGGAGATGAACTCATCTGGATCGAGCCCGCTTGGCAGTAAGGCGATCTTTACACGCAGACCACTGCCTTCAAGCATAGGAATGGACTTCATAGCAGCTGCTTGTCCTGCCCGGTCACCATCATAAGACAGTACAATTTCATCGGCCAGACTCTTCATCAGTGCTACATGACTTTCAGTTAAAGATGTTCCCATTGTTGCTACACCGTTATGCACACCTGCTTCCCAGGCCGAAATGACATCTCCGTATCCTTCAAAGAGGACGATTTGCCGCATTTTGCGGATGGATGCTTTGGACTGGTGCAAATTGTATAAAATCCGGCTTTTGTTAAACAATCTGCTCTCTGGAGAATTCAAATACTTGGGTTGTCCTTCTCCAAGAATTCTTCCGGCAAATGCAATCACCTTGCCTGTGCGGTTCGCAATCGGAAAAATAATCCGACCACGGAAACGGTCTATATATCCTTTGCCCTCGCCTCGAGCAGACAGGAGTCCACCTTTCTCCATCTCAGCAAGATCAAAATTCCGTTTCTCCAAAAATTGTAGCAAAGTATCCCAGCGGTCCGGAGCATATCCGATCTGAAACTGGTCAATCATTTTATCGCTGAAGTTCCGGGCTCTTAAATACTCCATAGCGGCTTTGCCGTGTTCCGTATTCTTCAGCAAGTAATGATAAAACTTTGCGGACCATTCATAAGCTTGAATCAACCGATCGCGTTCCGGATCAGGAGGAGACATCAGGCCTCCCTTACCTTCAGGTACGAGAATATCACTTTCTTCAGCCATTATTTTGACGGCTTCGGGGAAGGTTAATCCTTCGATTTCCATCCTAAATTTGATGGCATTTCCACCCATGCCGCAGCCAAAGCAATGAAATACTCCCCGGTCGGGGGTAACTGTAAAGGAAGGGGTTTTCTCCGAATGAAACGGGCAGAGGCCCCATAAATATTTCCCCTGCTTGGACAAATGGACAACCTTACCGACTGTATCGACAATATCATGACGTGCAAGCACGCTTTCGATAACTTCTTCCGGAATATTCCCGTGTCCGCTAGCCACTTCAACCACCTTCAATTCTTAACAAATAAATATAATTCGCTATTGCTCCACATTCTCCTGCAAAAGTATTAAAAGTTTTGTCATTTTATGTTGAAAATATAATTTTTCTTCTGCCGTTATAGGTTTCGGACCCTTAGAATAATGTCCCCGTCTTCGTTCCACGGCCCTGGCATGCCTACCTTCCAACATAAAATCCATTTTGAAATCATCATATTCCTGGCCACGAAAAGAAAGCACACTGCAACGTTTGCCGAGCGCAAGTGCTGCGAGACCATAATCTTGCGTCAATACCACATCTCCTGCATTAATATGATTGGCAATATATAGATCGGCGCTCTGATCTCCCCGGTCCACCTGCACAACCGTTACACCCTCTTCAGCTTTTAGTGCATGGTCATAAGAAGATACCATCAGTACTGGCACACCAAAAGCGCGCCCTACTTCGGCAATTTCTTTTTTGACCGGACAAGCATCCCCATCCACGACTATAGTTCTAGATTGGGACTTCTTCTCCATGATCATCACCAATTTCCCGTGTAATATATATACGCCCTCACCGCAAGAAATCCTTCTTTCTATGCATAAATACGGAACGGATGTCAAATGACGCATTGGCACCGTTCCGTATATTTATACCCCAAACCAACATTCTATACCATAAGACACAAACTTTTCTTATAGATGTTGTTCAAAAAGCTGTCATTGATCAAACGTCGAATCTTGAATTCAGCCGGGAACTCCGGTGCTCAGTCTTCTACCAGACGAGCTTGCCAAAATCAGCAAACGCCTTGGAGTCAGAATCAATCCCAGCAAGCAGAGCTAAACGGTTAGCACGTACCTGCTCATCCTCCGCCATAACCATAACCGAATCGAAAAATACTGTAACAGCATCTTTTAGACCCGAGAGAATACGAAGTGCTTCTTCGGCATTATTCGCAGACATCGCTTCAAGATACGGTGTGTGTAACTCCTGCCATGTTTTATACAGCTGCAGCTCAGCATCTTCTTTAAGCAAAGAAGGATCTATCACTTCGCTGGTTGCTTTCGCTGCCAGATTACTGACACGAGTGAGTGAATCTACGGTAATTTTGAAGTCTGCCTGGTCTAACACAGCACTCATAAGTGCACGACTTCTGCCTACAACATCTACCACATCATCAAAGCCCGCCGCTGTAACAGCGTCCACAACATCATAGCGTACATTGTCGGATAAAAGGCGTTTAACACGCAGACCGAAGAACTCGTACAGGTTTATACGTAGTTCATCGTCAGAATGTTTCGAATTCCCTGAATTTTTATGAATTTCAATCGCTGCTTCAAAAATTTCACGGAGCGTAATCGGCAATTTATGCTCAAGCACGATTTGAACGATCCCTGCAGCCTGACGACGCAGTGCGTAAGGATCCTGGGAACCTGTAGGAATAATACCGATGGAGAAGCATCCTACAATCGTATCGATCTTATCCGCAATGCTGACAACCGAGCCGGCATCTGTCGAAGGTACTGCATCTCCAGCGAATCGTGGCTGATAATGCTCGAAGATCGCTTTTGCCACAGTTTCAGGCTCTCCAGCTTTGCGTGCATAATCTTCGCCCATAGTGCCTTGAAGTTCCGGGAATTCATAAACCATTTGAGTCACAAGGTCGAATTTGCAAATATCAGCAGTCCGACTTACTTCAGTGAGGGACCTATCAGACAATCCCAACTTTACAGCGAGACGATCGGAGATTTGGCGAATACGACGAACTTTATCTCCAACACTGCCAAGTTCTTCATGGTAGACGATATTCTCTAATTTGGCTAGTGCATCGTCAATCTTCATCTTTTGATCTTCTTGATAGAAGAATTTGGCATCTGATAGACGAGCACGGAGCACCTTCTCATTACCCTTAGCAATAACATCCAAAGATACTGCATTCCCGTTACGTACCGTTACGAAGAAAGGTAGAAGTTTGCCCGCTGCATCAAATACTGGGAAATACCGCTGATGCTCACGCATCGAAGTAATCAGCACATCCTGTGGAATGTTCAAGAACGATGGGTCAAAGGTTCCAAACAGTACGGTAGGTGTTTCCACTAGGAACAGTACTTCCTCCAAAAGATCCTCTTTGATCGCAATCGTCCAGTTTTTTTCTTCAGCCAATTGGTTGATTTGTTTCAGGATCAGTTCTTCCCGTTCCTTCACATCTACAAGGACATGCTGCGCACGCAAGCTCTCCACATATTGTGCCGGCTCCGAAATTACGGTCTCTGTTCCCAGAAAACGATGTCCACGGCTCACATTACCTGCTTTTACATCCGTGATTTCCAAATCAATAATATCTTTTCCAAAAAGAGCAACTAACCAGCGGATCGGACGCACGAATTTAAAATCGTAAGCTCCCCAACGCATGTTTTTCGGAAAAGTCATTGCATTTACGATCCCTAAAAGACCTTCAGAGAGCAACGAAGCTGTCTCTACCCCTGCACTATTTCTAGTAGCATAAATATACTCAACTCCAGCAAGCTCTTTGAATGTAAATTGCTCTGGAGATACACCCTGACTACGGGCAAATCCTAAGGCAGCTTTACTCCAGTCCCCATTGGCATCCAGTGCGATTTTGCGCGATGGTCCTTTAACCTCTTCGCTAATATCTTCTTGCTTCTCAGCCGCATCCTTAACTAAAACAGCGAGACGACGTGGTGTTGCATAGGCAGTAACTCCAGCATGGGTAATCCGTGCAGAATCCAACCACTTGGATGTTCTATCTTGTAGCTGTTCCATCGCAGCGCGGATAAAACGTGCTGGAATTTCCTCCAGACCGATCTCAAACAGGATATCTTTAGACACGGTCAGCACCTTCTTTCTTCAGCAGCGGGAAGCCAAGCTTCTCGCGTTCCTCAAGATATGTTGCCGCTACAGAGCGGGCAAGATTACGCACTCGGGTAATAAATCCAGTCCGTTCAGTAACACTGATGGCTCCACGCGCATCCAACAGATTAAAGCTATGTGAACATTTCAACACGTAATCGTAGGCTGGGAATACAAGATGTTGCTCCATCGCTCTACGCGCTTCTTCTTCGTACATGTTGAATAGTGAGAATAGCATTTTTACATCAGATACTTCAAAGGTGTAAGTAGAATGCTCAAACTCCGGCTGATGAAAAACATCACCGTAAGTCATGCCGCTAACCCATTCAAGATCGAATACATTTTCTTTATCTTGAATGTAGGATGCTAACCGCTCCATACCGTAAGTGATTTCTACGGCTACTGGATTGGCTTCAATTCCACCTACCTGTTGGAAGTACGTAAACTGAGTAATTTCCATACCATCCAGCCATACTTCCCATCCTAGACCTGCACAACCGAGTGAAGGGTTCTCCCAGTTATCCTCAACAAAACGGATATCATGCAAGAGCGGATCAATGCCGAGTGCTTTCAAACTATCCAAGTAAATCTCTTGAATGTTATCTGGCGATGGTTTGATAATAACTTGAAATTGATGATGCTGATACAGACGGTTCGGGTTTTCTCCATATCGTCCATCGGATGGGCGACGTGAAGGCTCTACATACGCAACTCTCCATGGTTCTGGACCTAGTGAGCGTAAAAATGTCATAGGGTTCATTGTGCCGGCGCCTTTTTCAGTGTCATAAGGCTGTACGATAATACAGTTCTGTTCAGCCCAGAACTGCTGCAGCGTCAAAATCATCTGCTGAAAGTTCATAATACCGTCTCCTTCGCTTTACAAGTTTTTAAAATATAAGAAGTATAAGCATCACACAATACTTATTGCTTATATTTCTCGCATAAACGCTCACCGTTCTTACAAGGACGTCGAAGACGTTTATGCTTGCCTCTGCTTACTTAAAACTTCTTACCATGGAGGCGGCATTTTCGCTCCTGACAGCAACAAAAAACCCCCGCCCCCATGCCTGATTAACAGACATAGGGACGAGAGCTTAACTTATTCTCCCGCGGTTCCACCCTACTTGATTCCAACCTTGATTCAGCAATATCACTGCTAAAGACAAGAACGAAATCCACTTTCATTCGCCATATCCGTACTCCCGGGTGCCATGTTCATGAACATTGTCCCGCCAGGCTCTCACTACCCCCGGCTCGCTGAATCGCGACAAAATCGCTCACTACTTTCCCGATCAATGCACGTTCTCCCAAAATGGAGCAAAACGGCGATAAATCTTATAATTAAACTGATCCTATAGTAACGGAAAAATCAGATTTCGTCAAATCTTGTACTTGTCGAGCTGATCTAGGAAATTCTGTGATTTCAGCTTTAATCCAAGCTGCACATCCATAAAGGCTCGCATAATTTTTTTCAGTTCATCGCGGCTGCTTTCTTTAACATCCACGTTCCCTAATCTAGTTAGATCAAGTCTGGCGAATAAACGCAACAATTTCAATGCGCGGGCAGAGACTTCCATTGCTGGAGGATCATTATGTTTACAGCTGCGGCATAGTGCCCCGCCCAGGCGAGGGCTTATCAGCAGTTGTTCATCAGGCTTTTCAGCTCCACATATCACACAGGTGTCGAACTCTGGACCATAACCAGCCGCTTGCAAAATCTTCATTTCAAAAACATTTATAATAACTCCAGGTTCCTTATCTTCTTCAAGTGCGTTCAAGCAGGCCGTAAGCTGGCGAAACCAGAAGCTCCCCGTTTCCTCATCATGCAAGACTTTATCAAGCAGTTCACAAGCGTAAGACGCATATGCAGCTTTGATCAAATCCTCACGCAAAGGATGGTGAGACTTCGTGATTTCGCCGGAATTCAGCGTCCCAAGACCTCCGTTATTTCTAAAAAAAACAAATTCCCCGACGGTGAACAGCTGGATCAGGGCAGCATGGCGGCTTTTGACCTTCTTAGCACCTCGTACCAGAACCCCTACTTTCCCGGCGTTCTCGGTGCAAAGCGTAATGATTGCGTTCCCCTCGCCGTAGTCCATGCTGCGGATGACGATCCCTTCCACCCTGTGTAGCATGCCTCTTCCCCCAACCATTCGGCAAGCAACCAGTCCTTATTGCGCTTCTTCATCACAGACCTTCTCTTCTTCCACTAGCTGTAATCCACTGTCTTCAAGTGGATAGCCAGCTTCCTTGTATAGCAGGTAAGCATCGACGTCTCCTGTCATTGCAAAATACTTCCACGAAAAGTTTCGCATTCGTATTCATCCTTTCTTGGGAAAGACGATGTCTCTTCAAGAATTAGGATGTGCGATGAGCCAGGTTCTATCCTTGCAATTCCTGCCAAACGAGGAATGACGGAAATAGATCTTAAAGGTCTTTATGGAAGCCCAAATCCCGCAGAACGCGGTCCTGATTGCGCCAGTCTTTTTTCACTTTTACCCAAAGCTCCAGAAAAATCTTCGAACCCAAAAGGTTCTCAATGTCTGTCCGAGCCCGTCTGCCAACCTCTTTCAGCAGCGCACCTTGCTTACCGATAATAATCCCCTTTTGCGAATCACGTTCGACAAAAATAACGGCAGACACATGTACCACACCATTCGGCTCAACCCTCATATCTTCGATAGCCACAGCAATGGAATGCGGTACTTCTTCGCGCGTCAAATGCAGAATCTTCTCACGGATTAGTTCTGCGCACACAAATTGCTCAGGGTGATCCGTTATTTGATCTTCTGGGTAGTATTGTGGACCTTCTGGCAAATACTTAGCGACTTGCTCTAACAGCGTGTTAACATTGCTGCCCATCTTAGCGGAAATCGGAATGATTTCAGCAAAGCTATGCAGCTTGTTATACTCAGCCATAAGCGGGAGCAATGCTTCCGGCTCTATTTTATCGATCTTGTTGAGCACAAGAATAACCGGCGTCTTAAGTCCATTTAATTGCTCAGCAATGTATCGGTCTCCACCGCCCAAACCATCTGCAGCGTCCACAAGGAACAGTACAGCCTCAACTTCACCCAGCGTGCTCATTGCTGTCTGGTTCATGTAGTCGCCTAGCTTGGACTGTCTTTTATGAATACCTGGTGTGTCCAAGAACACGATTTGTGAATTATTCGTTGTATAGACCCCATGGATTTTGTTTCTAGTGGTCTGTGGCTTATCTGACATGATTGCAATCTTCTGTCCAATAACCTGGTTCATGAGTGTCGATTTGCCTACGTTCGGTCTGCCGATAATTGCGACAAAGCCTGATTTGAATTTCATATTATCTTCCTTCCATACTTTCCTTCTAGTTCAATCTTTTTCTAACATTTATTCTTTTTTAAAAAGCTTTTTCTATCCCTCTAAATCTCCCTTTGCCAAGAGGGATTTAGAGGGCCCCGGCCCGCTGGACACCCGGAAATAGGCGTATCTGCAACGTACGGCGGGATTAGAGGGACGATGTGCATGAGCGCTTTCGTCCCCTATCAGGGACACGCTTCACTGTGGCTTATCCCCACGGCTCGCACGCTTCTGAGCTCACGATGATAAAGAAAGCAGAGATGTAGCTACAGGCAGGTTTACAAGTAACAATGTGCTAGAATTCGCTGGCTCCGTTTACGTATGCTAGGAATCGCTAGCGACTTTGCCGTGGTGCTTACCTCGTAATGTTACTCTAACAACACATAATTTGCATCATTCTAACCTAACTTGATGATGATCGCACACTTTTAATTGTATTTTGTACAGTTAATTCGACTTAGAGCTATGTCTTTGGTGTGTTAGTTGTATTCTGTGCAATTAAATTCTGTCTTACGAACCAACTATGGATTTAAACAAGAAATTAATTGTATTTTCTACAACTAAACATAGATTAATGTGAACTCGGGGCGATTTAACTGTACATTGTGCAATTAAAACAGCAACCTTCGTCAATCTAAGCTTGATCTGCCTTTAATCAGGCATAAATCAAACTCTCGTTTTACTCAGGTGCTTGTCCTTGCTTCAGATCTACAGGACCAAATGCGCCTGGGAGTAATTCTCCCACAGTGGTCTCAACGATATCACCCTTCATGTTTCCAAGGATAACCTTCATGTCTGGTGAACACAACTCAATCATAACTTGCCGGCATACACCGCAGGGTGATACAGGACCATTTGAATCGGCAACAACGGCGATCGCCTTAAATGAACCAATAGCATGACCGTCAGCGATAGCACGGAATAAAGCTGTCCGCTCTGCGCAATTGGTTGGGCCAAAAGCAGCGTTTTCTACATTACATCCGTGATGAATATGACCATCCTGATCAAGGAGGGCGGCTCCGACTCCGAATCGGGAGTAGGGAATATATGCCTTAGCACGTGCTTTAATCGCTTCTTGCATAAGAAGAGCGGAATCCATATTGGTTCCTCCTAAAGTTTTGTTAGCGTTTCTTCATGGAAATACTTCGTACAAAACTACTTCGGAAGCATTCACTTCGTTTTGTTAGCGTCACTTCATAGAATTATCTTCGTACAAAACTCGCTTCCTAAACATCCAGTAACCAAAGAGGCGGAATCGCAAAACGCGGGTCCGCCTCTCCCCTGAATTGAATTGTAACCTGATTATGACATAAGTCCGCTAATCCAGTCCATCACCGGGTGGTAAAAAACATAGACCCCAACTAAGACAGCAAACACCGCCGTAAGAAGCACAGCTCCTGCGGCGGTATCTTTAGCTCTCTTAGCCAGTGGATGAATCTCCGGCGAGATCAGGTCTACCGTCGCTTCAATTGCTGTATTGAGTAGCTCGGCGGCTAAGACAAGCGTGATTGAAAAGAGCAACAGCATCCAACTAGCCAGTGGAAGTCTGAACACGGCAGCGGCAACAAGTACAACCACAGCCAAACAGCAATGCACCTTCATGTTAAGCTCGGATTTGAAAGCCGACACGATGCCTTGCGATGCAAACCGAAAAGAGTGCCAGAACTTCTTGTGTCCTACCGCCGTGTTCTTCACCATTAGCGAGTCAACCCAACCTGAGCCAGTACCTTCTCTTGCTTAGACATCATCTCAGCCTCTGAAGCTTCATCCTGATGATCGTATCCTAACAAGTGCAGAAATCCGTGCACGAAGAGGAAACCAAGCTCACGCTCCAGCGAATGACCATATTCCTGCGCTTGCTCCTGAGCACGAGTTACGGAAATGATGATATCTCCCAGTACGTCCGGAACATCTTCCAGCACTTCGCCTTCTTCTACTTCGTATATAATGTCCAGCTCGTCCTCTCCGCTTTCATTCATCGCAAAAGAAAGTACGTCTGTCGGACGGTCAATTCCCCGGTATTCCAAATTCAGCTCATGAATACGAGTGTTATCGACAAAAGTAAGCGCAACCTCTCCCTGATCGATCCCTTCCGCTTCACCTGCTTTTTGCAAAATGCTCTCCAGCAGCGCTATGAGATCGTCCTTTATCTCGTATTCTTCTTGCTCGTTATCCCAAACGATCTCCAAACTCATGGGTTAGCTGCCCCTTCCTCTTTTTTCGGCTTACGCACATCTTCTGGGTATTCGATCCGTGAATGGAAAATTCCCATGACCGTTTCTTTCAGCGTCCGTGCAATAATATCCAATTCTTTAATCGTTAAATCACATTCGTCAAACTGATGATCATCCAGTCGACTCTTAATAATCTTCTCAATCATCGTCTCCACCTGCAGGACAGTTGGTTTACGCAATGATCTCACCGCAGCTTCAACACTGTCGGCAATTCCGACAACGGCCGATTCCTTCGATTGAGCCTTCGGACCAGGATAACGGAAATCTTCTTCTGTAAAATCAGGCTCTACACCCTTTTCTTCCGCCAGCTTCAGTGCCTTATGATAAAAATAATGCAGGAACGTAGTTCCATGATGCTGCTCCGCAATATCACGAATCGGCTTAGGCAGCTTATATTCTCGCTGCATTTCCACCCCATCGCGGGCATGTGCCACTATGATAGATTTACTAAGCTTCGGTTCAATAGAGTCATGCGGATTTTCCATGTTATTCTGATTCTCAATAAAATAAAACGGACGTTTTGTTTTGCCGATATCATGATAATACGATCCTACACGGCACAGTAGACCGTCTGCTCCAATCGCTTCCGCGGCAGCCTCCGACAGGTTACCTACCATTACACTATGGTGATAGGTTCCCGGTGTTTCGGTAAGAAGCTTGCGCAGCAACGGATGGTTTGGATTAGACAATTCTACCAGCTTCAGTGCTGATAGAATCCCAAAGGTTGCTTCGAAGAAAGGCATCAGACCAATCACAAGCACCGCAGTCAAAAGTCCACTCGCAAAAGCAAAACCAACGGCATACAGCGTGCTTACATCTTTCCATTCTCCACCAGCTAACAGCATCAGCATAAAGACAGTCACACAACCAAAAAGGGATACCATAATCCCACCCTTTAATAATGTGGAACGCTGACCTGCACGATGAGTGGCAAAAATAGCCACATAACAAACAACAATTGAAAAGAAGCCAAAAGTGAAATCAAACACCGAATTCTGCTGAACATTCAAAATGATACTGGCGAGTATACTGATCAGAATAGAACAGAAGTACGCTAATGTCATATCCAGAAGCATGGTAATCAGCATAGCACCAATAGCTACTGGAGCCAGATACCCAAGATAGGAATGAACATCCGTCTGCAAAATTGCGGTCAACCGCATAGTGATAATCGTAATAACAAAAACAAGCACCAGCATTAATAACTGGGAATTATTATACTTGAAGCCCGCGGTTCCGCCTGAGTATCGGATAAATACCATCAAACCCGCAGATAGCATGGTAGCAAGTAATAGCAATCCAACCTGAGGCCAATAGTTGACCTCATTACTTAGCAGGCCATTCTCATCCAAAAGAGCGTACAGCTCAGGAGTGATTTTTTGCCCTTTAGCCACGAGGACGTCCCCTTGTTCAATGAACACATCAGGTGTGTTCTCACGAGCCTGTACCTTCGCTTCCTTCGTTGCATCTTCGTCATAGAACTTATTGCTTGTTATAACGAGCCGGACTAACTCTTGCACAACCTCACGCGCCGTACGCTGACTCAGTGAGCTGATACTGACCTGCTCCGCCACTTTGGCGCGTGCAGTCTGGGCGTCCGTGATTTGATCATTCATCAGCCTAGTCACAATATCACGGGCGACCGGCTTCATTTCGATAATGTCCTGAGAGGTCAGTCGTGGAATCTTAATATAAGTTTCATCAGGAATGACATAGGTCTGCTCTTTTATGACGGATTGCATTTCCTCCAAAAGATGATCAGAATAAGTGCCTCCGCCCCGATTTGAGGCTATGAAATTTAAAATAAAATCATTGGCTCTCTGCGGGATCTCATCACGATAAATCTCAGTCTTATCGCTTTGCGAAATCAAATCATCCTGATTCAGGCGATCAATCCGGTCCAGTAGCGATGTCACAAGATTATCGGCCCTCATCGGGATGATTTTATACTTTGGAGATACACCTTCGGCAGCTTCTTCCGCCGCTTTTAGTGTTGCCTTCTTATCCAGAATTTGCTTAGGCGCTGTAATCTCCTTCGCACTGAGCGTATTCTCTTTAATATCATACCGCTTGGGCAGCAGATCGGGCGACAGACTGAAGTAGAACACAAGTCCGAGTAACAGGAAAAGAGCATAGCGTGTCGCCGCGCTATACTTCCACCCGTTGTTCGTATATACAAATCCGCTTAATTTAGATGGTTGCTTTGAAGCCATGAAGACAATCCCCTTTATTGGAGGTTTTCGGCAGAGCGGTCATAGGCAACGATTATTTTCTGCACCAGGGAATGCCGTACTACATCCTGTTCCGCGAAGTAGACAAAGCCAAGTTCTTCTATGCCGGATAAAATTGCTTTGGCTTCAATCAAACCGGATTTCTTGCCGCGGGGCAGGTCAATCTGGGTAACGTCACCTGTAATCACCATTTTGGACCCGAAGCCGAGTCGAGTCAAAAACATTTTCATTTGCTCAGGCGTTGTATTCTGCGCTTCATCCAGGATGATAAACGAATCATCCAGCGTACGTCCGCGCATATAAGCCAGCGGGGCAATTTCAATTAATCCCCGTTCAAGCGCCTTAGCCACCTGATCGGGCCCCATAACGTCGTATAAGGCATCATATAACGGACGGAGGTATGGATCTACCTTTTCTTGCAAATCCCCTGGGAGGAACCCTAGACTCTCTCCTGCTTCTACTGCGGGACGCGTAAGAATGATACGCTTAACAGAACCTTCTTTTAGTGCCGTAACTGCAAGCACTACTGCCAAGTAGGTCTTCCCTGTTCCTGCAGGACCGATTCCGAATACAATATCACGCTTCTTGATCGTTGTCACATAATGCTTCTGGCCAATCGTTTTGACACGGATAGGCTTTCCACGAAAAGTTGTTGTAATTTCTCCCTTGAACAAATCGAGCAATTGATCGACTCGAAAGTCTTTCGCCAGCTCCACAGCGTACTGCACGTCACGTTCAGTAAGTATGTATCCACTCCGAATGAGGGACAGCAGCACATTAAACAATTGCCCCAGCATGTCTACTTCCCGCTCCGCTCCACGTATCGTTAACTCTGCTTCACGGGAATCAATAATAGCGGGAATTTCACTCTCGATGATTTTTAGGAATCCATCCTGCGGGCCGAACAGCGATTGCGCTTCTCCCGCATTTTGCAAAGTTATACGAATGCTTGCAGTCTGTTCTGACAAGTAGCCTCATTCTCCTCAATTGTTTACTATTGGCAGTTCTTCGGAAATTTTCTCTTCTACTTCAAAGATCACTTTCATATAAACTTTACCATTCTCTTTCTTCTCATGCAAAACTTTTTGACTTTTGATGACGCTATCAACGCCATAACGCGCCAAAATATCATTCTTCGCCCGCTCGATTCCCTTTTCAAATCCAGCCTCGGGAGTCAACGTCTCACTCGTTTCACTAATCTCCAATTCTTTCTCAGTCATTAGGCCCAGCGGCAGCTTAATGGACCGCCAGGACAGCGGATCATGCTCAGTAAGCGTCCGTGATTTCTCGAAAAGAGATTCGCCATAACCCCATAGCTGTATAGCCCATTTGCCAAGCACCAGATAGGTTCGATCCTTACGTTCCCCTGTATATGAGCTGTTCGTTGTTGTAAGAGGCACCTCTATATTGTATTCATGCCATACTAGACCTTTAACCTCACCTTTAGCTACCACGTACTGTACATTTTCTTCGTCGCCTAGAGCACCAGAGATCAGGATATCGCCTTTTTTAACCCTAGAGTTTCGAGCCACAACCGGTCTGCCCTGCTCCGCATATATTTCAGTTACCACCGCATCAGTTCTGCTAATCAAATGCCGCTGACTAAGTAGAGGTTTGATATCCGGCTGTTTAGATTCTACCACTTGAATTTTAATGCTCGTCCCCGTCCGCTGCACCCCTATCCATGAAACGCCAGGTAATTGGGCTAGGAGCCCCTTAGAGAGCTTGTCCGGCTCATCCAGACGCCATATCCACTGAAAAGGATACACGCCCTCCTGGCGAGCAGCAGCCAATATATCCTCAGAGGCGATCTTTTCATTCCCCTCGACTCTGATGCTCCACACCATCGTAGATAACATAAAGAGCGTAATCCCGAATACCAATATCCCTATGCCAAAAAATTTCCGTTTCCACAGACGCGCCATCAGAAATGGTAGTCCGCTTCTTCCTGTAACGTGCATCCGACAGCCTGTCTTTTTTAAAATCGGACGGAGGACATAAAAATCATCCAGAAGCAGCTTAAGGGAAGCGCCGCCCTCAGCGGGCCTCACATCCCAAATCACTATCCCTGCTTCAGAAATGACATTAATAAATCTCTCCACCTGAGGCCCCGTCACAAGCAGTGTAACGGATCCTCGCAGTGCTGAAAGAGGTGGTTCCTTCATGATTTCCCCTCGCTTTCGTTATATCTGATCTCTCCGATAATGCCTTCTACCGCCAGTTCCTGGCCAAGAATATTGCGGATGACAAGATTCTCTCCCGTGATTTCAAGCGATCCTTTAGCTAACGCGAGCTTAAGCTGGCCTGATGAAAAATGCAGCACGCCGCGATGGTTCTCGATATACAGTTCTTTGTTGCCGATCAGGGTGATCCGGGGCATTTCCTGTAATAAATCCTGTGGTAGATCTAGCACCCCGTTTGTCCATCCCCGCAGCCTGCGGCCAATACGGGTCATAAGTAGACGTTCCCCCTTCCTGCCTTCTGTACACCTTATGCGGCAACGCTTTTGTTTATGAGAAGAAGTAATAAAGGAACAACTTCCAGGTAAAAAAAATGCAAAAAAAAGCCTTGGCCTCCTATCGCAAAGATAGGAAAACCAAGGCTTAATTGTTACTATGCTCGAAATTACGATCGTCGGGTGGAATGCGGCTGGCGAGCACGCGGAGGTCCTAGAATCTCCGCCCAGACTACACCATTGCGCAGTTCATCCCTATTCCCTGTTCTATTTGACTGAACAGCTATGTCAGAGGACGAATTTTTCGTCTTCTTCGACTTGGGATCCGCTCCAGCTATTCCATCAAAAGCAGATTGAAGACGCCGCACCTCTTCCTGCATTCTTTGCGTGCGCAGTTCAACTCCGTCATCAGCGTACTCTAAAGACATACCTTCTCCAGTAGAATAATCGGGCGTTGGGATGTAAGCAGGCTCTGGAAAGGCAGGTGATGCGTCATACTCACGGGAGGATGAAGTAACAGGGTTTGGAAAACCACTGCCAGACTGTTCCGGTCGGTCTCCGTTCCCGTCTACATCTTTATTACGGCGGAGAGGATTCCCTTCTCCTCCACCAAAAGTAGGCATTCCTCCGCGAGTAGCACCTTTGGGCTTGTTCTTTGTAGCCTTGTTCACATTGGATACAATCGCGAAGATAATTACCGCAACAATATAGATCCAGCTCATGGAGATTCACATCCCCTTTTATTTGTTATTGTTAGGACGATTATTGTCATCCTGATCATTCATTTTGCCGAGGGAGCCGCGCATTTGCGTATCCGCCTCAATATTTTTGATGTTCATGTAGTCCATCACACCGATTTGACCATTTCTGAGCGCCTCAGCCATCGCCATAGGTACCTGAGATTCAGCTTCAACAACAAGCGCCTTCATCTCAACTACGCGCGCCTTCATCTCTTGCTCATGAGCAACAGCCATTGCTCTGCGCTCTTCTGCCTTGGCTTGCGCAATACGTTTATCCGCTTCTGCTTGCTCGGTTTGAAGATAAGCACCGATGTTCTTACCCACATCGATATCCGCAATATCAATGGATAGGATCTCAAAAGCAGTTCCTGAATCCAGACCTTTGGACAATACTGTACGGGAAATCAAATCCGGATTCTCCAGGACATCTTTGTGTGAATCACTCGAACCCACTGTTGTTACAATCCCTTCACCAACACGGGCAATGATTGTTTCTTCACCTGCACCACCCACGAGACGGTCAATATTGGCACGTACAGTAACACGTGCTTTTACCTTCACTTCAATCCCGTTTTTAGCGACAGCCGCAACAACCGGTGTCTCAATTACACGAGGGTTAACACTCATTTGCACAGCCTGAAGTACATCGCGACCTGCAAGATCAATAGCCGCTGCACGAGTGAATTCTAGAGGAATATCTGCACGTTGTGCTGCAATAAGCGCATTAACAACCCGGTCTACGTTACCACCAGCGAGATAGTGACTCTCCAGTTGATTAATATTCAATCCAAGACCTGCCTTAGTCGCTTTAATCATTGGATTAACGATGCGACTTGGTGTTACTCGACGAAGTCTCATCGCCACTAGTGTAATAATGCTGATTCTTACCCCTGACGCCAATGCTGAAATCCAGAGCATGACCGGGAAGAAGCTTAAAAATACGCTCAACAAAATGATCACGACTACCGCGATGAACAAAAAAGTAATTAAAGATGCTTCCATAACCTTATAACCTCCAGTAAATTATTGTGGAGCTTCAATTCTTCATACCCTTTATCTTTTACCTTATTCCTTAATTTCCTTCACCACAATCCGTCCGCCCTCAACTTTTACAACTGAGACCGGTGCATTAACGCTTATAAAGCTGCCTTCTGTAACGACATCTACCCGCTCGCCGCCAATCATAGCTGTTCCGGATGGACGAAGTGGAGTAATACTGTTTCCTATAGCTCCAACTAGGCTTAACTTCTCTTCAACAGGAACAAATCCCTGATCTTTAGAAAGCGTATCCTTCAAAATAAACCGATTCCAAATTCCACGTTCTTTAAATGCGACAGCCACAATCACAATGACTACAATAGCAGCCGAGAATGCGATACCCAGACTAAACAATGCATGTGTAAAGCTATATGCTGCGCGTACGACACCTGCCACAAGACTCACGGAACCGAGTAACCCCAATATCCCAAAGCTCGGCACGAACAGCTCCAGCACAAGCATGACAAGTCCGATTATGAATAAAAGCCAAGTCTCAGATCCGGCAAACCCTGCTACAGAGTTTCCGAAAAAATATAAAACAAAGGCTAATGTTCCAATAATCCCAGGTGCACCAAAGCCCGGTACGATCAATTCAATCACAATACCTGTGATCCCGATGAATAACAGAATCGTCATAATAATCGGATTCGTCAGAAATTGCGACATTTTCTCGGCACCCGTATGCTCCACACGAAAAATGTCATCTGTAGTATAACCTAACCAAGTAATCGCCTCTTCAGGAGTGGTTGTAATTTGATCAGCATAGCCAGCTTTTAAAGCTTCTTCACTAGACAAGGCAATAATTTCGCCCTGCGCTTTAGATACCCCTAGATCCGGCTTATCCACAACTAAATTACTATCGACCATTCCCGCAGCAATATCAGGATCACGCTCATTTAGAGCAGCGGCTCCAATCATTTTCGATTTCCAGTAGGACACCATCTTCGCGTCATCTACTTTCTGGCCGCTACTATCCACGAGAGATGCTGAACCGATCATGCTGCCCGGCTTCATGATGATTGCACCTGCGTTTAGTGCTATGTAACTGCCTGCAGAAGCGGCATCACCTTTAATAAATGCAGCTGTTGGTATGTCACTATCTCTTACCATGGTTCCAATCTGTTCTGCTGAATTCACCAATCCACCCGGTGTATCCACCTCAAGTACAATTAGAACTGCGCCATAATTAGCAGCTTCTGCAAACCCTCTTTCCAAAAAACTTTGCAGACCTCTTTCAATTTTTTGATCAACCGGAATAATAAACACAGGGCCTTTCTTCATCTCGCCACTTGCAGCTTTCGGCGCTTTTGGAGCTGTTACATCAGCGCTTACATTCGGTATAAACGGTGTTAATAGCAGTAACAGCAAAACAACGGGAATGCTGGCTAACATTATTTTCCGTAATCTTTTCAATGTTTTTACCTCCCTTCTTCAACTTGACCCGGGACACATAAACGTTATTACGCTGAAAACGGATTTACGTTTCAAAACAAGCTAAAACGCCTACAGCGTCCAAATAAGGACGGTAAGCGTTTATGCGAGAATTATAAGGATAAAGTATGGTGTGAAACTAATAATTTCTTATAATTCAAAGAAAAGCACCCCTTTTACAAGGGGTGCTGGCGCTATATTATTGCAGAAATTGTTGAACCGCTTGGTTCACGAGTTTACCATCGGCGCGACCTTTGACCTTAGGCATCAGTGCGCTCATGACCTTACCCATTTCACTTTTCGAAGAAGCACCGGTTTCCTGGATGGTCTGCTGTACAATTGCTTTAATTTCTTCTTCGGAAAGTTGCTCGGGAAGATACTTAATAATAATCTCGATTTCTGCCTTCGTACTCGCGGCAAGCTCGTCGCGACCCGCTGATTCAAATTCTTGGAGGGCATCTTTGCGCTGTTTGATTTCACGACTAAGGATATCAAGCACTTCGTTGTCGTCCAATGTTCTCTTCAAATCTATTTCAAGATACTTTATTGTAGAACGAACCATTCGAATCGTGGAGAGCGTGAACTTGTCCTTACTCTTCATCGCTTGCTTCATATCTTCGTTCAATCTCTCGCTAAGATTCATGCGTGGGTAATCCTCCTAAAACTTTCTCTTACGAGCAGCCTCAGACTTCAGCTTTTTCTTAACGCTTGGCTTTTCGTAATGTTTGCGTTTCTTCACCTCAGCCAAGACACCATCTTTTGCGATGGAACGTTTAAAGCGACGAAGTGCAGCATCAATTGTCTCGTTTTTGCGAACTTTCGTTTCAGACACAGTTTCCCCTCCCTCCGACCATACCGTCCAAGAGCATAACACGGTTTATCAAATTCCATTATAGGTCAAACGGAAATAGGGTGTCAACCTTCGTGTTATTCTTTTTTTCTGGCAAGTTCTTCAACATTTAATGATTGTACTTATGCGTGAGAAGCTGAGTTTCCTGTGAGAGCTCCCAGCTTGGCCCCACCAAGCAAGTGATAATGAAGATGAGGCACAGCTTGTCCACTATCCGGACCACAATTATTGATCAAACGATAACCAGACTCAGCAATCCCAAGGTCGATAGCGATCTGTTGCGCTACACTGTGAATTTCTGCAATCAGCGGAAGATCCTCAGGTGTGACATCATTCATGGAAGCAATGAACTTCTTTGGAATGATCAACACATGTACCGGTGCAGCCGGCTCGATGTCGTAGAATGCAAGAATACGTTCGTTTTCAAATACTTTTTTGGAAGGAATAGTACCCTCAATAATTTTGCTGAACACGGTCTCCATAGAGTGCTTGCCTCCTAAAAATTGGTGAAATTTTGCTTCATCATAAGATAATCATACAGGATAATCACCATTTACGAAAGACGCTAGGAGATTCAACATCCACTCTCTAAAACTGTATCTATTACAGAATGAAATTCCTTAACAAATTAAGTCGTTCTATAAAAATACCCGTGGGTCTAAAAAAGGCAAAAAAAAGAGAAACACCCTTCACAGCTTATAAAGCTGATTCGGCGGCGGACGTATGAAAAGGAGTACTTTCCCTGTCATACGTCCGCCGAGGTGTTTCTAAAGTAATGTCGGCTTAGCTGTATTATAACAGCGCGATGATACTGTATCTGTGATATCAATCACACAGTTTAAAACCCTTCACATTTTTTCCAAAAGGATACGAGATCCTCCGCCGCCCTGTTCAGCAGGAACTACTACCAGCTTACGCGGTAATCTTGCACGAAGCTCTGGGACGTGGCTGATAATGCCAACCGACAGCTGATCGTTATGCAATCTTTCAAGTGAAGTAATCACTGTATCCAACAGCTCTGGATCGAGCGTACCAAACCCTTCATCCAGAAAGAAAAACTGCAACGGATATTGTCCGCGGAGCTGGATCTGAGCTGAAAGAGCAAGTGCCAGGGAAAGGGATGTGAGGAAGGTCTCTCCACCAGACAGAGTTGAGACAGGTCTTCTTACCCCGCCGTTCCCGTCATCTCGGATTACAAAGCCGCCACCCGAATCAACCTCCAGCGCATAACGCTGTTTGCTCAGGAAACGAAGCCGCTGAGAAGCGGACTGACACACCTGCATCAACTGCTCCTCCGCAATGTACTCAACAAAGGCATTCCCACGTAAGACGGTCTGCAATTTGGATAGCTGATCTTGCAAAGAAGCATGCTCAATCCGCTGAGTTTCAAGCTCCATCCAGCGAATATGCCGATGCCGCAAATCCTCCAGATCACGCTCTGCACGTGCTCTAGCTTGTAGAGATATTTCATCCTCAGTCTTGCTTTCTCTTAAGGTGATCTGGCTTACTTGCCATTCCTCTTCACTTAAGCTGGCCCCATCAAGCTTCTCTTCAATGTTACGCAGCTGCAAGGAGACCTCAGCTTCTTCGGCACGATGAGCACGTACCCTGGAAGAAGCCATTTCCCGTTCTTCGGGTGTGAGCGCTGCCCCTTCAACCTCAGCAGCTGAACTAAACGGTGAAGATGCCAAGCTTTGTTCCCAATGACTGGTAGCTGCTACGTAATGTTCACGCGCAGATTCTGCAGCCTGGCGAGAAATTGCCGCTGCCTTAACCTCATGTTGAGCCTTCTCCGCAGCTGTGAGATGTGATTGCTTACTTGTCTCCAGAGCCGTTAACAACTCCTGCAGACGTCCTTCACACGCCGCTAGAAGAGGAGCTGCCGCGCGACCATTCGTCCACTCCAGTAGACGCTGATCTTTTTCACGTTGCAATTCTTCCTTCCCTTCGATCTGTGTGATCCACTGGGCCAGCTCTTTGTCCAACCCTGTTATGGTCTCTTGAAGGCTCTGCACTGAAGCGCTCTTCTCTTCCAGAAACTTGACACTGATATCAAGACGCGATCTAATTTCTTCAGCTTGTGCATCCTTCGCAACCAGCTCACGATAGGCTTGTTCTACTTCACCTGGTGCCAAATCCGGGAATTGCTGAGCCCAGTTCTGCCGCATCGTCGTTAGCTGCGCGCTAAGTTCCTCAGCTTTGGCAGTAATTCCTTCCACCCAGCTACGTTCACCATCGACACCTGCTGCTTCTTTGAGGCACAGCTGCTGAACCTCCTGCATTGATTGCTGCCATTGTACCGCAGTTCGGCGCAGTTCACCGGACTGACCCTTTAATGCCAAAAGTGCAGCTTCAAGTTCTGACAATTCTTTTTCCCCGGGAATAGACACATCGGTTGGAGGAACTTCAGCAATACGGACTTCTGAACCTGCAGCTGCAGGGTGTTTTGCCGCTTCAATGACTTCATTTCCAAATACCTGCTCCAACCATACTTGTTCCTGTTCACGAAGACCGCGGAACAGATGACGAGCTTCCAATGCCCGTCTGGACAACGCCCGAACTTGCTGAAGCTTCATTTCCAGTTCCTGTTGCTCTAAGCTATTCTGCAACAATGCAGGTGCAGGATGATGCTCGCTGCCGCATACAGGACAAGGTTGTCCTTCTTCCAGCTCCTTAGCCAGTGCAAGGGACAATCTGTGAAGCTCTTGATCCTTCATAGCTGCTTCCAAAGCACCGATATGTTGCTCCAGGCGCTCCGCTGCGGTGCGCCCAGCTTCTTCTGTTGCCAGCAGCTTTTCTTGATGCAGCGCCGCCTCGCGGATCAGTTGCCCGCGGGCAGCTTCCTGCGACTCACGACGGCCCTCGGCCTCCGCGAGTCGCGCCTGCGCAGCCGCCAGGGCAGCGGCACGCTCGAGGCGCTCCTTCTCCGCCTTATCCCACTGGGATTCGGCGGAGTGCAGCCCTTGCAGTCTCTGCATCGCTTCTTGCAGAGACTGCCGCTCCTGGGAGCGGACACCGAGCGGCTGCAAGCTCTGCTGCAGCTCTTGCTGGCGCTTTTGGCCCTTGGCCAAAAGCTCACGCTCCCGAGCCATGCCCTCCCGCAGCTCCGCCAGCTTGCGGGAGGCCTCTTCGCGGCGCTCACGCAGAGCCGCGAGTTCGCGCCGTAGCGCCCCGAGCTCGGACTCGAGCTCGAGCGCGCGGCGGTAGGTGCCGGCCCCCTCCCGGAGGGCCGGCTCTTCCGCCGCAAGCGCGGCCTGCGCAGCAGCCGCGGCGGCAGCGGCACGCGCCGCCTCCTGCTCGGCGGCGGCGGCCAGCACCTCTTGGCCCTCCGCGCGGGCCAATCGGCTCTTAAAGGCTTCTTCCGCGCTGCGCCATGCTTTAAGCGCGGGAAGCCTTGCCTCGGCCTCGTCAGCTTGGCCGAGCTTCTGTTCAAGGAGGAGAATCTCCTCCTCCTTGGCGAGCAGCCCCTGCCGCTGCAATTCGCGGCGGGTGCGTTCCTCTTGGAGCTCGCGAATACGCGCGAAACGCTCCGAGACCTGCAATGCCGCCTCCAGCTTTCGGCGGCATTCCGCAGCATAAAGGGTGGCCTGCTCGAGGCGCTCCGCCGCTGCCTCTACATCCTCTTTGCCTGCGCTGCCAAGACCCTGCTGCTCAGCGATGAGCGCGCGGAGCGCCGCCTCATTCTCCTTCACCCGTCGGCTAAGCTTGATTGCAAGCTGATCGCCATACTGTTCCAGATGGAACAGGCGCTGCAGCATTTGCCGACGATCTACGCCACGAAGCGATAAAAATTCGGCAAATTTACCCTGCGGCAATACAACCGCTCGCGTGAAATCATCCATTTTTAGACCGATATGCTCCTCCACGCAGCGCGTAACATCTGCGAGCTTATCCGCCATGACGTTATCCCCGTCAGGTGTAATCTCAATGAAACGGCTAATCGTGTTACTGACGGTTTGCTCACCTGTCCGTTTGAACTTCCGTTCAACACGATAACGATGTGCCCCAGCGGAAGAAGTGAGCTCAAAGGTAAACGCCACGCTGAGTGAATCCTCTGAGTGATTCATAATCCCCTGTGTTCCATTAACAGCGCGCTCCACTTTTCCGTACATTGCCAAAGTAATAGCATCTAGCAAACTTGATTTACCGCTACCTGTTGGTCCAAAGATCCCGAACAGCCCCGTCTCACACAGACTTTCAAAATCTATTTCTTGCATTTCTCTATAACTCTGTAATCCTGCTACTTTTAATAGAATAGGCTTCACCTTAGTTCTCCTCTCCTTCCTCTGGCTGACGCCGTTCTTCTTCGGTTAGCTGTAAGAACAGCTCTATCAAGCTGTCTTCCGGCTCCGCTCCACCTGTCTGACGCTGATAGAATTTACGGAATAACTCTTGCACAGGCATACGCGAACGGGAAATTTGTTCGAGCTCCATCTCCATTTGCGGGTAGATCGGACGAATATGAATGATCCCCTCGCGTGACTTGCGCAAGCGTTGAATATCGTTCATCGACATAGCCTCACTAAGCCGAATTTCCAAATCTATAAAAGCAGAGGCATCTCTGCCTTCATCCAGCCAGGTATATACCTCCTGTAATCCGCCAGTGGAGCTCCATCGTACAAGTGGACGCCCACAACGAAGATAAATTTCTTCGAAGGTCGGTTCACCACCCGGCGCAACATCAATCAGCGTCACCGACTTGGCCTGTCCTGCTTCAGAAAAGCTGTATGCCAGCGGGGATCCGCTGTAACGGATCATTCCTTCCCCCTTAACTCGCTGTGCGCGATGGAGATGACCCAGTGCCGTATATTGCGCTCCACAGGCCAAAGCAGAAGGATCAACAGTATAAGCTCCGCCCACTTGAATTGGACGTTCCGAATCACTTTCCACTCCACCAAGCACATAAATATGGCTCATCGCCAAATTCACGGTCTTTGGTGTGAATTCCCTTCCCAACAGCTGCATGAGCTTGCCTACCCGCGCGCTGTAAGCCAGTCGAAGCTCCTCTTCCCCGCTGTCTCCAGCAAGAAGTTCACCGAGACGTGCCTCCGAGGGATAGGGAAGGGCTGCGATTTTAGCAATCTCACCCGTACGCGCAGCATGAATAGTCACTGGCTCAGAAGTAGGAAGACCCACCAATGTAATCCCCTGTCTTAATACAAGCGGTGAAACAGAAGATACGCGCTCCGGTTGGTCATGATTTCCGGCGATCACAACAAGTGGTCTTCCCCCTGAAGTCAGCCTAGCAGCAGCTTCATAGAATAGCTGTTCTGAAGCCGCTGGTGGATTAACGGAGTCATATACATCTCCCGCCATCAGAATCAAATCCACTTTATGAAAATCGACGATCTCCACCAATTCATCTATGAACTGCTCTTGCTCCTTCTGCCGGCTTCTTCCTTCCAGCGTTCGGCCGAGGTGCCAATCTCCCGTATGCAATATCCGCATCTTCGTCCTCTTTCCCCGCTCTATGCGGCAATGAATAGATTTATAATTTCACAGCATGTCCGCCGTCAAAAAAGTACAGCCAAATTTCGCTGATCGGTTCTCCCAAAATATCTTGTAATGCCTTGCTGTATAACTCTAGCTGAAAACGATATTTTTCCTTAAGCGCTTCTATCCCACCCTGATGTTCTAAAACAGAGTCCGTCTTATAGTCTAGCAGAATGATCCGGTCCTCTTCACGGAACAGGCAGTCAATCACCCCTTGGATCAGCACAGCTTCACTAAAGCTTTCATTATGATTCTCTGGGTTTAGCTCTGATACGGCTTTATTCATATAATCTAGCCCTCTATAAGCCTCGTCTGCGGGAACCATATAACTGAAAGGCATTTCTCTAAGCTTCCAAGAAGAATCTATTAATCTACGACCAAGTTCATTCGTATAAAAGGCCTCTATCTGAGCCGGTTCCACCGCCTCCACCTGCTCAGCAGTTAGAATAGCCACTCTCTCTAGTCGTGCTAATGTTTCTTCCACAACCTTAGGGTCAACTGAACCCTCAAGCGGAATATGCTGCATAACTGTATGGTAGGCTGTCCCGCGCTCCGCTGGGGTTAGACTGCGTTTCTCCATAAATTTCGGACGGCGTAAATGAAGACTGTCTGCTCCTGCCACATTTCTACGTTTATTGTTTTCTGTTGAGGTAGCAGGGTGGCCGCCTTCCTCTAGGAGATCATAAGAAGGCTGGTCCTGCATCGACAACAAAGCTTTTAACTCCGTAACAGAGGTTTTGGCAGGAATGCCAGAGGCAGCCGTATAAGGATAAGGCCATTCTAGTCTTCTGGCAATCTCTTCGCTATTCTCTGATCTATAAACATTTACAGATGCACCTTTTTGCAGCGCCTTGAGTACAGATAGACGTTCTTCTGCTTTGTCTTCAGCGTTATCCGCTGGAAGGAATGCCCCTGAATTCAGGTCGGAAGCATTCTGTACAGTGATGCTCCAGTTCGAGATATCGCTGTGCAGCACTGTCGAGACAGTACCTTCTGAACCACCTAGCTTACGAAGAATAGCCGCTGCCGGATGTCGGATCAATGCCGGTCCAACCCAGTCCAAATAGCTACGTCCCCGGGCTAATAAATGATCAGCAAGCAACAATTCTTCCCGATTCTGCACACTGCTCCAGCTAGCGATTTTCCTTGGTAAATCTCTTACGGTACCGACTAGAATCATCTTATCTCTCGGGCGAGTTAAAGCTACATATAATACCCGCATTTCCTCAGCCAATAATTCAAGTCGTGTACGACGATTAATAGCCAAATAAGGAAGCGTTGGGTAGCTGACACGTGTTTCCCGCTCCACAAAACGTGGTCCGAAGCCGAGTTCTTTGTGCATCAGGAATGGAGAGTGCAGATCCTGCCGATTAAACTGCTTCGCCATACCCGCTATAAAAACAACAGGGAACTCCAAGCCTTTGGATTTATGGATGGTCATTATTCTGACCCCGTTGCCCTCTTCACCACTGCCACCTGCTACACCAAGATCTCCGCCATTCTCACGAAGCCGTGAAATGAACACCAGAAAACGGAACAACCCACGCGCCGCAGTATCATTCTCAAATTGAACCGCCCGATCATATAAAGCCTTAAGATTGTTCTGGCGCTGCGAGCCTCCAGGCAGTCCTCCAACCCACTCCAGATAGCCGCTCTCACCATAAATACGCCAGATCAGCTCACTAAGACTGCCTTGTCTAGCTGCATCTCTCCAGCTATCAAGCTGTCTCAGGAAATTCTCAAGCTTACGCTTCAACTCTGGGTTGATCTGCGGTACAGCTTCACTTTCTGCTCCTACATCATGAACGCTATTGTCAAAAGAGGCCTCATTAGAGAACGTATTTATATCAGCGGTGCTTGCCGATTCCATTTCATGAGCTGAGAAAAGATCGTACTCTTCCTCATTTTCTTTTACACCTTGCATGTTCACTGCCACTTTTACAGCACGATAGAAAGAACCATGGCTGCACATCCGAACCGTAGCCAGTTCCTCTTCAGTTAAACCAACAACAGGTGACCGAAGCACGCCAGCGAGTGGAATATCCTGCTGAGGATTATCAACTATTTTCAAGAGTGAAAGTGCAATTTCTACTTCTGTGGCTTCAAAATATCCTTTATTCAGATCTCCATAAGCAGGGATTCCCTCCATCCGCAGCTCTTCGATGATTAAAGGGGTCCATATTCTCGCCGAACGAAGCAAAATCACGATATCACCATAAATCACTGGGCGCATAATCTTAAGCCCTTTATCATAAATCAGCAGCGGGGATCCGCCATTCAGGCCAGTCATCTGTGAAATACGCCGAGCAATCGCCCGTGCTTCCAGTTGCACAGTCTCACTCTCAATGGCTTCACTCTCCTGAAGTGGGGTCTCACTGTCCTCAGAAGTCTCTTCTACTTTACCTGCTGCCGCTCCGCGATCGATCAATAATAGCTCCGGTGCAAAAAAAGTATCTGGCCCCTTCTCTGCTGCACCCGGGAAATTCGCACCATACACAAGCTCAGCACGTTCGTCATAAGTAATCTCCGCCACTGCCCTGTTCATAATCTGCCGAAAAATCATATTTACGGCATTTACAACTTCCATACGACTACGGAAATTACGGGCCAGATCGATAACCGAACCGCCGGACGATTCATTAGGCTTATCAGATAACTCGCTTAGCTCGGATTCGCCTACTGTATTGCTGCCACCTCCGGCATTATTAGAGCCAAAGTTGCGGTATTTATCCAGGAACAGCCCCGGCTCTGCCAGACGGAACCGATAAATACTTTGCTTCATATCTCCGACCATAAATCGGTTACCAGGTGTTTCGCGGGAGATAAGCCGCACAATCTCTTCTTGCACACTATTCGTATCTTGATATTCATCTAACAGAACCTCATCGAATTGGGCACGGTACTCCATCGCTGCATCAGAAGGCAGGGAATGGCCCGGTAGAGAATCTGGATGACGTAAAATTTGCAGACAATAATGCTCCAAATCACTGAAGTCGACGAGACCCCGTCCTGCTTTTTCGACTCGGTAACGTTCACCGAACGCTATCACCGTCTCAGCAAGCTCTGCCATAAGAGGAGCCGCCTCATTCAGTTCTCGCAAAAAAACATCGGCAGGACGGCCAAACAATGCCTTCTGAAGATCTAAAATACTCTTCTTCACACTATCGCGCAGTTCTTTAACCATTTCCTGCAGTCCAGGATCTGTCGAATCCTTCTTACAAGCTTTCAATTTCCCAAAGTATACTTCCATGAAAATATCATATAATTCTGCCCATGGCCGTTCATTCACGGCCTCCTGCAATGCATTTACCATCTCAAGATCGGCCGTCAGATTCTCGGCATAAGGCGCCGGACCACCCGGCTGTAGCGCAATCTCCCGGCCTTGGATAAGCTGACTGGCTGCACCCGCAAGGGTCAGCTTCGCTTCTTCAAGAATACTTAGCACCCAAGGAGTTCGGCCTAAGCTATCTGTGTCTGGTAATGAGAAATCAGCTGCGGTATCACGAAGCCACTGCTCTGGCCAAGGATGGCTGCGGGCATAATCATGCAGTCGCTGTATGAGCGCATGTACCGCATCATCACTGCGTTCACCACTGAACCAGTCAGCAAGCTGTACAAATACACTATCCGCGCCATCTTCACCCACTTCACCATATTTTTCCTCCAGTAGCTCTTGAAGCAGCTCCTGCCGCATCATCTCTGCTTCATGTTCGTTCAGGATACGGAAACCGGGATCTATAGGAATAATCTGATAGTAACGCCGGATCACTTCCAGACAGAAGGAGTGTAGTGTTGTAATCGAGGCTTTCCCAAGCAACGACAGCTGACGGCGTAAATGGTCATTTTCTCCATTCTCCTCAAGCTCCCGATCGAGTGCTTCCCTAATCCGCTGGCGCATCTCGGCAGCAGCAGCTTTGGTAAACGTAGCTACTAGCAATCTATCTACGCTAAAGCCATTCTCTTCCTTGCTGATTTTGCGAATAATCCGTTCTACAAGTACCGCTGTCTTACCGGAACCTGCCGCCGCGGCAACGAGGATATCATCACCGCTCTCAGCAATGGCGCGCCACTGGTCATCACTCCATATGCTTCCTTCCGGTTTCGATTCTATTTCAGACTTCATACTCACGGTGTAGTTCCTCCTTTGCGGGACAGCAGATCCCAAATAACGTCCTTCCCTGGCTTACCCAGATTGTTGTAGCCATTGCCTTCCACGGCTTCATCGAACTGGCAGACGGGTCTAAAGGAACAGAATGTGCAGGCTGTCTCCTGCCCAATCCGGTATGGCTCAATCGCCACATCACCTTCCGTAATGCGTGTCCCGATATCCGAGATCGTTCCCCGAACGGATGATAATAAGTGCCCCCATTGCTCTGGTGTAGCTACAGAAGCACTACTATAAAAACTGCCATCAGCTTTTACTGCTACAGGCACGATAGAAGAATACCCTTTGTCTAAAGTCGTATCCATCAAGGATACTACCTCGCGGTCTGCTGTAAGCAGTCCTTTCATCTTGAAGCGTTTCAGCAATTCTTGTTCTGCCTGTTCCTTGTTCATCCCGTTAGATGAGGTTAACAGTGGGTCATGTACGTGGAAATACAGTGTCCCTGCTGGAAGCGCCGGTTGCCCGAGCCATTGCTCCGAGTACGTAAGCAGCACATCCAGATAGGTCAGCATCTGTAGCGATAATCCATAGTACACTTCATGCAGTTTGAGATCTTTTTGAGACGATTTATAATCAATTACTCGCAGAAGAATTCCATTCTCTCCACGGGCCATGTCTACACGGTCAATCCGTCCAACAACCTCCATCACACAGCCATTCGGCAGCGTAATTCTTAAAGGAGGCAACTCCTTATCCGGTCCAAAATCCAGCTCCAGCCCTACCGGCTCAAAGCTACCTCGGCGGGCATGCTCGCCCAGAATCACAGAAGCACGTCCAACAATGTTCTTTAGCTTGCGGGAAATGTATCCGTAACGTTTAGAGCTCATCAGAATTTCACCCTGTAGCATCGGCGATAAACGTTCTACCGTTTCACTTGCCTCACGCCGGCATTCCTCTGGAGACAAGCTTCCCCAGCCGCGGCCCTCTTCTTTCAGTCTTACCGCCATGTCACTTAACGCAGCATGGAACAGTTGTCCAATATCAGGTGCTTGCAGCTTATATAGCTGGCGTTCCTTCAATCTAAGTCCGTAGGATGCAAAATGGGAGAAGGAGCAAGCAACAAACTTCTCCATCCGGGACACACTGCCGCGCAGTGTCGATCCCCCATACAATCGCAGGCTAGTACCACGCTTTAGCTTCGTTCCCTCATTACGATAAAACAATGAACTGAGCAGACGTTTCAGTTCGAGGCTTCGTTTCTCATCAGACGCAAACCAATTATAAACATCCCACCACAATACAGGGATCTCGGTCCCTTGACGCCACTGGCGTAGCTGCATAATCAATGCACGAAGACTCTGTTCTGGATGACCAATGTAACCCAGGTGAATGGAATCTCTGACTTCATCTGGTAGTCCCGCAGAGGGAAGTGTGGATAGGATGTGCTCATGAACCCTTGGGAACATTCTATGCAAATGACGGATTACCTCAGAGGGAAGAAGCGCCTTGCCCTCATCATCAGCAGTGGCGTAGCTAATCCAGAGCTTTCGACTTCCTGTCGTTAGCGCATTATAGATCAAAAACCGCTCGTCCAGCAGCTTACGAGAAGCACCAGGAGCAAGCTCCATACCGGCGTTCTCAAGCACAGAGCGTTCGCCTTCCGAGAGAATTCCATCTTCCTTAAACTGCGCAGGCACAACACCTTCATTAAATCCAAGCAAAAAAGCGTATTTAACTCCCGTTGGTCGAGTCCGATCCATGTTACCAACCAGTACTTGATCGAGCGCGGGAGGAACAAGTCCCATCTTAAGCTCAGCAAGTCCTGTCTCTAGGACTCCGGTGAACACATCAAATTCAAGTCTTTCGTTGCCCATCATTTCAACGATCTGATCAAGCAGATCAAGCACTGCACCCCACAGCTGACTATGTTCTCTAGCCTTCTCGGGTTGCCCCTTCTCCATAGAATCAACACTAAGTTTCTCCAGCTTTCGAGCAACATCCGTCTCATCCAGCAGCTTGTACACGGCGGTACAAAGTTCAAGACCGCTTCTACTCTTCTGTATCCGTTTCTCAAAAGCAAATAGAGGACCCGTTATACTGGCACGGCATCGTTCCATCGTAGCAAGCAGTTCTTCATCCATCTGTCTGCCGCCTTCCAGCGACAAGCTAGGAATTCCTTTCCAAGAACGGCCATCCGTCCAGCGATACCCTTGAATCCCACAAGCCAGCACATAATTCTCTAAATCATCCATATCCTCACGCGTAATACTCCCGTCCAGCGGCAGCAAAAGCTCTGTCTTTACGCAGCGGAAAACATCCTCGAAGCGCCAGCGTCGACGCACTACATCCAATGCGGAACGTACAAACTCTACCAATGGATGATGCAGCTCATTTACCTTCTGGTCCAGAAAAAATGGCACTCCATAATCTTGGAACAACGGTTTAATCAGCTGTTCGTAATCTCCAATATTACGCATTAATACGGCCATTTCACCATATTTTGCACCTTCATCTCGTGCCAGCCTGATCATTTCACGCAGCGCTCCCTCAACCTCTGCTCTGTGAGAAACTGCTGCACCTATAGATATTGCTTCATTTGCCAGTTCATCTGCACCAAACCAGACCTTTCGACGGTCATATCCCCTTTCGAGATGAGCAAGAGCAGGACTTTCTTCAAAACGCGGAAGAACCGCTGGCTCCAAAAGCTCGTCCCACACATCCATGCCCAGCTCTTCAGCTATTCCACGCAGTTTAATGTAAGTAACCGCAGTTGGGTGAAATAATTCAAGCTCATTCAACTGATCTCCATAGGGATAGGAGCGATCAAGTGTAAGTGAGACGGTCAACTTCGATGCTTGCTGCATTAATTCTCTAAGCACTACGAATTCCTGTGGGGTAAAGCCATGGAACCCATCTACCCAAATCTCCGCTCCACGAATGTAGGAGGAATCAGGAATATGCTCAGCTAGTTCCGCTAAACGATCCTCTTCATCGATGTAGAGACGCGACATCTCCTTCTCTAAATCGCTGAATACCACCTGTAAATCATCCAGCTTTCCTTCAAGAATAGGGCTCCTTGCAATAGCGCCTCGCATTGCAGACAACTGATCCTCTAAATCAGTGGAAGCCAAGCAACAACGCTTCATCTCCGTATGCAGTTGATTCAGCCGTTCCACAAAACCCGGTCTGTCTGCTGAGGCACCGAACAATTTTAGTTCCTCTTTACGACGGCGGATAATTTTATAAATTAACATCTTTTTGCCTTCTTCACTGATAGGCAGGCTAGCGCTACCCCCAGTTTCCTGTTTCACCCGATAAGCAAGCCGAGAAAAACTTAGTGTCTGCGCCCGAATGCTCCCCTTCACATTCCCTACGGTGAGAAGCCCCCGTTCTGCTCCAAAAGAACCTTGCTCCGGTACTAGAATAATGATCGGTGCGCCAAGAGGCTCCTTCTCTAATGAAGATGAGATAGACTCCCATATTTTTGTTGTCTTGCCACTGCCTGAGCGGCCTAGTAAAAAGGTTACCGACATAAATGATAGACTCCTTCCGTAGCGGAGAAAATGTATATGACATAAGGTGAAATATCCACCGTGTGATGATGTTCAAATGAAAAAGTTCAGTCGTTCCTCGTCCCCTCAGTATAGCATAACCGCACAAATCAGAACATGCGTTTGCTAGTATTTTCTAATGATTTACAATAAAAAAGCTTCGAAGTAAACAGCAACTAACATATTTTGGTGACTTGCTGTTTAGTATTTCTAGTATTTCTAGTTTGTTAATACCCGGTGCGCAACGTTCTGCGTTCAACACTCAACATTTTTGCTTCTGCTAGCTACATTAATTACTTGCGGACTCAGGAGTCGTTATTCATGAATTTCGTGCTGTTTTGGCAACTTTTCGGACTCCAGTGAAGCTATTCGTCGCGAAAGTCCCCCATCTCGGCTAGTTTGAGGTCAATAGCGCCTGTGGAGTCCGTAACGGTCAAAATCTAGGCTTTTTTCGCTGTTTAGTTTCGTTTGAGTCCTATAGCAACTTCTTCCCTATGAACACCCTAAAGACTAGAGTCATTGATTTAACGCGGCTTATGAATTGAAAAATCGTCAGCTTTTGAAAAATAAGTTTTAGACTGCCGCTGTTGTCGTTCAACTAACGCATACTAATCCTAAGAGACTTATAGCGTTAATCTGCCAGTTAGGTTAATAGATAACATTGAACTATAGTTAAATATTTATCTAATCGGCGAAGTATAACGTTCTTGTCCTCAGTCAGGGGCAAAAAACATGATTCCTTAATCAAAAAAAGCCGCTAAATTAGCGACTTTCAATCTAACATGTGCGTTTCTTAATGAACAGTTGTATCTGATAATCCCACTGCAATATTCCAGTCACAATAATGTTATGAAGAACAAAATCTGGACACACATCGTATTCCGTCTTTGCCCTTTCAAGTAACTTTTGTAATACAGCATTCTTATTCTCTTCGGTACAAATTGCACACAGATAGTCCCCTTCTGGTAGTACAGTCAGCCCCTCTAAAGACGGATATTTCAAGCAAACAGCAAATAATCGTGTTATTCCTTCAGTCGTGAACATTCCTGCCATATCTTCAAACAGAAATTCTGAATGCAGAGACGTTTCAATTTGTTGATAGAAATGTCTGTGATAGTCCCATAAATTCTTAAGTGTGGGGCTTTCCATTTTATTCGAAAGCATAATTACCCTTTCCTCTATGTGTCTGACAAAGTAATTTTCACTTTGACTATAACCGTCGTGGAACTTATTTTCATAATGTAGATAGGCACGTTTAATTTTCGATTTTGCATACTGCAGACGAGCAATTTTATCGTCTGCTCTTTTTTCTGCTTGTTTTAGAAATGCAATTACTTTAGAGAGATCATTCTGCTGCAAAATATCTTTAATATCCATTAAAGTAAGATCCATTGCTTTGAGCAGTTCAATGGTTTGCAGCTTTACGAGCTCCTGCTCGGAATAGTACCGATATCCCGATAATTCATCTTTATGGCATGGCTTGACTAATCCAATACGATCATAGTGCCGCAAGGTCTCAGTGGTCATCTCTACGATCTCTGCTGCTTGCTTAATTGTAAAATAGTTCTTCATATCTACCCTCTTGACCTTTTTGTAACACAAAAGTTTATGATGATTAAAACATACACGACTGATAAACGCAACGAAAAACAAAATGAATTTATTAGGGTAGACTTTTTTAAGATCATTTGTTCAACTCTAATGCTTTGTTGCATATTGGAACTTGTCTGCATAGCAGCTTAAGATTGGCATTCGTAGGACTGGCTATATTTAAAAGAAAAATGATTTAACGAAGGAGCGTTTTATAATGAAAAGTACTGCAAAAAAATCACTAACTACTATAGGCATTTTGGTGACACTATTGATATCATTAGCAGGATGTTCCTCCGACGCCACTTCCATGGAGGAAAGAAATCACACCATACCTGCCCAAAAGATTGATACCTTAACAATTGATGTAAAGGACAAAAAAATAAATATCCTCCAATCTAAAGATGAACAAATTCATATTGTTTACTATGAAAGTGAGAAAGATTTTTACAAGATTAATCTATCTGACGATAAAGAACTGTCAATGGTAAGTGACAGTAATAAGGAATGGAACGACTATATCGGAGGAAAAGGCTCGCAAGTAACCAGAACTATTCAGGTATGGATACCTGATGCAACTTTAAAAAATTTGACTTTAAAAACATCAAATGAAAGTATTGTATTACCAACAATCGTGTTTTTAGGGACAGTGGAAGTAAACATAAATAACGGAAATATCCAACTGGACAAATTGAATGTAGGGACGGCTATAACCCTTGAAACAAAAAACGGAAATATTAGCGGTTCAATTTCAGGGTCATATGATGATTTCGCGATCTTAAGCAAGGTAAAGAAAGGTGATAGCAATTTGCCTGCCAATAAAGAGAATGGTTCGAAAAAACTATCTGCTTATACAAATAACGGCGATATTACCTTACGATTTTCTGAGTAGTGATGTACCCGAGGGCCAAAATTAAGCTTGATCGTGACTTCCTTCAAAATAAAGTATAAGCCGCATTTCTGGATTAGATTCGGACTCAGGAGTCGCTATTCATGAATTTCGTGCTGTTTTGGCAACTTTTCGGACTACGCAGACATACCTTGTTAATCCCGAATTCAACTTTTTTCAGAACATAACAAAAAATCCGCAAAAGGAGACCTCAAATGAGGACTCCTTTTACGGATCAAAATCCATTACCTATACGAAACAGCCAGTTTATTTCTTACTCCGCACTTCAAAAATCGCAAACTTCAGATAATGTCCTTCGTTAACGCCTAGAATCTGCGGATGGTCTTTCCCTGCGGCACGCCATTCCACAAGCCTCAATACTTTACCAGCATCTTTTGCTGCGTCTGCAATCGTTTCGAGGAATAGATCCGGCTGCATGTGGTAAGAACAACTTGCGGTAACCAAATACCCACCTTCATTCACCAGCTTCATGCCATGCAGATTAATGTCCTTATAACCGCGGCATGCACCTGCTACTGCACTTTTAGTTTTGGCAAACGCTGGAGGGTCTAGGATAACTACATCCCAAGTTCTGCCTCCACCTGCTGTCATCGGTTTGGAGGTATCGGTTTTGGTTGCTTTGCCCCCAGATTTAGCATTTGTAGTCGCTGCTGTTGATTCCGTTCCGCTTGCAACCGTCGCCCGCTCTGAACGTTCCTCCAGCCCCTTGACCTGATTGCGCAGATAGGCAAAAGCATCATCCACTACAAATTCCACTCGGTCACTAAAGCCATTCAGCTCCACATTGACCTTCGCACTCTCTATAGCATGAGCGGAAACATCTAGGCAGGTTACTTTTTTCGCGCCATATTTGCATGCATGCAGAGTGAAGCTGCCTGTGTGCGAGAAGCATTCCAGCACTGTAGCACCATCCCAATAAGGGAAGGTTACGTGTTTACCACTCTTATTTACCGGCAAAGTCTGTAGCGAGCCGTCTTCTGTTTCGATTTCTTGCAGTGTTATGCCGCTTCGTCCACCCCAGCCCTTCATGAGTGGCGCAATGGATGCTCTATTCTCACGCTGATCAAAGAAATAACCTGTCTTCTGGCCTTCTTCGATATCTACTACCAGCTTCAAGCCATTCTCACTTACAGTAACATGCCGTGGACATTCCCCGTATAGCACACCTGTAGTCTGCTCCAGCCCTTCCAGCTCGCGCACGCTAACATCACTGCGTTCATAAATACCACGCGGTGCCATAACCTGTACAAGTGCTTCAACAATCTCTGTACGGCGCTTGTCCATTCCGAGTGTAAGCAGCTGCACAACTAGAATATCTCCGAACCGATCCACAATAAGCCCTGGTAAAAAGTCCGCTTCACCATATACCAAACGGTAAGCATCTGCTCCCGGCAGGAACCGTTTTCTGTGCTGCAGACAATTCTCGAACCGCTCAGCGAAAAAAGCGGTGTCCATGATAGCCAAAGGTCCCTGTGATACAATTCTCACCCGAATTTGTGATGCTGGATTGTAATATCCTACAGCCAGAAACCGACCTTGATGATTAAGGACATCAACCAATCCTCCTGCTTCCGGGTTTCCTTCTACTGATGCCACTTCACCTGCGTAGACCCATGGATGGCCCTGTTCTAGTCTCTTTTTGCGATTACGTTCTAAAATAACCGATGCCAATGACTTCAACTCCCTGTTTTTCTAAAAATGATTTTATACATGTCCTACACGTTACTTTCATATATTGGTGTACAACCCTCGTCCAAAGGAGTATGCCCTATGTTCCGTGATCTGCTTTTCCCTATCATATATGGTCTTGTCATTTTTCTGGCTGGCATGAAGCTAATGGAAACCGCGTTGTCCAAGCTTGCAGGCCCTCTGTTAACTACAAGCCTGAATAAGGCTACTTCTACACCTATTAAAGGCTTGATTGCAAGCAGCGTACTGTCAGCCCTGCTCCAGAGCAGCACCGCAGTAACTGTACTCACCATCGGCATGGTAAATGCCGGCCTGCTCACCTATGCCCGTACACTCGGCATTATCTTAGGCAGCAACATCGGCACCACTTTGACTACAGAATTGATCGGACTTCACATCAATTCCATGGCCTCCCCACTGCTGGCTGCCTCGCTGAGTCTGTGGGCAGCAGCCGTTATAGCCGGGGAATTACCGCATATGTCACGAGCGGCAATACTGTGCCGGAAAATATCAGAGCCGCTGCAATTCATCAGCCTGGCTGTATCAGGATTCGCTCTAGTCCTATGGGGAATCGCAGTTATGCAGTCCATCGGCGGGACACTTCAGGAGAGTGGCCTATTCCTCTGGTTCCTGGATCACGCTGCCACAAGTGTCCTGTGGGGACTAGCCGCTGGCGCCTGTCTAACAGCCCTGCTACATAGCAGTGCAGCGGTTATTGCCATGGCAATGAGCATTGCTGCCTCGGGTGCCATGCCCCCAGAGCTCGGCATAGCCATCGTGCTCGGTGCTAACGTCGGCACCTGCGTCACAGCTGTCATTGCTTCCATCGGCGGCTCATCATCTGGTGTCTTCGTCGCTTGGTCGCATGTAGCCCTTAACATTGGCGGAGCGTTGTTATTCCTGCCACTTATCGGGCCCCTACAAGCAACTGCTGCATGGATTGGCGGAGGGGTCGCCTCACAAATCGCCCATGCACAGACTATTTTTAATGTAGTATGCTCGCTAATCGCACTCCCATTATGTTACCTGCCTGTATGGTCAAGACTGGAGAAACGTCTTCAATCGTAACGATATACTGTAACGCCTAAAACCCAAACTTTCCACAACTGTACTATTATACTTCAATCGAAAATATTATAAAACCGCGAACCATCGTAAAAAGTAATTACCGTCGAAGATATTGCGATAAGAGCGAATAAGCTCAAGGCAATATAATCGTTTTTGGAGAACGGACGACTGCTGTACCAAGTCCGTTTGCTCTTAGTTCCAAAGCCACGTAACTCCATAGCCGTACTAATATTCTCAATTCGCTCAATGCTAGTCAGAATCAAGGGCATAAGAATTGAAATGATATTTTTAAGCCGCTTAGGCAGCTTTTCTTTTCGAGAGATGTCTATTCCTCGTGCCTGAGCAGAGAACGATATATTCTCATAATCTCTTTGGATATCCGGAATGTACCGCAGCGCAAGCGATACAGAATATGCGATTTTATAGTTCACACCAATCCGGTTTAACGATGCTGCGAATTCACTGGGATTTGTGGTTAAAAGAAACAATAACGCCATAGGAATTACTACTGCATATTTAAGTGCAATATTTAATTGATAGAATAGTTGCTCCCATGTAACGGTATACCGACCTACAAGATGAACAATATCATGACGTGAACCGTAAACCTTTACACCTTCCAAAGGAGAGAAAATAAAGATAGCTATATGATTAAGAACAAAGAAAATCAAGATAAAATATAGGACAAAGGCGTACTCCTGAAATTGAACTTTAGAAATTCTAAAGGCAATTAAACTAAATAGCAGCATCACTATCAGACATCTTGTATCATATGTAATCATCCCTGTCACAGACCATACTATAAATAAAATCAGCTTAGTGGCGCCTGTAAGACGGTGAATAGGTGAATCCTGCTTCGTAAAAGTTAACATTGTGGCCTTCATCCGCCCCGGCTCCTCCTATCATATGCAATAAATCTTCTTACAAACTCTTCTGGCTGATCCAATTGGGCCTTCATAGCCAATGTAAATAGTGAGGTTTCCTTTAAGTTAGCATTCCTTACTACTTCTATATTGGTTAATACTCGCTCTGGTCTGTCATCCGCAAGCTTCACTCCATCAGATAACACTACAGCTCTATCAGCATACTCCAGCATAAGATGCATATCATGCGTAATCATAATGACCGTCATTCCCTGCGCCCGCAGCGTGAGAAGGAATTCCATCATTTCGTTATAGTGCCTATAATCCTGAGCTGCAGTCGGCTCATCCAAAATGATGAGTTCCGGCTCTAGAATCATAATAGACGCAATAGTTACACGTTTTTTCTGACCATAGCTGAGCGCCGAGATCGGCCAGCTACGAAAAGCATATAGACCGCATATTTTCAAAACATGATGCACTCGCTCACGAATAAGCTCCTCTGACACGCCTCGTAACTTAAGGCCTAGCGCAACCTCATCATATAAGAGCGTCTTAGAAATCATATGATTTGGATTCTGCATCACGAAACCGATCCGCTCTGCCCGCTCCTTAATCGTGTCCTTGGCAATGTCTCTTCCGTTCATCAGTATCGATCCGGAGGTGGGCTTATAAAATCCACAGATTAGCTTAGATACCGTGGATTTTCCTGCCCCATTTCGACCAGCAATACAAAGCATTTCTCCTTTATTGATGAAAAGGTTAAGCTTATGCAGCACAGGCTGATTTCTCACGTATCCAAAAGAAATATCTCGCAGCTCAAGTATAGGTGGACTATCCACCTTATCCTGTCGCGCATTATTGTTGTCATACCAGGTTTTAAGTTTACTTGAACAAGCCTCCAACTGAATTTCGTTTATATGCTGTGGATTCATATCTGATGTAATCGTACATCCTGCATACTTTAAAGCCGCCAAATAAAGAGGTTCCCGAATACCTACCTCTGAAAGTAGCTCAGTGCTTAACAGCTCAGCGGAAGGCATATCCGCCGCTACGCGTCCGTCATGGATCACAATAATGCGGTCCACCACACGGTGCAGTACTTCCTCTAGTCGGTGCTCGATAATAATAACTGTCTTGCCGGTCTCTTTTTGCACTCGGTCAATGAGTTCTATCGCTTTTGTGCCGGTATATGGATCTAAGTTTGCCAAAGGCTCATCAAATAGCAGGATGTCCACATCACCAACCAGAACACCGGCTAAGGTTGTTTTCTGCTTCTGTCCGCCGGACAGTTCCTGAGGTGAAGATCCCAAATAATCTTGGATATCCACCGCTGTTGCCGCAACTACTACTCTTTCTTTCATCTCAGCCTGCTGAACCGCTTGATTCTCCAGACTGAAGGCGATGTCCTCTCCAACCGTTAATCCCACAAACTGTCCGTCCGGGTCTTGCAATACTGTCCCTATCTGATCCGACAATGCTGCGATACTTAGTTCTTTCTGCTCCTGACCCATAATTTGCAATGATCCAGACATTTCACCTTTATAGGCAAAAGGGATGAGTCCGTTTATACAATGAGCCAGCGTACTTTTTCCAGAGCCTGAGGGTCCTACGATAAGCACCTTTTCCCCTTCGGCAATCGTTAAGTTGATACCTGTGAGTGTAGGTTCTTGCTGTGCTCGATATTGAAAACTGAAATCCTTAAATTCAATCACTGCTTTTCTCATCCTTGACCTTCCTCTTAGCTTCGTTTGAAGATATTCACAACCATTAGATGTTCAATAGCCATAAAAAAGCCGGTGATCTCCACCGGCTTTTGGTTTGGATTATATGCTACTCAGGCTTCTCTGGTCAAGCTGCCTTGCTTCGTTCTTGTCTTAGCATATGCAATTGCAAGTAGTGAGCCAATCACTGCCACAGTGACTATATTGGATGCTCCGGCGATAAGTCCTTGTGTGAATACTTTATTAGCTGGTTCCGCATAGATTAGAATATCTAGTACAGGTGCTACTAAGAACCAGGCGATTGCATTCGCTACAATCTGAGCCAGATTAAAACGAATCAGTTCCTTTCGTCCGAACTCCCCATCATGAATCCCAATTCTAGCCACCAGCAGACCAATGACGAGACCAACAATTCCAGAAGCGATCACCCAACTGAACCAAGGGGAACCGTAAAAAATTGCATCCTTCAATGTATGGCCGATCAGGCCAATAAGTAATCCGGCAAACGGACCGTACAACAGTGCGAACAATGCTAGTAAAGCGTATGTAGTTTCAATGTTAGTGTTTGGAATTCCGGATGGAATCGAGCCGAACCTGCCCAATATAACGAATAAAGCAGAACCGATACCAATCGCTACAATGGTCTTAATCGATAACATCTTTTGTTTTGCCATGTTTTTCATCTCCCCCAACGCGTCTTCTTTATTTTATGTGATTATACATCGGAATAGTCGGAATTACTATAGACTAAAATAAAAAAATCTGCAAAGCAACATGATGTTGGCTTTGCAGACCCCAAGATCTTTTATACAAATAGCTTGCTCTATCTATTTCACCGTAACGGTTACCGTCACTGTCTTGGTGCCAATCTTACCTTTAATAGATGCCGTCCCTTTGCTCACAGCTACAATTTGCCCACTAGCAGATACTCTAGCTACAGAAGGCTTAGAGCTGGTCCACGCTGCACTTCCAGTAACAATGGCCGTCTTTCCCGTATCATACTGCGCAGTCACAACTGCATTCTGCACAGCTCCCGGAGCCATCTTCAGTCTATTTTCGTTAACAGTCAACTTCATTAGTTTAGGAACTACATTAATTTTGACACTAGTAGCAATCCCTTGATAAGAACCTGATAACGTTGCTGTTCCTTCAGCTATAGCTTTAACGGATGTACTTTTAACCGTTGCAACTGCCTCATTCGAGGACTCCCAGTTCATGCTACTAGAAATATTCCCCGTCTTGCCGTTTGAGTAGTAAGCCGTTACCTTTATAGATTTAGAGCCTTTAATGTTCAGTTCGATCGCATTTGGTTCTACAACAAGCTTAGTAACCTTTTGTTCAATGGTCACCGGGATGCTGATCGTCTTATTAGCGTAGGTTCCCTTTAAAGTTGCAGAGCCCTTTACCAATCCTTTGATTACCTTGCCGGAAGATGTTGTCTTAATAATTGCATTCGTACCAGTAATTTCCCATTCCATAGTGGCAGTAGCATCAAGTTCATTTCCATTTTCCATTACAGCTTTTACTTCAGGAACGGCCTTCTCTTCGCCAGTAACAACCACAAAGTTCTCCTCTGGTCCTAGCAAGATATGTACCTTATCCTTAACTGTAACACTCACTACAACACTTTTATCCCGAATTGCCGCCTTGGAGGAGGTAGGGTTCTCGGATTTTATTTTGCCGACAATATTAACAGTACCAGCTGCTTCAGCAACAAGCTTGCCATCCTTGATGGTGGCGATCTCATCGTTGGCAGAAGTCCATTCGATTTCTTGACTAAGATCTAGCTTCGTTTCGTCCAGCTTAGTTCCGTTTACCTTTGGCAAACTTACGGAATCCTCTGTGAATATATCCAGCTCCGTCTTATCAGCTTCCAGGTTTGTAATCGTTGGATATACAGTTACTTTAAAGCTCTTACTAACGCCCATATGTTCTGCTTTAACATTCGAAGTTCCCACTGCTTTAGCAGTGACTGCCGCAGTATCACTTCCCGCAGTAACCGTTACCGCGAGCTGATTGTCTGAAGTCCATACTGCACTACCCGATACATTTGGAGTGGAATTCGCAGCATCCCGAACCTCTGCTTTAACGTTCAAACTCTCACCCATAAACAAGAATTGATCGCCTGATGGGGTTAACATTAATGCCTCAAAAGGAGCACGTACATATACATCCACAGTTTGTGTAATTCCCAGATAAGCTACTGTAATTACAGCTTTTCCTGCAGATAGGACTTTAATTTCTCCCTTATCTACCGTAGCAACACTTGTATTAGAAGAAGACCATTCCGCTTTCGCGGTAATATCATTTGCGGTCGATTTTGTAGTCTCTTTGGTAAACGCAGCTACTTTCACCGGATTATCGCCAACGAGCATTTCAATTTCCTTAACAAGGATATCATCATCATTCTTAATCTCAATCCCGGAATAAGGCAATTTAACTACTGCTTTGAAGGTTGCTGTTAAGTCCTTGTATTTAGCAGTAATGGTTGAAGTACCTTCACCTGCCAGGGTAATCTTACCTTCTGCAATCGTTAATACGCTTGTATTGGAGCTGCTCCAAGTGGTATCAGCCGTTACATCCTTTGCAGAAGTCGCTGTATCGCCACCAATTGCATTGGCTTTAACCAGCAATTTATCCTCTTCATCACCCAACTTATAGTTCCCCTCGGAGCTATATTCGAGCTTCAATTCTTTGATCGGATGTGAAACCTCTACTTCAATAGTAGCTAACGCATGATTATAAGTAGCTGTAATAATAGCTTTCCCGCTATCTATTGGAGTCAATAGACCATTTACTACTTTTACAGCGTTAGTGTTAGAAGAATTCCATACCACTGCGCCAGTCACATCTCTTTTGGAGGAGGATCCTTCCACATTCGCATATACCTTCAGTTGCTTTGGCGTTTGTCCAACCGTAAGCTGCACTTTGGCTGAGCTTTCGAATTCGATCGAGTTGATGTCGCCGGTAGCTGCAAAGACACTTACCGGAAAAACCGCAGTAGCTAACAATATCATGATGAGGAGCATTTTCGTCATTTTCCTGTACACAGTCATTTGTTCTCTCCCTTAGGCTATAATGTCGTTTGGTGGTTTAAACCCACACTCTTTTACTTATATCGACAATTGTACACCAAGTGTTTACCCTATAACTCCATAAAGCCAAATTCAGGACTTTCAGACTAGATGAAAAGGTAAGGGTTGATCAATATATAAGGAAGTAATATGCTAGCTACTACATTCTTTATTGAACCAAGGGGGTTACGATGAGTTCAGAGAACGTTCAACTAGAGGCAATCCCTTCTTCAAAACAGGAAGATGGCTTCCTTAAAGGGGTAAAAGATTGCATTCCCACACTACTCGGTTATTTGAGCATCGGACTTGCCGCAGGGGTTGTTCAAAAGACTGCCGGACTCAGCATTGCTGAGATTGCCTTAATCAGTCTGATTCTTTACGCGGGATCAGCTCAGTTTATAGCTGCTGGAATGATAGCCGTAAGCAGCTCGCCTGCGGCCATTATCATTACGATTTTTATCGTTAATCTTCGTCATATTTTGCTTAGCGCAGCTCTTTCACCTTATTTCCGACATCTTACCCCACTGCGAAATATGCTGGTTGGTTCTTTATTAACCGACGAGACCTTCGGTGTCGCCATCAATCAAACCTTGAATAAGGAGCGAATCAGTGAACAATGGATGCACGGACTTAACATCACCGCTTATTTAAACTGGTTTCTTGCAAATATAGCCGGTGCTTTTTTGGCCCAGTGGATTTCAGATCCGGATCAATTCGGTTTGCAGTTTGCGTTACCCGCCATGTTTATCGGCATCCTTGTGATTTCCATGATGGACCGCAAAAAAATAAGACTTGATTTGGTTGTCGCAATCCTTGCAGTGATCATAGCTATAGGAAGCTCCTTCCTGTTCTCCAGTAGTGTTGGAGTGATTATCGCAACAGTTATTGCATCTACAATAGGGATGGTGTTTGAAAAATGGAAGTAAGATGGGATGTTCTGCTGATCATTCTGGGGGCAGCTTTGGTGACCTTCATTCCAAGGGTGGTTCCATTAATGATTCTAAGCCGTTTTGAATTACCTGAATGGGGAATGCGCTGGTTGAATTATGTTCCTATCTCTGTCATGGCGGCATTAATAGGTCAGGAGATCTTCTTGAATGATGGAAAATTCTCACCTATAGCTAATAATATTGAGCTTTTTGCAGCAATTCCTACTTTTTGGATCGCGATAAAAACCCGGAGTTTACTTGGTACTGTACTGGCAGGTGTAATTTCAGTTATGATTTTGCGGATGGTTTTTTGACCATGCAAGGGACCCCAAAAGCCATGAATTGCAGTGGCTGCTGATGCACCCATCTCTTATCTGACTACTTCTTGGCGCTACGCTTAAGAATTCGTTATCAGAAGTAGCTCATTATTTGGAGTTTTATTAGTACTTTAATTGGTGGTTTTTGGGTGCATTTTATGCACTCCATTTGTGTCACTACCGAACCTCCCTTAGTCGCTGTTGGCATAAAAACATCAAATACATCAGAAGTTTCGTATAAAACAACTTTTCTGCGTAATGGATCATGATTCATCATGCCAGTTTCGTCCATAAAAGTGTTAAAAAGATGACGTAGTACAAGTCATTTATTGTGATTGTAAGCGAGAGCTTCTCTTTTAGCCGTTTCACACCTTTTGGGCGTTATCTGGGGGATTTATACACCTCTTTCAGTCGTTTCGCGCCATTCGGGCCTTATCTGGGGGATTTATACACCTCTTTCAGTCGTTCCCCGCCATTCGGGCTTTATCTGGGGGATTTATACACCTCTTTCAGCCGTTTCGCGCATTCTGGACGTTATCTGGGGGATTTATACACCTCTTTCAGTCGTTTCGCGCCTTTCGGGCGTTATCTGGGGGATTTATACACCTCTTTCAGCCGTTTCGCGCCTTCCGGGCGTTATCTGGGGGATTTATACACCTCTTTCAGTCGTTTCGCGCCATTCGAGCGTTATCTGGGGGATTTTTACACCTCTTTCAGCCGTTTCGCGCCTTTCGGGCGTTATCTGGGGGATTTTTACACCTCTTTCTCACATTTCCCACCTTTCGGGCGATACGGGCGTAGCTTTGGCCTACTTTGCAAAATCACTGCTAATATATGTACCACTTTCCCAAGAAAATTTTCCTTGGGGTCCGAAAGTATGCTCAAACTGATAAAAAGCATGCTAGTAATCCCATAGAGAGCCGCAAGATTAGGAGAGATCTATGCCTTTCTCATATAGCAGCTATGCCTCGGCTATGCGGCTGCACTCCTCAGCCAACGTCAAAAACACAAAGGAGCAATTCTCCATGAACGGGAGAATTGCTCCTTTGCTGTCTTTTAACTAACGTCTATTCCTTAACGAACAGCCTGCTTAAGACCGCTCTGACTTACCCCGATCAGTTCGCCTCGGCATTCATTCACACCAGCTTCGGTGATCTTCACATCACAAAGTTCGCCTTGAAGTGAATCCTCACCCTCAAAGAACACCTGTAAATAGTTATCACTGAAACCATGTTGCGTACTGCGACCCGGCGCACCCTTGGCTGATCTTTCTGGAATTACGCTAAGCGTCTGTCCAACAAACTTACGGGCATAAGCTAATTGCATCTCTTCAGATAGATCAATCAGTTCCTGAACGCGTACATTTTTGATCTCCTCATCGATCTGATTCTCCATCCTTGCTGCAGGCGTACCTGTCCGCTTGGAATAAGGGAAAACATGCATCTCGGAGTAATTTATAGCTTTCATGAAATCGTAACCTGCACGGAACATCTCATCGGTCTCACCCGGAAATCCAACGATAACGTCAGTGGTAATTCCCACATCTGGCATCGCCTGGCGGATCAATTGCATTTTGGCGTAATACTCTTCGGTCGTATATTTACGGCGCATCGCCTTCAGCACATCATTATGTCCGGCTTGTAGCGGGATATGCAGATGACGGCACATTTTGGAGGAACGGTTCAGCACCTCAAGCAGCTTCTCATCAATCTGACTAGCTTCGATAGAACTGATACGTACGCGTTCCAGTCCATCCACCTTATCTAGATCCCACAGCAAATCGGAGAGACGGTAATTATCCAGATCATCGCCGTAACCTCCGGTATGAATACCCGTAAGTACAAACTCCTTATATCCTGCTTCTACCAATTGATGCGCTTGAGCGACAATGCTTTTGGGATCACGACTGCGGGACAGCCCCCGCGACCATGGAATGATACAGAAGGTGCAGAAGTTGTTGCAACCATCCTGAATCTTCATAAACGCACGCGTCCGATCCGCAAAGCCTGGTACATCCATCTCTTCGAACTCACGTGTCTTCATAATATTACGCACAGCGTTAACCGGCTGGCGTGAGGCTTCAATGTTCTTCACATGCGTCATAATCTGATCGCGGTCCTGGTTACCAATAACAAGATCGACTCCGGGAATATCTAGAATCTCCCCAGGCGAAGTTTGCGCGTAACAGCCTGTTACGGCTACGATAGCCTCCGGATTACGGCGCACGGCACGGCGGATCATTTGACGGCTTTTTTTGTCACCTGTGTTAGTTACAGTACAAGTATTAATCAGATATACATCGGCGGGACCCTCGAAATCAACCTGCTCGTAACCTTCATTTTTAAATAGCTGCCAAATGGCTTCGGTATCATAGAAATTCACTTTACAACCTAAAGTATAAAACGCTACGGATGGCATCTCTTAAGCTCCTCCCATTTCTCCAGATTCATATAAAATACAAGCAGCGGCAACCATGCCCGCTGTCTCACAGCGCAGAATACGCCGACCTAATCCTACGGATACTGCCCCGGCTTCCTCTGCTTTTTGGCATTCCTCCGGCGTAAAGCCTCCCTCAGGACCTACTACTACCATTACCTTCCCACCAGTCTCTGGCGAGAGCGATGCTAACCAAGGCGCAACACTGCTACGAAGCTGCAAGCCTTCCTCTTTTTCATAGCAGAAATAAACGGCATCATACTCGCTAAAAGTCTGCAAGAGCTGTTTCCAAGAAAGAGGTGAAGCTACAGCCGGAACGATATTCCGGTGAGCCTGTTCGGCAGCTTCCTTACAAATTTTACGCCAGCGATCCAGTCGTTTGCTTTCCTTACGCTCGTCGTATTGCACTATTGTGCGCTCTGACAGAAAAGGAACAAAGCTCACAGCACCAATCTCTGTGCACTTCTGAATGACCGTTTCCATCTTATCAGCCTTAGGCAAGCTCTGAGCTACTGTAATTTTAATTCGAGGTTCATGCGTCATCTCCAGAGACTCCAAGATGTTCACAGTGACCTCCCCAATTTCAATCTGCGCAATCTCTACTAATGCCTCACGGGAAACACCATCGCTCACAATAAGCTTGTCCCCTGCCTTACCACGCATCACTTTAGCAATATGACGGGCATCTTCCCCATCAATTCTCACGGTATCCGCACCAAACTGCTCCGGTGTAACGAAATATCGCTGCATCTCATCATCATCCTGTTCATGAATTCAGTAACAAATATAAACGCCTTCGGCATCCTTATAAGGATGGTAAGCGTTTAATCAAAAAATATAAGAAATAAAGTATAACGTGAAACTTATCCCTTATTATATTTGAAGAAACGGCTTAGTCGCCCTTATAAGGACGTCACCCGTTTCTTCAAGAAATATAAATATGGCTCAGGCGAAAATCAACTATCAAATTTTGATCAAATTACATAATACAATGTTTGACAAAGGTTGAACAGAGTTCATTCCTTGCCTTAGCTGCCAAAAATTCTTAGTGACAGCTGTACAAATGTTCTCGACATTTCACTAGCCCAGATTGCTAGCGGATCAATCGTATAAGTCCGTAGCCCAGGAATAAACAGAATCAATAAAAAGAGGAATACAGCCCATTGTTCAAACTGCTGTAATTTGCCGCGGATCGAACGTGGGGCGATATCTTCCACAATCCGATAGCCATCCAGTGGCGGCAGCGGAATAAGATTGAACAGAAACAGAAAGAAGTTCCACTGAATGAAGGTGCCAAAGAATAAGTATACAGCCTCAAGCATGCGATCATTCGAGATATTATCTAGAACTCCAGTTGCCGCAAGTGCACCGTATATTATAGCACCAATAATTCCTAAGAGCAGGTTACTGATTGGTCCCGCAGCCGACACGATGACTCCCATGAGACGAGGACGACTAAAGTTATCGCGGTTTACCGGAACCGGACGTGCCCAACCGAAGCCGGCAACTAGCAGGAGCAAAATACCAAAGAAATCGAAATGAACAGCAGGATTAAGCGTCATACGGCCAAGTAATCTTGCTGTTGGGTCACCAAACTTATTTGCGAAATAAGCATGACTGAATTCATGTACTGTAAAAGCAATTAAAATCGTAATCAGCAGGAAAGGAAGCTGATCTAAATCTACTCGAATTATATTTTGTAATATATCCATCTTTACCTCTTTCCGGCTGTAAACGCCACCCAATCTTCCTCACGGGATATTTCAATAATCTCAAAACCAGACGCTTTCAGCGCGTTCGCCACAAGCCCTTCTTTATCCTTGTAAATACCAGAGGTAATGTACAGACCCCCAGGTTGAAGCGCGCGGTATACATCATCCGTAAACAATACGATGATTTCCGCCAAAATATTCGCAACTACAATTTGTACAGGCAATGTCACGCCAAGGCTACCTTCTTGCTCTTGCTTAGCAGGAACGGTTCCTTCTAGTGAGTGACCAGGTCTAGCGGATGGCCACATCTCTCCAGCCGCTGTATCAGCTACGCCTTCCCCGCCCAGCAGCGATAGAAGATCGCTCTCTTTTACCGTTATGGATGATTCAAGCTTGTTAAGGGCTACATTCTCCCGTGCACTTTCCACAGCCACCGGATCTAAATCTAAGGCCAATACGGATTTTGCACCTAGCAGCATCGCACCTACAGCCAGAATTCCTGAACCGGTGCCGACATCGATAACTTCTTCACCGCCGCTAATATTCTTCTCCAGTGCACGGAGGCACAGAGCTGTTGTAGGGTGAGTCCCAGTTCCAAATGCCATGCCAGGGTCGATCTCAATGATGGCTTCATCTGGGTTCTCAGGCGTATACTCCTCCCAGGTTGGTTTAATCGTGAGACGCTCCGATACCCGCAGCGGTTTGAAATATTGCTTCCAAGCATGCGCCCATTCGTCTTCATCCACAGTCTTCCAAGAAATCAACGCTTTGCCTGGATCAATCCCGTACTCATGCAATTCGGCTACCCGTGGAGTCAATTCTTCTATAACAGCATCCATATCTGTGGAATCGGCATAATACCCTTTTATGACCGCTTCCCCTTCAGGAATATCATTCAAAGGTTGGTCGTACAATTCACCATAACGTGTATCCCGTTCTTTATTCAGTGTGCCGGATTCCTCAATAGAGACCCCACCCGCACCAGCTTCATATAAAAAATTCGAAATCATTTCCTGTGCTTCTTCTGTTGTATGTATCGTCACTTCATGCCATAACATCTTTATGTAATCCTCCTAAAAGTTTTGTGAGCATTTGCTTTATTGATTTACTTCGTGCAAAACTGACTTCGAAAGCATAGGCTTAGTTTTGTGAGCATTTGCTTCATTGATTTACTTCGTGCAAAACTGACTTCGAAAGCATAGGCTTTGTTTTGTGAGCATTTGCTTCATTGATTCACTTCGTGCAAAACTGACCTCGAAAGCATTCGCTTCATAGTATAACATTTCTTATTGGTGTAACGCCAAACTACAGCTCAACGACCTGCGACATCCTCTTTACGCCTGCAAAAGCAGTTGAGCGAATGATCATCCACCATCCCTGATGCTTGCATAAAAGCATAGCATATTGTAGTACCCACAAACTTCATGCCTTTCTTCTTTAATGCCTTACTCATCTCATCAGACTGAACCGTCGAAGCAGGTACATCTGCACGAGTCTTCCAATGATTAATAGTTGGCACACCTCCGACAAAGCTCCAGAGATACTCTGCAAAGCTGCCATATTCCTCGCAAATTTGCAAATACACACCCGCATTACGGATGATAGCATCAATTTTCAATCGATTTCTAATAATCCCTGGATCACTCATTAGCTCTGCAATTTTGGCTTCATCATAATGAACAATCTTATTCGGATCAAATCCGTCAAATACTTCTCTGAAACGCGCCCGTTTTTTTAGTACAGTATACCAGCTCAGCCCTGCCTGCATCCCTTCCAGCATAAGCAATTCAAACAGCATTTGGTCACCATACAGAGGCTTTCCCCACTCTTCATCATGATAGGCAATATATAGAGGATCATCATTGACCCAAGCACAGCGAGTGACTTCCATCATTTTCCCCCTTTAATTATTCATAGCTAAACCTTTATAACGTCTACTCACTGTATACGAAAAAAAGGGAAGAACACAAGGTTCATCCCCTAAAAAAGTTATTCTATTTCTATACGCTTACGTATTGCCTACCTCTTAAGGCTGGATCTGCACTCTCGATTCTTTATCCGGATCATCAGTTGTATAGTAGAACATATATATAGTAGCTTCTGTACCTTTGAAATCCTTATACACATCAATGGCCTTATTATTTCCATCCCCCGCGAAATTGACGGTTATCGGTTTACCTAGAATGCGCTCTTTACCCAGCCCGATATGTGTCTGGTTAATTCCACCGAAGCGTGCATCTTCACTCCCAGTTTCTACGTAAAGATCGGATCCCTGCATATAGTATGTCCACTTCACCGGATACCCGCTGAGTTGCTGGATAATCGTCTGTTTCTTTTGAGAGATATTCGTTAAAAGCAGCGGTATTTTGTCAGCATTACTATTGGTAATTTTATAGCTGCCATGCTGAGTCACCTTATATTTAGCTACAAAGGTAATCGGAGTCTCTTGCGTAATTTCAAGGTCAACTGGCCGTTCGAAACGAAGCACTGTCAGCTCCGGCTCACCTTCTGGAGATCTCCATAAATTCCCCTCAAGCATCTTGCCTGCTACTTCAAGAGCATACTTTTTATAAGGGAAGCTATTGTCTATATCTTTACTTCTAACAGTGACTCGAATTTGAGTAGGCGACACAATCATATTCTCAAGTGTATAATCAGTTTCACCTACCTCAAGCGGCAGATTAAGACTCGTTTTTATCGTCCCGCTTTCCATCTGCTTTTTGCTTAATTGAAGATCGAATGAAAGTGGTCCATTAACATCCTTTTCTTTCTTCATATATTGCAGCTTATAAGTCATTTGACCGCTGGAAACATCCCCCGCTTTAAAGTATTGCTGCGCTGTATACTCCCCTTTTTCTCCTGGTGTACCGAAAGTACCTCCAGGCAGTGAGTTTATGAGCGTTCCGTTTTTGTACCCGACAATATTTGGATAAGCCCAGCCTTTGGCTTCCGGCTGATCAAAAATGATCGCTGAAGAGAATAACATTTTCTCTTGACCTTGGGTAAACGGCTTCACCTCTATGCTGCGCATCCCCTCCTGTCCAATAGGGAAGCTCTGTGTCTCCGTCGAGTGAATATCCAGCGGCAAATCTAACGATTGTTCACTAAAAGCCTGCATATCATTTGTAACTAGCTGAACATTCACGGTGTCCTTCTCTGGTGTCCATTCACTTTCGAAATAACCGTTATAAATTTGGTTTTTCTCGTCCCAGTTCAGATAGTTGTACGCTTCAGAGCTGTTCGCCTCCTCAGTTCCTTTTAGCGTCATCTCATTCACACGCCAAATTTCATTGTCCTGTCGTTGTCCAACATCCAATGTGAATAAGATGACCGTCCGATTCTCATCCACGATGGCTGTATGTAGCTTTAATGTTACTCCACCCTTCGTTATCGATTGATCCAGCTTTTGGCCGAGATTTTGTGCCAGAACGGCTTGAATTCCACCTCTTCCATGGAGCATTGTATCCCAATTATAATGAACTGCCGCATACACCGGCGCCGCCGCTAGAACTACTGAGAACGATGAGACAAGTGCTATTTTACTCCAGTTTCTCCCCCGTTTCTGGTTACTGCTACTCATCCTGGCGTGAAAAGAGGTTGTAGTGTTATGTTCAATTCTCTCCCACATGCTTTCAAAATCAGGATATGTTACACTTTGACCCTCATTTAACTGATGCTCCAGCATATTCTCCAACTTTTTCATAAGATTCGCCCTCTTTCCGTTCAATTTGAACCCCAGCCTCCAGTAAAATTCTCCGCAATACCTTTAACCCTTTATGCAGCCTTGATTTGGTCGTCCCGAGCGGGATGGATAGCAGGTCTGATACTTCAGCCAAGCTGAAATCATGCATATACCTAAGTGTAATCACCATCCGAAGTTTGACAGGGAGCTGACTCAAATATTTCGCCCATTCCATGGTCGTCTCCCGTTGTTCAATCAACCGATCTACAGCAATTTCAGGAGATTTTTTAAATAAATAAAGATTGTCTGAGACCTTTTGCTGTAAAGTTCGCTTCCGTTTCAAATGATTCAGGCAATGGTTGACCGTTATTTTCATAATCCAAGCCTTCATATGCTCTACGTTCTCACGATTCGTACGAAATACAGTAATGAACACATCCTGAGTCAAGTCCTCCGCATCAGCCGCGTCATGCACCATATAGTAGCAGGTCCGATATACATCCTTGTTGTAGGCTTCGAATAACTCTCGGTTAGTCTCCAAATCTTGCGCCCTCCTTTCTTTACTGTGATATCTATATGACAACCAGTCTTTGGAAAAGGTTCGTTTTTCTGAGCATAAACTATAGAGGCTGGTAATAACAGATGAAAGATAGCAATTATACTCGCAACACAAAAAGCCACTCCCCATAAATCTGAGAACTGGCTTTCCTTTATATTTTCCACTAACAGCCTACAAAAATTAAATAATATTCATAACCTCTCGTGCTTGTGTATCTAAATCCTGGGCTGAGGAAGAAATATTCTTAAAATCATCTAATGCTATTTGAATCTGCTGTTGACTATCTTCTATATTTTCTTGTACCTGGTTTGTTCCTTTGGAGATTTTATCGATTTCCAGCGTGATGGCATCCACACTATCTTTTACTTGAATGATCGAATCCTGCACCATGGAGGATAGCTTTCGAACTTCTTTAGCAACCACGTCAAAACCTCGCCCAAACTCCCCGGCATGTGCCGCTTCAATAGCTGCATTAAGCGCTAATAGTTGCGTTTGCGAAGCAATATTACGAATAGTTTGTACAATCCCCTGAATCGATACCGCTTGTGTCTCCAGATTAGCTAGGGTCTGTGTATTTTCGATTGATACTTCAGCAATTTTGTCGACGCTCTGCAATAGTTCCTGACTACGTTCAATACCTTTTTCGGCTCTTTGATTTAAGCTGTCAGACATCTCTTGCATCCGCTGTACCACGATACTCATGTTATTTTGTCGATCCGTGATATTAGTCGCAATCTTAGATACGCCAATGACTTGTTCATTATTTTCATCAAAGACAGGCATATAGGTAGCTTCCAGCCAAACCACATTTCCTTTTGCATCCATACGTTCAATTTTATCCTGAAAACTTTTTCCTGAAAAAAGATCCTGCCAGAACAATTCATAGCCTGGACTATTTACAAAGTGAGAAAAGCAAAACTGTTTATGATGCATCCCATACATCTCTTCTTTGTTATACCCCATCGAACTAGCAAAAACGTCATTTACATAAGCCACTCGTCGATCAAGATCGAACCTTATTATAGCTAAATTTCTTTCTAAAGATCGGACGACAAGCTCATCGGTCACTCCTTGAGAATATACCATTCCCATATAATAATTCCTCCTGGATATCTATAAGTTATTCGCGTCATCTTGAAGTATATTTCAACAATTATACGCTCTTATTCCGCAGAGAGAAATACATGATTGTTATTAAAATAAATTGAATTCGTGACTAAAAAAGACTCCAGGAAAGTGATCTCTTATATGTACATTTCTTTATTTCTTGGACCCGTAATCCCCCATCTTGATTCCCCACACTGAATCCTTTTGATGAGCTGCGGCTTCTTTTAAACTAGGGAGTCTTGCATCCAGTGGACTATGTCGTTCCAGATACATCACAAAGGCCTGACGAAGCCCAATCTCAGCATCCAGTTTATTAAGTTCGCTCGGGTGTTTCTCCATCTCGGCTAATTCTACTTCCCAACGGTATAAATCGCTTGCCTCAGATCGCTCCAAGCGAACTTTTTCAGTCAGCTCCCGCAGCTCACGGTAAGCTTGTTTAACTTTTGAAGAATAGAGTTGCTTCTGATTCATAATAGTTAAGCATGCGATAAGCAGCGCTAATCCGGTCCACAAAATAACGTTATCCATATTTCCCCTCCAGCTTGGGCTATTCTCCTAATTATACACACCAGAACGCAAAAATACCCCACAATGTGAGGTATCTTTCTTAACTTAGTTCCTATTCTTTTTTCATAATTTCATGCAGCTGACGTTTGTCCGCTTCTAGAGCTCGGGCCTGTGCTTCGATATCCTCCAGATCTGCCTCTGCTGCTGAGAATTCCACGTCTTCTGCCTTCGCCTCGTACAGCATTTTCATCTTCTCGGTCTTTGAGAATATTTGTGAGTTCTCTCTATCCATAGTATCGTTATTCTCCCTTCGTCTTATTAATGAAGTAATTATTCAAATCATCCCGCCCGCTTCTTCAATTATGCGTAATGCCTGATCATAGGACTCTGAATGCAAGATCACCGTAAGTAAAATATCTCTACCCGTCGGTCCTCCATCTCCGCCATGACTCATTCCGCTCGCGCTGGTATCAGCAGCAGCTAGTATCCCTGTGTGTGCACGCTCAGCAGTCAGGGAGTCCATTCTGGCAACATTACCTGTCACTGGGTTTACCCCTGAGCTAAAGCTCGTGCCTCCATATCTACTGAAGCGATCAATGGAGATTTCAATGGCCCGAAGTGCACGGAGCTTACGAGCAACGCCCTCCGCTTCCTCAGGACTTTTAAAATAAGCCAAAATAGATCTTTCCGACATCTTATCCCCGCTTTCGCTTGAAATTCAGATATCTGTTGCATTCCTTTATATTGTCTTCCTTTCGCTTGTTTTATGCCTTTTTTTTCTCATATTCCACTAATCTACTAGGAATTCGACATTTTCTTCAATTCTTCCCTGCAATATAGTACTAAAGTTGTATATTCGATTTGAAGTTATAGCTGTAGAATAAATTTAATTTTCATAATTTTTTACATTTTACGTTGAGGAGGAGAATTACAGATACACACTGCAATATAAAAATTCATTTTGGGAGGATGAACTTATTTGAAACGTACCTTTAAACACTCTATTCAAAGATTTGGTATTGGGGCGGCGAGCTTCGGACTGGCTGTTTCTGTCCTTTTTCCATCCGCTGCATTTGCGAACTCATCCCTTGAATCATCAACTAACCTAGTTAATAATGTACAGTCTCAAAGTGTGACCCCTCATAACTACGCGGGTGTGCTCAAAGGTTCAGCACCAGTATCCGTAATTGTGGAATTAACTAATAAACCAGTCAGTGTGTATGAGAATGAGGCTAAAACTTCTTCTTTACGATCCTCAGTCTCCTTACAGCGCAGTAAAATTATCTCCGAACATAAAAGCTTTATTTCCTCAGCGCAGAAAATAGATGCCGACATCGGTTTTGAATACAGTGAGATTTTTAACGGATATTCCATTACTCTGCCAGCCAATCAAGTAAACAAGCTATTAGAGCTTCCGGGCGTTGCAGCTGTTTATCCAAATGATGAAGTCCATGCGTTAGCAGACAGTGTTGAGGTAGCGAATTTGCCTGTTACACGTTCTTATTCGGACAGCGGCAATCTTATAGGTGCGGATAAACTACATGCATTAGGTTATACAGGAGAAGGGGTACAGGTAGCGGTTGTCGATACTGGCATCGATAAAAATCACCCTTTATTAAAAGATAATTATAAGGGAGGGTACGATGCCTATGATCAGGATAATGATCCATCAGAAACACCTCCTGATGCTAACTTCCCTCCAAAAAATGGTAGTCCCTATGAAACCTCGCATGGCACTCATGTAGCCGGTACAATATTGGATGTTGCACCTGAGGTGGATTTGTACGCGTATCGCGTACTTGGCCCTTACGGTTCCGGTCCAACAGCGGTTGTAATCGCGGGTATTGAGAAAGCGGTCGCTGATGGAGCCGATATCATTAACCTCTCCCTGGGCTCTGATGTCAACCAAAGCTATTCCGCAAGTTCAATCGCGATAGACAACGCCATAAAATCGGGCGTAAATGTTGTTGTTGCCGCCGGTAACGCTGGACCGGATGTAGCAACATTGGGCGAACCTGCTGGATCTCAACTTGCACTTAGTGTAGGTGCTTCTACTACCCCAGTGAATACCCCATTCTTTGATATTGGCGATGTTAAAAAAATTCCAGGGACATTAGCCACTTATTCCCCAGATTTAGTTGATAATATTGCTGGTAGTAAGATCGTTTACGCTGGTCTTGGTGCTACTTCCGATTACACAAATTTAGATGTTAAAGATAAGGTAGTCCTTGTCGATCGAGGTGTGCTGAGTTTCGGAGATAAATCTCTAAATGCCAAAGCAGCTGGAGCCAAGCTTGTCCTAATTGCTAATAATGCTGCAGGTGAAATCAGTCCCACCCTCGGTGCGCCCGGGAATTACATTCCTACCTACGGAATTACTCAAGCAGATGGCATAAAGATAAAAACTCAGATGAATGCTGCTAAAGATATAATCAGTTACTATATAGCGCTTGAAGTAAATCAGTTAGCTAATTTTAGCTCTATGGGTCCTGGGATGCCGGACTATCTAATCAAACCTGATGTTGTTGCGCCAGGGGTCAATATCAACTCGACGATTCCTAGCTGGACTGGGGATTACGAACATGCTTATGGCTTAAAAAGCGGAACAAGTATGGCAACCCCACATGTTGTAGGAGCTGTCGCTTTGCTACTGAGTGAAAACTCTAACCTTAAGCCAAATGAAATTAAAGCACTGCTGATGAACAATGCGGATCCTATCTTCAAGCGTAATGGAGATGCTTACTCTTTGTATCAACAAGGTGCCGGATTAATTAATTTGGAGAAATCAGCAAAAGCTGAATCTATTGCTAAAGTCGGGGAGAGCTTAATTAGTGGTCTTCCAGGTACTGTAGAAATCCCTTATTACACAGGTTCCTTGTCCTTTGGCCTGCTCCCAAAAGGGGCTAGCGTAACGAAATCAGTTTACGTAGAGGACTTTAAAGGGATTGGATCAACCTACACGCTATCCACTGAATGGCTTACAGAAGCGCCTGGTGACATTAGTATTAATATTGCACCAAAAAGTATTACCTCAGGTGTAGATCATTATGCACAATTTACACTGAAGGTATCTGACACTGCAAAAGAGGGAGCATATGAAGGTATCCTGTTCCTAACCTCTGATACAGAAACTCTTCGCCTTCCCTTTAATGCACTTGTTGGCGATAAATTCAATTTAGAGCCTGTTAATCAACTTTCTTTTGAAGATCCACAGATTTCTCCTAATGGGGATGGACGCTCAGACGATACCACCTTTACCTTCTCTGTCAATGAAGAGCTGGATGGCATAAGTTTTGTAGCCTCTTCAATAGATGCTCCTTCGACAGTTTTAGGTGCAGTTTATTCTATCGATGAAAAGGTCTATCGTGGCGTGTATGAAATTACAAATTGGGATGGAACGTTAACAGACCTGGAGACCTCCGCCAAGTCCACTTTACCAGATGGTCACTACTACATCACTCCTGTGCTTCCCAATGGACAACTGCTCGAGACACAAAAGATCAAGTTCACAATTGATACCGAGAAGCCATTAGTTTCCGGCATCACACTTGAGGAGTACGAACGTGAGGCGCCAACCGATCCTGGTGCGGCAGAAATTAGTGGTTTCATTGATGATGACCTAATGGCCTATTATATCTCTAATACACAACCTATTGGAAACTGGTTTACCGTGTACGCCGAAGGTAAACATTATGATGGAAATACTTATAAATTCGGTGGAGTAATTGCAGGTAATGGTGCTTTTTCCATTGACGTTCCGGTTAACGAAGGGCTTAATGAGTACAAAATCTATGTGGTTGATAAAGTAGGTAATGGCGCAGACGACGATGATTATGCTCAGCGACTTCTTTATAGCACAGGGGATGGTATTTTCAATGTAACTCCGTCTCTATCTGCAGCCACCATTGATTTGGGACAGCCGGTAACCGTTGATCTAGGGTATTCCGTGACTGATGAGGTTTATGGCATCTATGGGGCTTCATTCGCTGTCATCTACGATGGTTCTCTCGAAACACCAGCGATCCAGCCAAGCGTACAACTGGCTACCTATCAAGAGGAGAATTTTTCTGGTATTCCACTTACAGAATTCTCAGAAACCTATGATCTGGGAGACGGCCGCAAACTGACACAGTATAGCGTCAATCTGTCAGGTGGTGCTTATCACGGCTCCGGCTCACTAGGCAAAATAACCTTCAAACCATCTAAAGCGGGAAAATACGACTTGGAGCTGTACGATGTACAGGTCTGGAATGATGCTACAACATCAACAATCCCATCTGGTTTGAGAACGGTAAGCGTAACTGTTAATACACCTGAAACACCGAAGCCAACACCATCACCAACAGAGTCACCAACAGCAACTCCGACACCGACACCTACACCTGAATCGAATGTACCTACGGCAACCAGTGCTCCCGCTTCTGGAATCGCATTGAAATCTGGGAAGCTAGTAGAGACTGCAGATCCAGCAGGTGGCAAGGCTTCAGCGGTGTTCAACATCTTAGACACTGCATTAGCAAATTCGATCCAGAATGCAAAAGATAAAACTTCTGTACTTGATCTTAGCGATGTAAGCTTCAATAAATATAGCCAAGTTGTTGTTACTCTTACCCCGGCCCAAGCCGAGCAGTTAAAGAAATCGGAGAATGCACTCCGCCTAAATGGTAGTGGGTTCAATGTACTCATTCCAGCGGCGACACTTCCGGATTTCATCAACAGCAACGGCTTAACCCTTACGATTAGTCTGACCGATGCGGGCAACACAGCAGTTTTAGCAGGTAGCTCAGCAGCATTAAATATCGGTTCTTCCATTCTCACCATCAAAAATGGTTGGACAACCGGAAAGCCGATCATGCTTCAGCTTAATCTAAAAGCCGCTAGTCTTCATGATGCTCGAAAGACTGCCGCTTATGTAGAATCAAAAGATCGTAAATGGTCCTACCTGCAACCTGGTTTTATCACTAAAGATGGTATTCTTCAGTTTAGCGTTACTGGTGATGGTTCTTACAGCGCAGCATCCAGAAATATAAGCTTTAAGGATATTGGCACACACTGGGCTCAAACCGATATCGAGGTCCTTGCTGCTCATGGTATCATTGCTGGCAAAGGAGCCGACGGCAGCTTTAAGCCTTCCGACACCTTAAATCAGGCAGAGCTTCTAACGCTCTTCGACCGTCTACTTGGAAAAGGTGACACTTGGAGTACTCGCATCAAAGAAAGTGGATCTCGTGATGTGCTAACTCGCGAGGAAGCAGCTCTTATCATCGCTAAGGCCCTTGGTGCTGATCTTACAGTAGCCAAGATACCTTTAAGCTTTAAGGATGCCGACAGCATCGCTGCGGAAGCACGTAACGCTGTAGCCTATGCTGTAAGCAAAGGTTATCTAAAAGGTGTTACTGCGGACAACTTCAACCCACAAGGTACTCTGACTCGTGCACAAGCAGCAACGATTCTAAGCCGAGTGCTTGAGGATCTGCGTTCTTCGAACAACATCTAGTTGCACTTTAAAAGAAAGCCCCCGCAGCCAATGGCTGCTGGGGCTTTTTCGTCTTTAGGTCACATTTGTGTTTCCGAGGCAGCCAGCAAATGACCCTAAACGCAGTCGTGATCTCACGGTTATGGGTTATGTTCTGCATTAGCAAGCAGCCATGACCAAAAAAGCAGAGCAACGATCCCCAAATAACGGGAGGATCGCTGCTCTGCTATATTATTTATTCAATTAATGAAGTTAGAAATATCAGTCCCCGCGGAACGCACGCTTCACACGATCAAAGAAGGATTGCTCATGCTCATGTGTGTTTTCTCCATTAAGAGAGGCGAACTGTCGCAACAAATCTTTTTGCTCATCATTCAGCTTGCTAGGTGTCACAACAATGACTCTAACATGCTGGTCACCTTGGCCAGATCCACGTAGACGTGGAACACCCTTGCCTTTAAGGCGGAAGAAAGTACCCGTCTGCGTTCCCGCAGGAATCTTCAGCTTCACTTTTTCCGTTAAGGTAGGGATCTCAATCTCATCGCCAAGTGCTGCCTGTGCAAACGTAAGTGGAACCTCGCACATAATATCGTCGTTCTCACGTACGAAGAAATCATGGGATTTGACACGGATGACAATATACAAGTCTCCAGCAGGACCACCGCGTAAGCCGCCCTCGCCTTCGCCAGTCATGCGAAGCTGTGCACCGTCATCAACTCCGGCAGGGATGCGCACATGGATCTTACGTTGCTTCTTAACTTTACCCTGTCCGCTACAAGTCGTACATTTTTCCTTAATAATCTTACCTGTACCACTGCAATGCGAACATGGACGACGATTACGCATCTGTCCAAGTGGCGTATTCTGTACGAATTCCTGTTGCCCACTACCATGACAAGTGGAACAAGTCTCTGGTTTAGTACCCGGTTTAGCCCCGGAGCCGTAGCAGGTATCGCAAGTTTCCGTACGTGGAATAGTAATATCGGTTTCCTTACCGAATACCGCTTCCTTGAATTCAATGGTCATCGTATACTGCAAATCCCCACCGCGCTGTGGTGCGTTAGGATCACGGCGTCCTCCGCCACCAAAGAACATATCAAAGATATCGCCTAGTCCTCCGAAGTCGCCACCGCCGCCTCCGAAGCCGCCCATACCTTGGTTAGGATCAATATGGCCATATTGGTCATATCTAGCTCGTTGTTGACCGTCGCTAAGAACATCGTAAGCTTCTTTTACTTCTTTAAACTTAGCTTCAGCATCATCTGCTTTATTCACGTCAGGGTGATATTGGCGTGCCAATTTCCGGTACGCTTTCTTCACCTCATCGTCTGAAGCATCTCTACTGAGGCCAAGCACTTCATAATAATCGCGTTTATCTGCCACTGCTTTCACCTCCGTACGTTACATACTCAAATTCCTAATTACCTGTCAAAGAAACCATTATACGATAAAACCCTAGGATCTGACCATCCAGTTCCAGCAGATGTTTATTCTTACAATATCAGAAGGCGCATTCGCGAAGAGTGTGCAAACTGATATTACAAAAGGAAAGTCAAAACACGGGATGACCCGGTTTTGACCTTCCCTTCTTAACTATATAAGAATTTATCAGTTACGTCCTATACACTTATCGTTTAAGGTTACCCTTGATTCTTATCTTCGTCAACAACCTCATAGTCAGCGTCAACTACATTGTCTTTCTTAGGAGCGCCTTCAGCGGCTCCAGCGCCACCTTCAGCACCTTGCTCTGCTTGAGCAGCTTGTTCGTACAGCTTCATGGACAACTGTTGTACAATCTCAGTCAATGCTTCTGTAGCAGCATTGATTTCTTCAAGATTGTCAGTTTCAAGTGCTGCTTTCACTTTATCTTTAGCTTCGTTTGCTTTTTCAACTTCGGAAGCATCAGCTTTATCACCAAGATCTTTGATCACTTTCTCAGTAGAATACACGAGTTGGTCAGCACTGTTCTTCGCTTCTACCAATTCTTTACGCTTACGGTCTTCCTCAGCGTGAAGCTCGGCATCCTTCATCATTTGTTCTACTTCTGCGTCGCTCAGACCGCTGGAAGAAGTGATAGTGATCTTTTGGCTCTTGTTTGTACCTTTATCTGTTGCAGATACATTCACGATACCGTTGGCATCAATATCAAAGGAAACTTCAATTTGTGGTACGCCGCGTGGTGCTGGTGGAATCTCGTTCAGCATGAAGCGTCCCAGTGTTTTGTTGCCGTTCGCCATTTGACGCTCACCTTGTAGCACGTGAATCTCTACGCTAGGTTGGTTGTCAGCAAAGGTCGAGAATACTTGAGATTTACTTGTAGGAATTGTAGTGTTACGCTCGATCATCTTCGTGAACACGCCACCTGCAGTTTCGATACCGAGGGAAAGCGGAGTTACGTCGAGCAATACAACGTCCTTAACATCACCAGTCAATACACCCGCTTGAACAGCAGCACCAAGAGCTACAACTTCATCCGGATTCACACCTTTGTGTGGATCTTTACCTGTAAGCTTCTTAATTGCATCTTGCACAGCAGGGATACGAGTAGAACCACCAACCAGAACGATTCTGGTAAGGTCTGCAGGTGTCATACCAGCATCAGACAAAGCTTGACGAGTTGGTCCCAAAGTACGTTCTACCAGACCAGCAGTAAGCTCATCAAACTTCGCACGAGTTAAGTTGATCTCTAAGTGTTGAGGTACTCCGTCTACTACAGTGATGAACGGAAGAGAAATAGTAGTTGTCAGTACGCCCGACAATTCTTTTTTCGCTTTTTCAGCTGCATCTTTCAAACGTTGTACAGCAGATTTATCTTTGCTCAGATCAATGCCTTGCTCTTTCTTAAATTCAGATACCAGGTAATCCATAACCACTTGGTCAAAGTCATCGCCACCAAGTTTGTTATCACCGCTTGTAGCTTTTACTTCAAAGAAGCCGTCGCCCAATTCCAGGATGGATACGTCAAACGTACCGCCACCAAGGTCATAAACAAGGATAGTTTGATCTTCGGATTTCTCCAGACCATATGCCAAAGCTGCAGCTGTTGGCTCATTCACAATACGCAAAACTTCCAAGCCTGCAATTTTACCTGCATCTTTAGTAGCTTGACGCTGGCTGTCATTAAAATAAGCAGGAACTGTGATAACTGCTTGAGTAACAGTTTGGCCAAGATATGCTTCTGCATCGGATTTCAGCTTTTGAAGAATCATTGCTGAAATTTCTTGTGGAGAGTAGTCTTTACCATCAATGCTTTCTTTGTGGTTCGTACCCATATGACGTTTTACCGAGCTGATCGTACGATCAGGGTTAGTAATCGCCTGGCGTTTAGCTGTTTCACCGACGATACGCTCGCCGTCTTTCTTAAAACCTACAACCGAAGGGGTTGTACGTGCGCCCTCTGGGTTTGGAATTACAACAGCTTCGCCGCCTTCCATTACGGCAACGCAAGAGTTCGTGGTTCCTAAGTCAATACCGATAACTTTACTCACAATAATTTGCCTCCTCTTAAGGTATATGGAGCATACGCTCATTTTAATTTTAAAAATACAAGCATAAATGCCTTCGGCGTCCTTATTTAGAACGATTAGCGTTTAAGCGAGAAATATAAGGATAATATATAGCGTGAAACTTATGCTTTCTTATATTTTCAAAAAAAATCCGATTGGTACCACTGGTGGACAGAAACTGCCCGTCCTATATTGACAGACTACATGCTGACTTTGACCATAGCAGGACGAAGAACTTTATCTTTCAGGAGATATCCTTTTTGGACTTCTTCTGTTACGATACCCTCTTCGTACTCCTCGCTCTCCACCTGCATGATAGCCTGATGGTATTCAGGATTAAAAGGCTGTCCTACTGTTTCCATAGCCGTAAGCCCCTCGGACTTCAATACCCCATCCAGCTGACGGAAAATCATATTAACACCCTTTACAAAAGCTTCGGACTCAGGGCCACTAGGAGTAGTGACTAAAGCACGCTCGAAATTGTCCAGTACTGATAGCAGTTCAGTCACGAGCTTGGAGGTGGCATATTGAGCCAACTCTTCTTTCTCCTTCTGAGTACGACGACGGAAGTTATCGAAATCAGCCTGCGCACGCAGCGCACGTCCTTGATATTCATCAGCGAGATCCTGCAGACGTTTTACCTCCGTACCTGTGTCTGAAGCACCTTCACTAACTTCCTCTGCCGTAAATGAGTCGGCTTTCGAAGCTGCATCAGCCTCAGGTTCCTCATTTATCAAATCATCTTTGAATTCATTAGCATCTTGAACTTGTTCCTTTTTCAAGTTGTCTTCACCTCCTTAAAATCATTCACGTAATCAATGTTGACTCTGTTCACTTATACCAGTGTGCCAGCATCGCTGTCAAATCTCGGGATAAAATGCCCAAGATCCCCATCACTCTTGCATATTCCATTCGTGTCGGTCCAAGGATGCCAATGCTTCCCAAGGCCTGCCCATCCAGTGAATAAGTGGCGGTGATCAGACTGCAGTTAGCGAACGCTTCATGATTGTTCTCCGTCCCTATTCGGACCTGAATACCTGTACCGCCTGTTGTAGGGGCCAGCATTTTGAGCAATGTAGGCGTCTCTTCCAGCAGATCAAGAATGCTCTTCACCTTGTCAACATCCTTGAACTCAGGCTGTGTAAGCATATTCGTGGCTCCACTGAGATAGATACGCTGCTCTTGATCACTTTCCAGCGCAATGTCCAGCACTTGCATTAATTCTTCATAATGTGAGATGTGACGCTGCATTTCCTCGCCAAGCTCGGAATACAGCCGAGTCTTCAGCTTATAGAGTGGTACATTGACCAGCTTACTATTCAGTAGGTTAACCACTTTCTCCATCTCGGAAACGGAAATCTCCGGTGGAATGTTCACCGTACGGTTCTCAACTTGCCCCGTACTTGTAACGATAATCGCTACAGCGGTTGTATCATCTAGCGGTAACAACTGAAAATGACGCAATGATGTATGAAAAACCTCCGGTCCCAGAAGGATGGAAGTGTAATTCGTCATATTGGAAAGAATCATCGCCGCATGTTGGATGACCTGCTCCATCGCATTCAGCTTCTCGGCAAAAAAAGCGCGGATCGTGCCCATCTCTGCCGTTTCGGCGGAATTCCACGGTACCAGATGATCCACATAGTATCGGTATCCTTTATGGGAAGGTATTCTCCCTGCCGATGTATGAGGCTGCTCGAGATAACCCAAATCCTCTAGGTCAGCCATTTCATTTCGAATGGTCGCAGGGCTGTACCCTACATCCCCCCGTTTAGAAATGCTGCGAGACCCTACTGGTTCTGCCGATGAAATATAATCATCTACAATTGCATTTAGTATCATTCTCTGGCGATCAGTTAACATGTTATCCCCTCCTACCCGGCTATTGGCTCCGATTCGTTAGCACTCGACTCAGATGAGTGCTAACCACTAATACAAAAATACCAAACTGACATTGACATTGTCAAGTCAGTTCAGCATCTTAAGTACTGCTATTTCATCGCAGGCATGCTGCTTTTTACAATTCACGCAATCTGTCCATACCTTTTCGGGGAAAATCTCTTTCTCGACAACTTCGAATCCGTTTCTAAGAAAGAAATCTACGGCGTAGGTTAGTGCCATGACCTTAGGGATTTTTTGGTTTCTGGCTTCCTCCACCAGCTTCGCCAAAATCATAGAACCTATTCCTTTTCCCTTCCCCTCGTCATTCAGGCCGATCGAGCGAATCTCTACGAGATCATTCCCGAGCTTGAAGAGCGAACCGCAGCCTACGAATCTACCCTCGATTTCCGCAATTACAAATTGATCGATCTGGCGAGTCAGCGCCTGCCTGGAACGGGGCAACATGATACCGCGCTGTGCGTATTCTTCTATCATCAGATACAACGGCTCAACATCTTCTACCACTGCATTTCTACAAATCACCTGTGCATCTCCTGCTGGAGACGAATGGCGGATCATTTCCGTCTTGGCAAGCACTTTAATTCACCCCTCTGTTGATAATATGAATAAATATACAACAGAGTGAATTACAATTCAAGGGGTATTTTAAAATTAAACTTCTGTCAGCGCGCCTACAAATTCTGCGAAAACATCGTTACCAAAAAGGATCCCTTGCTTGCTGAGCCGGTACGTCCCCTCTTCGTGTTCAAGCAGACCCGCATGCAGCATCTTATGCAGGGATTTCGCAAATACATCCTCTATCGAACGCCCAAATTGCGCCTGAAATGCCGCATTAGAGACACCTTCATGCATACGCAAGCCAACCATCATAAAGTCCTCCATCGCTTCTGCTTCAGTGATTGGGTATGCGTCTAATCGAGGCAACCCTTTACGTGTAGCTTCAACATAAGGATTTACACCCTTAACATTAATATGACGCTGACGACCCACATATCCATGTGCACCTGCCCCGAGACCATAATAATCTTCATTACGCCAGTAAGTGATATTGTGACGACTCTCCATACCTGGTTTTGCAAAGTTACTGATTTCGTATTGGTTGTAGCCCGCTTCCTTCATAGAAGACATCAACAAGAGGTACATTTGCAGTTCATCTTCTTCATTAGGTAGAGGAAGTTTGTTCTTATTAAATAGGGTGTGAAAAAGAGTGTTCTCCTCCACCTTCAAGCTGTAAATAGAATAGTGGGGTAGATCTAGCTCGAGCGCCTTGCGAATACTTTCAGCCAGCATCTCCACCGTTTGGTTCGGCAAACCAAACATAAGGTCAACCGACAGGTTGTTAAGTCCTACTGCACGAGCATTCTCCAAGCTGCGGTATACATCATCAACATTATGAATCCGGCCAATGCCCGTCAGGAGTTCGTTCTGAAACGCCTGAACACCAAAGCTCACCCGATTCACGCCGCCTTCTTTCATAACCGTCAACTTATCTTTATCCGTAGTTCCCGGATTTGCTTCCATAGAGAACTCGATATCTTTATCCCAATTCGGAAAATGTGTGCGAACAGATTTTAGAAAATAAGCCATCTCATCGGGTTTCAGTACAGTTGGAGTACCTCCGCCGACAAAGATCGTTTTGATGACACCCGGTGGGGTGTTCTTAACGGTCTGCTCCATTTCTCGATCCAAGGCTTCGAGATAATCCATAACCGGCTGATCCTTGAGAACGTAGGAATTAAAATCACAATAAAAGCACTTATTGGTACAAAAAGGTATATGAATGTACACGGCCTCAGGGGGACGGCCATTAGTATTCGTAGTCATTAGCTGTCTCCTTTATATAAAAATATCGTTTGACTAGTGTAATCTAAAAAACAAGAAAAGGGAAGCCTGACGGCTTCCCTTCGAGGGGCGATCATTTATAAATGATCGCCATTTTAAAATACAAAAAAGTATATATATATTTTGTATTTCTCGCAGAAACGGATTATACCGTCCCTATAAGGATGGCTAAGTCGCTTCTTATTAATATATCCGCATTTCCACGAGTTCTGCACGTTCTCCTCCGTTAGTTTCATGAATAACAATCCGAACAGTGTCCGTAAGGACAGGCTTCTCTAAACGATGTACGTTCTTCCGGCGATGATTGTCTTTGACGCGGAACATGACTTGCCACACGCCATCAATGAGCAACTCTACATCGTAAGCCTTTACTAGTTCAGGAATCACTAGAAATGGCGTTTCATGGTGATGTAGGTTAATAAGATCCTCATTAACATCATCGTTAAAAGTAAAATGAATTTCAGAGACTGAAGCAGCATCCGGGAGACGCGCCTCTACCCACTCCGTTCTACCAGCAGTCATCGGCTCAGAAACCCAGCTATGTGGCCCTGCAAAAGGTCGAACATACCCGTCAGTGACTTTGGATGCAGCATATGCGGATGTTTCTACCGCAAAGCAGAAATGCCTGCGTACAAGCTGTTTCATGCTCCACTCCATCACCGGCTGATCTGGCTGATGATCCTCCAGCGCTGAATCGACTACTGGTTTAACGCCTCGCTCAAATGTAATAACACCTGTGATTGAGGTTTCTGAGATATGCAATTGAATATGCTCATTAGCTCGAATAATAGCGAAGATATTACATTCGCCGATTGAACTCCACTGCTCCTCTTGTACCGGAACATCAATCCATTGCTGCTCCCCAGCTTGTACTAATACAACATCAACCTGTCTACACTCTGCTGGAACGTAATTTTCCGCACGCCCAGTCGTCCATAGCTCAACCGTCAACTCTGACTGAGTACTTGCTGACACAAGCAGCTTCAACCCAAGGATATTTCCTTCAACCGGAAACAATATTCCCACGTCATGAGAAAGCTCATAAGCTTCAGCTGGACGATCCAGTAATATGCCTTTCATCGTACTGGACGCATGAATCTCACTATTTCTCGCGAGGTCTAGCGGATCTTCGTTGCGCAATCCAATAATCGAAGCATCTTGCTTTAACATCACCTGTTGCAATTCATGCATATGCTGATTGCGAATTTCACGAGGGGTTACACCTTTGATGACGGATAATGCTGCACCTGCTCCAGCCGCTTCACCCATGATCGCACAGGTCGCCATGACGCGTGTTGTTCCAAAAGCCACATGAGATGCGCTGATATTCCGACCCGCGAAGAGTAGATTTCGCACATTTTTCGAATAGAGCGAACTAAATGGAATATGATAAATCCCATCCGCATGCAGATGTTTCGAGCCACTCTCTTCTGCGTACATCCCTTGCGGTGGATGCAGATCAATCGACCATCCTCCGAATCCAATCCGGTCTTCAAATTCACGCTGCGCAAGAATATCATTTTGCGTTAAGATCGTATCGCCAATAAACCGTCTGTATTCACGTTTACCCGGAATTGATCCAACCCACTCCAGCGTCATATTTTCGGCATCAAAATGACCTGAGTTTTTAATGTAATCCCAAATCCCATAAATAACAGAGGATAGCTCATCACGTATACGTTCATTCTCATCCACTGTATCAAGCTCACCACCCCACTCAATCCACCAGTAGTGACAGCCTGAATCTCCACTCCGAATGACCCGACGGATCGGAATCGACGTTGTTGTAATATCCTTCGCGAACGATGGAGCAACATAACGTACCGGTTTTCCTGTATCCTGTGTATAAAACAATAATGTACTGCCTAATGTAATGTTATCAGGCACTTCAGGTGCCCATTCCTCATTAAATTCATGGCGGGCTTCACGTCCTAAACGGAAGTCAGCTCCTGCTAGGAAGCCAACCAAACCATCGCCCGTGCAATCGATGAACGCCTCACTCTTGAACGTAATCAACCGCTCAGATCCCATCATCCAACCAATCACACTGCGAATCGTCCGATCCTCTGCCTCACCTTCCGCTTCCACTTCGCGTACATCGGTATTTAGGAACAGGCTGATATTCGACTCTGCCTTCACGGCTTCGAGTAAGGTTAGATCCCATAAGTATGGATTTCCCTCCGGGTTCCGGTATTGATTCTCGATGAATAACTCACCCATAATGCCTGTCTCACGTGCATATCGATTTACACCATGTCCTGTTGCACCACATACCCATACCCGAACCTCTGAACTCGAGTTACCACCAAGTACAGGACGGTTCTGCACTAGCGCTACCTTTAACCCTAGGCGCGCTGCAGCGATCGCCGCGTTCATTCCTGCAAGTCCACCACCGACCACTGTTACATCGGATTTAACCGTTTCTCTTCTCATGTTAGTACTCCTCCTAAAGTTAGCCTTTCACAGCCGAACTTGAAATCCCTTGAATAATGTATTTCTGACCCACAAAGAAGATAATAATCATTGGAATAATCGCAGCCGATGAAGCAGCCATCATCCCGTTGTAGTCCACATTGTTCTCAAGAATAAAATTCTGCAATCCAAGCGGAATGGTATATAGTTTAGGGCTTTGCAAGAATACAAGCGCATTCTCATAATCATTCCATTGCCAGGAGAAATCGAGAATAGCAAACGTTGCTATTGCTGGCTTCGCTAATGGCAGAATTAAGCGGAAAAATATCTTATAATGCCCCGCCCCATCCAAAAAAGCAGATTCCGTAATTTCCTTAGGAATGCTCATAAAGAACTGCCGAAGCATAAATACACCGAAGATTGAGAACATGGCGGGTAGGATCAGCGCCCAATGCGTATTGTAAATCCCAACCCAGTTAAACATGATAAACTTTGGAACAAAAAGCACCTGAGGTGGAACCATCATCATGGAAAGATATATGACAAATAGTCCATCTCGACCTTTGAACGAAGTACGTGAAAATCCGTAAGCGGCAAGGGCAGATAGAAACACAGCCCCCACTGTTCCAATAATTGAAATCTTAAGTGAATTTAAATAATACGGAACAAAATCATGACTTCCTGTCCACACCCGAATATGATTGCTCCAGTTGAGAGATGAAGGCAGCCATTTGTTAAACACCTCGGCAGGTGTCTGAAAGGATGTACTGAGCATCCATAGGAAAGGCACAATCATAAATAGTCCTAGAACAAACATGATGATCGTTACTGGCAGTTTCACCTTCATGTTTCCTGCTTTTTCATTCATACCGCCTGCTCCTTTAAATTATGGTTTCGGGGCCCCCCGCAAAGCTTCACTTTGTGGGATCATTTAGTAATGAACCCAGCGCTTTTGGCCGATCCACTGAATGACTGTAATGACGAGAATGACGGCGAACAAGAACCATGAAATGGCTGACGCGTATCCCATATCGTAATAACTGAATGCTGTTTTATAAACGAATAATGATAAGACCGTCGTACTTCCGCTAGGACCTCCAGCCGTAATGGCTTGAATAATCGAGAACGATTTCATTGTCATAATTAATCCGGTAATCATTAACAAAAAAGTTGTGGGACTAACAAGAGGCCATACAATTTTCCATGTTGTTTTGAATGTGCTTGCGCCATCGATCCGGGCAGCTTCCAGCTGTTCTGTCGAAATTTCCTGTAATGCAGCTAAATATATGATCATATTGTAGCCAAGCATCAGCCAGATCTGTACGATATCAATGGCATACATTGCGGTTTCCGTATCCGCAAACCATCCTGGCGGCGATGTTATACCAATCCAGCGAAGCATTTCGTTGATGGGTCCCTGTGAAGGCTGAAATAGCAGCATCCAGACAAATGCAACGGCTACTCCACTGGAGATATACGGTAGGAAGAACATTCCACGTAATACGCCTTTAAGATACACACTGCTGTTTAGAAAAAGCGCTACAATAAATGCGAGCACCATCGATACTGGAACCGATATCAGGAATATCACCGTATATTTGATCGAGGCATAGAAATTATCGTCATGGAACAATCGTTTGAGATTATCCAGCCCAGTAAATTGCCAATTCGGATTTGAAAATTGATAATTCGTAAACATGAGGACAAAGGAATAGATTGCAGGAATAATAAAGAATAAGAGAATACCAATCATATTCGGAAGAATAAAGGTCATGCCGATCCAGCCTTGTCTGTCCATCCAGCTTCTCCGCTTCACGGTATCGCCGCCTTTCGTATGCTGAAAAATGGGTACACGAAAGAGAAGAACGAAGAAATCTTCCTCCTTCTCTTTTGTGCTAACTATTTCATTATTTCAATAACTCTTGCGAACGGGTTTGCATATTCTTCATCGTGGTTTCAATATCTTGCTTATTTAAGAAGTATTTTTCATACTCTTCTTTACGTGCATCAATGGCTTGTTGAGTTACATTTAGCTGGAAGGACGGGAATTTGCCGAATACAATTTTATTCATTGAATCTGTATCATATTTGTCTTCCACACCCTTCATGAGAAGGCTCATTGCTTCCTTACTATCTACACTCTTAGAGGCTGGAATACGACCACCGCTTGCCATTGGCAGCATACCGCCATCCGCATACCATTTTGCGAACTCCCAAGCTGCGTCCAGGTTTTTGGATTTCGCATTAAGAGAAAGCATGTCACCCACACCGCCTGAATATTTATAATCCTTTTGATCTTTATTCACTTTTGGAATAGCGGCGAACGCGGTTTTGAAATCATGCGGATAGTCTTTCAAGTTGTTCGCATTTCGGAAAATAAACTCACCTGCTGCCAGCATTGCCGCTTTGCCTTGCAAGAACATGGTGTCAACCGGCATTTTACTAGTCAGTTGCTCGCCATATTCCGGTGTGGATTTGTCCACGAACATCATGTTATGCAATATTTCCAGGTGTTCTTTCCATAGATCATTCCCAAAGTTTGAAGTACCATCCGCCTGTTTCACACCCATTCCAGCAAGCGTACCGTCCATCGTTGTTGAGAAGGAGGAATCTGCCTGCAATAATCCGTACACACCAGGCTTCGTTAGCTTCTTCGCATACTCCTCAAGATCTGACCAGGTCCAGTCCACCGCAGGAATCGGTAATCCTGCTGCATCCAGCATATCTTTGTTCAACCACACAAACGCCATGTTTTTCTTTGTAGGAATCCCATAGTACTTATCATTGATTTTCCACATTGCTGCGTCCTCGCCGATCTGGCTGTCGATATCATAATCTGTCTTTGTGCTTAGATCCAAGGCAACGCCTGCATCCATACGTTTCTGTAAATGAGCAAGATCGTAGTTCATGAAAAGGTCTATGTTTTGATTGGTCATCAAGGCAGTATCCAGCTTTAAGTTTCCAGCATCATCATTTACATTACGGATATACTCGACTTGAATGTCTGGATGATCTTTATTCCAGTTATCAATTACAGCTTGAGGCCCGGCTTCTGCCGGAACTGCCCCCCACATCGTAAGCTTTATTTTCTCCTTTGCTGTTTGTCCATTTGCACTGCCTTGCGCATCATTACTTCCACTAGTACCACAACCAGCCAGCATCGTACCTGCTAATAAGACAGAAAGCACTGCAGGATACCACTTTTTCTTCATCGATATCTTCCCCCTTGGAAGGATTATGTGTTGTGCTCTACGTCTATAACTTTATCATCAGAGCGGATTCTGGGGGATGAACTACATTTGGGAAACTATAGAACGTTTTTTGGTTCTTTGCGAAATTCATTTGGCGTGACGCCACACCACTTTTTGAAAATTTTAATAAAATAATTATCGTTCTCAAAGCCCACCTGCTGCCCAATCTCACTAATTGTTAGCTTAGTCTCTGCAAGCAGCATTTTTCCAGCCTGAATACGCCGCTCTTGAATATAATTCGTCAACGTTTTCCCTGTCTTTTTCTTGAATAAGTCACTTATATAACTGGCATCCATTCGGATCAACTCTGACATGGATTTGAGCGAGATGTCCTCAGAATAATGCTCTTCAATATAAGCAATTATTTTGTTCATCTCCACATGATCTGTCGGTCCCGTTTGTTGCTTCTCAGGAAACCATTTATCGGCCTTTTTCATCTTCACCATTTGCTCCAGCTCGGCATGAACCTTACCCATGGTCTGCTTCAAACCTTGTAGATCTAAAGATAGCTTCAGAATGTAGTCCGAAGCTCCAAATACGAGCGCTTGCCGAGCGTATTCAAATTCACTCAATGCGGTCAACATTACAAATCGACAGTCGAAGCCTTCCTCTCGCGCAACTTGAAGGAGCTTCACCCCATCCATCACTGGCATATTGATATCCGTCACTACCACATCAGGTCGAAGCTCACGAATCATTTGCAAGCCTACTTCTCCATTCTCCGCCTCACCTATAATTTCAAACGGGATTCCAGCCTTTAAGAATAACTTCCGTATACTTTTAACCGCAGGTTGTTCATCATCCACAATTAACGTTCTCCACATGTGAGCTTACCTCCATCGTAAGGTTTTGAAATAAGAAGTGGAAAATGGATAATCACTTCAGTTCCTGTGTCTGATGATACAATGTCCATGCCTGTCCGTTGATTCTTGAACAACAGCTCTAAGCTCTCCCTAATATTCTGAACACCGATTCCTTTTCGTTTCCGTGCAGCCTTATTCAGCTGTGCTCTATCTATCCCCATGCCGTTATCTTTAACCTGCAGATATAGTTGCTGTCCAGTCACCTTAGCGGAAATATCAATTCTCCCTTGTTTCACAGACTGACCAAAGCCGTGAATCAAGCTATTTTCAATTAAGGGTTGAAGACAGAATTTAGGGATTAATGCGTATTGTAGTTCCTCGTTGATATCATATTGAATCCCAATCCCATGTCCGAAGCGTTGCCGCTGAATCTCCATGTAAGATTCAATTAGTACAATCTCATCCTTTAACAGAATCAAATCCACTTCCGTATTTAAGGTTGTTTCCAATATTTTGCCTAGTGCAACACAAATTCCATAAATTTCATCATCATCTTTATCTAAGGCGATGCTCTTTATCGTATTCAATGTATTTAGTAGGAAATGTGGATTCATCTGCGAAAGTAACACCTGAAATCGAACGAATTGCTTCTGCTTTTCTTCAAGCTGAAGACGCTGCAACAGCTCATTTAAATCATGGATCATTATATTGAAACTCTGAGTCAGCGCCAGAATCTCTCCCCGCCCATGCTCGGGTAATTTCATTTTGAGATTCGTTTTAGCGGTCATCTCCATCTTCTTCTGCAGCTTCTTTAGCGGCACTGTAATCGTCGATGATATAAAATAAGTTAATAGAACAAATAGCAGTAGTATGACTCCAAATACAGCAAAAAATCGTTGCTTCTGCTTATACACCTCAAGAAATAGCTGTGCTAGCTGTACCTTTTTAACGACATAACCATTCAACTCTTCGATGTAGCTGTATGTGTATAAGCTTTTCTCCTTCGGATCGATGATGGATGCAGCACGCTCTGTCTGCCGCTGGTGGTCACTCTTCACAATACTCTGCGCAATATCTGGAGAAAAGGTCTCATCCTTATCCGGATTAAGCATCATTCTCCCTGAGGCATCGAGCAGAAAAAAAGAACCTTCCTGTTTACTCCCTAACGTTGATTTAATAAACCACTCCTCATAATCGATACTTAGTCTTGCATAAGCATAAATGTTAAAACCATTATCACGCATAACCTCATAGAGGCTAAGCATTTTCTTACTTGTCGTACTTTCCCGGACCACATTATTCTTGTCATTCGGATTCCATATATATCGATTCGCTCCTTCTCGCTTCAACGCTTGAACCCAATCTTCCGATTGGATTTCGTCGTAGCTCAAGGTTTCCCTCGGCATAAAGGAAGTGTATGCGTTTCCATGAAGGTCGATTAAAGTATAATACACCGTCGCTCCACTCATGAAGAATGTATTTTCAATCGCTCCAAACTTGTTTTCAACGAGCTTTTTTCTCGTGATTTCATCAGATTGCTCAGGATTCTTCATTATCGATAAAATCGTTGTATCTTGTTCAAGTAATGACCCTGTTTTCATAACGAGACTCATGAGATCAACAAAACCATTCTTAATCCCAATAAGCTGCTCTATGTTCTTCGTTTCCGCATTATCCTGAAGCATTTGTTCTGTCTCTTTGAAGTTATACAGAACGAGCATGGCAATGGGTGTTAGTACCAACAGTAAGAAAGCTAACAGAATCCGATTCTTAAAGGTACTTGGCGTAAGTTTTAAATATAATCGTTTCAAAAGAGGACTCCCCTTACAGTGTATGTGCTTACAATCCTTCCACCCTATTGTAATCTTCTCCTGCTCAAAAAAATAGAGCCGGGATATTCTCCCGGCTCTACCTAATTTCTACTCGTCAATCTTCAGAACGGCCATAAATGCTTCTTGCGGTACCTCGACACTGCCGACTTGCTTCATGCGCTTCTTACCTTCTTTTTGTTTCTCGAGCAGCTTACGCTTACGCGAAATATCACCGCCGTAACATTTAGCAAGTACGTTTTTGCGCATCGCCTTAACGGTTTCACGCGCAACCACCTTCGTACCCACAGAGGCTTGAATCGGCACTTCGAACATTTGACGAGGGATAATCCCACGCAGTTTCTCACAAATGATACGTCCACGGTTGTACGCACGATCACGGTGAACGATAAAGGACAAGGCATCAACCTGCTCATTGTTAAGCAAGATATCCATCTTGACCAGATTCGAACGACGGTATCCTGAAATTTCATAGTCGTAGGATGCGTAACCTTTGGTACCAGATTTCAATTGATCAAAGAAATCATAAACGATTTCTGACAGTGGAATCTCGTAAGTAATCGTTACACGATTAGTATCTAGATACTCCATATTTACGAACTCGCCACGTTTGTTCTGGCACAGCTCCATTACGGTACCCACAAAGTCGTTAGGCACGATGATCGCTGCTTTAACATACGGCTCTTCAATGTAGTCGATCGTTCCGATTTCCGGATAATGTGACGGGTTGTCGATTTGAATCATTTCGCCATTGGTCAGCATAATTCGGTAGATAACGCTCGGTGCGGTAGTAATTAGCGGCAAATTGAACTCACGTTCAATCCGTTCCTGGATAATTTCCATATGCAAGAGACCAAGGAATCCGCAACGGAAGCCAAATCCAAGTGCGCTAGAGCTTTCCGGCTCAAAGCTTAGCGAAGCATCGTTAAGCTGAAGCTTCTCAAGGGCCTCACGAAGATCGTTATAATCGGAGGTTTCAATCGGATACAAACCACAGTATACCATCGGGTTAATCTTACGATAACCTGGAAGCGGCTCAGCAGTAGGATTCTTGGCATCGGTAACCGTATCACCGACACGAGTATCCCCAACATGCTTGATACCAGCTACGATAAACCCAACGTCACCGATGTTCAATTCATCAACAATGGTCATACGCGGCATAAATGCACCAACCTCAATAACCTCAAAGGTCTTTTCGGTTGCCATCATCTTAATCTTCGAACCTGCGCGGATCTTCCCGTCCATTACGCGCACATAGACGATAACGCCTTTGTAAGGATCATAATGAGAGTCAAAGATCAATGCTTTAAGCGGTTCTTCCGAGTTACCGGATGGAGCAGGAACCTGCTTCACCACTTGCTCAAGGATTTCCTTGATACCGATACCGGCTTTGGCAGATGCCATAACCGCTTCACTGGTATCCAGTCCGATAACATCCTCAATTTCCTGCTTTACCCGGTCTGGGTCAGCGTTTGGTAGATCAATTTTGTTGAGGACAGGCAGAATTTCCAGGTTGTTATCCAGCGCTAGATACACATTGGCAAGCGTCTGTGCTTCAATCCCTTGTGCCGCATCTACTACGAGCAACGCGCCTTCACATGCCGCAAGACTGCGGGAAACTTCATAGGTGAAATCGACGTGTCCCGGTGTATCAATCAAATTGAGATAATACTCTACACCATCGTCTGCACGATAGGTTAAACGCACGGCTTGCAACTTTATTGTGATACCGCGTTCGCGCTCCAGATCCATCTGATCGAGTACCTGTTCCTGCATTTCACGCGTGGTTAGTGCCCCCGTGTATTCCAAAATGCGGTCAGCTAGTGTCGATTTACCATGGTCTATATGTGCAATAATCGAGAAATTGCGAATTTGTTGTTGTCTTTTCTGAACGTCAGTCATTCCTTACCCCCACAGACAGCCTGATATTAATCCACTTATTATAACAGTACAAGCTTACTCCATCAATCCCGCCCTTACGTAAAACAGAAGAAACAGCTATTCACGTATCCGTGAAATAACTGTTTCTCCTGAAATCATTGTGATTCTTCCGCCGAATCGAACAATGAAACTACCCAGCGTATGCCCTTCTGAGAAGCCTGCTGGAGAAGGCCCGCCGTTTTATCTGCTATCACATCGACCGTCGGCTTTTGTTCCTCAGGAATCAGAATCTGTTCCGGAGTTTTCGTACTATACCCGTCTACCACCTGCTGAGGAAGATCTGCATTTGGGGCAGGATTGCTATTCTGTGGCAACGGGGAAACAGGCGTATATGCACCTGTGATAGGGTCGATCACCATCGGAACATACACATAAGTCTGCCCACCTTGTGTAACCCCATTCTTTATCGGTTGTGATTGCATGCCCGTCACTTGGCTGGTTGGCGTAGTCGATAGATCAGTCCAGCCTGGCAGCAGCTTAGAGACAGTTGCCCCTCCACTGCCACTAAACTGCATACCTAACAGTATACCGACCCCTGCCCAAATACCGACCATAACCAGTTTTTTACCGAAACGAGACATGTAAGCCACTCCTTTTTAAATACTTGAAATTAGGCTGTTACTCTAAATGAATGTCTAAAGGTTAAGAAGCTCCGTCCGACTTTTGAGGTGCTGTAGCATTGGTTTGTCCCTTGCTCTCTTGGGTTGTGGGATTCGTCGCCTTGCCAGCTGCGTTTACCTTCTCCGAGTCATGACTGCTCCAGTACACATCCGCAATAGCATCTGCCAAAATATCAGCCGTTCGCTTTAATTCCTCTGCCGTATTATCAATACCGCCCACCTCAATCAAGACACTATTAGGTGAGAGGGTTTGGTTGTACTCCCCGTTGTTTCCTTTACCCGCAGCTTTTCCCCATATTCCGCGAGATATTCCTGGGTAACTCTTTTCAATCGTTTGATGAATCTTGTTCGCAAACTCTTCGTTCTTCTTCCAATCTTTATTCGCATGTCCAATAATAAAATACACCTGAGCGTAACTTTTCCCATCAATCACTGCAGTTGTTTTGCCATGACGCTGCGAGTCGCGGTGAATGTCGATAAGTTCACTCATTTCTTGGTTTGAGCTCATTGCAGATTTAACCAGCATTCGAGAGTATTTGTAGGAAAAATTCCAGTTATAGTCGGCAATTTTAGTTAGAAAATCTTCTTTGGCATGAACTGTACCAATCCCGCGTTGTTCCAATCTTTTCTTAATATATGATCCTACCAGCATTACATTTTTAGAAGAAACCGCCGAGCTTGGATTTTCGTTCGTCACTCCTAGTAGAGGGTTATAGGCCTCTCGAGGATGTGAATGATAGATAAGAACCCGTTTGACCGAGGTATCCTTATCTGTCTCGCCTTGAGGATCACTCTTATCCGTGCCTCCCGTAGCTCCTGATGGCTCAGGAGACGGAGTTATCGTCGCTTCAGGTTGCTGTGATGGGGTATCTTCAGGCTTGTCCACTTCGTCTGGAACAGATGGATCATCCGCTTCCCCTCCACCCTCAGCCAGTTCATCCGTTCCCGGATGATAATCAACAGGCGCTCCTGTAGAACCACCCGAGCCTTTTCGCAATAGAAACGGATCATCCGCTGCCAAACCTGGCACTTCACGAGAGACTAGACTCTTCGGATCACTTGGATTCACACTGGTCAGCAATTGAAATACAAAGGAAGTTACTTTTTCACCTGAAAAAGCGGAAGGCTCTTCCCCCTTCGGTAAATGCGGTACCTCCATCCCCAACAGCTCCATGAAAAATCCACTAGATAGTGAGGCCGCAAGTCCCTTCATAGATGGAATGGGTGAAGAGTTCAACTTCTGTCCGGCCAAACCACCAGCTCCAAGCAGCATAAAAAATACTAGCGAACCTCCGGCCAACAGCAGCATCGTTCTTCCCAGCGATAAAGCATCCAGCACTCTTCCACGTAAGCGGCCGATGTTCCAAAGCTGAAACCATTTTTTATTCATTATATTTATGTCCTCCTCCAGCCCTCTGTAATCTCTTATACTCCAAATCTATGAGCGAAAGAGAAATAGTAGAACCGAAAATGAGAGAATAGACATAGAGCCCGTACAGGATACTGTAGATCAGCATCCCGCCGGACTGTTGCTAGCTATGATTCAATTAGTGGGTATAAGCACCGACATTCTCAGGATCGACCGCATCATGCAAGGCCGCATTCAAACCACTGGCTACAATATTGGCGATACCTTCAATAAATTCATCGATTTCTTTAGGTGTAACGATCAAATCATGCCCAAGTGGCTCAAGAACTTCCTTCACCAGTGACAATCGCTCCTGCTCGGAAATATCGTCCAACATCCCCATGATTTCTTTAGTGTGACCAGCTCCTTGCCCGAAATGATTCTTCATCATCTCCAGCACATTATTTACAATAGTCGAAGCATAGCAAACTGTAGGAACACCGATGGCAATACAAGGAACACCCAGAATTTCCTGCGTCAATCCGCGTCGTTTATTTCCAATCCCTGAACCCGGATGGATGCCGATATCAGCAATCTGAATTGTCGTATTGATCCGTTCAAGCGAACGGGATGCCAGTGCGTCAATGGCAATGATGAGATCCGGCTTTGTACGATCCACAATCCCCTGTACAACCTCACTTGATTCGATACCGGTCAATCCCAATACCCCGGGAGCAATAGCACTTACCTTGCGATAACCTGGAGAGACCTGATCCGGCACCAACTCATAAAACTGCCGAGTAATGAGCGCATTCTCCACGACCAGCGGACCCAATGAATCTGGAGTCACATTCCAGTTACCAAGTCCGACGATCAGCACAGATGCATCCTTACCAATGCCAATCCTAATCAGGAAGTCCTCGAATTCGCGAGCAAAGACTTCAGCAACTTTTTGCTGTAAGCCAGTATCTCCATTGCGCAATGCTGGTACCTCAAGCGTGACATAATTCCCAATCGCGCGGCCTATCGCCTGTGATCCTGCAGCGTTAGCCACACCAAGCCGGGTAACTTTTATCCCATCAGACTCTTCCACTTCTTCGTTTACACCAGGGATTGGCGTCCTTTGTGGCCCTTGAGCCATTTCTTTTGCCTCTAACGCCAAGTCCGTGCGTACCGAATATAGCTGCAGATCCGGTTCCATCGTTCTACCAGCCTCCTTAAAGGTTTTGTAAGCATACACTTCATTGAGTAACCTTCGACAAAACTTGCTTCGTAAGCGATACTTAGTTTTGTAAGCATTCGCTTCACCCTTGAGTTACTTTGAACAAAAACTCAAATTACAAGCTTCTGCCTATGCTCTTTTGTCGATAGTGTGCGAGAGAAAGCCCTTGTTTATGCAGGTTAAAATGGTTTAATTTGAAAGCTTTAAGTATTGCTTTTTACTACCGGTCATGCTAAACTATTTTAAGTTGTGAATCATTTGATAATGATTTCGAATGTCTTACAGGAGGTGAATGCAATGCCAAATATTAAATCCGCGGTTAAACGCGTAAACACGAACGAAAAACGCCGTGCACTGAACGCTTCCCAAAAATCCGCGCTTCGTACAGCTGTGAAAACTGCTGATGTAGCACTGACAGGTACGGAAGTTGAAACTGCTCAAGCTGCTTTCCAAGCTGCTTCCAAAAAGCTGGACAAGGCCGTAACTAAAGGTCTGGTTCATAAAAATGCGGCTGCCCGCAAAAAATCCCGCTTGGCGAAGAAATTGAACGCTCTTAAGGCTCAAGCCTAGGACGACATTCATAATGAGCAATTGAAGAACCTGACCGCTATGTTTCATACGGTTGGGTTTTTTTGTGCCAGCAACTCCTTCTGAATCGCATAATCGTGAATAAAAAAGAGCAAACCCAGCATGATTAGCTGAATTCACTCTTCTTCGCTTGTATTCTATTCTTTCAAGTTCCTTCACAATCTACTACAGTAACCATCGAACTAGGCTGCAAGCCGCAGCATAAACAGCTCCAGACCAAGCACTTTATCTATAGCCCCTGTCTTCATCTTATAATCTAGATCAGCTAATGCACTTAAAATTTGCCGCAGACGTTCACTTGAGAACTTGTGAGCCTGCTCCCCTGCAAGCTTAACTGCATAAGGATGAAGTCCGATCTGCGAAGCAATCTGACCTTGCGAATAACTATGTGCTGATAAATCCTTCACCTGCAAAATAATTCGGAACTGCCGCGCAATTAATGCAGCAATCTTAATAGGTTCTTCCCGCTGCTTCAACAGCTCATACAGCGTATCAAGCGCCTTATCCAAACGCAGGTTAGCGATATCTTCCACAAGTGTGAACACATTTTGTTCCGTTCCGCGGTGCACTAGACTCTCTACCGCTTCTGCGTCCACGGTTCCGCCCTTCCCAGCGAATAAACAAAGCTTGTCCATTTCCGCAGATAAGCCTTGCAAACCTGTCCCTGCATTGGTTATGAGAATCTCCGAAGTTCCGGGCGCCATCACACAACCTCGTTCACGAATCCCTTTCTCCACCCAGCGCAGCAGTTCTTCTGCTCCTAGCGGGTTAAAGGCTAATACCGTGCCCGCTGATTTAACAGTCTTCACAATTTTCTTACGCTCATCCAGCTTGTCATTATTCACCATAAAGACGATTACACTGAAATCTACAGGATGCTGCAAATAATCACTTAAAATATCTATACGATGCTCAAGTTTGGCATTTTCTTTTCCTGCAGTAAATAACGATGCGTCCCGCACCAGCAATAATTTACGTTCTACCATAAAGGGTACAGTCTCAGCTTCTTCTACCACAGCCTGCACCGGCGTCTCAGAGAGATCAAAGGGAATAACCGCGAAATCACGATCCTCTTTGGCAATCAGCTGGTCTTCCAGCAATGCCGCAAATTCATTCATTCGAAATTTTTCACTGCCGTACAAAAGGTACAGCGGTGAGATTTTCCCTTGTTTGATTTCTTTTATCGCCGTTTTGGCATCCATTCCGCCACTTCCTTTTCCATTCATCTAGCCCAATTTGCCCAGAGTCCTATTGTAGCAAAAAAAACGACAAAAATGCACAAGTATAACCACCTTCGACATCTTATATGGACGGTAAGCGTTTAATCGAGAAATATAAGACATAAAGTATAAGTCACACGCTATACTTTATGTCTTATATTTCATGCAAAAACGGAGAAACTCTGGCAGCCATGGCCAAAGCTCCTCCGTTTCAGCGGCGCATCTATATAAACGCCGGAGTGAAAAGCCCTAGAAACTTCCCATCCGACGGTCATACCGATGTTCTGCAAATCCAATACTCTCTAGTTCCTGTCCGGTTGCTATAGTATATTCCGAAACTTCGAAAAATGTTCCGGCCTCATATTAATTTGTTGACGAAGCAGCCGGTGTTGCTGATGGCGACGCGGCCGGAGTAGAAGAGGTAATTCCCGCTTTTTGCACAGTGTACACCTTGGTAGTATTAACTCCATCTTTCTCCGTCACATACGTGAACTGCGAGCTATCCGCCGACCATTCTCCGGAAATCCAATTTCCTTCTAATGGATAAGAAGTTACTGCCGTCCTATCTTCCACTGAGCCTTCAGGTGAATTCTTATATATTACAAGCTGTAACCCAGCGAACTCAACCGCATAATGCCCATCAGGTGAAGTCCAAGTCTGAACATTAGAATCCGTAGAATCCGAAGAAATGTTAAAGCCCATAACTTCTCTTCTATAGTCACTAGCAATATCTAATGCTTCCTGCGTAGGTGGCGCTAAATCAGCTGCGCCCCCCTTATCTATAGAAGCGGGTTGATCCTTCTTATCCGCTTTGGGCTGATTATTACTAGTGTCGCTAACATCCGGGGGTTGAACTTTCGTTACTGCATCCGGCTTCGGCGTCATAATCTTCTCAGTAGGATTAGGCTTCACATCTTTAGTTGGTTCCGGTATCGATCGTCCACCCGATCCAGCATTAGTTTCAGTTGGGGAAGGCGGCATCGACGCAGGATCAACCGGTCCCATTGCTCTATCTAATGGGGCGTTACCCTCATCCACACCAGGCGCAGCCGGTAGAGCCCCGGAATCTGTTCCGTTATTAGCAGGCGCAGCCTCATCTAAACTAGCAGATGTAGAAGCTTGAGCTTGCGATTCAATAGCCATATCAGCAGAATCATTGCTGGCTGTATTAGCATTATATTGTAAGCTTTGTTCTACCTCTGCCCCAGGCATTTTATCCGGCATATTAAAAATAGCGATCCCTAATATTACAGCAGCTGCAATAGCTCCAATGCCTGTCCGTGTTGCTATAGAGGTTCCCTTGGAAGCTTTACCGCGGGAGCTTTCACGTGAAAATGGAACTACAACTGGCTCCTCGGTTCTCACAGCGCTTTGTTCACGACTGCTTCGATCCAATTCTGCAAGCTGAGGTAAAATAGAGTCAACCAGACTAAACGGGGGTTTCACGTCTGGCAATTGCTCCAATTCATTGGAGAGAAGTGTCAGCCGCTCAAAGACTTCCGCGCAGGAAGGACAATTATCGATATGACGGAACATTTCAACAATCTCATCTTGGCTCAAATCTTTGTCTAAATAGCGGTGCATCCATTCCATCACCTCCGCGCATTTCATCCCGATACACCACCTTTCTGGTACTCCTGAAGTCTATTCTGCAGCTGCTGTCTGGCCCTAAACAGGTATGATTTCACTGTATTCAAAGGCAAATCCAGGCAGTCTGCAATCTCGTTGTAAGAAAAATCTTGTAAATAGCGTAGGACAATGACTGTCCGATGATGTTCGGGCAATTGATCAATCGCTTCACGTATATCCTCAGCTAAATAAGAGGATAGAACTTCGCGTTCCACATTGTGTTTATCCTGAAACACCATTTCATGTTCATCAATAGAAACTGTAGGTTTAGTTCTTCTGAATTTATCAATGCAAATATTGGTAACGATTCGCTGAACCCACGTTTTGAACTGGGCCTTTTCCTCATATGAACCGATTTTGGTATAAACCCGGATCAAGGCCTCCTGTGATGCATCCAGTGCATCTTGTTCATTATGCAAAATGTAGAAGGCCGTTTTATATACATGCCCTTCAATTTCTCGCAATAGGGTGATTAGAGCGTCGCGATCGCCCGCTTGAGCGGCTCTGATGAGTCCCTGCTCCACCACGAAGGTTCCCCCTCTCTATGCAATCTTACTGACGCGCAAGACTGCGAATTTGTTGCAACCCTGTAATTAATATTTTTAGAATACCAAACTTTTCTTAGAACGTCATGTTAAGCCATCTTTTATAAAGCGCTAACGCACAATTCGCAGCCAATAATTCCTACTAAGCATACAGGGGAAACTTCAATCATTCAAATACTCTTTTGAATAACTTTATAACAAAAATGACACAAGTATAAACGCCTTCAACATCCCTATAAGGACGGCAGGCGTTTAGGCATGAACTATCTCCCATTCCCAAAAGAAAAGGGCTTATCCTCCTGTCGGAAAAGAAGCCGTCAGCAAACAAGAAATGGCTCTAAAATTAAGCACATAACTCTATTTATATAACACAATCTTGCAGAGTAAGAATACTGCGTAGTTGTCCCTAGTTTCGTCATCCACAACATACGCCTCTCCATTCTCAAAAATATGCGGGTTATTGTAATTTCGCTCTAATCTATAGATCTGGCCTTCCGTCACCTTACAACCATGGAATGCCGATGCAATTTCTACGTATTCAGCATCCTCTTCATCAGCTGCTTGATACAACTTTTTATCATGATAAGCAGGCATATACTCACTCCCGGTCCGATAATAAACCATTCCAATTTGTTGACGTCAGTCAAACATCATAACTCTCCTACTTTATAGTTTATTGCCTTTGTCCTCATTCTATACTTTATGAAAAACATATATTGCAAGAAATTGTGATTAGCAAAAAATAAGCATAAAAAAAGCTGTATAACTGACATCCGTCAGCATACAGCTTTCAATAATCGATCCATTTGAATTTATGAGACAAACAAAGTTAAATTCCTTTTACTTCTTTAAACTTCGCCACATACTGAGCCGCAAGATCAGTAATCTGATCATATCGGCCATCCTTCGCTGGTGCAGTCAAATTGCCCCCTATGCCTACAGCTATACAGCCATTGGCAATCCACTTCTCCATATTATTCAGATCCACGCCACCTGTTGGCATAATGTTCACATGCGGCATAGGACCTTTAACCGCTTTCACATAATCCGGACCAAAAGCACTGCCAGGGAATAGTTTAAGCACATCCACACCAAACTTCAACGCTTCCTTCATTTCATTTAATGTCATGCAGCCAGGCATGTATGGAATACCATAAAGGTTACACATCTTAGCTGTCTCTGCTTCAAAAGAGGGACTAACCACAAATTCCGAGCCTGCAAGAATGGCTATTCTGGCCGTTAATGGATCAAGTACAGTACCTGCTCCAATCACTGCGCGATCTCCGTATTCTGCAACCAATCGTTTAATCGCCACATCCGCATCCGGAGTCGTGAAGGTGACTTCAATATTATTCAAACCGCCTTCGATACAGGCAACGGACATTTTAAAAGCTTCCTCAGCACTATCAGCACGAATAACAGCCACAACTCCAACGGACGCCACATTCTGCAATACTTTCATTTTCTTCATCAGTAGACTCCCTTTCTCTTGGTACGATCGTAGATGAATATGAAATACTAATTTAGATAAACTTTTTTATTAAATTTACTAATCATTGCGACATAATCTATAAGGAGATAGTAATAATAATACGGATAACAGTCAATATATTTTTATATAGATGATGATATATTTTTATTGAAAACACCAATAAACCCTTATTTAACAAGGACTTAAACCTAATTATTTTACTTTTATTAAAAATATGTTTTTGATCAATATCCATTCTTTTATTGTACAAAACCGATTTATGTGATAATTTCAAGTTACATATCATTATACTGGGATAAATTTATTACCCTAGGAGGAACTCAAATGAGTAAACAGCTGGATGCCGTCACTTTCGGGGAGCCGATGGCGATGTTTTATGCGAATGAAACAGGCCCCCTGCATGAAGTCTTTTCATTCTCCAAAGCGTTGGCAGGTGCTGAGAGCAATGTAGCTACGGGCTTATCACGCTTAAATCATCCTACAGGTTATGTTACGAAGCTTGGTGAAGATAACTTTGGTCATTTTATTGCTCAAGCTATGAAGAAAGAGAACATTGATACCGACAACATTACTTTTACTAAAGAAAATTCTACGGGTATGTTAATCAAATCAAAGGTCGTTACCGGCGATCCTAAAGTCGAATACTTCCGCAAAAATTCCGCGGCCTCCAAGCTTAGTCTGGTTGATTTTGACGAGACATACTTTAATGCTGCAGGACATTTACACGTAACAAGCATCTCCGCCGCCTTATCCAGGAGCTGCCATGAATTCGCTGTTCACGCTATGGAATTTATGAAAAGACAAGGCAAGACTGTCTCCCTAGATCCAAACCTGCGCCCTAGCTTATGGCCGGATACGGAAACGATGGTAAACACGATCAATGATCTGGCTACACGCTGTGATTGGTTCCTTCCGGGACTCGGAGAAGGCAAGATTCTTACAGGTCTAAGCACGCCCGAAGAGATTGCAGACTATTATCTGGCGCGTGGGGTCAGCTTAGTCGTCATTAAGCTCGGACCTGAAGGCGCTTTCTATAAATCCGCTGAAGGAGAAGGCTACGTAGATGGATTTAAGGTAGAAGAGGTCGTTGATACCGTAGGTGCAGGTGATGGATTTGCAGTAGGCGTTATCAGTGCAATGCTGGAAAAGCTTCCGATTGCCGAGGCCGTCAAACGTGGCAATGCGATCGGCGCGTTAGCCGTCATGTCGCCTGGCGATATGGATGGGCTTCCGACTCGTGAAGAGCTTGCGAAGTTTATGCAGCAGGAGGTTTAAGCACATGATTTGAGTCAGCGTTCGCAACATAATCTCAGTAAACTTCTGTAATTCTCATAAATAGCTGAATGCAACCAAATCTACACAACATAGCTGTACTCTATACAACTATATCGAGTCAAAATCGTTTCTTCTCGGCTTTAATTGCACTTTATACATTTAACAACCAGATGAACATCTCAGTCAGCGATTTCCCGCAGAAATAACTGCACAAAATACAATTAAACTCTCAATCCAGGAAGCACAAACTAAAATAGCTGCAGAAAGTACAATTAACCACAAGAAGAAACAACAACGTTGCAGCCTAATAGTCTAGCAGCTTGGGAGTTTTATTATTAAAAAATGCCGTCTCACAGTTGATCTGTGGAACGGCATTTTTGGGTGCTTCTATAGCTTGTGCTCAGTTATATAACTTCACAGATTGCCCTTGTTGTAAGGACGGCGGGAATCGATAGGTGATTGGAACGGAAGCGCCCTTGTCCTCAATACAAGAGAGTATAATCTTAGCGGCTTGCATGCCCATTTCGTATGCAGGCTGACGAATCGTTGTAATGACCGGATTATAAATTTGCGCGAACTCCGCATCATCTATCCCGATGACAGACAATTGTTCCGGAATAGTGATGGCATTTCGATTTGCATATTTCAAAATCTCTGCTAACGTGATATCGTTCGTAGCCAATAACGCTGTCGGAGGGTCCGTCAATGCTAAAAGGCGCTTCAGTCCTGTAGCTAATTCTTCTTTTGGCACACTACAGATATACTCCTCACGCAGAGGTATACCGGCTTCTTCCATCGCTTTTTTATAACCACTGATCCGCTCTTTACGAGGGGTAATGGCATGTTCACCTAAGGGAAGGGAGACTAGAGCAATTCGCTCATGCCCTTGCTGCGTCAGCTGTCCCACACCTATCTTGGCCGCCATTTCATTGTCGAGCAACAAACTCTGCGTGGTGATTCCGTCTACCAGACGATCCATAAACACTAACGGAAAATCCGCCTCGATCAGTCGGCTGTATGCAGATGGATTGTTCCCCGTTGGAAAAATAATCAACCCGTCCACCTGGCGGGCGATTAAAGTTTCTACGTACTTGCTTTCTTTTTCCGCATTCTCATCGGCATTGCATATGATTACTTGGATCCCGTGTTGCTGCAGCTCATTTTCAATCGCCCGAATACACTGGATAGACAGCGAATAATCGATATTAGCAACAATGATTCCGACCATATGCGTCCGATTCTGCTTCAGACTGCGTGCAAGTCCATTCGGTTGATAATTGAGCTCCTCGATCACAGCCTCGATCCGATTCTTCGTCGCTTCACTCATATATTTAAAACGTTTATTCAAAAATTGAGAGACCGTACTCTTCGACACTCCCGCTTTTTGAGCCACATCATCAATCGTCAACTTCTTCATCTCTTCGGCTCCACTCTTCTCAAAAGAAAATACTTTATCAAAAAGTATAGCTTTTATTTAGTGAATTATCTACTAGGGAGTCTGACTCATAAATTCCTGATACAGCTTATTTCGTTGCTCTTCTGATAAAAAGGCCCAATCTTCATCTATCCATCCTAGCCCACCTTTCACAATAATATCCGCTTTGCGTAGTACCCCATCCACTTCATAATCCACGGTTAATGTTTCTCCCTTTATCTCTTTAAACCCTTTGGTTGTTGCAGTTGATCGAATGCTTAAGGTCTCTAGATCATAAAGTACTGTTTTGTCTTGGTATGTCTTATCTACCGGGTATTCTAGGTAACTTATTACGAGATATTCATTCTCCTTATCCACAGCGAATAAATACTTGTAGCTTAACAGTGTTTCATCAAAGTTCGTAAGCTCCATCGGTACCACAGTTTCCCCTGCCGCTGCTTTTTTAACATTTAGCGTAGAAATTCTACCATTCTCCGGTTTGTCTGAACCTAAAGTTCGCGTGGAGGAACTCAGCAGGATATAATCTCCCGCTCCATAGAATCCATTCATATATTGATAAGTACTTGCACTTCCAGCATAAAGAGGAAATGTATAAATCCTAGTAGCCGAAGAAGCCGATAGCTCCGTCTGGTCCTTCGAGCTCAGGTAAAGGGTGAACGGTTCTGTAGGATGTGTATACTTTGGCTTCTTGTAGTCAACCATCGGGGGTGGCGGCGACCAAAGGATTCCCGCTGTGGTCTCAACGGCATATGCTTTAGTCTTATCTCTGCTCATTGGCAAAGGCATGTAGTATTTCTTACCGCTAATCTCAAACTCTGCTGGACTTGTCGGAGGCTCTAGCGCTTTGTCATTAGTAGCAGGAGTAGAAGAAGGCAGTATCCCTGCAGCTTGTGACTGCACCGATGAAGATTGGACTGGACCATGACTCTTCCATGCGCCTATAGGCAAGTTAAGTGCACCTATCAACAAAATCATAGCCACACTGGTCAGTAGTACACTTTTGTTAATCCGATAACGTCCATGGCTTTTATTTTTTAGCACAGCAGCCTGCTCAATCCGCATCATCAGCTCAGGTGTAAAGCCATCCTCAATAAAAGGTCTTTTGCCTGCTTGCGCATACCAATCATTCTGTCCGATCATCACTGAGTTACTATTATCAGCTTTGCCTTTCATTCTCTCTCCTCCTTCTGGATGGCTCGCTTAACCTTCTCCCTCGCTCGCGCGAGCCGAGATTTCACAGTCCCTTGTGGTACATTCAGTAAATCGGACATTTCACCGATCGATAGCCCCTGCTGAATATCCAGTACAAGCACCTCTCTGTTCTTATCTGGTAGGGTCATAATAATTTCCCAGATTCGGTTCGCATACTGTTTGCCGAGTGCTTCTCTTTCTGCAGACGGAGCATTTACAGTAACAGGTTGATCTCCAAATGGTATAAATCTGCGCCAAAAGCTATTTTTGCTCCAACTGAAGGCTGTATTTCTAGTAATCGTGAGTAGCCAAGTTTTCATCGACGATTGTCCCCGGTACTTTCCCACATTTTTATATGCCTTCAAAAACACTTCTTGGCTAATATCATTCGCTTGCTCACGGCTTCTAGTTAAGAAAAAAGCATAATTCCACACATCCGATCCATACTCCTCCATCATTTCCCGCAAGGTCATTTCGGACGCATACGCTTCTGCATATGGCATATCTTCGCTTAGCATGTTTCGTCTCACCCCTTGCCTAATATGACTTTTCAAACTTGAAAAAGTTCCCTATAAAATAAATAATTAGGTTTTACATTACTTAACAATATAATCTGTATATCTGTCTATTAAAAAACACCACTGATGTGCGCGTGAACGTCCATCGGTGGTGCTCGTGTGTCGGATTAGAAAGAATCTACATATTAGGCTTTATCCTCTGGAATCGGGATGTAATGCAGGGTGTAATGCACATTCGCATATATCTTATATCTTCAGATAAACTTACTTTCCATGTGGTTTAAAGTACTGGCATAATGACCAATCTATCTGCTATGTCTCGGATACATCCGTAAATAGCTTTCTATTGTATTTCGTGCAATAGAAGTAGATTTATCCACTGTAAAAAGAAATTCTGTTGCACTTCATACAACAGATGCTGCTAAATTTCAGAGAAATAGGCGTTTTTCCTCATTTTGAGTGTACGAAGTGCAATAGAATGAAGATTCAGCTACTTCGACGTGTGTTCTATTGCATAAAGTGCAATGAGAGGCGATTGGTTCGAATCATTCTATTGGAGTTCGTTCGATGAGAGAAGCTTTATGTGTTCTCTTGTAGCATGTTCGATGAGAGGTGACTAGTATGTTGTTTTGCACTTGTGCAATAAGAGGAACTTGGGGCGTTCTGTTGCAGTTTGTGCAATCTTGTGCAACGTATTGAGTTTATGAGTTTTATGTGTGCTATTAGTTATGTAACGGGAGGAGCTAGGCACCCCCACCTCCCCTTCAATACTCTCTCAATCCAATACTTCAATCCTTCTTCCATCCCACTTTCCTTCCTATTTCCCTATTTCCCTATTTACCTACTCCCCAATCTTCTCCTCTTACTTTCACACCCTTTACCTACTCCCCAATATTCTCCTTTACTTTCACACCTTCCCCTACTTTTCCTATCTCTACCTACCTTCCCTATATCCTATCTCTACTTATCTTTACTTATCTATTCCCACCCCTTCCTCCCCCAACTTATATCGCACAGCAATCCCCTCCGCCTGCACCCGCATCTGTATCTCCCCCTGCTGATCCGTCCGGAATATAGCTGCATGATGATCTTCCAACCGCTCCAATACCTCAGCTTTCGGGTGACCATACAAATTATTAACACCCGCAGAAATTACCGCTGCTTCAGGATTCCAGAACTCCAGCCAAGCTTCACCGGTGGATGTTTTACTCCCGTGATGAGCTACCTTTAGCACATCAATGACAGGTCCGGTGCTGATGCCCTTTTGCCGGGCTAGCTCTACAATCTCCTCCTCAGCTTCCAGATCCATATCACCCGTGAAGAGAAAGTTTCTTCCATTCATCTCTAAGCGAAAAGCCACTGAATCGTGATTCTGCTCTTCCAGTAGTGGGACTTCATTCAACGGCGGAGTATGCGACACCTCTCCACTCCTTCCCTCCGGCCATAAAAAAGACAGCTCTGTCGCATCATCCGGAGAAAGGGTCATTCCTTGATGCACAGCATACAGCTGAACCTTCCGCTCCAGCGCAGTCCTCATCAATTCCATATAAGACTCGCGATCCGTAATCGTCCCATTAAAAAGCAATGCCGAGACCGGAATCTCTTCCACAACAGCTTGGAGTCCTCCGGCATGATCCTGATCTCCATGTGTCAAAATAATCGCATCTAAACGGTGGATGCCGCGTTTTTTAAGCAAGGGCACCAGTACTTTGGCTCCTACCTCGAACGGACTTCGGCGAACGCGCCACTCTTCTTTTTGACCAAAGTTTAAAGTTCCTCCACCGTCCACTAAAATATGGGCTCCGCTCGGTGTAGTTATCAGTATACTGTCGCCTTGTCCGATATCCAGATAACTAATCGTACCTTTCCCTGCCTGACTCTCCGACTGATAACCTTTGTACAGCAAGATCCCCAGTCCAAGTACCGACACCAGAACAATCACTCCGCTCCAATGTACGAGCAAAGGCGCTGCAATATTAAGATACTGCGAATTCCCCATTCCCCCGTGTCCACTACGACCACCATAACCACTGCGCCCAGGGCTGTTCAAACCAACCTCCGCTAATGGTCTCGTCTCGTCCTCCATATACTGCGGTGCAGCACGAGCTTCCTTTCTTAGCTTGGCAACATACAACAGACTATACAACAAAACATAGTACACCCCGATCCACAGCAATGATGGCGAGTCCCAAATCAGAACTCCACCAGCGAATCCATTGATCCACTCCACAGCGTAAAAAGTAGCGTTATTAAATAGCTCAGTTATATGTGCCAACATCCCCGCAGCATCTTCCCACAGCCGTCCAAGCAATAGCGCAAGCGTCCCTAGTGGCAAAACTACGAAAGTAATAAAAGGCACAAAGACCAAATTGGCGGCAAAGGACAACAGCGAAAACTGATTAAAGTAATAAATCGTGAGCGGAAACGAGACCAGCTGGGCTACAAGAGTCACAGAGACGGCACCTTTAAGCCAGCGTGGCAGTGCACTCAGAAGAGGATTCATAAGCGGAACGTAGACCATCAAGCCTAAGGTTACTAGAAAAGACAGCTGGAAGCTTACACTGAGCAGCATATAAGGATTCCAGATCAACATGACTAATGCCGATGCCGCCAAAATATTCAGACCATCCTTCAGCATCCCAACCCGTGCAGCAAGCAAGGCAATCATACTCATCAACCCCGCTCGCACAATGGACGGACCCGCACCTGACAAGAGGACATAAACTGGAACGAGTATAAAAGTGAGCGTTAACGCGGTCTCTTTGGTCAGACGTAAGCGCCTGAACAGAAATAAAAGAACACCTACATACACAGCCACATGCATACCTGAAATGGCGAGAATATGTGTCAACCCGAGCTGAGAAAACTGCTTAAAGGTATCCGGATCGAGATCATCCTGCATACCAATGATTAAACCCTTCATATACCCAGAGTGACGCTGCCCAAAAAGTTGATCCAGTTCTGTCCCAAGGACCGTCCGCGCACTATCATTTAAGCGAAAAATCGTTAACGGACTCCATGAATCCGGAACCTTTGCCCTCACATTTTCCACTCCCTGACCCTTCAAAAGCCAGTGAATCTTCTTCGTATGTAAATAGGTACGATAATCGAAGCCTCCAAAATTACGCGCTTCTGCCGGCTCTTCCAGCACACCATTAAGCAGCACTTCATCCCCTCTCCGCCATTCCGCAGCGACAGTAATTTCTTGCTCGGTCAGAAGTTTGATCTGCACTGCGATTAACTCCCCCTGTACTCTTTTCTCCTGTTCATCCGCAGGATCAGATGCTTTCTCTTCATCCTCTGCAAGTAGATCCATATGTGAGAGCTTCATCGTAAAATCAACCCGATCCCCGTCCCGTTCCACGACAGAAACGATCGTACCTCCAGCTTCCACAGGACTCCCACTCAGCTCTGCAGTCGACCTATCCAGTAATCCAGGAATTCCGCTAATATTGCGAGCTTCGTTCCACTCCCAATATCCAGCAGCTAAAGAAATGGATAAACACAATACGGCTATGTATTTCCAGCTCATTGTTTCCCACATCATCAGGCTCACCAGTAAAAATATTAATCCAGCCCACGAGAGCAGCAGTCCGCTCCCTGAGCATAAGCAAGCCGCTGCGCTTCCAGCCACCCAGCATACTGTGAAGCTTAACAAGGGTCTTTTCTTCATGCCCTTCCTCCCCTTTCTCAAGCAAAAAAAAAAAAAAAAAAGAACCTCTGCATACGCCATAAAAGCGCACGAGAGGTTCTTCCTCAAGTCATCTTATTGAATTAATGTTGGACATTACAGCTACTCCGACACTTTGATCATCGTTTCACTAGGCGGTTCATAATTCTCCAATTGGCGGAACACGATACCCTTGGCAGCCATCATCGCTTCAACCTTTTCCATATCCTTACGATAAGGACGATAATACACGATTTCCACTATACCACTGTTCGCCAGCATATTAGCGCATGTCCAGCAAGGCTCATCTGTCACATAGACGGTACTGCCTTCCCGATCGATCCGGTCTGTAAATAGCAAAAGATTCTGTTCCGCATGAATCGTGCGAATACAGCGCTGTTTCTTCACCATAGTCTCTACGCCATCCACGATCTCCATCTCATATTGTTCCGAGAGCATACAGCCTGCCTCCGAGCAATCTGGTACGCCCATTGGCGCCCCGTTATAAGCGGTACCAAGCAGCTTTTTTCCTTGTACCAGCACAGCACCTACATGTCTACGATTGCAGCGTGAACGAGTTGAAACCATGCAAGCAATGTCCATGAAATAAGTATCCCAGTCTTTACGATAGGTAGCAGTCATAATCAATCTCCATATCCTTCTAAATAGTTGTTAACTATTGTAACACATCCCCGCAAGTTTTCACTAGGACAACGGTTTTAGTACATTCAACAGCAATTTCAATACCATTTTATCTTCAAAAAACTACTAACGGCTTTAACTTTTCCAGCATTTTGGGTCCGATGCCCTTGACCTTCCCCAAATCAGACAGATTACGAAAAGCCCCTTCACGGTTGCGGTAATCGATCATAGCCTGAGCCTTCTTCTCTCCGATGCCCGGGAGATCCATCAGCTCCCTAGCTCCTGCAGTGTTCACATTTACTTTACCTTCCTGAGAAGCAACTGGCGCGGGTACTTCCAGCGCTCCCGCTGACGCAGCTGCGTTACCCCCTGCTGGTGTTTGGCCTTCTCCCCCTGCTGGTGTTTGGCCCCCAGACTCCATCCCATCCCCCGCGGCATTCTGCCCAGCAGTTGTCGTCCCCTTTTCTTCTACTGGAGTTGAGGCAGCGTGATCTGCTTGTTCACCATCCTTAACCTTCTCAGCGACATCAGACCTATCACTAGCTTCAGCCTTCCCGGCATTTTTCTTTTGATCCTTCGTCTCTTGACTTCCCTCTTTGCCCACTATCGCCGAAGCTTCATCAGGGTCAGCGATTCCAATCGTTTGTTCCATACTCGCATTCAAAGTTTCCCATCCGGCAATGCCGGAATTCCCCTTACTCCCACCAACCCATAGCAATCCACTGCCCAAAAGAGCTACAGCCACTCCGAGCACTATTCTTCCTTTGTTCAAAATGCGCTCCTCCTCACGGAAAATCGTCCTATACTTTTTTCTGAATCTTCATACATTCCTTTAATTGGAATTCCCTTTAATAATTCATACAAAACCTGTCATTTGTCCAAGGCTATCTTGCATACATATAACGAAGAGAATTCATGTCAGTTAGTTAAAAAGCAACGCTAGAAAGGAGGAACCACAGGTGAAAGTAGGATTTATCGGAACAGGCAGCATGGGCAGCCTGCTGATCGACGCCTTTCTTTCTTCCGGAGCGCTAGAGCCGTGTGATGTGCTTGCCAGCAACCGCAGCCTGAACAAGCTGCTGGAGCTTGAGAAGCGTCACCCCGGCATTTCCATTTGCGGAAGCAATAGGGAGACAGCGTTAGGAAGTGATATCGTTTTTTTATGCGTAAAGCCACTTGAATTTAAAACATTAACAGATGAGATCGGCTCATGTCTCCTGAGTGAGCAAATCGTCGTATCCATTACAAGTCCAGTTCAATTGCATCATCTGGAATCCGCTTTGCCGTCCAAAATTGCCAAGATCATCCCAAGCATTACGCACTGCGTCAAGAGCGGGACTTCATTGTGCATATTTGGCAGCAGGCTTAATAAAGAAGACAGGCTTGTACTGCTACAGCTGTTGTCTTTCATAGGTGTTCCCTTGGAAATCCAAGAAGCACATACCCGAATCGCTTCTGATTTCTCCAGCTGTGGGCCTGCGTTCTTAAGCTATTTCATTGAGCGCTGGATAGAAGCAGCCGTTGAGGCCACCGGAATTGAAGAGACATTAATCAGCCGACTTGCTGGTGAGATGCTCCTTGGAACAGGAAAATTACTGACAGAAGGAGGGTTCACCCCGCAAGAGCTTCAAGACCGGGTTGCTGTTCGCGGTGGCATTACCGCTGAAGCACTAAACCACTTGCGTACCAGTCTAGAAGGTGTATTTGAACGCCTCATCACGACTACACATGATAAATATGATGAGGATGTCATTAAGCTTGATGAACTATTCGGACATGACACTATTAATAGAGGCCCTAAAGAGCGTTAGAACAACAAAGCCCGCAGCACGGATTTCTCCGATGCTGCGGGCAGAATTGCGTTCTTCGCTTAACCCACTACAATATTTACAAGCTTGCCAGGAACCGCAATTATTTTGCGTACGGTTTTACCTTCTACAGCAGCACTCACATTCGGGAGTGACAGTGCATGAGCTTGCATTTCTTCCTGACCCATATCCAGCGGAATCAGTGCGCGTTGTACGATTTTACCATTCACCTGAATAACGATTTCAACCTCAGCATCGACTGTCCATGCTTCATCATAAGTTGGCCAAGTTACGTAGCTGATACTTCCTTCATGTCCAAGCAGTTGCCACAGTTCTTCAGCAATATGTGGCGCCAGTGGCGACAACATTTGTACAAAGTGTTCCGCAGCTTCATGGGACAAGGTTTCTTGCTTGTAGGCATCGTTAATGAAAATCATCAACTGGCTAATCGCCGTATTGAAACGCAGATGCTCGAAATCCTCCGTCACTTTCTTAATCGTTTTGTGCCAAGTACGTTTGAACTCATCCGTACCGCCATCTGCTGTGATTTTGGAATTGAGCTTCCCTTCCTCATTCACGAACAGGCGCCATACACGGGATAAGAACCGGTGAACCCCTTCCACACCTTTTTCATTCCAAGGCTTGGTTGCTTCCAGAGGGCCCATAAACATTTCATAGACACGCAGTGTATCTGCACCGAAAGCTTCAACAATCTCATCAGGGTTGATGACATTTCCGCGTGATTTACTCATTTTTTCATTGTTATTTCCAAGAATCATGCCTTGGTTAACCAGCTTATGGAAAGGCTCTTTCGTTTCCACTACGCCGATATCATAAAGCACCTTGTGCCAGAAACGTGCATAGAGCAAGTGAAGTACGGCATGCTCCGCTCCGCCAATGTACAGATCCACCGGAAGCCATGCTTTTTGCTTCTCAGGGGAGCACAGCTCTTGATCGTTTTTCGGATCAATATAACGCAGGTAGTACCAGCAGCTACCCGCCCATTGCGGCATGGTGTTGGTCTCACGGCGAGCCTTCATACCAGTCTCAGGATCGATCGTTTCCACCCACTCTGTTACATTCGCAAGTGGAGACTCCCCAGTACCCGATGGTTTGATCGCATCTACATCCGGCAGTACCAGCGGCAGCTGATCAACTGGAACAGTCTTCATTGTACCGCCTTCCAAATGCAGAATTGGAATCGGCTCACCCCAGTAGCGTTGACGACTGAACAGCCAATCACGCAGACGGTAGGTTACTTTACCTTTACCTACGCCCTTCTCTTCCAGCCAAGCAATCATCTTCGCAATCGCTTCTTCATTCTTAAGCCCATTCAAGAAATCAGAATTGACATGCGGTCCGTCTCCGGAATACGCCTCTTCTTCAATATTACCGCCTTGCACGACTTCCACGATATTCAGACCAAATTGTTTAGCAAACTCCCAGTCACGTGTATCATGACCTGGAACCGCCATGATTGCTCCTGTTCCGTATCCGGCAAGTACATAATCTGCAATCCAGATCGGTGCCTTAGCGCCATTCACAGGATTGATTGCATACGCACCCGTGAATACACCGCTCTTCTCTTTGGCCAAATCTGTACGCTCAAGGTCGCTCTTATGGGAAGCTTTCACACGATATTCTGCAACCGCTGCACGTTGTGCTTCTGTTGTAATGGCATCCACCAGTTCATGCTCTGGTGCCAAAACGCAGTAGCTTGCTCCGAACAATGTATCTGGACGTGTTGTAAACACGGTCAGGCTAGCATCGTGACCTTCAATTTCAAAGTTTACTTCTGCGCCTGTAGATTTACCGATCCAGTTGCGTTGCATATCCTTGATGCTTTCAGACCAATCCAGCTCTTCCAGATCTTCCAGCAGACGCTCAGCGTATTCAGTAATTCTTAGAATCCACTGACGCATCGGTTTGCGGACAACCGGATGTCCTCCGCGCTCACTTTTCCCATCAATAACTTCTTCGTTGGCAAGTACTGTCCCCAGTGCTTCACACCAGTTAACAGGTACTTCTGCTACATAAGCCAAGCCTTTGTTGTACAACTGGATGAAAATCCACTGCGTCCATTTGTAATAATCTGGATCTGTAGTGCTGATCTCGCGATCCCAATCGTAGGAGAACCCCAGCGATTTGATCTGACGACGGAAATTATCGATGTTCTTATCCGTAAAGTCACGCGGATGCTGACCCGTATCCATCGCATACTGCTCTGCCGGAAGTCCAAAAGCATCCCAGCCCATAGGGTGCAGCACGTTATAACCACGCATCCGCTTATAACGGGATACGATATCCGTTGCTGTGTAGCCTTCTGGATGACCTACGTGCAGCCCTGCACCTGAAGGGTACGGGAACATATCCAGTGCATAGAAATTCGGTTTGGTTGGATCTTCACCTGTCTTGAAACTTTTGTTCTCATCCCAGAACTTTTGCCACTTGGGCTCAATAGCCTGCGCCCGGTAACCGCCGGCAGGTACACTGTTTGTTTGATTGTCGCTCATTGTCTGCTCCTCCTTGGAGTATTACTATAAATTTCTTAACCAAGCATACTCGCCATCGACATCCTTATAAGGACGGTAAGCGTTTATGCGAGAAATATAAGACATGAAGTATTTCGTGAAACCTATACCCTCTTATATTTACAAAAAAACCTCCCATCCCTAGCGTATTATCGCTAGGGACGAGAGGTTATAATTCCCGTGGTACCACCCTAGTTAGCGGCTGAATATACTTTATTCTGCCACTCACTTTGCACCCTTTAGCGGGGGTGAGGCGACGGCGGTTCACCTAGGACTTCCGTTAAGTTTAACGAATATCCTGAAACTTGCGCCGTTACTCCGAGGTGAGTTCACTCCGTTCCGTTAACCGGCTCGCACCTTAGTGCCGGCTCTCTGCAATAACGGTATAGAATTAATACTCCTCATCATCGATCAACTATATGTACTGATTGTTCATCAGTAATATTCCCCAACATTATATACAAAACAGTTGACTATAGTCAATGTTTTAACCCTTTAAACAGGCTTTCGTTTGATTAAATACGTCATAAAGTGTTGAATAACGACTTTTCCAGCCGCGAAGAACGGTACAGCAAGGATAAGTCCGATCATTCCCGCCAATTCACCGCCAACCAGAAGCGCAAAAATAATGAGCAACGGATGCAAGTGCAGCTTCTTCCCCACCACCTGAGGTGAAATAATGTTACTCTCCACAATTTGGCACACTGTGTTAACCACTGCAACCAACAGCACCAAACGAAAAGAAACGGTCGAAGCCATCACAATGGCTGGCGCAGCCCCCAAAAAGGGACCCATATACGGAACAATATTAAACACTGCCACCACACTGGCGAACAGTAAGGCGTATGGCATTCCGATGATGGCATAACCAATATAGGCAAGCACACCTATAATAATGCAGACCAGAAACTGTCCACGAATGTAGTTGCCGAGCGCATCATCGATATCTTTTAACAAGGTTACAATAGACTTACGACGTGCGCGAGGCAGACAAGAGACCACCGTCCGTTCAAACACGTCAAAATCCTTCAGAATATAGAACACTAGAAACGGTACGATAAAAGCGTTGAACAACACATTAATCGTTGTCCCTATATTATCGAGAAAATTAGAAATTCCTTCTGCGAGACGACTCTCCAGTTGAAAAAACCAGTTGTTCATCCCCATCTCGACCCCAGGCGGGATTAATCTAGAATTCATATGTCGCATTAGCCCTTGGGCTTGCAGTGTCATCTCTGGCAAATGTTCATTTAACTCTTCAAGCTGCTCGATAAACATCGGGATAAGGTTAATTGCAATTACCGCAATCGCCGTTAGGAACACTGCATATATAAGTAGAACAGCCACACTACGCGGCATCTTCCGTCCGGCCAGCATACTAACGACGGGATTCAGCACGTAGGAAATAATCATAGCTGCCAGAAATGGAGCGAGGATTGCCTTCAAAAACACAAATATCCCCTGCAGCATTGGACGAAGTAACCAAACAAAATACAAAATGATCAGGGAGAGCAGCACTCCGATCATCCAGCGGAACCACTTACTTTGGGACCATTGCTCCATGAGTGTACCCTCCTGCGGCTATAGCCTGGACTAGCTTCGTAAATAAGTATATGTATGGCCGCAGCAAAATAACCATCGAGCACACAAAATAACCCCACAAAGTGAGGTCCTTGTCCCAAAAAAAGCGCCAATAACCCTGCAGCTGATTTCAGCTGAAAGGAAATTGACGCTTAAGTACATAGATCATTCTCGCTTACAAAGCAAGATTCATCGTTATGACGACGCATGAATTTGTGGGAAATCCTGAGTCATATCATCCCCGGAGAACAGATCGTCCAGCGAGCTAAGTGTACCGTCTTCTTCAACCTGATACACCGACATTTTCTCACCGTTTACCGTTAATTCAATGAAACAGCCCCAGCAATAGAACTGGTGGGAACCAATTTTTCCGATATCTTTAGAGTTACAGTTTGGACACTTCATATAATACATTCCACCTATCCGTTAACAATATTAATGGCTTTTTGTAGCCGTTCTTCGCTCATCGCAGGAACCATTAAAGCATTCTCACCAATGGACATCTCATCAGAACAAGGCAGCCATTTGCGGCCTTCGATCAAATCAGTCACAAGCCCGTCACTGATTTCCAGCGCTCCTATTGTGTTTCCCAACTTTTGGTCAAAATAAACATCCGATATTCGTCCAAGTATAGTTCCCGTTGTAGTCAGTACTTTTAAATCCTTAAGTTTGTTCTTTCCAAGTAGAAATGTACAAGGTATATGATCGGCATCTGTCTTATCAATCGACTCTTTACTACGAATCATGACAGCATCCTCGCCGTAGGCCACAATATCTTTCCATGCCACAAATTTCACATGGCCGCCAAAAAAAGATTTGCTTTCCAGTTCAATACCCGTAATATTCCAGTTTGAATCGAGCAGAATATCGACAATCTTGCCGATTTCATTACCCTCTTCAACTTCATATACAGCCAAGCCGATCAGATCTTGAAATCTCATGGCTGCCTCGTTCCCCTCACTTTGAGTGTACTTACGAGTTCTCAGAAAGCCAAAAGCCCGAATCGCCCCGATACAGATCGAAACCTAAAAGTAACTAGTCTCATTTACGTAGGCGTTTCAAAATGGTTTCAACTTTTTGAGCAACGTACTCGATTTCTTCAGTAGTATTACCCAAACCGATACTAAATCGAATCGCGGACTCTAAAATATTTTGGGGAAGTCCCATTGCTTTCAGAACATGAGATATTTCCAGTGATCCTGACGTGCAAGCCGAACCGCTCGCTGCTGCAATCCCCTCCATATCCAGGTTCATCAGCATAACATCTGTCCCAGCCCCTGGGAAGCTCAAGTTCAGTATACTAGGTAAAAAATGCTCAGAATTACCGTTAAGCGAGTAACTCTCCCGTCCAATCAGAGTATCCAGTGTCTCAAGTAGTGTATTGCGCAGGCGCTTCATATTTTGTTGACGTTCTGAGAGACCCGTAACCGCTATTTCAACGGCTTTGGCGAATCCAGCGGCTCCTGCTAGATTCTCTGTTCCGGCGCGTCTGCCACGCTCCTGAAGGCCTCCATGAAGTCTAGGATGTAGTGGTGCTCCGCTTCGAACGTAAAGACCCCCTATCCCTTGAGGCCCATTGATTTTGTGAGCTGTAAAGCTCATGTAATCTACGGGAAGTTCTCGGAGTTTAATTGGCAGTGCACCTAGAGCTTGTACAGCATCAACATGGAACAGAATGCCTCGTTCTCTAGCGAGCTGACCAATCTCTTGAATCGGTTGAACGGTGCCTACTTCATTATTGGCATACATTACGCTGATCAGCACCGTGTCTTCCTGCAATGCTGCCTCTATGTCTGCGACGGATACCCTGCCCGACGAATCCACAGGAAGATAAGTTACTTTGAAACCTTCCTTCTCTAGCTCTTCGCAGGTATGTAACACTGCATGATGTTCGATCTGGGTGGTGATAATATGTTTTCCTTTATGGGAAACTGCCGCTACTGCTCCATAGAGTGCTAAATTGTCACTCTCTGTGCCGCCTCCAGTGAACACCCACTCTTCAGATGAACAGCCCAAAAAGGCGGCGATCGAATCGCGCGCCCCATTCAATATTCTTTTAGCTGAACGTCCGAACTGATGTACACTAGACGCATTTCCGTATTGTTCTGTCATTATATTCAACATGACCTTAGCCACCTCGGGATGAACCGGGGTTGATGCGGCGTGGTCCAAATAGATGGATTTCATAATCATTTCTCCGCTTCTAGAGTATAGGAAACTAGTTATTCTAAAATATAAGTAGGTATAAGTTTCACGTTATACATTATCCTTATACTTCTCGCTTAAACGCTAACCGTCCTAAGAAGGACGCCGAAGGCGTTTATACTTGGAACTATTAAATTATACCGCGCGAGAAGTGAGTTTTCCACAAGCGAAAGAACACAATATTGTAATCATTTCCCTATGAAAGCTAGGATTATAATAACCAGTTCTCTTCAGAGGTTACCTCAATGCCATTTTTTCTAAGTAAAGCTGTAGTAACGCAATTTCCTGCAATTTTCTTCCCCTTGAATTCCCCGTTATAAATCATGGCGCTGCCGCAAGAAGGACTGTTTTCTTTGAGCACTACCATCGTAGCTGAGAGCTCTTGAGCTTTTGCAAGCGTAATATAAGCACCCTTTAAATACATATCTGTAACATCTGTTCCTGAACGATCCACTACTTTAGCCGTCCCTGCCAGCACATCCTCGCCATTTCCACCAATGATTTCGGCTGGCTCCCTAGGCGTAGAGAATCCTCCAAGTAACTCCGGACACACCGCAATGGCTTTATCCTCATTCACAAGCTTCTGGATCATCTCGTCCAAACAATCCGTTCCATTATATCTTACCTTCATACCAGCTAGACAAGAGCTTACCAGAATCACCAATGAGCACCTCTTTCTTCATTCATTCCGCATCGTTTATAATTAAGAAATATTTCGAGCATAACATGCCGAATTTGAGCTGTAAACTGAGCGAACTTCTAATCTACTGAAAGGGGAGTGTAAATCATGTGCGGACGTTACACAATAACCGTTACCATGGAAGAACTGATGGTCAGATATTTTGCAAATGATTCAACCATTGTCCACTATGCCCCTAAATATAACGCTGCACCCATGCAGCAAATTCCGGCAGTCATTAATACAGGCTCCAGCAATAAGTTAGGGGAGCTACGCTGGGGTCTGGTTCCTTCATGGGCCAAAGATGACAAAATCGGCAGTAAAATGATTAATGCCCGGGCAGAATCGCTGCTGGAAAAACCTTCTTTCAAGCGCTTAGTAAGCTCACGTCGCTGCATCATCCCGTCTGACGGCTTCTACGAATGGAAGGTGCAAGGCAGCAGTAAACAACCCATGCGGATCGTGATGCGTGATGGGGGTATTTTCTCCATGGCCGGATTGTATGATATTTGGATGGACCCGGAAGGGAATAGACTAAGTACCTGTACCATTATAACGACTACACCGAACGATCTAATGGCTGAAATCCACAACCGCATGCCGGTTATTTTGAAGCCTGAGGATGAGACAGAATGGCTGGATCGGGGCAAACAGGACACAACCTCTCTAATAAAGCTCCTGAAGCCTTATGATCAAAACCAAATGAGAGCCTACCCAGTTTCCACAGCTGTGGGAAATGTTCGGAATGATACAGAAGAATTAATTAAAGAGGCCTAGAAAGGAGGTGGGCTTATCTATAAAGCACACTTAAAAAAGTGGATCGTAGCGATATTAGTGTTTCTGAGTTTATTCAAAATTTTTTTTTTTATATTAAAGGATGTCATCTTCTATTATGTCACTCTACCTGACCCTTATAACAATATTATTCAGATGATAGGGATGGCTCTGACCCTCTTATTAGCACTGGTTCTGACCTCACTTTTAATCCATGAAAAAACGTCTTAACTCTGCGGGTGAACCGCAAAGTTAAGACCATCGACGCTCGATCTTTGACCGGCGTCTCATCAATTGATGAGACATCTTTAGAAATCTATCGGCGTACAGCTCGGAGGAAAGGTTTTTTCGGATATGCCATTCTCCATTCATCCTAATGCTGGCCCGAAGCGCTGGATCATGCATTAAGGATAGCGCCGCATTCACAGCTTCATCCAGTTGCCCTCTCGTATATATTTTTCCAGTGTGATTATTAATAACAAGTCTCCGAATGCCATCCGAATCCGTAGTAAGGACAGGACAACGACACAACATTGCCTCAGCCACCGCATACCCAAATCCCTCGAGAATAGAGGTGGAACAGAGCAGACCTCCCGAATCACCAATAATGCTCATATAATCTGCCATTAGCTCATGAGGGACATTGGAATGCGAGATCAAACGTGAAGAAATACCGGTTTCCGCTACAAATTGTTCAAAGCTCTCTTTTTGCTCCGGATCAAACAACGTATCGTCCTGAAAAATCCATAAATAAAGCTCGGGATGGATCGCCAGCAGCCTCTGTCCAATTTGAAGAAATTCTCTCCAGTTCTTGTTCGTTTGAATTCGTCCCACCCAGCCGAGGATGGGAAAGCTTTTCGCGGGATAATTGGTATATCCAAATTCTCCGCAATCGATCGGATTATCAAAGCAATACTGCGGAATAGAGGGAAATCCACTTTTGAAAATCGTCTGCAAATGGGAGGTCTCTGGATAGAGCAGTGCATCGGTTAGCTTGTGAATCCGTTCATTAAAATTACTAATAACCTGCTCCGCTTCATCTAAAGTTCCTAACCCTTGCACCTCAAAAACAAGCGGTCCCTTGTAACCAAACCCTCTAAACCTCTCTGCTAAGTAAATATCCGTACACACTACAATCAAATCAAAAGCTTCCCGAGTGAGCAATTCCCTGATCTCGTCATCACTATTCGTAATATAGGTTTGAATGTTCGGGATATTTTGCTGTCCTTTTCCAGGGTGCGTGTACAGCAAATGGCACTCTACACCACGATCACGCAACGCTTGGCAGCGCACTCGATTCAGGGTTTGCATACCTCCACTCGGGTTGTAAAAGGTGAACAAAATCTTCATTACGATCACTCATTCGCATATTATTTTTAGGAAAAATAGATCTTCAACAAATCATACAAATCTGTGCTTCGAAACAGCTCGTTATAGTAGTGAGTTTTGGTCGATGGGACATGTCTGTGCCGAAATCCAATCAAGCTGTGATCATCCGTATAATAATTAGAGATCGCGTCCCCACCGGTAGTAATCAAAGCCTCTAGCATGTATTCAATATCGAGTGCTCCTATGAAAATTTTGGGACCTAAAACTATCGTGTAGGGAGTGGACATATGCTCCAGTGCTCCACAAATCGCGTGCGACTCCACAACTTCTGGCATCCAAACGAACTCGGTTGCAGGATGAGGAATTGAACCCAGAAGAACAGAGGGTTGACGCGTAGGCGATAAATCCAGCACCCGACACTCATAATTGCTGTACGTCTGTTCATACAGATTCTCTATCCTCGCTATTTCCTCCGCACCAGCATTTACCACAGGAAATAATACGGTAATCATAGGAGGAATCCCTCTGCGGAAACGCGCCTGATGGCGAGTTAAATGATACGTATATCTCCATCTGCGATGATTTTCAATGGAATGTAACTGTGCGGATACACTAAAGGTTGAATCCACACGATAATTTACAAGCTCCACGGGTATAAAGCGAATATCACAATGTTCAGCCAGTCTCAGCCAGTAATCATAATCCTCCACAGGCTCCATTCCGTACCCTCCAACAAGCTTTGCAACCTGCGATTTGTACATGAAAGAAACGCCAATTAGCGAATAATCCAGCAATCTCTCTTTGGGCTGTGACTGATAATTTCGCTGAGTAGCCAGTTGGTGTTCGTTATGAAGTTGGTTTCCCTCGTTATCTATACTTTGAAAAGAACTGTACACGATCCCTAGCGCCTGCGGCCCCTTCACTAGTGCACCTCGAAGGATCTCGAGGAAGCGGGGTTCATAAACATTATCGCTGGAGACCCAGCTCAAATACTGAATATTGGGTTCGTTAAACAAAAGATCAAAGCCCGTATTCAGCGCATGTGCGATCCCCCTATTCGGTACATAAGAGATAATAGCTACCCTCGGATCCTCCGCTATGATGGACTGCACAAGCGGTTCCATTTCCGGCGCTCCATCAATCACAATGATCAGTCGGAATTCGGTGAAGGTTTGGCGCAGAACAGACTCCAGAGCTTGCCGGAGAAATTCCGGCTTTTGGGTATACAAAGGCATAACTACCCCTACATCCACCATGATTATTACCTCTCTCTACATTGGAGTATAAGATTAGTATATTTAAATTCCACATTAGTGCCTGTGTGAATGCCTTTATGAAATTTATTACGCCTAAAAAAGAAGCAACCACCCTGTTTGTATCGGTGATTGCTTCTTGATTTCCCCCAAAAAAACTTGTTATACAGGTATAGAAAGTGCCGAAATCTCCGTTAATTCAGATTGAAGCACTCTCTGATCGGTAACAAGATTTCCAAACTCGTCCAATCCGTACGTGGAACATACTACATTTGCTAATGGAAAAGAGGTACTTATCTGAACCTCGTAAGCGACATTCCCAGCAATGAAGAACTCTCGGATATCAGAACTCATCGCTGGAACATAATAACCTGTGACATAAAGCGGAGTAAGTGCAAGCGTTGAATATGGAACGCCGAAGATTTCGACGATCACCATTGCGTTTGCATTACTAGTATTACGAACACTAACAGCTACATTACTCGCTGCTGTTCCAGTTGCTCTTGTATTCGTAATAAGACCAGTGGTATAAGGCATTTCCATCACTCCTTCCCTCGTTTTCTATCAATATACTCAGGAGTAATTTGGAAGTTGTGAGACAGGAGGTCGGGGAGATTCATGGAATAATCGCCAAATAGACATGCACACAGTTCTTTTTATTCATTTATCATAAAAAAGATTTTCCCCTTCAATACTACCTCTCATATTTTCAATTTCCGCAATTTTTCTGATTCCCTTGTCCGAACACAATGAACCTCAAATCATATATATATAGCAAACTAATAAAAGAGGTGAAGCTCATGGCAACAACAACAGGCATCATTACGAACACAGGAACTACCCCAGCATCTAACGTGATCATCAACATCGACAATGACAACCTTAGTTTTTCTTCTAACGTGGTCTATCACATTTACGTATGGAATACTCTTGTTAGTAAGGCTTTAGTCTACTCCAGCTCATTGAATATTAATGCTAACACCAGCCAGTTTCTCGGTTTTAATATCGCAGGCAATTCAGCATATGAAGTACAATTTCTCGTAACTGGAAACGCACCGGCAGACACGATTATTACAGTATTCGGAACGGATTCGTCAGGAAACGTCATCCCTCATCAAAGAGTGCTGCAATCCGAACTTACTTTCATAGCTCAGCTGAACCCGTAAGTACCGAAAACTCTATGACGAAAGGAGCTTTGCATGGTTAATATTCAACTTTCGCCGAGCACAAGCACTCAATTCGAGCCCACCATCGCGGTAAATTGGCTTAATCCTTCGGTTATGGTCGCCGTAGCTGTAGATCTTCGAACAGGCCCTCCCAATATAGGTTTGTACAAATCTATTGACGCAGGTGCCACTTGGACAACAACGTTATTACCGTTACCAACAGGGTTTGCAGGCATCGAAGCACCACATATTGATTATATTTTTCCAACCACGTTCGTAGTATTGGCTCATGCCTTCGATTCTGACGGTCTCAGCGGGTCGATCGTTTCCTATACATCTGTCGACAACGCATCTTCATTCGGACCGCCAGTCATCGTAAATCAAGGGTTTGGACAGTTTGTGAATGATGACCAGGTGGTCGTTGTCACCGACAAGGCTGGATCAAGTCCTTTTTTTGGCAATGTATATACTGGTTATACGCATGACTACAACACGCAATTCATACCAGGAAATACGATATTCTTCAATCGTTCCCTAGATAGCGGTAATACTTATTCTAGTCCCAGCCTGCTGTCTTCGGTCGAGGAATTTGAAGAATTCCCCGGTATAGCCATTACATTAAATGGGATTGTTGTTGTGGGATGGATCAATCAGCCTCCCGGTAATACCGATCTTAAAATTACCACATCCCCAGACGGCGGGGTCACTTTCTCCCCTGAAACCATGGTCGCCAGCGTTGTAGTCCCACCGGATCCATTGCCAGGGTATACATTTAGATGTTTGACATTCCCTTCCCTCGCAGCAGATATTTCTAATGCACCGACGACGCGAGGGAATGTCTATGCTGTGTGGCAAGATTTTCGAAAAGGCTATTCCGATATATTTATTGCTACTTCCACTAATTTCGGTGTGGATTGGGGTGCACCCATATCCATTACGGGTAGTCCAGTAGGCTCCCAAAACTTTTTCCCAGCCATCACCGTGTCCCCAGCGGATGGTGCAATATTCGTTAACTATTACACGAATCGACTCAATCCTCTCAACCTTGATGTTTATCTAGCTACATCCAGAGATGGCGGTATGACGTTTATAAACACCCGTATAACGACAACTTCCTTTGACGTCACCGGCATTCCCCTAATTGGGGACTACATCGGCAATGCCATCGTCCCCCAAACAGGCCGTCTAGTGAGTGTATGGACGGACACGCGAACTGGTACAGAGAACATCTGGTTCGGTGATAATCAATAAGCTACGAATAAACCTGTGATGATTAATTAAAAGAGTATTAAATTAGTACATCCACCTACAATAAAGGATGCCCAACCAATATGGGGCATCCTTTACTTGTGATTTTTCATGTGATTTTTTCATTTAAAAAGCCCCCAAAAGGGGGCCTAGACTTTGATTTACCAAGATTTTAAGTTTTTGTTCTACATACAGTAACTAGATATAGAACATATAATTGTCTGCCAAGCTCTCTTCTTTAAAATTAATCAAGTCATGAAGCGTTGTGGAATCCAGTACGTCGGCAATGCTGTCGCGAATACGCAACCATAAATCACGTTTTGCCGCATCATCTTCTTCAGTGAAATCTACCGGAGAAATTGGACCCTCCAACACACGAATGATGTCTCCTGCTGTAATAGCGCTGGCCTCACGTGATAAAATGTATCCACCGTATGCACCACGAATGCTTTTTACAAGTCCTGCGTTACGCAGAGGAGCGATTAGTTGCTCCAGATAATGCTCAGAAAGTCCATTTTTCTCAGCGATACTCTTAAGTGAGGTCGGTCCTTCACCAAATTTCAGTGCAAGCTCCATCATAATTGTTAGTCCGTAACGTCCTTTGGTTGATATTTTCAAAGGGGCACCTCTTTCGGTTTAGTTTCTAGTTATTGTATACTATTGGTTTGGTAAGTCATGCGTTTGTCATATCAAGGTATTCCGATGATTACTCTTAGTTTATGTTATCATATTCGAAGTCACAAATGAAATGGCAAACGAAACATTTTGCAAAAATGTTCACCCCTGGTGGACATTTTTCTATTTTGAGCCTCTTATTTTAGGGTTTACAGTAGACAGGTATGTTATAATACTTTTTGAGCCGGGTGTTCCATGAATAACCGGTATTTTGGGTACAGAAATGGTGATTACGATGACAAAAGCAAAACAAGACACCCGTGTCGTCGTCGGCATGTCCGGAGGGGTCGATTCCTCCGTCACGGCGCTTCTGCTCAAGCAGCAGGGCTATGACGTCATCGGCATCTTCATGAAGAATTGGGACGATACCGACGAATTCGGAGTATGTACAGCCGAAAGCGATGCAGAGGATGTTCGCCGCGTATGCGAGCAGATTGATATTCCTTACTATACCGTTAATTTCGAGAAGGAATACTTCGACAAAGTATTTTCATATTTTCTCGATGAATATAAGGCCGGCCGGACGCCTAATCCAGACGTCATGTGCAACCGAGAGATCAAATTTGGGGAGTTCCTGAACAAAGCCCTTCAGCTTGGCGCCGATTATGTAGCGACTGGACATTATGCACGTGTTATAGAAGAAGATGGTGTGTACAAGCTGCTCCGCGGTGTAGACAACAATAAAGATCAGACCTATTTCTTGAACGCGCTGGGCCAATATCAGCTCTCTAAAGCAATGTTCCCGATTGGTCATCTTCCCAAACCGGAAGTTCGGAGAATTGCCGAAGAAGCCGGACTCTATACTGCCAAGAAAAAAGACAGCACAGGCGTCTGCTTTATCGGTGAGCGTAACTTCCGTGAATTCCTCAGTCAGTATCTGCCTGCACAATCTGGTGATATGGTAGATATAGCCACTGGGGAAATCAAAGGCCGCCATGATGGTCTTATGTACTATACATTGGGTCAGCGTCAAGGCCTTGGCATTGGCGGATCCGGTAACGGCGAACCTTGGTTTGTAGCTGAAAAAGACCTTAGCCGCAACATTCTTTATGTAGTTCAAGGAGACAAGCACCACAGCCTGTACTCCACTAGTCTAATTGCCTCCGGTGTAAACTGGATTAACGGGCAAGAGCTAGGTCCTGAGCCGCTAAAATGCACTGCTAAATTCCGGTATCGCCAGCCTGATCAAGGTGTAACGCTCACCGCACGGGAAGACGGAACGATAAACGTAGACTTTGATGTTCCGCAAAAAGCGATTACGCCAGGCCAAGCCGTTGTCTTCTATCTCGGTGAGCAATGTCTCGGCGGCGGCACGATCGAATATGCAGAAAAGGTCGTTCCTTCAGCGCAAGCTTAAGTGAAGTCTATAACTTACAACATAAACCCTAGAAAAACCTAAGAAATAGCTGTATTTAATACAGCTATTTCTTGTTTTAAGAATTTGTTTTTGACTTAGTTGTATTATGTACAGCTAAATTCTCCCAATATCCCTTTTCTGTCTTCACATTCCAAAATAGATGTATGAACTGCAGTTATACTACATTATCAGCTCTAAAATGAGGGTTTAGTTGTATGAAATACAACTAAATGACTATGGAGCCAGCGATTCAAATAGAAACAAAAAAAACAGCAGTTCAGAAATCGCTATCTGAACTGCTGTTCTTTTATTACTATTGGTATTAATTTAATTCCTGCTATTCCTACTTATTGAGCTGCAGCAGCTTTATCCGCAGATACTGCGATGTCATTATAGTAAAGACCAGTTCCATCACCAATTGCATAGTTCAGTACACGATTATTTACTGGTACTAGTACTGCACGATAAAGTGTTGGGAATACTGGAATCTCGTTAACCATGAATTGCTGCCATTCTTTATAGATCTCTTTACGTTTATTTACATCAAAAGCGGCCTCGGAAACTCCTTCAGCGAGCAACCGATCATTCTCTGCACTCGAGTAACGCGGGAAGTTGTAGATTGCGTCTTTGCCATAAAGACCCGTTGGGTCAACGTCAATCCCTACACCCCAAGCGCCTTGGTACACATCAACGGTAGGATCATCCTCACCATTTTGACCTATGCGATCATAAAAGGTATTAAACTCTACCATTTCCAAAGTTACATTCAGACCAATTGCTTTCCAGGATTGTACATAATATTGAGCCAGCGGTTCTGCAATGTCTCCACCCGTCATCGAAATGAAATTAATCTTCAGCTCGCTGCCATCCGGATTCGTTCTAAATTCACCGTTCAGTTTGTAACCAGCGTCATCCAAAATCTTTTTAGCTGCTTCTGGATCAAAGGCTACGCCCGGATTTGTAGTATCATGAAATTCTGGATGGGACGGTGGGATCAAGGTAGTCGCATTCCAGCGAAGCCCCTTATAAAACTTTTTACCAACTGTATCGTTATCTACAGCTGCCCACATGGCTTTACGTAGATTCACATCAGCCATTTTAGCTTTCGGATCGGGAGCAACAATCTTTTTCTCTGCATCCCATTTGCCAAGCTTAAATCCAATATAAGTATACGCACGATCAACAGCCCCGAGATACTCAACATTGGACATCTTTGCATTATCCGGGAATTGATCAATTGGGAAGGAATCCACCAAGTCAACTCCGCCAGATTTCAGTTCTTGCACAATAGTCGTTGGGTTGATAACCTTCAAGATTACTTTATCCAGTTTAGGGGCTCCGCGCCAGTAATCCTCATTCTTAACAAAAACTACAGACTCACCAGGAACAATACTCTCTACTTTAAAAGCCCCGAAGCCAATTGGCTTTTGACGAACTTCAGGGGAAGAGGAGATTTTAGCAACATCCATACTACCAAAGATATGTTTAGCTAATGGATAAATCCATACACTACCCGTTAACAGAGAAGGTGTAGATTTCTTATAAGTAATTTGCAGTTTCTTATCACCCAGCACTTTAATCCCGGAGATGGTCTTCGCCTTGCCGGAATGGTACTCATCCATACCTTCAATATTAGTGAAGTCTGAACCATAACGAGGACCATCATAAGCAGGATTACCAATGACTTCATGAGCGAACAACCAGTCCTCAGCCGTTACTGGCTTGCCATCCTGCCAGTTTACATTGTCGCGAATTGTAAAAGTAAAGGTACGTCCATCTTCTGCAACTTCATAAGTAGCCGCACCATCATTTGTATATACATAGTCTTTGTCCCAAGTTAACAAACCTTCATCAAACCAATTTAGCACTTGAGCATCCGGATCTCCAGAATAGAAGTTCCAGTTCAAAGTACCTTCAAACGGACTATCGGATACAAGTCCAAACGTAATTGTCCCTCCGTCAATAGCTTCACCTTGGTTAGTCTTAACGTTACTGAAGTCTTTAATGTTATAAAGTCCGTCTTCGGCCTCAGGCGCTGCCGTTGCTTCTGCGGTTGCCGCAGGTGCGCTGGCGCTAGGAGCTGCTGTGGATTCAGCCCCCTCATTGTTATTCTTGGAGCCGCAGGCTGCAAGAGCAAACAACATTACAAACATTAATGAAACTAGTAAAGCTTTTGAACGAATGGGTTTTCTCATTTAATCATTTCCTCCCTTATTATCCTTTTCTTTGTCTTGCGTCGGTCGCACGTTTGAGCGCTTGACCCACATTATTTATACTCAACATCAATACCAAGATCAGCAATGATGCGGGTAACCAGATCCACCATCTGAACTCAAGCGTTTGCGGATTTCTCGCATAGCTTACTAGAGTACCGAGACTGGGTGTACTTTCTGGAAAACCAAAACCTAGAAAGGATAGGCCTGATTCCAATCCAATATTAGCTGCCAAATTCAAGGTCATCGTTACGATAATGATGGAGCTTAAGTTCGGAAGCACTTGCGTGAACATAATTTTCAGATTGGAGGAGCCTAAGGTCTTAGAAGCCTGAACATAATCCAATTCCTTCTCTTGCAATGTCTTGGAACGAATTAGCCTGGCAATCCCCATCCAAAGAAACGCAGTCATGATAATGGAAAAGGTTAACGTATTGTATTTAGGTACAGCGCTGACAAAGGCTATAACAATCATTAGAAATGGTAGGATCATGAAGAAATCCACAACACGCATCGCTACATTATCTACCGTTCCACCAAAATAACCTGAGACTAAACCGACTAGAATCCCAATAACGCCAGTAAAAAATGTAACCATAAAAGCAATAGACATAGAGTTTCTTGTTCCTATAATTAATTGACCGAATACATCCCGTCCTCCATAATCAGTCCCCAGCCAGTGCACAGCCGAAGGCTTCTCATATAGGGCGAACAAGTCAACCGTAACAATTTCTTTTTGATCCAAAAATAACGAAATTCCATACACAGCAGCGATAATCGCAAATAGGAAAATCAGTGAGATCAGTGCCAACTTATCACGCACCAATTCCCGCCAAACAATTTTGAAGCCCGATGGACTTTTATCTGAATCCTGCAGCAGAGCTATCTCTGCGCTTGTCTTTGCCATTTCATTCACCCCAAAATGTTCATCTTCTTATTTAATCCGGATACGAGGATCTACGATACTTAAGATAATGTCTGATAACAACGCACCGACGATGGAAGCAACCCCATACAGTAGAACGATGGCTGTTACCACGCTGAAATCCCGGATCGTTATCGAACTGAGGAACAGCAAACCCATCCCTGGATAGCTGAAGATCGTTTCAACGAACACCGTACCACCGATTAGCCCAGTGATCTCGTACCCGAAGAATGCAGCAATCGGCAATAAGGAATTTCGCAAAATATGACGATTATATACACGTGACTCCGAAGCCCCTTTAGCTCTTGCCGTGAGAATGAAATCTTTTTGCTTCGTATCAATGATCTCATTTCGCAGATATTGTACGGTCCCAACCGTTGCAATCAGGGCCATTGATAGAGCAGGGAGCAGCAGATGGTATAACTTACTCCAGAAGTGGCTTAGCGTACCGGGAACCTCCCCAGGACTGACACTGCCGCTAGTGGGAAACCAATGAAAATGAAACCCGAAAACCCATACCATTAAAAGAGCAAAAATAAACAACGGTGCAGCAAATCCAATATAGGTATAGCCGGTAATTAAGCGATCCAGCCACGAATCGTTATAACGTCCGCTGGTAATACCAAGCGGGATAGCAATAAGGTATGTAAGAATCAGCGTAACAATGGCTAGCCAAAGTGTATTCATCAGGCGTTGCCCGATCAGCTCTGAGACCGGCATTTTGAAACGGAAGGACTGGCCAAAGTCCCCTTGTATTGCTTTAGTGATCCAATCCCAGTACTGGATGTACCATGGATCATTTAGGCCAAGCTTCTCTCGCATTGCATCAATGGCCGCAGGATCAATATTCGGATCGAGCATCCCTGAGAGTGCGTCGCCAGGCATTGCCTTCGCCATAAGAAAAACAAGAATACTTAATAGAAATACTTGAGGGATCATTATAAGAATTCTACGAACGATAATCTTCCACATATTCTCAACCTTTCTCAGGCAAGGCTACCAGATGAGTCTCGGAAATTGATTTTAATGGATAAGCCATGCCTTCTTCATCAAAATAATTCCGGTGCGCTTGTTCATATTCCTTACTTACTGATTTTCTAAACTCCGTCTGCTTTTCTCTCTGCTTCGGATCAATATCAGGAATGGCAGCAATGAGACGTTTGGTATAAATATGCTGAGGATTGTCAAAAATATCTTTAGCGGTCCCTTGCTCCACATGTCGTCCTTTATACATAATCCCAATGTGATCGCACATATGTCTGATGATCCCGAGATCATGACTGATAAATAGAAAAGTAAGATTCAGTTCTTTTTGAATGTCCTGCATGAAATTCAACACTTGTGCCTGTACGGAGACATCTAGCGCAGATACCGGCTCGTCAGCAATAATAAGTTTGGGCTTGAGGGCAATCGCTCTGGCAATTCCGATCCGCTGCCGCTGACCGCCTGAGAATTCATGCGGATATTTCAGGATGTTCTCAGGGCTTAAACCTACCTGTAAAAGCAATTCCTGTACTCGACGCTTTTCTTCCCCCGGAGACATTTTTTCGAAATTTCTCAACGGCTCAGCAATAATATCCAGCACGCGTTTCTTAGGATTTAAAGAAGAGTAAGGATCCTGAAAGATCATCTGAATGTCTTTGCGGACATTTCTTTGCTTACGCACACCCTTCAAGGCCAAATCTTGCCCTTCAAAAATCACGCTACCGCTAGTAATAGAATTAAGTCCAATGATTGCACGACCAGTAGTTGTCTTACCTGATCCGGATTCACCGACGAGACCATAGGTTTGCCCTGCCTCAATGGTAAAATTAACATTATCGACAGCCTTGACTACGCCAACTTCCCTTCGAAAAACACCGCCGTGGATCGGAAAATGAACCGCTAAATTCTTAACCTCAAGAAGTCCCATTGTGGCTTGCCTCCTCGTTAGTATCAGGGAAATGAAAGTTATTATGGCAGGTGCAGCGAACAAAATGACCGGGGGCTACTTCATGCAGCTGCGGATTCTCCTCGTGCTCCCATTCCGGAATCCAAGGTGTCCGGGCCGAGAAACGGCATCCTTTACGCGGAAGATTCTGTAATGGCGGGACAATCCCCTGAATCACATGAAGTCTAGATTTCTCTTCTTTAACGGTTGGAATAGAGTTCAACAAGGATCTTGTATACGGATGCTTCGGATTAGAGGTCAACGTATAAATATCTGCGATCTCTACGATTTGTCCGGCGTACATCACCGCAACTCGATCAGCCATTTCACTCACAACCCCTAGATCATGAGTAATTAAGATAATGCCTGCTTGCATATCGGTTTTTAATTTTTTTATAAGTTCAAGGATTTGCAATTGGATGGTTACATCTAGTGCCGTAGTCGGCTCATCGGCGATCAAAAGCTTGGGACCATTGGCAATCGCTATAGCAATCACAACCCGCTGCCTCATTCCACCAGATAATTCGTGGGGGTATTGCTGATATGTATGCTCGGGACGGGAGATTCCAACCTTGGTCAGGAGATCAATGACCTTCTCTTTTCTTTGCTTCTTCGAAAGCTTGGAATCATGTAGGATGAGTACTTCTTCAATCTGTGAACCGATAATCATAAGCGGATTTAAAGCGGATAAAGGGTCCTGAAAAATCATAGACATTTCTTGACCACGCAGCTTGTTGAGTGCAGCAGGAGCCATAGTAACGATGTCCTGACCCTTGTATTTGATTTGTCCGTCTATTTTTGCCCTTGTGTGCAATCCCATTATCGAAAAGGCAAGCGCACTTTTTCCTGAACCGGACTCTCCAACAATAGCAAGAATCTCATTTTTGCGAACAGATAGGGTAACATCATCTACTGCGGCATAATAATCATCTGCGATCCTGAACGATGTCGATAAATTTTTGATTTCTAATAATTCTTCGCTCAAATTAATCCCCCTAACGGCAAGAGTTTCAAAATCCATACAATGAAATATTATGTAAATTTTGATATAAACAGTATTTATTTTCATGAAACATAACAAAACACATACTGTCATCATTATTAACACCATTAATGATACTATAAGTATTTCAATCGGATTTAAAAAATGATTTCCCGTAACTTTGTAGTTCATTTTAATTAACTTATGGTAAATTATCAATCTTTTCCTATAAAAAAATTTTATTTCATGTGATTAAATGTAACGTAGAAAACAAAAAAACGGCTCTAGGCCGCCTTTTTTTGGAATAAATAGTATTGTGAATAAATTATTTTTTTTGTTCAATAGGGGAGATTTGGAGGTTGTAGCAGTCACTAGTGGACTATTGTTCGCGTCGGATCCGTTGATTATGACGAATCTTTATTTCATTTCCTTGCTCTGTAGCTTGATAAAAAACACGTTGAGAAATCTCTTTAGGCAAATACTCCTGTTTCACATAATGCCCCGGAAAATTGTGCGGATATTGATACCCTTCATGCCCTAACGCAGTAGCCCCTTTGTAATGGGTGTCTCGTAAGTGTAAGGGTACCTCGGCAGATTTAATCTCATCCATACTCGCCATTGCATTTGAAATGGCAGTAACAACAGCATTAGACTTTGGACTCTCCACCGCAAAAAGAATCGCTTGTGCAATGTTTAGCCTCGCTTCTGGCCAACCGTTATTCCTATACGCTTCGAGCGCGCTCACGGCTTGGACCATAGCTTGAGGATTCGCCAGTCCAATATCCTCACTACTAGCCGCAATCAGACGCCGAATAAATGTCATCGGGTCCATCCCAAGCTTTTCTACCGCATATAGAAACCAGAACAACGCAGCATCACTAGAACCACGTATGCTTTTGTGAAAAGCGGAAAGCACATCATACTGCGTCGATTCATCTGCTTTCACAATAGGGCGCCGAATTGACTCTTCCGCCACCTCCAGCGTGATATGCACACTCCCATCTGACTCCGGAGCAGTAGTTAACGCCGCTAATTCCAGAGCATTTAATGCCCGCCGAATATCTCCGTTAGCCATCGTAGCAATATGCATTAATGCCTCTTCATCAACCTGAAGCTCCATGAATCCAAGCCCTCTATCCTTGTCCTCTAAAGCCCTGCGCATCGCGATCAGACTGTGATCACTCGTTAATGCCTCCAGCTGAAACAAGGTAGAACGGCTCATAAGCGCTCCGTTAACATAATGGAACGGGTTCTCTGTAGTTGCACCAATAAATGTTATGGTTCCTTTTTCTACCGCCGGCAACAGCGCATCCTGACGTGAACTATTGAACCGATGTACCTCATCCAGAAAAAGAATCGTTTTAGAACCGTACAGTGTTTTATTATTTTGAGCTCGTTCAATGACCTCCCGCACATCCTTTACGGAAGCCTCCACCGCATTCAGGCGTACAAACTCCCCTTGCGTATGATGAGAAATGATATGAGCCAATGTTGTTTTGCCACAACCAGGAGGTCCATAGAGCAAAATTGAAGAGACCTGATCAGCCTCAATCGCTCTTCGCAGCAGCTTTCCCCGGCCTATGATATGTTCTTGACCAATATATTCATCCAGATTCTCCGGTCTCATTCGGTCCGCAAGCAGCCGTCCGCCCCCGGTGTCCTCTCCCAAAGAAAATAAATCCATAACTCCACTTCCTTGCTATATTCTTGTAAAAGCACAATGTAAACCTCTCCCTATCATACCATATCAAAGCGCTGAATTAGGATGCCCTTCCAAGCAAGGTCACTGTATCAGCCTTGACTTATTCTCCGTAAAAATAAAAAGAGCATGATCTCGTCTTAGAAAGGCGGGAGCCATGCTCTTTTTTCAAATTGTACGCTAGCAGTTTATCGCCAGCCTCATTTTTGATATGATTTTACGAATGCTTTCTTCCGACAGATGATACTTCTTTTGAAGCTCAGCTACGGAATCGCCTTCACGATGACAACTGAAAATTTCCTTATTGCGATTCGCTATCTCTTTCCTCGAACCGCTGTTCTCGCCCCATCTAACCCGCTCTTCCGTTTTCTTCGGGATGTAGAGCAGTTCACCTTGGATGTATCCCTGAAGCTCTTCGAGCAAGCCAGGGGGGAGCACATCCTTCCCATTTACATAACTCAACTTGCATTTCCTCCTTCAACAGGTGTGTCCCTATGCGTCGGTCAACTAAGTTTTTAGTTATAATCACGTCACCTGCCTCCTTTCTTCTCCTCATATTTGGAAAAATCCGTAACTTCATTATATAAAAACCTCTTGGTAGCGTCTACATTCTAATTCATAAATTTCGTTTTTATGGATAAGTGTGGTACTTCCTATGTTAGTAATAAGGAGGCCATACGGCCTCCTCGCTTTAAGCGGGTTTCCGTCTTAGACGGAAACCACCTCGTATACTGAAATCATCTCAATCAGCCTCCTTCCAGAAGTGTTCTTGCCCGGCCGGACACTTATTATTAAGCCATACCTATAGGGGAGTTACAAGTTCAAAAACAGTTATAACTGTTCTCCACCAGTCTTAATTCCCCTCAGAATCGCTTCCAGCCGTCATTTGCACATAGGAAGGCATTTCCCCATTATGAAGCAACCAAAGCTCGTGGAGCGCTCGTGTACAGCCTACATACATCAGCTTTGCATCCCATGCTGTCGCCCCGTAATGATCTCGATCGGCATCCGCTAAGATTACCGCATCAAATTCCAAGCCTTTAGATAAATACACAGGCAGCACCGATAGTCCACCCTGATATTGCGTCATGCTGCCGTCTATCAGATGTATATCTTCAAAATGCTGCTCCAGCTCAGCGTACAGCTCTGTGGCTTCATGCAAACTACGTGTTAGCACAGCCACAGTACGGTATTCCCTTCCAGACAAGGACTTCAGTGAGTTGCTTATTGTCCGCAGACGAGCTTGCTCATTAGCCACCAGTTCCCCAGTATCCTCCCCGTAGGCGATCATTCGCACGGGATCTCCACTACGAAAAACCGGAACAGCCAGCAGAGAGCTTTCCACACCGGAAGATAGAATGCCATTAGCGAAATCTATAATTTCCATAGTAGAACGATAGCTCCGTGTCAGTGCGTGATAAGCCGTGTTCTCAGGGGCAAACAAGGTCTGCATCTCTTCCCAAGCGTGTACGCCTTTATAGGCGTGTATGCCCTGTGACAGATCACCCAGGATCGTAAAGGAATGACCCCGCACATATAAATCCAGCACCGCAATTTGGAAAGGAGAAAAATCCTGAGCCTCGTCAATCACCACATGATCAAAGCGAGTTACACCCTCGTCTCCATTCAAAAGATAATGGATATACAACAGAGGCGGTAAATCCTCTTCGCGTATAATTCCTTTTTTCAGATCTTTTGCCGTTTCCTTCAGCACAGCTACCGGAATATTCTCTGGCGGATTCACAGGCCAATCTTCCGGGACTTTAGCCGCACGGAAGATTTGCTTGTAGATCGTCAACGGATCGTACTTAGGCCATTTTGCACTGTATGCTTTTTCTCGCGCAGCACCTTTTTTCTTGCGATCCTTCATAGCTGCAGCCGATGGACTCTTCTTCAGCTCCATCTCGATCCAGCGATGTATCCGTGCCATTACACGTTCCTTCCGCTTCGCTGGCGGATAAGGAGCGTACTCTTCATTATGCCAACGTAAGATCATCGATCGGCGCAGCACAGCGCCCTCCCACGGGATAAAATCTCCCTCAGGAACAGAACTTGTCTCCAGCAGCTTAATACTTGATTCAATAATACTCATCAGAACCGTAGAGCCCTTGAAACGTCCCGGCGTTTCTTCTGTAATCACAGGCATACCGCCAGAGGTTTCAAACCAGCGGTTCATCGTCTCCGTCGCATCCTGTTCTGGAAGCTCCAGACCTAGTACATTTGCCGCCCAATCCGGAAAGGTGCTCTGAGCAATATTACCTACTCCTAGTTCAGGCAGTACATCTGAAATGTAATCCAGAAACATCCGGTTCGGTGCAAAAATAATCATTTTTTCCGCAGAAACCTGATCCTTGTATTGATACAGCAGAAAGGCTAATCGGTGCAGTGCAACTGTTGTTTTACCACTTCCCGCTACGCCCTGAATGATCAGCGCTGTATTTTTGGCCGCACGGATAATCTTGTCCTGCTCCTCCTGGATGGTAGATACAATATCACGGAGACGATTGTCTTTGTTCTCTCCCAAGCGATAGACGAGAAACTCGTCTGATACTACAGGCGCGTCACTCTCCCGATTGTACGTATCTGCGACCCGCTCCAGAATCTGCTTACGAATCACCACGTTGCGTTTGAGGTATACCAGTCCTTCTATCAGTCCCTCAGGAGCTTCATAGGAGGCTGGCTCCGTACCACCGGTAAACGAATAGAACAGGCTTGCTACCGGTGCGCGCCAGTCAATGACTAGCGGGCGGTCGCTTACCTGCTCGCGGTCTACGCCGATTTTTCCTATATAGAGTGCCTTTCGCTGCTTCTCATCATTGCCCTGAAAATCAAGCCGTCCGAAATAAGGCTCCTGCCGAAGCTTGGCAAGATCTTTGCGCTTCTGTTCACGGTTCGCTTCTAACACTTGTTCCGTATAATCGTGTCCCGTGTACACCGGAGTCTGGTTAAGCTTCTCCAATAAGGTGTCAATCTCAGTAAGCGCTTGATTCAGCCTGTCTTCTTCCTCTTGATAGGCACTTTGAAAGTTGTCTTCCAATTTCAGTTACCTCCTAAAAGTTTATCGAGCTTAAATTTTCATTCTCCTCATTCCCTCTTCTCACACAAAAAGGATACCCATTGTAGCACAATCGGCACTAAAATACCAAATCTTTCAAGCGAGACCCCACTATAGCACAGCTTGTAAAATAAAGTTAGCTACAAACAAGCCCGCAATCCCATAGAGTGCAGGAGGCACTTCTTTCCCCTTGCCCACAGCAAGCTTCACGATCGGATAAGTGATGAAGCCAAAAGCCATCCCGTCCACAATACTATAAGTGAATGGAATCATAACCATGATTAAAAAAGAAGGGAAAAGCTCTGTCAAATCGTTCAAGTCCATCTCACGCACATTTTGTACCATAAGGCCACCGATTACAATCAAGATCGGTGCGATAGCACTGTCTGGAATGTAGGAGAGCAAAGGGAGAAACAAGAATGTTGCCCCGAACAAAAGACCTGTCACAAGCGAGGTCAGACCCGAACGTCCACCTGCAGCAATTCCTGCATTGGATTCTGCAGCGGCGACTACAGGACTGCTTCCAAAGAGACCTGCGGCGATATTGGCAATAGAGAGTGCTCGTAAGCTGCTCTTGAAGCGCTCAGGACGTCCAGCCATCATCGTCTGAGAGGCGACTAGCCCAATATTTTCAAATACAACGATTAACAGCAATAGGAATACCGCAATCCAGAATACGAGGCTTACAATACCACCCCAGTCCATTCCAAAAAATAGGCTTCCATAACCCGTAAATACATGGCCGGATGCCTGCTTCTCAGGCGCGTGAGCAGCTCCCAGCAAGTAGGCTAGACCTGTACCAACCAGCATACTGATAAGCAAACCACCGTTGGTCCCGCGGATAAACAGTACTAAAGCGAGTAGCAAGGTTACGCAGGAAGTGATAACTGCAGGATCACTAAAATGTCCTATAGCAACAAAAGTGGTCTGATGTGCGATCACAATTCCGCTTTTTTGCAGCCCTATAAAGGTCAGAAATAGCCCTATCCCGACAGTTATCGCATGCTGCAGGTTTTGCGGAATCGCTTCACTAAGAATGCGATAAAGCGAGGTGAAGGCTACAATAGCGAATAACACACCCGTTATAACGACTACCGTAAGCGCCTCTCTCCAGCCCAAATTCATGGAATGAACAAGTGTGTATGTGAAAAAGGCGTTAATCCCCATACCTGGTACTACGATGATCGGCGTCTTCCCGCCGAAGGCCATTAATAGACAGCCTGTAATGGCAGTCAATAACGTAGCCACCATGGCCGGTCTAAGCGGCATACCAGCGTCATGAAGAATCGTCGCATTCACCATCACAATATATACCGAAGCAAAATACGAGAGGATCCCTGCAGCCCATTCCCGTTTCCATTCATTCTCAGGCGCAAGCCCTACACTATTTCGCCAAAAATTCGATTTCATGTACAAAAACCTCCACTGATATTAAGTTCCGCAGGCGGATATTACCCGGATTATAAGCTAAATAACCAGCGGTTCATCCCGCTTTAGCTATTATGCCTATATGTCGTCTGCATCTTGCAGACCCACCTGCTAACCACAACAAAAGGGCGTACGCAACTGGATTCCAGCTGCTCGCCCTTTTGTCCATTTTATTTACTAATTTCGCTATAATTGAAACAGCTTCAGCTCAGCGGTTTACCTTACACGCTGACGCCTCCAGCCTCAAGCAAATCACGCACGGCAACGCTGACCATGATCAGACCGGCTACCGGTGGAACGAATGCATTGCTGGCTGGTGGTTGTTTCGCTTTACGTCGATCCGGCGCATTCTCCGGAACGATCTTATCCGTAACATCCTGACGCGGCTTCATTGGTGGCTCTGTAGAGAATACCACCTTCACGCCCTTTTTAATCCCTTCCTTACGCAGCTTCTGACGAATGACACGAGCAATAGGGTCATAGGTTGTCTTGGAAATGTCTGCTACCTGGAATCGTGTAGGATCCATTTTGTTGGCAGCGCCCATGCTTGAGATCATTGGAATTCCACGGGACAGACATTCTTTGATCAAATGAACCTTATAAATAATCGTATCCGAAGCATCGAGCACATAGTCAGGTTTTAATTTAAACAATTCCTCATAGGTTTCTTCTGTATAGAACATGTTGAGCGCAATCGCTTCGCATTCTGGATTGATCAGCTTCACACGGTCTACCATCAATTCAGCCTTCTTCTGCCCAACCGTTGTGGTGAGTGCATGAATCTGCCGATTCACATTAGTAATATCTACAGAATCCTTATCAATCAGAATCAGCCTGCCGATACCGGTGCGCGCCAAAGCCTCAACAGCCATACCGCCAACACCGCCGATGCCTAGCACCGCTACCGTGCTGTTCTTCATTATCTCCAGACCTTCCGGTCCGATCGCCAGTTCCGTACGTGAGAACTGATGTAGCATGAGGTACAGCCTCCTTCAAAAGCTATAGCGAAGCAGAAATCTGCCTCGCCCGCTTCGATTAGTTAATTATTCTTTTTCTTTCTTCGGTTTAAGAGCCAGCTTAATGTGCAGTTGCTCCAATTGTGAACCATCTACTGGCGAAGGTGCATCCATGAGCAGGTCTGTTGCACTTGCTGTTTTCGGGAATGCGATGGTTTCACGCAGATTCGTACGACCGGACAATAGCATTACTAGACGATCTAAACCGAATGCGATACCGCCGTGTGGAGGTGTACCGTATTCGAACGCATCCATCAGGTAACCAAACTTCTCGTAAGCAACCTCTTGCGTGAAGCCAAGGGCTTCGAACATTTTCTCCTGTACGTCACGTTTGTAAATCCGCATGGAGCCCCCGCCTACTTCATAACCGTTCAGAACGATGTCATAAGCTTGTGCACGAATTGCACCTGGATCTGTGTTAAACAGATGCAGATCCTCTTCACGTGGACGAGTGAACGGATGGTGTTCCGCCACATAACGTTTCTGATCTTCATCATAACCAAGGAGTGGGAAGTCAGTAACCCAAGCGAACTTGAATACGTTGTCGTCGATCAGACCGAGTTGACGTCCGATTTTGACACGAAGAGCGCCTAGAACGTCTGCTACAACCTTTTTATTATCAGCAGAGAAGAGGAGAAGGTCGCCTTCTTCAGCGCCTGTACGCTCCTTCACAGCCGCAATTTCTTCTTCGGAGAAGAATTTCACAATCGGCCCTTTGAATTCACCGTCTTTCACTTGAATCCATGCCAACCCCTTCGCGCCATAACGAGCGGCATAAGGTCCGAGGTCATCGATTTCTTTACGAGTCCAAGTGCCACAGCCTTTAGCATTTAGACATTTCACTTCGCCGCCTTTTTCGATTACAGAAGCGAACACCTTCACACCGCTAGTTGCAACAATATCATTCATTTCTACAAGTTCTAATCCAAAACGAAGATCTGGTTTATCAGATCCGTATTTGCCCATAGCCTCAGCATAAGTCAAACGTTGGAATGGAAGCTCGATATCTGCTCCTACAGTTTCCTTGAACAGACGCTGCATCAGCTTCTCCATCATACCAAGCAACTCATCTTGTGACAGGAATGAAGTTTCGATGTCCACTTGAGTGAATTCTGGCTGACGGTCAGCACGCAAATCTTCATCACGGAAACAACGAGCGATTTGGTAATAGCGCTCCACGCCGCCCACCATCAACAATTGCTTGTAGATTTGTGGAGATTGCGGCAATGCGAAGAATTCACCTTCATGCACACGGCTTGGCACCAAATAATCACGCGCGCCTTCCGGAGAGCTCTTAGTCAGGATCGGTGTTTCTACGTCGATGAATCCTTCACTGTCAAGGAAATCACGGAAAATCTTAGAAGCTTTCGAACGAAGCAGCAAGGTTCTTTGCATTTCCGGACGACGAAGGTCCAAATAGCGATATTTGAGACGCAGTGACTCGTCTACTTCCACACCATCTTCGATGAAGAACGGAGGTGTCTTAGCTGCGTTCAGCACTTCAATGTCCGTAATTTGCACTTCAATTTCACCTGTTGGCAGGTTGCGGTTAATGGTTTCAGCATCACGTTTAACAACTTTACCTTTAACAGCCAGGACGTATTCACTACGAACCTTATCAGCAATTTGTAAGGCTTCGCCAGAGTAGTCTGGGTTAAATACCACTTGTACAATACCGCTTCTGTCACGCAGATCAATAAATAGTACGCCCCCAAGGTCGCGGCGAGTCTGCACCCATCCGTTCAAGGTTACCGTCTGTCCAATATGTTCTGGCGTTAATTGTCCACAATGATGACTTCTTTGCATAATTTATCATTCCCCTTCATGGTTAAAAATACATTTTTAATCTTTCTCTATACAGTCACCATAAGACGATGTAGTCAGATGGTCTAAACTAGTGCCTGACCCAGCTCTTCCAGCTTCACGGTGCGCTGCTCCCCGGTATTCATCGACTTCACTGTAATGACCCCATTCTTCAGCTCATCTTCGCCAAGAATGGCAGTATAACGTGCCGACATACGGTCTGCCGATTTCATCTGCGCCTTCATCTTCCGGCCTAAATAATCGCGTTCTGCCGAGAACCCTTGACTGCGCAGAATATATAGCTGTTTAGAGATTTCGATATCAGCTTCTTCACCGAGAGCTACGAAGTACACATCCAGTGGCTTCGCCGTCTCCAGCTCTACCTTCTGATCCTCAAGAATGAGGAGAATTCGTTCCAGCCCAATCCCAAAACCAATACCCGGTTGATCCGGTCCACCAATTTCTTCAACCAAACCGTTGTAACGGCCTCCGCCGCCCACGGTATCAATCGAACCAATACCTGCTGCTTTATATTCAAACGCTGTATGCGTGTAATAATCCAGTCCTCTGACAAGACGAGGGTTAATGGTGAATTCCACTCCCATGATGTTAAGGTGCATCTTCACCTTCTCAAAATGAGTTGTGCACTCTTCATCCAGACTATCCAAAATGGAAGGCGCATCTGTAAATTTATCTTGATCTACCTTGCAATCCAGCACGCGAAGCGGATTACGCTCAATCCGACGCTGACAGTCACTGCAAAGGGTATCCTTCATGGGTCTTAAGAAACCCAATAGTTTCTCCCGATAAGCTGCACGGCTAGGTGCGTTACCGACAGAATTGATTTCAACTCTTACATCCTTAAGGCCAAGATCCTTATAGAATTGATAGCCTAAAGAAACTACTTCCGCATCAATAGCCGGATCCACGGCTCCAAAAGCCTCAATACCAAACTGATGGAATTGACGATATCTCCCTGCCTGTGGACGCTCATAACGGAACATGGGTCCGATATAATACAGCTTGCTTACATCCGGTTCACCATATAGCTTGTTCTGAACATAAGCTCGGACTACACCTGCCGTTCCTTCAGGACGCAGCGCCAAATCGCGATCGCCTTTATCCTTGAACGTGTACATCTCGCCTTCCACAATATCCGTTGTTTCGCCTACCCCACGCTCGAATAACCCCGTGTTCTCGAACATTGGTGTACGGATTTCACGGTAATTGAAACGACGGCACAAATCTCTAGCCTTCCCTTCAATGTACTGCCATTTCTCCACAGTCCCCGGAAGCACATCCTGTGTTCCTGTAGGTTTCTCGAATCTTTCTTTAGCCACAGTCTATCCCTCCTAAAAAATACCCCTCTAAATCTGCTCTCTTCATCACTTCATCATGCTAAACAAAACAAAAAATCCCCCGTCCTGTTTATAAAAAACAGGGACGAGGGATTATCATAACCAATAATACACCCGTGGTACCACCCACATTCCGGATCAGAACCATTCTGAATCCGCTCAAAGCGGTTAACGCCCGCCTACGCGTAACGGCTACTGATCGCGGCAACATCATTGCCCACTTTCGCCGTACGTTCTCGGGGAGGTCATTCATTCGCTCATCAACAGAATCCTTGCAGCCAAGCGGAAACGATAAATCATCCATTGTACTAGATGTCATCTGAATCTACAGGGGATTCCTCTCTGGGGTTGTGGGTCCTCGAATTACTTGTTCCCGTCATCAAAACCATATGATAAAATCGTATATTTTTAAATTCTACTGAACTACTGTGCTAAAGTCAAGGCAGTAAATACCGAAGCTGAATAAAAATTCGACAACTTTCAACTTCTAACCTTTCATTTGAACCGTTACAAAAAAAATGACCTGCAGCCAAATGCTGCAGGTCCATCATCATATATTATTAAAAAGGGGGTCATGCCTTTATTATAAACACGCTATATTAAGGAAACATGTATGTAATATTACGATTATATTACATTCATGAAAGCGGTTTATTTTAATAGATTGTTGTTAATCAAATTGCTCAACAAATGCCCCTTTACCCCGAAGGATTTCTACAACCTCATTATAATTCTCTTCTGCGACACTTAAATCCATCACATAACGCAGTTCACTTAAATCCCCATCTGTAAGCTCGTCATCGGCTACATCCGCACTTACCTGGTCTTCATCCACACTATAATGGGTCTCAGGTTCATCCCGAGTTTCGGAGGCGGCAACACCAGGAGCCAGCATAGCTCCAGCTGCGGGAGTGCTACCCGTTCCAAGCGTCCCTATTGTGCCTGCAGCTAATGTTGTATTACTAAATGGCGCGATGGGAAACAGGATTCTACGATCTTCCCCAATAGGGTCCGTGAGCGGCCAAACTTCCAAGCCATCCACCTTGTAACTAATCAATGCAATTTTAGCCCCTTCTGCTTCATTTTCCGTTCTAAAATATGCTTGGATTTTTCTGGTCATTATCATTACCTCCTTTAGATTATAAGACTCAGTGTTATAAATTGCTATTTCAGGACCTTCAAGATTTCACGAACGAAGGCAGGCTCATCTTTCGGTGTACGCGAAGTAATGTAATTACGATCAACTACCACTTCTTCATCTTTAAACTCCGCACCGGCGTTCACAACATCATCTTTCAGCGGAGGATAGCAGGTAATGGTACGTCCCTTAAGCAAGTCTGCACTAATCAGAATTTGAGGTCCGTGGCAAATAGATGCGATTGGTTTACCAGCTTCATTTGCTTCTTTCACAAACTTCAGAATATCCGCATTTTGCCGCAAGTTTTCGGGGGAAGAACCCCCTGGAATTACAATCGCGTCATAGCTGCCAGCTTTAACATCGGCTATAGCTTTATCAGTTGCGTAAGAGACCTCTTTCTTTTTCCCTAGTAAGGTCTCCCCCTTCTTTAAACCAATAATGTCAGCTTGATGTCCTGCCTTTATAACTTCATCATAAGGAACCTTCATCTCAGAATCTTCAAAATCATTAGCTAGTAAAAACGCAACATTACTCATGTGATAAGTTCTCCTCTCTGCTTGTTCATATGAATAGGTACTTATTGTTCTTTCTTGTCGTCTATTACCCTTATCACAATGATTTCTAAACTCTATTCAGAAAATACACCCCGTTAACTGCATCAAAAAGCCGCCTCTACCTCCATTTCAGGTACGCGGTAAGAGATTGCGGCTTCTTCCTTTGATCACTTGAGATTCAATTTCTTCTTCTGTCTTTTTGGCTAATGCATAGGCTTCTACAGGACTCCCAGCCGCTAGTGCCGGGATGCTTCTCCATACCCATGCCTTCTGTGATTGTCTCATTACCTAAGCTCCTTGCCTTGTGCGGGATCACTGTCTACCTTTAGTTTATCCAGCTCCAAGTGGCTCTATCCGCGCAAGATTTTTGCCCAAAGCTTAAACACACAAAAAAAAAGATGTCGAAAGTTAGCTCCGATAGAAGCGATTTTCGACATCCTTTTCATTAACTGCGGCTATCTAAAATGAGAGTAACCGGGCCCCAATTGGTCAGCGACACATCCATCATCGCTCCAAATACGCCCGTCTCCACCTGAAGACCTCCGGCTCTAAGCTCTTGGTTAAAATAATCATAAAGTCGCTCGGCTTCCGCTGGAGCTGCTGCTCCCATAAAGTTCGGCCGTCTCCCCTTGCGACAATCCCCGTATAAAGTAAACTGGGAAACCGAGAGAATCGCTCCCTCAGTCTCCGTGACACTGTAGTTCATTTTACCGGCTTCATCTTCAAAAATACGCAGTCCTGCTATTTTGTCCGCCAAATATTTGGCATCCTTTTCTGTATCTTCATGCGTAACGCCGACTAGCAGCATCAAGCCTTTGCCAATCTCTCCGGTCACTGCCCTATCCACGGTTACTTTGGCGTCCTTACAACGCTGTACTACAACTCTCATCGTACTACTCCGCTCCTTGCCCTATTGCATAATCCGGTTCACTGTATATACATCCTTGACTCGTTTCACTTTATCTACAACGGATTGCAGATGCTCTGTGTTACGAATGAGAATGGTCATATGAATCATTGCCATCTTATTCTTGTCAGAGCGCCCAGTGACCGCAGAAATGTTCGTTTTACTCTCGGAAACCGCCTGCAGCACTTCATTGAGCAGTCCATTACGATCATGACCAGTAATCTCAATATCCACACTGTAGTTCGCTTCCATCGTACCTTCCCATTCCACCTCAATCACTCTTGCTGCTTCTTCTCCATCACCTTCACCCGGAATGTTAGGACAATCCTGGCGGTGTACAGATACTCCCCGGCCCCGTGTAACATACCCCACAATATCGTCACCCGGTACCGGATTACAACATCGTGCAAAACGGACAAGCAAATTCTCAATTCCTTTTACACTTACGCCATTGGTAGGTTGATTACGTTTTTCGCCGGAAGACTTGATCTCCTTCATCTCTGAGGTGAGCTCTAAGTGATTAGCGGCTTCTTCCTGCTCTCTGCGCAGCTTCTCCGTCAAACGGGAGGCAATCTGAGAAGCGGTAATTCCCCCAAAGCCAACAGCAGATAACATATCCTCAACATCGTTGAAAGCGAATTTCTTCGCAGCTTCTAATAATTTCTCATCGGAAATCCACTCAGAAACCTCGACATTCAGACGCTTCAGCTCACGTTCAATCGCTTCGCGACCTTTTTCGACATTTTCCTCACGTTTTTCTTTTTTAAACCATTGCTTAATTTTGCTTCGCGCATGAGAGGATTGGGCAATTTTGAGCCAGTCGCGGCTCGGTCCGTAAGAATGCTTAGACGTCAGTATTTCAACAATATCGCCTGTCTTTAGCTTGTGATCCAGCGGTACGATTCGTCCGTTCACCTTAGAACCGATCGTGCGATTCCCCACTTCCGTATGAATACGGAATGCGAAATCAAGCGGTACAGAACCCGCAGGAAGCTCAATAACCTCGCCTTTAGGCGTAAATACGAACACAAGATCCGAGAAAAAATCCATTTTGAGTGATTTTACGAACTCTTCGGCATCCTTGGCCTCATGCTGCAGCTCCAATATTTCGCGAAAAAATGGCATCCGGTTCTCCGGATTCACATTATTGCTGGTACCTTCTTTGTATGCCCAGTGTGCTGCGATCCCGTATTCAGCCGTGCGATGCATTTCCCAAGTACGAATTTGGACTTCGGTTGGCTCTCCGCCAGGACCTACCACTGTAGTATGCAAAGATTGATACATATTCGCTTTGGGCATAGCTATATAATCTTTGAATCGACCTGGCATCGGCTTCCAAAGCGTATGAATAATTCCGAGGGTTGCATAACAATCCTTGATATTATCCACAATGATACGGATGGCCAAGAGGTCATAGATCTCGTTAAACTGTTTGTTTTTTGTGCTCATTTTGTTATAGACACTGTAGATATGCTTCGGGCGACCTGAAAGATCACCTTCAATGCCCATTTCATCCAGCTTGGCACGAATACGGCCAATTACGCTGTCGATAAATTGCTCACGTTCTGCCCGCTTCTTATGCACCAGATTAGCAATGCGGTAATACTGCTGCGGATTTAAGTAACGAAGCGCAATATCCTCCATCTCCCACTTAATCGCGGAAATCCCCAAACGATCAGCCACAGGACAGAAAATCTCCAACGTTTCGTAAGAAATACGCCGCTGGCTCTCTTCAGATTGATACTTTAACGTACGCATATTATGCAGGCGATCCGCTAGTTTGATAACAATAACCCGGATATCCTGCGCCATCGCAATAAACATCTTACGGTAATTCTCGTTCTGCTGCTCTTCCTTTGAGCGAAAACGGATGCGTTCCAGCTTAGTTAAGCCATCGACAAGCATCGCACAGGTATCGCCAAATTTCGCGCGGATTTGTTCCAATGAGACCGTCGTATCTTCCACAACATCATGCAAAAGCGCCGCAACAATAGATATAACATCCATTTGCATATTGACGACAATATCTGCCACCGCCAGCGGATGCAGAATGTATGGCTCCCCCGACTTGCGGATCTGCCCGTGATGAGCCTGATCGGCAAATTCATAAGCTTCCCGGATGCGGAGAAGATCTTTATCTTTTATATAGGCGCCAGCCTTATCAATTAATCGCTCTATGCCCATTCTCGTCGTATCCGTTTCCTTTCTATAATAAAATGAACCCGCAATCATTCTAAAATCTGCAGGTTCCAATCATTTCGCAAGCAACTTACGCTCTTGTTCAAAGTTGTCTATAATTATGACGCTTACGAGGGATTACGTCAACACTTGCCATCTCATGGTATTCAAGAAGTAAAAGTTATGAAAATCGGACAAATTAATAACACTTGTGAAAATGTTGTTGTAAAAATGCCCAGTTCTATTTAATCTAGTAAAGGCGGATTTTCGCTGGACAATATCATAGCCAATAAGAAAGAGGAGTGAACTCCATTGCAACGCGAAATTCAAGTTAATGAAAAACTTCCATGGGGCCCCGGTTTTCTATTAAGCCTACAGCATTTGTTCGCCATGTTTGGCAGTACAGTGCTAGTGCCTAACTTGTTCGGGGTTGACCCTGGGATGATTTTGCTGATGAACGGTATCGGCACACTGTTATACATCTGGATTTGCCGTGGTAAAATACCTGCCTACCTAGGCTCCAGCTTTGCATTTATCGCACCAGTCTTATCTGTGCTTGCCGATCATCAAGATGATCATATGAAAGGGTATTCGCTTGCTTTAGGCGCTTTCATCATCACTGGTGTTATCTTTGTACTCGTTGCTTTAATCATCCGTTATGCAGGAACAAAATGGATTGATGTCGTCTTCCCACCAGCTGTAATGGGTGCTATCGTAGCAACGATCGGACTTGAGCTTGTGCCTGTTGCCGCGCGTATGGCAGGACTTATTGCTCCTGAAGGTGTTGCAGTTGCAGACTGGACTCCTGATGGCAAAGCAATCACACTTTCTATGGTAACTCTGGGCGTAACGGTAATCGGAGCTGTGCTTTTCCGCGGTTTCCCAAAAATCATTCATATCCTCATCGGTATCGTAACTGGTTATGGTTTAGCTTATATTATGAAAATGGTGGATACTGCTGCCATATCTAATGCGAATTTTTTAGCACACCCTACCATTGTTACTCCATCCTTCGATTGGAATGTAATCCTAACCATTATTCCAGTATCGCTTGTTGTAATTGTTGAGCATATTGGACATTTGCTTGTAACCAGCAATATCGTCGGTAAAGATTTGGCTAAAGACCCTGGACTTGACCGTTCCCTGATGGGTAACGGGATATCAACCATTCTTTCCGGTTTTATTGGTTCTACTCCAAATACAACCTACGGTGAGAATATCGGGGTTATGGCTTTAACTAAAGTTTATTCGGTATATGTTATTGGCGGTGCAGCGGTGATCGCCATTGTGCTTTCGTTTTCAGGCACTTTCTCCTCCGTTATTGCTAACATCCCGACACCTGTAATGGGTGGTGTATCCCTGCTGTTGTTCGGCGTAATTGCCGCATCAGGTTTACGGATCTTTGTTGAGCAAAAAGTTGATTTTTCCAAGGCTACTAACATGATCATGGCTACCCTGGTACTTGTTGTCGGAATTAGTGGCACAACCCTTACTATGGGCAACGTAAAACTCAGTGGTATGGCACTAGCTACAATTGTTGGTATCGTTCTAGCCATATTCTTCAAACTCATTGAAGTTCTTGGACTGTCCAATGATGGTGGGGAAAGCGATAAAGCTACTCACTAATTTATTTATGAATTAATAATTCAAAAAGACTGCTCTAGATCCAATTTATGGATTAAGCAGTCTTTTTTTGAATCAAAACTGAAATTACCGGTGGATCTTTTAAGAACCATTTTGATCAAAAAATGCAAAACAGCAACTCTCCGCTAGTGGTGACAGAGAATTGCTGTTGTTTGCACTATTCAACATCATTCGATACATAAATGCCCATTTATTTCCCGGGAAAAGACAAGTTTATCGTATTAATCTTCGTAATCAACTAAAGTAATAACTTCAATTCCAGAAAGCTTATTACGTCCAGCAAGCTCAACCAATTCAATCAGAAATGCTGCACCTACCACCTTACCACCAAGCTGCTCCACAAGGCTTACCGAAGTAGCTATAGTGCCTCCTGTTGCTAATAAATCATCAGCAATTAATACATTTTGCCCTGGCTTAATGGCATCTGTATGAACAGCAAGTGTGTCTTTACCATATTCAAGATCATACCCAACCTCGATAGTCTCATAAGGCAGTTTCCCACTCTTACGGATTGGCACAAAACCTACGCCCAATGCATAAGCAAGCGGTGCACCAACTACAAAACCACGTGCTTCCGGTCCAGCTATTACGTCTATTTCTAAGTGAGCTACGAGAGCTTTCAGTGAATCAATCGCCTGGCGGTAAGCGTCACCGTCTTTTAGCAAAGTGGTGATATCTTTAAAACTAATACCTTCTTTTGGAAAGTCAGGAATCACGCGAATACTATCTTTAAAATCCAAATTTTTCATCTCCTAAAAGTTTTGTTAGCATATGCTACTTTGAGTTCAGTTCGGCAAAACTTACTTCGTAAGCGTCTGCTTTTTTTTGTTAGCATATGCTACTTTGAGTTCAGTTCGGCAAAACTTACTTCGTAATTACGATACGCCTAAACGACGTGATAACATCCAATCCTGTAGCTCAGACAGGCTACCTTCCATGAAGTACTGCTCCATTTCCGCCATCTGCCCCAGTCTAACGAAATGACTTGATGCTGTAAGACTCTTAGCTGCGGGCTGCGTAATAAAGGTCACACTTCCCTGACTTCTTTCGATAAAATCAAGCTCTTCGAACACATCTAACATTTTATTAAGCATTCGAATACTTAATGACGATTGTCGGCTTAGCCGCAGCAGCACTTCATTCTCAGGTGTTGCAACAGCAGTGATTGACGCCAGCAGTTTATAAAGTATTTTAAAATGATCCCGTGTCGGAATGATAAGTCGTTCACGACCATCCTTTATAGAATGCAACAGTGCGATATTATCAGCATTAGGAAAAGCCTTTAGTAACGCGTCAAGTTGTTCAGGCGTCTCCGGCATATCCAGTAGACATAACAATGAGACATGCCCTGATTCCTGAATTGAGTCATCCTTATTAGCGGCGCTAATGCCATCTTCTTTATCATATACCCAGAAGGACATTCCTATCAATTCAGTCTGTGGGTTCATACGACCGCTCTGAAACACTGCTGCGGCACGATATGGACCAGCACCGCTATAAGGCAGCAGCAGCTCTCTAATATGCGCAGCTTGCCGTACAGCGTCAGCAGCGCCACGGAGATCGAATAACTGAGCATCTTGAACAGATAAATCCTGAAGCATCAATTGTGGTTTCCTCGAGCCATTCCACTCGTTGATCGACAGTTCTGCCAGCACATTGATTGTGGTGCCCGCAGGAAGGAGCTTAGCCAAATCTCCTTTACCAAAAGCTAAGGCTTCAATTGTGCTCTTCCCCTGCTGCAATACAATCTTCAAGTGTTTTCCTTCTTGCCCCATTGTTCGTGTCTCTTTCACGGTAGCGCCGCGAATGATAAACTTTGGCAAAGGATTTGACATCCCGAAAGGTGCAAGCCTTTCCAATTCAAGCGCGGTCTGAAGGGACAAATCGGATATCGACACTTCTGCATCAGCAGAAGTAACAGGAACGAAATGCTCCGGTGTCAACACAGTAGCCGCGTATTCATTTAATGCCGCAGCGAAGGCTTCTAAGCCGTCCTGATGCAGACTCATTCCTGCGGCTGCTGGATGACCACCGAAATGCTCCATTAAGTTAGAACAAGAGGATAACGCTGCATATATATCAAAGCCAGGAATGGAACGGGCAGAGCCTTTGCACATACCGGTCTCTGGATGAATATCCAGAATAATCACAGGCCGATAGTAACGCTCTAGCAGTTTGGAAGCCACTATACCTACCACACCCACATTCCAACCTTGTTCAGCAAGAACAATGATATCTGGTATTTCTCCGCCCTGAGTCATCTGCTCCAGTTTTGCAGTGGCCTCCACTACAATTCTTTCTACAACCAATTGGCGTTCTTTATTGAGCAAATCAAGTTCCCCAGCCAGTTGCTCTGCCTCATCAGCATGCTCTGTTGTAAGTAAAGCCACTGCCCGTCCAGCATGATCCAGACGGCCGCTCGCATTGATACGAGGCGCCATTCCAAAAGCGATATTAACCGCACTCACGGTACTCATGGTCACCCCGCTGACACCTAATAAAGCACGAATACCAGGGAATCGGGAGTTTCGCATACTGACTAACCCGTTTCGAACAATCTCGCGATTCTCGTCTAGAAGCGGCATTAAATCCGCTACTGTACCGATAGCAGCTATTTCCGCCCATTCTTCGGGAGTTTCCTCCCCTAACATAGCCTGGGCAAGCTTATAAGCTACCCCCACACCCGCCAATCCTTTGAATGGATATGGGCAGTCGGGTAGCTTCGGATTAATCAGCGTGTAAGCCTCAGGGAGAAGCTCTGGTGGCTCATGATGATCCGTGACGATCACATCGATCCCGAGTTCATTAGCGTAAGCAATCTGATGATAGGCGCTAATGCCAGTATCTACAGTAATAATTAAGGATACACCCTGCTGTAGAGCCCAATCCAAAGCATGATTATGCAGCCCGTAACCCTCATTCGAACGGTGCGGGATATAAATATCAAAGGAAGCGCCCAAGTAACGTAGCAAATGAATCATTAATGCAGTACTGGACACACCATCGGCGTCATAGTCACCGTAGATAAGAATATGTTCATCTTCTTTTAAAGCCTTTCTAATTCTGGGAACCGCTTCGGCCATTCCTTTTAGGAGGAACGGATCATGCGAAGCTTCCACACCGCCATCCATGAACGATAGAGCCTCATGCGGCGTATTCATTCCTCTAGTCACTAATAGTGAGGATAAGAGCGGAGAAATAGAAAGGCTCCGGGCCATATCCCTTACGATGTCGGGATCGGCTGCCGGAGATTGCCATCTTGTTTTTGAATAAAGCAATAGCGCTCACCTTTCTCTCACCTTGCGAACTACTGAAGCAACGTCGGAATATCATTATCCGCCAATTCATAGTTACTTTTGTATGGATATCCGGGGTCATAGGGAACTACGTCCATGTGTACCTCACCAACATGAACAAACCGGTGTTGTAATAACTTTCTTGCACATTCCGATATATCCTGTGCTTCCATCACCGTTATCCGCGGATTTACACTGATCTTCACATGCAGATTCACATAATTCCCTTGCTCAAGCGCCTTCAAATGTTCCACACGGATAACGCCGTGAACACGTTGTACAGTTTCAATAAAATTAGCTGCCTCCTCAGAAGGTAGCTCCTGCACATTCTTGCCATTTACCGTACTAACAATGAGTATATAGCCTTTACGAAGAATTAAGCATCCTGTTAAAAGTGCGGCAATAGGGTCCATATAGAGTAGAGGATGCCAATAGGTCCCTCCCATCGATAACGATATCCCAACTAATACTGTGATAGAAGTATATAAACTGAAACGATGACTATTGGTATAAGCAGCATGACTGCCATCACCTATTTTTTTAAAGTACCGATATTGATATTGAAATACAGCTTCTTTAAATACAATAGATAGCAAGACAGTTACAAGTGCAAGTTCACCGCGAGTAGATGACTGTCCTTCGGTTAAGTCACGGATTGCAGAGAATGCGATCTGCAGCCCTCCCATTAGGATTAATACCGAAAAAAGTATAGCTAAAAGTGGTTCCTTATTCCCCCGCCGATCTTCTATCCGTTGCTTGCTCTTTCTGTTCTCTTCAGAGCGCCACGGAAGAAAATCCGCCAATTTAGCTGCAGCATCTGCTCCGGAATATAAAGCATCGCCCATTAATGCCTTGCTACCTGAAATATAGCCAAAACTACCCTTAGCTACTGCCAAAGTAACATCGCTGATGATCCCTGTCCAAGCAACCGTCTTGCTTTGCGGTGATCGTTCTTTATTCATACGAGGCCCCCCTTACCACTAGCAAGTAATCTCATGATGATACAATACACATGACATACTACCCCTAAGATTTCGAAAGCCGCGTCGCATTTGACGCGGCTTTCTTAAATTATAAAGTTGATGTTTTTTTCATTCAAGTGTAGCCATGTTATTTCTCTTGAGACATTAACCTTTAGCTGGGCTACTCTTTACCTTTGTCTTCTCACGCTTCTTAAGCAGTAGCCACACCGGACTTGCAATAAAGATGGAGGAGTAAGCTCCGAATAGCAATCCGATAACCATCGCAAGCGAGAACATCTTGATGGACTCTCCTCCGAGAATTAACAGGAAGAACGCCGCAATAAACACGGTAAATGCTGTGTAGAGAGAGCGCATAAGGGTCTGAGCCACACTCTTATTCACAAGTTCTTTCAAATCTTCATAGGTCTTCTGTTTACCAAAACGTAAATTCTCACGGATACGGTCAAAGATAACGATCGTATCATTGATGGAATAACCGATAATGGTAAGAACCGCTATAATAAACGTCAAATCCACTTCCAAACGGAAGATAGAGAAGATGGCAACGACCATAAAGGCATCATGGATCAGTGAAACGATAGCTGCCAATGCAAACCGCCATTCAAAACGGATACTTACATAAATGATAATCCCTAGACAAGAAATGAGAACCGCATAGATCGCATTGCGTGCAAGTTCTTTAGACATTTCAGTATCCACGGTGTTAATCTCAAACGATGCCTTATCGTCCAGCTTCAAGATCTCTGCTTTAAGCGCTTCATCTTGTTGCTCATCAAGTACTTGATCATAACGAACGTTGACCCGTTCACTTCCTAACGTAATGCTTGGCTCACTTGAAATCCCAACTTTTTCAACCGCTGAATTAACTTCTTCCAATGTCAAATTCTTAGACAGTGAGATATCAACATTAGATCCTGCTTTGAAATCAACGCTGTAATTCAATCCAAAGGTGGCTAGGAAAATCAAACCTGCCACTGTAAGAGCAATGGAAAAAACATAGAAAAATTTACTCAAATGTACGAAATCAAGCTCTTTCTTAAAGCGCACGAATATCACTCTCCTTAACACCGAAACTCTTCGGTTTGTTCAGCTTACCTGCTTTAACAAGCTGGCTAAGCAACCAGTGGGAGAAATAAAGATTCGTAGCGATACTCAGTACGATTTCCACGATCAGTACCAATGCGAAGCCTTTGACTGCACCTGTACCGAAGGCGAACATGACAGCCGCCACAATAACAGTTGTGACATTGGAGTCCATTACTGTCCGGAAAGAGGATTTATTACCTGCTTTAACAGAGGAAAGTACACTTTTACCACTGCGCATTTCTTCCCTTATCCGTTCATTTGTAATGATATTGGCATCGACGGCCATCCCTATACCCAGAATAAACGCGGCTATACCAGGCAATGTCAATGTAAAGTCCGCAAAGACAAAGACCACAATTAGCAGCCATGTATGCAAGATCAGTGCAAAACTAGCCAAGAGACCTGGCAAGCGATACATACCGATCATGAAGATTAGGATAATCAAAGAACCTATTAAGCCAGCTTTGATCGTTTGTTCAAGCGACTGTTTACCAAGCGTTGCACCCACACTCTGGGAGTATTTCTCAGTAAGTTTCAGTGGCAATGCCCCCAGATTGATGGTGTCTGCCAGCTCACGAGCTTCTTTAATAGTATAATTACCGGAAATAGATGCAGAACCATCGGTAAGTACTGCTTGTACCGTAGGGTCCGATAGTTTGTTCTCATCCAAATAAATTGCGAGATTCTTTCCTAAGAGGCGTTTAGTAATCTCTGCGAATTTATCCTTGTCTTTTATCTTGATACTGATGATTGGCTGATTCAGGTTATCCCGTCCAACCTCTGCTGCACCTTCAACAAAATCACTACCTACCAGTTCGATCTTGCTGTAAGTACCTTCAGCGTCACCTTCAGCAGCACTACGGAAAGTCAGAACTGCAGGCTCCTTCATCTTCTTACGAACCTCTGCTTCATCAGTAACGCCCGCAATTTTCAAACGAATACGGTCAGTACCTTCAGTTGTAACCTCTGGTTCACTGGTTCCGAGCGCATTGGCCCGTTTTTCCAAACTTTCTGCTGTTTTCAACAGTGAAGCTCGGGACAACGCAGCTCCCGCTTCCATAGGCTCTGCATGGTACAGAATCTCAAATCCGCCTTTCAGGTCAAGACCAAGTCTAACCTTGTCCAGCAGTCCAGGAGTAGTAAATACCATGACGCCTGTCAAAACGAGCACGGTAATAATAAAGCCCATTAGTCTCTTCATGCTCTAGCTAGTTCCCCTTTCATTAACTCAATATTCCTATTATAGCTACACGCGAAATGACCGTCAATTCACAGCATGGACATAGCTATACTCACACAAAGAAACGGCCGCCCCTGCTCATAACAGCAAGACATCCGTTTATATAGGAAATGTGAAGTTATTATTCTCTCACTTTACAGCTTTATGTAACTATTCGCAAAAAGAAACGGAGTGTTTGTTATTCAGTTCAACCCCCGATAGGCCGCTATAGTCAAATAAGTCATGTAACTATTGGCTTTTAAGGAATAAATATCATTTACCAGCTTATGCAAGGGAGGCATCCCATCCTTATCATAATTACGACTGATACAATCCCAAATATCCTTGCTGGTTACATACTCATAGCCGAGGAGCCGGAATTCTTCAGCTTTGCTGCGGCACATGGCTTCGATTTCTTCACTATGTTGATCATGATTCCACTGTTCCGATTCCACGTGATGACACCTCCAAAGATCGCTCGTGTGCGTATGCTTACCATAAGTATTCGACCCAAGTTCTCTGCTTTCCTCCTTCCGTCACAAAAAGTTACAACTACTAAAACAAGGCATGCAGGGATAGGGGTACAGCATATCCATAAGAATAGACAAGTTGGCCAGCGTTTCATTTCATTTGGGGAAGAAGGCGTGACCTTTGAGGAAACAGAGCTTTATTCAAGGAACTTTAATCTTGCTTGCCGCCGGCATCATTAATCGAATGCTTGGATTTATACCCCGAATTGCTTTGCCGCGCATCATTGGAGCAGAGGGCGTGGGTCTATATCAGCTCGTGTATCCTTTTTTTCTCGTGCTGGTTACTGTCATTACAGGCGGTATTCCTCTGGCTATTGCTAAGATGGTGGCAGAAGCTGAGGGAGAGAACCGCCCTGAGAAATCGCGGCAAATTTTACGGACTGGCCTTACCCTTAGTGTCGGACTAGGGATCTTCTTTACCATTGTTGCGCTGGTCAGTGCTTCATGGGTCTCCAATGTGCTCTTAACAGACCGCCGAGTTTATTATACTTTTATTGCCATGATCCCAATGATTGGAATTGTTGCTGTATCTGCGATCTACCGTGGTTATTTCCAAGGCAGGCAGAACATGATTCCTTCCGCACTTTCTTCGGTTTTTGAGTCTATCGTGCGAATATTTTTTATGCTGTGGTTCTCTTGGCTGCTGCTACCTAAAGGTATCGCTTTAGCTGCTGCAGGGGCGATGCTCGGTGTAACTGTGGGAGAGATTGGCGGAATGTTAGCCATTCTGTGGCAATATTATGTCATCACGAAAAAAGATAAAAAAACAACCCCCAGCCTAGAGCAGCAGCCGGCCGAACAGGAGAGTATACCCTCTGATCCAGAAGCTGTAAAATCAACCTCCCCCATACTGCGGCGTTTACTAGGTGTATCTATTCCTGTAACGGCAAGCCGACTTGTGGGCTCTTTTTCCTATCTACTGGAATCTATAATTACCGTACGTAGTCTTGCATTGGCAGGAATCGCAACAGCCGCAGCGACTGCGCAGTATGGGTCTTTACAGGGAATGGTGATTCCTTTACTGCTGCTTCCCGGAGCTTTGACCTCCTCCCTTGCGGTGTCTTTGGTCCCATCCTTATCCGAGGCTGCCGCGAGAAAGGACTTGCCTACCATTCACAAACGAATGCATCAAGCCCTTCGACTCGCTCTGGTAACTGGCGCTCCCTTTGCTGTTCTTATGTATGTCTTGGCGGTCCCACTATGTAATTTGTTATACGGCAATGCGGACACCGCTCCAATGCTAAAGCTGATGGCCCCTTTCGCTTTGTTCCTCTATGTTCAAGCCCCTTTACAAGCTGCGCTTCAAGCTATGGACAAACCGGGCAGGGCACTCATCAATACCCTTATTGGGGCAGTAGTCAAAATCATTTTGATTGTTATATTAGCTTCACAGCCTGATTACGGAATCTACGGTGCAATCATTGCCATAATTGTGAACAGTGTTCTTGTTACTCTACTGCACGGGTACAGCGTGGTCAGCCTAATTTCATTATCCTTACGAATAACTGATACCATTAAGACCTTATGTGCGATGATCATTATGGGAGCGGGCGTGCGTTATGTATACATCTCCATTCCCATTGCAGATGCACAATGGATTCAATTTTTATTTGCCTCTGCGATAGGAATGGCCCTGTATTTCGGTATCAGTCTATTAGCTGGCCTTATCTCACTTCGTGATTTGGATCGACTGCCGTTCATTAAGCGCTGGCTTTAGAATGGTTATCTGGTATCCAAACGGTCAACATACACTCGGCCTTTATGATCAATGGAGCAAAGAAATACATCCCGGAAATCTGATACTCCCTTTTGGCGAATCTGGGTTCTCAGCCAGAACCTTGTTTTCCCTATCATCTCTAAATTATGATCCTGGACCTTTCCATCCATAATCAGTGGAATAGGAAGCCCTTCATATCTGATTTTGTTCTTTGGCAGCTTTACTTTCTGACTGCTTACATCTGCATCCTCATCGGTCTTATTGTTCTCAGCAACTGAACTGCTATTGCCTGTTTGATTGGAAGATGAAAGTCCTTTGTCTTTTTCAAAAACGGTAAGCTGACCACTGGGCTCCAGAATCGCAAATTCCACATCTGCAGGACTAGCTATGTTCTGACCTCGCAATTGCTGCAGCAGATCATCAATATTGTACCTTTGTTTACGCATCTCTCCCCGGTGCAGCTTACCTCCAGAAATAAGTATGCTCGGTTTACCGTCCATTAACAGCCGAATCTTTCTGCTCTTAAGACTGAGCTGAGCAACCACAACCTGAATAATAACCAATGTGGCCATCGGAACCAGACCTTCGTAAATCGGGCGATTAATGTCCTCGATCACAAAAACAGCAATCTCAGCAATCATAATTGAGATCGTTAGATCAAATACAGATAACTTACCGATTTCCCTCTTCCCCATGATACGCATGCACAGGAATATGAAGAAATACATCAGCACGGTCAAGAAAATATGGGTAGTGATATGCTGGGACATATAGCTTCGCTCCCCTCCACTCTCACCCGCAGACTTGTTTTCTCGGGCGGATTAATGTAACCCTATTCTGACCGCTCAGCACAGGGAACATTCGGAAGCGCACATATTAATTAATGGTAAAAAGGCTGCAATGCCCATTCTTGTACTATTGGGGCAAGCCTCCCCATACAATGAATAATAACTTATGTAGATTATTTTTCTAAAAAAACTTTAGGAGGTTGTACCATGTATTTAATCCGGCGCCTGTTCTCATGGAGAATAGCCAATCCTGTGTTATCTGGTCTATGTCGATCATTCCTTTGGATGCTGTTTGGCGCGTTTGTCCTCTCTCTTTTATTATGGAGCAGCGGTCTCAAGGAGCAAGATCTCTCAATGTACACTTATATAGTACACGGCATAGCCGCAGCATTCGGAGGACTAACCGCCGGTCGCAGAGCCACGAACAAAGGCTGGTACCAGGGAAGTCTTACAGGAGTCTTTTACGGGATTATCGTTCTGCTAATTGGATTTCTGGCTCTGGATAGCTCACCCTCTGGTGTTGATCTTCTTTGGGTGCTGGCTGCTGCAGCAATTGGAGCGCTTGGCGGAATGTTTGGGGTTAATTTACAGAAAAGCTAAAATTATTATTTCATTAAATTCGAAACATTCCTTGAAAATATGTTAAACTGTGATCATCTGACTTCATAAAGAGAATCAAGGAGGCTTCGAATGCTTTGTTTTACCAATCAATGAACCATATTGTTTTGTACACAGTTGCATTAGTAGTGATATTAGTATGGATTGGCGCTCGTCGTAATCCCATCATGGCATTAGTTGAAATTGGGAAAGAGATGCTGCGATCCTATAAGTTTTTGCTACTGATGGCAGGAATGTTTGGTGTACTGGTCTTGAATAAATATGAACTGCAAATTGAAGAAAAAATGCATCTTGCCTCAGACTATACATCCTTTGTATTTGGACTTGAGGGGCATTTTGTCCAAGCTGTTCAGGATATATTCTATAGTCCATGGCTAACGCCTATCATAGTTTTCTTCTACATTTTCATGCTTCAATCTGTACTAGCAGCTTCTCTAGGTGTTTATCTGTTAGATAAGAACCGTGTGATGCTGTACGCAACCTGCTATGCTATTATCATTAACTATGCCGTAGCGATTCCATTCTACCTATATTTCCCTGTAAATGAGGTATGGTCCTATGTACCTGCAGGTGTTAGGTTTACTATGCTGGATGTATTTCCGAAGTTTGAGCAAGAGTACCGCCCTCTATCCGGTCTCAACAACTGCTTCCCGAGTCTACATACGTCCATTTCCGTTACAATGGCACTACTGGCATTCCGTTCAGGAAACCGCCGCTGGATGGTCATTACGAGTATTTCCGCAGTCGTAATCGTCTTTGGTATTTTCTATCTGGGCATTCATTGGCTTACAGATATGATAGGCGGCACTCTGCTAGCAGTCTTGGCTTCTACAGTTGGTGTTCAGCTTGCCAAATTGACTTTACGGGGACGTGAAGAATCGCTCACAGTTCGCAGCCGAATAACGGATATGCGTTAAACGAATAGATCACTATGAAAAATGAAAGTCAAAAAAGCGGTGTCCCTCTTAAAGAGAGACACCGCTTTTTATGTAGTTAATACTGATAAAACTATACTTTCTCCTCCACATCCGTCGCAACGGAGTGACTAATGGAACCGCGATCAAAGGTCAGTTTAGTTACATCATTAACCCGTAGAACCACGATATCATCGGAGATTTCCATGATCGTACCGTGAAGACCACCAATTGTGACGATCTTGTCGCCCTTTTTCAAAGCCTTTAACATCGCATTACGAGTTTTGGTCTTCTTCTGTTGCGGACGAATCAGCAAGAAGTAGAATACTACAAACATAAGTACAAATGGACCTACAAGACCTAGTATACTACCTCCACCTGTTGCTGCTGCATATTGAAACATATTTCTCCCCCCTTTCAAAGTACATTAAGGCATTAAATTCAACCTAGAAGCCTTTAAGATTATCATATAATCCGTATTTTGCAAAAAACTCATCGCGAAAATCAAGCAGCCGATCTTCCTTAATGGCTTCACGTACTTTACGCATCAAATCCAACAGGAAGTGTAAGTTATGGTATGTCGTCAATCGAAGTCCGAAGGTTTCATCGGCTTTGATTAGATGGCGCAAATAAGCGCGGGAATAATTCCGGCATGTGTAGCAATTGCACTCCGGATCAAGCGGCCCAAAATCGCGGGCATACTTTGCGTTGCGTACAACGAGTCTTCCCTGACTGGTCATCGTTGTTCCATTTCGAGCAATACGAGTAGGCAGAACACAGTCAAACATGTCCACTCCCCGGATTGATCCTTCCAGCAGTGCATCCGGTGAACCAACGCCCATTAAATAGCGAGGTTTTCCTTGTGGCAGCAGGGGAACTGTATAATCCAGCACTTCATACATTAGCTGCTTGGACTCTCCGACGCTGAGCCCCCCAATAGCATACCCCGGGAAATCCATGGAAGTCAAATCAGCCGCACTCTGACGGCGAAGATCCTCATACATACCACCTTGCACGATAGCGAATAGACCTTGATCATTCGGACGAGCATGACTTTTCAGGCAACGTTCCGCCCAGCGTGTTGTACGCTCCAGTGATTTTTTCACGTAATCATATTCAGCTGGGAATGGTGGACACTCATCGAATGCCATCATGATATCAGAGCCAAGTGCGTTCTGAACCTCCATAGCTACTTCAGGAGACAAGAACTTCTTGTCCCCATTTAGATGAGAACGGAAATGAACGCCTTCTTCTGTGATCTTGCGCATGTCACTGAGCGAGAATACTTGAAACCCACCGCTATCCGTCAGAATAGGACGGTCCCAGTTCATGAACTTGTGCAGTCCGCCTGCTTCACGAACGATATCATGTCCCGGTCTCAGGAAAAGATGGTACGTATTACTCAAAATAATATGAGCATCCATTTCTTTCAGTTCTTCTGGACTCATTGTCTTGACTGTGGCTTGTGTGCCGACAGGCATAAATGCAGGTGTCTCAATCACACCATGTGGAGTGTGGACTCTTCCAAGTCTTGCTCCGGATTGTTTGCACGTTTTGATGTGCTCATAAGTAATTGCTGCCATAAGTTAACCCATCCTCTTACCTTAGTAAATAAACATTGCATCTCCAAAGCTAAAAAACCGGTACTTCTGTTTTATTGCTTCTTCATAAGCAGCTAAAATATGTTCCCGACCTGCCAAAGCACTAACCAACATTACCAAAGTCGACTTCGGCAAATGAAAATTAGTAATTAACGCATTGACTACACTAAACTTATATCCCGGATAGATGAAAATATCCGTCCAACCACTACATTCAACAAGCGGACCGCCTTCACATTGTCTTCCGACCGTCTCAAGTGTCCGACAAGAAGTCGTTCCAACCGCAATAATGCGGCCACCTTGTTCCTTGGTAGCATTTATAGTGTCTGCTGTTTCTTGAGACATTACAAAATACTCTGAATGCATAACATGCTCTTCAACCTTCTCAACAGACATCGGACGGAACGTACCGAGACCCACATGAAGTGTGATATAAGCAATATTTACACCCTTTGCCTCAATCTGTTCCAACAGTTCTTTGGTAAAATGAAGCCCTGCTGTAGGAGCAGCAGCCGATCCCTCATGCTTAGCATAAACGGTCTGATATCGTTCCCGATCATCCAATGTTTCCTTAATATAAGGAGGCAGTGGCATCGTTCCCAGCCTGTCCAAAATCTCTTGGAAAATACCCTGATAAATGAAGCGAAGCGTTCGGCCGCCCATATCAGCCTCGTCCTCGATAACAGCACGAAGCTCATCACTAAAGATGATAACCGCTCCTGTCTTAAGCTTCTTGCCCGGCTTAACAAGCGCTTCCCATCGATCGTCTCCCAAATTCTTAAGAAGAAGCACTTCAGCCTTAGCTCCCGTATCTTCTTTAACCCCAAACAATCTGGCAGGAATGACTCTCGTATCATTCAGAACGAGCGTATCTCCCGGTTGAAAATAATTAATAATATCGGTAAAATGCCGGTGAGCCAGCGCCCCATCCTCCTTATTTACTAGGAGTAGTCTAGAAGAGCTACGGTCAGAGAGTGGTGTCTGGGCAATTAATTCTTCCGGCAAATGAAAATCATATGCGTCTACATTCATGGTCTGTCTTCATTCCTTAACTATAGTAACGTTCTGATAATAGTGTTGCAATATCTGCTTGTAATCATACCCGCTGTCAGCCATGCCTTTTACGCCCCATTGTGACATGCCTAGACCATGACCGTATCCTTGGCCAATGAATAGAAAGCCCGAACTGTTAGTAATCGCTCTGGCTGATGAATCCCCGCCCATCACTACAGTTCCACTGCCGTTTACATTAACCTTACCTGATGCAGAGAGTACACCTGCGCTCTGTGAACTTCCAATCGTGCTAGTAGCACCGTCAGCGCCTAATACAGTATAACTTCCGGCTGGTACAATATCAAACAATGTACTTGGCAATCCATTAAACGCAGAACGGAACATATCAGGATATTTCACATCCAGTGACTGGCCATTTGCTTTCACCTGAATCGCTCTTCCAGAAGGACCGCGCTGAGTAACCTGCAAATTAAGGATGCTGGAAGGGAGCGTACTAGTTGTTTTACCCTGTAAGCTTTTTAGAAGGTCGGAAGAGGTATATGGTCCTTTGATCCAGCTATAGCTGCCGGACTCATAAACTTTATTCAGAACAACTGCATTCTCGCCTGGATTCAACTTACCTACCGCACTTACACTACTTTCAACAGCAGGAAGGGGTCGTACATTGACATCTTTAGTGGTAGCTGTCGCGATGTCCAGTCCCGCTGCAGTTTTATTCCCTGTCAATTTAATGTTATCCTCACGTGCGTATCCTGAGGTGCCATTAGCGAGCAGTAAATAATACCACTTCTTAGCGGTCGCGGTAGCTGCGACATCCTCTTTGCTGGGAACACTGGCGAATGCATCTCCACCATTGCCCCATACCTCCGATGGATCAGCTGTTACACCGCCACTGTTCGAGGAGAACACGGCCTCCACAACTTTGCCACCACTCATCAACACTTCACCGGCAGTAGCATTCACAGCCTTAATAATGACAGGAGCCTCTGATCCAATTCCGTTATATACCTGACTCAATGTAGAATCTACTACATTCGCTACATCAAAACGGTTGCCTTGCGCCATTGCATAGCTTCGGGCGGCGACAGCCTGAGCCTTTAGAGCTTCATCCGGCCAGCTGGAGGAAACCTCTCCTCCAACCACTGCGTACAAATATTGTTCCAGTGGCACTTCATTGATAACCGCTAGGAAGCCTCTCAAATTACTTAGCTCCATATTACCACGATAGGTACGCTTGGATCTTTCTTCGAGCTGAATTCCAGCCTCATTGCCAACTGCCAAAAACTTAGCATCATTTCCGGAAACCATATAATGATTAGCCTGTATTTCATTGCTAAAATCAAGCCCAGCATCTACACGCAACATTAACCCGGGTGAAGTCGCAGCAGATCCAGCCAGCTGCGGCAATGCTGCAGATACTGCGGTCTGAACAGCTGCCAAATCTTTATCGTTCGCAGCTTCGCCAACCCATACTTCATACTGAGCGCTGCCATCACTTCCCGACAATAACACCTTCCATGCATCAAAACCAGCAGCTGTAATACTACTCAGAGCCGTATCAGCTTCTTGATCCGAAGAATAGCGACCCGCCGATAAATGCTTATCGCCTTTCACTGCAGGGGTTTGATCAGCAGGAATACCGAGCCCTGCCTTTACTATACGGGCAAGCCCATCCTTGGCAGCAGCTTCACTGGCATAGACCCCTGTATACAACTGATACACATTAGTTCCATTTCTAGAAATCATAAAAATCTGAGGCTTATCAGAAGTAGACTGAAGCTTTTTAGCCGCATCAGCAGCTGATTTCCAGCTTGAAGTCTCCATTACCTTCACTCTATAACCATCCACACTAACACGAATTCTGCTCTGCGCAGGCACCAATAACAAAGGAACGCTCCCCGATTGGTTTGACATTAAAGTGAAGCTTTGTGGTGATTGCATAGTTACTACTGGCACGGTAGATTTATATTTACTACCAATATCGGCGTAAAGGGCAACTCGTATCGTACTATTAGAATCGGCATGACTGGCACCCGCAGGGATCAAGAGACTTCCCACAGCAATTGCAGCTGCTAGCAATCCTTTGCTTAGTGGAGCTATACCTCTCCATTTCATCTTCGTATGCTTCATCCAGCATCCTCCTTTTTGAATGTAGTTACTGACTCAGTGCTGCTCCGGAGGGAGCGGAAGGCCTAAGTGATGATAAGCGGCCGGGGTTACAATTCTTCCACGAGGACTCCGCTGCAAGAATCCGATCTGCAGCAGGTAGGGCTCATAAACGTCCTCAATCGTCTGACTTTCCTCGCCAATTGTGGCAGCAATCGTATCCAGCCCTACAGGACCGCCACGAAAGCTTGAAATCATTGCTCTTAACATCTTGTGATCGATGCTATCCAACCCGCGTGGGTCTACTTGTAGCATCCTCAGGGCTTCCCCAGAAATCTCAGGGGTTATAATCCCGTCTCCGCGCACTTGAGCAAAATCACGAACCCGCTTCAATAGTCGGTTCGCAATCCGCGGCGTTCCCCGGGAACGAAGCGCTATCTCTTCTGCCGCATCACCGATAATCTCAATCCCTAATAGATCTGCATTTCGAGCCACAATGTAGCTCAGCTCATCTATCGTATAGTACTCCAAGCGGCTGACCACTCCGAAGCGATCACGCAGTGGCGCTGACAACAGCCCTGCACGGGTGGTAGCACCTATAAGTGTGAAAGGCGGCAGATCCAATCGTACCGAACGGGCACTTGGTCCTTTGCCGATCATGATGTCCAGTGCGAAGTCCTCCATCGCCGGATACATAACTTCCTCCACTGTCCGGTGCAAGCGGTGAATTTCATCGATGAACAGCACATCGCCTTCCTGCAGGTTCGTCAGCAGAGCGGCTAGATCTCCCGGCCGCTCTATAGCAGGACCGGACGTGGTTCGTAAATTCACACCCAGCTCATTGGCGATAATGTTCGCGAGTGTTGTTTTACCGAGACCTGGAGGCCCGTAAAGCAGTACATGATCCAGCGCTTCACTTCTCATTTTGGCCGCTTCGATATATATTTTCAGGTTTTCTTTTACCTGATTCTGTCCGATATATTCTCCCAGATAACGAGGGCGTAAGCTTAATTCTACCGCCTGCTCGTCCATCATCAAATTTGCGGATATGATCCGGTCATCCATTCCTATCGCTCCCTTTCTTCAGGATGTGTTCGGCTTTATTTAGCAATGTATAACAGCCCCAGTGCCTTCTTCATTAACACATCTACAGTCCCTGTCTCTGCTCCCTCTTTCTTCATAGCGAGCCACACACGATCCAATTCACTTTCGGTATACCCCAATCCTTTAAGAGCATCTCTAGCTTCTTGCCAAGCTAATCCATCCGCCCTTTCTTCCATCGGCACTGCAAATAATCCCGTTTGCATCGAGGCCATACTGAGTCCGTCCAGCTTATCCTTCAAATCTAGGATCATCCGCTGTGCCGTTTTTTTGCCAATGCCCGGCAGTTTCGTTAGGAAGGTGATATTCTCTTGGTAAATTGCCGAAATCAACTGATCTGGAGTTCCCCCTGTCAGTATTCCGAGTGCAACCTTCGGACCGATCCCAGACACCTCTATCAACTTGCGGAACAATCTTTGCTCCTCCCGAGTCGGGAACCCGAACAGCAGCGTAGCATCCTCACGTGTTTGATAGTGAATATAGATCGTTACAGGCCCTTCTACTTTAGCAAAAGCATAAGGGTTTGGGCAGAACACCCGATAGCCTACTCCTTGCACATCCAGCACCACATATTCTGACTCCAAATGAACGACGGGTCCTCTTAAGAAATCTATCATTTTCGCAATACCTCATTTAATTTAGAATTAAGACTGCTCGAATGGGCATGACATACCGCTACCGCAAGTGCATCCGCTACATCATCCGGTTTAGGGATCGCCGATAATTTCAACAACAGCTTCACCATTTCCTGTACCTGCCGCTTCTCTGCCTTACCATAACCAACAACAGCCTGCTTCACCATCATCGGTGTATATTCCGAGACGGGTAGGCCGCGCTGTACAGCAGCTAATATCGTTACTCCGCGGGCCTGCGCTACTGGCAATGCTGTTGTAACATTACGTGCGAAGAACAACTTCTCTATCGCTACAGCATCAGGTTTATATTTATCAATGAGCTGACCCATGCCTTCATAGACATGCAGCAAGCGTTCTTCCTCAGGCGTATGTGCCTCAGTCTGGATACAACCATATTGGACCGGGGTCAACTTATGACCTTCCTTATCCACAAAGCCAAAACCGACAATCGCCAGCCCTGGATCTATTCCCAAAATGCGCAAGCACGATCTCTCCTCTATAACAGGCAGTTTATTCCACCGTTTTCATCCATTACTCCGCAATGAAGCGAACATATGTATTCCTTCAAACCATTATAGCAAAAATACCCCTTCCGGGAGAAAAAAAGTTTACCCTTTGATGTGAAATGACAACTTTAGGCCTACAATGGGAACTTTAAACTTTCTTATATTTGCAAAAAAAAAGCCGCCCTAAAGCCATTAATAATGACTTTAGGACAGCTCGTATGCTTTTGATGCTATTGCTTGTTCTGCATGACATGTTCGGCAGCCTCACGCGCATAATCACTGAAGGTGGACAACACACTGTTGTACTCTTCTATATCCTGCACACGAATGCCTTCATGAAGCTCTTTCCACATATTTTCCGGTAAAGAGGACTTTAAGGAACCCATATCCATTTGAAAAAAAGTCTTCAAAACCTTTTCCTGCACCGGGGGTCCTTTAAATAATTTCAAATTTCCAAAAGCATCGACACCGATGTAGGCTTCTTTTTTCGTAAGGGTCGAGAGATCATTCACTTTTTGTTCCAGCCACAAATCTCCCTCGCTGCTGATCCAACCGTTCCAAGCAGGGTGTTCGTTAATAATTTTCTTAAGCTGAAGCGGGTTCTTTACACCCGGCAATGTCTGAATTTCTTCCCCGGATACATACGATATTTTTAAATGAACGGTTCTGCTGAGTCCGCTTTGAATGATTGTCTGCAACAGTTGTTCGTTATTTAAAGCAGCCTTCTCTTTCTCCTCACCGCTGTCCACGCCTACTTTAAACACAGCTGCGGCCAATTCACTTTCAGTACTATCCGCCAAGCTAGAATTCGTCAGCAGTCCACTGATTTCCTCAGGCACCTGCATACTGCGCCAAGCTAATAAAGTAAAAGCTACACAAGCTGCTCCTACCCAAAGCGCCTTTTTCCAACGTCTCCATCGCTGCCAAAGTTGTTTTTTTATGCGCGACACGTTAATCCCTTCATTCTGGTTTTTCCCTATTGTGACCTGAGAAGGGATCATTTATGCGCTTTTCTGTGAATAATCGATATTTTATTACAATTACAAGGTTGACCTTGCAGTATAGTTCAAGCGTTAGGAATAACCGGCAGCTTCACATGGCTTGGATATTCACTATTATGATAAACCGTCTGCAGCACTGTAATCGCCTCTGTATCTTCATACGGGTTACCGCCAGTATTCGTATTAGGGAAAGCAACGAATTTACTGGACGAGGTAATCGAGAAACGAATTCGGTGTCCTACCGCAAATCTGTGAGCAATATTCGGCATGAAAATATCGTATTCCTCCACTTGGCCAGGAATGAGCAGTTCTGGTGCATCAAACCCGTGACGATATTTTGCTCTGACAATATAGTTAGATAACCGGATAGAGTCTCCATGTTCATTTACATCACTAAGCGTAACTACCCAATCCGTATCCTTACCTGTGCTGGCAGCGTAGATGATAGCAGACAATTCGCCAGCTATAGTCAATTCTTCTGTCAAAACTTCACTAGTGTACACAAGAATATCATTTCGCAGCTCATATTTTCTCAAGTTTTCAGGCTCTCGTTCCCCGCTATCATCCATAGGATCATTTGGGTTATAGACATAAGTATCTTCTGGTGAATGCTCCTCTGGCGCTGTAAGCAGCTTCCCATCTCCTTGTCCTGAATTCGCCCGGCCACCACTGGAAAAGTAAAACGGCGTAGTTGTTGCTTCAACCGGTGTCCAATCCTCCGATGTTCTCCACTGATTCTCACCAACGACATAATAAGAGGCTCTGGGCTCCTGATCAATTCCGTTCGGAATGCCTTTGAGGAAGCGGTCAAACCAGCGCAATACAGAAACATCATAATCATAGACCACTGCGTCATTGCCAAAGCTTACACCCTCATAGTCTCTAGCCCGGTTTGGACCATGCTCCCAGGCTCCTAAACGGATTTTGCGATTCGGCACATCATGTTCAGTCAGCATTCTCCAAGTCTCCGATACACCAGGGCTGTCACCGTCATACCAGCCTGAGATTACATACATAGGGACCTGCACCTGATCCCCACGCTCTGTAAAGGTACAGTTTCTCCAGAAATCATCATACTCCGGATGCTGGCTCCACAGATCCCATGGTCCGGATGCTTTACCGATCATTTGTTGAGGAATCTCCTTAATCGGTCTTGCATCGACGGCCGCTTCTGGGTTCACCGTAATGCCCCCAAAAATATCAAAATCCGTTCGGGTGCCTACAGATTGTGCAAGCGTCCAAGACAAGAGTGGCCAAGAGCAAAGCGTTCCACCTTTACGCGCCGTATCTACAAACGGTGAGCCGACATTCACTTCATCCACAACAGCCTTTAAATTGGGGTGCCCGCTGGTCGCCGCTGAGACAACCACAAAGCCCAGATAGGACGCGCCCCACATGCCAACATTTCCGTCCGACCATTCCTGCGCGATAATCCAATCAATCGTATCATAGCCATCATCCCGTTCATTATAAAAAGGGATCAATTCCCCTTCCGAATCCGCCCGGCCTCTAACGTCCTGCGACACCACGGCATAACCTTTGTTGGCCCATCTCATAAAAATCTCTTTTTTCCCGTTACGGTCATAACAGGTTCTTACCAGAATCGTCGGAAGCTTGGTTCCCGGCTGAATGCCTTCAGGTAGAAATACATCCGTTGCCAATCTCACACCGTCGCGCATCGGAATCAGATCCGTACCCAAATCATTCACACCATACTCTGGCTTAGATAAAAGGGGATCATCATAAACAACCAGAGGCGTCAGCTTCTCATACCCTGCTTTAACAATCAGCTCGATGCCATACCGATTCGGCGTAAGAAAAGCAATAATCTCACCGTCCAAGGTCACGATATCCAGTGCCGTCTCATTTCGCAGCGCCCATACTTGTGAAGTAAGCTCACGGCCATCCATTACAGCCTGATACTGAATATGCTTTTGATAAAGATCACCGTTACTTAGAACTACCTCATCATTGACCCATTTTGCTTTAGCATAAGCGTCTATATGTTCATGGATTTTCTGAAATGGAAGAACAGTCTTGAACTGGCTATCCAACACGTTGTACTGCATTTGTGTTCGTCTACGTGGATCAACCTTGGCGAGCATAATCTGTTGTTCCGTAAAATGTATTTTCCCTGAATAAATGCCCGAACAGTAGAAGTTAAATGTAGTTGTGTTCAAATATGTTGTCATCTATTGATCCCCTATCCCCAAATTTCTTCAAATACGCGCAACCAGTTGCCACCCATGATTTTTGCAATATCCTCATCCTTATAACCGCGAGCTACTAGACCTCTAGTAAAGTTGATAAAATAACTATATTTTTCAAGCCCAGCAACAGTTTCAGTAGAAGGTCCGTCTCCTTTGGCGAAACCTAGTTTAGGTGCGATATGTTCTTTAAAATAGATCAAAGACCAGAGCACATCACTCATCGGCCAATCCGTCCCAATTCCGACATGATCTACGCCTACAAGCTGGATTACATATTCGATATGATCCAGCACATGATCAATAGTTGTATGATTAGGGTCTTCATGAACAAACCATGGCATAGCAAAAATACCGATCACTCCACCTGTCTTAGCGATCGCAATGATTTCCTCGTCACTTTTGCAGCGCATATGCGGATAGATGGCCTCTACACCTGTGTGTGAAGCAATAACCGGAGTCTTAGAATACTGGCAAGCATCGAGCGTGGTCTGTTTTCCGCAATGTCCCGTATCTACAATGATCCCCAGCTTGTTCAGACGCTCAATGAACCTTTTTCCATAATTCGTAATCCCAGCGTTCGACTGTTCTGCACAGCCTGCACCGACCTGATTCTGATTGTTATACGTTAATTGTAGAATTCTCAAACCAAAATTATGTAACACATCTAATAGATCCAGATTCGTACCTAGACCATCCGTTTCTTGCGCCGTGATAATACCCGCCTTATGGCCATTACGCTTGGCTGCACGTATGTCTCCTGCGGTTAAAGCTTTAACCAACCAATCTGCGGAGTCGAACTGAAGCTGAACTTCAGCCATGCTAGTGATCATGCTTTCTAAGGATTCTAGATGAAGTTCCCGGTTCCCCGCGGTAATTCCTGATTTATACCATTCACTTTTATACTCTGGGATCTCACCGCTGGCCGACAGCTTTGTGATCATTTTAGCTGGCATACTGCTGTATACCATCGGCTCATCTTTATAGGGCTCACACCGCTCTTTAATTTTTTCGGACACAGATTCTGGAATTGCGTTTGGAGATAAGGGACCCTGAAATAGCAAATCAATATTAATGTTCTGCTCATGTAAACGTATGGCCCGCTCTTCTTCTAGCTCCGTCAACTTGAAATCATACAAACCTTCATATGTGCTCATCATGTGGTCGCTCCTTAGAATGCAATTTCAATCCCTTTTTGTAATCTAATTGCTTCATTATAAATGAAGTTAGCTGCTGCTAAATCCTCTATGGCAAGTCCTAGTCCTTTAAAAAGAGTGATCTCATCAGCTGTAGTTCTACCCTCGATACTCCCGCTGATCAGTTCACCCATTTCACCGATGATATGGCCTGAAGTGATCACGCCTTCGTTCAGCGGAATTAAATAATCCCCAGATTCATTATGCGTGGATTCCAATCGGTCTACATACAACTTAGCTAACCGGACGGCCTCCGAATCCAGCTCACGATCCGCTGGTCTGCACGCTCCAACCGCATTGATGTGAACACCGGACTTCAGCCATTCTCCTTTAAGTACAGGCTCTGTGGATGCTGTTACGGTACAAATGATATCTGCTGGGCTGACTGCCTCTTGTACAGACTCAGCTACAACGATCTCCATACCATATTTACGGCTCATCTCCGCTTGGAAGTCTCTTGCTTTTGCAAGTGTCCTACTCCAAACTCTGACCTCACGTATGGATCGAACCAGCAGCATCGCTTCCAGATGGCTTTTGGCTTGTTCGCCCGTACCAAGAATGGCAAGCACTTCAGCATCTTCTCTGGCCAGATAGCGAGTGGCTACTGCGCTAACAGCCGCTGTGCGAATTGCCGTAATCTTTAGTCCATCTACTACGGCTTTCAGAACACCGGTAGAAGAATCGAATAGCGTAACAAGTCCTTGATGGGAAGGTAGACCTGAGCCATGATTGCTTGGGAATACACTAATGATTTTGGCTCCTGCTACTTCTTCTCCCTGCAAATAGCCCGGCATTAAGCCAATCAGGTTGCCTTGGTGCAGCGGGAGTACTTGTCTTAAGCTCTGTACAGCTTGTCCAGCGGACAAGTCCTTCAAAACGGATTCCATCACTGTGATGCAAGACTCCATTGCTAATAGCTCAGTCACTTCATTTTGATTAATGACTAGCATAAGACAACCCTCCTTTACTTCATTGTGACAACAAATGTGGGAATGCAAAATTATTCTTTATATCATAACTTATACGCTTTAATTATTCATGTATAAAGCTGGAAGCCATGAATTTGTTTTACCACGAGCCATTAGCTATACTTAATATAGTTCATATTCTATTTTAAGGAGCTGACGATTGATTATGTCTAGTAAAATAACTTTAGGTAGAACAAATTTGCAGGTACTCCCTCTCGGACTGGGTGCCAATGCTGTTGGTGGGCATAATTTATTTCCCGGCTTAAATGATGAGACTGGTAAAAACATCGTTCGTAACGCTCTTGATCATGGGATCAATTTCATTGATACCGCATATATTTATGGTCCAGGTAGATCTGAGGAACTGATTGGAGAAGTGCTGAAAGAAAGAGGCGGCCGTGACAAGGTGGTCATTGCTACTAAGGGCGCTCACAAGATTACTGGTGATAAGGTTACAATCGACAACTCTCCAGCTTTTCTAAGACAATCTGTAGAAGACAGCCTGAAACGCCTCCAGACCGATTATATCGATCTTTACTATATTCATTTCCCGGATGAAAGCACACCTAAAGATGAAGCTGTTGGCGAGCTTAAGAAGCTGAAAGATGAAGGAAAGATCAGAGCAATTGGGGTCTCCAACTTCTCCATTGAACAGCTGAGAGAAGCCAACAAAGACGGGCATGTAGATGTTCTTCAATCCCACTACAATTTATTGCATCGTGATGCGGAAAAAGATTTGCTCCCTTATACACAGGAGCATGGTATTTCCTTCGTTCCTTATTTCCCTCTTGCATCCGGCCTGCTTGGCGGTAAATATAAGCAAGGCGATACATTCAGCGACATTAGAAAGAACGACCCACTGTTCCAAGGGGAGACTTTTGCTAAAAACTTGGAGAAAGTCGACAAGGTTCGCCAAATTGCCGATGCCAAAGGTGTTGAAGTCGCTCATGTGGTGCTCGCATGGTATTTGACTGTACCTTCTATAGATGCACTTATTCCCGGTGCTAAACGTCCAGAGCAGATCGTATCGAACCTGGAAACGCTAAAGGTTCAACTGTCATCTGAAGAGATCAGAGCGATTGATTTAATCTTTAAGGCGTAATAGCGCCTTATATGTAAGTAATGTAAAGGGGGCTGTCCTAGAAGTCATGAAATGGCTACTGGGGCAGCCCCTTTTTGCTTTGTTCTATTATTTGAGCGGTTTGATTGGTTTGTTACGTTCATTGCGCTGCATTTCATTCGTTGGATTCGTTGGAAGAACATCTTTAACTAACATGCCCACATGCACAGCTGCTATCGGACACAGCTGACCTTAAACAGAGCATGATTACTTATTTGGAATCCTAACGGACCCCATAGCCGCTTTTGGCATGTAATACATCCAATAAGGACCTTTTTCTAAGGAATAACGTCAGTGAGGTCCGTAAATCGCAGTGGATGTATTAAGTTTCAGCGGTGCAGCCTGCCAGCGAGCCACGGAGTAGCGATCCTTGTCTAACCGCTAAAAACTCAGAGTAGTGTTTCTTATTAATATCCTAAATTCTTTGTATTAGTAAATATTGTTTGCTATACTTTCTCTGTGTATCAGTAGACTTAAATTTTTATACAAAGGGGAATTCCTTGATGATTATTCAACCTAAAACACGCGGATTTATATGCACAACAGCCCATCCAGAGGGATGCGCCAAACAAATAGAACAACAAATTGAATATGTAAAAGCACAAAAGAAAATTGAGGGACCTGCGAATGTACTTGTCATTGGTGCTTCTACCGGATACGGACTAGCTTCTAGAATTTCAGCTGCCTTTGGTGCTGGCGCCAATACCATTGGTGTGTTCTTCGATAAAGCTGCGGAAGGTCAGCGTACCGCTTCTGCAGGCTGGTATAACTCCGCTGCCTTTGAACAACAAGCAGCAGCGCTTGGGCTTAAATCACACAGCATAGTTGGCGATGCCTTCTCTGATGCTATTAAAGAAAAGACCATTGAATTGATTAAAGCTGAATATGGCACTGTCGATTTAGTTATTTATAGTGTCGCTTCACCTCGTCGTACCCATCCGGTAACAGGAGAAACCTTCTCCTCCGTAATTAAACCAGTGGGAACAGCTTATTCAAATAAAACCTTGAACTTCCACACAGGTGAAGTATCCATGACCACTATTGAGCCTGCTACGGAAGAAGAGGTACGTCAGACAATCGCCGTTATGGGCGGTGAAGACTGGAGAATGTGGATTGATCAGCTTCAAGCAGCTGGTGTCCTTGCAGACGGTGCTACTACCGTTGCTTACTCCTACATCGGACCTGAAATCACTCACCCTATCTATCGGGACGGAACCATTGGACAAGCCAAGCATGATCTGGAACAGACTGCGATCCAAATGAATGACCTTCTTGCGTCAAAAGGCGGACGTGCCTTTGTATCCGTTAATAAGGCGCTTGTAACACAGTCCAGCTCAGCGATTCCTGTAGTGCCCCTTTATATCTCTGCACTTTACGAAGTAATGAAGGAAAAAGGCCTGCATGAGAACTGTATTGAACAAATGTACCGCTTGTTCTCTGAGCACCTATATGGAGAAGGCAAGGCTACTACTGACGGAAGCTGCCTGATTCGTATTGATGACTGGGAAATGCGCGAAGATGTGCAGACTGAGGTTATGAAACGTTGGGACGAGCTGACAACTGAGAACGCTGCCGACCTAGCTGATCTTGAAGGCTACCGCCAAGACTTCTTCAATCTATTTGGCTTCAGAACAGATGGCGTAGACTACGAAGCTGATATTGATCCGAATGTCGACATTCCTAATATGGTCTAAATGCTAATGAGGTGGTCCGCAAAGTAGTGAATTCTACTGATGTGGCCGCCTCTTTTATTTTTCTAAGCATACCTTTCAATACGACACAGGATATATTGGCTTAGCCTCCCTCTATATGTTATGGTTTGATAGAATACTGCAAGTTCTACTTACATTCGAAGGAGTGAATCACTCATGGTTAAAAAAATTAGTGTAGCGAATGGTGTACTAGACGTATCCCAAATTTCGCTTGGCTGTATGCGGATCGCGGATTTGTCTGCAAAAGAAGCTGATACACATGTACATAGTGCGTTGGAGCTCGGAATAGACTTCTTTGATCATGCTGACATTTACGCAGACGGCAAAGCTGAAGAAGTATTCGCAGGAGTACTTCAGAATAATCCTGGTATGCGTGAAAAAATGCTGATCCAAACCAAATGCGGAATCCGCAAGGGCTATTTTGATTTCTCTAAAGAGCATATTCTCCAATCCGTGGAGGGCAGCCTTAAACGCTTAAAGACCGATTATATCGATGTGCTCCTGCTTCATCGTCCTGACACGCTGTTCGAACCTGAAGAGGTGGCTGAGGCTTTTGACATTCTGGAGAGCAAAGGATTGGTCAAGCATTTTGGGGTGAGCAACCAAAACCCGCTGCAAATCGAGCTACTCAAGAAAAATGTTAAGCAACCGCTCCTGTTCAACCAGCTGCAATTGAGTATTATGTTTACGGGTATGATTGATACCGGCTTCAATGTAAATATGACTAACTCCGGTTCGGTTGTCCATGATGGCGGGATTTTGGAGTACAGCCGTCTACATGACATGACCATTCAGCCATGGTCACCTTTCCAATACGGCTTCTTTGAAGGTGTGTTCTTGGATAACGACAAGTTCCCTGAATTGAATGAGGTCATTAACCGCCTAGCTGCTGAAAAAGAGGTGACCAATACTGCTATTGCCATCGCCTGGATTCTCAGACATCCGGCAAATATGCAGCCTGTTGTCGGTACAACCAATACGCAGCGATTGCGGGATATTGCCAAGGCTTCAGATATTACGCTCACCCGACCAGAATGGTATGAAATATACCGAGCTGCCGGCAATATACTTCCATAAGTATAAAAAACCACGAAATACGTTAATAACGTACCTCGTGGTTTTTCTTTTTGGATGGACTCTCAGAGATTTGAAGCCTGCACAAATTGATTAAGAGTCAACTGCTCTGCCAACTGGGGGCGGACAACGGTTATACTCCATAAATCAAAGCTTAGACACTCCCGTTCTTAACCGCAATTCAGCTAACCATTTGCACAACAAATCAATACAACACTAGGCATATAATGAACATAATAACAATTTAGCAATACTATGGAGGTTATTATGAACTGGAAATCGGCGATTGAACACACGCTCTCCACCACCCGCCTTAACATTAAGCGCTTTGGTGACTCTTTTCCAATTGTAAGCTTGGGAGACGGCAAATATCATTTAACTGACCATACCGGCTGGACGGAAGGATTCTGGTCAGGTATTTTGTGGCTGAGCTATGAATACAGCAAAGACCCGGAGATTCACGCTGCAGCCATCCAAACGGTTGATTCTTTCAAGAAGCGCATGGAAGCGGAACAGGAGCTCGATCACCATGACATCGGCTTTCTGTATTCGCTGTCCGCCAAGGCCCGCTGGATCGTTGATAAGGATGAAGAATCGCGTCTGCTGGCGTTGCAGGCAGCAGACATCCTAATGAAACGCTGGCGCTCTGTCCCGCAGCTGTTTCAAGCCTGGGGACCGGAAGGCGATCATGATAACGGAGCCCGGATTATTATTGACTGCCTGATGAATCTTCCCCTGCTCTATTGGGCAACCGAGCAGACTGGAGACAGCAGCTATGCGGATTACGCGAAGATTCATGCCGAGAAGAGCCGGCGGTTTCTGGTGAGAGGAGATGATTCCTCCTTTCATACTTTTTATTTCGACCAACTGACGGGCAATGCCATCCGTGGAGGAACCGCACAGGGCTATCAGGATGGTTCAACTTGGACACGTGGACAGGCTTGGGGTGTCTATGGCTTTGCCTTAGCCTACCGCTATTTCAAAGAGCCGCATTATCTGGATACCTCCATAAGAATGGCCCGATATTTTTGGGAGCATCTTCCTGCTGATCATGTTGCGTATTGGGATTTCGATTTGCCGCAGGAGGATTCCACGCCCCGCGACAGTTCGGCTTCCGCCATCTTTGTGTGCGGACTCCTGGAGTTGCTGGAACATTTGCCGGAGGATGACCCGCAGCGGGCATTGTTTGGTGAGGCCGTAGAGAAGTCTATGGATTCCCTGTTGAACCGCTACTTTACCGCAGGCAGTCCATCTGAAGAGGGTTTTCTGCGGCATGGCTCCTATTCTGTCAGAGGAAATTCATCTCCCGATGATTTCATGATCTGGGGTGACTATTTCTTTCTGGAAGCGCTGCTGCGTCTGCAGAAAGGTGTCCCGGGATATTGGTATGAGTACTAAAGTGATTACGCATCAGCCCCCCCCCGTGTCACCCGTGGCTGATATGAACTGAATGATCTATACTGTAATTAATAACGGTTATTAAGGGAGTGTTCCATGAACAGGAACGATCATTTACCCCAAAGATTTAAACCTAATTTATTTATGTACAATTATAAATATGAAAATGAGGAAGCCCATTGGTTTCACGCACATCGGGGAATTGAAATACTATATATTTACACCGGCCGCGGGGAAATCATGGCAGAGAATCAAATCTACCCTATCCGGGATCATACACTGGTCTGGTTTCAGCCCTATCAACTGCACCGTGTGATGGTTCCTCCGACACCCAACCGTTCATATATCCGGACGAATCTGACCTTTGACCCCAGTCTTCTAGAGCAGTACCTCTCCGTTTTTCCTTTAATGGAGAAGTTTTTCCGCAGGATGTGGAAGGGCAGCCTTCAGATGCCGGTTTTCTATGATTTGCAGGACACCCTGATTCCTGATTTGCTGGAGGAAATAGATTATTCCACAAATAACTCTACAGCTGGCACAGAAGAAAATATCGGATTTCTGATGCTTCAGCTGATCCGTCTGCTTCAAAAACACATGTCCGGTGACTTGACCGAAGTTAGCCCGCTACATTCGCGTGGAGGTTCACATGCTGAGCGAATCACCGAATGGCTTGATGAGCATTACAAAGAACCCTTCAGCCTCGAAGTGCTGGCTGCCGCGATGCATCTGTCACCCTATCATATTTCGCATTTGTTCAAGGAATTTTCAGGCATCACGCTGTCCGAATATCTGATGCAGCGGCGTGTAAGAGAAGCTTGTATACTGCTTGCCAATACCACTAAACCCGTTAAGGAGATTGCGGCAGAAGTGGGCCATCTTTCCCCTTCATATTTCAGTCAGATGTTCAAAAACAATAAAGGGATTTCACCCGAAAAATACAGAAGGAGCATCCGCTAAAACCAGCTTTTTGGATGGTACAAACAAGAATAGAAATATCCATCAAATACCTGTCTCTTGATCACTGCAAAAAATCACCCTTTCATAAAATGGAGTACTAAGCAGCCATTTTACGAAAGGGTGATTTAAGTTTATTTAAAGACGAACAGAGACATGAAACAAGAAACAGATTGGAAACGGCAGGATCCGCAGCCAAAGGTCGAATGTCTCGCCTGCCAGTAAAATACGAGCGATGTACTTCTCTACAGAATAACTTCAACCTTGACCGATGAACGTCCGGGATAAGGGGGAAGTACATTACCTTCCACCTGTTCTCCATCAACGGTGATTACTTTGACGCCTTTGCAGACCTTGCTGACATTCGTAACGGTGATGTCATAGACACAGCCTCTGAAACGCCGTTTTACCGTAAACCCTTCCCAATTTGCGGGAATACAAGGATCAACGGACAAGCCTTCCAGCACGGGCTTCACACCTATAATATATTGGGTGGCGGCGATATACATCCATGCAGCCGTGCCTGTTAACCATGAAACATTGGCGAGACCAAACTTGTCAGACTCCGGCCCGAACAGATTGGAGGCATAGACATAAGGTTCTGCTTTGTAACGCCATAAGCCCGCCTTGTCCATGGCCACATTCGGCAGCAGCTGACGATAATATTTATAGGCCAAATCTCCCCGACCAAGCATGCATTCAGCTATAATTGCCCAGGTGTTGGCATGACAGAATACCGCACCGTTCTCTCCCGTCCCCTTATTGTAATTGGTCAAAGGATCCGCAGGATCGGGAAAGGTGGTAATAGAAGGATGAATTTTTTTGATGCCGAGCTCCGTGTCCAACATTTCGCGTACACTGTCCATTGCCTTCAGGCCCTTATCTTGGTCCGCCATGCCGGACATAGTGGCCCAGGTCTGGGCGTTGAGCCAGATTTTGGCCTCATCGTGTTCATCGCTGCCGAGGAACCGACCATCATCCATAATCGCTCTCCGGAACCAACTCCCGTCCCAGCCGATACTGTTGACCAGCTTCCGCTGCGTCTCGTACATAGCTTCATACTGTGCGACGTCCTCCGGATGGCCGGCGAATACCGCAAGATCAGTCATCCGCAGCAGCACCGTTCCCAGCTGCATCGACGTCCAGATGCTTTCTCCTCGCCCCTCACGGCATACGCGGAACAGCTGATCGTTCCAGTCCGAGCGAAGCATCAACGGGAAACCGCTTTGTCCCAGCTTCGACGCGGTAAAATCAATCGCCGCCTTCAAATGCGCATACACCGTTCCCTCACCGCCGTCATAATAAGGTACCCTGGTCTTCAGAAAAGCGGCATCTCCGGTTTCCGCCAGAAGATCCCATGCCGCCAGCGCAGTCCACAAATGATCATCGGAATGGATGCTCGTTACCGGGTCCCAGCCTTCGTTCGGAAAGAAGTAGTGATTCACATGCCCGTCCCTGTACTGCTGGCCGAGCAACAGCTTCAGCTTGTCAAAGGCAAGCTCCGTGTCAAAGGGCACGACCGCCAAAATATCCTGCGCGGTATCCCGGTAGCCGACACCTCTGAACGTGCCCGTGGCATAAAAGGAAATGTTGCGCGAAAACAGAAAGTTACGGTGCGCCTGGTATGGATTCCAAATGTTAATCATCCGCTCGGCATCCTTATCCGGCAGACTGCTCTCCCACGCACCCAGGTAATCCGCCCAATTTTCTTTCAGCGCCCGGAAGGAGGCTTCTACGAATCCCGCTTCCCGGGAGTGAGCGACTGCCCTCACAATCTCCTGCTCATCCGCTGCAGTACCGAGAAAGACATTTATCGTGCGACTTTCCCCCGGCTGAAGCGTCAGGTTAAACTGCAGCGCACCGCACGGGTCGCCGCCCATCAGGGTGGAGTTGGTGCAGCCCCCGTTTTCAATTGCCGCCGGATTGGATTCGCTGCGGTAACAGCCAATGAATTCCTCGCGATCACCGTCATAACCGGCAAGCGGCATATCCGCTGTCAGATAGACAAGCGGTGTCTCCTCCGGTTTGGGCTGGTTCTCGACGCCGTACCGGTACACCAGCGCCTCCGCTTCATGGTACTGCACCGAAACCTGATGTTTGTTGTAGCACTGCCACTGCAGCTCTCGCATAAATTCCATCATACCGAATTCGGCGTAGGCATAGACCTTGAGCTCTTGCGGAGTATTGCCTTGATTGGTCAAGGTCAGATTCCAGATCAGTGAATTTTCATAAGGCCCGACAAAATACACCGTTTGGGCTGCTATGCTCCCCTGACTTGCCTCGAACCGGGTATATCCCATGCCGTGGGAACTCTTCCACATCTCCGGTTTATCTGTGGCAGGTTCGCTGCTCGGGCACCAGTAGCGGCCTGTTTCCGCATTTTGTATATAAAAATAAGGGCCTGAACGGTCCATCGGCAGATGGAAGAAACGGTAGCGCGTAATGCGCCAGATCTGGGGCGACTTGTAAAAGGCTACACCGCCGCCCGCATGCGACAGCATCGTGTGGAAGGTACCGTTCGACAGGTAGTTCATCCACGGCGTCGGCATATCCGGCCGTTTGAATTCCACCTCCTTCTCCTCGTCCCTGAAGATATAATAATCCTTGGGATCGGTATGTTCATGGGGATCAGCTTTCACTTGGTTCCAGCTCCTTTATAAGATTATCGGGTTTATTTCGGCTCGACCTCGTCAAGGGTCAGCCGGTATTCCAGGCCCTTCATATAAGTGCCGTCAGAATTCAGAAAGGTCAGACCAATTATGAGGTCGCCGCCGCTTCCCCGAACTATCGCAATCAGCCGGTTGAGTCCGCTCTGCAGCGTAAGCTCCCGCTCCGGCTCTGTCACCAGAGCACCGTTCAAATAAATCTCATTAGGAGCGGTTGTGTTGATACGCAGCCTCCCCCGGTGTAGCTGTCCGTCTCCCTCCCATTCCTCCGGCGTATGCACAAAGCAGCTTAGAAACCACGGATCTCTTCCCGCATCCGCTATACGCAAAGTACCGTTGCCGGAACGCCGCTCTTTCTTCTGCATCCAGCCGTAAAGGCCTTCGCCCAGATTATTCAAAGAAAACGCCGGATCGGTGTAGTACGCCTTCATCTCCTCATAATCAACATGGGGCTGACAAGGCAGTGCCATCATGGTTTCCACGGCCCACTCCTCATCTCCCTTCACACTGTCCAGCAAGCCGTCGGCAAATGACGCGCCCAGATTAGCGAGCAAACGGGAATACAGGCGGAGTGCCTTCTCACTTCCGGGGTCCGTCAGGAGCTGGGAGCAAAGCACAGAGCCTGTTCCCAGCTTGACTTCGGTCAGGTAGGTTCCCGATGGACGCGTATTTCTGCGGTTCAGCTCCACCAATGCGAGTCGGCTGTATTCCGCCGTGTAGCCATGGACGAAATAATCCTTCCAGGCGGTACCTTCAACGCTCGTGCAGAGAACCGTTGCGTCCGGTATCTCCAGGCTGTCCGCAGCCAGCACCCGGTTCAGTACATCCCGCGGCGACAGAAATACCTTGTCGAAGCCGAACAGGTCGACTGGGCTGAACCCCTGCACGGCGGCATGGACATCGTCCGCCGCCAAGTGATACGCCTCGTGCGGCTTCACGCGCACGGGGCGGTCCAGCAGGCGGGCAAGCGCCGCCTGCTGGCTTGCTGAAGCCGGCAGGAGCAGCACCTGCCCGCCGGCTTCAGCGTAACGCCGGAGCGCCTCGGCAGCTCCCGGCGCTTCCAGCATGCAGGCTTCGGCCACGATCAGGCCGAAGTCCTGCATGCCCCCGAGCGGCGCTGTGTTATCCAGCGCCGTATACCGCAGCCGCAGCTGTTCAAGGAACGCTGCGGTCTGCCCGCCGCGGCGCACCAGCGCAGCCGCGGGCCGGGCCTGAGCTCCGGCGGTGTCCCCGCCGCCGGCGTAGGCCAGCAGGTTCTGCAGCAGCAGGCAAGCCTGCGGAACCTGCTCCAGATTGGCCATCAGCTCCAGCTGATTGGCCAGGAACAGGCCCTTTCCGCTGCGGTATTCCAGCAGCGGAGACCACAGATCGCCGCCGTCTCCGAAATCGCCCGTGCTGCATTCCAGCAGCAGCGAGAAGTCGCCTGTTACCGGCTTCTCAAAGGCGGCCTGAATAATCGGTGTCGGCCCCTCTTCGCGCAGCTCTTCATGCCAGAACATCAGATCCCTCTCACCCAGCCCAGCGAGCACCGGATGCAGGTAGCTGCCGGCATGGGCACGGAAGAACGGCCGCCGCGAGAGCGGCAGCTTGCCCAGCGATAGCTGGTTCTGCTCCAGCAGCAGCAGCCGGCCGCCCCGCGCGGCAAATGCCTTCAGCAGTACCTCCACTTTGCCGTCTGCGTCCTCCATCCGGCTACCGACAATAAGCAGATAATCGGCTGGCAGATCGTCCAGTAGCGAACGTTCCACTCTTTCACAGCCCGGAACAAGCCGGCGAATGTGCTCAAAATCGAGGTCCGACCCCCAATAGGCTGACCTCCGCCGCACATTCACAGGCTGACTCAGCAGGCTTGCGGACATGAGCCTGTACTCCAAACGCAGCTTGTGCACCAGCTGCCCACCGTGGAACAACTGTGCTGTCAGCATCGCCTGCTCTCCGTCGGCAGCAGAAACAGGCATCCAAGAAAACGAAACGACCTTTTGTTCAGCAGGATTTTGACTGAAAGTGAAGCTTTGCTCATGAACGTTCTTGTTCCCCTGCCAGATTATGAACTCCATTCTAACTTCCTGTGCGGACAAAGTATCGTTGTATACGTCAAAGCTCCGGAAGACCGGCTTATCATCATAGAAGCAGCTGTTATACTCAGCGGCAATGATCACAGCAGGTTTAAACGCCTCAGCCATAATCGCAAAAGCCGGATTAGGCTGATATAGGGGGTATTCCTCCGGCAGCAGACCGTTGTTGATTGACAGCGAATAGGCCGGGACACATTCCGGCTTCACTCCAGGCGTTCCCGGTTCAGACGGCGGCAGCGTAAGATTCTGCTCCGGCATTGGCCGCATGAAATAATGGGCAAAATTAAAGGTGGAAATGCCGGAAACCCCCTGCCGTCTTGCATATTCCACAAACAGCCGCTCCTTCAGCGCCAGCCCTGCTGTGCTTTCGTCCGTACCGCGGTAGGCCTGCAATCCGTTGTACATGCTGCTGTTCTGCGGACAAATATACCACCAGCCGCCGTGTTCGCCGAAAGTCAGCGGAACCGTACGGTCCCACTGGCTGATCGTGCCGTCGATATTGTAATGGCGGCTTTCCACCTCCGTACAGGCTTTTGGCAGCAGCCGGTTGTCCCCCTCGGCGATCACCAGACGAGTAGGATCAAGTTCACGGATCTCCGCGATCAGGCCGGGCATATACTGTTTGAAGCCATCCCGTCCGTCTACCCAGCGCATTTCGTTCTGCAGGCTCCAGAGAATGACCGATGGATGGTTTTTGTCGCGTTGCACTAATCGGCGTACATGCTGCCGGCAGTTCTCCACATAAGCGGGATGGTCCGCCTGCATCGATTTACCCGAGCCGTAAATCGCCGTCTCATCGACGATCAGCATACCTTCTTCATCAGCGATACGGACATAATCGGAAGGATAAGGCTCGGCATGCAGCCGGATACTGTTAATACCGGCGGTGTGGCAGATGCGGTACCAGTTACGGATATAAGCTTCCGTCATCTGAAGTCCCCCCTGAAAATGCCAGGAGTCGCCTCTTAGATTGACCGGAATGCCATTCAGCATAAACCGCGGTCCTTCATACCAGAATTCTCGGAAACCGAATACTTGATCATACCGGTCGATGACTTCCCCGTCTTTGAGCAGTTCCAGCACCGCACTATACAAAAACGGCTCATCCGGGTTCCACAGTCTGGCGCCGCTCCAATCCAGATGAAATGAGGCATTATACACTTCACCAGCACGTTCGTTCTCACACAGCCTAAGTTTCTCCGCAGCGGCAGCATCAACAGCTCCGGCTATACACTCCGCAGATAGAACCGACCCGGGTTCGGCTGCCACCTCGTAACTCTCCTCACTGCCTGACGTCAAGGAGGCTGTCAACAGCTCTACTTCTCTCCCTTTTATCCCAGCACTAGCCATAGCTGCGGCTCTCGGCTCTTCGGAATCTTCTGCCGCTTCCAGCCCTCTGGAAAACTGCCGCAGCACGCCTTTCTCCCAGATGCCCAGCCTTACCGTTAGCGGACCTCTGGCCCCGGCTGTTCCTGATCCGGCAGCCACAGCCTTCACCTCTATTCGTCCCTCCCTGACGGAAGTGCGGATCGTAACATCCTCCAGCGACAGCACAGGAATACCTTCCAGATAAACATCCTGCCAGATTCCCCGGCTGATTCTTCCATACCAGGAGCCCATAAGCCCCGTTATTTTTGACATACCGTTTGGAAGCACGACGGTGTCGAAGCTGCTGCAGACAACATGCAATTGATGCTCCCGTTCCTGTTCTACCCTGGAAGTAATATCGAGTCTCAGCGGCAGGTACCCGTCTTCCCAAACGCCAACCTCCTGCCGGTCAATATAGATCACAGCCTTTTGCATAATACCATCCAGCCGTAATATGATCCTCTGCCCGGCCATGCTTTCTGGAACGCGGAAGCTCCGGTGCAGCACACCCGCTTCAGCGGCATCCCACTCCTCCGGATAGCCGTACAGGTCAAATGGGGCATACTCATATTCCGGGATGCTGCCGAATGATTTGCCGTCCGCAAGCGGGTAGGTCCGCCTCCAGCTGGAGGGCACCTGAAGCTGGCGCTCCTCATAGTTGATTATTTCGGGCAGCCTGCGGCATTGCGGCTGATCATATAAGGGCATGAAATTCCAAGCCCCGTTTAGACATAGCAGATTACGCATCTCTTGTTCCCCACTTTCCAGGGAAGACGCGTACTTCGAGCACATTCTCCAGCTCCCGCCACAGCTCCTGGCCCTTAGACGCTTCCTCCCATTTGATAAAATGCGGCTCCATCACTTCAGCCCAGTTGTCCGGCCGCAGCCGGGTCTTCAGTTTTCCTTCATAAGGGGCTGGCTCCCGGGTAGCCGGCTGCTCCGCATAAAAAAACAGCACATTCTCATGCAGGCCAATCATGCCGTATTTATCGCCGTCCCCCGGCCGTTCCTCCTGGTATTGATAGTGGTAATAAATATAGCTGGCTGCCTCTTCTGGCTTCAGCAGCGCAAGCCGTCCGTAAGCCTTGCCTTCCGTGCTCCGGCGCTCCCAGTGCTGTATGGAGATTGGCTTTTGGTAATGAAAAATATCCGTCATCGGCACCCAGCGGCGCCCTTTTTTCCCTCCAGGCCACACGGCAAGCCGCTCCGAGACCTCCGGCAGTAAAACTTCCGGTGAAACCGGCGTTCCAAGACATTCATAATATAGAAACAGTTGACTGCTGCAGACAAACAAGCTTAAATGGTCCACTCGGAGATGCTCCATAACGTCGATAAGCGAATGAGAGACCTCCCTGCTACGGAAGAAAGCAGCGGCCTCCTCACCTTCCAGTTCTTCAGCTCTATATAAACAGCGCTTCATTCCGCACCTCCTTATCCTTCACACTCATGTTACTGCAGGCAATCCTTTCCGGCCTTGACGATGCTGACCTTGTTTAGCATAATTACGACATTGTCTGCAGGAACATTGATGGGATATTCCTTAGACGACTCCTCACAGGTTAACTATAAAGCGCTCTCCCCTCAGGAAGAGCGCCCAATAACATTTAAGCCATAACCGAGAAGGTGATGTCATCGAACAGCATGTAGGAAAACCGTCGGTGTTAAGCCTTGGGCGAAGCCGTCCTTAAGCAGCAGGTTCCTACAATCTCCTTACTTCTTCAATCCTTTAACCTTAAGGAATTGCTCGAATTGTTTGGTTACTTCCGCTACGTATTTCTCTTCGCCCGCTTCCTTCAGCTTGCCGTAAAGTGCAGGCCAGGTTTCTTCGAAATCGAGTGTTCCAGTAACCAGTCCCCGTTTGTATTCCCCCCAGACAGCGTTAAGGTTGGCGATCTCCGTATTCACCGGCTCGGAATTGAACTTGAAGGCGCCGACTGGATTGACCTCTGAATCGGAATTAATCTTTTTAGTTTCTTCCCAGACATTTTCCGGCTGTCCCTCTTTCAGATAAGAATTGAATACGCTCCCAAAAACCCAGTCCATATTCGGCAGATAACGGGAATCTGCCAGAGCCTTGATGTATTCACCATTGGTCTTCTCATAGTGTTCACCAGCTACGCCGTTGCAGAGCAGATTGTACAGCTCCTTGTCGGTATTCACCAGATTGAGGAACATCATCGCACGTTCCGGATTAGGAGCGGTCCGGCTGATCGATTGGTTGGTCGTAGCCGAATAGCCGTTGGAGAACCAGTCGCTGAGCGGAACTGTAATAACCTCATTGCCGCCGTTTTTGGCCTTGACTTCAGCTTCCACACCGGGCTTTAGTGTAACGTTGAAATCGACTGCGATTTGGCCTTTGACGAGATAATCATTCATTTTTTCCGTAGCTGCATCTTTATAAATATAACCTTCCTTATACCATTTGCTGGCCAGTCGGAAATTGTCCAGCTCTTCCTCCGGATAACGCTGCAGTGTGTAGGTAGGATCATCTGTTTTGATATAGAAATGGTCATCTAGTCCCGGAACTACCCAGTACTTGTCGTCATGTGACTGCGGATTGATGAAAGAAGTGCCGAATAAACCAAATGGAATAATGTCCGATTCATTTTGCTTGATTTGGGCCAAGAACGGTTCAATATCTGCAATTTTCTTGATGGAAGCGGTATCAAGATTATACTTGTCAGCAAAACGTTTCTGGATGATAAATCCGTAACGGGAGCCGTTGATCTGCTGATTCGGGATACCGTAGATTTCCCCGTCGACCGAAAGGCCGTCCCACATCACCTGCGGTACATCCGCCTTCAGCTCCGGTGCGTATTCATCAAGCAGAGCATCCATCGGCTGGATGGCTCCTTTGCGCACCAGCTCTTCCGGCTTCAGCATGTAGCCGGTCCAGAGAATGTCGAACTTCTCCCCCGCCGCAAGCACCGTGTTCATCTTCTGCACATAATCTCCGATCGCAACAGGCATTAGCTTGACTGTGGCATTAATCTTCGCCTTCACGATTTTGTTAACTTCCTCCTGTACCTTCTCCTGGTCGGCCTGAAGCTGTGACAGCGGATAATACCAGGTCAATTCAACCGGCTTCAGCTCGCCTGCGTTTCCTGATTCCGGAGCCGCGCTTTGTGTGCTTTCCGCTCCGCTTCCTTCCGCGCCTTTCCCGGCATTACTGTTGCCACCGTTATTGTTCCCTCCGCAGCCTGACAGCACGGATGCAACGAGCAATACGGATGCCAAAACTCCAAACAGCCTCTTTTTCATGTAAGTGACCTCCTGTACTTTGTACATGTAATTGTATGTTAACCCTTTAGGGAGCCAACCGTAAGTCCTTTAACGAAAAACCGCTGAAAAAACGGGAAGATCACCAGCATCGGTCCGCCGGCAAGCACAGCGATCGCCATACGCGCCGAATTGTTAGGGAAACTCGCCAGATCGATGCCAAGCTGCTGCGTAAATTCCGAGTTCGTAGTCAGAAACTCAATACTGTTGAGCGTCCGAACCAGCAGGAGCTGCAACGGAACTTTATTAGGATCGTCAATGTATAACATCGCGTTGAACCATTCATTCCAGTACGTAAATGAAATCAGGAGACCCAGCGTAGCTAGTGCTGGCGTCGACAGCGGCAAAATAATCTTGAAGAAAATGCGAAATTCCCGCGCTCCGTCAATTTTGGCTGATTCAATGATCTCAAGGGGAATTTTGGACATGAAGCCCTTCATGACCATGATGTTAAACGGTGACAGCAGGATAGGAAGAATCAGCGCCAGCAGGCTATCTTTCAGATGCAAATATTGCGTAATGAGAATGTAGGAAGAAACGAGTCCCCCGCTAAACAGCATGGTGAAAAATACATAAAATGTGGTCACCCGGTTATACCGATAATCCTGCCTTGAAATGACGTATGCGGTCATCGCAGTCAGCAGCAGCCCGGCTAATGCGCCAATCACGGTCACCATGAGCGTCACTCCGTAAGCCCGGAGCAGAATGTCGGGAGCGTCCAGCAGATAGCGATAGGCATCCAGACTGAACGATTTAGGGATAAACTGATACCCGTTTTCGGTCAGCGACTTTTCATCCGTAAGCGACACTGCTATAACGAGCAGAAAAGGCAGGACGACCACCAGCGAGAGCACCGTAAACAGCAGGTTAATAAATAGCTTGGAAAATTCGAATTTCTTGGACACTTTCAGGGCACCTCCTTACCATAAGGAATGATCGGGATTGATTCTGCGCACGATTCGGTTTGCACTCAGCACCAGCACCAGACCGACAACCGACTGATAGAAACCTGTAGCCGCAGACATACTCACATTGCCGACTTCGCGCAGCGCACGGTACACATAGGTGTCAATGATATCGGTAGAACCGTAGAGAAAGCCTGAGTTATTCGGTATAAAATAATGCAGGCCAAAGTCGCCGCGGAACATGTTGCCAATGGACAGGATCAGCATAATAATGACCAGCGGAGCCAGCAGCGGAATGGTGATTTTGAACGCCATCTGCCTTTTGGTTGCCCCGTCGATCCGCGCCGCCTCGTAATATTCGCTGTTAATACCTATGATGCCGGCAAAATAAATCAGCGTGTTGAACCCTACCACTTTCCATAATTGAACCATGATAAGAATCACCGGCCACGGTGTAGCATTCTGATACCAACTTACCGGGTCCAGACCGAAGGATTCCAGCGTACGATTGATAAAGCCGTCAGAATGGTTCAAAAAGGCGTACGCCACGTAACCCACCAGTACCCAGGAAAGAAAGTGGGGCAGAAACAAGGCTGTCTGGTAGAACTTGCTCCACTTTGCCTTGATTTCGTTCATGAGAATCGCCAGCAGCAGCGCTGCCGAGGTGCCTACCAGAATGTAAGCGATGTTATAAAGAACTGTATTACGGGTAATCCGCCACGCTGTGTCGGTAGTGAATAAATAACGGAAGTTATCCAGACCTACCCACTTGCTGCCGAAGATTCCGAGATCATACCGGTAATTTTTGAAGGCGATAATCAAGCCGATCATTGGAATATAGGCAAAAATCAATTTGTACAGTAATCCCGGCAGTGAGAGTAGAAACAGCTCCCGGTTATTCCGGAAATGATGAAGCTCTCTTCCGATCCAATTCTTTTTGCGCGTTCCGGGCGGCACACCTGAATTTGCTCTTTGATCCGCTAGTGGAACCTTATTCAACATAACCCAAGCCCCTTCCTTTCCTTCCTTAGCTGCAGCTGTTTGCCTGTGTTCCAGGCTTTGCACGACTAACAATAGCGCAGAATCAAGCTTTGGCGTTACTGTACAATTGCAAGATTGCTGTAAAGAGGGACTGTATTGTTGCCAGTTTACTGTTCTGGCCGGGCGGAGATGAAGCAGCGGGTAATAGAAAGATAATTTATAGCGGGGGTCTTTTAGATTCCTTTAGTTAGCAAAAAGCCCGCTAAATGAACAGGGTTCATTTGCGGGCTGACTTAAGTATAAATTTCACAGGTTATCTGCTACGGTCAATGGCAGATTTCAGTCGGTACTCCTTCGGTGTCGTTCCATAACGCCGTTTGAATAAACGGTAGAAATAGCTTTCATTCCCGAACCCGACCTTTTCCATAATTTCAGTTACGGTTAAGTCCTTCTGTTCCAGGCACTCTCTGGCACTGCTCAAACGCGCTGCGTTAATCTGGTCAACAACGGTCGTTCCTTCCTGCGCTTTGAAGACTTGGCCCAGATAGACGGAGCTCATCTTGAGCATGTCGGCAATCCGCTGCACATTAAGATCTGGATCGGCATAATGCTTGTCGATAATTTCCTTCACTGTTTCTGCGAGCAGCCTGTTCTTATCTTCACGCCCGCTCTTGCGCTGCCCTGTGACCTCGCGTACAACCTCCAGGAGTACGCCCTCAATCTCATCCAGTGTCTCTTTTTCAAGAATACGACGGTTAATGGCCTGCAGGTTGTAAGGCACCGGATTGACGTTACGATTGTTCATCTCGCCAAGCGTATTGCTTAATGTAACCGCAAGATGAAGTACCGCAGAGAACATATTTTCGAAACTGAAGCCGCCGAGCAGCTCCCTCCATTTGCGTATCGCTTGCTCCGTCTCCGCCAGATCCCCGCCCTTCAATCCTTCCGTCAGCTGCCTTTCCAGCTCCTGCGGGATGCGAAGGGATTCATTCTCCTCATTCTCCCGAAGCATTTCAGGTTCAAGCACTACTCCCTTGCCGAAAATCATCCGGTAATTGGAGTGGCGAATGGCTAGATTATAATGCTCCGATATACACCGGTAATCTGTGAACAATTCGCTCAGCGTAACCGTAAAGGTAATATGGTAATAGTCAAAAATAGTCTGCTGAAGCGCTCTAAAGCGCTCATCCAGCTTCGTAAGTGTCCCTGCTTCACTGCCGACGATGAAGACAAGATGGCCGCTTTTCATGTCCGCCGCTTCGCAGGACCCTTCAAGCCGCAACAGCTCCTGACCGATATTGGCAATGGCAAAGTAAAGCAGGGATTCCATCGGCAGTCCCGGATCTGCCGCAAGTCCCTGCAGATTGTCGATCTGCACCAAGGCTAGTCGCAGAGGCGACGGAAATACGATGTCAATTCCGTGCTGCTTTCTGATCTGCAGGAATGCCTGTTCATCAATACTGCCGCTTGACCCGATCAGACTCCGCAGCTGGTAAAGCTTAGCGATATTCGACTGCGATGCCCGTTCCAGCTCCAGACCCTTCAGCTTGCTGATCATCTCAGTTACGTTGGCTGCAATCAGCGACAGCTCATCCTTCGCCTGCGGGACGCCGCGTACATCCTGCGGCACCAGCGTCAGCAGCTGGCCCACCGGCTTATACAGCCGCAATGCAAAGAAAACGGACAGCAGGATAGCGAGCAGGACTACAGACAGCGTGACCGCTACCTCCGTCCATTTCATCTGCCGGACGCTGTCCAGCACAACATCGTAGTCCTGCATACTGACGATCTGCCAGTTATTCATCGCTTTGCTCAGATAAGTGACCTTATATTTCCTTTCTCCATACGTATAGTTAAAAGAATTAAGAACCGTATCCGAGGAGGAAATCCGCGGCAGCAAATCCGCCTTGATGTTTAGCCCGTCAGGCAGCTGCCCGTTGGTAGAAATAAGCACCTCGCCTTCGCTGTCCGTGATAAAGAGCACATCATTTTCCCGCTCCGCTACATGATTAAGCGCTTTCATATTATCCAGCATCCAACCCGGCTTCACCGTTAAAATCAGCACATTGTCATTGATAGAACCAAGAGACTCCCCGTCATAAATGAATGTAGCAAACACATCAATCCCCCCGTCCTTTCCGTCAAGGTCCAGCGGAATCAGCTGCAGCTTCGGCAGATCAGCCCGGGAGTTCATGTATTTCTTCAAGGAATCGTAAAGAAGACTATTGTTAATTTCATGATTCAGCGAGGAGAAGAACCGGTGCTGGGCACCGTTGTAAAAGACAGCTGCATGCAAATACGGGGAAGCCGCCACTGTATGGTTTAGGCGCTCGATCTTGAGAATGCTCTGTTTGTAATCTGCGCCGGACTTCAGCGCGAGCAGCTCTTCATCATTATAAAGGGATACTGCCAGATCCTTAACGATACCATTCATATTCTCTATATTGTAGTTAATTTGGGTAAGCAGCTTCCGGTCGGCTTCGTTCTGCAGGCTAAGTACCTTGCCGCGGGCGCTCGAGTTCACAACCAGCGAAGCGACCGCCAGAACGGCGACAACAAGCATAAAGCTGAGCAAAATCCGCTGTAGATATTTGCGCGAACGGATTGTCTGCAGTACATTCATGTGTCCTCACTCCCTGATTTTAGGGTGACCTTAATATAATCCCGCCTTGTTTTGCTTGTCAATCCGCGTTTTCGCGGGCCGCCTCCCGCGAATCCTCTGCATCCGACAGGTTATCCGGCTCTGCGTGGAACAAATCCCGCAGAAGTATGCGTGCTATAATCCTATGTCCTGATACATCCGGATGGATACCATCGCCATATCTATACGAGGCATTAACCGACCTCTCATGCCGGATATGCTCCAGCAGCGGTGTGCGCAGATCGATGACGCCATCAGCGGGACAGCCCCCGCTTAGCAGCCAGTCCGCATAACGCTCCAGCACATGATCGTAATCTCTGTAGGGCGCCAAATAGCTGAAATCATCCGCTTCCGCCGGCTGCAGCGTACCGTTCATTGACGGGGCGTCGAATGGCGGCGGTGTCATCAGCACGACTTTGGCCCCTGCTTCCCGAATTTGTGTGCTCAGCCGCAGCATCCCCGCCTGATAGGCTGCAAAACGTTCTTCCGAAAAGGGATGATAAATCCCGTCATTCATCCCGTAGCAGGCTGCGACCACACTGGGAGAGGCTTCTTTAAGCTCCCTTGACAGCCGGTTATGAACACAGGGCCGCGGAAAAGGATGAGTGGCTTCGCTAAGTCCCGAAGCCGTCTCGCTGGGAACACCGCAAGGGACCAGTTCTACCGTCCAATCCGGACGGTGCACCTGCAGCCACTCCCGGGTTAAGCGGATATATAGACCGTCAGCCGTAATGCTGTCCCCTAGAAATAGAATCTGGGAATCTGCGGAATCTTTTGTTACCTTGTCAGTAAATAGATGCAACATATTTATCCCTCCTGACCATCGCGCAGATCTCCCGCTTGGCCGAAGCCAGGCGATGCCACGCATTCTAATGGTAGCGCCGGCTGTCCTTTTTCGCCTTGACGATTTCGACCTTCTTTAGCATAATATGGCCATGACAACCAAAATATTTGCACAGGACATCGGACTTGAACCCGGTTTCACTTTTAGAATCCAGAAATGTCCGCTGACCCATGATTACTATGTCCACAGCCATGACTTCTCCGAGCTGGTCGTCATTCTGTCAGGAAACGCCGTGCATATCATTGAGGGGAGAGAGTATCCAGTCACTGCCGGCCAGGTTTTTCTGATCCACAGCGATGTTTCCCATGGTTACAAGGATGTCGAAGGCATCGAATACTTTAATGTGATGTTCCAACCTGAGCAGCTGCTGCAGCAGTCCGAGCTCAGACTGATGCCGGGCTTTCAGGCATTATTTTACATCGAACCTTTTTACCGGAAAGAAATGTATTTCAAAGGTATGCTCTCCCTTGAAGCAGAACAACTCTTGGAGGCTACACGGCTGCTGGATAATATCCTCGAAGAGCATGACCGGCAGCCTGAAGGGTACAGGCTGATGATCCGCACCTATTTTACTGCTCTGGTAGGCATGCTATCACGCTATTACCAAACCAGCAGCGGACACAAGGATAACAAGGCGCTGCGGATCGGTGAGACAGTCACCTATATCGAAGAGCATTTTCTACAGCCAATCACCTTGCAATCCATGGCGGATATGGCTTATATGTCAACCCGCCAGTTTCTGAGAGTCTTCACCCGCAATTATCAGACCACCCCAATGGACTATGTCATCCGTAAGCGGCTGGACTATTCCTGCACGCTGTTGCGCAGCCCCGGACTTACGATTTCCCAGGTGGCCATGGACAGCGGCTTTCATGACCAGAACTATTACTCCCGCCAGTTCCGCAAAGTATTTAACTGTACACCCAGCGAATACCGAGAGAGAAATCAGGAATCCTGCCGGATCCCAAGGAACTCCTAGAGCTCCAGCGCATCGTTCACGTCAGTAGCATCTTCCTTTTGGCGCAGCCGCCGCCGGTACGCTCCGGGCGTTACACCGAATCTTGCGCTGAACAAACGTGTCATGTAGTTTGGATCGTGAATGCCCACCCGTTCGGCGATTTCGGAGATGCCCAGCACCGTACCGCTTAGCAGTTTCTTGGCTTCTTCCAGGCGCCGCTGCAGCACGTACTGTAGCGGTGTGGTTCCAATATGCTGTTTCATGCACCTCGTAATATAATCCGCCTGGAAGTGCAGCTCCTCCTCGAGTGCCGCAAGGTTAAATGGCTGTCTCCATTGAATATCTAGATAGGCAGCGGCTGCCCGGGCCAGCCGGACCGCCGGCTCCGGCAGGGAAGTCCGCGCACATTCCTCTTGCAGTGCCGCCAGCAGCCCAGCCAGCAGCAGATGAAGCCGGAGTGCGTTCTCAGCATTCAGCCGGCTATGGATCTCGTTCATCTCATGCAAGATCGGCTCCAATGCTTCTACGTCAACAGTGGCGTACTTAGGCATGTATAGACGCTGTTGTACAGAGGGCTCCTCATCCTCTACCGTTCCTTTGGCCAGCAGCGACGACCATGGAATGTCCTCCCGCCGGATATGAGCCGGCTTACATCCATGGATGAAGTGCACCCAGTAAATCTCCGTATCCTCCCCGCAAGCCCGATACCCATCATGCAGCAGCCCTGCCTCCAGCACCAGCAGTTTTCCCGGACCCACTGCATAATCCCTGCCCTCTTCTGTCATATAGAGTGTTCCCCGTTTGACCAGCAGCAGATCATACACACCGAAGGTGCGGGCGAAATGCCGGTCTCCCGGCGACCAGACGGCATGTCCCACCGTGACAAATTGCGGCAGCGGAGGTATCGCGAATTCCAGGCACAGCACCATATATCTCTCCTGTCAAAGTCGATTTTATGCTATTCCAAGTCTATATTATCACTGGCTGCTCCGGCAGAAAAGAGTTACATTGACTGGGAACCCGCTTTTCATCCAATTAGATAAGGGGCTGTATATCCATGCGCTTTCGTCAGGTTCACCTTGATTTCCATACTTCTGAAGCCATTCCCGGCATAGCCAATGAATTCTCCAAATCCCAGTTTCAGTCCATGCTGCGTGCCGGTCATGTAGACTCTATCACTGTGTTCTCCAAATGCCATCACGGGTGGGCTTATCATCCCAGCGAAGCCAATGAAATCCATCCGCAGCTCTCTTTTGATCTGCTGGGGGAGATGATCACCGCAGCTCATGATATCGGAGTACTGACGCCGGTATATTTGTCGGCTGGTCTTGACGAGAAGCTTGCTCGCCGGCATCCCGAGTGGCTGATCCGCGATGCAGAGGACCGCACACGCTGGGTGAAGGACTTTATGACACCGGGTTACCACGAATTTTGCCTTAACACGCCTTATCTGGACATTTTACTGGCGCAAATCCATGAAGTGGTCTCCCGGTATGACTCCGACGGTATCTTTCTTGATATCGTCGGCGTCCGTAAATGCCGCTGCCAGTATTGCGTTGACGCACTTCGTGCCTCAGGCCTGGACCCCCGCGACGAGGCTTCAGTCATTGCCTTGGGCGAGCAGACTTATCTGAATTATGCACGCCGCGTCCGGGAGACAATCGATGCTGTGAAGCCTGGTCTACCGGTCTATCACAACAACGGTCATCAGCAGCGGGGCCGCCGAGATCTCGTGCAGGTCAATAGCCATCTCGAGCTTGAGTCGCTCCCTACCGGAGGCTGGGGCTACGATCACTTCCCGCTGTCAGCACGGTACGCCCAGACGCTGGGCATGAAATTTCTCGGTATGACCGGCAAATTCCATACCTCCTGGGGTGAATTCGGCGGATACAAGCATCCGAATGCGCTGCGGTTTGAAGCAGCTCTCAGTCTGGCCCACGGTGCCAAATGCTCCATTGGTGATCAGCTTCATCCTTCAGGCATAATGGATGAAGCGACCTATGCCCTGATCGGCGCTGCCTACGCTGAGGTGGAGGCGAAAGAGCAGTGGTGCAGCGGGGTTGAGTCCGTTGCAGACATTGCCGTCTTATCCCTGGAGGCGGCACGTGAGGCCTGCCCCGACGGGCAGGCATTGAGAGGAGCGCGCAATCTGGCTGACGCGGGTGCGGTACGCATGCTTACAGAGGGCCATTATCTGTTCGACATCGTAGATACCTTCAGCGATTTTTCCGCTTATAAGGTACTGATACTACCGGATGAGGTACCGGTATGGCCGGAGTTAGCCACCGCTATTGAAATCTTCACAGCTGGAGGAGGTAAAGTGCTCGCCACCGGGCGTTCAGGTCTGAACACAGCAGGCGATGCGTTTGCACTGAACCTGGGTATCAACTGGCTGGGAACCAATCCTTACCGGCCAGCTTATTTCTATCCGCATTTCACACCGGGGGCTCTGCTGCCAGCCTCCTACGTAATGTACGGCGAAGGTCAGCTTGTGGAATTGCATGACGGACAATCACTGGGTAATCTGGAGAATCCATATTTCAACCGCGATGTATTCACCTTTTGTTCACATCAACACACGCCTGGTACCAGGGAAGACAATGGACCAGGCATGGTCGAAAGCAGCAATGGAATCTATATCGCTTGGGATGTGTTCAGCGAATATGCGGAAGCAGGCCATCTTATCCTGAAAGAGATGGTGCTTCATGCGCTATCACGGCTGCTCCCCCAGCCTGCCCTGCGCACCAATCTACCGGTCCGGGGAATAGCGACCCTGCAGTATCAGCAGGCGGAGCAGCGCTATGTGAACCATCTGCTTTATGCCTCCCCCGTGCTAAAAGGACGCATTGAAGTTATCGAAGACATCGTGCCGCTACGGGACATTTCTGTCAGCCTGCGTCTTCTATCTCCTGCTCTTGTCCAGCGGGTCTATCTGGCCCCGTCAATGACAGCTCTGCCGTTTACGGTAGGCCAGGATGAAATCTCTTATATAATTCCTTGCTTGGAGAATCACCAGATGGTAGTAATAGAACTGGCACAGGAGAAATATCCAGTAGAGTAAATTCGCTCAATCAAACAGAATCAGGGAGGTCCAGCAACCTATCATGGCTTCTATAACCTCCCTTTTCTTATTGCAATGTCCCCTTCAAAACATAGTCCCTTAGCCGGTCCTCTCCGATTCAGATATAAAAAAATCAACCCATCGCAGATGAGTTGATCCATAACTATATTTTAAACAAAGTTGCTCATAGAAGATCTCAAGCTTAAGCCATTTGCTGTGCCAGTCCTCCCAGTGCACCAAAGACCATGTTCTTCGTCATAGTTGTGCTGTGTTACTGCGCTTCTTTCCAATGGCGTCAGTATGAAAAAAGTTCAGGAATCACCTTAAGTTCAATTCAAAAATCAACATAGCAGAAACCATGAATTAAACAATAAAGATATAATATATTTCAGCAAAGAAAAAGAGTTTATAAGATCGCTTAGTAAGCAATCTTATAAACTCCTTTAGGATGGACTCTCAGGGGCTCGAACCCTGGACAAATAGATTAAGAGTCTACTGCTCTACCAACTGAGCTAAGAGTCCACAATATAATGATTTATCTTATAGAACTTGAAAAGCAAAAGCTCTTAGCATAACGCATAAGAGCTTCGCTTGCTAATTGATACCGGTGAGAGGACTCGAACCTCCACGGTTTCCCTCTCGATTTTGAGTCGAGCGCGTCTGCCATTCCGCCACACCGGCAAATTATTGAGTTAAAAGATGGCGCGCCCTGAGAGATTCGAACTCCCGGCCTTTTGATTCGTAGTCAAACGCTCTATCCAGCTGAGCTAAGGGCGCAAAATTTATATGGAGCGGACGACGGGAATCGAACCCGCGACCCTCGCCTTGGCAAGGCGATGCTCTACCGCTGAGCCACGTCCGCACACGGTATGTATTGATGTCCGACTCACTAAAGAAGTGAGCCATGAAGGACTCGAACCTTCGACACCCTGATTAAAAGTCAGGTGCTCTACCAACTGAGCTAATGGCTCATAAAGCAAGAAAAATGGCGGAACCGACGAGATTCGAACTCGCGATCTCCTGCGTGACAGGCAGGCATGTTAGGCCAACTACACCACGGTTCCAAAAGATATAATTGCTTGATGAAAATTGGTTGCGGGGGCAGGATTTGAACCTGCGGCCTTCGGGTTATGAGCCCGACGAGCTACCGGGCTGCTCCACCCCGCGTCATTAAAAAATATTCAACTACCCATTACAATAAGAAAGCTTCATGGTGGAGGCTGAGGGGATCGAACCCCCGACCCTCTGCTTGTAAGGCAGATGCTCTCCCAGCTGAGCTAAGCCTCCATGTAAAGAAGCAACTCAATTATCATAACACATTCTAACCAGTAATGCAATATTTTATTTCAGAAGAACAATAAGGTTTTAAAGAAATTGGTGACCCGTATGGGATTCGAACCCATGTTACCTCCGTGAAAGGGAGGTGTCTTAACCCCTTGACCAACGGGCCTTATCGAAAACAAAATGTTTTGACAACAAAAAAGATTATATCATGTATTTCGAAGTATAGCAATACATAAATTAAAATACTTTCACTTTTATTCTAAGCAGGCATTAAAGTAATGCCTAGCTTGAGTGATATAAGCTCCACGACTTCAAGAGCTGTGCGGTTGTTCGTGTCTAAATGCGCTCGGAATACGTCCTGGTTCAGTCCTGTGATGCATCTGTCGATCTGTTGAACGGCCCACGAGTCCTTCTCCTCACCTCTACTAGTCAATCGCTTAAGCAGCGTCTCTCGTGAGGCACATAAAGTGAAATGATGAACCTCTAATCCTTCATTCATTAGCTTCCCCACAATCTCTATCCAATAATCTGGGTTGACTATAGTCATAGGTACGATAATCGTCCCACTATATTCGCTAACTATGTATTTTAACATGGAATGATTAATTTCACGCCAAAGGCGATAGTCCTGAAAGTCACTTATTGTCATCACATCGGGAATGTTTGCTCTTATGTAATACCCAACATTCTCTGGATCGTATACAAAGGAATTAGGAAGCCTGCGATGTAATTGATATGCAGTTTCTGTCTTTCCCGCACCAAAAGCTCCATTGATCCATATAATCAAGATGATTCTCCCCCATAAATAATCTATATTTTGAGTGGCCAAGACTAGTCTCCTTAAGACTCTATTAATCACAATATCATAAGAATCCTTTCATGTAATAATGTATTTAATAGATTTAGTTCTTATTGTTTTCTTTAAACCCTTACCTGCAGTTTCTCTGTATAACAAAAAGACCACTGTCGATTACTCAACAGTGGTCTCGCGTGCTTGGCAACGTCCTACTCTCCCAGGACCCTTCGGTCCAAGTACCATCGGCGCTGGAGGGCTTAACGGTCGTGTTCGGGATGGGTACGCGTGGAACCCCTCCGCTATCGCCACCAAACGGGCATTTGCAGTACAAATGCATTATTCAGGTCTCAGCATCGCCAAATGCTGAAAACAAATTCATCATCATACGGTCACTAGTACCATATGGGTTAGAACTTGATTCCTGAAAACTGAATCCGAATTGAATTTGCGTTCGCCCTTCTTACGGGGCCCCCGGAAAGTACTCGGAATTAGCTTCGCAGCTTCTTCTTCACTTTTTGGGGTATTTTTAGGATAAGCCCTCGACCGATTAGTATTGGTCAGCTCCATGCATTACTGCACTTCCACCTCCAACCTATCTACCTCGTCGTCTTCAAGGGGTCTTACTAATTGGGAAATCTCATCTTGAGGGGGGCTTCACGCTTAGATGCTTTCAGCGCTTATCCCGTCCGTACGTAGCTACCCAGCCATGCTTCTGGCGAAACAACTGGTGCACCAGCGGTACGTCCATCCCGGTCCTCTCGTACTAAGGACAGCTCCTCTCAAATTTCCTGCGCCCACGACAGATAGGGACCGAACTGTCTCACGACGTTCTGAACCCAGCTCGCGTACCGCTTTAATGGGCGAACAGCCCAACCCTTGGGACCTACTTCAGCCCCAGGATGCGATGAGCCGACATCGAGGTGCCAAACCTCCCCGTCGATGTGGACTCTTGGGGGAGATAAGCCTGTTATCCCCAGGGTAGCTTTTATCCGTTGAGCGATGGCCCTTCCATGCGGTACCACCGGATCACTAAGTCCGACTTTCGTCCCTGCTCGACTTGTAGGTCTCGCAGTCAAGCTCCCTTATGCCTTTGCACTCTTCGAATGATTTCCAACCATTCTGAGGGAACCTTGGAACGCCTCCGTTACTCTTTAGGAGGCGACCGCCCCAGTCAAACTGCCCGCCTGACACGGTCCCCGTACCCGATTAGGGCACTAGGTTAGAACCTAGATACGATCAGGGTGGTATCCCAACGGCGCCTCCACCGAAGCTTGCGCTCCGATTTCTACGGCTCCCACCTATCCTGTACAGATCGTACCCAAATTCAATATCAAGCTGCAGTAAAGCTCCATGGGGTCTTTCCGTCTTGTCGCGGGTAACCTGCATCTTCACAGGTATTAAAATTTCACCGGATCTCTCGTTGAGACAGCGCCCAAGTCGTTACGCCATTCGTGCGGGTCAGAATTTACCTGACAAGGAATTTCGCTACCTTAGGACCGTTATAGTTACGGCCGCCGTTTACTGGGGCTTCGGTTCATAGCTTCGGGTTACCCCTAACCACTCCCCTTAACCTTCCAGCACCGGGCAGGCGTCAGCCCGTATACTTCGCCTTGCGGCTTCGCACAGACCTGTGTTTTTGCTAAACAGTCGCTTGGGCCTTTTCACTGCGGCCCCCTCGTGCTATTCACACTACCGGGGCACCCCTTCTCCCGAAGTTACGGGGTCATTTTGCCGAGTTCCTTAACGAGAGTTCTTCCGCGCGCCTTAGAATTCTCTTCTCGCCTACCTGTGTCGGTTTGCGGTACGGGCACCTTCTCCTGGCTAGAGGCTTTTCTTGGCAGTGTGAGATCATGACCTTCGCTACTACAATTTTCGCTCCCCATCACAGCCCAGCCTTAACGATGTGCGGATTTGCCTACACATCAGCCTCACTGCTTAGACGGACATATCCATCAGTCCGCGTCACTACCCTCCTGCGTCACCCCATCGCTCATAGCGGATTACGGTGGTACAGTAATTTCAAACTGTTGTCCTTCGACTACGCCTTTCGGCCTCGCCTTAGGTCCCGACTTACCCTGAGCGGACGAGCCTTCCTCAGGAAACCTTGGGCTTTCGGCGGATCAGATTCTCACTGATCTTTTCGTTACTCATACCGGCATTCTCACTTGTATGCTGTCCAGCGCTCCTTACGGTACACCTTCAACCCACATACAACGCTCCCCTACCCCAGATACATACGTATCTAGCCATAGCTTCGGTGGTGTGTTTAGCCCCGTTACATTTTCGGCGCAGAGTCACTCGACCAGTGAGCTATTACGCACTCTTTCAATGGTGGCTGCTTCTAAGCCAACATCCTGGTTGTCTGTGCAACTCCACATCCTTTCCCACTTAACACACACTTGGGGACCTTAGCTGATGGTCTGGGCTGTTTCCCTTTTGACAATGGATCTTAGCACTCACTGTCTGACTCCCGGCAATAAGTATATGGCATTCGGAGTTTGACTGAGCTTGGTAATCCTTGCGGACCCCGCACCCAATCAGTGCTCTACCTCCACTACTCTTATACCGAGGCTAGCCCTAAAGCTATTTCGGGGAGAACCAGCTATCTCCGAGTTCGATTGGAATTTCTCCGCTACCCCCACCTCATCCCCGCACTTTTCAACGTGCGTGGGTTCGGGCCTCCAGTGCGTGTTACCGCACCTTCACCCTGGACAGGGGTAGATCACACGGTTTCGGGTCTACGTCCACATACTCAATCGCCCTATTCAGACTCGCTTTCGCTGCGGCTCCGTCTTCTCGACTTAACCTTGCATGTTAAACGTAACTCGCCGGTTCATTCTACAAAAGGCACGCCATCACCCATAGATAGGGCTCTGACTTTTTGTAAGCACACGGTTTCAGGTTCTATTTCACTCCCCTTCCGGGGTGCTTTTCACCTTTCCCTCACGGTACTGTTTCACTATCGGTCGCCAGGTAGTATTTAGCCTTAGCAGATGGTCCTGCTGGATTCATACGGGGTTTCACGTGCCCCGCACTACTCGGGATCCGTCTCGGAGAGAACACAGTTTAGGCTACAGGGCTTTTACCTCTATCGCGGGCCTTTCCAGACCTCTTCACCTACCATATTCCTTTGTAACTCCATGTGAGACGTCCCACAACCCCTAAGAGCAAGCTCTTAGGTTTAGGCTGTTCCGCGTTCGCTCGCCGCTACTGACGGAATCACTATTGTTTTCTCTTCCTCAGGGTACTTAGATGTTTCAGTTCCCCTGGTCTGCCTCTACATACCCTATGTATTCAGGTATGAGTAACTGCGAATTACCACAGCTGGGTTTCCCCATTCGGACACCCCCGGATCAAAGCTTGCTTACAGCTCCCCGAGGCAGTTTCGTTGTTCGCCACGTCCTTCGTCGGCTCCTGGCGCCTAGGCATCCTCCGTGTGCTCTTATTAGCTTAACCTTGATTTTTCCGCAGGAAAATATCATACGATATCTCTCTTGGAATCATCTCACTAATAACATTTACTTGTTTTACACAAGTTGCTAAAAGATGTTCTAAAACGCAAATTCGTTTCGGTATCCAGTTTTCAAGGATCAAGTCTTACTTGAGAGCTTAAACTCTCAAAACTGAGCAACGAGTGAGTTGTGGAAGTTTAACTTCCGATTTGAATGTCTCCACTTCCGAAGACGATTCTCCATAGAAAGGAGGTGATCCAGCCGCACCTTCCGATACGGCTACCTTGTTACGACTTCACCCCAATCATCTACCCCACCTTCGGCGGCTGGCTCCCTTGCGGGTTACCCCACCGACTTCGGGTGTTGTAAACTCTCGTGGTGTGACGGGCGGTGTGTACAAGACCCGGGAACGTATTCACCGCGGCATGCTGATCCGCGATTACTAGCAATTCCGACTTCATGCAGGCGAGTTGCAGCCTGCAATCCGAACTGAGACCGGCTTTGATGGGATTGGCTCCACCTCGCGGCTTCGCTTCCCGTTGTACCGGCCATTGTAGTACGTGTGTAGCCCAGGTCATAAGGGGCATGATGATTTGACGTCATCCCCACCTTCCTCCGGTTTGTCACCGGCAGTCACTCTAGAGTGCCCAACATTACTTGCTGGCAACTAAAGTTAAGGGTTGCGCTCGTTGCGGGACTTAACCCAACATCTCACGACACGAGCTGACGACAACCATGCACCACCTGTCTCCTCTGTCCCGAAGGCCGCTGCTATCTCTAGCAGATTCAGAGGGATGTCAAGACCTGGTAAGGTTCTTCGCGTTGCTTCGAATTAAACCACATACTCCACTGCTTGTGCGGGTCCCCGTCAATTCCTTTGAGTTTCAGTCTTGCGACCGTACTCCCCAGGCGGAGTGCTTACTGTGTTAACTTCGGCACCAAGGGTATCGAAACCCCTAACACCTAGCACTCATCGTTTACGGCGTGGACTACCAGGGTATCTAATCCTGTTTGCTCCCCACGCTTTCGCGCCTCAGCGTCAGTTACAGCCCAGAAAGTCGCCTTCGCCACTGGTGTTCCTCCACATATCTACGCATTTCACCGCTACACGTGGAATTCCACTTTCCTCTTCTGTACTCAAGTCACCCAGTTTCCAGTGCGACCTTAGGTTGAGCCCAAGGTTTAAACACCAGACTTAAATGACCGCCTGCGCGCGCTTTACGCCCAATAATTCCGGACAACGCTTGCCCCCTACGTATTACCGCGGCTGCTGGCACGTAGTTAGCCGGGGCTTTCTTCTCAGGTACCGTCACTCCGGTAGCAGTTACTCTACCGGACGTTCTTCCCTGGCAACAGAGCTTTACGATCCGAAAACCTTCATCACTCACGCGGCGTTGCTCCGTCAGACTTTCGTCCATTGCGGAAGATTCCCTACTGCTGCCTCCCGTAGGAGTCTGGGCCGTGTCTCAGTCCCAGTGTGGCCGTTCACCCTCTCAGGTCGGCTACGCATCGTCGCCTTGGTGGGCCGTTACCCCACCAACTAGCTAATGCGCCGCAGGCCCATCCCTCAGTGACAGATTGCTCCGTCTTTCATTCTTCCTTCAGGAGAAAAAAGAAATTATCCGGTATTAGCTACCGTTTCCGGTAGTTATCCCAGTCTAAGGGGCAGGTTGCCTACGTGTTACTCACCCGTCCGCCGCTAAGTTATTTTGAAAGCAAGCTTTCAAAATAACTCCGCTCGACTTGCATGTATTAGGCACGCCGCCAGCGTTCGTCCTGAGCCAGGATCAAACTCTCCAATTAGTATTGAAAAGAGCGATATGCTCATTTTGAAACATCTGACGAGAAAATTAATTCTCACGATGAAATTTCAAAAGCGTAAAATACGCTGTGAAACTCATCAGTTTTGGATTTCACTTTCGTGATTTCCTACTCACTCGTTGTTCAGTTTTCAAAGATCAAGTTCTCGTTGGTGCCGTTTAATGTCTCAGCAGCAACTCTTATAATATATCATGCATTCCGATGAATTGCAACACTTTTTTTTCAAAGTCTTGTGTAATCTCATCTGGATTAACATTCACCAATCGAAAGTTTATATCTCCTCTTTGCGACTGGATTTATAATGTAACATATAACCCACTCTAAAAACAACCCCTAAATTTTAAAAATTCAAAAAAATACTTTCGCCTCATTCTTACATCTACTTCATTTCTTCTCATTAAAAACGTGCAGACTCTGATAATCAGAATCTGCACGTTAAAGAGAGATTAGCTTTTAGTTTAAAACTGTATTAATTAGAAATCCACGGATTTCTGCGTTTCTTAGAACTCTCTGTACGACCACCTGCACTTGAACGCTGAGATTTCACAACTGTCTTGGTCTTCTTGCTGCTATTTTGACTTGAGGTCTTTGCTTTTGCTGCCGTTTCCTTCGTTGCACTCCCCTTACTCTTGAGCGAACCACCAGAGCTAGATTCCTCACTCACTGTTCTAGCAACTTCGGGAGTGTCCAGTACAAACGTTTCAGGATCTTGAATTTCCGGAACCCGATTATGCTGCGAATAATTACCTATACCAGGATACTGCGGATTAGACGGAATACTCGACATTATCGGCCCACCAAAAGCTCCAAGAGGAGAAGCTGGGACTATTCCCTGATTAGGTGTTCCTGCTCCATAAGCAGAGAATGCATTTGGGTTTCCATATGCAGGATAGGTATTGTATAAGGGCATTTCATATGAATAGGGTTGAACATGCATTCCCCCGCACCCACAAGTAGTTGGCCAAGGAAGGTTCGATGACATCCCATACATCGAGTCCATCCCCGAAACATTAGCCTCCATATTGTTAGGCGCAGCATTCGAATTCCATTGCTCCGGACTCATATTAGGCCAAGCATTTGGATTCCATTGCTCCGGACTCATATTAGACCAAGCATTCGGATTCCATTGTTCCGGACTTACATTAGGCGCAGCATTCGGATTCCATTGTTCTGGACTCACGTTAGGCGCAGCATTCGGATTCCATTGTTCTGGACTCACGTTAGGCGCAGCATTCGGATTCCATTGTTCTGGACTCATATTAGGTGAACACATGTTTTCTGAAAAGTAGTATGGAGACATGCACTCTGGTCCAAATGCCGCTGGCTGAACATAATTTGGTGCCCAGTTCATGTTCATATTAGGGCTATTCTGATAAGAATCATTGAGATAAGGATTTCCACCTAGGCCTGGATATCCCATACTGTCACAAGAATTTGCCTTTTCCTCTTTGGTAGTCACTGGCTTCATCTCAGCTTTTGACGCCTCATGATGTGCTACGGGCTCTTGATTTGGTACTGTAATCTGAACAAACAAGCTCTGCATTTCAATTTCTTGCACAGGAGCAACTTCCATTTGCATATTTGGCGCAGGGTTCGGTGCATTAATTGGAGCTATATTTACCGATGGATGTGGTGCTGAATTGGATTCAGGTGCGATTTTTGGCGATGGTTTAGGTGCAGGTTTAGTTTCTGGTTTTGCCTCAGGTTTATTTTCTGCTTTTGCTTCCGGTTTAGTTTCTGGCTTAACCTCTGGTTTAGTTTCCGGTTTTGGTGCAGGAACCACCTCAGCAACTGGCTGTTCTTTTGGACCCGTATATTCCTTCCCGCCAACTTGTGTTTTCTCAGAAGCATTAGAAGGCATGTAGCCTGGCTGTACGGGCGAAGCGTTTGACGTCTTTTTAGGAATGTTAACTACTTCCCCTAACATCAATACATTTGGATTCTTTAGCTGGGGGTTTGCTGCAACCATATCCTTTAAGGGGATTCCCCACGCCTTAGATAATTTCCATAAGGTATCTCCTTGTTTGACTGTATGCTTGTAGTAAACTTCACTGTTATCCGGTACAGATACGGGAGCCGTAGGTATTTTTACTTTTTCACCAAGTGCCAGCACATTCGGATTACTGATCTGTGGATTAGCTTCAATAATTTTTTGTAACGGCACTCCGTACTTTTGCGATAATGCATACAGACTATCGCCTTGTTTGACAATGTGTATTTTCACGTAGCATTAACCTCCTAAAAGTTTTGTGGAGTATTGCTTTCTTACAGCTACACAGCAAAACTGGCTTTGAAAGCAAACACCCTTTGGATGGAACATTGCTCTCTTACAAAGTTATATGCGGTACAGCCGCCTCCTTCGTTACTACATCTTATGCAGCCCATGGGCGAATGACATCCCTGAAATAAAAAAAATCCTTTCATGAGACATGAAAAGATTTACCAGAGACCTCCGGCCATCTTCTTCATATGCATGAAAGGATATCCAATGCCTATTCAACACTCATTACACGACTAGCATGTAAAAGAGCATATTGTACGATAAACTGTTATTCCCAAACCTTGTAGCCATCTTTGTCAACAACATTGCGGAATTCTTCAAGAAGCTTCAACGTTATTGGACCTGCATGTCCTTCTCCGATGATGCGTCCGTCAATTTCACGCGCTGCAATAACTTCTGCTGCCGTTCCAGTGAAGAATACCTCGTCGGCGATGTAAACATCATGCATGCTGAATGGTTCTTCTTTCAGTTTAATACCCAATTTCTCGCATAGCTCGATGATAGCCTGACGTGTGATTCCTTCGAGCGCACCCAGATAGCAAGGTGGAGTGGTGACCACGCCATTTTTGATGATGAAAATATTATCGCCAGATCCTTCAGTAACATAACCTTGAGCATTCATCATAATCGCTTCATCAGCTTCTGCAAGATTGGATTGAATTTTCACCAGGATATTGTTGAGATAGTTAAGCGATTTAATTTTCGGATTCAGTGCATCCGGAATATTACGACGCTGGGATACAGAAACAGCACGAAGTCCATTAATGTACGCTTGTTCTGGGTAAATAGCCAGTTGTTCAACGATAATGATTACGCTGGCTTTAGGACAACGACGTGGATCAAGACCCAAATTACCAGGACCACGGGATACGATCAGTCGAATATAACCGTTACGCATGTCGTTGAGGCGAATCGTTTCAGCCATAGCTTCCAGCATCTCGTCATAAGTGAGCGGAATGTCCAGCATGATCGACTTCGCCGAATCATATAGTCTGTCCAAATGCTCTTTACATTTAAAAATATTGCCGTTGTAAATACGAATACCTTCAAATATGCCGTCTCCATACAAAAAACCGTGATCAAAAACGGATACCTTTGCATTTTCCTTAGTTACGTGTTGTCCATCCAGATAGATCCATTGTTCAGCCATGAATTTACTGCACCTCCGCTTTCTCTTCCTCATAGGTGTATGTGGGATACGAGCCCAGAATCCGAACCTGACAGCCTAAAGCGCTAATCTCTTCAATAGCTCCTGGCAGCAGGACTGATTCTATCGGTTCCAGCACATCAATATAAAAATAATAAGTACCCAACTTCTTTTTCGTTGGTCGTGATTCAATACGCGATAAATTTAGCTTCCGCCAAGAAAAGGCAGCGAGGACCTGGTGCAAAGCACCCGGAAAATCCTCCGGCAGCGTAACTAGGACGCTCGTCTTTACACCATTGCTGCTCCGTGGAAGATCTACCTTCTGCGGACCGACAAGGACAAATCTTGTGTAGTTGTTGTTGTGATCTGTAACTTTCCGATCAACAATCTCCAGTCCATGAGTAGCTGCACCAAGCGCAGTACCAATCGCAGCCCAACCCTTTCCAGGATTGTTCTTAACGATTTCAACAGCTTCAGAGGTACTTCCGACCGACTCCAGTTCAGCCCAAGGTGCATGCTTCCGAACAAATTGCATACACTGTGCCATTGCAACAGGATGCGAAAGGATTTTTTTCACTTTAGTGAAATCCTTATTGCCGTTCGTATCTCTGAATTCCAGCGGGTGACCGATGAGATTCTGTATCGATGGAAAGATCCATTCCGCCTGCATAGGTAGATCAACTTCATTAATAAGCCAATCAATATGGAGACTAACCGAACCTTCAATAGTATTCTCAATCGGGATAACGCTGTAATCAGTGGCTCCACCATCCGTAGAGAGAAAGACATCGGAAATTAACTTGTGATGCACAATTTTTACAGGCTCACCGTTAAACAAATGCAGCAGCGCTTCGTGAGATACTGAGCCCTGCGGCAATACCGCTATTGATTTCATGACCGTACTTCTCCTTTTATCATATCCAAAAATGATACGTTTTGCATCTCGTTTCTTTTAAGCAGCTCTGATGTAACACCTGAAGTACAAGGCATCAGCCAGCAAGTCTTAGCAGAGATGCCGTGTTCTTGCATCGTATTCTTCAGAAAAGCCTCAAGTTCACTCTTACGAGTCTCACGGCGATCAACTAAACACAGTAGCGTAGGGCCGGCACCGCTAAGTGCGATCCCTAAAGCACCATGTTTAGGTGCTTCCGCGAGCAGCTTCTCCATGCCTGGAATAAGCGCTGCCCGATAAGGTTGATGCAAACGATCCTGCATCGCTCTACTGATCAGGTCAAGCCGACCTGATGCAAACGATGCCGTCATTAAAGAGGTTCTACTGATGTTGTACACAGCATCACTAACTGAGATTTCTGTTGGAAGCACTCCCCGTGCTTTTGTGGTTTCCAGCTCGAATTCAGGAATAACCACGAGAACCTCGAGGTCATGTGGTGGTTCAAGGCGAACATAATCAGCATGAGCACCATCCCACACTGCGGTAATAATGCCTCCAAATAAGGAAGCCCCTACATTGTCGGGATGCTTCTCAAGCTGGGTCGCCATATCAAACAGCTTGGCCTCATCCAGCGGTGAACCGATCATCGTATTAGCTGCGACCATGCCCCCAATGATAGCCGAGGCACTGCTGCCAAGTCCACGCGTAAGCGGTATCTCTGAGTACATCGAGATAGATAATTCAGGCACCGTAACGCCTGCCTCTGCAAATACCATTTGAGCGACCTTATAGAGTAAATTACTCTTATCCCGAGCCACTCCATTCATCTCATCACCATATAGATGAAAAACAGTCTCCTCTGCTTCCTCCATCTCAATCCAGGCATACAGCGGCAAAGCCATGCCGAGAGTATCGAAGCCCGGACCAAGATTGGCTGTACTAGCAGGTACTTTAACCCTTGCTACTCCATAAGTACTCATAACAGGTGCAATCTCCTTACTCATTGTTTGAATATATAAAGTCTAACTCTAGCTACAGTGCTAACCTTCCACACGATAATGACTCTTGATTCGGTGGATGACTTTCAGTTCCTTAAAGTGACGCAGCACTTTATTCATACTTGCTTTGCTGGCGTTATGGGTAACAATAATAATCTCCGCATCAGGATTATTTGCATTGGCTTGCTGAACTACCGAATCAAGACTCACGTCATACTCGGCAAACACCTGAGTAATCTTAGCCAATACGCCTGCTTTATCATCAACGTGTAAAAGTAGAAAGTTCTTATAAAAGATATCCTCATCACTCTTAAGCTTCTTCTGCTTATAAGGAACTTTTTGCTTCAATCCATTAACACCCAGCTTGAGATTCTTAATAATGGCTACCAAGTCAGCTACTACCGAAGTTGCCGTTGGCATTGCACCCGCGCCCGCACCATAGAACATGGTCTCTCCTACTGCCTCACCATACACATAAACTGCATTGAAGACACCATTTACAGAGGCAAGCGGGTGACTTGCTCGAATCAAGGTCGGTTGAACACTGATACTGAATTCCTCATCCTGACGTTCAGCAATGCCAAGCAGCTTAATTTCGTATCCGAGACGCTTTGCAAAGGCAATATCGGCTTTACTCACTTCTGAAATCCCGCTCACACTGACGTCATGCAGCTCCACGTTAGTACGGAAGCCTAGAGTTCCGAGAATCGCCATTTTGCGGGCAGCATCCAGACCTTCAACATCGGAAGTTGGATCAGCCTCTGCATATCCTAAATCCTGCGCTTCTTTTAACACATCATTGTAGGATGCGCCTTCTTGGCTCATTTTGGTTAGTATGTAATTAGTTGTTCCATTCACAATACCTATAATCTTCATGATCTTATCTGAAGAAAAGCCTTCGATAAGCGTCCGAATAATCGGAATACCACCTGCAACACTAGCTTCATAAAAGACATCACATTGCTTCTCTTGCGCCTTAGCCAGAATCTCCGAACCGTGCAGCGCCATTAAGTCCTTGTTCGCAGTTACAACATGCTTACCGCGGTCCAAAGCTTCAAGAATATATTCCTTTGTTCCATCAATACCACCCATCACTTCAACGATTACATCGATCTCAGGATCACGAATAACATCCCATGGATCTGTTGTTATTTTGGCAGGGTCGACCTCAATATCACGTAGCTTATTGGAATTATTCACCGCTATACGCTCAATGAGTATTGGAGAGCCTACTTGACTGCTCAAATCCTCCTGATTTCCTTCCACGATACGAACTACACCTGTACCAACTGTTCCCAGACCCAGCAATCCTACTTTAACCGGCTTCATCAGTATCCTCCTAAAAGTTTTACGTATATATTTTCTCTATCCCTGTCCAACGATTAGGGCGCGCTTCACTCCCGGAATATTCTTCAGACTATCAAGCATCTCTCCGAGCTCCTCATTCAAATGTGAGATTTCCACGGAAATCACCACATTCGCTCGTCCTTGTAGCGGAATACTCTGGTGAATCGTCAGTACGTTAGCCCCATGCCCCGCCACAGATCCTAGAACCTTGGAGAGCATCCCCGATTCATGTTCCAAATCCATAGAGATCGTAACAATTCGCTCACGTTCGAGCTGATGGATCAGGTGAATGCCATCCTTGTATTTATAAAAAGCACTTCGGCTTAATCCTACCTGTTCTACACCCTCATGTACGGTCTTCGCATCCCCGGCCTCAAGCAATTGTTTGACCTGCATAGTCTTAAGTACAGCATCAGGTAATATGTCCTCACGGACCAAATAATAGCGTTCTTTCACGAACGTCCTCACCTCAAAGACTTTTGTGTTTTCTTAGTGGACATTATATCGGAAAAGACTTATAAAATGCAATAACTTTATATGTATACTCTGAGGTTGGGGAGTACGGTGCAGCAAAACCCCCGGATTCCCGGGGGCAGCAGGCAATCGTATGTACACTAACTGTATGGAATCGTCGTCCCGCAATAGTCACAGATCTTGTCCTGACCAGGAAGTACTCTACTCTTAGCACCGCAACTCGGACAAACGATGGATTTCGGCAGTTGGACAGGTGGCTTAGGCCTATTCTCCGGTAATGACTGCCGCCCAGATGACGGCTGGTTCTCTGATGCCGTGGAGGGCTGTGCCCTGTCAGGATGCACAAGATTGGGCGGTTGTTTATCTAAGAGCTTAACACGTCCTTCATAATAGACAAGATCAGAAGCAAGTAACCCCCATCTCACCAAATAACGTAGGTCTCTACGTACATCATCTTCACTTTGTTTCGTGATATCAGCTAAATTACCAATATGTCTAACATCATCCACTATGATCAGCATGAGATACTTCTTGCACAGAAAATCAAAGTTTTCTGTTGCGAAGGTAGCCCTCCCTGCAAAGCTGTCCGCCGGAATTATAAAAATCAAGTAGAGGACCACCAGAATGATCAATAAAGTGAACCACTTAAAATCCCCTTTGTAGGTCCCCACGGCGAAGAGGACGGCAAGTTCCATAAAAGCTCCCATACATACATGATAGAGCAATTTGTAGTTAAATGATTTCCGCTCATTCTTATAATGAGTGCTTACAAAACGAAGCATCGCAAGTACAAACCCAAGCGGAGCAAACAAATAGGCAATCGCCATGATGATTCGATCAAACACTGTCCGGTCTCGCTTGTTACGGTAGCGAAGGTTATTCTCAGGCGCACGCACCAGTGCTTGTGCCCGGTTGGAATAAATAAGCTTCGGCGGCAATTTTACAAATGGATTGTCTACACGTCCTTCATAATAAACAATATCTGGAGAAAGTACTCCCTGATCTTTTAAATATTCCAAAACCTCGCGGACGTTCTCTTCACTGAATCCGCGAATATCGGATAGGCTGCCGATATGCCTTATGCCGTCCACAAGAACCAATGCGATATAGTCATTGCAAAGATAGGTGAATCCCTCTCTCCATCCTACGGCCCTAACCGACAATTTGATGGCAGGAATCCTAAACAATGCGTAGATAATCACCAGCCTGATCAAGAGTGCGACATAATCGATTTGACCGAGTAGCTTACTAATAATGAAATAGATCGCCAATTCTACAAAGGCACCCATACACGCATGATAAAACAGGTTAATATTGCTTGCTTTGCGCTGTCTCTTGGAATGTGTAGATAATAACCGAATGGCAGCCAATATAAAGCCAACCGGAGCAAATATATACGCAAACACAATAGTCGTATAATCAAACGCCGTCCGCTCATATTCATGCTTATACACGGGTTTTCCCGATGTCGGCGGCTGTCTGCGTATATCCAATCCACTCATTTTGTCTTTAATCCCCTTATTTATGTAATCCTATATGCGATGCAGCTAATCTGTTGGTTGACGGCATTAACTATACGATATCATTGTTCCACAATAATCACAGCTCTTGGACTGACTAGGCTGAACTGTGTTCTGTGCTCCGCAGCCCGGACAACGAATGGACTTAGGCAGTTGCGGCGAGGACTGAGGTTGAGTATGAACCTGCTGTCCCGAGGCTTGGGCTCCGAAGCCTGATGGCCTTCCAGGATGAACAAGATTAGGTGCTGTCATGGATGGATCTGGCGTCTGGCGCCCCTCCGAAAGGACAATATCAATATCCAGTAGTCCTTTATTCTTTAGATACTGGACATCTCTCCGTACATCACTTTCACTTTGAACTATCCGTTCAGATATACTGCCGACATATCGGATATTTTTATTTTGAATCAGCTCTATATAAGAAGTGTTAAGTTTAGAAAGTGTATATTTAGCTTTTGCTGTCACACTCGCAAGAATAAAAGCCGGAATCAAAAATATGACTGCAAGGAAAATCTGGATCGTTAATAATTCGGAAGTTCCAGTGTTTCCACTCATGGTATCCACAAACATTGCAATAGAGAGCTCAACAAATCCTCCGATAAATACATGCATGAGCAGATTTAGATTGGTGGGCCTCCGGTAATTTTTATAATGGGTCAGCATCAACCGTAACAATGCAAGGACGAGTCCAATGGGCATGAATAAATAAGCTGACGCTAGAATGACATAATCAAACCCAGTCCGATCTAATTTAATCAGAGGAACCGCTGCACTCCCCGCTGGGTTCGGTGACGGATCTTGTATGTTCAATCTGTTCATGTAGTTATTTTCCTCCTATTTAAGTGCCGCTAATTCCCGATTTCGCCGCTCTAGAGTAGCTTTAATACTGTCGGCCATTTCGTTGATTTCAGCTTGCCAGTTCTCATGTGGCTCATTTGTCATGAGCAGCAGCTTCACATGATCATGCAACAGGGAGATCTGCTGATGCATGATATCCTCAGTAGCATATAAAGATGAATCTGAAACAGGATCGCTGAACTTAAATTGATCTTGCAACTTATTGAGCATCTTCACAAGCGTTTCAGATTCGGGATCCTTCCAGCTGCTTGCCAGCGCTCTGATCTCGTTTATTTCACTCTGATGCTGCCGAAATGCTTGTAAGGATCTCCGCAGTTGCTGTTCATCTGTTCCGGCATTCCATCCATAGATCCCGATCACAGCCAGTGTGATTCCACCAATCAAAAGAATCAGCAGTTGCAAGGCAGCATACCACAAAGGAGACATCTCCAGCAGCCAATCAAAAACAATAGCAGATACGAATACGACAGCCGCATAGCTTCCCGTGATGAATGCACCACTGAGAAGAACAGGTGAGGTCCTCTGCACACTACCTGCACTACGGAGCCAAAAAATACAATAGCCATACACCACACTCTCCGCCAGCAGAACAGCAACTAGCGAAGTCACGAATCGAAACAGGGATTCAGAGAAGCCTAATCCTATAAAAGAGAACACCGTTAGTATTATAGCAGCAACATAAATAGTGGTGATGATACGAATATAGCTTTTACCCTTGTTCATTACGTCCTCCTTCAGCCTGCCTTAGTTCCACACTCTGCACAGAATTTCTGTCCAAGCTTCAGCTCATGCCCACAGCCTCCGCATTTAATAACCAAGCTGTCTCCACAATGAGGACAGAATTTCACCCCTGGCGATACCATTTCTCCACATTTGCCACAGGCCTTAGGCATTTCTTTTCCACAAGAGACACAGGAAGACGCACCCTCAGGATTATCCGCTCCACAGGCTGGACAAGCTCGATAAGGATTACCACAGCCAGGACAGAACTTGGCTCCAGGTTTCAGTTCATGTCCACACTCCAAACAATTGATCTTATTTCCGGACGGCGTACTTTGCTGAATGCTCTCCAGAGCATGCCCACAGCCGCTGCAGAACCTTCCCTCTACAGGATTCATAACCCCACACTTCGAACAGGAGCGTTCTTGACGTACAACTGTTGTCCCTGAATCAAAACTCATCCCTCGGGTCATACGGTTTACCATATCCATAGCCGGGCCAGCGAATCCCATCCCAAGCCCAAGTCCCATCCCAGTGTTCATCATACCTACACCAAGATTGCCAGGATTGCCGGCTGCTTTTTCCATCGTGTTAAAGCCCCGCTCTTGCTGGTAATTGAAGCCGATAATATCCATTTCTGCTTTTTTTGCTAAAGCTTCCTTTAATCGAATCGTTGCCGGATCATCATCAGGAATATTAATCGAATCAATATAGAAGTTATTCAGCTCAAGACCATTATCCAGAAAAGTCGATGCTAACCGCCCCTGGATATGCTTTGAGATCTCTGCAACATAAGCATTAATCTCCAGAATACTGATTTGCTTATGTACAAGGTAGGATGAGATCAGTTCATTAATATTCGACATAAGCAAGCCCCGGAAATAATTAACCAGAGTATCGTGATCAAACTGAGGAAGCGTTCCAACGAGCTGCAATAAAAATTTTCGTGGATTATCGACCTTTACACCAAACTGTCCGAAGGAACGAACAGAAATCATAATTTTATATTTAGGATCTTGGAGTTGTAAAGGTGTACTAGTTCCCCATTTAACATTCATCGAGTTAGTCTTGTTCACGTACCATACTTCTGCTGTAAATGGTGACTTCCCGCCAAAAGGGAGATTAACGATATTAGATAAAATAGGTATATTGGCGGTGCTTAGGGTATGTCTTCCTGCCGAAAAGGAATCAAGCGCCTGTCCTCCTTTGAACAGGATCGCTTCCTGAGATTCATTAACGATTAGCTGAGTCCATGTTCCTAGCTCTTGGTTAGGATATTTCCATGCGAAAATCCCTGGAGGACCGTCGTACTTCACCACTTCTATAATTGCCATCTGCTATTCCTTCTTTCATCATCTATGATATACGAATAACGTATGTGTTCCCGGTTGGGAATAAGTGTATTTCGATATTTATTGTATACGATATATATCGTGTTTTGGGTTCTTTTCTTGAAAAAAAATGCTCTGTACGAAAATAAAAAAAGCGCCACTTGTGTCTTCCTTTACAGGAGAACACAAGTCGCGCTTTGTAATCAGCTAAATATTAATAGTAACTGCTACTCTCTACGAACTCGAATTCGAACTCACCAATACGGACAATAGTCCCCTCTACAGCTCCACGTTTACGAAGCTCTGCATCTACACCCATATGCCGCAAAGTCCGGGCGAGCTTTAGAATCGCATCATGTGTGCTAAGCTGCATACGTTTCAACATTTTCTCGATACGAGGGCTGTTGACCACATATGTTTCATTATCACGTGTAATCGTGAATGAGTTATCATCTTCCGCTTCTAGCTTATAAACCTTACGTTCAGTTGTACCTGATACTTCTTCAACTACCGGTGCCACCGGAATACTATCAAGAATATCCGTTGCACGATATAACAGTTCCTGAACACCCTGACGGGTAAGCGAGGAGATTGGCATAATCTCAAGATCCGGACGCACCTCAGCTACGCGCTCTCGGAAAGCGATGAGATTCTCCTCTGACGCTGGCATATCCATTTTATTTGCAGCCACGATCTGAGGACGATCAATTAGAGCCGCATTATATTGCTTCAGCTCGTCATTAATGAGAACCCAATCCTCGAAGGGATCACGCCCCTCTGAACCAGACATATCCACTACGTGAATAATGATCCGTGTACGTTCAACGTGACGTAGGAATTCATGACCAAGCCCTATGCCCTCACTAGCTCCCTCAATTAATCCTGGCAGATCCGCCATTACAAAGCTTCGTCCATCCCCAACATCTACTACTCCTAAGTTCGGTGTAATCGTAGTGAAATGGTATGCGCCAATCTTTGGTTGAGCTGCGGATACGACCGACAGTAGCGTAGATTTGCCCACACTCGGGAAGCCTACAAGTCCCACATCAGCCATAACCTTAAGTTCCATAACAATATACCGTTCTTGACCCTCTTCGCCGTTCTCTGCTAGCTCTGGAGCCTTATTAGCTGCTGTGGCAAAACGAGCATTCCCACGACCCCCACGACCCCCACGGGCAACAACAACTTGCTGACCATGACGAGTCAAATCGGCGATGATTTCTTGAGTATCATCGTCAATTAATATGGTTCCAGGTGGAATCCGCACGATCATATGATCAGCGTTCGCTCCATGCTGACTTCTGTTACGTCCTTTAATCCCTTTGTCCGCTTTAAAATGGCGCTGATAACGGAAATCCATCAGCGTACGCAAGCCCTCATCTACGCGGAAGATAACGTCGCCACCACGGCCACCGTCACCACCTGCTGGACCACCATCCGGTACATACTTTTCCCGACGAAACGCAACGATACCATCCCCGCCGTCTCCGCCCTTAACATAAATCTTAGCTTTATCTACGAACATTAATGTTCACCTTCCTCACATTTCAAGCGGCAACCGCAGCTCTACATAAGCCTTACTAGGCTTAAACTGCTCCGCTTTCATGATTTTTCCTTGTACTATATTATAAATTTGCCCTTTAAGCTGCTCGGGATTGCCATGCTCTCCCTCACCTTCGAAGGAGATAAGAATGTCTCCTCCATCCTGAATAAAGCCAAGACGCAGCTTGCGCGTTTCTCCCTGGGGAGCCAATCCGTTATATTGATAAGCCCGTACGGTCTGCATAATCACTGAAGTCAGCTCATCTCCTGCTTCCCGGTTTAGCTTGTCCTCCAGCTGCAATCCTTCCTCCACTTGAACTTCCAGTTCCAGGCTAGTCCGGTAAGTTCGGAAAGATTGGATAAAAAAGACCAATGAAGGAATGCCCAGCTTAGCGATACGACTATCAAGCGCTATGCGTTCCTTTATTCTTTCCACACACTCCACGGATTTATCAGGTTTTCCAAGCTGAATATATCCGTAAAGAATCTGCAAATCGTTCATCCAATCATGACGATGATGATTCAGTGTCCGAATCGCCGCCTGTTGCAGTGTGTTCTCTTGTATGCGCAGTTCCCGTTCCCAATGACGCTGATTCCAAATGAAACTAAAGGCAACTATTACCGCTACCCAAATTCCAAGCAACAGACACGTCAAAAGGGAGGTATGCCAATACACGAGTCCTAAAGGAAGCAATACGGATAACATGACTGCCCAGATTGCACTTTTCCAGGATTTCATTCTTTCTCCCCGTCCCTCAGTTCGCAAAATTCATGACTTTGTTTAGAATATTACCTCATCAATTACCATTTCCTAGTATAACACAGCAGTTCCCTGTAGTTCACCAGAGATAACCATGAGTATTTTACATATGTTTAAGGATGTTCATGCTTTCTTAAAACGCTGTAGGTATGTTTCTAAAGTGCTCAAAGAGGTTTCACAAACGATTCTGAATATTCTACAAAAAAGCCTCCGGCACTCATGCCGGAGGCTTCTACATGCAAATATGGTTCCGTAAGCTTACGCTTCCAGTGCCGCTGCTACCGGAGCGACATCAACTGGGTATACGCTCACTTTTTTGCGATCGCGGCCCCAACGTTCGAACTTCACTACGCCATCCACCAATGCGAACAACGTATCATCTTTACCGATGCCTACGTTAGTGCCTGGGTGAATTTTTGTTCCGCGTTGACGAACCAAGATGTTACCGCCGGTTACTGCTTGACCGTCAGCACGTTTCACGCCAAGACGTTTGGAATGGGAATCCCGTCCGTTTTTTGTGGAACCTACACCTTTTTTCGATGCGAACAATTGAAGATTCAATTTCAACATGTTGTCAACCTCCTTCTTTAAATATTTACTTGCTCTATTTGAAGATACTTTCCGTATGATTCTGCGATATCATTTAGCATCACGACCATGGATTCAAGCAACAATTGCACCTTCGCGGAAGTATCGAAATCATCAATGGAACTTAATGTTCCACTTAGGAATCCGTTCTTCATGGATGTATCCATGGAGATTCCGGTCAATGTCTCAATCGAATTGACGGTTCCAACCGTTACGGCCGAAACTCCGGCACATACGATATCTTCGCCACGCTTTGCATAACCCGCGTGCCCTTTTACCTCAAAGCCAACGATAGTCCCTAGATCCGAAGATCGTGTAATCCGTACGTTAATCATTCACGCACCTTCTTACGCTTGAATCTTCTCGATAGTTACTTTCGTGTACGGTTGACGATGGCCTTGTTTCTTGTGGTAGTTCTTCTTAGGTTTGTATTTGTAAACTACAACCTTAGCGCCTTTACCATGTTTCTCGACTTTAGCTGTTACAGACGCGCCGCTTACGAGCGGAGTTCCTGCAGTCAGACCACCTTCGTTAGAAACAGCCAATACACGGTCAAAAGTTACACTTGCGCCGTCTTCAGCTTCCAACTTCTCAATGAACAAAACATCGCCCTCTTGGACTTTGTATTGTTTACCGCCAGTTTCGATAATTGCATACATTTTACTTGCACCTCCTCATGTCTCAGACTCGCCTAGTCTAGGTGGCAGATTCCCGTGGGAACTGCACTTATGTACCCGATCGGAGCGGTTACAGCATGTGCAGGACCGAATGAATCAAACACATACTTGAAGATATTATCATACTTATCGCCTATCGTCAACTCATTCCATCCATTCTCCAACTTTTCCAGTCCCTCCGCAGCACTGACAAAGGATAGGTGCGAAGCTGGCTGAATCATGTCTTGCCTTCTTCCGGGTCATCTCGAGGAGTCCAAGTCTTGTCCAACCGAGAATATGTGTTTTGGTTCGATCCTTGCAGATCACCTTCTCCAGCCGTTCAGTAACCATTTTACGGTGTATTTCTTCCTCCATGTCAATAAAATCGACAATAATGATTCCGCCCGTATCTCGCAAACGGATCAAACGACCAATTTCCTCAGCCGCAAGCATATTAGTATTCGTCACCGTCTCTTCAAGCGATGCTCCTCCAATGTATTGGGCAGTGTTAACGTCAATAACGGTGAGCGCCTCGGTTTCATCCCAGATCATTGTTGCTCCGCCCTCCAGTGTGATCTTGCGACTGAAGCTTTTGTGCAGCTGTTCCTGAATTCCATACGCTGTAAAAATGGACTCCGATCCATTATACAAGCTTACAGGCTTGTACCCATCAGGTGCCATGTCATCCAGAAATGCCGTGGCTTCTTTAACTACGGCAGGAGAATCTATAATCAACTGATCTCGCTGTGGATTAAATGCATCTCTAATGAAGCGCTGAACAATACTAAGATCACGATGCAACAGTGCCGGAGCTTCTGCGGTTTGCGCCCGACGTGTAATGTTATCCCATTGTGCACGTAGAAATGAAAGATCACCTTCCACCGCTTCATGCGGCTCGTCCTGAGAGACAGTCCGCATAATAAGCCCTTCTTCTTTCATGCGCAGACGTTCGCCGATTCCTTTGAGCCGGCTACGTTCAGCATCGCGACTTATTTTTTTGGATACCCCGACATAATCAGCAAAAGGCATATACACCATCCAGCGACCTGGCAATGTATAATGTGTGGTTACACGCGCCCCCTTGCCGCCACTCGGCTCTTTTCTTACTTGTACAACAATATCCTGACCAGGCTGTAAAAGCGTCTCAATAGAAGGCTTCACATCCGGCTGTTTATCCAAATGAGGGTGCAATACATCATCAACATATAAAAAAGCATTCTTCTTCTGTCCGATGTCAACAAAAGCAGCCTGCATACCTGGAAGTACGTTAATCACACGGCCTTTGTAGTAACTTCCGACCAGCCCTTGCTGCTGATCGCGCTCAGCCGCGTACTCCACAAGCCTTCCGTTCTCCAGAAGAGCCATTCGGGTAATGTGCTGCGTGCAGTGAACGATCATCTGTTTCATGGCTTCACCTCTGGTTTCGTTCATTCATTGATTACTTGCTCATTCTCTGCATAAATACACTACATTCCGAAGTAAGTAGATATTAAGCGCTGTTCCGGCACAACAGCAACAACATTTCCTTTGCCGTTTAATACATAGATAAAATGATATTGATTACGTTTAAATAGACGCAATATAGCATCTAAAGGTTTCGCCGATAAGGCAACAATTGGACGAGCCACACTACCTGTCCGCAAATGATACTCGTAGACAGCCTCCCTATTCATCAAAAATGCAACGAATCGGTACGGTAAATTCCGATGATCCGTAAGATTTGAATACAACAGAAAGGCACCGATCATGACCATATTCAGCCTGAGTCCTCCACCCGCTCCAAGGGGCAGTAGCGCATAAACAATCACAAGAACACTTGCAGCAACACTAACTCGTCCGCTCCACAGCAAAGTATAGTAATAAGGAAGAAATAGACTCACTGTCGCTTGAAGTACTTTGCCTCCGTCAAGTGGGAGAACAGGCACTAGATTAAAGAGTGCAATAATTGCATTGGCATTTATGAAATAGGTTAAAAATTCCTGATTGCCATAACCTGCCTGCTGAAGCCCAAGAGCCATAACAATCATGATTCCATTTTGCAGCGGACCGGCAAGTGCAATGCCAATCTCACGACTAGCTGTAAGCCGCCCATGATCTTCAATAACCGCAACGCCACCAAACGGAAGAAGCTGAACCGACTTGACGGTAACACCAACCAGAAGGGCAGCCACCACATGTCCTAATTCATGTATGAGGACGATCGTAAATAAAGTCAGCAGCTCCAGAAATTGTCCTGTGAGTACAGAGAACAACATGATGATTACGAACAATGGATGTAGTGACAAATCGATCCCTAAGATCCTAATCAAACGATACCACTTCTGTAGGATCAATATAAGTCTTGTCTTTCATCACGGCAAAAAACAGCGTTGGTGCTGAGGAGCCCTCTTTCTCCAGCATCCAGCCAAGTGAATCTCCGCTTTGAATCCAGTCATCTATCTCCAGCTTGGTGCCGCTTAAATGTCCGTATTCTGCTGTAATTCCTCCAGAATGCTGGACCGCAATTCGAATTCCTCCGTCCAATTCTTTGGATATGGAAAGAACGCGTCCCATGTCTATACTCTTCACCGTCACATTTAAGGTTGAATCGAGTTGAGGCATAATTTCAACACCTTTTAGCGTGGATGCAAAAGGCTCCACAATGCTCCCGGCTACCGGAGCGCTAAGCTCATGATGAGCCGCTGCCTTTTGAGCAGGTTCATCTTTATCCCCAAATATCGGTATGAACGCTGGTGCACCATTAAAATTCTCCTCATACCAGACCCGCACTGCTGTGAAATCCATGTCATTGCTCAAGGCATCACTCACAAAAGCTTGAACTTTATAGGACCATGGCTGGTGAATTGTAAACACTCCCCACACCGCTCCAAACACTAGCACGCTGGCTACGACCCTTCGAATAAAGCCGGAAAAAAAATTAGAACCCCCACCACCAGGTTCCTCCCAGCCCCCACGTCTCTCTTTCCACATTACCTCTGGATCAGGCTCTATAGAGGATTGCTCATCATTCCCCTTAAATCCCGCTCCCCATTCTCTGAAGCTCGTACTCTTTTCGGGCATAACGAATAACGGAGCTGCCTCCGCTGTTTCTATATCTGGGATTTCTTCCAACAAACTGCGAATACGCTCCTTGCGGCGATTCTTGATATCTGATTTCAGATCCATATTTATCCCTCCGGACGGGCTTGTTTTACTTCCATTTTATGAAGCACGGAAGTCTCTTTAGAACAAGCCCGCCCAAGGCGGAGCACTTAAATCCCTGAAACGGTCAAATATTCTTGTTTTCCCCAAAATAAATCCCACCCCTTAGATTTCTCAAGTGGTGGGACCGTTAATGCTTCTATAGTAAGATTGCTTGGCAAGCAAAAACGCATTCGGCGTCCTTATAAGGACGGTAAGCGTTTTAGCGAGAAATATAAGACATAAAGTATTGTGTGAAACTTATCTTTCTTATATTTTGCAAAATTAAGCCATACCGAAAAACTTCTTAAATTTCTTAAATGCGCCCGGCTTCCGATCAAGCTGCATCAATGGTACAGCATCGCCTAAAATTCGACGTGCAATATTGCGATAGGCAATAGCTGCTGACGAATCAGGATTCATAACTGTAGGCTCTCCACTATTTGCGGCTTTAATGACCAGTTCATCATCCGGAACAATTCCGATAAGGTCAATATTCAGCACCTGTAAAATATCCTCAATATCAAGCATATCCCCAGACTTTACAAGACCTGGACGAATACGATTTACCACCAATTTTGGGGATTCCACATGCGACTGTTCAAGCAGTCCGATAATCCGATCCGCATCCCGCACAGCAGCATGCTCTGGTGTGGTAACTACGATCGCTTTATCCGCACCAGCAATCGCATTGCGGAAGCCATGCTCAATCCCTGCTGGACAATCAATCAGAATATATTCATATTCCTTCTTCAGTTCGAGAATGATATCTTTTACTTGTTCAGGAGTGACAGACGTTTTATCCTTTGTTTGTGCTGCGGGCAGCATATACAGCTCATCAAAGCGTTTGTCTTTAACGAGTGCTTGATTTAAACGACAACGTCCCTCCGCTACATCCACAAGATCATAAATAATGCGATTCTCAAGCCCCATAACTACATCCAGATTACGCAGTCCAATGTCGGTATCGACGAGACATACTTTTTTACCCTGCAATGCAAGTGCGGTTCCAATATTGGCTGTTGTGGTTGTTTTGCCAACTCCGCCTTTGCCCGAGGTTACGACTATCGCTTCTCCCATGGAGGCTACACCCCTTTAAACACATTTAAATCCTGACGTACTTTGACTAAATTATGAATTTTATCGATTTGCATAGCTCCGTTCGTTAAATATGCAAATTCCATACTGCTTTCACGGGTTTCCCACTCATCGGGAGGACGACTGATAATATCAGCAATTCTCAGTTGTGTCGGAGACATTAATGAAGCAGCGATAATTGCCTCTTCATTGCCATCTACTCCAGCATGCGCCATACCTCTAAGTGATCCTAGAATATAGATATCGCCTGAACAGGTTATGGTCCCTCCTGGGTTCACATCTCCCAGATATAAAAGATTTCCATCATGGTGCAGCACCTGACCGGAACGAAGAATCCCGCTCATTAGAAACAACGCGTCATTATCCTCACTGCCGGGTACTGGTAGCGCCTCTATGGAACGAATCAGTAGGTTTCCCTGTCCCTTCAGAATCTCCAGCACAGCTTCCTTATCTTCCTCAGTTACGAGACGATTGCCTAGCTTAATGTCCACATGTACAATCGGTCCAGTTAAAATATTTTGATGGCTGTGCTCCAGCTTATAGCGAAGCTCACTCAGAAGATCTTCGAAGGGACATTTGTCGTCTAGCAGGAATATCAGGCCATCCTTGATGCCCTTAATCCTTACATGCTTGGATTTTACTGTCATATGCCTGGCCCCCTATCCTCATTCATTCGTGCCGGGCCTCTTAAATTCCTGCTTTATCAAGAAAGAAATTAGAAGCTCTTTATGCTGCTTCTTCCGTACTCTTCTCTTTCTTGATCAGCTCAAGCTGGCGTCGTAACGGTATGTAGAGGATCAGAGCAATAGCAAAATGAAAGAGCATCGTTGGCAGCATATGATTCAAAATCGCCCAGCTATAAGGCTCCTGATTGAGATTAAATACACTATAAATACCAAATAACACGCTATCCTCTAGCAAGCTTCCGAGCAGAATCACAGTCATCATAAGAGGCAATGGAGCACGCGGGATCTGAAACAGAAGGCCGATTAAGTAAGCCGACAGACCCATCGCAAAGGAATGTGCTCCTAGAATTCTGCCATAAAAAACGACATCATGTATCATTCCGAAGGATAGACCTAGTATAAGGGCCGTATGACGATGATGGTATACAGCCACAAACAATAGTACAACGAACACTAGATTCGGAATAATTCGCATCTGCCAAGCATCTGGAATCAGCCAAGGCAGAATGGTTCCCTCCAGAATAAACAAGAGGAACAGTAACAGAACAAGAACAGATCTGCGCATATTCACTATTCAGCACGCTCCTCCGTAAACACAACGATCAGCTGCTTCCAGTCCTGGAATTCTGCTGAAGGCTTAATCACTGCTGTGGAAGTTAATCCAAATTCACCAACCTCAACACTTTCAACCGTACCGATGGTCAAGCCTCGCGGATACAATCCGCCAATACCGGAGGAAACTATAACATCCTTCGGTGCAATCGGATCGCCTGGCGGGATCTTGTTCATCAATAACCTGTTTGTCTTAGGATCATAGCTTTCAATCATACCAAAGGTCTTGCCCTCTTTGGAAATAGCAGTTGCCGCAATTGGCGGCTGAGAATTAGGGTCATTCGTATCCATCATAGTCATCAGCTTCACAGTAGAAGTGAAATTGCTGACTTGGCTAATAACCCCTACCAAACCATCAACAGAAATCACGGACATATTTGGTCTAACGCCATCTTTGGCGCCTAAATCGATTACAATCGTGCTATTGCTTGGTTCTGTAGTCTGACTAACCACCTGCGCAATATGATATTGATATTTATACAATTCCTCTTGAGCTTTTGTGAACTTCAACTGTTCCTTCAATTGCTCATTTTCTACCTGAATGAAATTGTATTGAGCTTTATCACGCGCATATTGGGCAGCAAGTATCTTCAGCTGCTCGTTTTCCTTAGAAAGATCTTTCAGATTTCCGATATCTTCAAACAAGCCCGCTACATATCCAGCGGGCTTGTAGAACATTTTTTGCACGAAACCAGTCGTATCTCTAAGAAAATTCTCCGGCCAGGACAAGGAGCTCCTTGATGCCAAGCTGAAGCCCATCACCACAATGAACAGCACCAGTGTAATCAACAGAATAAACAAACGTTTATTGCTTAAGAGTTTAAACAGTTTCAACACCCTCTAACAACAGTATTTCTCCCATAACAGGGGTTGACTTACACAAGTGGCAATACATAGGCTTATCTCTTAGAGCGAAGACTGGAACTGCTGCGGCTCTTGAACAAATGGATATTTTCAAGCGCCTTTCCTGTTCCAATAGCTACACAATCCAGAGGGTTCTCAGCGACAATAACTGGCATTCCAGTCTCACGAGCAAGGAGCTTGTCCAAGTTACGAAGCAAGGCGCCTCCACCTGTCAAAACAATTCCGCGATCCATAATATCTGCTGCGAGCTCCGGTGGACATTTTTCCAAAGTTACTTTAACAGCTTCAATAATAGAATTCACAGTGTCGGACAAAGCTTCACAGATTTCATCGGAAGTAATTGTAAGCGTCTTTGGCAGACCTGTTACGAGATCGCGTCCGCGAATTTCCATGGTCTCAGCCTTCTCAAGCGGAAGAGCAGAACCCACATCCATTTTAAGCTGTTCCGAAGTTCGTTCACCAATCATCAGATTGTATTGACGTTTGATGTATTGAATGATGGACTCATCCGCTTCATCACCCGCAACACGTACGGAACGACTAGTAACAATACCGCCGAGTGAAATTACAGCAACTTCAGTTGTACCTCCGCCGATATCAACAACCATACTTCCTGTTGGCTCCCATACCGGTAGATCTGCACCGATCGCAGCAGCAAAAGGTTCCTCGATAATGTAAGCTTCACGAGCACCAGCTTGTCTAGTAGCATCTTCTACGGCACGTTGCTCTACAGCAGTAATGCCGGAGGGTACGCAGACCATTACATTAGGGTGACGTTGGAACATGGAACGCTGTTTCTGTGCTTGACGGATAAAATATTTAATCATCGTAGCCGTTGTGTCAAAATCAGCGATAACGCCATCCTTCATCGGACGGATCGCACGAATGTTACCCGGTGTACGACCGATCATCTTTTTAGCGGATTCACCCACGGCTTCAATCGTCTTAGTGTCAGTGTTAATGGCTACAACGGAAGGCTCTCTTACAACGATCCCCTTACCGCGTACATAGACAAGCGTATTCGCTGTCCCCAAGTCAATTCCTAAATCTTTCGTAAAACTACCCAACATGCTAATTCTCCTTTTCCTAAGTAAATCTTCACATTTATATTACATGTGTCCTTTTTCTTTCAAGCTTACAAAGCTGCTATCACCGATAATTAGATGATCTAACACGTCTATTCCGACAATCTCACCTGCTTGAAGCAGTCTCTGAGTCAAGGAGATATCCTCCGGACTAGGCGTTGGATCACCACTAGGATGATTATGTGCGCATATGATAGAGGCACTGCTACATTTTATAGCTGCTCGGAATACCTCGCGAGGATGAACAATCGAAGCGTTAAGACTGCCCATAGACAACGTTTCTTGTCCAATCACGTGATTCTTCGTATTCAGAAACAGGCAGACAAAATGCTCCTTCTGCAAATAACGCAACTGCTCGGTCAGAATCTCTGCAGCGTCCTGAGGACAACGGATAATGACCGGCATGTTAAACCTGGAGTTCGCAAGGCGCCTTCCAAGCTCGATGCCTGCTTTTAGTTGTACGGCCTTGGCAGGGCCAATACCTTTGATTTCGGTCAGTTCTTCGATGCTAAGGTCAACCAGCCCACGCAGGCCACCGATCTTCCCTAGCATCTGCTGAGCAATATGAATAGCCGATTCACGGCGTGTTCCCGTACGCAGCAGAATGGCTAACAACTCCGCTTGACTTAATGATTCCGCCCCATAATGCATCATGCGCTCTCTTGGTCGTTCTTCATGGGGGAGGTCCCGCAGCATTACTGATTGCGACTCCATCCCTATCCCTCTTTCCCAAGCTTCCTACCGGTTCAATACAGCTATACCGAACTCGGACAGCATTTCGCCAAGAAGCGACAGCGGCAATCCGACAACATTGAAATAACAGCCTTCAATTCGTTCCACCAAGGTCGAGCCAAGCCCCTGTATCGCATAAGAGCCAGCCTTATCAGCGGGCTCTCCCGTAGCTATATAAGCAACAATTTCATCTTCAGTCATTGCTCTCATCGTTACGGAAGTAACACGGTGCTCCACTATAGTCTTTCCATGCGGAAGTCCGATACAGGCTACACCCGTGTATACCTTATGATTCCGGCCCTGAAGTCTGGTAAGCATCGATTTGCTGTCCAGCTCGTCCACCGGTTTGCCTAGCACAGTGTTATCTAGCACAACAATCGTATCACTACCAACGATTACTGCGTTACGCTCTCCTGCTGCAGCTACAACGGCCTCTGCTTTACGCAAAGCCAGACTGCGCACGATTTGCTCCGGCGTAAAGTCAGGTGGTGTGCTTTCGTCAGCTTCGCTGGTAATAACCTCAAAAGGCAAGCCCAGTAAAGACAAAAGCTCTCGTCGACGCGGTGAACCTGAGGCTAAAATAATGAGTTGTGAGTTGTCCACGTTGTAAACGTCCCTTCTTGATCAGTAACGAGAGTTACACTCTTCGGTACAGCCATACCGCTGTAATAATACCGATGAGACTTAGCATGCACAATTTCAAATGAATAGTGATGTCATAGGTTATGATGTCCAAATCGGCTCGCGGAGACCACTTAAGCACAGTCGATGTTGTTAGAAAAGAAAGAGCCTTTACCGGCTGCAGTAGCTTGGCGATCCAGGCTCCAGCCAGCCAACCTAGAATTAGAAATAACAGCAGTGTTCCTACATTTTTCTTCTTCATCTCAGTCTTCCCTCGCCATTTTTTGACACCCTAATTATTATACGGTGAAATTGTGATCAATACAAACGTAAAATCCCTTACGGTAATGTTTACCACCATTTGCCCTAAAAGTTGCGGAGGGATATCACCCTCTATATCCATTTCAGTTTATGTTATATATTGGAATATAGCGAAGTTCCCATCCTATCGCGCCAAAACAGCAAGCCCCAACATCCGGAGGCTTGCTGTTTTTAAAGTCACCCGTTTATTCGTTAATTCATTGCAGACAGTAACTGTTTCTGGCTAGTCAAAAAGCTTAGCATCGATTCTTGTACTTCCCAAAGTAGCCCCTGCGCCTTGTTCTTGTTATATTCACTTAATGCTGATATCCCTTGGCTCATTGATTTCTCTAGCGCTGCGCAGATGCTTTTCGCTTCGGGAGACACGCTTTGCTCCAGCACTTTGACGGCTTCACTCCACTGCAGATGCAGATCACTCACAACGGATGTATTTGCTGCCGTACTCGTTTGACCAGCGCTTAATAAAGAAGCAGATTGACTGCTTAGTTCGCTGAGCAGCTGCCCGCTTACAGAGAAATAGTTCTTCACTTCTTCTGCTTTACCGGAATAGACAAGCTGGTCTGCCCCCGGAAGTGCCACCTCTCTCACATATAGCTCAATCCCCTGATTCTGCAGACCGCTGCTTAGCAGCTTGGCCTGTTCACGGTCCGATGACATTCCGGCATAAACACGATTGCCGTCAGCAGGGTCGAAGCCCGCAGCCAAACCTGCGTTTAACAACTCCTGACGAGCCTGCTCGGCACCTGCGGGCGTACTGAATACTCCGTACTGCAACAGATAATAGCTTTGTGCTGCGACTTGAACAGGGATGCTGTTCTTCCCGGCATTCTCTGTTCCTGTAACCGGCAATCCTGATGTGCCTACACCTGCCGGATCTTTAGCTCCACTAGACTGCTCTGAAGTAGCCGATATATCTGCTATCCCGTTTCCAGAGGTGCTGTCCATATTTCCTCCATAGAAAAAAGAAAGTGCAGCATATCCAAGCAGCACCCCTGTGCCGATGGCTCCCGTAACAGAAAGAGCTAGCTTCCACCAATACGAGGGACGCCGGGTATGGTAAGATCCTCCGTAGTTGCCAGTGGATACATGCTCTAATTCATCTCTGCTATCCGAAACCATATCTGAAAGAAGATACGATGGTTGTGTATATCTAAAATCTTTATCCTGTTCGTCCCATTCTTCCTGACGCGGATCTACAGTGCCCGAGTAATAGTCATAGGAATCTTCCGGTGGTGCCTCACGCGTAGAACGAAAATCGGGCTCATAAATCCATGTCTGCTGCGCTGGGCCAACCTCTTGACGCAACCCCTCAGCATACTCTTCAGCTGTTCCCAGTCCGCCATTTGACCAGCGCTCCACCACCTTAGGCTTTGGTTTAGGCTCGTCCTTGTTCACGTCAAATCGGAACGTCATTCTTCCGTTATTCAACAGTTACACCTCACCTCATCTAATCTATAAATAATATATGATAGACAATAGAGAGATATGCTATTTTTAAGCGCTAGGAATTATGAAAGATTATGCAGATTCAGTTTACATTACATGTAACTTTTATATACTATATAAAAAGAGCTGAAATTGTACACTATACTAGGTAAACTAGAAATAGTGCTTTAGTTCACTACTGATTAGGAGGGCTTCTTCTGAAACAAAAAATTCAAGCAGCTATTGTAGGCTACGGAAATTTAGGAAAAGGTGTACGTAAGGCTATCAACCAAAGTGAAGATATCGAGCTAGTTGCGATCTTTACGCGCAGAGAACCTGGACAACTGGAAGCCGGAGAAACCGGTGTGAAGTTCGAGCACATCTCTGCCGTCGAACAATATAAGGGAAAAGTGGATGTTATGATTCTATGCGGAGGATCGGCTACCGATCTGCCAGAACAAACACCAGCCATTGCCCGGATGTTTAATACCGTGGACAGCTTTGATACTCATGCCAAAATCCCCGAGTTCTACGAGACCGTTGATGCCGCAGCTAAACAAGGTGGAACACTCAGCGTAATTTCTACCGGCTGGGATCCAGGCTTATTCTCAATGAATCGTCTACTTGCTGAAGCCATTCTTCCGCAAGGTAAAGAATATACCTTCTGGGGTAAAGGCGTTAGCCAAGGTCACTCCGATGCGATCCGCAGAGTGGATGGAGTGAAAGCCGGTGTACAATATACCGTTCCAGTACAAGAGGTTATTGATGCCATTCGCGCTGGCGAAACACCAGAGCTTACCACTCGCCAGAAGCACCTCAGAGAGTGTTTTGTTGTTGCTGAGGCAGGTGCAGATCAAGAACGCATTCGCGAGGAAATCGTGAATATGCCGAACTATTTTGCAGATTATGATACTACGGTTACTTTCATCACTGAAGAAGAATTGGCAGCTCAGCATAGCGGAATTCCGCACGGCGGGTTTGTTATTCGCAGCGGTGTAACAGGGGAAGGCACAAAGCAGATTATTGAATTCGGCCTGAAGCTGGAGAGCAATCCAGAATTTACAGCTAGCGTTCTCGTGGCCTATGCCAGAGCCGCTCAACGCATGAGTCAAGAAGGACAAAGCGGAGCGCGTACAGTATTCGATATTCCACTTGGAATGCTGTCTCCTAAATCTCCGGAAGAATTGCGCCGCAACCTGCTGTAAAATCATACAAGAATATAAAAAAACCGCGTTGGACCCTAAAACGTCCGCGCGGTTTTTTTATATACTGTAGGCACACCCTTCTCGGGCAAACCTTCTATACAAGACTAAGAATCTTATTCTTCACATAATTCACTTCGTAATCCTTCAACAATGTGCGATGCGCCCGATCAGCAATAATCGTTGCCATCTCAGGATTCTTTAACAACGTTATTACACTAGCTACAACATCAACTGAGGTGTTAGCAAGCAAAATATTACGGTTATGCTCACAGTTCAATCGTTCACATACCATAGAGCTAGTAACAACCGGCGTTTTGAGTGCCCATGATTCCAGAATGTTTCTGGAGACCTCACAGCCTTCAAGGATAGGCACTAGAACCGCTTTAGCACGACGAATATAATCCGCTGACGGTTTCAAAGGTCCAGTGATAACTACTGATACATCTTCTTTTATAAGCGTCAACACTTCCGAATGAACCTGATGACTAGTGATGTAACACTTGATATCAGGCACTTGTTCCTTAATCAATGGGTAGCTTTTCTTAAAGAAGTTTTGAGCGGCTTTAATTCCCTGTCTGGTGTTCATATTCCAGTGCAGAACTATTGAATTTTCTTTTGCAACAGGTTCAGTAAAAGCGTCGTACTCGTTCATTTTTATGAAATGAGGAACAACATGAACCTTACGAGCATCCGCAAAGGATAAGGATTTAAATTTAAGGGCATCCCATTCCGAGGTTGCCAGGAGTACCCCTGTTTTATTCATTAGTCTCCGCTTATGCCGCCGAATCAAAGCTTCATTTAGTTTATGGTAAGGATTACCGCTGTTCGGCCTTCCGATTTCTTTTCCAACGGCAACGCCGCTCTCAAAACGATACGTATCTGTAATAACACTTGCCTCAGGTAGCAGATTCCGAACCATATCTATACAATTCCCAAGCAAGCTATGCGATATAAATACATGTCTGTAATTATTCGATCTGCAAAGCTCCATGATGGTGCTCTTCATGTCTTTATCTGCATGACTCCGATTAGTGAAATTCCGTAATATATGTAAGGGACGCAGCATGGATTTCCATGAGGTAATGCACCCGTTAATGTAATGAACCTTTAGTGAAGTTCCATCATTTGTAGACATTTCCTTGTGCGTACTGGAATACGTCAGCAAATCGATATCAAATTTCCCAAGCAAAATCTCGAGAATACTCCCTGTTCTCATTTCTCCTTCTAGATCCTCTGCGCTTTGATTCTGAGCTGATAGGAACAGCATTTTTTCTCGCATGACTCTGGCTCCTTGTATTTTTGTATTAAACCCTCTCCACTTTTCACTGCAACTTTAGATGCAGTTCAATAGTAACTCATTTCATATAAAATATTTGTCGATTTATAGGGGAAGCTTTAAATTTATTATATATTTTCATCCTTTATTCGAAATCCATTGCGATAAACCTTTATAAATCGCCATTTTTTTTGATAATCCAACCCAAAAATCTCCTTTTTCCAGAGATTCATGAACATGAATTCCCTAAACATAATTTTCATGATCGTTAGGTATAATGAACCATTCCTTATGCAACAAAAAAAGTGTCTTCCTCGTCTAATGACGAAAGAAAGACACTTTTATATTTCGTAGCTTCTAACGACGCAGTTTCTGCCCTTTTTCTTAGCCTGATATAATGCATTATCACAAAGTTTGTAAAGATTGTTCAGAGAAAAACGTTCGCCTGATTCTATTGTGATGACCCCGATACTTATCGTGTAGTGCAGCGGAACACCATGAATTACTGAGCCTAAAACGGCTGTGCGCATTCCTTCAGCAATAACATCACTATTTTTCTCATCAGCTCTATGCAGAAGTACTGCGAACTCTTCTCCCCCAAATCTACCGATCAAATCACCATTGCCAAGCTGTTGCTCGATTTTAGACGCCAGATCAGTTAGTACTTGGTCTCCTATATTATGACCGTAAGTATCATTTATGCTCTTAAAATGATCCACATCCAGCAGTAAAAAAGAATAGGGCAGCTTCTTCATCGCTGAAGCAGCTATTAAAGGCCGGGCACGCAGAAGAAACGACCTGCGGTTCAAAATACCTGTCAACTCATCATAAGTTGCAACCCGCTCCATTTCTGCGAAGGAATCCTCTCTATAAAGCAGCATAATTCCAGCGGTTCCTAAAAACATATACAAATAAATACCGAGATAAAAAATCAAATAAAGGAATTGTGTCACTTGCGTATTGAATCCTAACACGGAATACAGCGGTTCCAAAGCTCTCCCTGCCAATGATAAGATAATAATAAAATATAGCTGTCCCATTATCATTTGTAATGAGGTCTCCATAACCTTCAAGCATAAAACATAAGCAGGGTAGGCGATAATCAGAACTGCCGCAAGGCAAGCAACGGCAATAACGAGTGAATCCTCTTGCTTAAACAAATACATCAGCACCACAACGATAATCGATACTCCGAATAATATAGAATAATATTTTTCAACCTTATTCCCGAATACTCTGAGAAGCATCAGAAGCGCCAAGCTTTCGAGCGTAGCGCCAGCCAAAGCAAGAAGTACTATGATCGGTAGACTAAGTGACGAATCTATATAATCCTTCAGCAATAAAAGGATCAAGACTGCTAATTGCAAATATTTTGCTGTGATAAACAATGAATACGTCTGTTCCTGTGCGTAACGTAAACGATATACCACGATAAGCAGCACCGTGAACGATTGCCATAGAAAGAGACATACCAGCAGTGTCTGGAGATCCAGATGCATATGAGTGAAGTTCACCTCCCCAACTATTCCTGACTCTTAGTATACATATCGGTATCTGATGATTCTATTTCTTCCCTCTTGCTTGGCCTGATATAACGCCTTGTCGCTTAGCTTGTACAACTTATTTATCGAGATCTCTTGATCTGGCATGATCGTAATTACACCTATACTAACAGTGTACCCCTGGGGAATCTTATGAGTGGAAGCATTCATTACCGCCTCGCGAAGTGTCTCAGCTTTCTGGTCACAGCTTAGTTCATCTATTCCACAGAGTATGACTGCGAATTCCTCGCCCCCTAGTCTGCCAAACAAATCACCATTTCCGAGATGATCTTTAATCGTCGATGCGAATTCTTCCAGAACAATATCACCCGTATCATGACCGTAAGTGTCGTTGACCTCTTTAAAATGATCCAAATCCAATAGCAAAAATGAGAAGTACTCCTGCTCTCGAAATGCCTTTTCAAGCTTTATCTCCGCTTCCTGAAGAAATGCTCCACGGTTTAGGATCCCCGTCAAATCATCGTAACTGGCTATTCTTTTTAGTTTGACATAAGAATGCTCATTAGAGAGTAGAATAAAACCGGCCGCCCCCACAATAAATAACAAATACATTCCCAGATAATACAAATACTGCGTAAGATTTGTTGAGAACACATTCATCTCAGGCTCCCAAATCAGTGCAACAAATGCCCGCATTAGCATAATCACTGCAATTACATAAAATAATACACCCAATATTTTTTGAAGAGGGGTAGCCTTTTTATTTACAGTTAGATGATAAGCCGGATAGATTACAAACAGTATAGACCAAAGTGATGTACAGGCGATGCGCAGGTTGGAATGATTAAAAAATAATGCGATGATACTAAAACTGATTGCACTCCATACCGAAAGGATGATGTAATATCGCTTTATTCTTGGTCCCAGTACTCCCATCATCAGCAGTAAGGCTGTAATTTCTAGACAGCACCCACCGAGAATCAGAGCATTACTAAGTGGAATGGACAACGTATGAGGGAGGTAATCCCACAGTAATATCGAACACCAAAAGAGCAGCTGTACCCCTTTTGATCGGATGAACAATGTCGAGGCGGTATCTTTAACAGCGGTACTTCGATAATTGGTTATTAGCAGCAACATAAATAAGTTACCAAAAATAAACAAATAAATTAGTGTTCTAATTTCAATCAGGGAGCTCATACGCCACCACCTATGTGAAAATATCCCCACAACTTGAGTCTTTGCTTCTATGCGTACTCAGGTACTTTGTGGGAGCCCCAAATATACGTTAAAAAATCGATCCTCTTCTGACAGCACTATAGCACTTTATAACTATATCAGTAAATACGTTAACAATACCAAAAAACACTTCCCCCTAAGCTCCCTTCAGATAAACAAATAGATGATCTGAAGGAAATTTGGGGGAAGTGCTATTGAAGAGAGTATTTGAATATCCTCGTATTAGCTACGATCTGTAATATTAATGCTTCTTCAAACCGTCTGCCAGTGCGTATCCGACCTTCCAGATATCGCCTGCACCCATCGTAATCACCAGATCACCTGGAGCAATACGAGGTGTCAGATCAGCAAGAACATCTTCTTTGGTTGGTAGATGTCTTGCACCTGCATTACTGTTCTTAACGATAAGCTCAACCAGCTTCGCAGAAGTAACACCCTCGATCTGTTTCTCTCCAGCCGGAGAGTAAATATCGGTGATGATGACTTCGTCAGCTTCACTAAAGGCACGGCTGAAAGCATCTAACAGAAAGAATGTACGTGTATAACGTTGAGGCTGGAATACCGCAATAATCCGTTTTCCTGTAGCCTTGGCAGCACTGATTGTTGCTTGAATTTCGGTAGGGTGATGCGCATAATCATCAATGACCAGAATGTCATCGACTTCTCCGAGCACTTGAAAACGGCGCTTCGCACCATGGAATTTCACAATCGCTTCAGCGATTTTCTCAAAAGAGATTCCTGATTTCAAACAAGCAATTACCGCTGCCATTGAATTATAAAGATTGTACTGTCCGGGAACTGAGAGTTCAATCCGTCCAAGCACTTCCCCATTATGATTCATCGTGTAAGACACCTGACGATCACCTAGAACGATATCAGTGGCGATATAATCCGCAGTATTCGACTTGATGCCATAAGTAATTACCTTACCTGTTACTTCAGGTAAAAGAGAAATCACATTCTCGTCATCAGCGCATACTATAGCCGTTCCATCTTCGCGCGTTTGATTCATAAACTGCACATATGCAGCCTTAAGACGGTTAAAGTCCCCATCGTAATTTTCCAAGTGATCTGCTTCTACATTCGTAACAATCCCAAGCCAAGGATGATAGTGCAGGAAAGAACCATCACTCTCATCTGCTTCCGCTACTACAAACTCACCTTGTCCTGCCTTTGCATTCGTACCCACGTTCATAATCTCTCCGCCAATAATGTACGTTGGATCAACGTCACATTCTTCCATCACGAGTGCGATCATGGAGGAGGTGGTAGTTTTTCCGTGTGCTCCAGCAACGGCTACCCCTTTACGTTCATTCAATAAACGGGCTAACATTTGTGAACGATGTAGAATTGGAATCTTAAGACGTTCAGCTTCCACCCATTCCACATTATCACTAGACAAAGCCGTAGAGTATACGACTAGATCCGCACCTTTTACTTGTTCCGCAGTATGCCCGATATAAATCTTGGCACCTTTGGCAATCAATTTATCCGTTAATTCTTGGGCAGCCACATCGGAGCCCGTAACTGTATATCCCATTTCCAGCATTACCCGGGCAATCGCGCTCATTCCGTAGCCGCCGATCCCTATAAAATGCACACGTTCAGTAGTATCCAACAGTCGTCACCAGCCTTTTTCAGTATCGGGTTGCTGCAAAAGTGTACCGCGTACGTCAGAGATTAAATACAGCGTACCAGATACGACGGCAAGGTCATCCTCCGCTGTAATCGACTTCAGTAGCTGCAGCGCTTTTCCCCAATTATGTTCTACTATGATTGCCAAGTTTTCCTTGGCATATTTCTCCCGCAGACTTTCTGCAATAACTTGCAGATTCTCCGCGTCCATTTTGTTCTGGAAATCCGGTTCGGTCAGGATGAGCGTATCCACTATAGGCAGTATATGCTTAAAGTAGGATTCATGATGCTTATTTGACAGCATTCCCATAAGTAAATTTAATTTACCGTATTGATAGAGCTGAGGCAGACTTTTTGCAAGACTCTCCGCACCTTCCGGATTATGTGCTCCGTCCAGTACAATCCTAGGAGACTTGCTTACCTCTTCCAGCCTTCCAGCCCAGAATGCGTGGCGCAAACCTTCAAGAACATCTTCATCCTCAAGCATAAAAGCCATATACTGGCGCAGAACTTCAAGTACCATCATGGCAGCCGCCGCATTGCTAATCTGGTGCTCGCCTTTCATCTCAATCCCAAGCTCAAGCGAACGGAAGGGACCCTTAAAGTGAAAAGTCTGGGCACCCTCACGGATTCCACTAGCTTCATAACTAAAATCTTCTCCTGCAAGATAAAGAGTTGAGCGGCAAGCCGCTGCTTTCTCTTTCAGAACCGCCACAACCTCCGGCTGAGTTACGCAGCTAACAGCAGGTACGCCTGTCTTGATAATTCCGGCTTTCTCCATCGCTATCTTCTCTAGCGTATCTCCCAAAATATCCATGTGATCATGACCAACATTAGTAATCACAGAAACAATCGGAGTCACGATATTCGTTACATCCAGCCTTCCCCCAAGCCCGGTCTCCCATACGACAACATCAGGACAAGAGACGCCCGCAAAAAATAGAATGGCCACAGCTGTAGTTACCTCGAACATCGTAGGTGAGCCAAACTCCGTTTCCGAAATTTCTTGGACTAGCGGACGTAATTGGTTAACCAGCTCGACAAGCGTTTCTTCAGCGATGTCCGTATTATTGTATTGGAACCTGTTTGTGAACTTAGTAATATACGGAGACGTAAAGGTTCCTGCAGAATAGCCGCTTTGTATAAGTGCACTAGTTAAGAAAGCACAAGTTGAGCCTTTGCCGTTCGTTCCCGCCACATGAATAAATTTCAACCGACGATGCGGATTTCCCAGCTTGTCCATCAACATCTCAATTCTATCTAAACCTGGCCGGATTCCAAAAGGAATTAGGCTCTTGATCCAATCAACCGCTTCGGTGTATGTCGCAAGAGGGGCGGTATTTCCGCCCCGATTTAGGTCATCCATGTCTCTTATCCTCTCAGCTCTGCGATGCGGGCAAGTACTTTCTCACGTTTAGCAGAATAATCTGCCTGCTTCGCCCGTTCCTCTTCGATAACTTTAGCAGGAGCTTTAGCTACGAAGCCTTGATTGCTCAACTTTTTCTCTACGCGTTCTACTTCGCTGTTCAGCGTCTGTACTTCTTTTTCCAGACGAGCGATTTCTTGTTCAATGTCAATGAGGCCCGACAATGGCAGAAGCAGCTCTGCTCCTGTTACTACAGCGGACATTACCTTATCCGGCGTTTGCGGATTCAGGCCAGCTTCGAAAGAAGACGTATTACAGAAGCGTCCAATGTAGTTGTCGTTACGGGTGATAATACTCAGCGTCTCTTCATTACCCGCTTTGATGATCAACTCAACCTTTTTGCTCATCGGTACATTCACTTCCGCACGGATATTACGAACCGCCCGGATTACATCCATCAACAGGTTCATTTCTGCTACCGCTTGTGGGTTCTCCAGAGCAGCATCATACTCCGGCCATGCAGCAAGGGTAATCGTCTCTCCTTCATGCGGCAAGTGCTGCCAGATTTCTTCCGAAATAAACGGCATGAACGGATGAATCAGGCGCATTGTGCGGTCTAATACATAAGCAAGTACAGACTGTGTCTTAGCTTTGGCAGCGGCATCTGATCCGTAAAGCGACAGCTTCGCGAACTCAATATACCAGTCACAGAGATCGTCCCAAATGAAGTTGTACAGCTGGCGACCGGTCTCACCGAACTCGTACGAGTCAATTAGACGCGTAATTTCGCGAGAAGTTTCGTTCAGACGGTGCAGAATCCAACGATCAGCAGTACTTAGCTCACCAGAAATATCAATATTCTCAAAGCTTACGCCTTCCAAATTCATAAGCGCGAAGCGTGATGCATTCCAGATCTTATTGGCGAAATTACGCGCCTGTTCAACCTTTTCCCAGCGGAAACGCAGATCCTGTCCGGCGGTACTTCCGGTAGAAATCATGTAGCGCATTGCATCTGCGCCATACTTCTCGATAACTTCAAGCGGATCTACGCCGTTTCCGAGAGATTTGGACATTTTTTGGCCTTCGGAATCCCGTACCAAACCGTGCATCAATACATCAGAGAACGGTTTTTCTCCGGTAAATTCGAGGGCTGAGAAGATCATCCGCGCTACCCAGAAATAAATAATATCGTAACCTGTTACGAGCACATCGTTCGGATAGTAGCGTTTGAAATCTGCGCTGTTCTCATCCGGCCATCCTAGTGTCGCAAAAGGCCACAGATTAGAGCTGAACCAAGTATCCAATACATCCTCGTCCTGTTTCAGATCGGTTAGACCGCTGATCCGGCGCGCTTCTTCCTCGTCATTTGCCACAACCAGTTCACCAGTAGACTCGGAATACCATGCTGGAATTCGATGTCCCCACCACAGCTGACGGGAAATACACCAATCGCGAACGTTCTCGATCCAATTCAGGTAAGTTCTCTCGAAACGGTCCGGTACAAAGTTAACCCCGTTCCCATCCTTCTGTGCGTTTATGGCAGCTTCAGCCAGTGGCTGCATCTTCACGAACCATTGTGTGGACAAGTAGGGTTCAACAACGGCTCCAGAGCGTTCACTGTGTCCTACTTGATGCACATGATCTTCGATATTGATCAGCACACCTTGCTCCTTCAGGTCAGCAGTAATGGCCTTACGACATACACTCCGGTCTTGACCTTGATATGGTCCTGCTTCTTCATTCATCGTACCGCTCTCATCCATTACGTTAATCTGCGGTAAGTTGTGACGTTGCCCCATCTCGAAGTCATTCGGGTCATGAGCTGGTGTAATCTTAACCGCACCACTACCAAACTCTTTGTCTACATAATCATCAGCGATAATCGGAATCTCACGGCCAATAATCGGCAGGATCAACGTTTTGCCGATCAGATCTTTATAACGATCGTCTTCCGGATGAACAGCAACCGCCGTATCGCCCAGCATCGTCTCCGGACGTGTAGTCGCTACTGTAATAAATCCACTACCGTCTTTGAGCGGGTAACGCAGGTGATACAAGTGACCGTTAACTTCTTTATATTCAACCTCGATATCCGACAATGCTGTGCGAGCCGCCGGGTCCCAGTTGATGATACGTTTCCCACGGTAGATCAAGCCTTTATTGTAAAGCTTAACGAATACCTCACGTACAGCCTTCGACAACCCTTCATCCAAGGTAAACCGTTCGCGGGAATAGTCAAGGGAAAGCCCCATCTTAGCCCACTGCTCATGAATGGTGTTCGCATATTTATCTTTCCAATCCCATACCTGCTCCAGGAACTTCTCGCGTCCGAGATCATGTCTTGAGATTCCTTGCTCACGCAGCTTTTGCTCTACCTTTGTTTGCGTTGCGATACCGGCATGGTCCGTACCCGGTAGCCAAAGCGTGTCGAAGCCCTGCATCCGTTTCGTACGAATCAAGATGTCCTGAAGCGTAAAATCAAGCGCATGGCCAATGTGCAGCATTCCCGTTACGTTTGGTGGCGGGATTACAATGCTATATGCTTTTGCATCTGGACGTCCGCCTGCACGGAAATATCCACCCTCTGTCCAGTAGGAATACCACTTGGTTTCTGCCGATTTCGGATCATACGTTGTTGGCATTTCATTCTTAGTGTCGTTTGCAGCGGCAGCATCTGCCGCTGTATCTTGCAGGTCCGGCAACTCTGCCGCTGTTAGATTGTTTTGGTCAGCCATTCTCTGATACCTCCACTTGGTTACTTGTAGTTTCTTGTAAAAATATAAGAACGATATACAGAGTGAAACTTATACATTCTTATATTTAAAAAACAAAAAGACCCCTCGTCTCAAAGGACGAAAGGCCATTCTTTCGCGGTACCACCTTTGTTTCGCGCCAATGAAAAATAAACCTACACTTCTCTCACCTTACGGTTCAGAAGCTTAGCGCGACACTCGTACAGATAACGGCTGCTACCGGCCACATCCTAACTTATCTCTCATGCCTATGAAGACAAGCTCAGAAGGGCGACTCCGGGGCGACTTCGGTGGCTGTATCCTACGGAATGTCACAGCACTTGCATTCCGCTCTCTGAAGGGCTGACCGCCTACTCTTCCCGTTCCCAGTCTTTACTTAGATATTGCTTACTCCATAATACATTTTGAGTCATCCCTAGTCAACCTGAATAGGCTTCTACAGCGGGACTATAAGCGGAATTTCGACTTATACTTTCTTATATATGACAAAGGGGCTCTCCAAAAAGTGCGAATGCCACTTATTGAGCAGCTGCTCTTTTTAAGTAATTAGGGAAAAACCCCCTGATTATAGCCGATAATTGCTTTAAATGAATAGGATTAGGGATTTTCTCCCTAAAAAAAGAGGTAATATCTTATTCGTAGGGAAATCAGCTGATTTTCAGGGAGAAATTCCTTAATTATCAGTCTATTGAGCAATTATATCTGAATTATAGGGAGGTTTTCCCTAATTGTTGTCGTCGCGAACCGTTTGCCGAGAATATGATGCTTAAGGTCGTTTAGGTGGGTGGGCACAATTCAAAGAGGTCAGATTCAAGGACAAGTATAAGCTCCTGAATCTGACCCCTTTTTTTTGATTTTTTAGAGAAGAAGAAGCCGTCTATCAGTAAAAAATCTACTGTTGGGACAGCCGCTTTATCTAATCATGTGAGTACGCATTGTAACTCAACTACGGAATGTACAACACTTGCCCTTCTTCTACACTCTGCCCAGACAATCGATTATACATTCCCAGCTCCCGTGCACTTAGCTGATACTTCTCTGCGATCGTATCTAGTGTTTCTTCACGCTGCACGATGCAAAGTCGAACCTTCCGGAACAAGTTAGCGCCATCTGCTCCGGTAATGAATCTGCTCTTCCACTCTGTATTATTTCCCGCTTCTGGAATGATCGCTGCAGCCGATACAGTTCCTTCGGACTGAAGAGCTTCCTGTTCTTTACGAGAACGGCTAGAGCTGAGTAATGAAGAGAAGGTGAGATGTTCTTTCGCTGGAACCTCTGCTTCTTTCTTACTACCTAGCGCAATCTTAAGGTCTTGCTTCTCCTCTGGTTGTGGCACCGTCTCTTGAGAAACAAAGACTTCGTTCGAATTCTCACTGATCGGCTGAGCATTCTCTTCTTGTGCGTGAAGCTCATGGTTTGCCTCTGAAGCGAATACAGCAATGTCCTGCTCTGCCTCAACAGTGGCTGCTGGGACAGCTTTTTCTCTGGAAGCAAAGGTATATTCCGCTTCTTGCTCCTGATCCGCTTCACTCACTTGGCTAACTTGATTCAGCTGTGTAGCCTCAGCTTCCTCATTTTGTGACTCAGCTTTAAACCAGTAATCCGCTATACCTGCTTTGGAATCCTCAGTTTGCGAATCCAGACTATGCGTCCGGGCTTTCGCGCCCTTGTCCTTCTCATGAGCGGATGAGAAATTAACTATAGGGGACGATTGACCCACTCCGCTTGAGACCAGCGGGGCCTCTGTTGCTTCAGCATTCGCTTCTGCATGCTCATGTTCTTCTACAGCAACCTCCGCTGCATCCTCACCAAAGGTCCACTGTGAATTTTCATAAAGCGCATCAGTTTCGTGTTCTTGGTTCTCTGCAGATGCTTCGATTACCCTGTCATCACTGAGAGGGGAATAAGCCACTGTGTACTCTTCCTGCTGCCAGGTCGGTTGTGGTTGAGGCTCCGTACCACCGATTCCCCGCAGGGATAATACGCCTGTTATATTCACAGTACGCATCGTGAGCAGATCAATATCAAAATTCTCGATCTCCACCCCAATATCTTCAATCGAGCTGACGCGTGTAAGCGGAACAGTGATTTCAACGGGAATGGCGTGCTCCAGACGCTGTGTTCGGTCATCTTCGCTCCGGTAGAGTCCGGTAAGCAACAGCTGACCATATAACTCGGCACGATCCTCCCGCTGAATCACCTGGATTTCCGGAAGTAGTTCAACCTCCTCCAGCTCAGCTATTCCCGGAAGCTCTTCCGATAGGTGAATGCGTTCATAAATATCAAACCGCAAGCCGTGGGACTGATCAAACACGGGATATGTCCTCCTTCTTGGCATAATCTTACCCTGAGACAGGCCCAGAGCATAAGCCCAAAATGTTACTCCCCACATGTATATGCTTCAAACAGAAAGGCATGACAACTTTGGCGCACTAACCGGACAGGGTGCTAATTAATTTCATAAATTCAGAGGCTAATCGAACTCTCCTTGTACAGACATACCCTGCTCCGCATGAACAAAGTATTATATGCTTCGTTTGCTAATAGGACATAGATAGATGTTTCTTTCTGAAAAAAATTAGAAATTTATTTACTCTGCGAAAAATAAATCAAAAAAGCCGTAAAACCAGCTTTTGCTGATTTTACGGCTCTTAGGTATACGTATCGTTAAGGTGCTTCAGCCAGCAGCTCCCGCAGCTGCAGCATATCCTCCGGCCACGGATCACTCACCTCAAGCTGTTCTCCGCTCCAAGGGTGGCGAAAGGTCAACGATTCACCATGTAGCGCATGACGGCCGGCTGCGCTTGAAGCCCAGACCGGACCGCCATATAGCGCATCCCCATACAAGGGATGACCCATATGGCTGAGATGGACGCGAATCTGATGCGTCCGTCCGGTCTCCAGCTGCACATGCACCAGGCTCCCGCCATGCAGTGCCTCGCGTCCAATGATTCGAGTCACGGCGGATTGTCCGCCGGGTGAGACTCTTCTCCGCGCCGCATGATGGCGATCGCGCCCAATCGGCGCGTCGATCACTTTAAGCGCAGGCGGCACTATGCCTTCGACGATCGCGGCGTAAAGCCGCGAGATGCTTTTGTCGCGCATATTCTCGTCTAAGACAAGCTGTGCGAACTCATTCTTCGCATACATCACCGGGCCTGTTGTATCCTTGTCCAGCCGGTGAATATGGCGCACAGCCACACCTTCTCCGGAAGCTATATAATGCGCAGCTACAAGGTGATCCAGCGTTACACCTAAGCCACTGCCGTCTGGATGAACCGCCATCCCTGCCGGCTTGTGGGCGACCAAGCAAAAATCATCCTCATACAGCACCTCAAGCTCTTCCCATACCGGTTTAATACCCGCTTCACGATGAGGGAAAAGCGCCAACCGAAGTCGGTCTCCCTTCCACTGAATGCCTCCCTCACGGCGCAGACGCAGATGAAGCTTCTCAGGCATCCCTACAGTTTCTAGCAGCCACTTGTCAATCGCAGCTTCAGAGTCCTCGGTTCCAGTAATGATTTTGCCGGGTGTGACTTCCAGCCATTCTCCACGTCTAGTCCAAGCTCCACCACCGGTTCGTTCTCCGGCTCCGTTACTCAAAGGGCTTTCAGGGCGTTATAATGGCCCTCAATGGTATCATCAATATCCTGCTCACTATGCGCAGCCGATACGAACATGCCTTCAAACTGTGAAGGCGGCACGCTAATGCCTTGGCTCAACATATGACCAAAATAACGACGGAATAGGTCTGTGTCGCTAGTCTTGGCCGTCTCAAAATTGGTAACAGGTCCTTCCGTGAAGAAAGGGCAGACCATCGAGCCCACGCGGTTAATGGTCAGCGGAATGCCAGTCTCGATGGAATTCTTTTTCAAGCCTGCTTCCAATCGTGCTCCTAATTGCTCCAACCGATCATAAACTTCAGGTGTTAACAGCTTCAACGTAGTATATCCTGCTGCCATCGCTAATGGATTACCACTAAGTGTGCCCGCCTGATAAATCGGTCCCGTAGGAGCGATTTGCTCCATAATCTCTCTTTTGCCGCCATAAGCGCCTACTGGAAGTCCTCCACCGATGACTTTGCCGAAGCAAGTGATATCCGGAGTAATGTTGAACAATCCTTGAGCACAGCCACGGTTGACACGGAAGCCTGTCATTACTTCATCAAAAATAAGCAAAGATCCATGGTCTGAGGTTAACTTGCGAAGTCCTTCCAGGAATCCTGGAAGTGGTGGTACAACACCCATGTTCCCGGCAATCGGCTCCACAATTACTGCGGCAATCTCACTGCCAAAGCGTTCAAAAGCAACCTGAGTGGACTCCAAATCATTGTATGGAACTGTGATGGTATTTACTGCCACACCTTCAGGAACGCCCGGGCTATCCGGCAAACCTAATGTGGCTACACCGGAACCTGCTTTAATAAGTAAGCTATCCGCGTGACCGTGATAGGAGCCTTCGAACTTCAAGATTTTGCTGCGTCCGGTATAACCACGTGCCAAACGAATCGCGCTCATCGTTGCTTCCGTTCCGGAGTTAACCATACGTACGATATCTACAGAGGCCACACGTTCAACAACGGTTTTTGCCATCTCTGTTTCGAGTAAAGTTGGTGCGCCAAAGCTTGTCCCTTTTACTGCCGTCTCCTGCAATGCCTTTACAACCTCAGGATGCGCATGACCCATAATCAGCGGTCCCCATGAGCATACATAGTCGATAAAGCTGTTGCCGTCGATATCATAAATACGCGAGCCGACCCCATGATCCACATAAATTGGAGTCAAACCTACGGATTTGAACGCCCGTACAGGGCTGTTCACCCCACCGGGAATATATTGTTTTGCTTCATCAAAAGCCTTACGGGACGCTTCCTCTTTACGCGCCATTGGCACATTACTCATCTATCTTCACTCCTGTTCTGTTCTGAGTCTGTCTCACAAGTATATAGCAGCTGCTTAGGCAGCGATATCAGTGTGATCGAGATTAACCACGCAGCCAGCGGGCTGCATCTTTTGCAAAATAAGTAATAATAATGTCCGCTCCGGCGCGCTTCATTCCAGTCAGCATTTCCAGCACAACGGCTTGCTCATCGATCCAGCCTTGCAGCGCCGCTGCTTTTACCATGGAATATTCGCCACTCACATTATAAGCCACAAGAGGTAAATCAAATTGATCGCGGATCGTACGAATCACGTCCAAGTAAGCCAGAGCTGGCTTCACCATTAACATATCTGCACCTTCCAGCACATCGGATTCTGCTTCACGGAGCGCTTCGCGCAGATTAGCAGGGTCCATTTGATACGTTTTGCGATTCCCGAACTGAGGTGCCGAATCCGCAGCTTCGCGGAAAGGGCCATAAAATGCCGAAGCATATTTAACCGAATACGACATAATCGGCACATGCTCAAAGCCATTCTCATCCAGTCCCGCACGAATCGCGTGTACGAATCCATCCATCATATTCGAAGGGGCAATAATATCTGCTCCAGCTTTAGCTTGGGACACCGCAGTACGAGTTAACAGCTCTAACGAAGCATCGTTGATGACATCACCGTGTACAACGCCGTTCACCGTATGCGTATGCACCATCCCGCAATGTCCGTGATCCGTAAATTCACAAAGGCAGGTATCTGCAACGACCAGCAGCTCAGGGTACCACTGCTTGATCAAGCGAGTAGCCTCTTGCACAATTCCATCCTCTGCGAAACCGGAAGAACCGATAGCATCCTTCGTTTCAGGAATCCCGAATAACAGCACAGCCGGAATGCCCAGTGCGGCAATCTCGTCCACTTCTGCTTTTAAAGTATCCAGTGAAAAATGGTACACGCCCGGCATCGAGCTAATCTCATTCTTCACACCTGTTCCATAAGTCACAAATATAGGCTGTACAAAATCCAGCACATTCAGTACGGTCTCCCGCACCATACCGCGAATTCCAGCAGATCCGCGTAGACGGCGGTGACGTGTTATTGGAAAGCTCATTTGTTCATCCTCCTGAAAATAAAATATATAACTAAACCCTCGATCGTTGACTAGCTGCGGCATAGTTGTAGTTTGTGCAGTTATTTTGAAGTTTTATCGTAACTGTAAGTTTTAGTTGCACTCTCTACAGTTATTTATTACAAAAGAGCGAAAACCCCTGTTTTAGCGCATATTTAATTGCACATATTACAACTAAAATGGATTTTCGCTAAAATTCAGGGAATTTAAGTGTATAAAGTGCAACTAAACCTCAATCTGACCTCATGCTAACAGACCTCATACCAGTCTAGTAACCAGATTAAAAGCTATATTTCCACTAGGTTGCATATTAATCCAAGTACCCAATATCTAACATATCAATTAGAGCTACGTGAACTTTATACGTACATAGACTTACTCACCCATTCACGCCAGTTAGTTTACAACTCAGCCGTCCATCATACTCTGAGCTTTAACAGTAACTACGTTCGGAGGCCAAGCTCATGCTACTTAAGTTACTTACAATAGCGGTGTGAGACTTCCTAGATAGATACAACTTCAGGCGATGTTATAAAGCCGATGTTCGATTGGCGTCCATTCAAGCTTTTTGAAGTTGAGTCTCTGCATTCCAGCGACAGAGCTCCTGCACCAGAGCATTAATAGTAGCTTCTTCAGGAAGTAGTCCCGGAGTAAGACCCGCCTCCACGGCTGTCTGCTCGGTTAATGGACCAATACAGGCTATTTTCACATTAGCTAGCAGTGGGAGTGGATCCTCCAGCCCCATTCGCTTCAAAATGTGGATGAAATTGCGCACCGTCGAAGAGCTGGTAAAGGTTACTGCGTGAACACGCCCCTCCTCCAGCAGCTTCAACAGCTCGTCATCATCCTCGCCAGTCACAACCGTCTCATAGGTATCGACGTCTGTCACTTGAAGGCCAAGCTCTCTCAGCTTGTCCGGCAGCCATTCGCGCGCCAGATCACCGCGCGGCAACAGCACGTTCTGCCCCGGCAGCAGCCGAGGGCCGAACGTCTCAATCAGACCTTCCGCCTGAAACTTCGCCGGAAGCTCTTCAGCAATCACCCCGCGCTGCGCCAGCGCGGCGGCAGTGCCCGGCCCCACCGCTGCAATCCTTGCGCGGTGAAGCCCTCGAATGTCCGCCCCCTGCTCCGCCAAGTGGCGCCAAAAAAACTCCACGCCGTTCGGGCTAGTGAAGAATACCCAGTCGTACGATTCCAGCGCGCCAAACGCCGCTGCAATCTTCTCCTTCTTCTCTGCCCCTTCCGGCATGATCGTCTCGATCACCGGGAACTCGTAGGGTTCCCCGCCGAGTTCCTCAATCATATCCACGAGCTCGCTTGCTTGGCTGCGAGCCCGTGTCACTACGATGCGTTTGCCGAATAACGGCATCGCCTCAACCCACTTGAGCTGCTCACGCTGCAGCACCACGTCGCCGACAACGATCACGGCTGGCGGCTGAAAATCCGCCGCCTTCACCTTCGCCTCAATATCGGCGAGGGTTCCCGTCAGTGTCTCCTGATCTGCGCGTGTGCCCCAGCGTACCAGCGCCACGGGTGTTTCTGGCGGACGCCCATGCTTGATTAGCTGGGCGCTGATATATCCTATTTTAGCTACGCCCATCAAGAATACTAACGTCCCTGTGGCGTTCGTTACTTTATCCCAATGAATGGAATGATCCAGTTTATCTGGACTCTCATGTCCGGTGATAATCGACAGGGAAGAAGCATGATCGCGGTGCGTGACAGGTATACCCGCATAAGCAGGTACGCTGATCGCCGACGTGATGCCCGGTACGATTTCGTAATAGATCCCATTTTTGCGCAGCAGCTCCGCTTCTTCACCTACGCGGCCAAAAATCGTAGGGTCCCCACCCTTAAGCCGCACCACTGTTTTCCCCTGCAAAGCCAAATCAACTAACAATTGATTAATCTCTTCCTGCTTCATCGTGTGGCGATCCGGCAGCTTGCCTACATAAATCTTCTCGCCGCCAGGCTTCATGCATTTCAGCAATCTAGGACTTGCCAGCCGATCGTACACCAGTACGTCGCTTTTTCGAATACACTCGAGGCCTTTTACAGTAATCAGTTTTGCGTCCCCGGGACCTGCACCTACCAAATAAACCTTCCCCGTCAATCCCCTCATCCCCTAACGTCTGACAGTATCTTCTCCGCTCCTCTTGCGATCAGCTTCTTAGCAACTTCTTCGCCGAGCTGTACCGGGTCTACCCCAGTGCAAGTTTCTTTCAAAATCGTTGAACCGTCAGGCGTTCCCACCATTCCGGTTAAGGAGATCACTTTGCGCTCCGCTGCAACAGCTTCGGAAGCTGTGTCAAGCACTGCATGAGCGCCAATCGGCACTTGGCAGCCTCCATTAAGCGCGCCAAGGAACGTGCGCTCCGCTGCCACCGTCAACGCTGTATCGGCGTCGTTATATAACGCCAACAGCTTCCGCAGGTCGGCGTCATCTTCGCGGCACTCTATGCCGAGTGCGCCCTGCCCTACAGCGGGCAGGCAAACTTCCGGCGGCAGGTAGGCGCTTACGCGGTCCTGCCAGCCCATACGCGACAGCCCCGCTACTGCCAGCAGGATCGCGTCGTACTCGCCGCTCTCCAGCTTGCGCAGCCGCGAGTCAATGTTGCCGCGCACGGGCTCAATGACCAGATCAGGCCGCAGCGCAGCTAGCTGGCTGGAGCGGCGTAGGCTGCTTGTGCCTACGCGTGCGCCGGGAGGCAGCTCGTCCAGCGAGACGCCTCCGTTAGAGATCAGTGCATCGCGCGGATCGACACGCTTCGGCACAGCGCCGTTGATCAGCCCCTCCGGTAACTCGGAGGGCATGTCCTTCATGCTGTGCACTGCCATGTCGATTTCTTTTTCAAGCATTGCTTGCTCGATTTCCTTCACGAACAGCCCTTTGCCGCCGACCTTGGACAAGGTGACATCAAGGATGCGGTCCCCTTTGGTAATAATCTTTTTCACCTCAAAAGTAAATCCAAACCCATGCTCCTCACTAAGTCGCTCCAGATCGGCAATTACATGCCCTGTTTGCGTCAACGCAAGCGCACTCTGTCTACTCCCCACAATAATCTTACGCATTGTTCATTCCTCCTGATAGCGTCTGCCTCTTACTCTTCACCGTAAAACATATATAGTACTTCCGTGGTTGTAGCTCAATTAAGGGGGATTTTTGTCCCTCTTTTCACTGATATGGCCGTTTTCTGCTAATTCAAGGGTATTTATACACCTCATTTAGCGTCTTCGGCGACTATAGCTCAATTCTGGGGTATTATTGTCCCTTTTTTTCGCTGATATGACCGTTTTCTGCTAATTCAGGGGCATTTATACACCTCATTTAGCATCTTCGGCGACTATAGCTCAATTGAGAGGTATTTTTGTCCCTCTTTTCGCTGTTTTGCTCATCTCTAATTAGTTTATCGGTACTTTTACCGCTATCTCAACTATCCCGACAGTAGCCTATTTTTCTCATATCATTAATCTAATCTAATTTTGTAATCTTCACAGTGTTCACGCGCACTTTTACTCCGCCCGATGACTAGCAATCCAAGCATCCATATCTTCCGCGCTCCACGCGATAAAGCTACCGTTTCTCATCTCGTTCAACACATCGATCGCCCCGAGCTTCCGCAAAAGCCTTCCGCGAACTTCAGCAGAAGATTCCCTTTCCTTAATCCGGGTTCGCATGGTATGTACAAAATCCAAATAAGGCTCATACGCCGCATCCAGCGCCTCTTCAAGCACACTTTTAATCTTCGCAGCCGCAAGCGGCCCAGCTCCTGAAGTAGATACAGCTACCGTCAAACGACCCCTCCGTATAGCTCCGGGCGTAATAAAGTTCCCCGCTTCCGCATGGCTAGCCACATTCACAGGAATGCCAATTCGCCTAGATTCCTGCGCAACCTCTTCATTAACCGTTCTATCATTAGTGGCTGCATATACGAGAAAGGCCCCACGGAGATCTCCGGGAGCATAAGCGCGGTCATGCCAGGTCATGAGACCCTTTTTTGTTAGAGCGACAAGTGTATCTGTCAAAGAGGGACTAATCACCTTAACCACCGCTCCAGCCTCTAGCAGCCCACTCACCTTCCGTTCAGCCACGACACCACCGCCAATAACCACAACCAGTTGCCCTTCACAATCCAGCATTATAGGTAAATACCGAGTCATGTCCTTCACTCCCCGCTCCAACCGTGAAAACCAGACAAAGAATTCAACAAAAAATTCAAGATAGTAAAAGCATATCCTAAAATCGCCCAGCGAGCCATACTTACTCCACTTTTCCGCCCGGATTTCTTAAAGATAATATAAAATATGTAAATCCCGAGGCCGATAAGCGTTGTTAATACTTTTAAATCCTTCAATAATAGTGTCCGGCCCTCAGATACAATAGATAAGCTAGCCATCACCAGAGAGATTGCCAGCAAAGGAGTCCCCACCAGAATAGCTGTGTAAGAGTATTTATCTGTAGTCTCTAAGTTCGGCAAACGACGAATTCGGTCACTCCATTGCTTGCTTTTGAGTCTGGTGTGCAGGAATAAATACAAAATTGCAAATACGGTCCCTAGTGTCAGTGCAGCAAAACTTAAGTTGGCCAAAATCACATGCATCGTCAGCCAGCCATACACCGCGCTCCAAGTCTCAAGCGTATGTCCCCCAGCCGTCAGCCACACCCGATTTAGGAGAAAAACACAGAATCCAGCCACACTAAGCAGCAGAATCGTAAACTCCCCACCACGCGTGAAAGCCACCGCAAGCGAAGTCAGAACAATACTAAATGCAAACCAGAACAAGAAATCATAAGGTGTAAAAATGGGCAGTCCCTTCTCCTGAGAGAAACGAATCCCGAGCCCCGCAGCTTGTAAAAGACCCACAACAACAAGAAGCCCCGTGCCTAACCGCTTCCCACTCGGGTTGCGATAAAGGCAATCCGAGAAAACAAACAGCAGGCTCAGGGCATATAGCAGCAGAGCGGCATCATATATTCCGTTCAGCAGTTGCATATCACTCACCTACCCAACAGGCCTGCCGGAGCAAGCACCGTCTTAGGCACAGAAAAATCGCCGCTACCGGCAGTTCGTTCTGCGGAACTAGACTGCTTAACCGGGGCGGAATCTCCGCCATCTGAATTGGATTCGAGCTGTTCCTGCAAGGCAAAGATTTTGGAGAAATAATCAAGCGCTTCATTCCCCTGCTTGCCGCCGGACATCTCTTTAATTACATTGATTGGATCATGCATCATTTGGTTCACAATGCTTTTGGTCAAACGACGAATCACCTTGCGCTGATGCTCGTCCAGCTCAGGCAGCTTATTGAACAGACTCTCCATCGTTTCCTCATGAATTGCATTCGACTTATCCTGAAGCGCCCGGATTACCGGTCTCACGCCAAGCGTCTTCAGCCACAGTTGGAATTCATCCATTTCCTCGCTGATCATCACTTCAATCTTCGCAGCTTCACTCCGGCGCATTTCCAGGTTACTCTCCACAATGCCCTCCAGATCGTCAATATCATACAAAAAAACATCTGGCACATTAGCCGCTGCAGGATCAATATCACGAGGTACAGCTATATCAATCATGAAAAGCGGCCGCGAAGGGCGACGCTTCATAGCATTCGCTACCTGATCTCCCGAGAGTACATACCCATCCGCTCCCGTTGAGCTGATCACGATATCTACCTCATTAAGTGTTTTTAGTGCATCTTCAATCGTGCTCGGCTTACCCGAGAACTTCTCTGCCAGCTCAATCGCACGCGATAGCGTACGGTTAGCGACAATCACTTCCGCCGCACCGCTACTATATAGATGCTTTACAGTCAGCTCGCTCATTTTGCCGGCACCGAGAATCAGCACCCTTTTACCAGTGAACATGCCAAAAATCCGCTTGCCCAGCTCCACTGCCGCATAACTGACAGATACTGCGCTTTCGCCGATTGACGTTTCACTATGTGCTCTTTTGCCCAGCGTCACCGCTTGTTTAAATAACCGATTGAACCAAGTTCCAGTTACACCCTCAGCCTGAGCCGTGAGAAAAGAACTCCGTACCTGTCCCAGGATCTGCGTCTCGCCAATCACCATGGAATCCAGGCCGCAGGTCACGCGGAATAAATGCGCAATCGCCTGCTCGTCTTCATATATATACATATGCTGTGCAAATTGCTCGTTCTTCACTCCAAACCACTGCTCCATAAAGCCGCGGAGGAAATAACCTCCCATATGGAGACGGTCCATGACCACATAAATTTCCGTACGGTTGCAGGTGGCTACTACGACCCCTTCCAGCACCCCCTTCGTCTTCATCAATTGATGAAGCGCTGCCGGAAGATCACTCTCCGCAAAAGCAAACTGTTCCCTAACCTCCACGGGAGCCGTACGATAATTCAGGCCAACGACGACGATGTGCATCGATAGTTCACCATCCTAGTCTCTATTCATTACTGTGTACAGTTATATTAAAGAATATTTTTACATAATATTCACTTTCACAACATCTCAAAACACTGTGTTAAGTATATCACACGAAAATACGACTTTTTACAGATTTTTTGAACGCTTTATGAAATCCAGATAATAATTATTATAAATAAAAAACCGCAGGTTCGCTACGGTTAGGATGGGTTATTTTGTGATTAATTATTATAATTTAACTTTTGTTGTCTGTGAGTATCTGAGATAATTTCACACATATGTTCAAAAATCAGAATATAAGGATATATTAAAGTTTCTACTCGAAAATCCCTACATGAATCCACACTGGGTAACCGAAAATTAGAGTAATCTTAAATCAAAAGTGTTCGTTTATTACTTTGAAACATCCCAAATCACTAAAAATACCGTTAATTTATCTTCAAAACACTTTCAACTTCACGTCTATAAGAAGCAGCTACATGTAATTTCTCAGGTATACTTCCTACTGCAATCATCATTATCATGGCTTCAGAATCATCAATTTTCGCTATTTCTCTAAGCATCTTATCTTGATATCCACCTATCGCTAAATTTAGCGCACAAGTCCCTGCACCTAATGAATGTAGCGCATAAATTAAAGACATTGCATACATACCACCATCTATAAAACACTGATTCCGTTCATTTGCTCCTTTAAAACATTCTAAGTTATTTGTAACAATGATAATTTTGCTTGCATTTTCACCAAAACCTGTATTTCCATTCTGATGCTTTAAAATCTCTAGCTTGATCTTTTCACTACTATAAACGTGTACTCTAGTAGTTTGTCTATTACAAACGGATGGGGTTTTTTGGGCAATATTAGTTGCTTCTTTTATTAGTTCCAAACTTAATTCCGTTGAATCAAAATTCCGAATGCTATATCTCGAAAATGCAAACTCCTTAAAATTCATTGAAGAAGAATTAATAATATCTGATTTAGTTATTTCTTTAGTACCACCAACATGAATATCTTTGTTATATCCAAAGTTCCCGCTTTCATAATACCTGATTTTTTCTAATAAATAATTATCATCTATCCCATTTTCTTTATTAAAAGAGTAATATGCATTTAAGCTATTAAGTGCAACTTGACATACATCACTCCATTCATATTTCCGCAGATAACTTTCTATAGATAATAATAATTCCGTAATGTTACCTTTCCCAAACCCTACCTTAATGTTTTTCAAAGAAAGTCCTTTTTCAATTTTATGATATAAAAAAATAATATCTGCTTCATGACTCTCTTTAGATATATTTTTTTGAAATGGTGCTGCATAACTTGAATATTTTTTATAATCGTAACTATAATTTTTTATTAATTTATATTTTTCTATCCAAGAAGGTATCCTTGCTTTTATATAAATTTCTTTTGAAAATTCATATAATGAATTAGGAACATATTTTTTCGCAACAGCAATAAGCATTCTCTACAACTCCTCTTTCTAAATGTCACCAACAATATAAGTAAAGAAATTCTTATGTTCATGAAGATGAAATAATAGATGTCATATAAACTATAAATACCATTCGACATTAAATGTAATATTTCTATTCTCTTACTAAACGCATTTTTTTTAGTATTTTCATTACTGGATATGTAATCAGATTCTTCTCATATTTATTCATCCCTAAAAACCACACTGAAGCGATAAATATTATCACATATACTGAACCATACAACAGAAACAATGAGATATTATATAAATCAATAAACAAAAAAATGATAAGACCACTAATTAAGGGAGGTATTAGAGAAATTGCAAGTCTTACTATCTGATGCCAAAATGATTTCATATTTAAGCCTACTCTATAATGATAGTACCAATTCATTATCAAGCCATTTCCAATAATCAAAGAAACTGCAGTTCCTAGTGCACTCCCAATACCACCATATAACTTGCTAAGAGGTATACTTAATATTACATTTAAAATTGCAATGAAAAGATATACCCAAGAACGAAATTTATGCATATTTTTTGCCCTTTGAATTTCGATTCCTAAATTTTGTATTAAAGGAATGGTCACAGGGACTATAAGCAACAGAACTATATAATATGCATCACTATATTCTTTTCCTGCCCACATATTAATAAATGGTTGACCAAAAAATATCAATCCCGAAACAATTAGTGATAACACCATAAACTGCACTCTTCCAACTTTAATAAATAATGTTGTTAGTTCTTTATTGTCGTTAGGATCTGTCGCTATCATTCTATTCACACGTGGTATAAATACATTGGATATAGAAGTTGATAGTGATAGATAATAAGTATTTAACTGTGCAGCTATGCCGTACACAGCTACGGCTACAGTTCCTTTAATCCTACCTAAAATAAATTTATCTACATTCCAATTGATTTGATCAATAATCATGTTCATAGCAATAAACGAAGAAAATACGGTCATCTCTTTCATTAATGAAAAATCAAACTTATGAAAGCTAAATTTTATATTCAATTTTTTGAAACAATAAATTCCATTAAAAATCTCTACAATAATGGAAAGGATCGTTGTAACGACTACCAGCCCTATAGATCTATATCCCATTAATAAGATTGGTAACATTATAAATGGACTTACTAGAACTTTAACCATCTGTATTGATTTTTGAAATACATAACTCTCATTAGCAGTGATATAGGAATTGAATATGCTCGTTAAAAATGATATTACGATATTAAATACCATTATAGAAACTAAGACTTTAGCTGTAGATATTTCATTTGAAGTAAGGTTTTCACCTAACAAATAATCAATATTAAAAACTAATGCAGCTCCTGCTATAGTAGAAATGAAAGATATAACAGAGAATATAATAAAAAACATGCCGTTTAATTTGGCAATATTATCTTGATCATTTATAACTTTATATCGCGAGTAAAATCTCATATATGCACTACCAAAGCCAAAACTTAAAAGTCCTAAATAACTCACAACCGAACCTACTAAATTGTAGAGACCATACTCACTTTGGCCGAGAAGCCGAAGCATGATGGGAGTATATATTATCGAAACAATATAACCAATACCCATTGATAGATATGAAATAATTGCCCCAGCTTTTAATTGATTAATCTTCATGAAGGATTATATCCTCTATATGTAGAGCTTTCCTTAAGTAATTAAGAGCTTTTTTACGTTCAAACTCTAATATTGAAGGAATATGTTGAAAATTAACATTAAAAATATCTACATTTTTGTTAATCCTCTCCCATTTTCTTGAAAGTAGTTTAAACGTTGAAAGTAGCATATCTATTCTGGAATTCATTGAAGGTATGTTTCCATTTCTATTAAAAACAATAAACGGCTTTTCAAGTAATATAGAGAATACAGCACCATGAAAAGAATCCGTTAAAAATACACTTGAAGAATTAATGTAATCTATAAATTCAGCAGGATCAGCAGAATATGTTTTCAGATCCTCTATATCAGCTAGATTAACTACTTCCAAATCATTCTCTAATGCAATTTTCTTTATTATTTTCTTAAGTTCTTTAGTTTTCACTCCTAGAAAATATGTTAATAGATATTTTTTCGAAGGTTTATTTTTTGCTTTTTTAGATAATGAGAGCCATTTTTCTTTCGATAGCATTAAAGTTGGATCTACAAGAACAACGGCGCTCCTTCCAGTCAAATCTTTAATAATTTGGGCTCCAGCTTCTTCCCTGACAGATAAACTTTCCATTTCCAATATCCATTTTCTATAATTTTCTACAAATTCATCCGAAATTGAAGATACTCCAAAACTAGGTGCATATGCTATTCTTTTTTCTTTTGGAGCAAATCTCAGAAAATCAATAGGTGATCCATATCTGTAATTCGGATTCCATACTTGATCACTACCAACAAGAAAATAATCATATTTGTTCAGCTGAGCATGGTTAAAGTCTGTATCTTTTAGTGTAAAATCGGTTTCAATGATATGTTCGTTTGTGAAATTTTCGAAAGCCTTGATTCTTTCATTACGACTTTTAATAACTTTTGTTTTATTCATTTCATACCAAAGTTTATTCTTTATATTCATCCATATTAAAGATAGTTCCCCGAAATTTTTATTACCTTTATTTTGATCTCCTATTTTTTGAACATTTACTATAGTATTAACTTGACATCCTAAGGATTTCATAACTTCCTGAGCAGCATAATTTTGAAGTCTATTTCCATAGTTTTGATAATCACAAATTGTAACTATACCTACGTTATTAGCCAAAATTTTATTCCCCCAAAGTCTATATTGTTCATACAATGCTTTTTGATATATTGGCTTTAATTAATGTTTAAATATCGTAAATAGATGAAGAAGATAGTAGTACGTATAGACGGATATTGAACGCTTATTTCTAATTAAATTTAGAACCACTTTTTTTCTTGAGGTATAACCCTTGGTATTAAGATGAGTAATTATATATTCCAGTTTTTCATCTTTACATAACTTATCAATTTTTTTTATTTTCTCTATAAGGTTTTTCTTACTATGTACTTCATTAAAAATTGCGCTGATACACATATCAACATACCGCAGGTTTAGTCGTATTTTAGCACTGGAATAAATATTTTCTGTATTTAACAAAGTTTCTATTTGATTAAAAATCCTTAATTGCAATTCTGCTAAATTTTCTCTATATAGTTTAGATGCTGATTCAGTCCGAATACAATAATGATAAAAATAATTATTATTAATGCATACCGTACTACTTTTAGAAAAGATTCCAATACAAAAAACTAAATCTTCCATAAAAGGTATGTCCTCAGGGAAGAAAATTAATTTTTCATTTAAGAATTCTTTATTTATGAGTAATCTCCATACATTTCCCATCAGATATTGTACACCACTATTAATACTCGAAGGTGCAATTAAGTTTAGAATTAAATCATTAATCTCGTCCTGTTGCAACAATTCTTTATCGAATTCTAAATTAATCAGTTTACTACCATTTTCATTTTCCATTACATAATTACATAAACATACATCAGCCTGACTTTCCTTTATTTGATTGTACATACTTCGATACATATCAGACTCTATCCAATCATCTGGATCAACAAAACTCACATATTCTCCCTCTGCATATTTAATTCCTGCATTTCTAGCAGAAGAGACCCCTCCATTGGGTTTGTTAATAACAATGATTCGCTCATCATCTTTAGCATATTTTTCACAGATAGATAAGCTCCTATCCGTTGAACCATCATTAACTAATATAATTTGTATCTCTTTTAAAGTTTGTTCTTTAATACTTGCTATGCATCTGTCTAAATATTTTTCAACATTATAAATAGGTAATATGATACTTACTTTCGGGATAATTCTCCCCTCCTATGACAAACCAACTTTTTTCGTTATGTAATAGTTATAAAAGTAAAACACTACTAATTATTCGTAGCTTGAGATACATTATTATTCTTTATCGAAAATACAAGCGCACTAGATATTATATATGGTACTAATGATCTAAAATCATAAAGTGTATTATCAGTTATTCCTGTAATTAAAAATATTATTTGGAAATATAAAGACAGTATAAGAACACTTAATTTTTCTATACTCAATCTCTTGTTATTTAACTCTGATCTTAGAAATCTTAAAGTACTTATTAAAGTGTGACCAAATGCAAATATAAATACGGTAAAACCTACTATTCCATTTTCAGCTAACAGTTGTATATAAATATTATGGACACCACTACCAATATAAGAGTCTATTGACCAGACACCAACACCAAACACAGGGTTCATAGAAAAATATCTAGTTGCCTCATTAATTATATAAGTACGTCCTGTAAGTAGATCTCCTTGCTGTAAAGTTACATAGAATTTGTCTATAACTCCATGAGCTATTGGACTTTGAAGTAAAATAATACTACCAATTAACACAACAATTAAAATACGAATTCCATATTTCTTGAATTTAACACTCTTAGCATTCATAAATAAGAATAGCAGCATAGCCACTGCAACAATATTTGCTATTAATAAACCCCTTTTTTGAGTTAAAAACAGAGCTAATACACTTACACTCAAGTAGATTAAGTTTAGTATTTTACTTTTATTTAAGGTCGAACCAGACACTATAAACATACAAAATAAGATCGCCACACAATATGTAATAAACATTGCATTAGTTGCAGTTTGTCCTGTAATTCCAGGATTTGAATTTTGTGCTATAAGACTATTATTAACTGCTAAATTTGAGCTAGTAAGTATACGCTCACAAAGGTTCCTTATCAAATCAGGAAATAATAAGTATAATATTGTAGCAGCTACATGAACTCCTGAAAATAATAATAGATATTTCTTATAATATTTTATCCACTGAATAGAATTCTCTAATAATGTTTTCATTATTATAACTAAGCTAAAAATCGCACTAAATTTTAATGATTTAAATATATCAACAGCATAAAAAGATGAAACACAAAAGGTGATTGCACATATAAACCACAAAAAATTATTAGTACTCAACTTAAAAAATGTTCTGCTTGCTGATAAATTCCAGATTAGTAAAAAAATGAATCCTATAAATAAAAAAGTGATATCACTTTGTATTAATGCTATATATCCAAAGAAAATATTAAATGTCAAGAATATCATAGAAAGCCTCAGAAGAGGTGATTTTATGTTGTTATCAATTATTGTCATTTCTTATTCCTCAACTCTTCATTTGCTTTATACAGCAACGAATTAAAATCTATAGAATATTTCTTTTTGCTAAATTCTTTAGCTTTTAAACGCGCATTCTCCCCCATTGACTTTCTTATATCTTTTTCCTCAATTAATCTGACTATACTCTCTTTCAATTGTTTTATAAAACTATCCCCTCTTTTTACAATATATGCAGATTTATCATCCACCAATTCGATCATCCCACCAGAATCTGAAATTATCACAGGGGTTTGCATAGCCATTTGTTCAATAACAGTTAAAGCAAATGGTTCCTCCCAAATTGAAGGTATGACACCTATATCAGCAATAGAATAGACTTCTGGCATTTGTTCATACTCAATAAAACCAGTGAAAATAATATTTCCATTTACTTTTTTCTTCAAATCAATAGAAAATTTATCGTTGGATTTATTACTATAAAACGAGCTCCCTACTATCACTAATTTAGCATTTGAATGATCAGTTACCAAACAAAAAGCTTCTAACAATTCTTTTATTCCTTTTTCTGGGACCAATCTTCCTGAATACAAAATAATTACATCATCATCCGATAATCCATATTTCTTTCTAATATTACTTTGGTTATATAAAATAGGATTAAACTTTTCCAAATCAATTCCATTATAGAGAGTTTGTATTTTTTTTGATTCATAAATCGTTCTAACTGAACTATTAATAAAATTACTTATTGTGAATATTGCATGAAATGAATTCAAAGTTTGCTTAGCAAATTTTGTATTTGAATTTAACCAATCGTTATGTAGATGTAAAACCATATTGTTTGGGAACAATTCAGATAACACAAGCCCATATTGAGGTTTATTCTCAACTATTACAATATCAAAATTGGGTTTTTCGATTTCCAACATTCTTTTCACTTTAGATATATAGACATTACCGATATAAATAGGCAGAAATCGATTTATTATATGTCGATATGCAATTTTGGTTCTATTAACAATTCCAGAAAGATCTGTATATTTATACTCACAGTAATTATATTTTTTAGCTGCTAATTTTGCCTTATCAGATTCAATACTATAAACTGTAATATTATGTTCACCTGTTACCTCATTCTCATCAATAAACATTTGTATTAGGTTTTCTACTGCCCCTCCATCCACAGGAGGTAACGGCAAAATACCTGGGGTAATAAATGCGATATTCATTTTCTTCCTCCTCTGGTCACCTTTACATTTTCAAAAACAAATTTTGCATTTGTATTGCTATATCATTTATATGAAAACCCGCTTTTTTAATTTCTAAGTAAGTATTTCTTCTAGAGGAGTCAGCGACTGATAAGACTCTCTCCGCCCAATAATCCGGAGCCTCTTTTAAGCTTACAAATTCAACTAGATCAGTAATTTTCACCTCTTGTGGAATAACATCGGCTGACACTATACATTTCAATCCAGCTGCTTGAGCTTCAATTATTACTATTCCTAAACCCTCGTAATTAGATGGAAATAAAAATACATCCATTGCTTGGAGTAAATCTTGAATATCGCTTCTATTCCCCGTTAAAATCACATTATCTTTCAATTCTAATTTCAGAATTTCTTTTTCTATTTCTGCCCTCATTTCTCCATCACCTACCATGAAGAGAACAGCATCTTTATTTCTTTTATATATTTGATTGAAAATTTCCAACAGAAACAAAGGATTTTTCTGTAATGATAATCGCCCAATATTTCCAACAACAAACTTATTTTCTAACCCCATATTTTTCCTAATGTCATTTCTTATAGACTTATTAAATGTAAAACTTTCAGCATTTATTGCATTATTAATTATCTTAACTTTATCATTAAGAACTGGTTTCACTCCAAATAACCATTCAGCTGCCATATTTGAACAAGCAAACAAGCTTGTAGATTTATTATTACGCACAAATACTCTATTAATATAATGCGCTAATGTAAAAATTAATCTATCTTTAGTTTTGATTAAATGCGAATGTACTGCTATTTTATATTTATATTTTGCTGATAAAATAAACGGTATGTTGTAATGAAGCTTTACATGATTTAAATAAACAACTTCATGTGTCTCTCTATTCATTTTTAAGATTTTGTTGAGATCTCTTATATTTTTAAGAAAGCTTTCTTTTTTAGGTGTGATATAGAATATTTCCCCCCCTAATTCATTAATTTCATTTTCGAATCTAGCTTTCTCCCCTTCAATAATAAAATCAAATTGTAATTTATCTAGATCAAAGTTCTTATACAAATTCATTAGATATATTTCAATTCCTCCAATAATTGAGGCAGACATTCCATATACTAATACTCTCATCTAATTTATCCCTTCAAGTTAACATCAAACTTTTTCGTAAAATTCCTGAATTCCCTTAGATACTTGTTCTATAGAAAATCCCATATTCTCAACTTTATCTTTCATTTCAACTCTATTATACTTAGTGGAGGCATCTAAAACTTTATCAGCCCATATCTTTACTGATTCATTTAAAGAAACGTACTCTATTAACTCTGAAATGTTAGTTTCTTTAGGTACAACATTTTTAGAAGTTATACACTTTAAACTAGCAGCTTGAGCCTCTATTAATACGATACCTAGTCCCTCAAATAATGAAGGAAAAAGAAAAATATCCATTGCTTGTAGTAAATCCGGAATATCATCTCTTACTCCTGTGAAAATAACTTTATTTTCAATTTGTAATTTTCGTATTTTTTTTTTCAAAAAATCTTCTAGTTCCCCTGAGCCCACGAGCATTAATACTGAATCTTCATTTTTCTTTAGCACTTCATAAAAAACATCTATTAGAAAACTATGATTTTTTTGTTCTACAAATCTACCAATATTTCCAACAACTAATTTCTCAGTAATACTAAATTCTTTCCTTATCTTTTTTCTTTTTTCCTCACTATATATGAATTTAATAACGTCTATTCCATTATTAACCACAGTAAACTGCTTGTTACCAAACATCCATTTCCCTGCATCTTCTGAACAAGCAAATAAATCAGTAGTAAAACGTGATATAAGAAGTCTATTGAAAAAATGAAATAACTTATAGATTCTTTGCTTACTCATGGTATTATGACTATGCATGATTCTACTAGCGATTTTATGTTTCTTCGCAAGTATTAAAGGAGTGATATACATCAATGAATTTCCATGAACATGAACTATTTTATATTCCTTATGTTCCTTTAAAAACTTGTTGACTTCAAAAAAATTTTTCAAAGCATGCCTTGGATAGTCGGAAGTTAAATAAATACGTCCTCCCATTTTTAATATTTCTTCCTCATATTGGTTATTTTTTGAATCTCTTAATAAAAAATCAAATTGTACCTTATCTCTATCAATACTGCGATATAAATTCATTAGAAAGGCTTCAGTACCTCCGTTACCTAACCCAGCTAGAACATGTAATACTCTTGTTACCTTCATCATGGCCTCTCTTTCAATATTTAATCTATGTGATTGCCTTATAGATATTCTTCATAATCAGCAAGACGCTTTTTTTATCAAACACACTAACAGCTTCTATATTATGAGAACCCATCGATATTCTCATTTTTGAATCAAATGATAATTTTTCGATCTTTTCAACGTATCTCTCGATATCATTCGGACTACAACTAAATCCTGTTATACCATCAACTGAATAGTCAACTATCCCATGTACATTCGATGTGACCAAAGGCAAACCCGTAGCCATTGCTTCAAGCGCTGCAAGACCTAAGCCCTCTCTATGTGAAGGAAATACGAAAATATCTGAAGCTTTACAAATTTCAGCTATATCATTTCTAAACCCTAAAAATCTCACTTTGTCTGCAATATTAAGTAACTCAGATAATCTCTTTAGGTATTCTTCCTTCTCACCTACACCGCATATAACATATATCACATTCGAAACGTTTAACTTTGGAAGAGCTTTAATAATCGTTTCGTGATTTTTGTTTTCATTAAGTTCTCCGACCGAAAGTAAAACAATCGCTTCCTCAGTTAGTCCTAACTCTCTACGTTTTTCAAGCTTTCCTACGTTCACTGTACTAAATTTTTGGAGATCAAGTCCTATACCAGGGATATATTCTATGCTCTCCGCCTTAAATGACTTTCTAGCTCTTACATAGTCTTCTTTATTTATAGTAATAAGGACGTCTGTGTATTTTGCTAACCACTTTTCAACTGGATAATATACTAGCCAATTAACTATTGGTGCTCCTTTGTAAAAGTGAAACCCATGCGCAGTATAAAATACCTTAGTTCCATTTTTTCTAAAATCTTTAACTGTCCACCTGCCAAATGCACTAGCAACAGGTGTATGGAAATGTATAATATCATAATCATTATTTTTAACTATTTCTTTCAATTGACGACTTGCTAATAAATTTAATTTTGAAAATGGATTTCGTTGGAACGGAATATCATAAACATTTTGAACTACAACATCTAAATCAACTGTATTTTTATATCCTGCTATATCAACGGTATACCCCATATCTTGCAACAATCGGATGTGTGGGATCAGAAAAGCCTTTATAGTCGTTAATATAGTTGAACATATTAGGACTTTCTTCATACTAACTCTATCCCTCTCCTCACCATACTTGTCTAACTGGTATTTAGCACTAAATCTATAAATACTAATCTTAAGATATCTTCATTGCTTTATTTGTTAATTATCTTTGAAGAGCTTTGAAATAAGTTCTGTTATTAAATTTAATTGTGATTTTCCCAATTCACTTCCTGAAGGTAAACAAATTCCTTTTTTAAAGAATTCAGTTCCAACATGCTTTTCATGTGTATGAGAGAACGAACCTGACTCATTAAAGAGTGGTTGAAGACTCATTGGTTTCCAAACCGATCTTGATTCAATGTTCTCCTCTTCTAATAATCCAATAACATCAAATGGACTCACTGTGCACCCTTCATCTATCGTCATCACAGTTAGCCAATAGTTAGACTCACTATTATTAGGAATAGGTATAATTTGTACTGGTAGACCTTTAAATGAATCTTCATAAAATAATCTAATTTTCTTTTTAGATTCAATTCGCTCATTCAGCACTTTCAATTGTCCCCGTCCAATCCCGGCACAAATATTAGACATCCGATAATTGTAGCCAACTTCTTTATGCTCATAATGTTTTGCAGGCTCCCTTGACTGTGTAGCCCAAAAACGCATTTTCTTTATTGCTTCTTCATTATTGGAAACGACCATCCCACCACCTGATGTGGTAATAATCTTGTTACCATTAAAAGAGAAAATGCCAATATGCCCAAAAGATCCACATTTCTTACCTTTATAAGTAGCACCAAGTGCTTCAGCTGCATCTTCTATAACTGGAACTCCGTAACGTTCACAAATCGGGAGTAGAGAATCATAATCGGCACTCTGTCCATATAAATCCACAATAATAACTGCCTTAGGCATTTTATTTTCTTTTTCAGCCCACTCAAATGCTTTCTCTAAAGCAATCGGTGACATATTCCAGCTTTCTGGTTCTGAATCGATAAACACAGGGTTTGCATATTGATAAAGAATCGGATTACAACTTCCTGCAAAAGTTAAATCCGAACAAAACACATAATCTCCAGGACCAACATCAAAATATTTTAGAGCTAAGTGAATTCCAGCTGTACCAGAAGATAATGCCAATCCATGTTCCATTCCAATGTATTCACATAATTCTTCTTCAAATTTATCTACATTTGTTCCTAACGGAGCAATCCAGTTAGTATCGAACGCTTCTTGTATGTACTTCATTTCATTCCCACTCATATGAGGAGGAGATAGGAAAATCCGTTCATTAGACATTTTATCGTCACCTTTTTTTATATTTAAAGTTATTGATCTTAGCTATCCAAGTGATCAAATTTCTTATAAGAATTATTATTTTTAACACGTTAAGAGATCACATCGATCAATTAATTTAGATTCCTTAATGCATATTGAAATACAGTTTTTATCATGCAAGAAACTATATATATAAGGAACTCCATTGTTATTCAGTACATCAAATGACTCGAATGGTATAGATAAGCCTTTACCTATCCATTTAACATAAGCTTCCTTTTTAGTCCATATCAATGCAAATCTCTCATCTTGGTCTTCTTCATTATTTAAGATATAATCTTGCTCCGATTTTGTGAAAAAACGTTCCACAATAAGTCTATTGAAAGATTTAATGTTCTCAATATCTACTCCCACTGGCTCATCCGCTATGGCGCAAACTAATACTCCATTTGTGTGAGATATATTGTAATGAACTTTTGGGTAGTCTCTTAGATATGGTTTTCCAAATTCCGCTTTATGTATTATGAGGTTATCACCATCTGTGTTTAAATATTTGCCTAAAATCCGCCTGCAGATCATTTCCGAGTGCGCTTTTGCATTGTCTGTTTCTTCAAAATACAATTTAATCACTGAAAAAAACTCCAAACTTGTTCAGACTATAAAATCTAAATTTGTGCACCGCTAATTTTGTAGGTAACTAACGATGCACCTATACAAAACTCCCTTTATTCCATAAAATCAAGTATATCTTGTATTGACTTAAAACCCTTAATCTGAGCGCCAGACAGTTTTTTATTAAAGTTCTCATCCATTACAACGATCAAGGAAAGAGCTGCCATCGAATCCCATTCTTCTATATCTGTTAAAGCGATATCCTCATTAAGCGTGCCTGAATCTAGTTCCATCATTTCTTCTAATAAAGCGATTTTCTCTTGATTTGTCATTTTGTTACCTCCGTTTATTAATTTTTCTATTTAATTACCCTTATGATAAATAGCCACCATCAACTATAAATCCTGTGCCAGTAATAAATTTTGATGCATCACTTAATAAATATGCCATAGCATTTGCTATATCTAGTGGCTCACCCATCCCTAAATACTGTCTACTTAAAACGTGAGAACCAACAGCGTCTTCACCTGCATTCTCGACAAACATTTTGTACATATCTGTTTTTATGAATCCAGCAACTACTGTATTTACTCTTATATTTTTATGTGCAAGTTCCTCAGCCATACTTTTAGTCGCTGCATCCATAGCTGCTTTTGTAGCACAGTAAGCGACTTTCGACTTATCACCAGACTGACTACCTATTGAAGACATTCCAATAAAGCTTGCGCCTGCGATATAGTTCTTTTTTTTCGAAATACATCTCACTAATTCCACATATGCGTAGAAGTTAATAAGCATCATATCATGTAAAAAGTCACTCGTTGTCATTGCAAGTGGGCGCATAGTTGCTATTCCCGCGCTATGGATCATTCCGTTCAAAGCACCACATTGAGTAACTATTTGCTTAATTAACTCTTCAATTCCTTCGACCTTTTTCAGATCAAAACAATATAAAGCATGTCCTTCGCCTTCTAACATATCTAAAGTTTCTCGAAGTTTCTCTTCATTACGAGCGACTAAAGACACTTTTGCTCCCAACCTACTAATTTGAATTGCAGCCATCCTACCAATACCTTGTGACGCACCAGTTATTAGTATATGTCTACCAGTTAGATCCATCGGATTAATCACGTTTGAATCCTCCCGCTGGAAAGTATTCATCCGTGTAAATGATAGGTAAAATATTAGAAACATTTATCTTAGCCGAAACAACTCCCCAAGATAATCCAACACCAAACCCACACATAAGAGAATTGATTTCATTCTTCGTATATCCCCCGCCATACATTTTGGCAAGTGTAAGGGGTATCGAGGTTACACTTGTGTTGCCATAGGCATCGATAGAGATAGGTACTTTATCCATTGGGAACTTTATTTTTTTCGCAATTTGCTTCAGAATAAAGAGATTTGCTTGATGCAATACCAAACAGTCATACTCTTCTGGAATTGAATTTTCAGATTCCAAAAACTCTTTAAGAAGATTTGGCACTTCTGAAATAGTAAAATTAAAGACCTCAGTTCCATCCATAAATAAATCATTATCAGAACGAACATTCCCATCTTCCCACATATATCGTTCACTAGTTGCAGTAGGATTGCGATTGCCACCGCCATGCATGATTATCGCTCCATATCCTTCCCCACTTGTTCTAACTGAAGCTTTAATTTCAGGAGCATTTTCTTCTTTTTCCAGTAATGTTGCAGAACCAGCATCACCAAACAACATTACGGAAGAACGATCTTCAGGGGAAACTAGTTTACTTAAAGTATCTCCCACAATAAGTAAGGCTCTATTTATATTAGATGTCTGCATACAAGAACAAATTGTTTGCAAACCGTAAACATATCCGGAACATCCCAGGTTAATATCAAAGGCAAGACAATCTTTTGTTAAACCAAGACGCTTATGAAGTACACCTGCTGTTGCAGGGATTCTATAGTCTGGTGACTGAGAAACAAAAACCACTGCATCTATCGATAAAGGATCAATAGCTTTTTCCAACATCAATTGTCTGGCAGCCACATACCCCAAATCAGAAGCAGTCTGATTTTCATCTGCATAATGCAGTTTATTGACGCCAGTCATTTTCTTGAATTTCTGAACTGATTCATCTCCGAATATCGCAGCAAAACTGTCGATCTCTACTTCCTTTGTAGGCACTGCAACAGCAATGCCAGCAATTTTTATGTTTTCAAAATTAAATTTAATCATTGTCTGCCTCCCTTACCAGGTAATTATTGTACTGCCCCAAGAAAGACCTACACCAAAACCAGTAATCAATACTATATTCCCTTTATTCAACCTTCCTTCTTCCTCAGCACGTTTCAATGCAATCGGAATGGTTGCTGATACGGTGTTCCCGATATCTTCTATATTAATGTAGAACTTTTCCTTATCTATCTTTAACTTCTTCCTCAAGAAATCCAACATGAACTTATTTGCCTGATGAAAAACAAACAAATCAATATCACTTAAATTCAAATTATGCTTTTCCAGAATATTCCTAACGCTTTGTGGGACCGCCTCAATTGTGAAATTAAATACCTCTGCACCATCCATATACAAGTTATCCATTGAACGTATCGATCCGTTGTCCTCTTTTTCTATTGCTGTTACTTCTGAACGTGGCAATCTAGATCCACCAGAAGGAATAATTAATGCATTTTTCCCACTTCCATCAGTCCCCAAATCAAATTCACCTATGTGATGTCCATTCTCACACACTACAGTTGCAGCACCTGCATCACCAAATATAGTTCGTGTACTCTTATCTAAAGGATGTATGTATTTTGAATATGTTTCCGCTGTGAGTAACAATACATTTTTAGCTATCCCCATATATATGAAGCTCTTAGCCATCGCCAAACCATATATATAAGCAGAACATCCCAAATTGAAATCAAAAGCTCCTGCTGTTTTAGGAATACCTAATTTATCCTGTAATATACAAGCTGTTGTTGGTAATTGATAATCCGGACTTTGAGTTGCAAATATAATAAAATCAACATCCTTTGGAGTAATGACTCCGGATTCAAATATTTTATTAGCTGCTTTTTCTGCTAAATCGGATGCACATTCTTCTTCTAAAACTACGTGACGTTTTGCTATGCCTGTTTTAATGAGAATTTTCTCAGCTGTCCAGTCATCGTATATCTCCGCCAGATCATCATTTGATAATACTTTTTCAGGAAGGACATATTCGATAGCTTTAATTCCTATATTCATTAATTCACATCCTTCAGATATATCAACATATATAAAAACGTACTACTAAAATAATATCTTTTTCGCTGGATTCCCCATTACTTTAGTTTTTTCTTTTATATGTGTGACGACTACACTTCCGGCTCCAAGAAATGCATCATCGCCAATTTTTCTACCTGGTACTATTGTTACGTGACTTCCCAAAAACACTCTCTTTCCAATTTTCACTCCACCCGTTATATCACAATAGGAAGAAATAGTAGAATAATCACCAACTATTGCATCATGGCCTATACCTGAGGAAAGTAGCGTTACAAAATCACCAATCACAACATTAGCTGTAATACAGGAATTAGGATAAGCAATTAACCCTTCCCCAATTCTATTATGATCTCCAATTATAGCTTTGGGATGAATTATACTTTCAAATGAAGCTCCTTTTGATTTTAATGAAGCTACAACATTTTCTTTTATTCCTGGGTTTGCAATGGCACAAGCATAAACCTCGTTATAATTAGGTTCCCATTCCTTAATACTGCCAATAACTTTGTAATCGCATTGTAAATCTGCTAAAGCATTAGAATTATCATCAATGAATCCCTTTATTGTCCATGTTTTATTAACCTTATTTATATCTTTAATCCATTGCAATAATTCTCTTCCAAAACCACCCGCACCCACTATAATTAAATCCTTCATTAAACTGCAAACTCCTTATAAACGAAATTCTATTCAGAAGTAAACTCCCTGCTTCCGATAAATGGATCCATCGTTGCTGTCGTCTCTGAACTAATACCTTCTCTAACAACAACCTTCTTAAAGGTTAAAAAGATATATATCCAATCTCCAATAAAACTTATTTTGTCTATATACTCGATATCCAGATTAAACTTTTCATCCCAACTTATAGAATTCCTTCCGTTAACCTGAGCCAACCCTGATAACCCTGGTCTAACCTCATGACGACGTTTTTGATGTTCATTATAAAGAGGTAAATAACTAACTAATAAGGGCCTGGGCCCTATTATTGACATATCTCCTTTGAGAATATTAAAAAGCTCTGGCAATTCATCCAATGAAGTAGATCTTAAAAATACCCCAAATTTGGTTAACCTAACATTATCAGGTAGAAGATGACCATTCGAATCCTTTTCATCAGTCATAGTTCTAAATTTGTACATTGTAAAAATTTCTTCATTAAGCCCAGGTCTTTTTTGTTTAAAAATCACTGGACCGCCAAGCTTTATCCTTACCAAAATAGCAACAGCTACAAAAATAGGACTCAGAACAATTATTGCAATTAAGGACAACAAAAAATCCATTGGCCTCTTAATAAATCTTCTATATATACCCTTCTCATTAGACTGCTGTAAGTCTGTATTTATACTTGTTTTCAGCTCAGTTTGCATCTTAGTAAAACCCCTTTATACACTAGAACCATCTTTCTATCTCTAAATCTCTGCTGTAAAGTATATTAAGAAATAGCGAATTATTAATTCGCCATTCCCTCAGCCAAATCTTTACCCAACTGAAGCTGCGATTCAAATTCACTTCTATATTGACTAATGATTGCTGTGCTATATCCATTACTGTTCAGTTTTTGTTCAGTGTCGGCAACTATACTATTGAAGCTAGCAGTAAACGCTGAAAGTTGTTGTACACCTTTAGCCTTAATACTCTTTTTACTCGCTTCATCTTTTGCTCCGAGATACTCTAACGCAATACTCATTAATGTGGATTGGCTTTGATCTTTAAGTGCAGTAAGTTTGGCTTCCGTTTCACTAGTAATGGTTTCATAAGAAACCTTTCCAGTACCCGCAGTACCACCACCAGCTGTACCAGTTGAATCCGTAGGTGCAGGTGTCACTACTGGAGATGGGTCGTTGCCATTGTTACCAGTCGAACTATTAGTGCCGCCTTGCTCTTGATACGCCTTAGAAGCAGCAGTAATGGTTTTCGTCTTCTGATCCCAGCTAATGTTATGACCTACAGATTCCGATAAAAAACGTAGAGGTACATATAAAGAGCCATTCAGGATAAAGCTGGATTGCCCATTAGGTAATGCCTTAGTTGCACCGTTAAATACATAACTTGCCTTCACTTGATTGAGTACAAGATTCTTAGATACTGCTAAAGCACTATTTCCGTTGGTTGCATTCATTAAGTACTCTTTAATCACTACTAGCTCTGATTTGCTAGGCTCTGCTACAGTAACTTTAACGTTTTTAGCATCCCAAGCTACACTCTTTTGCAGCGCATATGACATAAAGCGTAATGGAACATAAGTTGTATTGTTGTACATGAATACATATTGATCTGCAGGCGTCCCAATACTTGCTCCATCAAAAATCATATTCACGTTCATGCTCTGCACTTTAATCGTAGGATTTGCAGCCTTAGTTGTTGCACTTGGTACTGCCGCTGCTGATACGGAAATAGGAGCGGATGCCGTTAAGGGTGCTAACCCTATTGAAGCTATTAACGATAGAGCTATGACTGGTATTGTTGCTTTAGACATCCTTATTCACTTCCCTTTTCTTTCGCTTTTGATTGTTCTTCTTTAAGGACTTGATCTCGTGTCTTCCCTTGACTCACGCCATATTTCTTAGCAACCTGTGAAAGCTCATTGTATTGTTCTTCGGAAACTTTACCGAGGATGATACTGCGTGCTTCACGCTTCTCTTCAATGGTTAAGCCACCTTTGGCTAGATCTTTTAGCCGATTAATATCAGATACACTTAGTTGACTGAGCACAATAGCAGCTACATCTGCTTTATCCTTCATCGTTACATTATCTTGAATTTCTTTAGCTTTATCTGTTGAAACCTGTGCCGTATAACCATCTGAAGAAGTATCTTTTTGATCTGTTGATGGAGCTTTCGTAGGTTCACTAGTAGTAGAAGCTGTTGTATCTTTTCCAGTTTCCTCAGTATTTTTGCTTCCATCATCTTTTGATGGAGCAGGTGTTGCAGACGCTGCAGGATCAACTTTACCATCTACTACTGCATCTTCGGGTGCAGTTTCTTGATCTTTACCACCATTAACTTGATCCTCTGACTCCAGATCAAAGCCATCTGCCATTGAATTCATCAGCTTATCTACAGCATAATTAGCAGCGAACAGCCCACCTACACCCAGAACTACAATGATTGACAGCGTCCATAAAAGGATCTTTTTCCATCGTTTGTTGAACACTAATGTATCCCCCTTTATGAATGATTTAGCTGATAGCAACTTGAGCAACGGGCTGCATCGGTACAATCTGATTAATCACTTCACGTATAACTTCAGGTTCTTCAGCGAGAACACGTTCCAAGCGTTTAAATTCCAGTTCTAGCTGATTCAGACTTATCACATTAGGTCTACCGATAAAGATTCTTCCGTGATCTGTAGAGCCTAGATTTTCTTCATCCGTCAGCAACTCTTCATATAATTTCTCGCCCTCACGAATGCCGGAGAACTGAATATCAATATCCCTATAAGGTTCATAACCAGAGAGAGTAATCAAATCTTCCGCTAATGTTAGAATCTTAACCGGTTCTCCCATATCCAGAATGAACACTTCTCCACCTTTGGCAAAAGAACCAGACTGGATTACAAGCTGAACTGCTTCTGGAATCGTCATAAAATAACGGACCATTTCTGGATGAGTAACCGTGACTGGACCACCAGCAGCAATCTGCTGTTTAAAGGCTGGTATTACACTTCCGCGACTGCCAAGCACGTTCCCAAAACGCACAGCAGAGAACTTCGTTTGACTTGTGGTATGCAGACTCTGCACATACATTTCAGCGATTCGCTTAGTTGCACCCATCACACTTGTTGGGTTAACTGCTTTATCCGAAGAGATCATTACAAATCTCTCCGCACCATACTTATCTGCGCAATCCGCAACATTCCTTGTACCGAAGACATTGTTCTTAATGGCTTCCGAAGGGTTTCGCTCCATCAATGGAACGTGTTTATGTGCTGCCGCATGAAAGACAACATGTGGGTGATTGCTACTGAATACGTCCATCATCCGACTGCGATCCTGCACATCTGCGATTACGGTAACAATATTCAGATCTGGATATTTCTTGCGCAGCTCCATCTCAATCGTATAAATACTGTTCTCACCGTGTCCAAGCAGCATTAACTTGTCCGGACCAAAAGGAGCTATTTGCCGACAAAGTTCTGAACCAATAGATCCACCAGCACCCGTAACTAACACAGTCTTATGGTGTACATAACCTAGAATACTGTTCAAATCCGCTATAATCGGCTCACGACCTAGTAAATCCTCAACGCTAACATCTCGCAATTTCTTTACTGATATTTTTCCAGCGATCAGATCGTTAAGCGCCGGTATAATCTTTAGCTTGGCCCCTGTCTTCTTCGCCAAATTAATAACTTCAGAGATTTCAGTACGTGAAACGGAAGGCATGGCGATAATAATCTCATGAATTTCCCGTTCTTTCACAATAGCGGGAATCGCGTAACGATTTCCTAACACGGGCACACCCAATATAGACATATGATATTTATTGATACTATCATCAATGAAACCTACCAGCTTCGTATGAGCAAAAGACGGACCCATCATTTCCCGAGCAATTAGTATTCCACAATCGCCTGCACCAACAATAAGTGTATGGGTCTGAGTGTCTTTATAATTGATTCGATCATTATGGAGCACTCTCCACAAGAATCGAATCCCACCTACTAACACAAGAACAGTCTCCATAGTCCGAACTTCTATTGCTAAAGGTACCCGTTCTGGCAATATAAAATATGCTGCTGCAAATGAGAGTATTGACCCTACTACAATCGCTTTTGAAACAGATATAATCTCTCCAATGCTGGCATATTGCCACATTCTTCGGTATAAACCGAAATAGATCAGACTTCCACCGAATGCAACCGTTGCAATCACACCAAATTGCAGCATCTGTACAACATAATCCTCGATAGGATGATTAGGATACCGAAACAAATAGGATGTTATAATGCTGAACCAGATGATTGCAAGGTCAATAAAGAATAAAAGAACTACTCTAGATTTCGCTGTCATTTTCAGTGCCTCCAAAAACAACATTATTGTTAAAGAACAAATCAATTTCCATAGTAGTAGTAATAGTACCCTTCGCTGGCTTTACGTTTTACATTATTGAGAACCACGCCAAGCATTTTTGCACCTACACGATCGAGGTTAGCTTTTGCTTTTACAGCAATATCCCGTTTTACCTTGCCATAGCTGACGACCATAATGACACCATCACTCTTGGAAGCCATAATCTGCGCATCTGTAACCGCCAATAACGGTGGAGTATCAATTAGAATGATATCGTAACGCTGACGCAAGTCCTGCAAGAGCGTGCTCATCCGATTAGAAGCCATCATTTCTGCTGGGTTTGGAGGAATCGGTCCTGAGGTCATAATGGAAAGATTGGAAACACCAGAATCTTGGACAGTATCCTCAAGAACCGCCTGCTGCGACAGTAGTGAAGATAGCCCAAATCGGTTACTAAGCGAAAAAGTCTTATGTGCTGTCGGTTTCCGCAAATCCGCGTCAATCAACAATACCTTCTTATCTGCCTGTGCATAAGCCGCAGCTAAATTAGCAGAAACTGTTGATTTACCTTCTTCCGGTCCGGACGAAGTTACCATGATTACTTGAATAGTCTCATCCACAGAGGAAAAATCAATATTCGTGCGCAGCGCACGAAACGCTTCAGATACAGGGGAGCGAGGGTTCGTAACGGTAATCAGATGACGTTGTTTATTTGGCAGCTGTGACATGTTCGAGTTCGCCCGCCTTTCTGGATGTTTGCGTCTGTGCCTGAGTTGCGCCTTGTTTACTTTCTTCTGAACCCAATCTAGTAATCATAGCTATCGTTGGCAGACCAAGATATTTCTCAATATCTGCTTCAGTCTTCAGCGTATCATCCATGTATTCCAGCAAGAAAGCAATCCCTAAACCAATCATCAAGGAAACGATGAAAGCTATAGCCATATTCATTAAGACATTCGGTTCTACAGGTCCTGGCTCGATAAGTGGATTCACTTTGGCCTCATTCAGAATCGATACGTTCTCCACGTTAAATAGGTTAGGAATCTCGTCCTTGAATACAAGTGAAATGGCATTCACGATTTCAGCGGCTCGCTGATACGAATTATCTCGAACGACAAGTGTCATCACCTGCGTATTATTGACAGAGCTCACATTAACCTTCTTCAACAGCTCTTCTGCAGTAATATTGAACTGCGGATAATCCCTAGTAACAATATCAAGGATCGCTGGAGTCTTAATAATTTCCTTATACGTATTAATCAATTGAATATTAGTATTAATCTGATTCAAATCAAGCTGCGCTGCTGCTGACTGAGTCGGAGTCTGGTTAACAATAATCTTAGTGGATGCTTCATACACCGGATTCTTAATATACAGACTGTACACACCAGCAACACCGCACACCAAAACAACTATGCTAACAATCAGCCATAGTCTCTTCCTGACGATCTGAAAATAATCGCGAAGATCCAATTCTTGTGATGACAAGTGTAATTACCTCCAAGCTATTTCTGAAATATTTCGTTACTATATTCGAACACTTCTCGATTGGCAAAAAAGCGCCTCCTCTCACCTACATGAGAGGAGGCTGTATTCTATACTTTTAAATTTATTTACTTAAAGTTAATGGTACGGTAGATAATTACTGCTGCTTCAGCACGAGTAGCTGTATCGTTCGGGTTGAACTTACCAGCATTTCCGATAACCAAGTTATGATCTGCTGCGAATGCTACGCCATCTCTCAAAGATGCGCTGATCTTAGCAGCATCGGAGAATTGGCTAATTGCTGTTACATTTGTTGTTGCAGCTGGATTCATAGATTTCACTGCGCGGGAAATCATTGTTGCCATCTCTGCACGTGTGATAGTTGCATTAGGATCGAACTTGTCCGCACTGCGGCCAGTAATGATCCCCTTCTCAGCTGCTACGGCTACATATGGTGCATACCAAGCGGTCCCACTTACATCGCTAAAGCTTTGTACAGCTGATTTATTCTCAAGGTCAAGTGCACGAATCAGCATCTTAGCGAACTCTGCACGAGTTACATTGCTCTTCGGTGCGAATTTGTCTTCGCCTACACCTTCAATCGCGCCTTTTGCAGCTACGACTTGAATTTGTCTACCAGCCCATGCTTGTACACTAGCAATATCCGTAAATGTTACTCTGTTCTCAAGTACGGCATAAGAAGAGAATGTATCGCGTGATTCTGCCAAGGACTTACCATTGTACCGCCCGCCATAGAATTCAAGCTTGCCGTTTATAATCTTCGCTAAGGTCAGCAAGTCTGTATCAATGCCATCAGTATTATTAACTGGAATATCAACAAGAATAGGTTTGCTGAATGTACTAGTCGCTACACCACCCACACGGAGTCCGAACTCATATACCTCCGAAGCCAACTTCAGATTGGTAACAGAAGTTACAACTTCTTGATTAGCCGTTGTTACGGTCAATGTAATATCAGCGCTGAATTGACTTACAGGGATCGTTACGGTTGCACCGTTGAAAGCAATAGCGATATTGGTGATCCCTTTAGATTTAGCTGCTTCAACAATAGCTTTGGACAAAGGAACTTCAACTGTAGCAGCCTTCACAGTACCAAGGTCAAGAGTTAACGTAAGGGCTTCTGTTTTACCAGCTGCTTTGGCAGCAGCTACCAAGGTATCGAATGCTTTGATGATGTCGGCATCAACTAGCTTCACAGTAGCCTTATCACCTATAGTCACTACGAGCTTGGAAGCGTCATATTTAGATGCAGCATTAAATGCTTGATCAGGTGTCAAGGTTATTGTGGTGCCGTCCGGACCGGAACCAGAGCTTGGAGTTGGGCTAGGAGTCGGAGTTGGAGTTGGAGTAACACCCAATCCAAAAGCACCGATGTATGCAATAGCCAATACTTGCAATGCAGCTTTATCATTCGTTAGCTTGGCACGTGAATTGTTAAGAACCGTCTTCACATCCGCTGAGCTGATACTCAAATTATTAAGTACAGTACTAATCTTAAGTGCATCTGGACCCGCTGTTTGACTTAGCACTGCATCAATTGCGGAATTAACTAGTTCATCTTGTACAGTGCTGCTAGTAACAAGCTCAAGTAATTGTTCTTTAGTTTTACCACTTACCAAAGCAACCAACTTTTTCTCCAGACCGTTATCACCAAACACAGCTGCATAAATATCATCAACTGTGAGGCTAGATACGCCGCCCTTCTCAGCAATTACTTTAAGTACATCGATGTACTCCTGATTATTAAGAATATCCTTCGCATCTGTATATTCAGGATCATAATATAAACTGCTTACATCCTGGAACAAAGCAAACACGGTATCCTCTTGAGTGGTGCTGAGATCAAGTTTGCCGCGAAGCGGTGTGAAGATCTCTTTCAATTCTGCTGATGTAAGCGCTGATACTTCGTCGCGCAATGCACGAAGTGTCGCCTTATCGGATTCTTTAGTAATTTGTGCATACAATTTCTCTGCGCGTGCTTTCAAATCCGCACTTGAATTACTAGTAGCTGCCGCTGCTACATTGCTCAATCCTAATTGATTAGCCAGTCCTTTGCTGCTGAGCGGAAGACCCGCTACGGATGCTGCTACCATACTTGCTGCTAATGTCGATACTACTAGTTTCTTTTTCAAAGTCACTAAATATCCACCTCTTTATATGTATTTAAATCCATTTTATTACTATAGTCCTAGACTATTTCACCTTATGTCTACATTATTACGTATATCAACGATTCACCCAATAAAACCCATTCTACCACTATTAGGTAGATTAGTCAGCCCTTTCGGGAAAAAATGCCAAATAATTTGTGTCTATTCCTCCTTTTTTGTACGTGATTACCATGATTAACCTCACCATTTGCCACAATTTGCTGAGAGTTCTCGCGCATATAGTCGCGCATCTCAGGACCTAATTCTTTCTCTAAAACCACATAAGCAGCATTTAGTCCAAAAGGACGATGAACACTGTCATGTGCATCAGAGGCCAACACATGTACTGCATTTCTACGACATAACTCCAGGGATAGCTTCTGAAGTTTATTCCCGAAGACGCCTGCAAGACTTTGTGCGGTTACCTGACCTAGTGATCCTAGCTCTATCAATCTTTCTAACTTAGAAGGATCGGCAGCTACCTCAGCATTACGCTCCGGATGAGCGATGACCGGAACGAAACCTTGAATGATCAACTCGTGACAGATTTCTTCCATGTTGCGCGGGACTCGTGAAGAAGGCATTTCTAGCAAAATATACCGCGAGTCTGCAAGACTTAGCAGTTGCCCCCGCTCCAGATCATCCAGTAAATCCCCGTACACTCTAATTTCCTGACCTGGAAGAACAAGCAGTGGATTTCCATGCTGATGAAGTTTCTCATTCATCAATTCCACTGCTTCTCTTATACTGGAGGCATTATTCATATATTGACCGTTGGCGTGATGTGGTGTGGCAATGACGGAAGTAATCCCGTCTCTGTAGGCGTCATGCGCCATGGCGAGAGCGGATTCCCAATCAGCGGCTCCGTCATCCATAAAGGGTAAGATGTGGCAATGGATATCTTTCATATGTTATCTATCGGTCCCTTCTCACAGAAAATTTAGTTTTAACGGCAAAAAAAACAACCATTCCCAAAAGGAACGGTTGCTTGATTGTAAATGAGTTCTGTCTTAAGCTTCAGTAGATTCTTCTTGCTGAGGTTCAATTGCATCTATTTCAGCATCCTCAGAATCTGGAGTTTCATCCTTCGAGGAGAGAACATACCCGTCGATTAAGCCCCAAAGTTCTTCTTTACCAAGGCCAATCTCTGAAGAGAATGGAATGAAATTATCCCCTGGCAGCACGCCAAGCTCCTGCTTCATGATCTTAATATGCTTTTGCCAGCGAGTCTTCGGAATCTTATCCGCTTTTGTCGCTACTACACACATAGGAAGATCATAATGCTTCAACCAATCGAACATCATCTTATCATTACTGGTCGGCGGATGACGTAGATCCACGATGAGCAGAACAAGCTTCAACGTATCGCGCTCAGAGAGATATTTCTCCACCATCTTGCCCCATGTTGCACGTTGCGTCTTCGACACTTTAGCATATCCGTAACCTGGAAAGTCAACAAAATACATGCTGTCTTCATTGATACGGTAATAGTTCATATGCTGGGTCTTACCTGGGGTGGAGCTTGTCCGAGCCAGATTCTTGCGGTTAATCATTCGGTTAATGAGGGAGGACTTCCCTACATTGGAGCGCCCTGCCAGAGCAACCTCTGGCAAAGCATCATCAGGGTATTGATCAGGGCCAACGGCACTGATTATAAATTCGGCAATATTAACTTTCATAGGACTTCCTTTCTAATGCACACTACTCGGTGGCTCACTGCTAATTTCATTATGATGCTCTACTAATGCATGATGCAAGACCTGATCCATAGTAGATACTGGTATGAACTCCACATCATTACGCACGCTCTCTGGAATTTCTTTTAGATCACGTTCATTGTCTTTTGGAAGAAGGATCTTTTTATATCCGGCGCGGTGTGCAGCGAGAGATTTTTCTTTCAGTCCACCGATCGGCAACACTCGTCCACGCAGGGTGATCTCACCGGTCATCGCTACATCCTTCGAAACATAACGCTTCGTGAGTGCGGAGATCAACGCGGTAGCAATCGTAATCCCTGCAGATGGGCCATCCTTCGGAATCGCACCTTCAGGAATGTGGATATGAATATCAATCTTCTCATAAAAATCGGGCTGGAGCCCCAGCTCCTCCGCCTTCGAACGTGTATAACTGAAAGCAGCCTGCGCCGACTCCTTCATTACATCGCCTAGTTGTCCAGTAAGTGTCAGCTTGCCCGTTCCCTGCACAACCGTCACTTCGATCAGCAGCGTATCGCCACCAACCTCAGTCCAGGCCAGCCCAGTTACTGTACCAATCTGGTCTTCGAGCTCTGCCATACCGTAACGGTATTTCGATGCACCTAAGTAATCCTTGATGTCATCCGGCAGAATGACCACACTTTCTTTTTCCTTAGACACAATCTGTTTCGCGGCTTTACGGCATAACGCTGCAATCTGCTGCTCCAAATTACGCACTCCGGATTCACGGGTATATTCACGCACGATACGCAATAAACTGTCATCCTCGATGATCAGTTGATCTTCTGCAAGACCGTGATTCTTCTTCTGCTTCGGCAAAAGATAACGGCTGCCAATCTGCAATTTCTCCAGTTCTGTATAACCCGGAATGAACAGCATTTCCATCCGATCTAATAGCGGACGCGGAATGTTATGAACCACATTTGCGGTAGTCACAAACATAACGTTCGACAAATCAAACGGTAGCTCTACAAAATGATCACTGAACGAGTTGTTTTGTTCTGGGTCCAGCACCTCAAGCAATGCCGAAGATGGGTCACCCCTGAAATCTGCAGCCATCTTATCAATTTCATCTAACAGGATAACCGGATTAATCGTACCTGCCGTCTTCATCCCTTGGATAATTCGGCCTGGCATTGCACCGACATAAGTCCGGCGATGACCACGGATTTCCGCTTCATCACGCACACCGCCAAGCGAAATGCGAACGAACTTACGATTGAGTGAACGGGCAATGGAACGAGCCAGTGAGGTTTTGCCCACACCTGGAGGCCCTACAAGACATAGGATCGGACCTTTTAGCTTCTTCACCAGCTGTTGAACGGCTAAATATTCCAATACCCGCTCCTTTGGTTTTTCCAAACCGTAGTGATCCTCATCGAGTACCTGTTCTGCCTTCTTGATGTCAAGGTCATCCTCTGTCTGTTCATTCCAAGGAAGACCCAGCAGCCAATCCACATAATTGCGAATTACGCCGCCTTCCGCTGAGCTTACTGGCATTTTTTCCAGACGATCGATTTCCTTCTCCATCTTCTCTTTTACACGTTCTGGCAAATTCTTTTCTTCCATTAGAGTCCGCAGCTCTTCCGCTTCTCCCACTCGACCTTCCTTCTCACCGAGTTCTTTCTGGATCGCTTTCATTTGCTCGCGCAAATAATATTCCTTCTGCGTCTTCTCCATCTGCTTCTTCACACGTTGATTGATCTTGCGTTCAAGCTCCAGCACTTCACGCTCATTATTAAGAATATCAAGAAGCTTCTCCAGCCGTTTACTAACATCAATCGTCTCTAGAATTTCTTGCTTATCCTTAATTTTTAGCGATAAATGACTCGTAATGACATCCGCAAGGCGACCGGGCTCCTCTATATCGGATACAGCAGCCAGTGTCTCTGGTGTCACTTTCTTAGATAACGTTATATAGTGTTCGAACTGATTAAGTACTGTACGCATCAGCGCATCACACTCTTGATCGCTATCTTCTTCTTCTGGTAGCTCGCGCGCCATGACCTCATAATACTCATCATTATCGATATAATTAATAATCTCGGCTCGTTCTACACCCTCAACCAGTACACGAATCGTACCGTTTGGCAGCTTCAGCATTTGTCGCACATTCGCAACAGTACCGACCCGAAAAATATCGTCCTGACCAGGCTCTTCAATATTCACTTCCGACTGTGAACAAAGAAGAATCAAATTATCTTCAACCATAGCTTTTTCTAGTGCCCGAACTGACTTCTCACGGCCCACATCCAAGTGAAGAACCATGCTTGGGTACACAAGAAGACCTCTTAGCGGTAATAAAGGAAAACGACGACCTTTTGTTTTATTTGTCATCATCGCTTTCGCACCTCCCATGGCTCTCAATTAATCTCATATGAATTCATTCTAACAAAAGCAGCCCCAAAACACCAACAAAGTACTTGCAATTTAAGAATAAACAACCTTATTATCCTTGAAAAACGGCAACGTTTCTCAAAGAAATGTAAGGATTATGGAAAGTGTGAATCTATATTTTAAAAAAGGAAGCAGCAGACACACCTGCAGCTCCCTTTATTTCACAGCGGTAAGTCTCGATTTAATCATCCAAAACTCAATACAACCTAGCTCACATTTGAAGTTATAATTTAAGCTTAGCCCTTTGCAGATTCCCCAGCGGCATCAGCCTTCAGCAGTGAAGGTGCTGCAGAGAATAGCTCGCCAGCTACTGCAGGAAGCCTTACATCTGCTGTATCGGCACCAAACAGATGACGGAACACTTCTTCCACCGTTTCCATAGGTATGACTCGTAGAGGGGCGAGATCAGCGAATAAGGACTGCCAGTTTTCTTTTGGAATAAGCACCGTAGTAGCTCCCGCTTGAAAAGCAGCCTCCACCTTCGCAATTACACCACCAACAGGCTTCACGCGGCCATGTATGCCTATCTCACCAGTGATCGCTACTGTATTGTCCACGGGTAGACCACGAATGGCGGAGACGATAGCCACCGCCATCGCAACCCCTGCAGAAGGTCCGTCAATCGGTGTACCCCCAGGGAAGTTGACATGCAGATCATAACGGTCCGGCTCCAGATTCATGGTGCGCAGTACAGTCAATACATTCTCAACCGAGCCTTTGGCCATACTCTTTCTCCGAATCGTGCGAGAACCTCCACCGATCTCTTCCTCATCTACTACTCCGGTTACGTTCAGTCTACCTTGACCATTCTGCGCAGGCGCTGCGGATACCTCGATCTCGAGCAAGGTGCCCATTCCTGGCCCATACACTGCAAGCCCATTAACTAATCCAATCTGAGGCGCAGAAGGAATCTTGCGTTCTGTACGAAGGGGAAGCTGGCTACTGCCTGCTACCCATTCTACATCAGCAGCGCTTAGCGTATCTCTTTGCTCAGTTAGCGCTAATCCAGCTGCGAGCTGAATCATATTAACCGCCTCCCGGCCATTTGTTGCATATTGCTGCACTACAGTGACTGCATCCGGGCTTGGCTTCAGTCCGATCTTCTGTATCGCGTCACGCGCGATGACTGCAATCTCATCCGGCAATAGCGGACGGAAATAAATCTCCATGCAGCGCGAGCGCAGCGCGGGAGAGATCTCATCCGGGGAACGCGTAGTAGCGCCAACTAACCGAAAATCAGCGGGTAAGCCATTTTGAAAAATATCATGAATATAAGCCGGAGTATTATTATCCTCCGAATTATAATATGCGCTCTCTAATAGCACCTTCCGGTCCTCCAGCACCTTTAGCAGCTTATTCATCTGAATGGGGTGAAGCTCACCGATCTCATCCAGAAAAAGAATCCCGCCATGCGCCTTCGTTACCGCTCCCGGCTTCGGTTGTGGCACACCCGCCACTCCCATAGCTCCGGCGCCCTGATAAATAGGATCATGCACCGATCCGATTAACGGGTCGGCAATACCACGCTCATCAAAACGAGCGGTTGTGGCATCGATCTCTGTGAATTTGGCGTCACTTTTAAAAGGGGAAAGAACATTTTTTTTCGCCTCTTCCATGACTACACGCGCTGCGGCAGTCTTGCCAACTCCTGGCGGACCATAGATAATTACATGCTGCGGGTTAGCGCTGCATAGTGCGGCCTTCAGGGCGCGCAGCCCGTCTTTTTGCCCGACAATATCTCCAATAGAAGCCGGCCTAGTTTTCTCCGACAATGGTTTGGTCAGTGAAATCATTCGCATTTTTCGAAGTTTATCCAATTCCTTGCGCGACTCTCGTTCTACCGCTGTCTTATTTGTCTTTTGACCCCGCAGCAGATTCCAAAAGTATACGCCGATAACCAGCGCGAAAAAGAGCTGCACGATCATCACAACTATACTTAATTCCATAGGTCACCCTCCTGTTTCGTTCAGTCTACCTTTCCACCTTTGGCTACTATTAGGTAGTATAGCCGTTTCGGTAATTAGTAAACGCACAATTGAGGATTTGTTGAATTGAGTATCTCCATACGCCGAATTCGCTTAGTGCGCAGAGTATCCTTTGGCTTGGAATGGGGATGCCATTGCTAGCTTACCGACAATTGCGGAAATCCTCCCTGATTATTCGTCGCATTTGCTCCCTACGCTGACAATTGCGGAATTTCTCCCTCATTATTCGCTCAGAAGGGCTCAAAATGTGGAAATCGCCCATTAATTAGGGAGTTTTTCCGCAATCTAGCCCATTTCGAGCAATATCAAGCATAGATCAGGGAGAATTTCCCTAATTAGTTGGCGTCCATCGGTATCCAAAATTCGCTCCATTCATCACACTCGCTAAGCACGCAAAGTAACCTTTAGATGGGTAATTACCTTGATTACTCTACAGCCCTCGGTATCCAAACTTTGCTCCATTCATCACACTCACTAAGCACGCAAAGTAACCTTCAGATGGGTAAGTACCTTGATTACTCTACAGCCCTCGGTAACCAAACTTTGCTCCATTCTCCACACTCGCTAAGCACGCAAAGTAACCTTTAGATGGGTAATTACCTTGATTACTCTACAGCCCTCGGTATCCAAAATTCGCTCCATTCATCACACTCACTAAGCACGCAAAGTAACCTTCAGATGGGTAAGTCCTTGATTACTCTACAGCCCTCGGTATCCAAACTTTGCTCCATTCATCACACACTTACTAAGAACGCAAAGTAACCTTCAGATGGGTAAGTACCTTGATTACTCTAAAGCCCTCTGTAACCAAACTTTGCTCCATTCTCCACACTCACTAAGCACGCAAAGTAACCTTCAGATGGGTAAGTACCTTGATTACTCTAAAGCCCTCTGTAACCAAACTTTGCTCCATTCTCCACACTTACTAAGAACGCAAAGTAACCTTCAGATGGGTAATTACCTTGATTACTCTACAGCCCTCGGTATCCAAAATTCGCTCCATTCATCACACTCACTAAGCACGCAAAGTAACCTTTAGATGGGTAATTACCTTGATTACTCTACAGCCCTCGGTATCCAAAATTCGCTCCATTCATCACACTCACTAAGCAAGCAAAGTAACCTTCAGATGGGTAAGTACCTTGATTACTCTACAGCCCTCGGTAACCAAACTTTGCTCCATTCTCCACACTCGCTAAGCACGCAAAGTAACCTTCAGATGGGTAAGTCCTTGATTACTCTAAAGCCCTCGGTATCCAAACTTTGCTCCATTCATCACACACTTACTAAGAACGCAAAGTAACCTTCAGATGGGTAAGTACCTTGATTACTCTACAGCCCTCGGTATCCAAACTTTGCTCCGTTCATCACACTCGCTAAGCACGCAAAGTAACCTTCAGAATAGTATGCCCATTGCCGATAATTGCGGAAATCCTCCCTGATTATTCGTTATATATGCCCTCTACGCTGATAATTGCGGAATTTCTCCCTGATTATTCGCTCAGAAGGGCTCAAAACGTGGAAATCGCCCATTAATTAGGGAGTTTTTCCGCAATCTAGCCCATTTCGAGCAATATCAAGCATAGATCAGGGAGAATTTCCCTAATTACTTATCACTACTTCACACTTTGCTACATTCTGCTCAATCCCAATAATAAAGAACATCACGTGCCAGTTTATACTCAACATTTTTAACACCAACTCCCCTTCTTACTGGAGCCAGCCAGCCTTTTTCGCATAAATTAACTAACATCGTTCGTACAGTCTTGGGATCTAACCCAAAGTAATCTGACACATCTTTTGGACGCACTGTCCCAGCTTTGCGGACAACTAAACGGATAATTTCCTTCTCAGCGAGTAGAAGTCTACCGCCCGGTGCACTAACAACCTGATGTCGACTTAGCGCCATAGTCAGCAATGTGATGCATAAATCAGGCCGCTCGTTCACATCATCATAGGCAAATGAAATTACTTGGTACCCCATCCCGTACAGGAAAGTTTCACGATTCAGCTCATTGCTATACTTTTGTCGGTCCATGTCTCGTACATGTGCTGCATAACCCTTGATCTCGAACAACAGCTTCACTGGTCCTGGCAAATACGCAAAGTCAGCAAAGTATGATCGTCCGCGCCAATCCAGCACATCATACTCCGGATGCAGATCCTTGAAGTCCCCACGAAGTGGCCACCATACATTCTGCAAAAACATTTCTTCGGCATGACGATGTCCTCTCTCCAACCTTCCCCGTCTTTCACCTGTCCTGCTTGTTAGATGTTGCGCAATAAATGCTTCATGGGCTTGTTCATAATTCATTCGATGTTCCCCCTATATAATTAATTTCACGCAAAAAAAGAACGCCCCGTTCCCACCACCGGATAAACCGGGGTGTAACAGGGCGTTCTTCGCCACCTATTATTAACGAATCATAAATTCGTAAAAGACCAGATTACTTCGATTGCACAGGAGGTGCAAGATTAGCGTGTGCACGGCCTGGAATTTCACCAGTTGCCTCATACGCCACAACAATCGCATCAATTTCCTTCTTCAGCTCGTTCACTAGTTCCGCTTCAGGGACTTTACGAATCATTTGTCCGTAACGGAACAACAAACCTTCCCCACGGGCACCAGCAATACCGATATCTGCTTCACGTGCCTCACCAGGACCATTAACGGCGCAGCCAAGCACGGAAACTTTAATAGGCACCTTAAGCTTCGAAATGTATTCTTCCACCTCATTAGCGATGGAGAAAAGATCGATATCCAGTCGGCCGCAAGTTGGACAAGAGATCAGCGTTGCCGCGTTAGAGATCAGACCAAAGGTCTTCAGCAGCTCACGCGCTACCTTCACTTCTTCCACTGGGTCAGCGCTAAGCGAGATACGCAGGGTGCTGCCGATGCCCATAGAGAGCAGTGCACCAATACCCGCGGAGCTTTTTACTGTACCGGCAAACAAGGTGCCGGATTCAGTAATCCCGAGGTGCAGCGGATAAGGAATGACTTCCGCAGCCTGACGGTAAGCTTCGATGGCCATAGGCACATCGGATGCTTTTAGCGAAACGATAATGTCGTGGAAGTCCAGCTCTTCCAGAATGCCAATATGGTATAACGCACTTTCTACCATAGCTTCTGGAGTCGGGTATCCGTATTTCTCCAAGAGATGATTCTCCAAAGAACCGGCGTTTACACCAATCCGAATCGGAATTCCTTTTTCTTTACAAGCTTTAACTACCGCTTCTACCTTCTCCCGACGACCGATATTGCCCGGATTAATCCGTACTTTATCGATGCCGTTCTCAATAGCCATCAGCGCGAGCTTATAGTTAAAATGAATATCCGCTACGAGTGGGATATGAATCTGCTTCTTGATCTCCTTAATCGCGGCGGCTGCCTCTTCATTGTTGACAGTAACGCGTACCAGTTGGCAGCCTGCTTCCTCAAGCCGTAAAATTTCGGCTACAGTAGCCTCCACATCAGCTGTTTTGGTTGTACACATGCTTTGAATCGCAACCTCGTTGTTTCCCCCAATAATGAGCCCGCCAACATTGACAGGACGGGTTTGGTGTCTCAAGAACATGATTTTTCTCCCCCATAACGCCAAAGCTCCACCCCTTCGCAACCGCTAGTGAAGCGGGATAAGCGGAAGAAAGGTGGAGACAGTGACATGTATTGTTAAGGTAAGCGACTTACGCGCTTTCCTCTTTCTTCTTATCTTTCTTAAGGTTCAATTCAGGCAAAGCCTTCTCTTGAACGACCTGCTCCGTGATCACACAATCCTTGATATCATCGCGTGAAGGAACTTCATACATCACATCAAGCATGATGCTCTCAATAATCGCGCGCAGTCCACGGGCTCCCGTATTGCGTTTGATCGCTTCCTTGGCAATTGCTTCGAGTGCCAACGGTTCGAACTTCAGCGCTACGTTATCCATTTCCAGCAGCTTGATGTATTGTTTCGTGAGTGCATTCTTAGGCTCGGAAAGGATACGCACCAGCGTATTCTCATCAAGCGGCTCCAAAGTCGAGATAACCGGTAGACGGCCTACAAATTCAGGAATTAATCCGAATTTGAGCAAGTCTTCAGGCAATACCATCGACAAATATTCGCCAGGTTTGAGATCCTTTTGTCCTTCAACCGCTGCGTTGAAGCCAATGACTTTTTTACCGATACGGCGTTTAATCATTTGCTCCAGACCGTCAAAGGCACCGCCAACGATGAACAAAATGTTCGTCGTGTCGATTTGAATAAACTCTTGATGTGGATGCTTACGTCCACCTTGTGGAGGTACAGAAGCAACTGTTCCTTCCAGAATCTTCAGAAGCGCTTGCTGAACACCTTCACCGGATACGTCACGAGTAATGGACGGGTTCTCGGATTTACGTGCCACTTTATCAATCTCATCAATATAGATAATGCCGCGTTCGGCTTTCTCCACATCATAATCTGCTGCTTGAATCAGCTTAAGCAGAATGTTCTCAACATCCTCGCCGACATACCCAGCTTCCGTTAGGGAAGTAGCGTCTGCAATAGCAAAAGGAACGTTGATAATCTTCGCCATCGTCTGTGCAAGCAAGGTTTTACCCGAACCTGTTGGACCAAGCAAGAGAATATTACTCTTTGTCAATTCAACATCTTCGATCTTGCTTTGGCTGTTCACACGTTTATAGTGATTGTAAACCGCAACAGACAGCGATTTCTTCGCTTGTTCTTGACCGATTACATATTGATCCAAAATGTCGCGGATTTCCTTTGGTTTTGGGATATCCTTCAGATCAAGCTCTTCCTCATGACCGAGCTCTTCTTCCACGATTTCCGTGCAAAGCTCGATACATTCGTCACATATATAAACGCCCGGTCCTGCTACAAGCTTACGAACCTGCTCTTGTGATTTGCCGCAAAAAGAACATTTCAATTGCCCTTTTTCATCATTAAATTTAAACATCTAACCACCCCTTTAAGATTTCATCGGTGAAGAAAGAACCTGGTCAATAAGCCCATATTCCTTGGCTTCTTCCGCGCTCATGAAGTTATCGCGGTCTGTGTCCCGTTCGATTTTTTCAAGGGGCTGACCTGTGCGATCTACATAAATTTGATTCAACTTCTGTTTCGTCTTGAGGATCCAATCGGTATGAATCCAAATGTCGGACGCTTGACCTTGAACACCACCGAGCGGTTGATGAATCATAACTTCGCTGTTAGTCAGCGCATATCTTTTGCCCGGAGCCCCAGCTGTTAGAAGGAGCGATCCCATGCTTGCCGCCATTCCTACACAAATGGTTGAAACATCCGGTTTGATATATTGCATCGTATCGTATATACCCATGCCGGCTGTTACTGAACCACCGGGTGAGTTGAGGTACAAGTGAATGTCCTTCTCGGGATCATCTGCTGCAAGGAACAGCAGTTGAGCAATAACCAGATTGGCGACATCATCGTCAATCGCACTGCTTAAGAAAATAATGCGATCCTTGAGCAATCTGGAATAGATATCGTATGAACGTTCCCCACGACTTGTTGATTCCACAACCATTGGTACCAGACTCATGCCACCAACCTCTTTTCTCTTTACAGATTAGTCTTATCGTTTCAAAAATATTTTAACACGTTCACGGCTCGATGTCATTTTTTCACTACAGCAGACCTGTCCACTGCTTGTCAATAATGATTGTCACGCCATTTTTTTATTACCATACGCTCATACGAATACCTATGTACTCACATATATCTGTGGCCGAGGATAAAAATAAGGCACGTAACGAAACTTACGTGCCTTATCATATCTGTATGGAGGCCGACTTACTTGGCCGTTCTAGGTAGTGTCAAAAAGATCTTACTCAGCTTTAGTGTCTTCAGCAGCTGGTGCTTCTTCTACTGCTTCAACTTCTACACTGTTGCTAACAAGGAAATCAATGGTTTTGCGCAAAGAAAGTTCTTCGCTCAAGCTGCCCAGGGAACCGTTAGCTGCCAAGATGCTGCGAATTTCTTCAGGAGTACGTTTGTAAGCTTCAGCCATAGTAGCCAACTCTTCGTTAACTTCTTCTTCAGAAACTTCAATGTTCTCTTCTTTAGCGATAACTTCCAGTACCAGGTTGTTGCGAACGCGTTTTTCAGCATCGCCTTTCATTTGGTTCTGCAAGTCTTCACGTGTTTGACCGGAGAAGCTAAGGAACATATCCATGTTCATACCTTGTTGACGAAGACGAGTGTCGAAATCACGAACCATGTTCTCAACTTCACTGTTGATCATTGCTTCTGGGATCTCAACTTCAGCGTTTGCTGCTGCTTTATCAACAACTGCGTTCTCACGAAGACCTTTCAGTTCATCCTGTTTACGGGATTCGAGCTGAGCTTTCAGATCCGCTTTGTACTCTTCCAAAGTTTCGAATTCACTTACATCTTTAGCGAACTCATCATCGAGTGCAGGAAGTTGTTTGCGTTTGATTTCGTGCAGTTTCACTTTGAATACTGCTTTCTTACCCGCAAGGTTCTCTGCATGATATTCTTCTGGGAAAGTAACTTCGATATCTTTGAAATCTCCAGTGGACATTCCCACTACTTGCTCTTCAAATCCAGGAATGAAGGAGTTGCTACCAAGCTCAAGAGAATGACGCTCAGCTTTTCCGCCTTCGAACGCTACGTCATCAACGTATCCGTCAAAATCGATCACAGCGATGTCGCCGTTAGCTGCTGCTTCTTCTTCAATTACAACGAGTTCAGCATGACGCTCTTGCAGACGAGCAAGCTCAGCGCTCAACTCTTCTTCAGTCACTTCAGCTTTTTGTACTGGAACTTCCAGACCTTTGTAATCGCCAAGCTTCACTTCAGGTTTAACCGTGATCTTCGCTTTGAAGATAAAGGATTGACCTTTAGCAAATTGCTCAATATCAACTTCAGGACGGTCTACAGGGAAGATGTCAGTTTGTTCAACTGCTTCACCGTAAGCTTCAGGAAGAAGAATGTCGATTGCATCTTGGTACAAGCTTTCTACACCAAAACGGGATTCAAAGATCGGGCGTGGCACTTTACCTTTACGGAAGCCTGGTACGTTAGCTTTCTTAACGACTTTGTTAAAAGCTTTATCGAGTGCTGCTGCAACGCGTTCTGCGTCAACTTCTACTTCAAGAACTCCAAGGTTCTTCTCTATTTTTTCCCATGTTGCTTTCATATTATACTTTTCCCTCCAAAATATAGGTTCACAAGTTTACTTCAAAAAATGATACAATCCACGCACAGAATAACCATTATATTATATACAACATTACTTTATTTATCAAGTAGAGAAGTCTTTACAAAACCCTTGATCGCACGATAAGCTCCCTCAAATTGAAAGCGCATGCCGTCTGTAATGCCGTACATTCCACGAGTCTCCTCTTCTTGCCGTGTACCGTTTAAGCTCTCAGATACAAACTGGTGTAACGCCCCTGCCCAAATATCCAGCAGCGCATCTTCTCCATCCAGTAATTTCCGATACTCTTCCGATCCATAAATCGACATGACGAACTGACCCCAGAGCTCCTGTGCAAAATAATACAGCGTAGGCTCGTGTACCTCCGCCTGTTCGGCTACCCGCTCCAGCACCTGACTCACCTGCGGTGGAAAATCCTCGGTCTGCAGCGGCACACTTTCAATCTCTACAATTGCTGTTTCGTGACCACGAATCAGATTGACCGTACCCTGCATCCCACGCCGCCGAAGGGTCTGCAGGGTCCGAAATTGCAGCAGTGGGTGAACATTATCCCCCTGCAGCCAAGCCGTCAGCGCCTCATCGACTCCGCCGCCTTCCAGATAAGAAAGCTGCTCTAGTGCTAGGATTGTCGCCTCTGACAGCGGCTCATTCATTACCCGCTGCAGCAGCTTTTGAGGGTACCCCGCATCCTCTGTCATCTTTGATTTGGCCAAAAGACGGGCCATATCTTCTTCTCTTAAATCTTCGTCTTCGGGGTGAACAGCTCCTCCTGCATCTCCATTCCGGGACGCATAGGGGAACGCCGTTTCCAGCCATTCCAGCAGAGACCGCCATTCCTCGTAATTCCGCTCTTCCTGTCCTTGACACTGCAGCAAAAAACGAAGCAGTTCCATCGCTTCCCCGTACCGTTCACTCTCCAGCATCACCGTAAGCTGGATTTGATAATAGTCCAGTGTCTTGGGAAACAGGACGATATTTTCTTTTGTGGCGGGGGAATCTGAATCTTTAATGAGGGCACCTCCTTAGAGCTAATTATGTGAATTGAATTCTAAACCGTCATAAATGTTATTAAGACCTTAAGCTTCAACCGAAACTTAATAATTGTAGATTATAGCATACCCCGTACTCTTTTTAAAAAACAGCTTGAAAAACTTTAACGCATATGATAAGATAAATCCTGCTTGCTTTTCAGCCATCATTCATGTCCCGGTAGCTCAGCTGGATAGAGCATGCGCCTTCTAAGCGCACGGTCAGGGGTTCGAATCCCTTCCGGGACGTCAGTGAAACAGCCTTCCTTCGGGAAGGCTGTTTCTGCATTCAGGGGATGTGAAGCACCGGGTTCTTCGGAGTGAGCATCGAAAACGTACGCTTCGCGTCAGCCCGTTAGGGCTGCATCCCGCACGCGACATCAGCATAACAGCCTTCCTTCGGGGAGGCTGTTATTGCGTTCTGCGGTAAAAATACTCGACGTACATGCTTAAAAAATACTCGGCTCTTCAGACGTAAAATGTAATGTTAAACATCGGACAGGTTGTTAAATAATATGTGGCTGGGATGATAGCGATTGTTGTTATTAGAGGCTTATCAGAAACATTCTAAGATGCTGTGAAGACTGGGTACGCTAGATTAACTAGATTGCTTAAAGTAACTTGGAACTGAGGGCGAGTATGGTTAGCGTTCTTCAAAGTATCTTAAGGTGCTGTGACAGCTAGGTACGCTCGATTAACTAGATTGGTTAAAGTAACTTGGAACTGGGGCGAGTACGGTTGGCGTTCCTCGGAGTATCCTAAGGTGCTGTGACGACAGGTACGCTCGATTAACTAGATTGGTTAAAGTAACTTGGAACTGGGGCGAGTATGGTTGGCGTTACTCAGAGTATCCTAAGGTGCTGTGACGGCTAGGTACGCTCGATGAACTAGATTGGTTTAAAGAACTTGAAACAGGAGCGAGCATGGTTGGCGATCCTCAGAGTATCCTAGAGTGCTGTCACGGCTAGGTACGCTCGATTAACTAGATTGGTTGAGGGAACTTGGAACTGGGGCGATTATGGTTGGCGTTCCTCAGAGCATCCTAGGGTGCTGTGACAGCTAGGTACACTCGATTAATTAGATTGGTTTAAAGAACTTGGAACAGGAGCGAGTATGGTTGGTGTTCTTCAGAGTATCCTAAGGTGCTGTGACAGCTAGGTACGCTCGATTAACTAGATTGGTTGAGGGAACTAGAGGCTCGACGGTGGCGGGTTATGAGCTACTTTGTTTCGGATTCGTGGCAGCTTAAACTGGATGAGGACCTTTCAGTTATTGGAGCTTACTTAGGGTGAAGTTCCCGCAAACAGATCGGATGGGTTATATCCTGCCGATATTATAAAATTAGGGAATTTCTCCCTGAAATTCGCCTGTAATCGCAAAAAAACAAGCTTTTTAGGGAATTCCTCCCTAAAAACTACCTAAAAACCTCTATTTAGGTGTAACACAAGGATATTAGAGGGTATTTTTCCCTAATCATGCCTCTAAAAACGATAAAGCACTGAATTATAGGGAGATATTCCCTAATTACGAATAAACAACTTCATTCCATTAATACCCCATCAATAATCCATCAATCCGTCGAGAATCTATCAGCAATCAAACATCCATCCATCCATCCATCCATCATTCACTCATCCATCAGTAACCCATCAAACCTTACAAATAAATAAAGGCCTACAGGTTCCCCCGTAGACCCTACTTTACTTCATTACTTCCGGCGATTTCCCAGCCACAGCGGAAATCGAAATACAAAATTGATAAATAAAACTACAAATACAAGAACCGCTGCCGACTTATCTGCAATTTGACGTGCATCTTCTACAATCGCCTCAGATTGTACATACCAGAGGTGTACGGCCAGGGTTTCACCCGGTGAGAACAGATTGAAGTCCCACATTTCGCCTGAGGTACTGAGACCGGCGGTAAGGATAATAACCGCTGACTCCCCGAAGGCGCGTCCAGCAACAAGACAAATCCCAGTAACGATGGCAGACATTGCAACAGGTAGGACTACCGTACGGATCACGTGAAATTTAGTCATCCCAAGCGCATAACCAGCCTCGCGTATATCTCCAGGAACGGCACGGATCGCTTCCTCTGTCACTCGCGCAAGCATAGGTAGATTCAGTAGCGCCAAGCTGACGCCCCCGCCAAGAATCGTAAGACCGATATCGAAATATTCCGCAAAAATCGCAAGTCCGAGCATACCGAACACGATCGAAGGAACCGATGACAGTGATTCCACGCAAATACGTAGTGCCCCTGTAAATTTATTATCTGGCGCATACTCAGCCATATAGATTCCCGCACCCAAACCAATTGGCACGGAAATAATCAGCGAGATAAACAAAATGTAAAAGGAGTTGAACAACACCGGGCCAATCCCACCCCCTGCATCAATCTCTTCAGGTTGTTTGATCAGGAAATCGGGCCGAAGTGCCGGTAGACCTTTACTAAGAATCGTGAAGAGCAGCCAGAAGATCAGCAGCATGACTAAAGCCCCTAGCGTATAAAACCCTATGGTCGCGATTTTATTGTTTCTTTGGGCACGCGCTGTATGCTTTGTACTTGCGAATCCGTTCACGCTGCATCCCTCCTTTTTCTACCCAACACGCGGATGATCAGAATTAATACAAATGATATTACTAGCAAGAGAAATGCCATCATATGTAGCGCATAGTTCCAAGTAGAGTCAAACTCTACATTAGAGATTTGCATAACGATGTTACTAGTCAGCACCGATGCTGGCGTGAATAACGTCTTCGCCAATTGCGGTGTATTCCCGATAACCATAACTACAGCCATCGTCTCACCCACAGCACGAGTCATACCCAGAATAACCGCAGAGATAATTCCCCGGCTAGCCGCAGGCAGTATTACACGCATGATTACCTGTAAACGGGTAGATCCAAGAGCATATGCTGCATCCCGGTATTTGCGCGGCACAGAAACAATGGCATCATCACTGATTCGGCAAATCGTTGGCAGCACCATTAATGCGAGCACAAGTGCAGCTGCTAACAAGCCATCACCTAAGCTCTCCCCGCTAATTCTGCGCAAGAAAGGAAGTAATACCGTTAAGCCTATATATCCGTAAACAATTGAAGGAATACCTACTAACAAATCTAGCACTGGACGGATGAAAGTCTTCATCCATTTTGGAGCAATCTCTGCACAAAGCACCGCCATCCCCACCGAGATAGGAACTGCGATCAGCAGTGTCAATGCAGTTAGAGAAAGTGTATTTACAATGAAGGCAGCCGCTCCAAAAGAATCCTCTTCCGGCGTCCAATTAAAGGAAAAGAAAAAGTCCGCAGGCGAGAGATGGCCGAACAGAAGCATAGCCGTTTTGCCGATAAATAGAATTACAAGTCCAAGCACGAAACAAAGCGCGAGAATGCTGAATAGAAAATAAAACTTGAACAATTTGTTGCTAAACAAATGTCTACCATGACGTTTGGAGTTAGCGGTAACCTGCGTTACGCTCTCTTTTCCCCTAGTTGCCAAGCCGTGGACTGGTGCCCCCATACTTTCCCTCCTGTAAGCGGCCACCCCCGTATCAAGATCGGAGCTGGCCGCTGTTACCGTTCAATATGATCTTTAGATGATATTAGCCCTTCATTGCTGCGATCGGAATGAATTTAAGCTTTTTCAGGGAACCTTGTTGGAACTTCTTGCTTTGTACGTATTCGATAAATTCTTTTGTTGCGCCAGTAGGTTGGCCCTTAGTCATGTAGTAACCGTAAGCCCAGATCTTATAAGTTCCATTGATTACGTTGTCTGTAGTAGCAGCTACACCGTTGTGTTTAACAGCTTTTACGTCGCCACTTACATATACAAGGTCGATATAACCGATGGAGTTAGGAGTTGTTCCTACGGTAGTCTTCATGTCACCGGATGAACCTGTTTCTTTGTAGTTCTTAGCTTTTTTAACGATATCTCCACCATCCAAAGCTTTAGCTTGATAGTTAACGCGTGTACCGGAACCGAAAGAGCGAGTGATAACTACGATATCAGCATCAGAACCGCCTACTTCTTTCCAGTTCGTGATTTTGCCTGCGAAAATGCCTTTAAGCTGTTCAGTTGTAAGGTTATCTACGCCAACATTTTTGTTCACGATTGTAGCAAAAGGAATAACTGCTACTTTGTTTGCTACTTGACCGTCAAAAGCTTTGAAGCCTGGTACGTCGATGCTAGCATCCCAGTCGCAAGCGCCGATATCGGCGATGCCTTTTTTAACAGCTTGAGGTCCAGTTACTGAACCTTTACCTGATGCTGCGATTTTTACTTTAGGGTGCAGCTTTTGGAATTCTTTTGCCGCTTGAAGCGTCAATGGAAGAAGTGCGGTCGAACCGTTAACTGTGATTTTACCTTTTAGTGAATCAGCTGCTGCTGCAACCCCTGCGAAAGATGCGGTTACCGCAATTACAGCCGTTAGAGCCGTTACTGTTAGCTTTTTGAAAATCTTCATTTGTATTATTTCTCCTCTCGGCTCTACGCCGTTAAAATATGATTAGGGATATTTATTATTTCGACAGTTGCAACGCTTTACCGCCTTGAACTACCCATACACCGCCGTCACTTACGATAGCAAGCTTGCTTCCATCATTCGAAACTGCTACTTCAGATACATCTTCAGTGGAGCGGAACAGCTCAGTCTTAGCACCATTGTTATCAACGGAATAAACTACTGTGCTTCCATCTGCCGCTGAACCTGCCACAACCAAGCCGTTCTTAACGCCAGTAGACCAAGTTACTTCTACATCAAGTGCAATTTTGCTGCTTGTTCCGTCTGCTTTTACAACCTTCAATGTGTTAGCTGCGTTACCTTCAGCATCTGCGCTCAGGTAAACTACGCTGCCATCAGCAGAAATTTCAGGGTACAGCTTGTTATCCGGTGTAGTTGTCAGTGCAACTGGTTTAGCATCTTTTGTAGCCAGGTCTAGCTTGTAAAGCTGCTCTCCAGCAGAGCTGAAGTCTACAGTAAGAGAATCTTCTGTGCTGTCCGCATCGTTCTTAGCAACACCCGTCAAGTTAACGATATAAACGGCACTCTTTTCGTCAGTGGAAATGCGCAGTTCGGATTTATTTTCAACTTTGTCCGCCAATACGGATTTTACATCACCAGTTTCTACTGAGACTTTTGCAATTTTTTCTTGCTTGTCTCCTTGGATGAAGTAAATGCTTTTACCATCGTTAGACCATACCAGATCTGTTTTTACGCTATTATCAGTACCCAGTATCTTAGTAGCTCCGCTCGACAGGTTAATCAGATTCAACAAACCAGTCTCATCGTTGAAAGCTCCCCACTGACCATCCGGCGATACCGAGAAATCCACTGCACTGTCATTTGATGAGAATACTTCGTAGTTACCTGGTTCAGTGCTGAATTTGATAAGTTGAGCAGTTTCAGCATCACTTTTGTTCGCAATCAGATTTCCAGCTGCTGTCCAGTGTAAAGTATCAAACAATCCTTCAGGACGAGCAAAGCTTAGAATCGTGCTAGCATCAGCATCCAGCTCTCCGCCTAATGCATAAACTAACTTAGTAAGCTCCACATAGGTTTTACCGTTATAAAATACTGGAGCAACGGTGAACGTATCGGTATTACCATCTACTTGATAGCTCTTTGAGCCTGTTTTGAGCTTCATATTATGTAATCCTTTGCTGTCATTAAGTTCAAACCCGCCAGCTCCAAGTACTAACTTAGCTCCAATTTCACCAGCTACCTGATTCAGAGCGTACAGCTTGTAACCACTGCTATTAATGGTGTTAAACACAATCGGCGTACCGTTTACATTCCAAGTAGCTGTACCTTCTTTAACTGCTGTTTTTGCAGCGGCTTGATTGGTAGCTACAGATTTTACATTACTGCCGATGCTAGCTGCAGATACACTTCCAACGCCTACTGTTGCAAGAAGTGCTGAAGCCAACGTTGCGCTAATCCATTTACTGTTTTTCAATTAGATTCACCCTTTTCGTATAGGTAACTGCTAATGTCATTTTCGTCTACAATTGTCAACTCTGTTGCAGAGGAATGTTATGGAAATATTAACTATAATTATTTTTTTGAAAAAGTAGGTATATTAGCGTAATAGACTGCACTATCTAGATAAACCAAATGGACTAGACACCAAAAAACCTCATAGAGTATTGCTCTGCGGGGTGCAGTAGCTTTACTCCATGAGGTTTTTTGTAAATGTGATCTACACTAACTCTTCATTTAAATGCTTTTCCAACGTTCTCCGTACAGCTCCTGGGCCTTTGAGCATCTCATAGAAGTAACTTTCAATCTTGCTACCCAGACCGATTTCATATAAAGGTACACCAAAGATCTTCTGATTATCTAAAATCTCGTGCACATTAGAGTTCGAATCTCCCAAAGTCACTCCCTGCAGATGTGCTTGAAGTGACTCCATTAGAGGATCGGGACTTAGCTTAAATGAATTCCCTTCATCATCCACTCCGATCAAATAGCGGCACCATGCAGCAAGGGCTAATGGAATCGCCGTCAAGTCAGCTGGATTAAGATCTTCTCGTAGTACATAGGATTTGATCGTTTCCCCATAACGAATGCCCACCTTCTGCGACGTATCTGTCGCAATTCGCTGCGGTGTGTCCGGAATATATGGATTCGTGAGTCGCTCTTGCAGCACTTCATTCAAGAATTGCTGTGGTCCTAGAATGATTGGATCTACAACTACAGGCATTCCTTCCTTATACCCAATCCACTCGACTAATGTACGTAGGGTCTGATCCTGCATCTCATCCGAAATCTGCGTGTAGCCTAGTAGACAGCCAGTAACCGCTAAGGCAGTATGTAAGGGATTCAGACAGGTCGTAACCTTCATCGTTTCAACTCGGTTCACGGTCTCACGATCAGTGAATATAATGCCCGCTTCTTCTAATAAAGGTCGCCCATTCGTAAACTTATCCTCAATAACCAGATATTCACTAACTTCTGCGTTAACGAAAGGTGCGGTATGAGCGTTTCTCGAGGTAATAAGTATGTCCATACCGCCAATCCCTTGCTCCTGTAAGGCATTACGTACAGCCTCGGACGGACGAGGTGTGATTTTATCAATCATCGACAAAGGGAATGTTATCCGACTCTCGTCTTCGAGATACACTACGAATTCATCCTCCACAAGTCCTTTTACAGCCCATGCCTTGGCGATTGTAATCACGCTATTCTTCAGCATATCCCCGTTGTGTGAACAGTTATCCATACTAACAAAAGTCATCGGATACTGCCCTTTAAGATAACGACGGTAAGCAAGTGAAGCGATCACACTCATGCTGTGGGAAGGCTGCTCCGGCCCTTGCTCCATATCTTTTTTCACAATATCAAGGTACTTTCCATTAGCATCTGTTAAAGTGTAGCCTTTCTCTGTAATGGTGAAGCTGGCCATCTGCAGGCTCGGATTCTCAAAAATTTCAACCAGACGGCAGTAATCCTCCGCTCGATTTGTGTTCGCCATTACAGCCTCGGTAATGCTGCTGATGACCTTTTTCGTAAACTCGCCATTCGCATTCATTAATACGAGAAGTGTTAAATGATCATGCGGTTTATAAATCTTATCAATCAGCTCGTAGTCAGAGGAGGTTGCGGCGATAATACCTGTATCTGCTTTTCCAAGCTCCAACAGCTTCTGGTGAGCATTTGCTACAAATCCACGAAAAATATTACCCGCTCCAAAATGAACCCATTCCGGCCTAACGCGAGTATTCTTCGCCACCTGCTCATAATCAAACTGAGGAAGCTCCACGCCAGCGCCCTTCCACGCCTCTGCACATGATTGAATACACTCTCTTGTCAGGAGCAGCATTCACTTCACCCCCGTCGTATTGTCGAGACTATCCCACACACCAAGTAAATACATGATCCCCATTGCTCTATCGTACAGCCCGTATCCTGGGCGGCAAGTCTTCTCTTCTCCCCATAAGTGACGACCATGATCTGGGCGCACATATCCCGTAAACCCGTTCTCATGATATGCTTTGACAACCTCTGCCACATCCACACTGCCATCCCGTCCACGATGAGAGACCTCAATAAAATCGCCGTTCTCAAAAACCTTAACATTTCGAATATGAGCAAAATGAATACGATTACAGAATTCCCGAATCATCGCTGGCAGATCATTCTTCGGATTCGTCCCGAGCGATCCTGTACAAAAGGTTAATCCATTATACGGACTATCTACTGCGTCAAGTAAACGGCGAATCGTATCGCGGCTGCGGACGATGCGGGGTAAACCAAAGATCGGCCACGCGGGATCATCGGGATGGATCGCCATTTTGATATCCACTTCCTCACAGACCGGAATAATGCGCTTCAGAAAATAGACCAAATTCTCGAACAGCTTCTCTTCCGTTACATCTGCATAAGCGGCGAAAAGCTCATCGAGCTTCGCCAGACGCTCCGGCTCCCAGCCAGGCATCGTAAATTCGCCAGCCCCCTCCAGAATACGATTCACCATGTCGCGAGGGTTATCATTAACGGCTGCATTTTCATAAAAAAGAGCATTCGAGCCATCCGGCAATTCCTTGTACAGCTCCGTCCGAGTCCAATCAAAAATTGGCATAAAGTTGTAACAGATCACTTTAGTACCGACCTTGGCTAACTTCCGGATGGTATCTATGTAAATATCGATATATTTATCACGCGTCGGGAGTCCAATTTTGATATCATCATGGACATTCACACTCTCTACTACGGCAGTGCTAAACCCTTTGCCCGTAATTTGATCCGCAACCTTTTGAATTTCATCCATCTCCCATACTTCGCCCGCTACCTTATGATGCAGTGACCAGACAATACCCATTACCCCCGGAATTTGCCGGATATGATCAAGCGTAATGTTGTCATTGCCTTCTCCATACCATCTCCATGTCATGTTCATCTGGATAAAAACCTCCTATAATTTCATGTGACAAGTTCTTGTATACAAGATAATATACTCAATATTAGAGTTAAATATTGGATTTTGTCAATGACTTTAATTCACTTAATGAAAACTTGTATACAAGTTAAAATGAATATATAATGAATCTGAATTACAAATTCAATGGCAATGGAGACGTAACGCATGTCCACCAAAAATGATATTTTGAACCTATTGAAGCACGAAATCCTTAATCTAACGCTAAAGCCTGGAACCATTCTGAGTGAGACCGTGTTGTCCGAACGGTTTCAGATATCCAGAACACCATTGCGCGATGTACTTAAGCAGCTATCCCTAGCGTCCTATATTGATGTGTATCCGAAGAAAGGGAATCTTGTTTCGTACATTGATTTGGAATCGGTTGAGCAGATGATCTATTTAAGAAGTGTTTTGGAAAAAGATATTATCAAAGGTCTATCCGGCAGCCTTACTCTTAAAGGAATTATGGAACTTCAGAAGAATCTGGAAGAGCAAAAAAACGCCATCCATCAAGAACATGCATTTGAGCACTTTCTTGCCTTGGATGACGCCTTTCATAAGACGCTATTCTCTTTAGCAGGACATGAATTTTTGTGGGAACAAATTAAGTTCTCCCATGTACATTATGAAAGATACCGCCGTCTGCATACTCTAAAGCAAGAAAAGCTGGAGAAAATTTTAAGGGAGCATCACATGATCCTGGATTGTATGACAAACCATGAAACGGATAAAGTAGATGCATTAGTCCAGCATCATTTGCGTGAAGATATGAACTCCTTATACTTGCTGGAGAATTTTGCGGATTATATCAAAACGTAATACACGCGTATTAACACAGCCTACTTAATAACAAAAGGACCGGGTCATGCAGCCACGGTCCTTTTATTCATTTATCGTTGTAGTTAAAATAACAAACTATCTTTCAAATCGGAACCATCCGAAATCGAACTGACTTCCAGGCAAGAAGATAAACGTTACCTTCTGCTCCCCTGTCACTTTCTCCAACTCAAATACTCGCTCTACATATCCATCTGACTGTGTAAATTCGATCAGTTGATGGTTAGATTCTTCACCTTTTTCGAAGTGAATATGAATGGTATTCTTATCGATCGGTGATCTTCCGCAAATAACAAGCCTTGAAGCACCTTCCGTGATAAAGTCCATCTGCCCGAACACAAGGGATACGTTATTCCCGATTCCTTCAACGCCCTGTTCAGCGATGGTAAATGTGTCACCATAAATACGATCGCAATCTACAGCCTGATTCTGCTCGAACGCTCGATTCTTTTTCATAAATGAAAAGCCTTTAATATGCACCTTCTTCTGCAATACGAAACAAATAGAGCTGATACCAGTGAGCCTCTTAGATAATGGATAGGTTGCCTCCTGATAAACATTCCATTGCGATTCCTTCTGATAAATAACGTCTGCCAAAAGCTCACTGTTCTCTTCGTCTGGCATGCCTTCCCAAATCTGGAGCCGGTAGGCTTCGTTAGACAATGCGAATAGGGGAATCGTTATCAGATCCGAGCCGTAAGGTCCAAAGTCAATCTCACGATAGGCAACCTGCGTCTCACCATCTCGACTCGTAGCTACGCCTCGTTCATTTCCGTTTCCGACTTCGCCTTTAAACTCGTCATATAGTCCACCAGAAATAAATCCATACGGATCCTTAAAGGCCGTCCCCAGACCGCTCGCCGTAAATTCCAACTGTGAAATCAGCTTTGTCTTATCCGTACCGTTCTTACTCATACAGCGAACGCGGAAATTCCCATCTCCTAATGCCGTGATTTTGGCTTCTTTTCCAAACGATTCGATCCGTGCTAAATTAGACTCGATCCCAGCGTCATTTACAATGCTCCATGCCACTTCAGAATAAGAAGTATCTACAGGGTAGAGGTTTGCGCTAACGATCATTTCTCTTCTAGATTCATTGAACTGTTGCCCTGAATGACTTACAATCTCTATTTTCCGTAAAGGAATTTCTTCTTCATTCCCCAGCACACATGGCATATCTAAATTTCTTGTGTTTGCCGAAATACCTACTTTACGATCTGGCACAGGGAGTGATTGAAGCTGTAGCTTACTGCCTTCTACACCTCCCGAAGTAACCTCAACTGTAATCGTTCCAGCCTCTAAGCTGGCAGCCACAATCGCCATTAACTTGCCGCTAAACAAGCGTCTACTCGTTCCTTTGTAAGGATCATAGTCCGTGCTATCTCCATTATCTAAACCGATTAACCGCCCTGCTCCGCTCACCTGGACTTGTACGCGATTGTTGGCATTCTCAACGGTATGACCCATCTCATCCTCCATCGTAATTTCGACGAAGATTAAATCTGTACCGTCCGCAAGAAGCGTATCCTTATCCGCATTTAAGCAGATTCGACTCACATCACCAAACGATTCTCTGAAGTCTACTGCAATGATTTGGCCAGCTTCATCATAAGCGATGGCTTTAAGCTCGCCTGGTTCATAAGGAATCTTCCACCAGCCAGCTAACTGCGTCCCATGTTCATGGTCGATATCATAGGTCCCTACAGTCTCACCATTGAACTGCAATTCTATCTTCGGCGCATTCGAGCAGACTCGAACATCGATCATCTGGCCTGGATTAAAATCCCAATAGGTGAGAATATGCACCATCGGATTGCTCTTGTAATTCGTCCAAGCCGATTGATAGATATAATAAGAATCCTTCTTAAAGGTCGCTGTATCCATCTGCCCGAAGTACGAGTTCTTCGTATGATACGGTGTAGGTTCACCAATATAGTCAAAGCCGGTCCATATGAATTGACCTAATGAGAACGCCGCATCTCGCTCCGCAATAATACACGCTTCTGCTGACTTCGCTCCCCAGCTTGTAGAGCTATTGCCTAGCGCAGAGCATTGCTCATCGTCGTCAGCCAAGATGGATTGCTGGAATGGGAAGTGATATATTCCCCTACTCTGCACAATAGAGGCGGTCTCACTGCCATAGATGATCCAGTCAGGATGCTCTGCGTGATGCTGATGGTAATATTTTTCCGCATAATTGTAGCCTGCCACCTTTACGATATCCGCACATTTCTGAGCATTCTCCCATGGCATATAGTTCGATCCAATGGTCACTTTCCCGTTGCCTCTCGGATCATATTGAAGAACGGCTTCCAACAGCATACCCGTTATTTCTTGGCCTCGTTCATCTGCATGTGTATCATAAATTTCATTACCAATACTCCACATCAGCAAGCTTGGATGGTTACGATCTCGCATGACCCAGCTACACACATCTCTTAAGGCCCAATTCTTGAAAAACCTTGCATAATCATATGAAGTCTTCGATCGTTCCCACATATCAAAGGCTTCTGAAACCACAAGTAGCCCCATTTCATCCGCTAAGTCCATAAGCTCTGCAGCAGGCATATTATGAGCGGTACGTATCGCATTCACACCCATGTCCTTTAAGATCTTAAGTCTTCTTCGCAAGGCTGCTGTATTAAACGCCGAACCCAATGCTCCAAGATCATGATGCTCGCAAACTCCGTTGAGTTTAATTTTCAAACCATTAAGGAGCATTCCCTCTTGCGGATCCAGTTCAATCATTCGAAAGCCTATACGCTGTGTTACTACCTCAATGGTTCTCCACACTTCTTCCGAACCCTGATCAGATGCCATATATTGCAATTCCGTTTTTAGCTGATATAAATGCGGCTCATCCGTGCTCCATAATAAAGGCGTATCTACAGATAGCACCTGACTTACACGAGAGGGAGCTTGTGTTTGTTCTCCTGCTGAGAGCTTCTCTACACAGGTCTTTATCACTCGGTCCTGATGTAGAATGGTTTGCGAAAGCCGCATCTCTTCCATGATGTTCACATCGGTATCGACCTCCACTCGCCACTCGTTATCCTCTTGCACCGTATGAATATAAATCCCATCTGTCACGATGTGACTGGAATCTCTTGTCTTGAGCCATACATTCCGATAGATCCCCGCTCCTGAATACCATCTACTATTCGGACTCTGGTGCACGACCTTCACTAGAATTTCATTTTCCCCATCTATGAGCATATCTGTAATCTCGTATTCAAAGGAAGAATACCCGTATTTCCACTCTCCTACCCATTGATGATTCACATAAATCTCCGAGTCCATATAAATACCATCAAAGCATAACAATCTCTGCTTATCGTCCTTCTCCTTTATAAAACGCTTTCGATACCAGCCAATGCTATCCTCATACAAGTCTAAAGTATTATAAATCAACCAATCATGAGGGAGATCTACGGTATGAAAATCCAAGAATTCTCCATCCGTCACTTCTAAGGTGCTCTTAGCAAATTCCCAGCCTTCATTAAACAATCTTTTATGATTCAATATGTATCTTCCTTTCTTCTCTTAGGAGTATGAAACAAAGAGAGGGAACATTAGAAGGAGCGGCCCTACTGGACACACTCCTCCTAATGTTAATATTTAGTATATTTTGCGTTGAAGCCGGTCTGGGATACCGCTTTTTCGATAAAAATACGTATTGATGATATCTCTCCACTCGCGAGCATGCAGTGCCTGTTCATGCAGACGGTCTGCCACCTGCCCGTGTCTGCTATCGTCTATTTTCCCCTCAAGAGATTGCCACATCTCTTTCAGTTGATCTGCCTGTTCCACACCTTCAAAATGCGAATCATAAATATGCTCTATGACGGTTTTACCAGAATGAAGCGTATGCGTATACGGGACATGATGGAAGAACAGCAATAGCTCATCCGGACATGTAGTTACAGATTCATACAGATCTACATTCGCGCCTTGATACTGACCGACATATCCTGTACCTGTCTTCATTGTCCGGTCTACGCCAATGCCTTGTAGGTCCGCAAAATGATACGTTCCCCATTTCGAATACTCATATCCATCCACATTTGGACCGTAATGGTGATCCGGATTAACCATCCAACCTACCCCAAGCGGCGAAGTATAAGATTCATATATATGCCAAGAGGTTAGCAAGATCTCACGAATAGTATCGATTAACTGCTCATCCTCTGCACTGAAAGTGAGCATTATCCATTCCTTCGCAATTTGCTCTGCACTTAATTCCGGATTCCAAGCGAGTCGACCGTAACCATACAGATTGGCCTGTGCTAACAAATGCCCTGTCCAGTTATGGTCATTGCCAATATTCGAAACAGCCGCGAAGCCGCTATATCTATTACCATACATGGATCCATCAACAACCCGCTTTACCGATGACTCCGAATCTGTTGCGTACGTATTAAAATCAAGAACTTCCTTCCATTGAGGGACGAGGTAGCAGACATGACGCTGTTGGCCTGTATATTCCTGCGTAATCTGAAATTCAATCATCATATTCGTGTGCTTCATGGCACCGAACAACGGAGATACGCCTTCTCGCACTTGGAAATCCATTGGACCATTCTTCACCTGTAAAATAACATTCTCCATGAATCGGCCATCCAGCGGTTTAAAATGATCATATGCCGCACGTGCGCGATCGGTAGAACGATCCCGCCAATCCTGCTTGCAATTGTAGACAAAGCAGCGCCAGATGACGATTCCCCCGAAAGGCAATAAAGCTTCAGCTAGCATATTTGAACCCTCTGCATGATCACGATCATAAGTAAACGGACCTGGACGATTCTCTGAATCTGCTTTTACGAGAAAACCACCGAAGTCTGGAATCTCTTTATAGATTTCTATAGCCTTAGCCTTCCACCATTTGCGAACCTCAGGATCTAATGGGTCCGCTGTATTCAATCCCCCGAGTTCGATCGGACTAGCATAGTTAATACTTAGGAACAGCTTCACACCGTAGTTACGGAAGATATCTGCAACCCTCGCGATGTCTGGAAGATAGCGGTCCGTAATAAACATCGTCTCAAACCGATGTACATTGACATTGTTTATAGCAATCGCATTGATCCCTATCGAAGCGAGCATTCTCGCATAATCTTGCAAACGATCAAAGTCCTTAGTGATTTCGTTGCCCGCGTAGAATATCGACTTCCCTGCGTAACCACGTTCGATGCTTCCATCGATATTATCCCATTGATTCATCATGCGGAGTGTATTTACCGGATGATCCAACACGTCCAACGCTTCAATAGATTGACCCGTTCCAAGTAAGCGTAAGAATGCAAATACGCCGTACAGTAATCCAACAGGTGTTGCGGCACCGATTCCAATGCAATTCTTCTCCACATTTGTTCGAATGACATATCCTTCAAGCCCAACCTCTGTCCTCTCAGCTTCGCTGAAGGTATGCGTAAGAAGTGGATGATGACTGTCAAACGTACCGATTGTAATACAAGCTTGCTCAGCTATATCCTGAGACTGAGTAATGATAGCATCGATATTAAGCATTCCTTGTATGCCGCGTGTTAGTTCTTGCACAGCACTTTTGATCAATGGGTGTTCCTGATTGGAGGTCAAGATGTTATAACACCATGAAGCATAGCGCTCTCTTATGGCGCTCGATTGGATATTAGGATATTCGAGCCAAGCTTTATACCCTGCGTTATGTAATTCTGTTTTTTTCTTTGCCATAATTCGGTGTCCTCCATTAGTGTAAGACTTTTATGCCCAAATGTTGCTAGCTGTGCAATGGTTCTCTTATACTTTTGTAAACGATAGATTAACCGCATCCCTACTATATAGGAGGAACACGAATGTGACGTACCATGCGCAGCAGGACTTACAACCGTTCCATCTCTATTTTGTATATAAAAGAACTAGTACAAATACAGATGACTATCAAGGAACATTCCATGCCCATCAAGGTGTTGAAATTCTTATTGTTCATGAAGGTAAAGGTACGCTGATTATTGATCAGAATAGTTATGAAATAAAACCAGGGATGATCTGTATTTTCCAACCTTACCAACTGCATCATATTCAAATTGAAATTAATGAGGCGATTCCTTTCGTGCGTTCGATCGTTCATTATGAGCCTAGCCTATTTAAAGCTTATTTTGAGAAGTGGCCTATCCTGCAAAAGTTTTTTAATCATATTCATAGTGGCGATTTGGCCTCACCTCGATGGTATGAACAGCAGGACCTTCAATCCCTGACAGCTCTTCTGAAAGATCTGGATGAAGCGCTTCCAACTTTGCACAAAAATGATTTCCTTGAGGAGGTTTCGTTGTTTCTCATCACGTTCCTACATACTTTAAAGCCGTTATGGGATACACAGCATCAGACGACCTCCAGGGAACAACTGCTCCGCAAACCACATCAGGCGGAAAGTATCATGGAATGGCTGCAGTTGCATTACAAGGAACCTTTGCGGCTGGATCAAATGAGCAAGGATCTGCATCTTTCACCCCATCATTTATCCCACTTATTCAAAGAATGTACAGGCAGCAGTATCTCCAATTATTTAACGGTAAAAAGAATGCAAGAAGCGGTTCATCTTCTGACTTCAAGCGAATACACAGTCGCGCACATCGCCGAGGAAGTCGGAATCACGAATTGCTCTCATTTCTGCAAACTGTTCAAAACTCATTTCGGCACAACGCCTAATCGATTTCGGAAGCAATGGTATATCCATCATTAGGTTGTTGAATATTCCATCTGCCTCATTCCTAGTTAACATCATATCAAGCCGGTTCGTGAACAAGTATTCACATCTTGTGTAAAAATGCCGCTACTTTGCGATTTATACCTGATTTTAAGCAGCTTTCAGCCAAAAATTGAATACTTTACATTTACTGGATTCCGGAGCACAATAATGAGCGAGCGCTCACTCATTATCGTGTTGGAGAGCACTCTGTAACACCATTCAGTATCCCAGACTATTCAGAATCGAGGAGATGAATATGGGTTCGGAATTTCCAGTCATTTCAGTGAGCCGTGTCAGCAAAGCCTTTGGAGACAAACAGGTTCTCGAGGATATTTCGCTTCAAGTCGAACGTGCAGAAACCTTCGGTATACTAGGCCCATCTGGCTCCGGAAAAACAACGCTAGTGAAGCTGTTAACAGGTATCGATGTAGTGACCTCAGGCGAGGTAAAGGTGCTTGGAGTCACCATGCCTAAGCTATCCATCCTGCAGCAAATTGGATACATGGCTCAATCCGATGCCCTATATACGGAACTCAGCGCAAAAGAAAATCTGGAGTTCTTCGCTGCGCTATATGGACTTAAAGGTGCGGAGCGCGGCAAACGTATCAAAGCTGTTATGGAACTGGTGGACCTACAAGAGCATCTGCGCAAAAGAGTAGATCAATACTCTGGCGGAATGAAACGCCGCCTATCCCTGGCGATTGCTCTGCTCCATGAGCCTCCGCTGCTTATTCTTGATGAACCTACCGTTGGCATCGATCCTGTACTGCGTTTATCTATATGGAAAGAATTAAAAGCGCTGAACCAGAAAGGTACCACGATTGTATTAACTACGCATGTCATGGACGAAGCAGAGAAATGTGATCGCCTCGGAATGATACGTGATGGCAAGCTGCTTGCCGCCGACACACCTGCTGGACTACTTCAAGCCACTGGCTCAACTTCTATTGAAGAAGCCTTTCTATATTATGGAGGTGTCCGTTCATGAGAATCCGAGCGATCACCTTACGGATTTTGCGACAATTTATTCATGATAAAAGAACGATGGCCTTAATGTTTATCGCACCGCTCCTCGTTCTAAGCTTAATGAGCTTGGTATTTAACAGTGATGCCTATGAGCCAACAATCGGAATATCCGAAGTGCCATTAAGTATCTCAGCTGCGTTAAAAGAACAAAAGGTCACAATCCAAGATTACGCCAGCGCAGAGTTAGGAAAAGACGCTCTAGTAGAAGGAAAGATTGACGCTTTGATTACTTTGGACGGAAAGTCCGGAGAATCACTAGGCATGCCCCAAGTGTTGTTAGAAGGCAGCAATCCAACGGCCAACAAGGCGGTAATTATGACGCTTCAACAGCTATCTCAGAAGCTTCTTCCTAGTACAGAGACACCATTGCAATTACAGCCCCAGATCAGCTACCTATACGGTTCTGAGAATATGAAGACGATCGACCGCTTCGGTCCGATTATGATTGGTGTATTTGTTTTCTTTTTCGTATTCCTGATTGCCGGTGTTTCTTTCCTGCGAGAGCGGACTACAGGCACCCTTGAACGTTTGCTTTCCACTCCTTTAAAAAGATGGGAGATTGTACTCGGGTATGTATGTGGTTTCGGCATTTTCACCGTATTCCAAGCGCTGTTGATCTCATGGTTCTCCATTCAGATTCTTGGCATTATGATGACAGGAAGCTTTGGTTACGTAATGCTGATCACCTTACTCCTGTCGATGACAGCTTTGACACTGGGCACGTTACTATCTGCTTTTGCAGCTAACGAGCTACAGATGATTCAATTCATTCCACTCATTATCGTGCCACAAGTTTTCCTCAGCGGACTGTTCCCACTCGACACCCTACCACTGTGGCTACAGCGCATCGGCTACGCAACCCCGATTTATTATGGATCAGAAGCGCTTATGAACATCATGATCCGTGGCAAAGGATGGAACTCCATCGCTTTGGATGTCTATGTGCTGATCGGATTCTCACTACTGTTCATGATTCTGAATGTATTGGCGCTGCGCAAACACCGGAAAATGTAGCCTCACTAAGATCTTTCATCGGTTAAACGGAATGAACCAAGTTTGGAGGATAAATGTAATGAAAGAACATGATTCTGCGGATCAAAATATAGAAGAGCAGTGGATTGAAGAGCTGCTGGCCAGAAGTGAAGACGATAATCTGACACCGAAGCAGATTTCCATTTTGCATGCGGCGATTGAGGTGTTTTCCGAAAAAGGATACGCTGCTACAGCGACTAGTGTGATTGCTCAAAAGGCAGGCGTAGCAGAGGGAACGATTTTCCGATATTACAAAACCAAAAAAGATTTACTCCTGTCCATCGTAGCTCCCACCATGAGTCGTATGCTCGCCCCTTTTGTGCTACGAAATTTCAATGGGGTACTTGACGTACCCTTTGACAGTTTTGAAGAATTCCTGCGATCATTCATCAGTAATCGGTTGGAGTTTGCCCGCAAGAATTATAAAATTCTAAAGATCCTAATTCAGGAGATCCCTTTCCAGCCAAAGCTCAAAGAGCAATTCACGGAGAATATTCTGAGTAAAGTGCTGGAACGTTTCATCGAAATTGTTGAACATTTCAAGGCAAAAGGCGAAGTCATTGAATTACCTGCACCCGCTATTCTACGCTTCACTATTTCATCCGTTGTAGGGTATGTGATTAATCGCCTGCTTCTACAGCCAGAGAAGGACTGGAACGACGAAGAAGAGATTAACCTGACGATCCATTTTATTATGCATGGGATTGGTAGAGCCGCGGCTCCTATTTGATGCGCACGCCCGTTCTGTTATCATAAGAACTATATAATAATCGGACTTTTCGAAGAACAAGTTACGAGGAAGGAATTATGTTATGGGCTTTAGTGTAACAGAACGGGTAATTAAGCTGCTGTGCGGCAAGTCTATTTTTGAAAAAGGATTGGCTTATCACCAGTCTGGAAGCGTCGATATCCTTGATATTGAAGAACGAAATGAATCCATACCAGATCTGCCCAGATCTCGTTATGAAGCGCTCGTTCAAGGGGGCATTGGCTACGAAGTCATGGTTGTCATTGATATCGATGGTGATGTATCGGCAGAGTGTACTTGTCCCGCTTACTCACATGGGGGGCCTTTCTGCAAACATATCGCTGCTGTATTGATCAGCATTGATGCCCTTGAGTCTACCGGAGAACAAGAGGAGCCTTCCGGGGCTTCCCGTCTTTCTTCTATAGAAGATACTGGGGTCTTAACCCCACGTATTGTTACGGATTCTACGCGAGACATAGGAGGAAATTCCAGAGATCAGCATCTGGTGAGCAGCCTGTTAGGCATGTTCAGCAACCATAAACCGCGTCCGAGTGGTACTGGAGCTTTTGTGGACAATAGAATCCCATTAAATGTAGAGTTCATCTGCAAGCCATTCACTTACAGCTACACCGCTACCATGCTGGGGATAGAAATAAAAGTCGGCTTGAAACGTCTATATGTCGTTCATAAAACAAGAGGTTTTCTGGAACGCATTCACCGTGGAGAAACCTTCGAGTTCTCTAAGCATTTCATCTATGATCCTGCCATTCACAGCTTTCGGAAGGAAGATAACATCGTTCTTCAGAAGCTGATTGAAATTGTCTTAAATGAAAAAATGTATCGTGACAACGTCACTAACTACTCTCCATATGGTGGTAACCTGGGAGGAGATCGCCTGCTGGCTGTCCCTCCTTTTTTCTGGGAGACGCTTCAGCCTGCGCTTTCAGAGGTTTCATCGGTTTATCTGCAACAAGGAGAGATACTACACGAAGGCATTCATATGTCTAATGAAGCACCGCCTCTTAGCTTTGCATTCGAGCAAGCCGAAGGCGAAGGATACCATCTGGATATTCAAGGACTGGAGCAGATCTCAGTTCTGGAAGACTATGGACTCGTGCTGTCTGAAGGGAAGCTGTTGAAGCTATCCCCTCAGGAATGCATGCGCCTATCTGAGATGAAGAAAATGCTGGAATCTTCCCGGCGAGATGGCATCGATATCGCACCTGAGCAAATGGAGCCTTTTATGGACAAGGTTATTCCTGGACTGAAAAAACTGGGCAACGTGCATATCGCCGACTCCATTGCTGATCGAATTGTACAACACAAGCTTACAGCGAGGCTTTATCTGGACCGTGTGAGAGATAGACTACTCGCAGGGTTAGAGTTTCAGTATGGTGACATCATTATCAATCCTTTAGACGAAAATGCCCATATTCGCGGTACGAACTTGATTCTTATTCGCGACGGCGAAGGAGAGGCCCGAATTCTGGAGCTAATGGGGCATGAATCCTTCGCCAAAACCGAAGGCGGGTATATTATGACGGATGAGGAAGGTGAGTACGATTTTTTGTACCATACGATTCCGTTGCTTGAGCCACTGCTAACGGTCTATGCGACCACCGCTGTCAAAGATAGATTGTTCACGGGGACCACGCCACCAAAGGTGAGCATTAGTTGGAATGAGAAAACCGACTGGCTTGATTTTAAATTCGACATGGGTGGTATTCCCGAATCTGAGATTGTGATGGTCTTGAAATCACTTCAGGATAAACGTAAATACTACCGCTTGCCCGAAGGGGCGTTGCTGCCGCTGGAAAGTGAGGAGCTTCAAGAAATCATCACCTTTATGAACGAAATGGGTATTCGGGAAGGTGAGATCAAAGGTGCCGCATTTTCTCTGCCGATTGTACGTGGTTTACATTTGACCTCCGCAGACGAGAAAAGTGACTCCGTTAAGCTTGGCAGATCTTTTAGGCGGCTACTGGCGAATATGCACAACCCTGAGAACCTTGATTTTCCTATACCAGAAAGTCTAGTTCCTGTGCTTCGGGATTATCAGCAGTATGGATTTCAGTGGCTGAAAACATTGGCCCATTACCGTTTTGGCGGTATTTTGGCGGATGATATGGGTCTTGGAAAAACGTTGCAGAGTATCGCTTTTCTGCTCTCTGAGCTTCCAAATATTCGTCAGAGTGGTCTGCCGGCTCTTATTGTCGCTCCGGCGTCTCTTACCTACAACTGGCTTAATGAACTCAAAAAATTTACGCCTGAAATCAAGGCTGTTATTGCAGATGGAAGTTTAACGGAACGCGGTCGAATTTTAAAAAATGCAGCAAAGGCTGATGTAATCATCACCTCTTACCCGCTGCTTCGCAGAGATGTACAGTTGTATGCTAAGAAATCTTTTCATACCCTAATTCTCGATGAAGCACAAACTATAAAGAACCATACAACACAAACCGCTCAAGCTGTGATGGCTCTTCAGGCCCGGCATCGTTTTGCACTTACTGGGACTCCTGTGGAGAATGCGCTGGAAGATCTTTGGTCCATCTTCGGCACTGTATTCCCTGGGCTGTTTCCAGGCAAGAAGGCTTTCCACGATGTACCGCGAGATGTTATTGCTAAACGGGCACGTCCCTTTTTGCTGCGGCGCTTAAAGAGTGATGTGTTAAAGGAGCTTCCTGAGAAAATCGAGTCCCTTCAAGCCTGTGAGCTACTGCCTGAGCAGAAGAAGTTATATGTCGCTTATCTCGCCCGTTTGAAAAAAGAGGCGCTTAAGCATCTTACACAAGATAGCTTTGGCAATAATAATCGGATTAAAATCCTTGCGGGACTCACCCGTCTGCGCCAGCTGTGCTGCCACCCGGCTCTTTTTGTGGATGGGTATGAAGGAGGCTCCGCCAAGTTCGAGCAGCTCCTTGAAATCATCGAGGAATGCCGCAGCTCAGGTAAACGAATGCTAGTATTCTCCCAGTTCACAGAAATGCTTGGCCTAATTGGACGGGAGCTTGGATATCAAGGCATTCCATATTTTTATCTAGACGGTCAAACGCCTGTGTCACAGCGGGTAGATTTATGTAATAAATTTAATGAAGGAGAGCGGGATATTTTCCTGATCTCTTTAAAGGCTGGCGGAACCGGACTCAACTTAACAGGGGCTGACACTGTAATCTTATACGATCTGTGGTGGAACCCTGCCGTCGAACAGCAAGCTGCAGATCGGGCTCACCGAATCGGGCAGAAAAAAGTAGTGCAAGTCATTCGGCTCGTCACCCAAGGCACTGTGGAGGACAAGATGTATGAGCTACAACAGAAGAAAAGGAACTTGATCGATGAGGTAATTCAGCCAGGTCAGGAAGGGTTATCTACTCTGACAGAACAAGACATCCGAGAAATTCTGATGATCTAGGTATAATGATGTTTGGAGAAAAAAAGGGATATCCTTCAGCCAAATGGCTTTTGGGATATCCCTTTTTCTGTAGTAAATACGTCATAATCATCATCAGATTATGCGATTGTAACTCCTGCACTAGCGTAACCTGCAACGGTTGCTGCAACATCAAGGCCAGCCGTTACCGTTGAAGTAAAGACCAACAACAAGCGCTCTCCCACAGTTACAGGAATGCTCAAACCTGTGGTATTCCCACTGCTAATAGATCCAAGAGAAATTAATCCTGTAAGAGCAGGACTTAATGTAACTAAAGCCCCAGGTACTGCTGTGAAGGTATTGTTAGGTGTAGTAGATCTGTATAATTGAGCCGTGATTGTTACTGTAGAACCAACTAAACTAACGGAAGCTGTCGTACTGAAATAGGCTGCTATAGAAGTAAGCGTTCCAGTTCGAGGAACTGAGAACGCAAAGTTCAGCAAGGTTCCAGCTGCTCCTGTAAGATCTATAGTGCCACCTGTAATAGCGATATTTGTGGCAGTGCTACCAAAACCAATCGCACTTGAAGTATTCAAAAGACCTCCCAATACTGTGGTCATAACAGCTGGCAGACCAGAAGCATATGGAATAATGGCTCCTGAACCCGTAGCTCCTGTTGCTCCTGTTACGCCTGCAATTCCGGTCGCTCCTGTTGCGCCTGCGACTCCGGTCGCTCCTGTTACGCCTGCGACTCCGGTTGCTCCTGTTACGCCTGCGCTTCCGGTTGCTCCTGTTACACCTGCGCTTCCGGTCGCTCCTGTTGTACCTGCGCTTCCGGTTGCTCCTGTTGCGCCTGCGCTTCCGGTCGCTCCTGTTACACCTGCGACTCCTGTTGCTCCTGTTGCTCCTGCACTTCCGGTTGCTCCTGTTGCGCCTGCGCTTCCGGTTGCTCCTGTTGCGCCTGCACTTCCAGTTGCTCCTGTTGCGCCTGCATTTCCGGTCGCTCCTGTTGCTCCTGTATTTCCGATCGCTCCCGTTGCGCCTGCACTTCCGGTTGCTCCTGTTGCGCCTGCACTTCCGGTTGCTCCTGTTGCGCCTGCACTTCCCGTCGCCCCCGTATCTCCTGTGGCACCGGTTTCTCCGGTAGCTCCTGTATAACCTATATATTCACTATACAATTCAGAGTATACAAGCCGATGGGCAGTCACTAATTGGCCTGTACTGCTTTTTCCCCAAACCGAGACTTGAATTGGATCGTCTATCTGAGCTGATGTTGTGAATAAAAATTCGAATGAATCAAAATCTGCATAATAATCTTTCGTTAGCACTTGATTAGGACCCACAGTATGAAGTTCACTAACATATAGTGTTCTTGTACCGTTCATATAGTAGCCTTCGATTTGAATCATAGCCGCAGAAACATCGCTCTGATTAACAAGCTTAATAGTAACCAGCTGGGTGGGTCTTTCTCCGCCTACCAGATTGTTTTCTATAGGTCCAGTAGATAAATAACTCAAGTTATCAACTCCTTTTATTTTTAAATAGATTGCCTACAAAAAGATTGTCCTACAAAAACTCTAAATAGTTGCGTTACTATAAACATTCCTCCGATCTACTCTAAATTCGCTATCAATGAGCCTATTATATTTTTCAGTTGGAAATTTCCGGCTCTTAATAGTAATATTCTTATCTTGATTTAAGGTGTGGACATCCATCAAAAGCTACTACTATACATATTAAATACTTATAAAAACTCTGAAAATCTATCATCATTTAATTAGCTGTAGATCTTAGGAGCATTATTCTGTTCTCCCCATAACATGTCCCTTTAACAAAACAGAGGATAGCTCAGGAACCTTACTTACGCTCCAGAGTATCCCCTCTTTTTACCATCAAACTATGTGATTAAATTAAGTCAATTCATGAACAGACCAAACGATACCCGCTGTGTTAGCGCCGCCCAAATCCAAAGGAACCGTCAAGCCATTTGACACATAGAACAAACCAATAACATCACCTGCTGTCAGTGCAAATTCACCAGCCAACGTTACAGTCCCGCTTCCCAAAATAGCTCTCAAAGTTAGAATAAGCGCAACATTCACATCCAACACTGGAAATAATCCACTAACCAGATTTGTTGTCGTTGGAGAAGTTCTCTGAACTACGAAAGCGGGATTGATCGCACTGCCGAGACTAATTGAGATTGAGGCAGTTGTGGAATAATTGATAGTAGCTTCAATTGAATATCTGCCGGTTGTCGGAATGGTATAATTGCCCCCAACTTCGTCGAAAGTCGGGCTATCATAAAATGGTGTTGTTACAGTCCAACCTGTTATTTGTGAGGATGTAGAGACCGACAATGAAGATTTAAATGCCGAAAATCCCTCTTGTTGAATATTCGGACCCGTGACTCCTGTTGCTCCTGTTACTCCATCTACTCCTGTTGCTCCTGTTGCTCCTGTTACTCCGTCTGCTCCAGTCACTCCAGTTGCTCCGGTTGCTCCGGTTGCTCCGTCTGCTCCGGTAACTCCAGTCGCTCCTGTTACTCCATCTACTCCTGTCGCTCCTGTCGCTCCATCTACTCCGGTTGCTCCGGTAACTCCAGTCGCTCCTGTTACTCCATCTACTCCTGTTGCTCCTGTCGCTCCAGTTACTCCGTCTGCTCCCGTTGCTCCATCTACTCCGGTTGCTCCGGTAACTCCAGTCGCTCCTGTTACTCCATCTACTCCTGTTGCTCCTGTTGCTCCTGTCGCTCCAGTTACTCCGTCTGCTCCCGTTGCTCCAGTCACTCCGTCTGCTCCTGTCGCTCCATCTGCTCCTGTTGCACCTGTTACTCCGTCTGCTCCAGTCACTCCAGTTGCTCCGGTTGCTCCGGTAACTCCAGTCGCTCCTGTTACTCCATCTGCTCCTGTCGCTCCAGTCACTCCGTCTGCTCCCGTTGCTCCAGTCACTCCGTCTGCTCCTGTCGCTCCATCTGCTCCTGTTGCACCTGTTACTCCGTCTGCTCCAGTCACTCCAGTTGCTCCATCTACTCCGGTTGCTCCGGTCACTCCAGTCGCACCAGTCGCACCAGTGACACCGTCTGCTCCATCAGCTCCTGTTGCTCCAGTTGCTCCGTCTGCTCCTGTTACTCCCGTTGCTCCAGTCACTCCGTCTGCTCCGGTCACTCCAGTCGCACCAGTCGCACCAGTGACACCGTCTGCTCCATCAGCTCCTGTTGCTCCAGTTGCTCCGTCTGCTCCTGTTACTCCAGTTGCTCCAGTCACTCCGTCTGCTCCAGTCACTCCAGTCGCACCAGTTGCACCAGTCGCTCCAGTCGCTCCGTCTGCTCCATCAGCTCCCGTTGCTCCAGTCACTCCGTCTGCTCCAGTCACTCCAGTCGCACCAGTCGCACCAGTCACACCAGTCACTCCATCTGCTCCCGTTGCTCCAGTCACTCCGTCTGCTCCCGTTGCTCCTGTCACTCCGTCCGCTCCCGTTGCTCCAGTCGCTCCGTCTGCTCCTGTTGCTCCTGTCACTCCGTCGGCTCCTGTTGCTCCCGTTGCTCCAGTCACTCCATCTGCTCCTGTTACTCCAGTCACTCCGTCTGCTCCTGTTGCTCCAGTCACTCCGTCTGCTCCCGTTGCTCCTGTCACTCCGTCGGCTCCTGTTGCTCCCGTTGCTCCAGTCACTCCAGTTGCACCAGTCGCTCCATCAGCTCCTGTTACTCCGTCTGCTCCTGTTGCTCCAGTCACTCCGTCTGCTCCCGTTGCTCCAGTCACTCCGTCCGCACCTGTTGCACCTGTCACCCCATCTGCACCTGTCGCACCTGTTACTCCGTCTGCTCCCGTTGCTCCAGTCGCTCCGTCTGCTCCTGTCGCACCTGTCACTCCGTCTGCTCCCGTTGCTCCAGTCGCTCCGTCTGCCCCTGTCGCTCCAGTTACTCCAACTGTTGCACCGAGTAATTCAGAATGAACAAGTCGGTGAGCAGTCACGATTTGACCTATACTATTTTTTCCCCATACTGAAATTTGAATAGGATCATCTACCAGGCTTAAAGTCGTAAAAATAAATTCAAACGCATCAAAATCCGCATAATAGTCCTTAGTTATAACTTGATCAGGTATAACGTTAACATGCTCACTAACATATAAAGTTCTTGTCCCATTCATATAATATCCTTGGACGAGAACCGTAGAAGAAATAACGTCGCTTCGGTTATCAATTTTGATCGTAACATGTTGAGTAGGTCGTATACCTCCCACCATCGTATTATCAATCGGCCCGGTAGATAAATTGCTCAATTTCTCAACACTCCTTTAGATTATTGCTGAATATTTTTCCCACGCTGCTATTCGATGAGGATCTACTAATTGCCCCGAAGCCTGTTTTCCCCATACCGAAATCCCTACCTCTGCTTCAACCTCGTCTACTGTTGCAAACACAAATTCAAAGGCATCTAAATCAGCAAAATAGTTCCTAGTCAGAACTTGGTTAGGTGCGAGATTTAGCATTTCATTCACGTACATTGTTCTTGATCCATTTAATAAAAAGCCTTGAATGACCAAATTATATGGATTAAGAGAATCACGGTTAACTACTTTTACTGTTACGATTTGAGTCTGTCTAACTCCCAGAATTGGAGAATTATCTATAGGTCCAGTTGAATATAAAGCCATCTTTATTCACTCCTCTCTTCTGCTACAGTTTGAAAGAAAAAAAACTATAAAACTAGTAACATGGTTCATAATTAATAGCTCTATATAGTAATATTCTGTATTTAAAGTTAATGTGTGGACATTTAAGCAAAGGAATTGTCACTCAAAAAAAGACAACCTTCTATTCTTTGAATTTATAATCTACTAATCGAACAATCTAATACTCAAACATCTTCTAGATTTCACTGAGTAACACACCCTATTGCTTTTTTCGAAATATTCGTTATACTGATAAAAATTATTCAAGCATCGATGAGTGGGAGAGTAGTTAACGTGTTCTAGTCCTCAGCGAGCCGGGTAAGTGTAAGCCGGCACAGATCACCTAATGAAGCGCACCCGTGAGATGGACTTCTGAACCCAAGTAGGAAGCCCCGGCTGAAGACCGTTATCCTGTAAGGTGGCTAAACGTCTGTTTAGCAACGAGAGTGGTACCGCGAGCGCTTAAGCCCTCGTCTCTTTTGAGACGAGGGCTTTTTTGTATTTTCAAAGGAGGGTATAACATGTTAAAGCAAGTCATCAAAAACAGCATTGAAGAAAGTGTAAAAAAAGTGTTCCACAGCTTAGAAATTTCCTACCCTAAGGATGTTGCTATTCTAATCGAACAGCCAGCGAATCTGGAGCATGGTGATTATTCCTGCAATATTGCTATGCAACTAGCTAAAACCCTGCGCAAATCTCCTCTCGTCATAGCCGAATTAGTAAAAAAAGAAATTGAACTACAAGAGAGTTACACAGGTCTTTTACAAAAAGTCGAAGTAGCTGCTCCTGGTTTCATTAATTTGTATATCGATTGGCAGGTGTGGGCTAAACATTCCTTTGATCTACCTGACAGCGCAGGGGAAAAGGTCATCATCGAGCACACTTCCATCAATCCCAATAAAGCTGCTCATGTAGGTCACCTGAGAAATGCTTGCATTGGCGATACGCTAGTCAGAATAATGAAAAGAACCGGATATAATGTTGAGGTCCATAACTACGTTGATGATCTGGGCAACCAGCTGGCTGATACAGTTGTAGGTTTATTAAATGTACCTTTGGAAGGAGATCATCAACGCTTCGGTGATTATTCCTGGGATCTTTATGCCAAAGTGAACAAAGAATATGCACGGAATCCAGAGATGACACACAAGCGCACGGATATGCTGCATGCGCTTGAACAGGGTGACGGCAATGAGGCGTGGCTGGGCAATCTTGTCGCTGAACGTATCGTGAGAGAACATGTAGCGGAAATGAAGCGTTTCGGTATTCACTATGACCTGCTGGTATGGGAGAGTAATATTTTAAAAGAGGGATTCTGGACAGCCGCATCTGAGCGATTGAAGCAAACGGCAGTTTTTGTACAGGAGACTGAAGGTAAGCTTGCGGGATGCTGGGTGCTAAAGCAAGGGACAGACGTAAACAATGAAACGGATTCCGAGGATCATCAGATGGATAAGGTGCTTGTGCGTTCGAATGGTATTTTGACGTATACAGCCAAAGACATTGCTTATCATCTCTGGAAATTCGGTCTACTAACCAAGGATTTCACCTATAGTGAATTCTCATCCGGCTTATGGACCACAGGATTAACTGGAACCCAAGAGTCTTATGGACATGCAGACCGTGTCATTAACGTGATTGATTATAGACAGGAATATCCGCAACAAATGGTTAAGCAGGCTTTAAGCGCACTAGGTTATAACGATCAGGCAGATAAGCTCCATCATGTAAGTTACGGTGTTGTTTCTCTTAGTCCGGTCTCGGCTGCTGAGCTGGGAATAGATATTTCAGAAGGAAAATCTTCTTATGCCATGTCCGGACGCCAAGGAATTGGCGTTAAGGTGAGCGATTTAGTGAAGCTTATGGAACAGAACATAGAACATTCGCGCTCCGATAAAGAGGGACTTTCCAGCCACATCATTGCAGCTGCTGCCATTCGTTATTATCTGCTGCGGTTCAATCTGGGAACGGAAATCGTGTTTGATTTCAAACAAGCTACAGAAATATCCGGGAATACCGGCGTTTATTTGATGTACACCTATGCTCGTGCCAGCAGTGTTTTGAGCAAATCTACAATCCCATTCAGCACAAACGCCTCAGTACTTCAATTCCCTATCGAAATGGAAAAAGCAGAGCTTGCTCTGCTGAGACAGCTTAGCCTCTGGCAGGAGACATTGTATTCTGCCAGTGTAGAATTGACGCCGAACATACTCTGTACTTACGCGCATACGTTAGCCACACTCTTCAATAACTTCTATTCTTTATGTCCGATTTTAAAAGGTGAGGCAGGTACCATTGCCTTTCGTCTCTGGCTCACTTCGAGATTTAAGGACACTTTAGGGGATGTACTTGAAGTGCTTGGGTTACCGACACCGAGCCGTATGTAGCACAAAAAAGGGCAATCTCCACGCTTATCGCGGAGATTGCCCTTCAAATATGATCTTACTTATAAATGTCTATCACATTTCCAGCTTCCACGCAGAGACGATCAAAGTCTTCGCGCTTGATCCGGATACCGCCACTACGGTAACGATTAAGCGTATCTTCCGCTTGCACTTCCGTATCGTTAACAGTAATCCGACTGTTGTCAGAGCCCGTAAGGTGATAAATAAATTCCACCTTAGTACCGGCATACTCAAAGCTAAAGTGCATTCCGTCCAGTGACTCCGGCAGAATTGGGTCGATGATTAAATCCCCGCCTTCCGTACGGATCCCCAGTGCATTGGAGATTAACTGGTTCATGTAGATCCCAGGACCGCTGGAATAGATTCTCCATCCACCTTTGACCGCTACATCACCATTACGCAGCTTATCGAAATTCTCCTGTGCCTCATAACGGGTGTTAAATTTACCATCCGAGCTGCTGAAATAAGAGTTAGCCTGACGTAGTTCAGCGTTTGGCACCACGTCACGGATTCCGATCGGATTGATCGCCGCTAGGCCATTCCAGACCTGATCGGTTTTCCCTAGCTTAGCCATAGCTTCTACATAACGGATGTGGGCATGTACATATTGAAGCCCAATTTCCCGACCAAAGTTAGAAGCTTGCTCCGCACGTTTGAAATGAGTGCTAACGCCGCCAACGTATTGTGCTGGACGGTTCATCAGACGAACGCCGTCTGGGCAGAACAATTTATCCTGGATCACTTCATAGTGCGCTTCGGCTTGTTCTGGTGTAAGCAGCTCACTGATCATACTGCGCGTCATTGGCAGCAAACGGTATTGAATTCCGGTTTCTGTATCGCTTGGATGTACCATAAGCTTCACCTGCTCAGGGTCCTCCATATACAGGAATCCAGGAATTACCTCAGATTGGAGCATATGAGTGTTGAAATCCTCACGGATTCCCTCTACCATCGCTTTCAGCTCTTCAGAACCTGCTGGATCAACTTTATGGAGCACTTCAGAGAACTGATTCAATGTCTGATAAGTAAGCGCCACTGTCCAGCTACTCACCATGTACTGCTTCAGCTGTGGATTTGCCGGCTGGAGTGTATCATCCCAGTCTCCATCACCGTAAGAAGACAAATGCGTGTCATGCAGGAAGTGATTCTTAATATAAGCAACTTCCTTCCGTGCATGATCCAGCAGCGTCGCTTTTTCCTCTGTAAAATCAAAGCTATGCTTACGAGTGTACGGCACAGTCGCCTGCAAAATGCTGTAGTCTTGCGTTACTGCCAAATAGTCTCCAAGCACTTTGAGTGGCCATACAATAATATCTCCATGGCTCTCCTCTTGCTGAATCTTCGTATATTTATCAAACATGAACCACTGCGGCCAGTTACCATCATCTTCATATTGATGAGCATACAGGGTCAGCAATATCTCACGAACTTGATCGTATTTTTGCGTAGCCATGAAGTATTCTACTGGTCCTTGACACACGTCACGGGTTCCCCAAGCAGCGCCGCCGTATTGTTCCAATCCGTGAGGAACTGAATAATGGACGAGCATATTATGGGTATACCACCAAGCCAGAGCATTTACCTTAAACAGCTCGCCTTCCGCCCCATCACCTAACGTCAGACGGAAGCCATTCATAACCCCGCTATAGAACTCACGGTATGCGGAAATCTCTTCTTCAGCTGTACGACTGCTCGATTGAATCTCCTTACCATCCAGAAGACCTTGAATGTTCAATGTCCACTCACTGCTCTCCGACAGTTCCAGAACTGCTAGCGGTGCATCGGTCTGCTCAGCATGAGAGACAAGTCTACCTTCATTTTGAAGAGTAAAATCTGCTCCCTGTACCTGGAATTTATATTGCAGATCAGGATATTCTCCTGCACTTAGTGCGCTTCTGTCAGCCGAGAAGGTTACGATTCCCTCTTCTTGCTTGAATTGATATGGAAGCTCGTATTCGTTAACGTTCATCGTGATTTGGTTAGTGACTAGATAGCGATAAGCTTTTCCGCTTTCGGTACGCACATTCAGGAATATCTCTGGAGAATCTGCAGTAGTGTAGTTCGTAATAATGAAGCATTCGCCATCAGTTCTGTAATACCAACGGGCATAGTTGAAACCAACCTCGAATAGAGAAGGCATGGTCAACAGACGGTATTCACCATTCCACTGCACATAGATACGTTGTCCTGAAGCTTTCGGAATGTTAAGTGCATTTCTCGCATTGGTCATGAGTTTGTTGAAATTAGTATTACCAATAACGATTTGAGAGTTAAATATTCCGTACATATAGGAAGTCGTAGTGATGACCTTATCGTTAAGTCGGGCATTATCCCCACTCATTAGAATATGGCCATGAGGACGCTCTACCTTAAGTTCCTTCTCTTTCAATACAACATGCTCATAATTTTCCGTGAAGAAAGACAGAAGCTGGTCTCCCTCTCTCTCTTCTTGATAACGAACCGGGAACAAGGCATCGATCTCTTCGTCCGTCAGAGAGTTTGCAGCCAGAGGCGCACCCAGCTCTTTCGTTAGGAAAGAACGCTCGAGCGTTGCTTCAACTTCTAAAGGCAACTCTTTTACAGTTTCCCAAGCCGCAGTAACATCCTTCGCGAATTCTAACGAGGTGATCGCTTCTGGATGATCTTGCTTGAACAATCCATAAAATACAAATCGGGCTTCCCCGCTCAGCTTCACCCGCTCCGATTGCAGCGCAGTATAAGCGAATTCATATTGATAGATTTCATTACTTAATTGATCACGACTCAGGCTTTCCGGTTGATTGGTCTCTTTATAAGACAATCCAAAGAATTGGAAACCATCCGTTGAGAAGCTTGTTGCTTTAGTGATTGCACCCTGTTGTAGATATGGAAATTTGCCACCTTGCGGTTGATTCTGTCTGGAGCATACTACATATCCCTTTGACTGATCCTCGAATACGGCATGATCAATATACTGTGACAGGTAGGCTTCATTACTGCGAACAGCACCAATATCGGCAATACCCACATCTTGTCCGTACACGAGATCCACATCTGCGTCTTGCCCTGAAAGCTTCACATCCCAGAACCAAGCGCCTTGAGCCGTCGGAGTAAAAATAACCTGATACTCAATTTTTTCCGCAGTACCTTCCCAAACCAAGCGGTTCCCAGCCTTACGTACAGTACTTGAAGAATGAATGCCAAGCAAAGGAACAGCTTGAATGCTTCCATTACTATGAATGCGTAAATATAGATTGGATAAGGAGCCATCCACAATATTAGGCAGCAATTGATTGATCATTGTCCGTTCATGGAGAACTTGGAACAAGTCCCCACTGTTTGTAAAAGTGAATGATAAGTCTCCAGCTTTTAAATGGATGTTAGAATTCATATTAGTAGTCATATTCTTGCGCTCCTCTAGTACGACAGCCTGTGTCGTGTATATTCTACTTAAGCTAATGTTAAGCGAAAATCGCGATCTTTAACCTCTTGGCTATTTGGACCCACAAACAATTTGAATTGTCCCGGATCACTGCTAAAGCTTAAGTCGCTATGATAGTAACGAAGCTGTTCTTCCGTAAGCGTAAAGCTCACTTCCTTGCTTTCTCCCGGGGAGAGGCTGATCTTGGCAAAGTCTTTCAGTTCCTTCATCGGTCTGACAACTTCTCCTGAAATGTCTCGGATATAGAGCTGCACTACCTCTTCTCCTTGTACATTGCCTGTATTCGTCACCGTAACAGTTACTTTAATAGGCTGATCGTTCGTCATTATTTCACCGGAAAGAATCGGTTCACTGTAGCTAAATGTCGTATAACTAAGACCAAAGCCAAATGGCAGGAACGGCTCGTTAGGAATGTCCAGATATTGTGAGACATAACGTTTGTCCGCACCCGGTACATGTAGAGGACGTCCAGTGTTGAAATGATTGTAATAGACCGGAATTTGTCCAACAGATACAGGGAAAGACATCGTTAATCTTCCTGACGGATTCTCGTCACCATACAGTAGACTGGTAATCGCCGCGCCGCCCTCGCTTCCCGGGAACCAAGCTTCCAGAATAGCATCCGCGTTCTCGATCACACCGCTAAGATCCAGTGGGCGTCCGTTAAACAACACCACAACAACAGGCTTACCCAGCTTCTTCATACGTTGCAAAAGTTCACGCTGCGCTTCCGGCAAGCGGATATCTGAACGACTTCCAGCTTCTCCGCTCATATCCGAATGTTCTCCAAGCGCCAGCACAATCACATCGGCTTCCAGCGCTGCCGCTTTCGCCTCCAGCCATTGCTCTTCTGTAAAGCTCTCAATCCCGGAGCCTTCTGCAACGGTAACCTTACCTGCAGCTGCACGAGCTTCAAGAGCTGGAGCAAGGCGGCTAGCTTCTTCTGTTGAACCCAACCAGGACCATGGTCCAAGAATATCTCCGTTACTAGCAAACGGTCCGATTAGCGCAATCCGCTGCTCTGTCGCAAGCGGCAGAACCTGATCATTCTTCAGTAGAACGCAGGATTTAACCGCTAATTCTCTCGCTGCTGTCCGGTGAGCCTCACAGAAAATCACCTCGCGCTCTTTCTCTATATCTGCCCCACGTAACGGATTCTCAAACAAACCCAGTCTTTGCTTCAATTTCAAAATACGAAGTACGGCTTCATCAATGATACTTTCATCCACTTGCCCATCAGCTACAAGAGATGGCAATTGGTGAACATAACACTCTGTCATCATCTCGATATCCACGCTAGCCTTGATAGCTTTAAGCGCTGCTTCAGCCTCGTCCTCGGCGACACCATGCGGGATCAGTTCCTTCACCGCGCCCCAATCCGAGATCAACACACCGTCAAAGCCCCATTCCTCACGCAGCAGTTGACGAAGCAGCTTAACGTTTCCGCTTATTGGAATCCCGTCAATCGTGTTGAAAGAAGTCATAACCATTTCTGCGCCCTCATCCAGTGCTGCACGATAAGCTGGCAGATAATATTCCCGTAGCTGACGTTCTGATAAATCGACCGTATTATAATCCCGTCCGCCTTCAGATAGACCATAGGCCGCAAAGTGCTTAACGCAAGCCGCCAGACGATTTACATCATCCGTCAAGTCATTCCCCTGAAATCCGCGTACAAATGCACGGGCAAACCTACCATTCAAATAAGGATCTTCACCAGTAGACTCCATCACTCGTCCCCAGCGCGGGTCTCGAACAAGGTCCGCCATAGGTGCAAAAGTGACGTGTACACCGGAGACTGCCGCTTCTTTAGCCGCAATCTCGGCGCTTAGCTCTGCTCGCTCCATATCCCAAGAGCAGCCAATCGCCAATGGCACCGGAAAAATCGTCTTAAAGCCGTGCACGATATCCGCCATCATCAACAATGGAATACCCAATCTATTTTTACGTAAATGAGCTTCTTGGACGGCTATGACTTGCTCTGCGCCCGATAGTCCAAGTACTGAACCACTGTTCTCAATCATGTGATCTGTAATCCCCATGGATGCCATAGGACCAGTAATTTGGCCTCCTTCTTCCGCTCCTTCATAAAAATTTGCCGCAAGCTGCTGCAATTGTGCTATTTTCTCCTCAAGCGTCATCTGGTTTAGCAGCGACGTCAGTTGCTGGTCTTTCATCTCAAATCCTCCATAATATCTCTTTCTGTAATTGCTCATTATTCTTTGTTGTACAAGAAATCAAAAGTTGTCTTCAGATGTTCCTCCCAGAATCCCCATTCATGCGTTCCCGGGGTCTCAACATATTGAAAGCTATACGGACTCGCTTGCATATGAGAAGCAAATTCCCGGTTCATCTCCACAAATGGATCTTCCGAACCACAGCAAGTCAGAATCGAAGGCAACTTACGGTTATCGTTGACCAATTTAGCCGCTAAAGCATATAGATCTTGATCCGGCTTAACTTGTAAGCGGTTTCCGAAAGTGCCTGCCATCTCCCTCGCCATATCCGGAGACATCTGCGGGTCTTTCAATCTTTTCTGAATATCTGTAACACCCGATAAAGAAACTACTTTGCTGTATCGTTCGGGATAGGTAAGCGCACATTTCAGGGCCCCATACCCGCCCATCGACAGACCGGCAACGTATGTCTTTTGCGGATCATCATCCAGTCTCATCATTCGGCCACAAAGCTCAGGAAGCTCATGCGTAATATAGTGGAAGTAATCTAGTCCGTACTCCATATCTGTATAATAACTTCTGCCTACCTGAGGCATTATGACTGTGCAGCCATACTTGTTAGCATACTGCTCAATGGTAGTCAGCCGGTACCAAGTGCTAGCATTATCACCAGCACCATGCAACAGATAGAGCGTTCCTCCGGTGGTGTTGCCCGAATCGACAGGGGAGATTATACTGATGGACGTTGTCATTCTTAAGGTAGGAGAACCGGTCTCAACGGTTAGAAGTGCCATATGTCATCTCCTTACGGAACCTTTTATTAAAAATATAAATAAGTATATGCTTACGCTATAAAATATCCTTCTATTTCTCGCTCAAACGATTACCGTCCTTATAAGGACGCCGAAGGCTTTTATGCTTATATATTAATCTTCTTACAAGATCCTCGCTTAACCAAAACAGACTCGAATACCACATGTTTGTTCTCCGATTGTCCCGAGATCAGATCAAACAGAATTTCAACACTGGCTTTCGCCATATCCACCCCAGGTTGGCTGATCGTATCCAGCGATGGGTGATAGTATTCTGCCATCTCTATACCGTCAAATCCGATGATCGAAATATCATTTGGAATCGATAGACCCAAAGACAATAAAGCTTTGGCAGCTCCGATAGCAATAGTATCTGATGCGGCAAACACAGCGGTGATGTCTTTTTTCTTATTGAGCAGTCTTTTCGTAGCCGTAAAGCCAGAACTTGGACTGTATTCACAATCCTCTACCAAGGAAGCATCATACTCAATCCCATGATCCTCAAGCGCCTTGATATAACCCATAAGACGACGGTTACCGGTAGTATGCTGAACCAAAGGAAATCTGGCCAAAAAGCAAATGTTCCGGTGTCCAAGTGAGATCAGATAGCTCACAGCTTTATAAGACTCTTGCATATCATCAATGATCACACTGGAGAATACAGCAGGATCAACATCCTTCGTAGTCGTGATGGTAGTCAAAACAAATGGGATCGGCAATTGTTTGAATTTTTCTTCAGAATGGTCATATGTACCACCCATAAAGATTACCCCGTACAAATTCTTTTCCTTTACGAGCTGAAGAGCAGCATTGATCTCATCCACACCATCTTCAACATGCTGGATCAGAAGCGGGCAGCCGCGCAGATTCACTTGACGCTCTACTTCTTTGATCATGTCTGCAAAAAACGGGTTTGCAATTCCCTTAACCATAAGCGCTATCGTATTAGAACGCGTTTTTTTCAGATTGCTTGCATTTCCATTTGGAATGTAATTATGTTCTCTTACAACAGCCATTACTTTAGCTCTGGTTGCATCACTTACGACACCGGAGTTATTAATTACCCTGGAAACCGTGGCGATACCAACTCCTGATAGCCTTGCAATATCCTTGATATTCATAATTTCTCCTGTTTCACCCCTATAATGAGCTCCCCCTTCATCTGATAAAATCAGCTTAGTGGAAACCCCTGAAATGATGGGAAACGTTTCCCATGACATCATTTTGACTGTTTTCGTATTCAAATCGCTTAATACGTTCATTATGGACAGATATTTTTTAGAAGTCAACCTATGTTTTTTGATAAAAACCAACTCACGTTTCGATTTTATATTAATTTTTCAAGGAGTTTGGTGCTAATTACTAGTTTCCCCGCTTTAATTGACTTTAAAATAAGAATAGAATACCATCAAATTAGCTATTTAATATCTACTAGAGGAAACGTTTCCACCTTGTTTTCAATTATATCGACTACTAAATCATCTAATCTCAGCTTGGAATCTTAGAGAGAGAGGGCTACATTTTATGTTAAACATGACTCGCTTCGAAGCTCAGATCCGTGAACGTGGATTGAATGTGTTCAATGTTCGCGTGCTTCAAAATGGAACTCTTGTGGGCAAAATGGATCTCGCAGAGGATATTCGGCGCTTGCAGCATTCGGTCAGCAAATCTTTTACATGCATGGCGGTGGGCCTGGCCATCGAAGAAGGAAAGCTAACACTAGATACAACATTAAAAGATGTGTTTCCGGATTACGCATTCACTCATAAGCAAGCCCTTCCCTCGATGCAGCCTGGTGAATTGACTTTGTTCGATTTACTGCGAATGAGCACAGGTCATGATTCCCCTCCATTTTGGGCTGAAGAGAGATTAGCATTGAAGGACGTAAACTGGATACAACATTATCTATCTCTGCCATTGGACAGAAGTCCCGGGGAACAGTTTACCTACAGCAGTGGGGATACCATTATGATCTCTGCAATGGTACAGGCCAGTGTCGGACAAACCGTAAAAGATTACCTCGTTCCCCGTCTCTTTGCCCCACTAGGCATTGAAAATGTCGATTGGGAAATGACCCCTCAAGGAATCACCCTAGGTTGTGCTGGTCTTCAGATTAACACGGAAGAATTAAGCCGATTTGGACAGCTTCTTTTGCAAAAAGGAGTATGGCAAGGGCAGCAGCTTATTCCTGCAGCTTGGATCGATTTTGTCACGCAAAAGCAGATCGAAAATAATGGCGACGGCGATTGGGGCCAAGGGTACGGCTGTCAATTCTGGCTGTGCACGCACGATGCTTATCGTGCTGATGGCGCTTACGGACAATTCTGTATTGTTGCACCGGATGCTCAAGTAGTAATAGCTATTAACAGTATGGAAGATAATTTGCAAGCTATACTAGACACTGTCTGGGAGGAAATCTGGCCGCTTCTTTAGGTGGGTATATGCAAGATAGGCTTCTCGGCAGCTTTTTTTCGTATAATTAGGCCAACCAGAATTATTGGGTTGGCCTTTTTGAGAGGAATTAGGGAAAAACTCCCTGTATTTAGCCGATAATTTCTAAAAATGAATAAAATGAAGGAAATCCTCCCTAATAATCGAGAGAATTTCTATATAAGCCAACGAATTAGCTAAATTACAGGGAGAATTTCCCTGATTATTAGTTTATTGAGCAGAAATCTCTGGATTATAGGGAGATATTCCCTAATTATCTATTAGAGCTTCGTTTTCTTTGATGCAGGGTGCTCTGTACGCAAAAACAGCCCTCCCGAAGAAAGGCTGTTACTTGCCCCGAGCGGGATGCAGCCCTTTCGGGCTGACTGCGAAGCTGATCCTATCGATGCTTTTGCTCCGGCGAACCACCCGGGCTTCTCTTCCCACGTACGCAAAAACAGCCCTCCCGAAGGAAGGCTGTTACTTGCCCCGAGCGGGATGCAGCCCTTTCGGGCTGACTGCGAAGCTATTTCTATCGATGCTTTTGCTCCGGCGAACCACCCGGGCTTCTCTTCCCACGTACGCAAAAACAGCCCTCCCGAAGGAAGGCTGTTACTTGACGTCCCGGAAGGGATTCGAACCCCTGACCGTGCGCTTAGAAGGCGCATGCTCTATCCAGCTGAGCTACCGGGACATATAAGAAATAATGATATGTATTGACGCAACGATACTCATTATACCGTATTCAGCAGATTTTTCAAGATCAAACATTTTGGAAAATAAGTCATCTTCATCCTGTTTTAATAATTACGAGGGTACCAAGCTATTTTCATAGCTCAAGGATACCCTCGTTTCTACTCTACTCCAAATTCCGAAAATGCTGCTCCAGCTGCTTTTTTAAATCTCCGTATGTCATTAATTCTCTCTGAAATTTAGAACGTTCATCTTCTGGTGACATAATCATACTGCCTGTAAACGCGCTCGAAGTCACATCTTTAAAAGCGTCATGCATATTGTTATCAAACCAATCGGTAGAAGTATCCGCATCGTTAGTGAGAATACGGACAATCTCGTATCCTTCCTCGCGCTGATCTTCTACGATATACACCAAAAGCGCAGGATCACTAACAGCACCTGGCAGCACCCCTACTTCTGCACAAGGTGCACCGTCATACTCCATCATTCTGCGAATCTTGGCATCTTTAATATAATACACCTGTCATCCTTCCCTCCTGGCAAATTCCTCTCTCCCCTAGTGTTCGGATAAGGACATACATTTTATGCCTTCCTTCGGCATATATCTGTATTACTTGGCAAAAAAGTAAGGACAACAATCGCACAATAAGAGAGGATGAACCATCATGTGCGGAATAACCGGATTTATCCAGTGGCGCGGAGATCTCACGCAGCACTCGCAGTTGCTGGTCAAAATGACTGAAACTTTAGCAAACCGCGGACCCGATGCAGCTGGAACTTGGATTTCAGGCCCCTGCGCATTCGGTCACCGCAGACTTAGCGTTATCGATCCAGAGAACGGCGCGCAGCCTATGATCACCCGCCATGAGGAACAGGTATATGCGATTGTGTACAACGGCGAATTATATAACGCACCCGAGCTCAAACAAGAGCTTAAGCAGCGTGGGCATCAATTCCGTACCCAATGTGACACCGAGGTTCTGCTGCATGCCTATATCGAATGGGGGCCGGATTGTGCAGAGAAGCTCAATGGAATCTTTGCCTTTGCGGTGTGGGACGGTCTTCGAGATCAGGTCTTTTTTGCACGTGACCGCTTAGGTGTGAAGCCCCTGTTCTATAGTAAGGTGGATGATGTCTTAGTTTTTGGCTCAGAGCCTAAGGCACTCCTGCAGCACCCCAAGGTACAGCCTCTCGTAGGTCCCGAAGGATTAGCAGAAATCTTTATTGTCGGCCCAGCCCGTACTCCCGGTCATGGTGTATATAAGGATATGCAGGAACTTCGTCCGGGGCATGCCATGATCTATAGTCGCGAAGGTCTGCGCAGTTATGCTTATTGGAAGCTGGAAAGCGCAAAACACACTGACAATGAAACAGAGACAGCCGCTAAGGTGCGTGAACTGCTGCAGGATACGCTCGAACGTCAACTGGTTTCAGATGTTCCTGTTTGCTCCCTCTTGTCGGGAGGGCTGGATTCCAGTGCGCTAACAGCACTTGCAGTCGATTACTACAACCGAAACGGTCAGGGACGAGTGGATACGTATTCCGTCGATTATGTCGATAACGACAAGCACTTTAAGAGTCATACTTTTCAGCCCGGTGCAGACGGACCGTGGATTAAGCGAATGGTCGATGAATTAAATACAAACCATCACTATATCTCATTTGATACGCCGGAGCTTGTAGAAGCACTTGATAATGCCCTGTACACACGTGATTTACCTGGGATGACCGATGTGGACTCTTCTTTATATTTATTTTGCCGCGAGATTAAAAAGAATGCTACTGTAGCCATTTCCGGTGAAGCTGCCGATGAGATTTTTGGCGGATATCCTTGGTTCCATCGGGAGGAGATGCTCTCCTCAGGTACTTTCCCTTGGTCAGTTGCCCCTAAAATGCGCGCAAGTCTATTATCCCCTGAAGTCAATGAATGGATTCGGCCGCTTGAATATTTGGGTGACAGATACAGTGATGCAGTGGCAGAAGTTCCAAAATTGGATGGGGAGACAGGTAAACAAGCACAAATGCGCGTAATGTCCTATTTAAACATCACCCGCTTCATGCCTACTTTGCTCGACCGTAAGGACCGAATGAGTATGGGCGCCGGACTAGAGGTACGTGTTCCTTATTGTGATCATCGCCTCGTTCAATATGTCTTTAATATTCCTTGGGAAATCAAGAACTTGAATGGTCGTGAAAAAGGGATTTTGCGCAAGGCACTTGAAGGCATTCTTCCCGACGATGTGCTATATCGTAAAAAAAGTCCTTACCCGAAAACCCACAATCCAACCTATTTAAATGCCGTACGAACACAAGTATTGAACATTCTAGATGACTCTACTTCGCCTATACTCCCTTTAATTGATGCTGCCAAAATCCGTGAGATCGCCGCTTCCCCAGAATCCTCTACCAATCTCCCTTGGTTCGGTCAGCTCATGTCCGGTCCTCAGCTCTTTGCGTATCTGGCGCAAGTAGATCTCTGGCTGCGAAAATATAACGTCTCCATCCAATAGGCACTTGAAAAATAAGAGGTAAACAACAAACCAAACAGCAAGTCTCCTTATCCGGTGACTTGCTGTTTGGTTTGTTTTCGCATTTTTTAAAAATTAAAATTATCAGGATCTGGACCAAACCGGTGATCTTGGTTCAGATCTTCGATGGCTTTGACGTCCTCATCGCTTAGCGTGAAGTCAAAGAATCCTGCATTCTCCTTGATTCGATCGGCACTCACCGATTTTGGAATCGTAATGACGCCTTGCTGTAAATCCCAACGAAGGACAATTTGTGCGGGGGTTTTACCATACTTTTCAGCCAGCTCGTTGAGGAGGGGGAGATCAAGATTCCCTTGCATTAGCGGACTCCAAGCCTCAAGCTGAATGCCTTGCTCATTGGCATACTTCAGCAGCTCGCGCTGAGTTAGCAGCGGATGGAATTCCACCTGATTCACCACTGGCACTACTCCCGTATCCTCGATGATCTCCTTCAGATGATGAATCTGAAAATTACTCACACCGATGGACTTGATGAGGCCCTCTTTTTGCAAATGAATTAGGGCTTTCCATGTCTCCCGATACTTTCCTGCCACCGGCCAGTGTATAAGATACAAATCTATATAATCCAGCCCCAGCTTACGCCGGCTAACCTCGAATGCTTTCAGTGTTGATTCATAGCCTTGATCAGGGTTGCGTACTTTCGTCGTAATAAACAGTTCATCACGGGCCACTCCACATTCACGAATAGCTTGTCCAACGCCATCTTCGTTATTATAACCGGCAGCCGTATCAATACTGCGATATCCTAATTCTATTGCGGTTTTGACCGCATGAATAACCTCTTCTCCATCCTTAGTCTTATATACGCCAAGACCCAGCCACGGCATGGTCACTCCATCATTTAAAGTGGGTCCACCCGAGAACGGTGCGTTCAATTCACTCATCGTATAGCCCTCCAAATATATTATTTATTTCGTTAATCTTACTTAACCTAATTTTAAACTTCAGAAGCAAGCGCTACCACAAGAGTATAGCAGACTGCTTCATCATTCCCAATATTCTAATAAAAAAACGGAGGCCTAAGCCCCCGCTCCTTTTTATTTCTCTATTAGTTTAAAATCATCGAAATGGAATTCTGGAGAAACAATACAGGATACTAGCGTCGGCTCTTTGCCTAACGTGCGAGCTGCCTGCCATACGCCTGCTGGAACGACAACCTGAGGCTGTTGACCTGCTGCAATATCGAGACCCAGAATAACTTCCTGCACATCCTCAGGCTTATCTCCACTACCTCCAAGACTAAGCACTATTGGACTACCGGAATGCCATAACCAGACTTCATCGGACAATACAGTATGCCAGTCAGATTGTTCGCCCTCGTGAAGCAGAAAATAAATTGAAGAGGCCGAATGACGCGAGCCGGAGTAGCTATCGCCGAGCACTTCTTGCGATATTTCAAATTCGGAGTTCCAAAGTCTTTTGTACCAACCGCCCTCAACGTGAGGCTGTAGTCCGAGCAGTTCAACTAGCGGTGAGATTTCTTTTTGTGTCACGGTAGCTTCTCTCCTTCAAAGTTTGCATAAGCAACAATAGCTTCGTATGCATAAGGTTGTTTTTGCTTTTTACTTTAACGGAAGAAGCCCGAATTGTAAAATCTATTTACTGTCCTTGCTCGCTTTAAATACTTCAGCAATCGCGCCAAGACTTCCCAGCGTTTCAACAGCACTTGTTGGCAAGAACACTTTATTCGCAGGACCTTTTGCGATTTCAGCCAGAGCCTCGAAGGAGCGATAAGCGAGCACCTGCTCATCCAGACCTGCTGAACGAATCAGCTCAATGCGTGATTTTTCCGCTTCAGCCACCGCTTGAATCGCTTTGGCTTCACCATGAGCTTCCAGCTCCTGAGCTTGCCGTGAACCCTCTGCTTGACGGATTCGTGCTTCCTTGTCGCCTTCCGCTTTCAGAATCTTGCTCTGCTTATCCCCTTCAGCACGCAGGATCATATCCTGCTTGGCAGCTTCCGCTTCCAAAACAATCGCACGTTTGCTCCGCTCTGCTTTCATTTGCTTATCCATCGCTTCTTGAATATCCAGCGGTGGCTTGATATCGATAACTTCCACACGCTCGATCCGTACGCCCCACTTCTCAGTAGCCTCATCAAGCGCCAAGCGAATATCAGTCGAGATTTTTTCACGCCCTGACAGCGTTTCATCCAATTCAAGCTTACCGATAATTTGCCGCATCGTTGCCGTCGAGATGTTTCTTACCCCATATACATAATCGGAGATTCCATAAGTTGCTTCCTCTGGTCCGACGACCTGATAGAAAATAATCGTGTCGATCTGCACCTGCACGTTATCCTTTGTGATTACCGTTTGCGGAGGTACGTTCGCTTGTTGAATCCGCAGGTCATGGTACGTACGCACCTGATCAATTACAGGAATCAGAATGTTCAGCCCTGGTGTCAGCAGCCGATTGAATTTACCCAGACGTTCCACTACGCCTACCCGTTGTTGTGGTACGATTTTGACCGTTAATGCCACAAACACTACGACTACCACCAGAATAATTGTAATTATTGCCCATTCCATTAGTTCATGTCCCCCCATCGTTCTACCTCAATAATCGTCGTGCCTCTCTTCACTACTCTTACCAATTCATCCTTGCTCAGTGACTCGTCAGAGCTCGCGCTCCACGTATCTCCTCCTACCTTCACTTGCCCGTAGCGCCCCTGCTCAATCGGCTCAATAACGACACCTTGCCTGCCGACGATTTCCGTACCTGTATCCTTGAATCCACGTGAACTACGAAATTTAGAAACCAGTGGTTTCGAGAATAAGGTCAAACCAAGCGCGACCAGTGAGCCGACCACCACCTGAAGCAAAATAGAATCGGGAACGAATAACGACAACACGCCTCCAGCCAACGCGCCAATACTAAGCCATAGCAGATAAAAAGTAAGCGTCATCATCTCTACAACAAACAGGACACCGGCTGCGATCAACCAAAACACAACCATCGGTGAACCCACCACCTTCCATATGATACTACTATAACGAAAAGAAACAGCGATGCGTTGCGTAATTCCGTAAAATAATTGCAGGCATGTATATAATTTATATTCATTACATCTGAGGTTATGTGTTCTGCATGAGTTTTCTGAAAAAGAGGACAGGCACCTTTTCTATCGAAGTTCCCCTCATTAAGCACCCAATAATTATAAAAATGTCCCCCTACATTACCGAATTTTATCCCTAGCTTAATCGCTCTCTATGCTTGAAAATAAGAAATGCCTCCACCCATATATATGAAATTAATCCTAATTATTCAACTCCCAACCAACTCTTCTACCCATCTTACCCTCTACCAGCATTGTTATATCTACAAGTTTATCAGAAAAGGAATTCTTAGAACGGCAATTTAGAAAGCGCTTACTTATTGTGTAATGCTTCATGAGGACGCTATTTTTTTGCTGCTAAATCTATGAATTGGATGTCGGTAGAATGAGAGATACGCACAGGTGAAGGTACAGATCCATTTTAAACTGCGGGAGGTGAACATCGGGATTTCTTGCCGAAAAGATTTCGAACTACACATTAAACCTCGGAGGTAGAAAATCAATGATATTCATGAAAAAAAGTTCACGCAAAACCTTTGCGATCGCGATGATCGCCGCGCTTGTTCTGACCCTTTTTTCAGCCCTAGGTAGTAGTGCTAAAACGGCCAACGCTGCAGAGGATTATAAACTGGTTGGTTATTACGCTTCTTGGGCCGCTTATGGGCGGGCTTACAATGTATCCGATATTGATCCTACCAAAATGAATGTCATTAACTACGCCTTCGCTGATATTTGTTGGAATGGCATTCACGGCAACCCCGACCCAACTGGTCCGAATCCAGTAACCTGGAGCTGTCAAAATGAACAAGCACAGCCCATTAACGTTCCAAACGGTACAATTGTGCTCGGTGACCCGTGGATTGATAGCGGTAAGAGCTTTGGGGATGACAAATGGGATGACCCTATCAAAGGTAACCTGAAGCAGCTGTGGAAGCTGAAAGAAAAGAACCCGAACCTGAAGACGTTGATCTCCGTCGGAGGCTGGACCTGGTCGAACCGATTCTCTGATGTGGCGGCTACGGCTGCAACCCGTGAGGTTTTTGCCAACTCAGCGGTAGACTTCATTCGTAAATATAAAATGGACGGTGTCGATCTCGACTGGGAGTACCCAGTTAGCGGTGGGCTTGCAGGCAACAGCTACCGTCCCGAAGACAAGGAGAACTATGTCCTTCTTCTGCAAAAAATCCGCGAGAAACTAAATGCTGCCGGTCAGACCGACGGCAAAACCTACCTGCTGACCATTGCTTCCGGCGCAGGCCCGACATACGTGAATAACAATAATCTTGCAGGTATTGCTTCCATTGTCGATTGGATCAATATTATGACCTATGACTTCAACGGAAGCTGGAATAAGACTACAGGTCACAATGCTCCATTGTACTATGATCCTGCCGCTTCTGCGTCAGGCCTAACCGAACCGCAAAACTTCAACATCGACAAAGCGGTAACCAGCTATTTAGCTAATGGCGTACCCGCGAACAAGTTAGTGCTCGGCATGGGATTCTATGGCCGTGGTTGGGGCGGCGCTCCTGCAGCAGGAAATGGCCAATATCAATTGTCTGCTGGCATTTCGTCCACGGGTACATGGGAGAAAGGCAGTTATGATTTCTACGATCTCGAAGCTAATTATATTAACAAAAACGGCTATACCCGTTATTGGAATGATGTTTCTAAAGTGCCCTATCTCTATAATCCAACTAACCAAACCTATATCAGTTATGACGACGTAGAATCCTTTGGCCATAAAATCAGTTATCTCAAATCAAAAGGCCTAACAGGCGCCATGTTCTGGGAGACAAGCGGTGACAGGAACAAAACCCTGACCAACAAACTAAACGCCGATCTTGGCGGCGGAGTAGTGCAACCGACTCCGACTCCATCGGCTACTCCAACCACTACACCAACGCCAACACCTACGGCAACTCCAACCACTACACCGACACCGACACCGACACCGACGGTAACCCCAACCCCGACGGCTACTCCGGGTCAATGTGCAGCGGCATGGAACCAGACAGCTGTATATACTGGCGGTCAGCAAGTTTCTTACAATGGTTCAGTCTATGAAGCTAAATGGTGGACTCAAGGCGATCGTCCCGACCTTAGCGGTGCTACTGGAGTCTGGAAATTCATAAACGTATGCGGGACAGCAACTCCGGCTCCGACGGCAACAGTGGCACCAACCGCAACTCCCACACCAACGGCCACTGTAACACCGACAGCAACTCCAACACCAACTGCAACTGTAGCACCGACAGCAACTCCGGCGCCAACCGCAACTGTAGCACCGACCCCCGGGAGTTCTAGCTGGATTGCAGGAACCGCTTACAAAACGGGTGATATCGTTAGCTACAACGCCAAAACGTATACTTGCCTCCAGCCCCATACTTCACTTCAAGGCTGGGAACCGGCGACCACACCCGCACTCTGGAAGCTGAATTAAGACTCATTATTAACGCGAAAGGATCACCGTTTCTATCTACTCTCGCAGTCATATTATCCCTTTTGGAGGAATGTTAAATGAATATAAGTACACGTAATAGGCGAAGTAAATCCGCACGCTACATTGCGGCCTTAATGAGCGCCATCATTCTGCTTCCGCTATATACAAGTGCAGGTGGATCGTCGCAAGTAGCCTTAGCGGCAGGGACAACACCTACTGCTCCCGCTCCCGCTGCAGATCATCCACGTAAAATTGTTGCTTACTTCCCGGAGTGGGGAGATCAGGAGAATAAAGGATTTTATACTGTCGACAAAATACCGTGGGACAAAATCACTCACATTAACTATGCGTTCGCCAAGGTAAACGCTCAAACGAACAAAATTGATCTGATGGACCGTACAGCAGCTATCGAAAAAGATTATCCCGGCCAACTAACGAATTTGCCGTATAAAGGACATTTTAATCAACTCGTAAAGTATAAGCAGTTATATCCCGATGTCCGCACTCTGATTTCGGTTGGTGGTTGGTCGGGTTCTGGTGGTTTTTATAACATGGCCAATTCGGAAGCTGGCCGCGAGACGTTTGCGAATAGTGTCGTAGATTTTCTACGAACCTACCAGTTTAACGGTGTAGACATTGATTGGGAGTACCCATCCGGTACCGGCCAATCAGGTAACCCGAATGACTTCGGTGTGGCTGAGCCACTGCGCACAGTGAATTACAACAACTATGTTCTCCTCATGAAAAAGCTTCGTGAAAAGCTGGATCAGGCAGGCGCACAGGACAATCAAAAATATGACCTAACCGTCGCCGCAACCGCCTCCTCTTGGATTCTAGGCGGGATGAAGCTCGGGGAAGCTAACCAGTATTTGGACTGGGCGAATCTTATGACCTATGATTTCCACGGCGCGTGGAATGGATATGTAGGGCCGCATTCCGCCCTGTATCCAGATTCTCGCGATACCGAAACAGCTGCACTAGGCACTCCGGTTCTGAATACCGACTGGGCCGTTCGATACTATTTGGGTACGCTTCCTCCGGAAAAAATCGTCATCGGAGTTCCTTACTACTCACGTGGCTGGAAGAATGTGAATGGAGGCATCAACAACACCGGTCTTTACGGTACAGCTCCTACAACCGGAGGCGGAGCAGACGGCATTTACGGAATCTGGAACGATCCTGCACCAGAGCAGCCTGCTGGCGCAAATCCTATCTGGCATGTGCTGAACCTGCTCAAAGATCCAGCGAACAAACGTTATTTCGATCCCGTTACCAAAACTCCATACTTGTTCAACGCAGATAAGAAGGTCTTTCTTACTTATGAAGATAAGGAGTCACTCGGCTACAAACTGGATTATATCAAGCAAAAAGGATTGGGAGGGATGATGTTCTGGGAGTTGACAGGCGATTACGCTGAAAAGAGTGATGGCACTTATACGTATGGCAACTCGTTGACCGATTTTGCCTATGACCAGCTTAAGACAGCCTCTCTGCCAGGTGGAACTCCGAAGCCACAACTACCTGCACCTACGAACTTCAGTCTTAGCTTCAGTGGCGCTTACGATCATCCGAATTATACCTACTCCCTCAAAATAACGAATAACACAGGCACAGATATCGCCGGTGGTTGGAAGCTTGAATTCGATCTACCGACAACCACCACCCTGACTTCTGCATGGGGAGCTGGTACTGTAGAGCAAATCTCTACAGCTTGGGACTTTAATCGCTACCGGATTACCGGGACGGCTTCCCAAACGATTGCAAACGGAGCCACGCTGGAAGTTCCGGGTATGATGAAGCTGAACTTCTCGGGCGGGCCGCAACGCATTACGCTGAACGGAAGCTCGTCCCAGCAGGAGTACGAGAAGTTGTATGGAGGCATCACTCCAACTCCTACTCCGACAGCAACACCAACAGCTACCCCAACCGCGACACCGACTGCAACACCAACACCGCTGCCTACCGCAACGCCGACAGCTACCGTGACTCCTACTCCAACACCTACTGCAACCGTGACTCCAACACCTACACCGGGACAATGTTCGGCAGCGACGTGGAGTGCGACAACCGTGTACACTGGCGGACAACGCGTTTCCTACAACGGTTCACTTTATGAAGCCAAGTGGTGGACGCAAGGAGATCGTCCAGATCTGAGCGGCGCTAATGGTGTCTGGAAATTCATCAGCGCATGCGAAACCGCAACATCTACACCTGCGGTAACTGTAGCTCCAACAGTGACGCCGACTTTGGCACCTACGGTGGCACCAACACCAACTGTTGTACCAACATCTACAGCTACCGCCACACCAACATCAACTCCGTTGCCTACCATTACACCTACTTCGGGAGGCTCTATTTGGGTAACAGGGGTTGCCTACAAAGTAGGCGACGTCGTCACCTATAACGGAAAAACATATTCATGCTTGCAGCCTCACACTTCCCTTCAAGGGTGGGAACCAGGTTCCACGCCTGCTCTTTGGAAGCTGTTATAATCCAGCCAATAAAAGGCTCTACATTAATATTTCCGAGTAATTTTACAACCTCTGAGTCTAGTGCTAATAGCGACTTTGGAGTCCGTTAAATTCTGAAATCATAAATGAAGCCACCTTTAAGATCAGCTGTGTCCGGTAATGGTCACGAACACGCAAAAAAACAGGGTGTCCAGCAGCCAATGGCTTTTGGACACCCTATTTTGTAAAAATACTCTATTCCTCAGCTAGTTCGCCTTCAGCTGCCAGCTTCTTCTCCAGCTTCTCTGTCAGCATTCGTAATGCAGCACCTCGATGGCTGATCTGCTGCTTCTCTTCCAGCGTAAGCTCGGCCATAGTTTTTTCATGCTCCGAGAGATAGAAGAGTGGGTCATAACCAAATCCGCCAGCACCGGAAGGTTCTGAGGTAATCCAGCCTTCCACCGCGCCTTCTGCGGTTAGCTCCTGTTTAGAAACCGGATCATACAGCGACAAAGTGCAGACAAACCTAGCTGTGCTCAGCAAAGGCTGGTCAGTGTCTTCCCCCTGCTTCAATCGCTCCAGCTCGCTAAGCAACTTCAGATTATTCTCTCCATCCGTAGCATCTTCCCCTGCATAACGCGCAGAGTACACACCCGGCTTGCCATCCAAAGCGTCTACACAAAGACCCGAATCATCAGCGAGGACCGGGATTCCAAGGGCATCACCTACAGCTTTGGATTTTTTAAAGGCGTTCTCGGCAAAAGTGGCTCCGTCTTCTACCACATCAGGCAGATCCGGATAATCGTACATACTTTTCACTGTCAGCCCCAGCGGAGCAAAAGCATGCTCGAATTCACGTACTTTCCCCTTATTCTTCGTCGCAACAATGAGAATGCCGCCGTCAGACCTCATGTTACACCTCTTGGCCCGGCTGGCCGGAAGGGATTTTGAGAGCAATTGCTCCCAGCGCTTCTTTCTGCGCAGCAATCAGTTCATAAATTCCCTTCTCACCTAGACCTAGCAAAAGATCAAGCTCTTGACGCGTGAACGGTCTTTCTTCGCCAGTGCCCTGAAGTTCAACAAAAGCACCGCCGCCGGTCATAACTACATTCATATCTACTTTTGCTTTGGAATCTTCTTCATAATTCAAATCGAGCAGCGTTTTATCCCCTACAACACCGACACTGATTGCCCCTAAGAAATCTGTTATAGGAAACACAGGCAGCTTGTGCTGAAGTGCAATTTTGTTAATAGCAAACGCCATAGCAACAAAAGCACCTGTAATCGAAGCGGTCCGCGTACCACCATCCGCCTGAATTACATCACAGTCCAGCGTAATACTACGCTCGCCTAACGCATGCAAATTCACTACGGAACGAAGCGCTCGTCCGATCAGCCGTTGGATCTCCATAGTCCGTCCGGTAAGCTTACCGCGTGCAGCTTCACGCTGATTACGGGATTGAGTTGCCCGAGGAAGCATCGAATATTCAGCGGTTACCCAACCTTTTCCTTGTCCTTTAAGAAATGGAGGCACTTTTTCCTCCACAGTAGCCGTACAAATGACTTTGGTATCTCCCATTTCAATGATCACGGAGCCCTCAGCATATTTATTCGTTTGGGTCGTTATTGTCAGCGGCCGTAATTGGTCGTCGTTTCGCCCGTTTGATCTCATCTTTTCTGCCTCCTACATCGTATAGCTAAAAGTTTAGCGTGAGTCCCATTTCCCCCGTCATAATTACTGATTAGCACAATGCTTGGGACGTAACGTCTTTTTGAGCAACTTTTATTCTACCAAAGAGGAGGCACAAAAGCATCTTTTAAACCTTAAAGGGTCATTCTATAACGGGATCTCATTCAAATATTCTGGTGCCGAAACAGGTTTACTGTAGTCCACATTATCCGTGTCAGTAATCGATTCCTTGCCATTCAAGCGAATTTGCACCAGAGAATCATCTGAATTTTGCGCAACCGTCAACACAACCGATTCCAGCATCTCAGCGGGTACCCCTTTACCGTCTGTGAACATATCGTCAGTCAAGGACACGGTAACTACGCCGTTCTGCCCCGCATCAACGGAATCAAGGATCGTTCCCTGTGTCATGACCATTTCCAGCCCATTACCGGATTCAGGACCTGCAATCAATTCGTTCAAAGCAGCAGTCAGCTGTTCTTGTCCGGCGGGTACAAAGCGGGTTACAGGAACATAATATTGAATACCGTCAGGGGATGTTGTGGAAAAATAAACAGTAACCGCACTTGAGTTCATCAGAAGTGGACCTTGCTTCGGCAAGTTAATGCCCATTGTACGGGATAATGGACGATCCAGCGGAGTTCCTTGTAGCGGCATCTCTGTGAGCTTTTTACCATCTACCCAGAGCTGTACGCCTTTAATCTCATCTTGACCGGTCAGCGTCCAAGTGATAGCTTCGAGGATTTTACGCTCATCCGCAGGATCATAGTTATTGAATTCTGAATTAAATTCCACAACCGCAAGATTAGATTTGTCTACCGTAACACTTACTTCTGTTCCTGCTGGAAGAACGCCTTGGAATCCTTTAGGCACTGATGAGGCATATTCTCCTTTGCTCACTAGAGCCATTAACGAGTTTTTGAGTGCGGAGGAAGCATCTTTGCTCTTTGGCAAGCTTAGGGATACAGGAGCGAGTAATCCATTGCCATCTTCCAAAAATACAGTTGTCCGATCTCCGGAAGCAGTACCTTGAGCGCTTTTGGTGCTGCCTTTAGTTGCTGTCTGTGTATCCTCCTGTGTCACCGGACCAAATACACCTGAATCCAAAGTAGTACCTCCACTAGTCTGTAACATTTGCGCTTCAACCTCTGGTGGCGGAGCATCAATCGATGCCGATTCTGAACCAAACAGCCCACAGCCGGACAGTGCCAGTGGAACTGCGAGTAAGCAGACTGCGGAGATTCCGCGGATTTGTTGCATAGGTTTCATCATTTATTACCCCTTTCAAGGTTAGATATCATTTGTACTGCTATGTATACGAGACCTTTGTCCAAAAAATAACAACAGCTTATCCTAAATTGTTGGAAAAGCCTGTGAACTACTTCTTCATCTCAAGTAGGACCTGGATTTCAGGTCACTGAAACTTCCCTCTCTGGACAAATACTTCCGGTAAACGTACAATCTGAGGTAACAACAGTCCTTAACATCATACTAACGTTTGCTGTAATGAAATGACTTACTAAACAACGAGGTGACTGAACATGGCTGATGAAAAAATCGCAAAAATACCGTACAGTCTGAACAGCAAGGCCGTCGCAGATGCGACCAAATTCTGGCTGAACAAGCGTGGAGTAACTCTGGAGGAAATTGCGGAGCTCGTAATGTTTCTGCAACAGAAATACTATCCGAATTTAACGATGGACGAATGTATCCATAATGTAGAGATGGTGCTTAGCAAGCGAGAAGTGCAAAATGCTGTGCTAACAGGTATTCAATTAGATGTACTGGCAGAAGAGGGCAAGCTGTTCTCCCCCCTTCAGGATATGATCGAGAATGATGAGGGATTGTACGGCGTAGATGAGATTCTTGCCTTCTCTATCGTGAACGTATACGGCAGTATCGGATTTACGAACTATGGCTATGTAGACAAGCTGAAGCCTGGCGTTCTTAAACGGTTAAATGATAAAAGCACGGGACAGATCCACACCTATCTCGACGACATCGTCGGAGCAGTGGCGGCAGCAGCTAGTAGCCGAATCGCACACCGCAAGCAAGCGGAGCGAGAAATTGAGCTTGAACTGCCTCATACACCGGAGGATCGTGAAGAAGCCGCTAGAAAACTTGCGGAATATGATGATACTCCGGAGTGAGGAGTTTCAGATGCACCAGAAGGTGAGTTTCTAATACATCAAATGTAACTCTGAGGAAAAAGCGATTGTTTCACAAGCCCTGCGGGCTGCTGGGACAATCGCTTTTTTTTGATGGGTTCTATGAATTCCTATAATTATTCACTACCAACATTTAGTTACTCAAATACAAAAAGAGCAGTCCTCACAAAGGAAGACTGCTCTATAACAGCGTTATACATCATCTAGTCCACGTCGATCCTGCAGCATACTCTAACTGATATGCTCTTCAACACTTTAAGCTCCGGCGAACAAGAAACCGCTGTCTACCTCCAGCATCACCGCCCGCTCCCGGCGCACTAACTCCGCCAAATGTGCTAGGGTCTCACTCATCGCAAAGCGCATCTGGTGAACGGTGGTTACCCGGCTTCGAAACAGAACTTCGCACACCGCAAACGCGCTTAGCGGACCGTTTGCAAGCAGGGCAGCCGCTGTATCCAGCCGCTCCTCATGATGGGCGAGCAGGCTGTTCACCCGGTGCTCGAAGCCAGCGAAGGGCTCGCGATGCCCCGGGAATGCCATGCTGACCGGGTAGCTGCCCAGTTCCCGCAGCCCCTGAAGGAACGTCTGCAGCGGCTGCGGATCGCTGCCTGGCAGCAGGCTGACATTGGGCGAGATCTGCGGCAACACAGCGTCCCCGCAGATCATAAGCCCGCTGTCAGCATGATACAGGCTCACATGCCCCGGTGCATGTCCGCCGGTAATAATGAGCTGCCATTCACGGCCGCCCATCTTGAAGGGCTCGGCCACATTGAAATAAGAAACGACAGGCTGCGGCTCCACTTGGGAATTAAAGCTTTCCAAGTGGGCCTGAATCCCGTTCGACCACTCATCTGTCATCCCATGCCGGATGAAATAAACCGGTAATATCTCATTGATGTCTTTGCTATTGTCTTTCCCTGCATTTTCCTCAGCGCCATTGCCTCGATCATCACCAAAGCCATCGCCCCACATCAATCTAGCCTCCGCATGGGCGCGCTCCGTCATCCACACCTTACAGCCACTCTGCGACTGCAGCCATCCGGATAATCCATAATGATCGGGATGGTGATGCGTAACGACGATATCCCGTATATCCATCCACGACAAGTCCAGCTCCTGCAAAATCCCGAGCCAGCAATTCTCTGTATCCAGGCTGCGCGGACCCGGATCGATAATAGTCACTCTCCCATCTCCGTCCGAAAGAATATAGCTGTTCACTTGACGAAGAGGCGAGTCCATGGGTACCGAGACTTGGAGAATGTTCTTGTCCCATGAAGTAAGCTCTGCCTTAGACATGGAGCGTTCACCACCTTTAAATCTTTTTCCGGAAACCATTTAGGGACGTGTTCCACCAAAGATCATCCGCGTGGACCTTTCTGCATCATAAACCTCATCTTCATAGCTGCCATGTACAGCTTCGAGCTGCAAGCCCGCTTTCTCAATCATTTCCTTGAACTCCTCCAGTGAATAAAGCTTCACACGCTCATGATATTGACGAGGCGTAGGGTCATTCTTAGTGGTTAGAATGATGTCCTTCTTCACATAACCATCCTCGATCCGGCGTGACTCATCTATCAAATTCTCTCCATCCTCACGGGTAGAATGCGGTACCAGATGTTGAATCACATACGCAGGATTTAAGAAATCAATAACGAACTTGCCGCCCGGCTTCAGCAGACGATAGATTTCACGCAGAACCTTTACTTGCTCCTCATCTTTTTCAAAATAACCAAAAGAAGTGAACAGATTAACTACGGCATCGAATCCTCCATCTAATGGTAAATCACGCATGTCAGAACGGATCCAGGTTACCTTCTCTGCCCCGATTTGAGTACGAGCTTCACGTAACAATACCTCCGACAAATCTACTCCGGTAACCTCGTATCCTTCCTCCGCTAGTGCCAGAGAATGACGTCCCATCCCACAACATAAATCCAGCACTTTCGAACCTGGAGGCAGTCTCAGCCAGGCGATCATCTGATCTACTTCTTTACGTGCTCCACCGAAATCTCGGTGTTTATATACGATCAGATAATCCTCTCCGAAGCTCTTTTCATACCATTCAGTCATGTTGTCTCTCCTCCTACAGGCGTCATCCTGCAACTCTTCTTATGTATGCTAATGTAACGCCATTGTACAGTCTTTTGCTGACAAACTCAAAGAAGAGTCATCATCGTGACCTCTCGGCCTTTAATGACAACTTTTATTGTAATTTCCTTTACACAAGCTGCTGCAAATACACCCTTGCTTCATAAGGACGAAGCTTGAAAGAACGAATATCCTGATCTTTTGACTGCGTGTAATTACTGATTAATAGCTCCAGATGATCTGGATTTAAATCGAACCCCGCTGGCCATTCGAATTCAGGCTCTCCATCAAAAAAGTTCAAAATGACCAACATTCGCTGATTCTCTAAAGTTCGGGTATACGCATAAATCTCAGTGTGCTCTGCTAGCAGTAGATCATACGATCCGTATACGATCACCCTGTATTTTTTTCTTAACGCAATCAGCTGTTTATAGTAGTTGTAGATAGAATCCGGATCTTTTACCGCGTTGCCAGCGTTGATCTCCATATGGTTGGAATTGACTTCAATCCAGGGCGTCCCCGTTGTAAAGCCACCTGCATGTCCATCATCCCACTGCATAGGGGTACGGGCATTGTCCCGGCTTTTGTGATGAATCGCAGACATAATCTGCTCTTCTGGAACACCGTTTTTTCGCTTCTCTTCATAATAATTAAGGGTCTCCACATCCCGGTATTCATCAATGGAATCGAAACAGACATTTGTCATGCCGATTTCCTCTCCTTGATAAATATAAGGTGTGCCCTCCAACATATGAATAAAGGTCGCCAGCATTTTGGCCGAAGGAATCCGGTAAAAGAGATCGTTCCCAAACCGGGATACCGAGCGCGGCTGATCATGGTTACATAAATAATTCGCATTCCAGCCTCTGTCATGCAGAACCGTCTGCCAGTTGCTCATGATCTTTTTCAGCTCTAGTAGATTCCAGGGGACCACATCCCATTTCCCACTACCCGGCGAAGCGGCATCCAGAAACATATGCTCAAACTGAAAAGTCATATTCAACTCCCTACGTCCATCACCGACATAATCCAGCGCCTGCTCTGGTCCGAGTCCTGAAGTCTCTCCTACCGTCATAATATCGTAGAAATATAGCACCTTATCGTATAGATTTTGCAGCAAGGTGTGTACATCCTCCAGATTGGAGAACATACCATAAGCCCTTACAGTAGGTGTTCCGTTCGGGTTGTCTGCATCTGGATAGCCTTTCGTCTTCACGATATGTGCAATCGCATCAAAACGAAATCCATCCACGCCCTTCTTCAGCCACCACTCCACCATCTCATGCAGCTTATCAATAACCACCGGATTCTCCCAGTTCAGATCGGGCTGGTATTTAGAGTAGAGGTGAAGATAATATTCATCCGTATGCGGATCAAGCTCCCAGACCGAGCCGCTGAAATAAGACTCCCAGTTGTTCGGGGGACCGCCATTTTTACCTTTTCGCCATATATAATAATCCCGTTTAGGATTGTCCTTCGACGACCTGGATTCTACAAACCAAGGATGCTCATGTGACGTGTGGTTCAGCACCAAATCCATCATCAGCTTCATTCCACGTGCGTGCAGTTCCCTGAGCAGCCGGTCAAAATCATCCATCGTGCCGAATTCCTTCATAATGTCACAGTAATCACTGATATCATACCCGTTATCATGGTTAGGTGATTTATAAATAGGGCAGACCCAAATCACATCTACACCTAGGTCCTGTAAATAATCCAGTCTGGATATAATCCCTTGTAAGTCTCCGATTCCATCTCCGTTACTGTCCATGAAGCTGATCGGATAAATCTGATATACGACGCTTTCTTTCCACCATTTGGGGTTCATAACTCGGTTACCTCCTATTTAGCTATATGTAGAGTTTAACCACACAGAGCCTAGTAGATAACAAATCCCCCTTACTTGGTTAGTCCTTTTTGATATTGCGAGGGCGTAAGTCCAGTCCATTTTTTAAAAGTAGCACTGAAGTGGCGCTCTTCACCGTACCCCACCAATTTGGCAACTGCGTACATCTTAAGATTTTGGCGGAGCAGCTTTTTCGCTTCTTCTACCCGGTATTGATGCAAGTAATCGAGAAAATTCACACCAAGCTCCTGGCGGAATAGTGAACTTAAATAAGTATTAGAAACATAGGCTTCCTTCGCGACATACTCTAGTGTCAGATTGGTATTATATTTATTACGAATGATCTCCATTGCAGTGACTACTGTGCGATGCAGCGGTCGATGGTTGGAAAAAGCCTCTACCACATTCTGCATAACCTTATTCAAAATCGTAGACAACTCTTCGAGTGTTTCTATCTGTGGTGCCTGCTCCATCCAATTGACCAAATGCTGCTTCCATTCGAAGCCAGCGACTTGTTTCTCTTGCGCGAGTCTCTTTAATCGAACTACAAAAGCCGTGGCTCGAATATTCACCTCCTGCTTAAGACATCCCGGATTGCTGCGAAAACGATCGAGCCATTTCTCCAGCAGATCAAGTGCGAGCTCATTGCTCCCAGCACCCACCGCCACAAGCATTTCATCCTCCAGCACATTTAATTCAGAATCATCTAAAATCCCGATTTCCTGCGGAGCGCCACCTATTACTCCCGTTCCTTCTGTATAGTAATAGACACCGCCTTTTCCGTTCAAAAATCTCGATTCCATCGCCTGAAGGGCTTCTTTATACGACAGATGAGCTTCAGAAATATCCGAACGACAGGAGCCGACGGCAATACTGATTGATAGTTTGAGGTATTTCTCCAGATTACACTGAAGCTTCTCAATTTGCTCTTTCAGCTGGAGGGGCGCTCGGTAAAGCTTGCGAGAATCCGTTCCGGCTAAGCCGCTGCCGATCCAGAGCAAATTATTGCCGTCATGAAAAGTTTCTATCTTTCCTCTATAGATGGGTGACAATGTCTCACTGATAATGTTTAATGCTGCGTAACGCAAAAGTACAAAATCCTGTCCTGTGCCTGTAGCGGAAGGCGGGTCAAAATCAAAGCTGACGAGACCAATCTGCGGCCCTTCAAAGCCAATCGCCATTGATAACTCTCCGATCAGCTCCTGTCGCCGTTCTAGCGGAACCGGTGGATGATAAATCCATTGGGAAAGGACCTGGCTTTTGACAAGCGGTGCATTTTTATGCCAGGAACGGTCTCGTTTAAGCTGCTCATCCTCTTGATTGCGTTGTCTTTCAATGAGTTCCTTGGCCTTCAGTACCGTCTTCAAAATTTCCTCAGGACGGCAGGGCTTCAGCACATAATCAACAACGCCTAGGGAGATCGCTTGCTTCGCATAAGAAAACTCATTATAGCCGGATAAAATTATTGACCGGAAGCCGTACCCTCTGCGCCGTGCGACTTCAATCAGCTCCAGACCATCCATTTGCGGCATACGGATATCCGTTAACAAAAGATCGGGCTGTTCTTTCTCCATCAATGCCAGCGCTTCACTTCCGTTCCCCGCCTCACCCATTACCTCAATCTGATGAGACTTCCAATCAATCATATTTACGATGCCCTCACGAATCGTATCTTCGTCTTCGGCAATCAGCAGCTTCATCATTTATGGACCCTCCACCGTGATATGAATAATAATACGTGTGCCAGCCCCTTCTACACTCTCCAGTTGCAAAAAGGCTCCCGCAAAAAATAAGGACAGTCGTTCCTGCACATTCATGAGCGCAAATCCTGTACGTCCAACATTCTCTTCTTCAGCTAAAGAGTTTCCCCTCGCTAAACGTTGATGTAGCTCTAAAAGTCTATCTGCTGTGATCCCCACACCATTATCCTGCACTTCAAGCACAATAGTCTTCTCTATACGATAAGCACGAACCGATATTAGTCCACTGCCAGACAACGGCTCAATCCCGTGAATCACTGCGTTCTCGGCTAGTGGCTGCAGCAGTAGCTTTGGTACAGTAAAATCCTTGATACTCTCATCCAGAGAAATTTCGAATTCAAAACGCTCCTTAAAGCGATTTTTCTGCAGGAACAAGTAATTGGTTACCAGCTCCACTTCCTGCTCCAAGGTAAACGTATCGCGTCCATCATTTAAGCTCAGCCGAAACACTTGAGAGAGAGAATACACCATATCGGCAATTTCTTTATCTCCCTTCTTCTCGGCTTCCCAACAAATTGTATTTAACGTGTTATATAAAAAGTGCGGCCTAATTTGAGCTTGAAGCGTTTTCAATTCTGCTTCCTGTTGCTTCATTCTTGAGGCGTATACATCATTGATGAGCGATTTAATCCGCTGCACCATTAGATTATAACCATGCCCGAGTAAGCCGATCTCGTCATTTCCTTCAAAAAATACCCGCTGCGTAAAATCACCTGTCTGCAGTCTGCGCATCGAACGGGAAAGCTTCTTCAGCGGTTTCGTAATAGCTGCTGCAGCCAGCCAAGTAACCATTAGGCTAACCACTAAACACAGAACAGCGATCGTCATTGTGACCTGTAAAATCTGACCAAGCTCTTTAACAAGTTGCCGCTTGGAATGAGCCACCACCACATACCAGCCCGTCGTCTCCGACTGAAGATGCGACACAATCCACTGCTTATGATCCGCAGTAGATTCCAGCCTTTTCTTCACAGTCAGATTAGGATCGCTGTCTGCAAAATACGGAAGTTCCAGATCTCTTTTGCCAATCCAGCTCGGGTTCGAAGCCGTAATAATCAGCCCGTTCCGATCAATCACGAACATATCCACATCATCTTCAGCATTGTCGAGATATTGACTGCCAATCTTCCCTGCATCTACACCGATCACAGCGAGTCCTGCCGGCTTTAAGGTGTAAATATTCTTAATGATTCTGGAAAGGACAATCTTATGATAATGATCACCTACAAAAATGCCGTCCGTGGGTCTGGAGAGACCAAAGGTTGGGCTCCCTGCTGCTTTAATAGCTTCCTGATAATACGAGGTTTTGATAAAATCCGAGTACTTCATACCTGTCGTCAATCCTGCCTGATTCGCAGCAAAAGGCTCTGCTCCATTGTTATCTTCTAAAGAGTATAGAATCAGAGATTGAATAGAATTGCCTGCAACCATAAGATTGGTAACGGTCTTAAATACAGAATTACGTTCCTTTTGCGCTTCAGACGATGCTAAAAGCCGCTGCACACTTTCATCCAGAAAGAGTGTATTCGAAAAAGATATCATGCCTCGCACCATTTCATCGATCTGCTCTGCTGTTTTTTTGGTAAGATGATCCTGTGACTGCTTCATTTTCTCTACAACCTGCTGCGAAGAGATCTGATAAGAGTTCCAACCCATAGCAAATATGGTCACCAGAAGCAGAGGAACGAACCATAACAACAGCTTAAATTGGAGCGGAAGATGGCGATAACGGCTGAGTAAGCGAAAATTCCGATTCATGAGAACCACCTTCATTTATATTAGAAAGATGTGTAAACCAAGTATAACTGAAATCATTCAGCCCTGAACCGGCTTTTTACATTCGCTAAAAAATGCCTACATTATTCTTAAATATGGACCATGTTTCTATTAGCTAGAAACTCTTAAGATGAGGATGCAAGCAAAAACGCCTTCGACGTCTCTTATAGACGGTCAGCGTTTATGCGAGAAATATAAGGATAATGTATAGCGTGAAACTTATACATTATCCTTATATTTCAAGAAGAAACGACGTTGTCGGCTTCCTTGATAGATAACAATCGTTTCTTCAAAATACATCATTCTAAAAAGGTGGGTTTTTGATGAGAAATAAAGGAATCAAGCTAATGCTTATGAGTCTAATGCTTCCGGCTCTGCTTGCAGGCTGCGGTGGCGGAAATAACAATGCGAAAGCTACAAACGCTCCTGCGAATGACAAAACTGAAGCTACTGCCGAGGCAACAGCGAACGCAGCGGAAAACGCACCAGCCGAAAAAATCACACTGAAGTTCTTTACCGCACTTGCGGATCGGGCAAACGGTTCAGGCAAGGTGGAGCAAGACATTATCGACGCTTATATGAAAGAGCACCCTAACGTCAAGATAGAAGTGGAAGCGCTTCAAGATGAGCCTTATAAATCAAAAATCAAAGTATATGCTTCCAGCAATCAGATGCCTGATATCATTCAAGCTTGGGGTCAGCCTTCTTTCCTGAGTCCTCTGCTCGATAATGGCTTGCTGCTTGAGCTGAACAGCGCTGACTTCGAAGGCGATCAATTTGTTTCCGGTTCCATGGACGGCTTCAGCAAAGATGGCAAACTGTATGGATTACCACGCAGTGCCGACTATATGGTCATGTTCTATAACAAAAAAATCTTTGCTGACAACGGTATCGAGGTTCCAAAGACTACTGCTGACCTGCTAGCAGCTGTCAAAACATTGCGTGCCAACAAAATTAACCCGATCGCTATGAATGGTATGGATGCATGGACGCTGCCAATCTGGTATGAGTTCGTTGCTCAACGTCAAAATGGTGATTTCAATAAGATGGATGAAGCTGTTGCACGTAAAATATCCTTTAATGATCCTAGCCTTGTTGCAGCTGCAACTGAAATGCAAGATTTCGCAAATGCTAAAGGCTTTGCAGACGGCTGGTTAACCGCTGATTATGGCGCAGCACGTAACTTGTTCGGACAAGGACAAGCCGCTATGTTCTTCATGGGCGCTTGGGAGTCCGGCCTAGCTACAGATGTGAACTTCTCTGAAGAATTCCGTAATAATGTAGGCGCATTCGCTTTCCCTGGTTCAGATAAAGGTAAATCAACGGATGATGCTGCTTGGTACGGTGGTGGGTATGCAGTAAGTAAGAACTCAAAGCATCCTGATGCTGCTGTTGATTTCTTGAAATATTTCTTCGCGCCTGAGAACTGGTCCAAGATGTTATGGCAAGCTGGCGCGGGTACACCTGCGCAAAAATTCGATGAATTCTTAACCGGTAATGAAACTCAACTCCAAAAAGAACTAGTAGATGTCTTCAGCTCAATGACCTCTTCCAGCGGAACTCCGCTGCAGGATATTGGTAACGACGAGTTCAAGCAAAAGGTAATGGAGGCTCACCAAAGCCTGCTCTCCGGCGCTATGAATACAGCGGAATTCGCCAAAGCGCTTGACGCTGCGTCCGATAAATTGGCTGGTAAATAAACGCTAATACTACTAGGTATATGAATGACGGCGCTTCTGATTTAACATCATAAATAGTGGCGTACAACCCCCGACTTCTCCCAGAGGTCGGGGGTTTGTTGTTCGAGCATAAGGGCTTTCGACGTCAGAGAAAATTATCATTCTATAATTTAAAAAATATGTACAATCATCTGAAATATACGGCATGTTCCAGGGTCTGGCTTCCCGTTACGATGGTAGTAGATAGATTACTCTTTCAAAGGACGGAGATTTCCATGCACAGAGTGTTAAGCGACAAAAAAGCGATATTCCTACTCATCGCACCCGGGCTATTCCTGTTTGCTTTTATGATTTGCATCCCTATCTTCATGAGCGCTTATTACGGCTCTACAGACTGGGGCGGAATCGGGAAGTACAATTTTATCGGCTTTGATAACTATCGTGAAATCTTATTTCATGACAAAGTATTCTGGACTTCGCTAGGCAATGCCCTATTACTGACTGCTGCCACTGTATTCTTACAGCATCCCTTTGCTATTCTCATAGGGATTTTCCTGACCAATTCCGGCAAATACGAAAAAATATTCCGGACGATCTTCTTTATCCCAGCCGTAATTTCTGTTGTGGTTACAGCCAAGCTGTGGAGCGGGATTTTTCATCCCAATTACGGATTGCTCAATAAGTTGCTAAGTGGTGTTGGGCTGGATTCCCTCACACATGATTGGCTTGGAGATCCGAAGACAGCGATCTGGTGCATCATCATTGTTGTTATGTGGCAAGGCTTTGGATACGCACTGCTGCTTTATTATTCAGGTCTGCAAGGCATTCCAAGTGACTTAAGCGAGGCCGCAAAGATCGATGGTGCGAACAACTACACCCTCTACACTCGAATCATCATTCCGCTTCTGTCGCCTATGATGCGAGTTGCCATTATCATCGCGGTTACAACCTGTCTTAAGCAAATGGAAACCGTGTTCTTAATGACTAACGGCGGCCCGGCGAACAGCACGCAATTCTTAGGGAACTACCTTTACAAAACCGCCTTCTCATCGTCGCTATACGGCTACGGTAATGCCATATCCATCCTATTCATTGTGTTCTGCCTTGTACTGACCGTAATACTCAACAAGGTTCTGAAGAAAGATATCGGAGAGTTTTAGAATCCCTGTAACCGGAGGAAATCATATGAATAATTCATTAGCACCTGCCGCTTCACCCCCCAATCTGAAGCTTCATAAACAGAAGCGCAGTAAACCTACAACTGGCAAAATCCTAATGATGGTGTTTCTTTGTCTCATCGCTTTGATTCAGTTATTTCCGCTCATCTGGCTGATCGATTACTCCCTGCTAAAGAGTGGTGATTTCTTCGGAAGCTCTTTTCTGAAATGGCCATCGCCACCGCAATGGGAGAATTATAGAAACGCTTTTACCTATGGGCGTGTACCACGCTATTTTGCCAACAGTCTTATCATTACAGTAATTACCGTTGCGCTGTCCGCACTAGTGTCACTGATGATGGGATATGCGTTCACACGCATGAAATGGAAGCTAAGTGGTATTGTGTTGTCACTTATCATGATGGGCATGATCATTCCCATTCACGCGACACTGCTGCCGAACTTTATCCTGTTTAACAAGCTCGGAATGCTGAACAATATGTACACGCTGATTCTGCCTTATTCGGCTATTGTCATTCCAATGAGCGTGCTCATTATGACCGGTTTTCTTGAGACCATCCCTCGCGCGATTGAAGAATCGGCGGTTATCGATGGCTGCGGCATTTACGGTGTGATCTTCCGCATCATCCTACCAATTACGAAACCCGCACTCGCTACCATCTGTGTACTCAATTTCATCAGCACCTGGAATGAATTCATTATGGCGAACACCTTCCTCACCTCAGAGGATCTCAAAACCATTCCGTTCTCCATTATGAAATTCGCCGGAGAATATTCGTCCAACTATGGTGCTCAGTTCGCGGTTATGACGATCATTGCCATCCCGACCATCCTGATCTATCTGCTCTTCACAGAACAGATGACCAAGGGAATTACCGCCGGAGCGGTTAAGGGATAACACAAAAAACACGGAGAACTCTAGCTTCTCTTCTTTCTCCAACATTTTATTGACATTAACTTTCAACTCGTATATGATCTCCTTAGGCAAAATCACAACGAATTAAATCAAAAATTTAATATATCCCGTAAAGGGGAGTAGCTGTTAAATAAAGTCGTCAATACGAGAATATGAGGATATTCTCCGGCTTTATTGGCAATTCAACATTGTTAGCGAGACCTTTACCAATCAGGTTAGACCTTTATTCCAAAGGCTAATCTGTTTGGTAAAGGTCTTTTTTATATAAAATTGGTTAAAATGGTAAGGTAAGTATCTTTTAGTAGATATTTGCATAAGAAAAGGGAGGACAACAGTAATGGATTGGGGATTATTATTAGAGTACGGCTGGGTATTACTAGTTCTTGTAGCACTTGAAGGGCTACTAGCCGCAGATAACGCACTGGTATTGGCAATTATGGTTAAACACCTTCCTGATGAGGAAAGAAAAAAAGCACTATTCTACGGATTAGCCGGAGCCTTCGTGTTCCGCTTCGGTTCACTATTTGTCATCTCTTACCTGGTTGATATTTGGCAAGTACAAGCCATCGGCGCACTTTATTTACTGTTTATCGCGGGGAACCATATCTTCCGAAAACTATTAATCAAGAAACCAGTTACGGATGAGGCAGCTGAAAGCGGTACGGACGGCGCAGTCAACAAAAAGAAATCAAGCTTTTGGTTTACTGTCTTTAAAGTAGAAGTTGCTGACATCGCCTTCGCGGTGGATTCCATCCTAGCCGCAGTTGCACTTGCGGTTGCACTACCTGCAAGTGGTCTTCCAAAAATCGGAGGCCTTGACGGCGGACAATTCCTCGTCATCTTTGCCGGCGGATTTATCGGATTGGTTATTATGCGTTTTGCAGCTTCCTTCTTCGTTAAGCTGCTTCACACCCGTCCAGGTCTTGAAATTGCAGCCTTCTTCATCGTAGGCTGGGTCGGCGTTAAGCTCGCAGTCATTACCTTGGCACACCCTTCACTTGGTGTTCTTTCCGAGGATTTCGCGCATAGTACCATCTGGAAGGTTACCTTCTATGTTGTACTCGTGCTCATCGCTGCAATTGGTTGGTTTATGAGCAGCAAGGTAGAAGAGAATGTTGGAGAAAATCCAGTTAAAGAAGTAGATAAACAGCTCAACTAATCTTATTTGAATCACAGAAACAACAATAACCCGAAAGATGCGCCCCTTCAGTAAAGGTGTCCGTCTTTCGGGTTATTTTCTTTTATCCCCTATTTTGCTCCTCATACAGAAAAGCCTACTTCCACCATCAAATGGGAAGCAGGCTTTTCATTAAAGATTCTTATTGACCTATAATCTGATCGGTCTTTCCTTGCAGTTCCACCAGCTTCATAATCACCGTAGCCGCCAGCGCTTTCGATACCGTCTGTTGCGGATTAAACTTGCCGTTGTCATCCTTTAAGATTCCCAATTTCACAACAAGAGCCACTGCACCCTTATTGTTAATAGTTGAACTATCGCTAAATTGACTTACAGTCACATCCTTATCAAGATAGGTTGTGAGTTTGTTGTATTTCAAAAAATTAGCCAGCAGAACAGCAAGCTGTTCCCGGGTTAATTTACTATCAATTTGGAGGCTTTCATCCTTATTGATCCACTTACGATCTGCCGCATAAGTAACAGCATCATAATATGAATTCTCAGGCTTCACGCCAGCCACAGTTTTTCGTTCATTATTATTATAATAATTGCTGAAATTCGGATTAGAAGCCTTAACAAGATAGGTTATCCAATCGCCAACAGTTATTTCTTGATCCGGGTTCACTTTACCATCGGCATCCGGAGTAAGCACATGATATTTTACTAATTCTGACAACGGCTGTTCTGCTGCGTGCCCTTTGATATCCGTCGCAGATATTTGAGTATCTTGCTGACCGAGATAATCATAAACCGCAGTCCATTTTCCAGTGGCTGCATCTAAAACCTGATACAATCCGTTAGATTCATCAAAGGTTGTATCATATACCAGCTTCACCTTTGGCGCTACATAGCTGCTATAAGTATTGTATCCGCCAACCTGAGTGTATCTTAGCTTAGTCTGATATTTGGGTTTATAACTTTCGAGTGCTTCCTTCTTAGATATTTTAGCCTCAGGCGATAATGTGATTTCATCGATACCGCTTATCCGATTCCCCATGTAAGAAATCAGTCTGCCGTAAAGATCCAAGCTTACCGTAATATTGCTGTCACTCACAGGAATCCCTTGATGATATCTAATAAACTGGTATCTGAATGCAGATCCGTCTGAAGTCACGCTTGAGTTAGCTCCATATTCAACAAGCTTTAGCTTCTCGCTCGCATGAGGATATAGGCTGTTAATTATACTAAGCGCTTTAGACTTAGCTTCAGCCTCACTAAGCTTCTTCCCTCCAACAGGAGCCGGCTCTTCTTTTTTATCCTGAGTAACACCATAGGTTTGAACTTGGTACTGCAATATTTCACCGGTCTTTGCATCTATTTCAGCAGAGGATTGTTCTGGAAAACCAGCACCAATGAAACGTTCATTTCCATTACCACCCCAGTATAACTGCCAGATCTTCCGATTCGTATCCTGATAGTCATTTCTCAAGCTTTGAGAAATCAGTTTACGATCTGCTGGAATGTAAGCTACCTTCTTTACAAGCTGTTCCGCTTCTTTTGCAGAAAGCTCTGCAGTAGAGCTCCTTGCTTGAAAGACATCCTTGCTCTTGGCTATATCTGAATACACGACTGGAGTGGATACGGATTCTTTTCCTTCATAATCTATTCTCTTGCCGGTCAATGCATCGATAGGATATAGAGATTGATCCACCGGACGCCAGCCTAGAATCCAGTTGTTAGGTTTTCCGTTCTTATAAACAGGAATGTAAAAAAGGCCTACATCAAGCTGATCCGCAAATTGCTTCTGTGCTTGCTCCAAGGTAATCTTAGGCTGTGCAGACGGATACTCAAGCCCTTGAGAAGACTTAGAGAATTGAATTACATCTCCGTTCCCATCCACAGCTATGTTAATGCTATCCGATCCAGAGGGAAGACCATTCTTCATGATACTGAAGAAATAGCCATATTGAACAGGACCGAATAAAGCGTTCGAAAAATAATTATAACCAACATTCTCATTTAATTGCAGATCACTGCTCTTAACCGATGAAGCTGCCTTAGCCACAAAAGCCTTGGCGATCTCCAGTGCCTGCGTCTGCGATATTTTCGGTGGATAATAGGATTCGTTATTCTCACGTGGATATGAAATATACGTACTGATAATATCTCCATTAATCGCATCTATCTCACTGCTAAAGCCATATCCCATATTCCCTTCTTGCATTTGCCACTGAATATTCCAGATCATTTGATTTGCTGGAGCGGGGTAGCTTTGGTTAGATCCCAGTTGAACATTGTTTACCGTTGCGTTTTTTAGGGATGGGAATAATTCTCTTAGCTTTGCAATCGCTTGCTCCTGCGTGAATTTCACTTTTGTAATATCTGCCTCGGACGTCGTTGTAGTAGTCGGGGCTTGTGCGCTAACCTGGGTTACCACAGTGTTGCTGCTAACAGATGTAGAATCGGCAGCAGCCAAGCTTGGTGGTAACAATAATGCGATTGCCACTGAAGTAATCAATACCGTTTTAGCTGTCTGATGAACAAAGTGTGTGTTATTGCTTTTCAAAAGAATTCATCCTCCTCTAACACGTGATTCATAACATTATACAGATAATTTCTTATATTTTCCATATTTAATTAACGACAGGAAATTACAACATTTATGTAATGTATGCTATATAAGCTATAATGGTAGGCAGCTACAGCTTCAACTCATCTATGAAAGGGGGCCACCCACATCACTGACTGGAACCTACAGCCGCTTATAGACGGTATTACTGGCCTAGATATTCGCAGTTGTCTAATCGTTCAACATGGAAAATCCATACTAGAGCATTATCGCGAGCCTAAAATTGCAGTAGAGCTTGGCAAAATTAACTCATGCACCAAAAGCGTGCTCGCCGCTCTAGTCAGCATAGCCATAGATAAACAAATCGTTCCACCACCGGATACCCCTATTTCACTATTTTTCCCTTTATTAAAAGAGGATCAGGACCCCCGAAAAAGAGAGATCACGATCGGTCACTTATTAACAATGACAGCAGGCTTTAACTGGACGGAGTTTGGGGGGCAGAACTCTTTTCCGACCATGACCAAAACCGCAGACTGGATAAAGTTTGTGCTCGCGCAGCCGCTTGCGCATACGCCTGGAACCGTGATGACTTATAACTCCGGATGCTCTCAGCTCTTATCCTCGATTCTGCGGGATTGTTCTGGACAAGACGTGGCTGCCTTTGCCGAAGATCAGCTGTTTCAGCCGCTTGGCATCGAAAGCTATCGCTGGGATAGTGATCCGCAAGGTATACATACTGGTGGTTTTGGCCTTTATCTAAAGCCAGAGGATATGCAGAAATTCGGTCTCCTTTATTTGCAAGAGGGGCGCTGGAAGGCTCAGCAGCTTATTCTTTCAGACACGGTTCAGAAGTCCACTCACCCATATGTTGAAGCCACACTTCCACAGAAGGGCTTCTACGGCTGGCACTGGTGGGTATCCTCATTCAATGCAGGCACAGAGCAGCAGCCGAATGAGATCCCTTATTATTTTGCGCTTGGTTTCATGGGTCAGCACATTATTGTGGTTCCAGCCTACGAGCTGGTTGCAGTCATCACTGCGGATAAATATAAGAAACGCTCACCTGCAAATGTCTTCGGCCGATTTATTGTACCTGCTCTTCTTGGGCGATAGGGACAGGGGATTACATGCAGCTTTATGTGTGGATACCACCTATAGAGCTGCAGCAGCCCTAGACGGATAAAGTCTTAGGCTGTCTCTGTTTTCTTTGAACTAATTTCGTTCTTAACTAAATAGAATATATTTCATGGATCTAAAACAAAAAGGAAGCCAATCACATGGACCGGCTTCCTTCTTCTTATGATTCAGCTGCGATGTAAAGCTGCTCAAGTCGTTACTTTGGCATATACACCAAAGAACAACATCATTTCTCCGATGATCAGGTAATTAGGTATAAGGAACAGCAAATCTACTGCGAAAAACACTCCAAGTAAACCTAATAATAACACTAAATGGAACATCCCTAATCTTTGCTGTGAACGTCTATATTTATGGAAGACCAGCGAAGTAGAGAAGAAGTAGAGCAACACCGACCCAAAAATAAAAAACACCATAAATGTATAATCCAGTTGTTCCAGAAATAACAGTTGGATCGAAGCAGCGATCATACTCAAGGAGATATAAATAAACAAATGTCCATAAATTATGGTCTGCCCGGCAGTCTCTATACTCTTGTCCACTTTCTTCTCAACATTATCAAAATATTGCCACCACATCGCAATAATTAATAAGAAAGTTAATAATGCAAATAAAATAGATTGCCATGTCCAGTGGCTGGACTGCAGCACTGCAAGTATACTGACCACTGATTCACCAAGCAGAATGAGCGTGAACAATGAGAAGCGCTCTAATAAATGATGAGTGTTTATAGGACTTTTCACCAAGTATTTCCGACCGATTAAGGGGAGCAAGATGTCTACAGTAATTCCTGCATACAGCACTGCATAACGAACCCAAGAATCGAAGAAAAGTGATAAAGAAGAGATTACTATACCAATCCAAAATCGACTTCCCAAATACCAGGCAGTGCTCTTTCTATCGTCCTCTTCATTTTTATGTACCGTAAGATATTGAATGGCTGTCATGGCTCTTAAACCAACATAACCTACTAAGAATGGTACATAATGTTGATCAAAATCAACCGATAAGCTAGCTGTCATGATTAATACAAAGAATAATTGTAGAATCAGAAATATTCGGTGTGAAAAAATGTCTTGTCCAAACCTGTTAACAAAAACCGATTGCCCCACCCAAGCCCACCAGATCGGAACAAAGATTAAGATAAACTTGGATAAGTATTCAAGTGGAATTGTACCCGTCTCTACATGCAATAAGACATGACTCGCTTTTGAAACTGCAGCTACAAACAGTAGATCATAAAACAGTTCCAGCCAGGTCACTTTCTTCTCAGCCATTGATGTTGATCTGTGTTCAGTTCCCGATGTGCTCTTATTCATCGTTTTGCTCCCTTGGTTTGGATGTGTTGGATCCCTGGCACAGTTAATTCCGCCACTTCATAAACTTGTAATCCAGAAAATCAACAAGCAAGAAGAGGACAAACCCCACTAAGCTGAACAGCATAATTCCCGCATACATTTCCGGATAATCCAGTCTTAACCAAGCATCCATGATGAAAAAGCCCATACCATGCTCGGTACCATAAATCTCCGTGAAAAAGAGGACAGATATCGCCGTTCCAAGCGAAATACGAATCGTACTCAGAATGACTGATAGTGCACCCGGCAGTGTCACATGCCAGAATTTCTGCACTGTACTTGCCCCTATACTCGTTAAGACATCATAGGTATTCTCAGGAATAGCCTTCACACCATCCCTAACCGAAATGATAATCTGGAACAAGAGAATCAACATAATCATTAAGATTTTAGATGTTTCACCAAGCCCAAAGAATAACATCACAATCGGAAGCAGAGCAATTTTTGGAACAGGATAGGTTAAGTAAACCACAGGGTCCAGCAGCTTATTCCAAGTCAGCGAACGTCCCATCAGAAGACCAATGAGCAGCCCAATGATTAACGCAAGCACTACACCTGCAAAAATTCTGAACAAGCTATACCCCACATTCAAAGCAATATCCTGTGCACCCAAGTGAAACATAGCGTTATACACTGCGAATGGACTAGGCAAAATCGAATGATTCATAAGCAAATAGGCAATATACCAAACCACATTCATACAAAAGAACACAAATACCAGTCTTATTATGTGATGAATCCGACTTTTTCTCACCATATCTCCTGCATTACCTTTCTGATTCGCTTAGTCTGCTCAAAGAAATCTACACTGTCCCGCTTATCCTCATGCTTCATATGAAACACCAATTGATTATCGATAATTTCCGGTATTTCTTCTTTGTTAGATGGCATGACAATAATTTTCTGTCCCAGCAGAATAGCTTCTTCCACATCATGGGTAACAAATAGGGTAGTCGCCGGATGCGTCAACCAGTTATCCAAAAAGAGAAGCTGCAGCGTTTCCCGCGTAATCGCATCCAGTGCGGAGAATGGCTCGTCCAGCAGCAAAATGGTGGGCAAAATAGCGAAGGCTCTAGCGATTGCCACTCTTTGCTGCTGTCCTCCACTGAGAGATAGAGGATAACGATCAGCTAAATCAGAGATTCCCATTGATGAAAGCCACTGATTAATCTGGTTCTCCCGTTCTTGCTTGGTTGTGCTCGCAGTATGCGAGATTTTCATTGCGATTTGAATATTATCATGTACAGTCTTCCATGGGAGAAGCCCATAGTTTTGTGGTACCAGACCGATCAGAGTTTCTTTATCATGCACGGATTTTTCATTAAAAAGTATTTGCCCCTTATAGCTCGGCAGCAAACCTGCGATCGCCCGTAGTAACGTGGATTTCCCGCTGCCAGAGGGTCCGATGATCGTGTAAATCCCATGCTCTGGCAAAGATAAATCCATCTGTCCTAAGGCCAGTTGACCCGTCTTGTACTCTACTTTAAGACCCTTAATGACGAGTCCCTTATTTTTTGAATTGGACATCAGAAATCACATCTTCGGCCGAGATATTTTTGCTAAGCAAACCTTTTTCCCGTGCCCATGCAAATGCAGCTTCTACTTCTTTCACATCCACTTGATTGGCAGGAACATAATCAGGCACCTTAATCTCATCTTTCAACGTTTCTGGATAGCCAACTTCTTTGATCACAAGATCGATATATTCGGATTGATCATGAGATTTCATATACGCTACAGCCTCGTCATAAGCAGCATACATATTCCGAATCGCATCTGCCTTAGCATCAATAGCAGTTTGTGGGAAAGCCAATACAAATGGATTCACTCCCGCGGTATGCGTGGAGCTAAGCACGCGCAAGCCTGAGGTTTTACCCATAGTTACAAATGGTTCAGGCAAAATAGCTGCATCCGCCTTATTGTTCTTAAGCAATTCTAAACGGGTAGGGATTTGTGGAACCTCAGTTACCGTAATATCATCCTCCGTCAAACCCGCTTGTTTCAGCATCATCGCCACCGTATATTGTGTGGAAGTATTTTTGGACAAAATCACGGTTTTGCCTTTCAGATCCTTCACATCTTGGATGGCGTCATTCCCAGTCAATAAATCGAATTCACCAAAAGTTGTACTAGTGATCTTCACATCCAGCCCAGCTTCATTGTAGATAGAAATCGCAACTAGATCAGCGCTGATCCCCTCCAGCTTACCAGCTTGAAAAGCGACATCACGATCTTTTGCACTCTTGAACGTTTGAATGTCTAGGTTCACTCCATGTTTCTTATCAAAGCCTTGCTCATGAGCAATCACAAAAGGAATAGCATCAATAGAAGGCAGTAAGCCAAGCGACAAAGTAACAGGTTCTTTTGAAGCCTCTGCTGCGTTTCCCTCTGTCGATGTTGTATTCGTGTTATTCTTTGAACCACAACCTACTGCAAGTACAGCAATGACAACGACCATCATCGACAACATCAACATCTTTTTTAAAGATTTTTTCTTCATAAAACTCTCCTACCTCCATTAATCTTTCTATAGTAGACATGCCTCTATTCTTTGCAATCTGCAAAAGAGCATGCAAAAAGCCCTTAAGCTGTTCCAGAACGCTTCAGGTATTGTAATTTTACATCAGTCATCATAGCTTGTATATTCATAAATTAAAATAGTTAGATTTATCACATACTAAGATGCAAAAAATCCGAACCATCCTGCAAGGAATCTCCCCTGCAAATTGCTCCGGATTTTCGCTACCTACACCTCATAGTTCACTACATAATTCTGTAGCTCTGTATTGTAGAAGCCGATACTATACTCAGTTACCTTACCCAGCTCATCATAAGAATAGCGTGTTCGTTTCAGCAAAGGACACTTCTTTTCCAATAGTAGGATCTCTTCTACCTCAGGCGGAGGGACAGCAACAGAAAATTCATCACGTAGCCTCTCAAGGGAAACACTCCGCTCTTCAAGCAGCTCATACAAGGACTGGGCATTCAAATCAAGTAGATCCAAATCATCCATACCATTTACTAAATAATGCGTGTAATGAACATATGGATTATCATTGAGAGTGTATATGCGTTCCAAGCGTAAACAATGTTCGCCGAATAAACGGTACGGTTCACTTCCGACCTCATTAAATACTCGCTCCGCCTTCAGCCATTGCTTCCGAATTTGGTGCCCTTCATCCACCAGAATTTCCGTGAACTTTTTCCATTTGGACAGCTTGGAGGATGAGGTATTACGGATCACCTTCGTCCCCTTGCCGCTCCCTTTCTCCAGAAATCCTTCTTGGACAAGCTCCTGAATGGCACCGCGTACTGTGATCTTGCTGACATTGAATTCCTGCTCTAGCTGAGGTTCGGAAGGAATATTTAATCCTATAGGATAGACTCCGTGTAGAATCCGATCCTTTATAATATTTGCGATTTGCAAATATAAAGGCTTATCTTTTCGGGACAAACTCAAGAGGTTCACTACCTTTCTACATCGCCTACGGATAGAGTCATAGCTCGAAGGACATCCGCTTCTGAAGCCATGGGAGTGTCGCCCTCGACAGTATGAGCTAGCATACTAGCGGCAGCGGCAAACTGTACGGTCTGCTCAGGTGTAAATCCTGTTAGCTCGCCATGCACAATTCCGCTCGTATAGGCATCTCCAGCCCCTATTCTATCATAGACGAGAAATCTCAGCGTATCCGAAAAGAAGAAGCTCTGATTCTTATAAAGAAAACCACGCAGTGAATGTGAGTTGTCGCCATGAATACTGCGATGGGTGCCAGCGATCACCGAGATATCGTACTGCTTCGCAACTACCGGAATAAGTTCGAGCAATTGCTCTTCACGTTCAGCTTGTGCAGTACTCATCCCTAAGATATGGATCGCGTCCTTCTCATTCATCATTACGATATCGGCCAGCTGCAGCATCTCCTCATAATGCGGCTTCGCTAGTGAATATCCTTCCGCTCCCCACAAGGACGGACGATAGTTGCAATCAAAGATCACTGTTCCACCCTGCTGCTTGACCGCTCTAGCTAAAGATTTCATGTGATGACGCACACTTTCGTTCATAGCCAGCGTAATGCCGCAGAAATGGATCACATCGAGACTTCGCGCAATCTCTTCATAATGATATGTTTCCTCAGGAGCCGTGTTGAAGCTGCTCTCCAGACGATTGCTGTAAGTCACCTTGCTTGGACGTGCACCAAATCCATTCTCCAAGAAATACAAGCCTAGATATTCTCCTCCTCGCATAACGAAGTTTGAAGAAATCCCCAGCTTACGTAAATGCGCCGCAGCGGCTTCACCCAATGAAGTATTCGGCAAACGGGAAACCAAAGCACCTTCATGCCCGAAGCGTGCCAGTGCAGAGCTGACATTAACCCCGGTGCCAGAGAATGAATAGTTTAAGCTGTTTCCTTGTGATAGCAGCTGAACTCCCGGCACCTGCAGACGCATCATCACTTCTCCGAATGCCCCGATTCGTTTAGGCATATTTATCTGTCAGCCTTTTCATAATTCCAAGCAAATCACGCACATCCTGGATCCGGGTCTGGCCCGATTCTTTATCGATAATGGATGAGTAGACATGCGGAATCACTTGTGGCACCCCTGCTTCAAGCGCAATTTCCAATATTGCCTCGAAATTGTCCATATCAATCCCACCGGTAGGTTCGAGTGCAAACCCTGCCTCAGCACAGGCCTTAGCGACAGAGCGGTATTCCTCTTCACGGCTTAAACCCTCCATCGGGAAATACTTCAGTGCATTACCACCCATATCCCGAACTAGCGCAATTGCTGATGCTATAGGTACAATCGCCGCTTCACTCTGCGCAGCGCTGAAAGGTCCTGTAGAAATATTCACATAACCAGCGTGACCGGAAGGGGCGATCATGCTGTTGATCCAGCTGTCTTTCCCGCCAAGATTAGCGCGCGTAGCTCCAACCACCGGGAACACCTGGTTAATATGACTCCCCGGATAATGCTTAGCAATCTCGGCTACAATTGCCGCTTGGCGATTATCTCCTGCACCTAAGCCAATCGATACCGCATCTTCAATCTCTTGACCATACTGCTTCATGGCTGTTACGGCTTCTTCTACCGTCTTATAATCCTTAGAGAGCACACCGACCAGCACATATCCTTCCGCCGCTTCATAAATCGCTTTAGCATTATCGATATCTTTTGCGAGTACATTTAATGCGGTGCGGCCCTTATAAAAACGTTGTGAAATCGTCGTCATCTTATTGTCCCCCTATTAATTTACGAATACTGTCTACAATCACGAGCAGATCATCCCCCAGAAGCGGCCGTGGGTCAATATCGAAATATCCCTGATTCACTCCATAATCGCGGGTATAGATCGCAATCTCACCCTGCTGCAACCCCTCTACCAATTCCTTAGCCGTAATACCGGCCTGCTGTGGCTCCACCTGAACTCGGCCGCGATAGATGGCACGCCCCGCCTCATCCTGCACAATGGTTACACGAATGCCAGGAAGATCATTCAGCACCATCAGTGCCTGCAAAGACGCTTGCTCGATGTCACTTCTGTCTTCCTTCACCATGTATTCCTCCAAAGCTTGCAGCAGACCAAAGGTTGTTTCTTTACCCACTTTCATACTGCGTCCTATTCCATACAATTGGACCTTAACCCATTCCACATAACTACGTTTACCGGCAATGATTCCGGAAGTAGGCCCTTCAATGGCCTTGGACCCACTATAAATCACCAGGTCAGAGCATTTCACATATTTACAGAGGTCTTCTTCCGCTGCAGCATCAACGATTAGCGGCACCCCTTTACGCTTGGCGATCTCCCATGCTTCTTCAACAGACAGCATATTTTTCTGCACCGCATGGTGGGACTTCACATACAGAATAGCAGCAGTCTGCTCACCAATAGCGTCCTCTATATGTTCAGCCCGACCTTCATTCGCATAGCCTACCTCAATTAGTTTACCTCCACCTAGATAGACCATCGTTTCCACCGGAGCTCCGTACTGTACATTATGACCCTTCAGAATGATGATTTCGTTGCGCGGAATGACCTCTTGGTGCAGACGTTCACTGCGGCGGCGGTTACCTTGGGTAACTATCGCTGCAACAGACAACGCAATACCACTGGAGGCTGAGTTGACGATAATCGCTGCTTCAGCACCGAGAATACGCGCCGTGTAATCTCCGGCTTTATCCACTAAATCCGCTATTTCTACGTAATTCTGTCCACCTTGCTTCATCGCATTCATCACAGTATCAGTAGGAGCCGACACCCCCAGAATGCTCATTCTACCGCTAGCATTAATTACGCGTTTAAGCCCGTATTTCGCATTTAATGAATTCCCCACCTATAACCACTCCTTTTGCGTGAATTACTTTATCCGCCACTCTTTCTTCCCCTTCAGAATCAATAAGCACAGTAGGTTCATGCTGCAAGGTGAACAGGGTCAGGTTAGCAGGATCACCAACCTGAATTCGGCCCAGCTCCGGCCTGCCCAGCCATTCCGCCGCATTGGAAGTAACCGCTGCCATAATCTCATCCAGAGCATAGCCCAAACATAGAAACTTGGAAAGTACATTAGACATGCTAAAAACAGGTCCCTTCATCCGGTTCACTCGATAGATATCCGTGCTAATCGTATTCAATCCAATACCATTACGTTTAGCAGCCTCAGCTACCTTAAAAGAGAAGCTTGCTGTTCCATGCCCCACATCTAGATGAACTCCTCGTTCGATAGCCTCAGTCAGTACCTGAAGCGGCTGACCGTCTGCAGCAAACAAATTATTCTCTTTTCCGTTGAGATAATGGGTAACAATATCCTTTTGCTGCAAAAGAGGCATAACCTCTCTGATATCTGGCGGTGCTGAACCGATATGTACCATTAACGGCAGCCCTGTCTCCATTGATAGGCTTCGTGCAATATGCAGCGGCTCAATTCCGCTAGACCCGACAACGCTCTTGCTGATCCTAGCCTTTAATCCTACGATCATCTTCCCGTAAGTTCGGACAGACTCCAAAACCTTCTCCTTATCAATCCATTCCAAGTTGGATAACTCATCAATTCTTAGTAGTCCAATCCGCGAGATATTCAAGAACGCCAGCACATTCGTCTTAGCTAGAGATGCGTCCTGAACCAGATCACCTATCCGATCCGCCCCACAGCTACCGGCATCTACTAGAGTTGTCACCCCTTGCCGGACACCGATCTCATCAATCTCATCGCCATACGGATCAAATTCGCGAAAAGCATGCACATGCATATCAATCCAACCACTGGATACGTATGCGCCTGAGCCTTCCCACGCCTGCCCCCCACGGCCCTCACCTGCCGGAGTGATCTCATCGATTCTTCCATTCTCGATTACAATGTCGATCTCTTCTCCGCTTACTCGTTTCACCTGACGGAGCACGTATCTTTCATCCATTGTTCTCACCTTTTTTCATATAACATTATAATGTTTAAAATAGCATGAATAGTACAGGAAGTAAATATAACGTTATAATGTTTATGAATAAAAATAGACGGGACTGTCACAAAATTAGAGCAGCCTACTTATGTGACGGATTCTTTATTGAAGTAATTAGGGAAAATCTACCCGATTATAGCCGATGATTGCTTTAAATGAATAGAATTAGGGAATTCCTCCCTAAAAATCGGGGTAATATCTATATTCACCAACGAATCAGTTAAATTAGAGGGAGATTTTCCCTAATTATTAGTCATATAAGCAAAAATCGCAGAATTTCAGGGAGATTTTCCCTAATTATCTATCAGTTTGGCCATCTCTTGCCCACAATCTACTGAGGCAAGCTGCAAATGACCGAAAACGCAGAACAGCGATCCTCCAATAAAAAGGAGAATCGCTGCTTTCTCAATCTATGAATTTAATAATCCTACATGAATCTTTATAACAGCCTTCTTAATCTTCATACCCGATTGACCCATCCCAGGTCTGTGTACATCATGCGGGAAAAAGACAGCGAACATACCCGGCTTCAAAGTTAACAAAATTTCTTCAGTTGAGGGAGGATAAAGCGCATAATCTGCTTCGGCATCGTAGGGCTTAGTAGCCTCGATCCCCTCTTGCAGGGGGGACCAACCGATCGTTTCTTCACCTTCGATCAGATAATGCACATCAATGTAAGCCTCATGCTTTTCAGCAACCTGTTCCTCCAGCGACTTCGCCTCTAGCGCCATAATCGAAACATAGATCTCGTTCCCGCGGATCTCGATTCGCCCGAGATCAGGTTCGTGTTGTAAGATGACTTTCAATTCCTCAATAGCCTCTACAATGACTGAATTCTCATATCTGCTATGCTCTTCCCAAGATGATAATGAACCTAAGATCATAATGTCTCCTTCTCCCCACATCTCAATTATCTTACAGAGGTTGTTCAAAAAGTCCGCTTTTGATCACGAAGTAGCCCAAGAAGCTTACTCGACATCGAAAATTGAATTCAGACGATACTTCCGGTGCTCACGTAGCTTCCACTTCCACTACGCTACGTTCCTCAGTTTCTACCTTCATCCAATCTTCTCGGTGCTGAAAGCCATACTTTTTGAACTCGCACTTATAGGAGCTTTTCACTAACTGCCGCAGCAGTTGTTTCTTTATTGATAATGGACTGCTCGCTAGTTTTTTTGAAATATTCCACATATAAAATATCCAGCAGATAGAGCTGTGAGATCTTAGCAGATAATGAACCGCCCTGCAGAGGGCCCTCATTAGCACCACATAGTAAGGTTAGATCCGAATACGATGTTAAAGGTGACTTTTCAAATCTCGTAATGGACACCACTTTAGCGCCTCGTTCCTTCGCCTTTCTTGCGACCTCAATACTATCCTTCGTTGAGCCGGAATAAGAAATGATTACAGCGACGTCTCGCTCAGACATTAGCGCTGCTGACATCATCTGAAGATGTGAGTCCATTAAACATTCTGTTTTGTTTGTAATGCGCATAAATTTAATTTTGGCTTCCATTGCCGTGATTAGAGAAGAGCCAACGCCGAAGAATAATACACGTTCCGCGTTAATCATATAATCAATGGCTTCATTGATCTTCTTTATATCAATTAAATTATAGGTCTCGTTCAGTGCACTTACATTTGTGGTCAGCACTTTGGAAGCCACTGCTTCAGTCGTGTCGTCCATTAGAATTTGATCCGTAAGCTGCGGGATCTCATTCTCCACAGTGATACTATGAGCTAGTGCAATCTTGAACTCTTGGTACCCTTTATAACTTAAAGATTTGCAAAATCGAAAGATACTTGATTCCCCTACATCGCACGCATCTGCAAGATCAGTAATGGACATATAGACAACACTTCTCGTGTTCTCCAGGACGTAGTCCGCTACCTTCTTCTCCGTATTCGTCAAATTATTGTACTTGGAATGAATAGAAGTAAAAATACTGATTGTTCGCAAATAAGCCCCTCCTTTACAATGGTTTAATATGCGAATAAAGAGGAAGCTCCTAGCAAGCCTGCCTTATTCCCAAGTGAGGCCTTAACAATTCTTACACCTGCAAAACTCTCCATAATTAAAGACTTTGTCCGTTCTTCTACCCTTTGAACTAAATCTTCTTGCTCCATAACACCGCCCCCAATGATTATAGCGGATGGATTAAAAATATGAATAATAGAGGCTAAGCCCGTAGACACCTCAGTTATCCAAGAATCCAAGATCTGTTTCAGAGCTTCGTCCCCGTTGTGTATTTTATCAAAAAGAACCTTCCCGTCTACACATTCGGGATCTGCTAGCTGAGCCATCTTTACTAAAGCGGTGGTTGAAGCATACTTTTCATAAAAAGGCAGTCCCTCCACCGCATCTGACAATGGATGTGTAAGGATATGGCCAAATTCGGCCGCCACTCCATCTGCTCCTTTATAGATTTGGCGGTTCATTACAATTGCACCGCCGATGCCCGTGCCAAACGTCAAGCATAAGAAATTGTTAAAGTTCTGGGCAGCACCATAATGAGCTTCACCTAATGCTGCTGAATTCACATCGTTCTCTACCATAACAGGTTTATGAAAATGATTTGTTACAATTTCCTTAATCTTCATCCCTGTATATCTAGGTATATTTTCGTTAGCATAGACAATAAATCCTTCTTCAGCATTGACTTGACCAGCCGTGCTTATAGCGATGGCATCAAAATCATCATATTCTGCAATTTTCACAAGCAATCTTGCGACTACATGCGGACCGCCCAAATCACTTTCTGTTGCATACTCTTTAAAATGATCAACATTCCCATGCTCATCGCAAATACACATTTTGGTATTGGTACCGCCAATATCTACGGCTACAATTCTCATTCCCATCTACCCTCTCTGGCATTCTACTGAATAGCGCTCACAAACCTTTTTGTAATCTCCATCGGTCTTGTAATCGCTGAGCCAACTACCGCTGAATAGACCCCTAAATCAAACATCGTCTTCAGTTCTTCGGGCGTGGAAACGCCACCTTCAGCTATCACAGGCACAGAGAAGTTGCTTACGATTTGTTTGACTAGCTCGAAGTCTGGGAGTGAACGGTCTTTAGTGTATGCTGTATATCCGCTTAAGGTCGTTCCCACTAGATCAAATCCCAGCTCGACAGCTTTAGCCGCTTCTTCAAATGTAGAGCAGTCTGCCATAAACAGCTGATCCTTGTAGGTCTCTCTTATGTTAGGAAATAGTTCTGAAATGGTAGATCCATCTGGTCTAATTCGGTCCGTCGCATCCATAGCAATGATATCTACGCCTTCGCGGTAAAGCTCATCTACTTCCTTCAGGGTTGGTGTTATAAATACTTCTGAACCTTCATATACCCTCTTGATAATCCCGATGATGGGTAGATTCACTGTTTTCTTGATTTCTTGAATATCAGCTACGCTATTAGCCCGGATGCCGGAGGCACCGCCCAAGTATGCTGCATATGCCATTCTCCCCATAATAAACGGACTATGCAGCGGTTCTTCGGGTAAGGCTTGACTAGAGACGACTAGTTTATGTTTTATCTTTTTAAGTACATTATTTTCAGTATTCATCAGTAACCCACTCCACTTTTTTATTTATTCTTTAACTGCTCCTGCTGTAATCCCATTGGTGAAGAACCGTTGGAATAACATGAACACTAGCAACATCGGAATTGCAGCAATGGTGGCTCCGGCCATTTTATATGCGAAATTAGGATTCAAATCCTGCATTAAGGTCGCAGTACCAACCATTAATGTTTTCATTTTGTTCTCTTGGCCTATAACCAGCTGCCACAAGTAATCATTCCAGACTTGCACGAAATTCAGAATAAATAAGGCTCCAATACCAGGTTTAATAATTGGCACCATGATGCGAGTAAAGATTCTCCATTCATTTGCACCATCTATTCTCCCAGCTTCTCTTAAAGCGTTAGGCGTTAAATCGAAGAATCCTTTTAACAGGAACACTCCAAATGCACCCGCGACGTTCGGCCAAATCATACCGTTATAGGAATTCACCATTCCAAATTGCTGTGTAATCCGGAATAAAGGCACAATCATAATTTCTTTTGGGATCATCAAGCTCGATATGAAGATAATGAAGATGATATCTTTACCTTTAAAATTGATCTTTGAGAAAGCATAAGCAGCCATAGCGCCTACAATAATAACGATAATCGTAGATACACCTGAGACATAAATACTATTAAACGTCCATCTCAAAGCCGGTTGGTTCTGAAACACATCTACATAGTTGGAAAAAGTAATCGATTTAGGCCACCAGTCTGGAGGCATCTTCACAACATCTGAACTGTTCTTAAGCGAGCTTGTGAATAACCAATACAATGGAAAAAGATTAAGGAGCGCGAAGAGGACAATGATCACATTCGATATCACATCAAACTTCTCTCTCTTCTTCTTGTTTCTAATTTTCGACATGTTGTATTCCCCCTCACTTCACCTTAATCATGCTTCGCAGCTGAGGCACAGATAATAATAATGTAATCACGAACATGATAACGCCTACCGCAGAAGCTACACCGAGTTGATTGTACTTAAATGCATTATTGTAAAGGTAGTACATCAAGGTTACCGATGAGTTATTCGGTCCACCGCCGGTTAATAGCTGGATGACTACAAATATTTTTAGAACAGCAATAATATTGATAATCGTAATATAGGTCGTTGTAGGTCCTACAGAAGGAATGAGGATCTTCGAAATCACTTGCCATCTGCTTGCACCGTCGATTTCTGCTGCTTCAAAAAGCTCTTTAGATACACCAATCATCGAAGCTATATACAGAATAATGGCTTGGCCTACGTTCGTTGCGAAGGTTACAAAGATAACCACTGGCAAAACCGTCTTTGGATTTCCTAGAAGATTGATCGTCCCAAAACCCATATCTTTATAGATAAAAGAAATAAGTCCGTTAGCAGGATTCAGCAGGAAGCTCCACACCATACTCATAACAACCATGGATACCATGACCGGAATATAATAGCTTCCTCTTATAAAGGAGACGTACTTAGCGTTCTTATCAAATACAGCCGAGGCAACGAATAGTGCAAAGCCCACGGTAAGTAGAACGATAAATACTACGAATATAATCGTATTAAAGGTAGCTTTAAAGAATACCGGATCATTAAACAATGTGGTGTAGTTAGCCAGACCCACAAACTTCTCACTATCATAATTAATTTGGTATAAACTCAGGCGCATCCCTTCTAAGATCGGATAGACAAGAAAGGCTAAGAATACTAGCATCTGAGGTAAAATAAACAGATAACCTGTAATATTCTCTTTTAGGTAATTACTACGTAGTTTCATATCGTTTACCTTTCTAATTAACAGCCCTTGGAGCCTCTTCAGACTCTAAAGGCTGTTAATCGTTTATTGTTTACCTGTTCTTAGATTATTGGAAAATGACAGAGCTAGCTTTATTCGTATCAATCACTTTATTACCATTGGTCTGATAATCTTGTACAAACTGTTCTGGTGTCTTTGCTCCCATGTAAAGCGCCTGCAGATCAGGGTACAAAACTTCTCTTAATTGGCTATATCCTGGAACGTTACCCGTGAAGTTGAACAAATATTTTGAATTGGCATCATAAGCAGCAAAGAGTGGATTCTCCGACTTCAGTTCTTCGGCCACCGAGCTTCTCACAGGGATACCATTCTTAGAGGATTTAACTAATTCAGGATCACTTGAAAAGAACTTCACGAAATCTTTAGCGACTTCAGTCTTCTTCGCATCTTTGGACTTAAATACACTAGCACCCACTACATAAGTAAAGGATAGAGGATCTCCGCTTTCAGACGGAATATTAGCAAGACGCATATCAAACTTAGGAGAGGTGCCGGATTCCATATTTGCTTTTGAGCCATTGAACAAGATTGGATTGGTGAAACTGATCGCTAGCTGCTGATTCTGGAACATGGCATTGGCGTCATTGGAGGATACAGATTCTGCACCTGGATTTGTATATCCACCGTCATATAGTTTTTTCAACCATGTAGCAGCTTTTACACCATTCGCATCATTCAGAATAATGTTTCCTTGATCGTCAAAGAACTTATTGCCGAACATTCTTAAGTATGCAAGGTTCCAAGTATCTCCTTGGTTATTCACAGCGTACAGTGCCATTGGATAAGCATTAGAATATTTATCCTTCGGAAGATCATTTTTCAGACCGTCCAAGATTTGTTGATATTCATCCAAGTTCCAAGTCTTAATTTCGGACTCTCCACCGATGAATTTTTCTAAACCAGCCGCTTTAAACATGTCTGCGTTATAGACCAAAGTACCTGGATTATGTTGGAATGGATAGAAGTACACATCTTTTCCGAACGTTACTGCATCCCAGTAATTTTGTGCGATATCACTTTTTGCATTATCATCGATGATGTCTGTCAAAGGCTCCAACGCCCCACGGTGAACATAATCGCCCATAGGGAATACGCTTTCAAAGAAGACATTCGGCGGCGTACCTCCGCTCAAGTTAACATTGAGGAGTTGGTCGCGCTGATCCCCGGCAATGACTTCGACTTGAATGTCAGCATCATATTTGTCATATTGCGCTTTGAACTTCTCAGCAGCGGCTTTAAGGAAACTATCATAGTCAGCACCGCTTTCGGTTGCATCCACAACACCCTTCCACTGAGGGGTCAGCCATACTTTAATTGCCACTTTTTCCTTGCCTGATGTAGAAGTATTATCGGATTTATTAGAGCTTGCTGCATTGTTACCAGAACAACCTGAAATTAGTGAAATAATTACCATTAATGCAACCATTGTCGAGAGTAAACGTTTCTTCTTCATTAATAATCCTCCCTAAAAGTTTTGTTAGTATTATTTTTTCTGAATCGCTTCGTGTTTTGTAAGCCAGTCCAGAAACAAACCCTAATCTAAAATCCGTTTGACATGATTTTGCACCAGATCAGCCATGTTTCGATGTCCTTGTAGATCAAGATGCATGTAGTCAATTTCATTCATCGATACATATTCTCTAGAATCCATAAAGTGGATATCTGTGCCCTTAAGCAACGCTGCAAGATGCTGCGATAGCTCCATAGATTTCTCGCTACAATTACTTCCCATCGGCTTACCAATGGGAGTATGGATATACTCTGCCCCAATAGGGGGAGGAGCGATCACAAGCACTTCTGGAGCTTTTCCCGCGTGTCCTGCCCCGCTCCCTTTAGCTTTAAGAGCAAGTCTAACAATACCTTGAGCGATGTTATATGAAGTGAGTGCAAATCTTTCTTTCGTATCATTCGTTCCAAGCATGATCACAACCAAGTCGAGCGGTGCATGTGACATGAGGCATGGATAGAGATAAGAAATTCCGGCTAACCCTTCAAATAACGGATCCTCACTGACACTCGTTCTACCGGGAAGCCCTTCTTCTATGACACGATAAGAGTCGCCCAGTTCTGTATCCAGAAGCCCTGTCCAACGGATTTCATCCTTAAACCTTTGGTCAGTCTCTGCGTCGTAGCCCCAAGTATTGGAATCGCCAAAGCATACGATCGTTCTCTTCATTGCATTAACCACAATATTTTTCGATCGCTTGATCAATCAATTTCATAATGTCTGCGATTGGACCAGCATCTTCAGCGGCTATCCCTTCAAGCGGTGCTCTTACACTACCAATGTTTACGCCTCTTAATCTCAGAACCTCTTTAATTTCCGCATACATAGAACCCTTGAGGGAACAAAGCGCGATGATGATATCGTTGATATCACTTTGAAGTTGTCCTGCTTCCTCAAACTTGCCGGCAAGAACAAATTTATTAGCTTGCAAGAACAGCTCCGGCATAACAGCATAAGTGCCACCAATACCTGCATCAGCTCCCATAATTCTTCCCGCAACATATTGTTCATCCGGTCCATTAAATACCACTACATCTTTTCCACCCACTCTTTTGAAGCGTTCAATATCCATAGGTGGCATAGAAGAATTCTTAACACCGATAACCTTTTTATTAGCAAGCAGTTTCTCGAATAAAGCTGGGGTTAGTGTATATCCCGTAGTCTGAGGGATGTTGTAAATGATGAACGGTAGAGGAGTTGCCTCCATAATATCGCTCCAATATTTAGTTACTGCGCTATCTGGTAATTTAAAATATATAGGGGGGATTGCGGATAGTGCATCATATCCTAAGCTCGCCGCATGTTTTGCTAATTCGATACTATCTCTTGTAGAAGGCGCACCTACATGAGCGATCAGCGTCATTTTACCTTTCAAGTTGTTAGCTACGTAGCTAAGTACCGCTTTGCGTTCGTCCAGACTCTGGTAGATACATTCTCCAGAACTGCCTCCCACATAAACACCTTGAACACCTTTTTCAAATAAATAATCACATAAGGCATGCGTACGGGATTCAGAAATATTCCCTTGATCGTCATAGCAAGCATAGAAGGCAGGTATAATTCCGTGGAACTTGGTTAGTGTCATTGTTTATTAATCCCCCTTAAGATGTGAGCGGTTTCTGTTCTACATATTCAAGATATCACTTAAATTTAATTCTGTAAATTATTTTCTCTATTTTTTATAAAATAAAATTTATTTCCACCAGAAAACGTTTATTAATAGAAAAACATTTTCTTTTAAGTGAACTTTCTCAAAATTAAGATCTTATTCCCTATATATAAATAGATTATCGTACTATATATGCGGCCCTAGTTATTATCAGAGTATCACTATCTACCGATTAAAAGTCAGTTCTCCCATTTGGTACTTATTGGATATTAAGTATAGCTTTTATGGATAATGTTCTATTTATTTGATCCCGCCAAAAATGTCCTTATCCGGGAGACACTTCTCTTTCAACGGCATACAAAACCTAATTAACACACAATGTTCACTAATAAAACTGTGTTTTTACGGTGGACATATCTTTAAAAAACTAATATCTATGTTATAATGAAAGCGTAATCAAAACAATATAAAATATATTGTTTCTTCGCCAAAGGAGGCTGGAGGAAATGCTAGCAAGTCTTAAGGAACTTAAAAATTGGGTAACTGAAAATTGGAATCCAACGATGAATTCAGGTAATGAGGATTATCAAAAGATGGAATATTCTGTGCAACGTCATTTGCACACTCCAAGATCCCCAAAACCACTTACCTATGAAGAAGAAGCTCGTATCAAGACAGTTAAATTCCATTAATCTCACTACATTTAGATACAGATTGACCCTATAATAGAATCTTGTCCTAAGGCCGCCAGATCCGGAAGTCATTCCAGTAGAGCGGTCTTTTATTATGTCTTGAGATTATGTAACGAAAAACCTTTTCCATATTGACTCAATTACTTGAATCATTTCCATACCAAAAAACCTCCCTCTCCATGACAGCATCCCATCACTTCGAAAGAGGCTTCCTAGTATCATTTTATCTTATACGACATTTCTCCTTTCTTCTGCAAGTCCGAAAGCTTGACCGCCTGACCTGCGTTCAATCTCGAATGTTCCGACGCGAATGCGATCAAATGGCTCTGCAGGGATGCCGTCGCCGAGGTCAAGCCTTGCGATGGATTGCTGTCAAATTGACGTACAATCCACAGGAATGAGCTCACCATACGGTCATCGCCGCCTCCATGACCATCGCCTTTCACATTGCAGCCAATATCAACCTTCTCACCCGATACATAGCGGTACAGCGTGAAGGATCCTTTGTCCATATCCCCGATGATCTCGCCTTGTGTTCCCATAATTTGAACCCGACGCGTGCCGCTCTGTGTCAGCCCTGACATGATGAACGATGCATTCGCTCCGTTCTCGAATTCCATGTTGACTACCTGGTGATCCACGACATTATTATCGCAGCGATACACGCAGCGCCCCCACGGTCCTTCCTTCAGCGCCTTCAAGATCCCCTCTTGCGACAAATCATTCGTCATATAGCGTGCCCAAGGGTGTTCCGGAGGCTGAATATATATTTTCATCGCCGAGAAGGGGCATTCCTTCTCAACCTCACAGCCGTCGATACAGCGATCCGCGGAGCCTTCCGGAGCGTTCTCCGCCCTGAAATGCAATAATGATCCGTACGAGCTCACGCTTGTACACGGTTGATTCATAAGCCATGAGATGAGATCCAGATCATGGCATGATTTGGCCAGGATCATGGGACTCGTCTCCTCCGAATTGCGCCAATTCCCGCGGACATAACTGTGTGTCATATGCAGGTAGCCCACATTTTCGGTTAATTGAATCGTACCTATCGTTCCGAGTTCACCGTCTTCAATGCATTTTTTGATCCCAGACCAGAACGGGGAATATCGCAGGACATGGGTTACGACGAGCAGTCGCTTATACCGAAGCGAAGCTTGCTCCAATTCGATGCATTCTTCCATGGAAGGAGACATCGGCTTCTCTAGCATGACATGATAGCCTAGCTCCATCGCTTTCATCGCTGGGATATAATGCATCCGATCGAGCGTAGCAATTATCATCACGTCCGCAATTTGACCCTGATCGAATACTTTCTCCCAAGAATTGTAGACATGCTCTGGGGCAATTCTATGAATCTCTGCAAATCGATTTCTACGTTCATCATCCGGCTCAGCTACGGCAACAATCTTTAATTCATTCGGAAACTTCTCCGCATAGGGTCCATAAATATATCTCCCTCGACTGCCAGCGCCAAGTAATACAGCTGTTAATGTTCTCAAGACTACTCCTCCTCTAGCGCACCAAGTGTACTTCCATTGTAAGGCGGTAGGAACGGAGGCAAAAGAGATCGTTACTGACATTTCATATACATTTATTGACCTTGATTCTGTATATGGGTCCTTGTCATACGGAAATCTTGCGGCGTTGTTTCGTTCTGCTTCTTGAAGAAGCGAATAAATGCAAGCGCTGAGTTGTACCCCAGGGCAGCAGCAATTTCATTCACTTTCATCGATGTGTTGAGCAGCATATTTTTTGCGATCAGGTTACGATAGTCGTTCACATATTTAGATAACCCTATTCCAGTGATTTGCTTATAAAGCCGGGACAAATACGATGGATTCAAGCTCACGTAATCAGCCAGCGCATTTAAGGAAATATCAGTGGAAATATGTTCTTCAATATATCGATGTACCTTATTCACGACCTCTGTCGGCAATTGCGTACCCCGCAGCGCATTCCATTCGAAGAAGCACTCCGCCATTTGCGAGAAGTATTGAATCAGCTCCGACCATGATGCGGAATCTCCATAGCGATATAACTTATCCAGATCCATCAGCGTATTAATGTAATCCCGAATTTCCCGATTCTTATGGATATAGAACAGAAAAATAGCAGAGAACGAATGATACAGTTCGATCTTACGCTCATTCGGCGACTCCTTATCATTCCAAATGGATGTTAGTTCAGCATACAGCTTGTTGAATTGCTCCCGATGATTATTCTCGAGACAAGACATCAGCAATTGAACACGGGCGTGATAGAAGGCATCGTGGTAGTTCCCTCTCAGATCACCGTTCACTTCTCTTTGAATGTCTTTATCGGTCAATATGACCTCATTAAATAATCCATGTCCTTGTACCAGGCCGTATTTGATCGAGTGAAACCGATCAGATATGTTATCCCATGTCGTTGCTTCACTTCCAAGAAGGAAAGAAACCGATAAACTCAGAAATCTCTTGCAATTTCCCTGCACAGTCTCCAGAATACCGCTCGTATACCGATGAGCTCTGATCCAATCCTGATCCCCATATTCGATAGACGATCCATCCGGGATTTTCGGTTGAATCATCCAGACGATTTTGGATAACTCGAATACAACGGAATAACATCTGACCTGCGTGGACAAATACTCATCGCAAATGTTCTGTACGGCGTAAGTCAACAATGCTTTATCCGGCGTCGTGAACATTTCTTTCCATGCGTCTACCCTGCCTATGAGCAAGTAAACCGGCAATGTCGCATCAAGCCGGATATCAATTTCTTTGAACGCCTGCTTTAATTGGCTATCCGATACATGCTTGCCTTGAAAGAGCTCCCACACATACTCTTTTTGCAGGGAGGGCAATGCCAGTCTCATTTTGGATTGCGCTCTAGCGATCATCTGTTCTTGGTTATTTTCTTCTTCAATTTTCTCAATCGCCCGTTCTACGGACTGAATAATTTTCTCATCACTTTCGACCTTCAGAATATAATCGAACCCACCGTACGTGATAGCGCTCTTTGCATAATGAAAATCATTGTATCCTGTTAAGAAAATAACTTTGCAGGCCGGCCACTGGGATTTGATTTCCCGAAGCAGTTCAATCCCTTCCAGTCCAGGCATCTTAATGTCGGAAATCACGATATCAATACGATGATGAGACAGTACCTCCAGTGCTTCTTCACCTGAATATGCCTTCATAACCTCGAGTTGCAAATGATCGGTCTCATTGAATAGCTCCAGAAGACCATCGACAATAATGGGAAGATCATCGACGATTAGCAGTCGGTACATGCTGATTCCTCCTCTAGTTCGTGCTCAGATTGATTCTTACTTGAAGTCCACCAAGAGCAGAACGTGACACGGTAATGCCATATTCCTCACCGTACCGCAGTTGTATTCTGCGATGCACATTTATGATTCCGGTTGTTTCCTCCATCCGAATCGCGGATTGACGCAGTCGCTTCTGAAGCTGTTCGATCTCCGCATCGGAGATGCTTCGGCCATTATCTTCGACATAGATGGAGAATACATCGCCCACCCGCTCACAATGAACCCATAGCTCACCCTGCTGAATCATATTGCCCAAGGCATGCTTATAAGCATTTTCGATGATCGGCTGCAGAATCAGCCTCGGCACGAAGAGATCGGGAACATCACCTTCGAACTTGACTTGAATACGGTCTCCGTAACATATGGTTTGCATGTCTACATACGTGCGAGAATGATTGACCTCCAGCCCCAGCGGAATATCATCCTCGTCATCGCGAGTAATAAACTGAAAATATTGTCCGATGTACAGGCAGAATTGATAAGCCTTTTCCTTCTGATTCTCAGATTTAATTAACCGGCACAATACAAAAAAACAATTATATAAAAAATGAGGATTAATTTGCGATTGTAATCGTTTCAGCTCGGAACGCTGGTTCCTGATTTGCTGCTCGTAATTTTCCTCGATAAGTGTTTTCAAGGATCGGATCGTATTATTAAAAGCTTGGTACAAATACCCGAACTCATCAGCTCCACGATCGATCACGATCGGTTCCAGCCTATTCTGCTGAACGCGCCGAAAGGAATGCACAAGTTTCATTAATGGCCGATAGATAAATCGTAATAGAAAGTAGGAGAAGAAAACGACAATACCCACAGCTAGCGCGCAAGCCCACCAGAACAATGTTCGATAGATCTCAAGAGAACCCAAAATCGTCTCTTCGGGAATGCACATCATCGAATAGGAATTCCAGAGACTGGAGTATTTATATACCGTAAGAAACCGCTTACTATTATACATAATTGTTTCGTATCCTTCGTTTTTTTGCAATTCCCGCTTATCTGCAGCGAAGGATTTCATTTGTTCCAGCAGTTCCGGATCCATGTTACTCTCGATCTCCCAACCACGTTCCAGATTGAGCAATACGCTCTGTCCACCACGCGAGCTGCCAATTTGAGATAACGTTTCTCTGATTTTGGTAGTCGATAATTCAACCGCTACGATATAAATCGGATTTTTAACGGTATTAATGGGATATTGCATGGAAATAAATAATCGATCGTTCCAGTAAATGAAAGGTTCTTCGTATAATCTCTTGTTTTGCTGCATAGAAGCATATTCCTGCTTATTCATCGAGGTTTCAAATTTATTGCTAAGAATCGTTCGGTCGATAAGAGGGATATACGCCCTTGCTTCTTGAATAAATGGACTTGAGTTCTTCATCAATTCAAGCCGTCTTTGGATATCTAATATTTTTTGCGCACGATCGTAATAACTCATGTAATTGCCTGTAGTTGCTATTTCCATCAAGTCTTTGTCCATCACATAGTTCGGCAAATAACGGCTGATCCGGTCTGCTTCCTTGTCGAGTGAATCCAGATAGAAGCGAGTCGTATTTAGAATTGACTCGGAAATTTCACTCCGAATATTGTCCGAGCCCTTCTCATTAATCAACCAGGTAATCGCCATGAGCGGAAACAAGGCTGCCAGAAAGGCAGCCATTATTTTCTGGAATATAGAGGAATCTTTAATCAAGAATCGGATTTTCATCGTTTGTTCTCCTGCAATGCAATGTCTTAGTTTGAGTGCCCTATTTTATTCTTTGACACTCCCCATCACAATTCCTTTAATGAAGAACCGCTGCAAGAACGGATACACGATTAGAATCGGAAATGCTGCTACGAAAATTTGAGCGGCTCTGCTCGTACGATCGGACAATTTGAGCATTAATTCTGCCCTCTCAGGTTTAATAAAGCGGAAATCCATTTTGATAATGATCGTCTGCAGGAAGGTCTGCAGCGGATAATTCTCGGGATGATTCATGTAAATCATACCGTCAAACCAGCTATTCCAATGCCCCACCATGGTGAAAAGACCTGTCGTTGCCAATGCCGGCAACGATAGCGGCACATATATTTTCCATAAGGTAGTAAATTGACCCGCCCCATCGAGCAGCGAAGATTCCTCAAGTTCTTTGGGCAGACTGCGATAGAAATTCAGCAGCAGAATAACGTTGAACACCGTGACCGCTCCTGGCAGCACCAAAGCCCAGATTGTATCGAGCATCCCAAGGTTCTTCACGGTTAAATAGTTTGGAATAAGCCCGCCACTGAATAAAATCGTGAATACGAAGAACCATGAATAGAAGGTCCGCAGCCGAAATTGGCGAGAATCTTTGGATAATGGATAGGCCGTGATAATCGTCAGGAACATGCTGATTGTCGTTCCCATAAGGACCCGCTGAATCGATACCAAGAATGCACGTAAATATTCAGGTTTTCCAAATACGTTAGCATAAGCAGCCGTTGTGAATTCAACTGGCCACAGGATGACTTTTCCGGCGGATGCTGCCTGCCCGGAGCTGAACGAGAGCGCCAAAATATGAATAATAGGCATAAGGCATAACAAAGATACGGATGCCAGAAAAATGAAATTACCTATCAAAAACAATTTCCTTCCCAATGATCTGTTAGTACGCACGATGTATCTCCCTTCTGAATTACCGACGATTGCATTAGAAAATGCGGTAATTCGCTACACGATAGGCTAAGATATAGGACATAGATACGAATACGAAAGAGATGACTGATTTCAGTAGTCCTACGGCCGTAGCGAAACCGAACTGTGCTTGCTCAATCCCCATACGATATACGAAGGTATCGATAATATCCGCGCTCTCATAGACAGGAGGACTATATAGATTGAAGATTTGATCAAATCCGGCATTCAGTACATTCCCGATACTAAGTGTAAACATGAGAACGATAATAGGAAGCATCCCCGGCAGCGTCACATGTAACGTCTGCTTAAAGCGTCCTGCGCCGTCGATCTCCGCTGCCTCGTACAGTGACGGATTAATACCGGTAAGCGCAGCCAGATAGACAATCGTACCAAATCCGAACTCTTTCCATACATCCGATATAACCATGACATAAGGGAACCATTTATTGTCTCCCAGGAAAAAAACAGGGTCGATACCAAACAAGCCAAGCACTTGATTGAGAATACCGGAAGATGGAGACAATACATCGATTAGAATACCGCTTAACAAAACCCATGATAGAAAATGCGGCAAGTACACGAGCGTCTGGAAGGTCCGTTTGACCCATTCTTTCCGCAGCTCATTTAGCAGTATCGCTATAGTGACCGGAACGACCATGCCTGCTACAATTTTCATCACCGCAATGTATACTGTATTGAAGAATATCCGGCCGATATCGGGGTAATCCATCAGTAACTGAAAGTTTTTAAGACCAATAAATGGTGAGCCGAACAGCCCTTTATTCGGTACGTATTTCTGAAAGGCCATCGTAATGCCGGCCATCGGGATATAACTGAAGATGAGGACCAATACGATCCCAGGAACCAACATCAAGTGAAGCGGCCACTCCCTTTTCCACATACGCGTTAATACATTCATGCCATCCACCTCGCTATAGGACTAAAAATTAAGAACTAGGTTAAAGAAAAGAGAGGTCGTTTGTGTCCAACCCCTCGATTCTCCTGCTATCATTGTTTGTTAGTCGCGTACCATTCATTGACTTCTTTGGTCATTTCGTCGCCGCCAAGCTTTTTCCACTCTTCCACGAATTTATCGAATTCATCCACGGATACTTGATTCATCATAATCTTGAAGTATACTTCATCCCGCTTCTTCTTCAGGATTTCTTGTCGATCTGCCATGGTTGGAGTCGGTGCACCGTAGAATTTGTTCTGTAAGTACTGTTTATTGTTCTGAATTTCTGGAACAAGTGAATATGCGCCTTTTGGGCCTGAAATCAGATATTCCCACCACATGTTGATATCGGTACCGTCAACATACTTCATGGCACGCTCGTAACGAGTTTTTTGATCTTTCGTCTCCAAAATGCTCTCGTTTTTGTTCTCAATCGCTTTTGGCAATATTTCACCGTTATTATCCTTTTGTTTACCAACACGAAGCGGGCTTAGAAGCCAGTAGTTGTTGCCTTTCTCCTTCAGGTCTTTACCATACTCATACACTTTCTGTTCTGGCGTCGGATGATTATCCACGACAATCCAATGGTTCAGCAATTTAATAACGCCTTCCGGATGCTTCGCTTGCTTGGAGATAACATAATATTCGTCAACACCCAAACCTATCTGCGATAGTGCAGGTTCGCTATCCACCGATGGAATCGGGAATACGCCCCACTCTTGTACGACTTTACCATCCTTTACTGCGCCTTTAGCGAGCTGAGCCGGTACCCAAGACTGGCCGTATACGATACCTGCGTTGTTGTTATAGAGGAGCTCTGCTGCTTTCTCCACATCTTTAACGACGAACTCAGGATCAATTAATCCTTTCTTGAACATTTCCTGCAGCGCCTTAAGTGCGTCTTTCACTTGAGGCTGAATGTCACTGTTGACCAAATTTCCATTTCCGTCTTCCATCCAAAGATTTTCATAAGCATGGTAACTATTCAAGAATGCTATTAGTCCTGTAACAGCTGTGGACTGGTTGTTAAATGGATCTTTGCTAACTACAATTCCATACGGTTTCCCAGTGCCGCCTGGATCTTTTGTTTTGAACGCTTCGGCGATCGTCAAGAGATCTGCCATCGTCTTCGGTTCCGGCAGGTTCAATTTCTTCAGCCAGTCCGTGCGTACATAGAGGAACTGATACTGGTACGGATTATAAGAACTTGGAATCCCCATGAGTTTACCGTCGAAAGTGGCGGTCTTCAGTTGCATTCCGCCATCCATCGACAAGAATTTCTTCGTCTCATCCGTCGCATTCTTGTCATATACGTCCGTGATATCCATAATCATATCCGCTTCGGTCAGCTCTTTCAGCTGTGTAGCATTAACCTTCATGAAGTCCGGAAGATCATTGGAGGCGATGGACATCTTCACTTTTTCCTTGAATTGAACGTCATCGGCGGACACCCATTTATTCGTGAGCTTCACACCGATATCTTTCTCATACGCATCATAGACCGAGTTCTTCTCGAAGCTTTCGCCCTCATCGAATTTGAGATACTGATCGCTTGCCGAAACTGTTGAAACTTCAATCACTTCATTTTTTTGTTCCACAGGTGTCTCAGGCTGCTTCTCAGGCTGCTTCTCCCCTTCATTTGTGGTTTTGCCGCATGCCGTGATAGTTAAACTTAGGATCAATGCGACGATCAGAAGTATTCTACTTTTTTTCTTCATATTACCCCTCCACATTGTCTCAAAATAGGTCGTGCATCTACTTCATGCAGCTTCTCTTCCTAGTTCTAGTATAGGAAAGGGAGTGATCCCCATCTATATACTAGTCTTTACTTTCGTATACACCTCTTGACTACCGTCAGGCTTGCCCCTAGAACGCACAAGAGAGGGGGAGTCTCCCCTAGGTTAGGTTGACTCCCCCTTCGCTTCGTTGAAACGTTACCGTGTAACAACTCGAATATTCAGCTCCCACGATATTTGACAAGAGCTGATGCGCCGCTTCTTGCTTCATTTTCAATTCTTCATCATTTTTCGATAAACCTAAGCGCACGTTCAGATTGATATTCAGCTAGACCTTTTGCGAATTGTTGATCGGGAAATCCTCTATGCTGTAGCTTTAAACCCGCTGAAGTTAACGATATATGATGGTGAAATTGATAAAATAACAGCCTATCCGGATCAAGCTTATCGTTCTTAAGATACCGATAGAAATCTCCAAATCGCATCTCCAAAAAACTATGCTCGTGCTCAATATCAAAGAACGCTGCTCCTTCGATATCGATCAAAAAGGGTTCCAGCTTATCATTAACCAATACATGGTCAGGACCCATTTCCCCGTGAATAAATCCGTACTGCTGTCTGGGCTTAATTCTTGATTCTAACTCATGCAACTTGTCGAGCAGTTTACTTTGATTAGACCCGATCTTTTCTATATATTGAGAGGCATAAGCTAGCTGTACTTTCGCATTTTCCATTTGTAAGAAATGACATTGTTCTGAGATGATCTCGTTAGCATTCGCTTTCCCAAAGATACGCCTTTCGTTGGTATGCATAGTAGTAAGCATGTCCCCTAGCCGCTGAAACACTTTATCTTGAACACGTAAATCAGCATGATGAAAATAGTCTTCTGCCTTACGTCCATCTATATATTCAACGAGCGCATAATCAAATGGGTAACGATCTTTTTCCTTATTTAGATCATAAAGTGCAGGGGTCTGAATTCCATGTTGTATTAAGAACTTATTGTTTAATTCAAATAAGTCACTTCCATAGGATCGTTCATTTATATCTTCATTGGCTTTTTCTTCTTCAAAATAATTCATGGAAAGATCCCACACATACAAAACGCAGGAAAATCCATTACTGCACTCCATCTTGTAGACCACCTTTTGTGCGCCACCATGCATTCGCGAAACAGAAGTAACTAAATAACTGCTGCCAAAAACCCGTCCAATATAATCCTGCAAATCAGCCTGATCGAGATGACAAGTAACGTCCATTTACAACACTCCATTTATTAGGTTTTGCCGGCTTCACAATAGTAAATAAAATCCAGCCAAAAGTATAGACTTTTTCTTTATGATCAATTATGATGTTGAATAAGGTCTTGAAAAAAATAAGCATACAAAAAGCCTTTGGATTTTAATCCAAAAGGCTTTTTTTTGATGAAAAAATCACCTATTCAATCATTGATTTTGCTAATAAAACCATCTGCTTCCTAGACAATCGAAAGCTATCCACCTCAATATAAGTACCATCTTGCACCCAACGCAAACATCCTCCTTGTGTTCCATAATCATACCTTGCTTCAATTCCGTTCAAATAAACAACCTCACCACTCGTATCAAATTTAAAGTCCTCTTCTATAACTGTGGTCGTACTTGTTTTCCTAAGAATATCAATTATTGTTTCAGATCGCTTACTTCGGTACCCTATCGCTTTATGCTGTTCAATTCCAAACAGATACGTACTTCCTGATTTATCAAAGTAATGGAGTCTAACCTTTTTAATTAGTTGGTCAGTATCTAGAGGATATGGCTCCTTGATTTCAACCTTCCAATCTGTTAAGCAGTAGTGTGGAGTAAACAGCTTGAAATCCGTTGCACTTTTTAATTGATCTAATCCAATATGCGCGAAAGCTATTTTAGGAATTAACAACGATATTATTGTTAAGAACAAAATTAAAATCCGTTTTTTCATAACCACCATCAGCACCTCCCATGCGTTTATCCGTGTAGGATTCCCATTAATGAGGGCTTTTTCAACGTAAAGAAGCTACCCAGTGTGCAGGTAGCTTTCTTGTCTACAACTCTTATTGAGCTATCGTTTCCCTTACTAGCTTTATGATACAGTTCACCAGACGATCTAAATCTTTCTTCTAACAGGAATCCAAACCTCACATATCGATTCTTCCTGTGTATCATCCATCCAGAAGTATTTTTCCATACATGGACCTTCTACTTGTTCAAATCCTACCGAGGGGAACCATTCTGAGTAAATTCGCCTCCAAATATTTTGGATTTCCAGTCCAATTTCCGAGTCATCTGGAATTGATTCACGGCTATCAAATACCGCATAGGTTTGACCCGGGACATGAAGAGTAACAAGCCCTTCTGTTACTTCTTTACCATCAGGCAGATCGGTCCCCATTAAATAACGTTTGGTTCCATCTTCCCTAAAGTCGAAATAATAGCCATACAGTAGTGAGCCTGAGGGTTTCCCAACCAAATCATTAATCCGATCATGTGTCCCATCTTTCCAAATTCCCTCTACAAAAATAGGTATTTCTGTATAGGCATCCTTTTGAATAATAACGTCCTTTCCGATAATCGTTGAAGCCTGTTCTTCCACAATTCGATAGTTCATTTCAGTTTCTCCTTTAATCTGAATTTGAAAGGAGATTCGAGGAAAAGATTTAAGCTTCACGTTCTTTTTCTTCGCCATGTGCGGCGTCACCCCATGCATTCGTTGAAAAGCTTTAGCGAATGCTTCTGGGGTCTCATAACCATAATTTAGCGCAATATCGATGACCTTATTATCTGTTCCTGCTAACTCCTCGGCTGCTAGCGTAAGACGCCTGTTTCGTACATATTCAGTAACCGTAAATCCGGTTAAAGCATGAAACATACGTTGAAAATGAAATTTCGATGTCATTGCAGCCGTAGCAATGTCTTCGATCTCAATGGCGGAGTTCAGATTGTGTTCCACGTAATCTATCGCTTGCTGTAGCAGCCTAATCGTCTCCAAGACCTCATCTCCTTTCCATTTCATTGTAGAGAAACCGATAAATCTATTCCTGACCCGGAATGCTTTGATTTGTCCAAAAAATTCCTGTTATCTATGATAAGGTTCACTTTATCATCTAAAGAGCAAAACAAAAAGCACCCGTTTGGGTGCTTTTTGTTTATGGGAGTGATTTTTTCCTACAGTATAAATACTCGTTACTCTATGTCTAAGGAAAAATCAAGACTGATGTTTAGCATGCGCAAGATCATGAGTAATGCCTCAGATCTCGTAGAATTAGCATTTGGTTTAAACAAACCGTCAACAGTTCCCTTTACGATCCCCATATCAGATAACATATTTATCTCAGCCTCTGCCCAATGACCGAGAATATCCTTGAACTTAGTCTCTTTTGCTAAATTGGGGTTAATGACTGCAGCAAGCATAGCCGCTATTTCTGCTCTGCTAATAGAATTATTCGGTTTAAATGTTCCATCCGAGTAACCGTTGGTAATGCCACTAGCCTTTAATCCCGATATTGCATCTGATGCCCAGTGATCCTTAACATCTTTGAAATTGGATGAGTCTTTAGCTTCTAAACCAAGCGCTTTTAATAGCATGGTCGCAAATTCTGCTCTTGTTACCGTAGCAACCGCATGAAATGAGCCGTCGCTGTACCCCTTAATAATTCCAAGTCTAGTTGCTACTTCGATTGCTTTAGCGTTTGGTGAGTCCTTAGATACATCCTTGAATGCTAGCGCAGGTGTAGATTTTGCCTTTTCTACAATAGCCTTAACAACTTCAAGATCAACCTTTTCGTTGAAGAATGGCGCTGGGGTCGGTGTTGTTGTTGGCGCTGTTGTTGGCGCTGTCGTTGGTGCTGTCGTTGGTGCTGTCGTTGGTGCTGTTGTTGGTGGTTCTGTTGTTGGTGTTGGTGTTGGCGTCGCTGTTGGCGTTGGCGTCGCTGTTGGTGTTGGTGTTGCTGTCGGTGTTGGTGTCGCTGTTGGCGTTGGCGTCGCTGTTGGCGTTGGCGTCGCTGTTGGCGTTGGTGTCGCTGTTGGCGTTGGCGTTGGTGTCGCTGTTGGTGTTGGCGTCGCTGTTGGCGTTGGTGTCGCTGTTGGCGTTGGTGTCGCTGTTGGTGTTGCTGTCGGTATTATCGGTTGATTAAACACTTTAATTTCTTGAAGATCAGGACCCGTGCTGCCATCTTCTCCAACTGCATGGATCACAATCTGAATGTAGCGCTTGGAGATCTCTTTCGGAAAAGAGACTGAATCTATCGTATAGCCATTATATTGTCCATCCGTATGGACAAGGCTAGCGTAAGTCGTGCCTGTGACTGTTTCAAACGGTCCAGTCACGCTGTCGCTGACCTTCACTTCGTAGGATTGCAGATAGACGGTATCGACAACAAGGATTTCATTATAAGTCGCGCCTGCATTCATATCTAGTGTGATTGTCCAAGGTGCATCGAATTGACTGCCTATCCAGCCAGTCTCCAATAAATCGTCAGTCAAATGGCCGGTCTGACCGCTGGTGGTTCCTTTATCGACTGTAACCGGTACACCATATGCCAGGTTAGTGCTGTCTTCATTAACGATGATGGTTCTCTTTACCGCGACAGCTTCATTGCCTGCGGTATCAGTGGCATCATAGCGAATGGTATACCGACCCGCAACAGACGTATCGATAGCCGGGAGCTGGACATTGTTCAAGCTGTAAGTGACTTTGGCTGTCAGATCGATGTCGACATTATCAGTTACTATTACACCAGGATCATGGAAGGACGTACCATTCCTAACCAGCACGGTTGAAGCACCGTTAAGCGTAATGACCGGTTTTTCCGTATCGATGGCGGGACTTGAATATTCGTCAAGCTCAGGACTCTGCAAGACCTGCGAGCCGTAGGATGTATAAGCTTTGCCGCTCGGAAGATAAGCGATGCCATAGAGACTGTACTGCATATTATTCAGTAATGTCTCGAATTCGGACGCAGCTACAGTACCGTTCGATAAATGATCACTGTTAATGCGATAGACATTATAATTAAATTGTCCAAGTGCATATAGATGGCCGGCAGGACTTATCGTTATACCTAGCACAGGTGTTGGAAGTCCTTGAATGACCGATGTCGCAGCCGTTGCTCCTGGCGCAAGCTTGTAAATGCCTTTACTTGTGTAGTCCGTGAAATAAAGGTTGTCTGTGGCATCAAAAGCCATGCCGTATACAAAATTAAAGCTCGTATTGTAATATACGGTGCCGCTATTCGCGGGAAGAGGAAAATTGACGAGTGCGCTTTTGTTGATTTTATAAATATTTTTATCATATCCGTCAGTCGTGAAGAACAGATCTCCGGCTTGGTTCAAGGCGACGGTCATAACAACACCTCTATCCAGCACTTTCGTGACCGCTCCCGTCTCGACCGAAATGCGATAGATGCCGCCCGGATCTCGCTGAGCTACATAAATATAGCCGTCATGGTAAGCGAGTGCTCTTGCATTTTGAATCGAAGCACTTATAAATTCGCTAGGAGATAGAGAATCGGGAGCCTCAGAAGCCTTGGCTGCGGGAAGGCTTACAAATAGAATTATCAATGTCATTAATAAAGATAAAAAACGTTTCATAAAGGAGATCCCTCCTCTTTCAAGTTGTAAAATAGATTAATGCTACTCTAGCAAACCGTGCTGAGCTGCCCTCATGCAACCACAGCTTGGCTTGCAGAAAATCATAATCCCCATAGTTTCTGGCGACAGAGCATGATGATTATACGGTCTCCCCTGTATACTTTTCTAGCGCTTCATATAGCCCCCTTTTATGTGCGCGTTTAACGATTAGACCAAAGATACTACGTTGTATCCAGAGTGGAATGCCTGCGATGAGCGTATTTTGTAGTAATAACACTAAAGCGGTGTGTGCAAGCAATTTAGGATTACCTTTTGCATCAGTTAAACCATCCTCCATTAGCCCGTAATGAATACGAACAGACTGCTCGAACTGACTTGGTGGTGTTAATCGTACACGGAATATAACCGGATCATCGTCATTATTCGTAAAAGTATGTGGTGTCTTCATCGGGGCAATACGACGTTCGCCCGCTACTAGAATGTGGTTTGTTTTGCCTAATGTTACCGTGAGCTTGCCAGAAATCACTTCAAATTCTTCTTCAAAACGATCATGAATATGTAGTGGAGGACCCTTGCCATGTGGGGGGAGTGCAACTTCAATTAATAAGTATTCACCCTTCGTATCCTTTGCTGTTTCTATAAACGTAATTTGTTCACCCGTAACTCGATTAGTTACCGTTTGTTCCACACACGCTCACTCCTTGGGTTAATCATTTATAAAATGAACTAAAAGGCCAAGCTGCCACTTTAAGCCTCAATTCTTTCAATAATAGAGAATAAATAAATTGTCGAATAGTGAGTGCTGTCATCACTTTGTCATATGACAATATGGATTTTTATGTAATAAACAAGAGTAACCACTCAAAGTAAGCGACATAGTTCACACTTCACACAGAACCGTGGGCATACAGCAATGAATTGCAATTTAATAGGGCACCCCTTGGATGCCCTGTTATCTATTAATCGTAGATAAAACTTTAAAAAACTTTTTTTCTCTTCAATGTCTTGTCTTCCAATGAGATTGAAGTAATATTGTTGCTTTAATAACTCTTTTGAGCGATCATCTTCATTAGAATCGTTACCGCCTCTGCTCTTGTTGCCTTATCATTAGGAGCGAATTCGTTATTGCCTTTACCGGATACAAGGCTAAGATTCTTCAATGCCGCTACCTGCCCCTTCGCCCAATTTGGAATTTGAGCGTCATCCACAAAACTGGTTACAGCACTGTCTTCCACCTTCAATGCTAATGCTTTGACGATCATCACAGCCATCTCTGTGCGTGTAATTTCTGCATCTGGATGGAAACTGCCATCCGAATAGCCTTTAACAATACCTAATTGTACAGCTTGCTCTATCGCTTGCTGCGCCCATATGCCAATCTTCACCGAATCGGTAAACTTCAACTTCTCAGCATCTATTTGCGGCTTCAACGCCTTCATTAACATAACTACAAATTCCTCACGGGTTACGACGCCATTAGGTTTGAACATGCCATTCACATAACCGTTCACGATTCCGCTCTGTGCCGCTTTAATAATCTCAGACGCTGCCCAGTGACCCGTTATATCGCTAAATGTCAGTTGATCCGATCCGGACTGTTCCTTCTCTTTGCTTACAGCCATCACAGCAAACTTTGTAAAGTGATCGACTCCCACAGTGATCTTATTGCCGTCTACCTTGCCGCCGTCAATTTGCACCCACACTTTCTTCACTTCGTCATAGTAGAATACAACTGGTCGCTGCTCCTTCTTCAAACCTGCCTCCTCGAAAACAAAGGTAAGTGTTACTGCTTTGGTAAAATTATTCGTAACGTTTTTCAATATTTCGTAAACCGGACTGATTAGAACTTGTCGATCAGATAGAAGATCTTTCGTATAGGTCAATCTCTCTATCGTGATTATTAATTCTTTATCTGAAGCACCTGCCGGAATGACAACAGTCACCTCCCCCGGCAGACTCAATTCGCCTGTGCTTCCTACTGGCACCACTAATGTGCCATTCGTTGAGGTCACTTTTCCACCACTATTACCTGTATTACTTGAACTGCCACCTTCACTGATCACTACCGTCTCCCGGGTCAATGTTACCGTATAAGTCTTCGTCGTTCCATCTGCTGCCGTTACCTCTAAAGTAATTGGGTTTGCTCCTTCAGCTAATGGAATCGCGCCCGAAGCTGCTCCGCTCGTTACCGTCGTGCCATTTACCTTAACCGACGCTCCGGCTTCCGCTACCGTCGGCGTTACCGTAATGCTACTCACACTATTCGCCACGCTCGCTGTGTAGCTGGTTGTACCCGATGCAAACGTCGGTGTTAAGCTCCCTCTCGACAGCGTCAGGCTACTTATATCAGCGTTCGTGCTCAGTACTGGCGCCTCACGTGTCAATGTTACCGTATAAGTCTTCGTCGCCTTACCATCTGCCGCCGTAACCTCTATAGTTATTGAGTTTGCTCCTTCAGCTAATGGAATCGCGCCCGAAGCTGCTCCGCTCGTTACCGTCGTGCCATTTACCTTAACCGACGCTCCGGCTTCCGCTACCGTCGGCGTTACTGTAATGCTGTACACACTATTCACCACGCTCGCTGTGTAGCTGGTCGTACCCGATGCAAACGTCGGTGTTAAGCTCCCTCTCGACAGCGTCAGGCTACTTATATCAGCGTTAGTACTTAGCACTGCCGCCTCACGTGTCATTGTTACCGTATAAGTCTTTGTCGTTCCATCTGCTGCTGTTACCTCTAAAGTAATTGGGTTTGCTCCTTCAGTTAATGGAATCGCACCCGAAGCTACCCCGCTTATTACCGCCATGCCGTTTACCTTGACCGACGCTCCTGCATCCGCTAACGTCGGCGTTACTGTAATGCTGTACACACTATTCGCCACGCTCGCTGTGTAGCTGGTCGTACCCGATGCAAACGTCGGTGTTAAGCTCCCACTCGACAGCGTCAGGCTACTTATATCAGCGTTCGTGCTCAGTACTGGCGCCTCACGTGTCAATGTTACCGTATAAGTCTTCGTCGTCTTACCATCTGCCGCCGTAACCTCTATACTAATTGAGTTTGCTCCTTCAGCTAATGGAATCGCGCCCGAAGCTGCTCCGCTCGTTACCGTCGTGCCATTTACCTTAACCGACGCTCCGGCTTCCGCTACCGTCGGTGTTACCGTAATGCTACTCACACTATTCGCCACGCTCGCTGTGTAGCTGGTCGTACCCGATACAAACGTAGGAGTTAAGCTCCCACTCGACAGCATCAAGCTACCTATGTCTGCGTTAGTGCTATCCCCGAATTTCATAAGACGGTCAGCTGCAAACGGAATCATCCAAACATTTTCCCCGTCATATACGCCGCCCATAAACGCATTACTATCTTTCTTAAAACCACTAGGCCAACTGTTGTATCCCGTCATATCCCCTGTCGCGGCATTGACCTTCATTAACATGTTAGCGGATTGTGGAACCAGCCATATATTCGTACCATCATACACGCCGCCGGCAAAGCTTTCGCTCCCTTTTGTAAAGCCGCCAGGCCATCCGTTGTATCCGGTCATGACTCCAGTGGTCGTATTGAATTTAACCAGATGAGTGGCATTATTCGGTATCAACCAAATATTTATGCCATCGAAGACACTTCCAGCAAATGCGTTTGCACTTTTGGTGAACCCGCTAGGCCAATTGTTGAATCCAGTCATGTCTCCGGTTGCTGGATCAACCTTGATTAAACGATCGGCCCCACTCGGAATCAACCATAAACTTGTGCCATCGAAAACAGAACCTTGAAACGGATAACTGCCAAGAACTGTCCCGCTTGGCCAACTATTATAACTGGTCATTGCTCCTGTCGTTGTATCAACCTTTACTAAACGACTACCGGAATAGGGGGTGAGCCATATATTAGTACCGTCAAAAGTGCCTCCAATATATAGCTCGCTACCTCTCGATCCGTCTGGCCAACTGCTATAACCTGTCATTACACCTGTAGTCGCGTTTACTTTGATGACCCGATCTGCACTATATGGAATTAGCCATATGTTAGTTCCGTCATAAACTCCGCCGGCAAAAGCATTACTTCCCTTAGTGAACCCGGCGGGCCAATTGCTATATCCTGTCATTTCTCCAGTGGACGGATTGACCTTCATCAATCGGTCGGCATTGTATGGTATCATCCAAATACTTGTTCCGTCATAAACGCCGCCGACAAAGGCAGATAATCCCTTTGAAAACCCACTTGGCCAGGCTTGGTATCCCGTAAAAGCGGTCCCCAGCACTTCGTTTCCAGGAATGGAGCCACTATATCCGAACCCGTCCTGATTAGAGATATTTGCAGCCGCTGCAACGGCCGATATGCCGCCAATACCTGCCCCATACTTCCCCGGAAGTACACCTATTAAAAAAAGAATAATCAAAACCATAATTGCCAATTTGCTGCGTAGCCTTGTCACTGCTCTTCCGTCCTTTCGCTTAGAGAATCGGTTGTTTTTTTGGAAACCTTAACGTAATGCCACCAACCTATCCATGCTTAATCAAGCCGTCATTCTATCTCGATGTTATCTTGTACTATTGTTACATCCGATATGGTGACCAGTCTGTAACCCCGACTACATTTTACGAACGAATGGAGTCAAGTATATTTTTCTAGCGAAATTTCCATAATGGATTCTTACCTCCACGCAAATAAAAACTGGAACCCGTTATCCGGGTCCCAGTTTTGGTAGAGAATACTTATTAGAGGACGTTCTAGCATCAAATATTAATTGACATATAATTCTTTCCTTCAACAAAACCTAGACTTTCATACATCGGTTTACCCATATCAGACGAGTGTAGCAGGATTTTTCTAATTCCTTGTGCCTTTAAATCGTCTATTGCTTCACTAACAAGTTTGGATACAATACCCTGGCGACGAGCTACTATTGCCTCATGAGATAGCAATATCTTACGAAATTCAATTAACTGCGGTATATCGGTTATAAAAGCTTTTCGAAACAGCACGATTGACTTCCTTCCTATTCAAAACATAGATTTTAAATATTGTGCTGCAACGTAGCGAATGATGTTGCCCTTGCAATAGCGAACAACTCGCAAGCAATGTTGGACTGAACGTTTATTTCATTCAGTATTCGCGCGCTGCATCGAACCACTGTTGAGCCATCTCCTCTGCTATTGGCTGACCAATCAGGTGATCAGACTGACTGAGTTGCCACACCGCTTCACCAAGGTCTTCACGTTCAGCGGTTTCAATGCCTTTGAGGTTGTTGAAGCGCACGGTGAAAGCGGTAATAGCTGCCTCGGCTTCGGCAAAACTACGAGCCTCGGACAAAGTTGCCTGTGCAACGTTGTAAGCTTCATTAGCCAGCTTGGCCAGACGTTTAGGCCACGACGAAAACGGGCGGCCGAACTCAGTCGTCCACCACTCAGCCTTTCGTAATTGGCTCACTGAAGCATGGTCGGTCCAAGGGCGGGTTACAGCGCGAGTTTTCATTTGCTGTTTTAGACGCTTGCCAGCAATCTCTTCCACATTATAGGCGATAAATCTAGTAAGCAACGGCCACACGTTCAAGTTCGGCAAGCCACCCAGATCAGGCATGAAGCGCAGCTCCAAATTCGTTAACTGGGTATGATAAGCCATTAAGTCCAGGTCGCAAAAGTTTCCCCACAAACTCAGTGAGGTTAGGTTTGGGAACCGGTTTAGACACTCCAGCGAAATCGGCTGACCTAACGGCGTATTCTGTAGCGTCAGGCTCGTTACCTTGTGCAGCTCACCCATGTCAGGCAGCAAGAAAGGAGTATCATACTTGCGTCGGCCGGTGCGCGGCGCTAGTGTCAGAGAAGATGGCATATCTCCTGTGGCCGAGAAGCGTGATAGGTCGCCGGATACACTCAGGCGGAAATGCCGCTTCGGAAGTCTCAAGCTCAGAGAGCTCCCGGACTGATCCAACTCGATATGTAAGCCATACAAATTGGACTGAGTGGCATCCGCCACCGTGTCTGCAGAGAGGATCGGAGTCCACGTCATCTCTTCAATGGGACGTTTCTGTGCCCAGTCAAAGAAGCCTTGGTCACTGCCTGTATAATGCAGAAATCGCGGCCAAGGAGAGCCCGCCGGGGTGGCAAAGACATCAAATACGGTCCAATCAATATGCGTATCAGGTGAGACATGAAGGTCTGCCTTCTTCCCCAATTGCGATGGTCCAATGGATAGACTGCCCACACCGGGCTTAATGACAAGAGTGTGACTAAGTGGACCTGTCAGGTCGATAGGATAACCACCAACTTCTCTAACTGAACCAGCTGAAGGACTAGCTTGGCTATCATTTGGCATTTCTATCATCCTTTCTTCAGAAGCATATCCAGACCTAACTATTCACGCCTGACTCTATCTTCTGAGCAATAAATTGTTTGAATCTTGTAAAATACCGCTCTGATGCTTCCCAGCGCCTAAGATCCAAATAGGGCATGTCCTGCTTGCCATATTGATCGGGCGGCTGATAATACCGGGAAACATAAGTTCCATTATCCAGTGTATAAAAATAATATGCTCCATCCGGTGTCTTGATTTCAATCCGACCATGCAGGAGGTCTCCGTCCTCGTCCGTATGCGCTTGACGGAAGCTGTAGCATTTGGAGCCGTCCCAGAACCCGTCATCCACCTCTTCTTCCTCTTCCGAATATAATTCCTGAATTACGGGGTGTTGCAAAATATCTTCCACATACTGTACCTCAATGTTTCGTAAATAAAGCTCAGCCATATTCGCGCAGGTCAGCAACATCGTCCAGCAATCGCTAATCTCTGCTAGTTGTTCCTGAGACTCTTCTGAAATGTCCTCCCACTCAGATCCTTCATCTATGGTTCTCCTCAACAAACCGACAGAATGATCTTGCTCCAGCCAAATATAATAGTGATGCCGGTTATCATTCATATACACGCTAAGATCCCGCTCTTCTCCGTCAGCATCTATATGCTCCAGTTGAACTTTGAAAAAAACGTCTTGCTCCCAAAATCTAAAAGACGGCTTGTCACTCGGCATTAAAATACACTGCGTCAACTTCAATATATTTTCCTCATTGATCGTGTTGTGGGTGAAATATAAATGAACAGCTTTCTTGTTAGTCGGGGATTCATTTATTTTTTTCAGTACGGAACGCCCTTCTTTGATTATGTTCACTAGTGTGCCAAAGGAAAAGTCGGCTTCCTCTTCCTCCTCTTCCACATCCAGAAAAACTTCATCGATTAACACCTCATGAATATCCACCGGAAGCTCCTGAAATACGCCGTCCCCTTCCCACACATTTACTAAGCAGGGAATCGATTTCTGTCCGTCAACTTTGATGCTGTACTCATCATCCTGAACTAAAACCGCAGCGCTGAGATCACCTTTCACAATCGTTTCCCCATGATTGTAGGAGCCGCACAATATTTCCTCAATCATCAGATTGCCCGATACATAAATTTCCTGACCGCCTACAGCTATATTTTTCGCACTCATATTACCGGTCACCATAAGTCCTATAGCACCGTCTGTTTCTTTGTTATAGAGATCGTTTACAGTAAAATTCCCATCTATAAAAATGATAATTACCTCTTTTTGTTGTGGGAAAGCCTGCTCCCAATCCAGATTAAGAGAAGGCAGTGTTAAATCCCCTTCAAAATAAGCTGCAAGCTGCTCGTCACTGAAATCCTGGTAAAACTTCGCCCACCAAGATCCTTCCGGAAATTTATCTGCTAGTTGACTAATAGGAATGAATCGGAAAAGATTGCTCATAACATTATTTTCCCTTCATTTTTAAAATTTCCATTATTTTCTCATATGTAAAAATTAGGGTCAATCTTAACTTTAGGCTTGATTCATCAAATAATCTACGGAGCGAAATCAAAGGCACTACCAAATACATCAAAAAGAGCAACCCTTACATGAAGTATGGGTTGCTCTTACTTTTATGAAAAGAGATATCTTACCAGTATGTGCTACGGTCCAGCTTATGATTATTTTTGTGATCAATCAAGCTCCGCGTCTGCGCATTCCGCCTCGAGCCTTGCAATGACCTCGAAGTGGGCTTGATCCGTGAAGCGAAGCACCTCATTTTCCTGTACGATTATCCCTTCCCGAATCCGCCCATCCAGCCAGTCGCTGATCCATCCGGGAGCATACCCGCCTTGACCGAACTCGCCGCCAAAAGCGATTATTGTCTCATATACATCCAGATATTGTTGACGGCTCGTATTCGGATAAGCCCTTGTGTACAGCCAGAACTGCACATCGTACATCAGAATAGAAAGCTCATCCGCATGAAAGGAAAAGTGTCCTTTCTCTTCAACGATTCGGGTACAGACTTTACGGATCTTCTGCTCAAGCTGGTCCACCTCAGGCATACGACTACACAGCTCCGCGAGCAAAGGTGAGAACTTGCCTACGGCTACTTTTCGCAGATCCTCTTCTTTATCTTCTTGAGAGGTATCATATTCCTCCTCACTCACCAGACCGCGGATAAATGTCTCGAAGTCTTGCGCCAGGAACGTAATCTCATAATCGTCTTCCTGATCCACATGAATCACCTCGGGTTCACCGTCCCTCCCGCAGTTCCGGTAATCCAGCATCACAACATCATGGCCTGCTGAAGGGCAGTCACAAATCACCACCCCGATGTCAGGATACCCCCACTCCTCAATCATGAACGGGCTTCCGAGATCGCCGCAGATTGAATAGCTTTTCTCGCGCCCAATGCCCATAATGCCTGTAATCGCAATATGATCCTCAGCCCATGAGGTCGCGTCCTCCGTCGGGTAACAAGTATTGTAAGGAACTCCCCCATTGTGCTGCTTCATCAGACGGATATAGGAGGCAGGAAGCTTGTAACCAAGCTCTTCTTCTACGGAAGCAATCAGTTCATCCGTAGGCGGATCAGAGACATATTCTCTTATTGCATAATCGCTATCGTCCCAAAACTCGGAGAAATCCATCCCTTCAAAAGGAGTTGCAGCCGTCCTCGAATCATTATGCGTATCTTTAATCACCCGTCTGGCTGCGGCGTGTTGTTCTTTGCGTAGCTTGCGCTGGCTAAAGTTCAGTAACATGGCCGTATTCTCGTTGTCAGGATCGAGGTCATTGGCGATACCCAGCACTCTAACTGCTTCCTCATATCGGTTCAGATAATAGTAGGAATACCCTACACGAAAATGCCACAACGGGTCATCCTGCCCCTGTTCTGCAATCATCGCAAACTGTTCAAGCGCTTCTTCATAATGACCCAGATTGTTATACGCTCTTGCCAGACTGCTAATCTCCTCGTAATCTCTGTCCTCTGGTGAAATCTCCATCAGGGTATCAACTATCTTCTGATGTTCATCATCTTCATGCCACTGTGCCAGCTGTGCAATTTGCTCTTTGTCCATGTCTACCTCCCCAAGCATATAATCAAGTTGCTAGAATATAGAAATATAGTTTTCCCTATTCTACCAGATGGGAAGTAGGTTTTGAAAATTGAAATAAGGCCTAATTATTGGTACAGCCGTATCCCTGAGACCGTCATGACCGCTGGCAGTGCAGACTCGTCCACCGCCACATTGTCGTACCAGCCACCCACCGCAAGGTTAAGCACTAGATAAAAGGGTTCATCAAAGGGCATCACGCCCGGCTCCTGGCGACGCTCAGCAAAGCAATGGCCATCTACCAGCCATCGAATTGAACTTGCATCCCATTCCAGTGCATAATCACGGAATTCATTAATCGTCCCTTTTTCAAACTGGTACGAAAACTCCTCGACGATTTGATGTTCCCAATCCTTTCCGTAGTGCAGCGTTCCGGATATTTGCTGGGGCAAGCGGCCTTTGGCTTCCATGATATCAATCTCGCCGGAAGCTGGCCAATGCCCGTAAACTTGCTCCTGCGGAAGCAGCCAAATGGCAGGCCATATCCCTTGCCCTAACGGCAGCCTTGCACGCACGACTAACTTGCCATAGCAAAAGGAAAAACGGTCCTTTGTATCCAAACGGGCCGAGGTATACCCAAAATGCCGTCCATCCTTTTCAATGGATTCGCTGCGCGCACACAAGTTTAAGCCAAATTCATCGATATATAGGTTGCTGGAATGATCCGTGTAATACTGCTGCTCACCGTTGCCCCAACCTGGGTCTATTGGATTACCATTGTTATCTAGCAAGTCGTTGCCATGGCGAATATTCCATAACTTCAGATCAGTATTACTAGCTAAGAAATTTTGTTCCCATACAAGCTTGTTCATCTTTTGCACACTCCCCTCATTTAATCACAGCATACTTAAATTTTGCGGCTGGTCAAACAAATCTAAAAAATTGGGATAGGGTCAATAATCCTGGGCTTTTTTTCCTATACGCTTTTTCATACGATGAAATAGAAAGGGGGCACGGAACATGTTCCAATACAGAACGGAACAAATGAAAGCGCTTGTTAAACAGTGGCAATTGCAAAGCATGGTTATCCCGGGAATCCTCTGGATGTTTATCTTTTGTTATATCCCCATGTTTTGGCTCATTATTGCATTTATGGACTACAGCATCGCCAAACCTTTACTAGAATCACCGTTTATAGGGCTGAAGCATTTTCACGATTTTATGACAGATGAGCGTTTTTGGCGTTCGATCCGCAATACCCTGGGGATGAGCAGCATTAAGCTGATCTTGGGTTTCCCCATTCCTATCTTGTTTGCCTTAATGCTTAATGAAATACGGAGTCTTCGATTTAAGCGTACGGTACAAACCATTTCGTACCTGCCGCACTTTATTGCCTGGACGATTTTTGGTGGCATTGCACTCAATTGGCTCGGTGAAGGCGGTGTGATCAATCAGCTGATGATGGCAATCGGGTTTCAGGAACGTGAAATCCTGTTTAACAGCGACCCTAAGTACTTTTGGTGGATTACCTATTTCACCGATATTTTGAAGGAAACGGGTTGGAGCGCCATTATCTACATAGCTGCAATATCCGGTATTGATCCGGGACTGTACGAAGCAGCCGAGCTGGATGGCGCAAATCGGCGGCAGCGAATGTGGCATATCACCATTCAGAGCATACGCCCCACCATCGCTATTTTGTTCATCCTCGCTGTCAGCGGGATACTCGGCAGTAACTTTGAGCAGATCTTTATGTTGAAGAACAACATGAACATGAAGATGGCAGAAAGCCTGGACTTGTATATCTATAATATGGGGTTGGTCTCCGGGCGCCATTCTTTCTCAACAGCCGTCCTGTTTGCCCGCTCTATTGTGGCGCTAGGTTTGTTGTTTTTGGCCAATCACACATCCAAAAAACTAACCGGTGACAGCATTTTTTAAAAGGGAGAGGACAGAGGTATGGAAAGACGCAAGAGGTTTCGGCAAATCGGAGTATTTGAGGTCTGCAATACCCTGCTGATGCTGGCGGTTTGTTTTTTAACACTGTACCCGATGTGGTTTGTATTTATTAACTCACTTAATGCGCCGCAGCAAGCATCACTGGGCACCGTCAACTGGTTTCCCAAAGAATTATCGTTGGCCAGCTATAGTGTTGTGTTCAATGATAAGACGATGATGAACGGTTTTTACATCACCACCCTGCGCACGGTACTTGGGACAGCGATCCATGTATTCTTTACCGCCGTTATAGCTTATGGAATGAGCAAGTCTAATCTAATCGGCCGCAAAGTGTATCTCAAAATCGCATTGATTACAATGCTGTTCTCAGGCGGTCTAATCCCTACGTTTATTCTGATGACAAAGCTGGGCTTATATGATAATTTTTGGGTATTTATTATTCCTTCCATGTACACTTTTTTTAATATGGTCATTTTTATGAGCTTCTTCCGCACCATTCCTGACAGCCTGGAGGAATCTGCGAAGGTTGACGGCGCTTCAGACTATGGCGTCTTGTTCAGAATTGTATTGCCCAACAGTATGGCTGTCATTGCAACCATATCGCTTTTTTCAGCCGTTTATCATTGGAATGATTATTACCAGGGCGTTATCTACATCCGCTCGCAGGAATTACTGCCACTGCAGACCATGTTGTACAAAATTATTGCAGAGAACTCCATGTCTTTCATGCAGCAGCAAGCTATGGCACAATTCGGCGCTAGGTTGCCTGGCAACTCTATCAAATTTGCATCCATGATGGTAGCCACACTACCTATTCTAGTAGTCTACCCCTTTATCCAGCGCTATCTGGTCAAAGGTGTGATGATTGGCGCCATTAAGGGATAAGTGTATGCGTATAGAAACGGGTATCCAAAAATTCAGAAGCAGCAGAGAAAGGATGATTATGTCATGAAACGCAATCTCATTAAGCCAGGTTTGACCCTCGTTCTGGCTATAATTCTGACGCTAGGCATGGCCGCATGTAGCAACAATTCAGCCAATAACAAACCAACACCACAACCAACGGACAGTACATCACCGCCGCCGAATGAAGCAACACTCAATCCCGATGAACCGGCATGGAAACTCGACACCAGCCCTGTGGATCTGACCTGGTTCGTTGGTGCTAACTGGTATGCCCACACCTGGGGAGAAAGCTTGACCTCCAAGTATGTAACGGAAAAAACAGGTGTTAACATCAAGCTAGAAGTACCCTCCGGCGAAGCGAACGAGCATATTACTTTGATGATGACCTCCGGCAAGCTGCCCGACTTGATCTCGATGGGTTCGTGGGAAACGGCTGTTAAAAAGCTATGGGAAGGCGATCATGTCTATGCCTTGAATGAATTGGCAGATAAGTATGATCCCTACTTCTTCAAGGTGGCTGGAGACGGCACACTGAAATGGTATCGCCAAGAAAATGGTAATACCTATGGTGTTCCGAATGATTCATATAGCCCCAACCTGATGCATGAAACCGGCATGACGGCCGCCAACCAGACTTTTCTGGTTCGGAAGGATCTGTATGAAGAAATGGGCAGTCCGGACCTGAGCACACCAGAGGGCTTTCTGAATGCATTGCAATTGTTGAAGGATAAATATTCGCAGTATAAAGGTCAGCCGATCAGCCCCTTCTTTGCACAAGGGAATGTTCCTTACGGGATGACTGAATATTTGCAGAACCTGCTGGCCGTTCCGCATGAGAAAGACGGTAAAGTATACGACCGCATTACCGATCCCGATTATATCGCCTGGCTAAAAACCTTCCGTACGGCTTACGAGCGCGGGCTGATTAATGTAGATTTCCTGGTGGATTCCGATACTCAGGTAGAGGAAAAAACGAACAACGCACGTTATTTCATGATGGTCCGGGAGTGGACTGGTATGTCGGCTGTCAATCCTATGCTGGCTGCAAGTGGAAACCCCGATTCTTATTACATTGCAGTCGATGGGCCAAAGAACAGCAAGGGCGACAGTCCTAAGCTATTCCCCGGCAACATGGACGGCTGGATGGTGACGATGATTAGCAAATCTACCGAAAATCCTGAACGAGCTATCCGCTTTTTGAGCTATCTGGCCAGCGAAGAAGGCCAACGCGATATATTCCTTGGCAAAGAAGGCGAAACATGGGAAATGGTAGACGGCAAGCCGCAGCTGAAGCCTGAAATGGTAAATTTGCTCGAAACTGATATTGAGAAAATGGAGAAAGAATATGGCATCATGGATACCTATTGGATGATGCGAAACCCTGTAATCATCAACCAGTGGAGACCAGAGAAAGCTCCTGTCATTAAGCAAATGGAAGACTTCGCTAATAAACGGGCTGATATTGATAGCGGTATCTACAAGGGCTTAGATCCACAGGGTGATTCTGATGTATCGGTAGCCTGGTCGCGTATTTCTCAAAATTGGGAGGAAGTTCTCCCTGAGCTGATTACGGCCAAGAATGAGGCTGACTTTGATAAAATCTTTGAAAACTTCCTTGACCGCCGCGAGAATTACAGCTTCGGCAAGGTGATGGAATACCGCCAGGCTGAACTGGATGTGCGAAAATCCAAAATGGCAGAGTAATAATCCCCGTATAAAGATTGCTGCCGGTCACCGAAATGGTGGCCGGTATTCCCTTTTTCACTAGTTATAACCATTTGGAAAAACAGCCTAGTTACCTACCAGGCGGTTTGTAATATATGGTATATTACAAGGGTAGGAGGCTGCTTAAATGAAGTATCTGCTGACTAAAATGAAGAGGCTTTACCGAAATTCACGCATTTCGAAAAAATTGTTTCTGGCCTTTAGCATGATGATTGCCGTTCCTGCGATTGTAGTATCTTTTTTATTTATTCGCATGCAGGAAAGCCAGCTATACAAGGACGCTATGGCCACCGGCAGCAGCCATGTCTCACGGCTTAACGAACAGCTGCGCAGCAGAATGGGCGTTATTGAGAACGCTTCCTCTACTGCGCTGAATCAAAAGGCATTTGTAGATTTTATTCACTCCAATATGCGCGGGGATGGCCTGCGTCTCGTAAAATTTAGACAAAATCAATTTGAGCAAATGCATAATATCATTCAGAGCCACGAGATGATCAGTGAGCTCAGTTTCTATGTCGATAATCCAAATCTATTTGAGATTTGGCCTGAAATCTACCATTATGACAAGTTTTGGCCGCAGGACTACTGGGTGACCCTTCGGGAGGAAGGTGGTGCGGCATTCCGCCTATTTGCTTTTAAGGATGGCGAGCATACGCTATCTTATTACCGACTGGTACGCCTACAAGGGCAGCAGCAAAAACTCCCTACCATTATGGAAATTCGCGCCCAGCATAGCGTCTTTTTCAATGACCTGCTTGAGGATAGCGGGGGAGATTTCTTTTCTGTAGTGATGGACGGAAGCAACCCTTCCCGCTCTGTTTACAATCCTGATCATCTCTTTTCTCAAAATGCCGGGGAGGATTTGGATAAAATTCTGGGCAGCATTCATCAACAGCTGGATGTGCTTCAGCAAAGTAGCCCCAGCCCCATTAAGGTTGAGGTCGGCAACCATACTTACTACGCATTGTATCGGTACATCGCCCCCTTGAACGCCTATGTCGTAGATATTGCCTCTCATCAGGCACTGATGAAGGGGCCGCGGAGCTGGTATCTACTCGTTGTAGCGATCACACTATGTGTTCTGCTCCTGATGCTGCTGCTTGTTTCACATACTACCCGGCGTATATTCAGGCGGCTGGACAGGGTTCTGGCTTCTATGCGTAAGGTGCGGCAAGGACAACTGGATGCAAAAATCGAAACCGGTCTCGGTGCGAACGAAACCGGTGATGAAATTGATGAAGTGGCCGTCAGCTACAATAACATGTTAGACGAGATCAAGCATCTGATGACTCAGGTGGTAGATAAGCAACTGGTTGCCAAAAATGCTCAACTGCATTCGCTGCATTCGCAGATCAATTCGCATTTTTTATATAACGCACTGGAATCTATTCGTATGCTCGCGGAGGTTCAGCGACAGCCTGCGATCGCCGACGCGTTGGTGTCTCTAGGTTCCCAACTGCGTTACAGCATGCAGTGGCGCAGCGATACGGTTGCCCTTAGCGAAGAACTTGCCAACATACACAGCTATATCCGCTTCATAAATTTTATGGAAGGCGGCAACATTGTATTGATGGCTGATCTCCCTCAGGAGGTGCTGCGTTATACAATTCCTAAAATGTGCATGCAGCCCATCGTCGAAAATGCCGTTCATCACGCGGCGCCTTCAGGCGGCAGTGTAAATATCCAAATTACCGTATCTGTAGAGAATGAAAGCCTTCTGCTAATAAAAATACGAGATGATGGTGCAGGTGTTAACCCAGAGATGCTGTACAATTTACAAGCTGTGCTACTAGGCGATATGGATTCGCCGATTGTCACCAGCAAGAACGGACTGGGCCTAGAGAACGTGCATAAACGCATACAACTTCATTATGGCAAGGGCTGCGGTCTTTGGATTGACAGTGTGCAGGGTGCCTATACCTGTGTGACCATACGCTTGCCTTGGGAAAATGTGAATCTTGGAGGATGGTAGAGTATGATCAATATTCTGATTGTCGATGATCAAAAGCATATTCGCGATGGACTTCAGGCCATGCTGCCCCAATTTCCCCTGCAGCTGGACAACATTTACTGTGCCGTAAACGGCATCGAGGCCTTGGGAATATTACGTCAGCACAACATTCAACTGGTAATTACCGATATCCGAATGCCTGATATGGATGGGCTAACACTGATGGCCCGGAGCAAAGCGGAACGCATCGAGGTGGAATACCTGATTATTAGCGGCTTCAGTGATTTTGCTTATGCTCAAAAAGCCATCGAACTCGGGGCAAAGGGCTACCTGCTTAAGCCTGTGAAACGTGAAGATTTACAAACCGCGGTAGAACATGTAGCGCATGAAATAAAAACCCGGCAGGCGCTCTCGCGCAATATGGAGCATATCTCCCGTCGTGCTCAAGAGACCGACCGCAAAGAACTGAGTATGTATATGCAGGGCGCGGTGAGCGATGAGTCGTGGGTCCTCCAGACCCAGCAGCAGAATCTAAAGTTATGGAGTAATTACCGCCTATGCCTGCTGCGGGAGGAACTATGGATTAACCAACCGGGGGCTAATAGTAGCCACAGCATGGAATCTATTGCCTATCGTGTATATGGCAGACAAGGTTGCATATGCCTGCAGCACCGCCCGTATCTGATCCTCGCGGTGGATGCGTCCGTAGATACGGGCGCCTTTCCGTCCGCTCTTAAGACAGGACAGATCGATGCCATCACTGCCATGACCAGCCCGCAGCAAGGATTGAAGGCACTGCCCCTCAGCTATACACAAGCGCTTGAGCTCTACCGCCACAGTTACCTTTTTCCTGAAAAGAGCTGCATTCTACCTACGCATATTGTAAGGCTGGAACAGCAGTGGGAGCTTCCCTATGAGGAGCTGTATGCCCTGTTCCAATTAGTCGGTAGCAAGAATAGCGGTGCAATTACCCAAGGTATTTCTATGATATTTCACAAAGATACGCTGCAACGCTATCACATCCAATACACCCAGCAGCTATGCCGTGCCATCGTGCAAATGCTGGAGGAATACGTACGTGTCATCCGCCCATACATGGGAGAAGAAGCGCTGGACATCGAATGTTTGCGTAATCTATTCGACTATCCGGGTATTCGCGATTATATTCAGGCGTTGCAACAACAGCTGCTTCGGCTGAACCAATTCTATTACGAATATAAGTGCAGCTACCGAAACTCGCAGGATTTGAATGAAGCCATTCGTTTTATACACGAAAGTTATCATAAACCACTGGACCTCGCGATGGTATCCAACCACGTGTCGCTTAATTATGCCTATTTTTCTAATCTGTTCAAGAAGAATATCGGCAAAGGCTTTGCAGAATACCTGCGCGACGTGCGCCTGGATAAAGCTCGGCGGCTGCTGGCTGAGACCGATCATAAAATCGTAGAGGTAGCCACCATGGTAGGGTATGAAAGCTATAAAAGCTTTACACGTGCCTTCCGGGATGTCATGGACATGCAACCCACAGAGTACCGCCAAATGATTCGCCGGAAGCATGACAGAGAAGACAATTACCAGGACACAGCGCTATAAATAGTCAAAAGCCAAAAAATTGGGTTATAACAAAAATAATTGTACCTTTTAGCTGATTATTATATTCGATAGAATAGAGTTGTTCCTAAATGAAAGCGGTTTCGTTTTCTATTATTTTATTAAAGGAGGGCAAGTATGAAGCGAATTCACAATACGGAGAGTGGTTTTAAGCAGAAGGTATTCAGTTTGTTCTTAGCGGTAGTGCTGTTGGCTGGTGTTGGTCTATTGCCGACTTCGAAGGTGCAAGCAGCAGTAACCACAGTTACCTCTATGTCTTACTTTTCAGCGGCAGACGGACCTGTCATCTCAAAATCAGGGGTTGGACACGCTAGCTATGGATTCGTCATGCCTACATTCAATGGAGGCTCTGCTACCTGGAATGATGTTTCCGATGATGTCGGTGTAAAAGTGAAAGTTGCTGGCAGTTGGGTTGATATAGACAGTGCCGGCGGCTATACCTACAACCAAAACTGGGGACACTGGAGTGACGGCGGCTTGAATGGCTATTGGTTCACGCTCTCCGCAACCACTGAAATTCAGCTGTACTCCAAAGCTAACGGGGTAACACTGGATTACACCCTAGTATTTCAGAACATAAACAAGACAACTATCACCGCTATGGCGCCTACACAAGGGCCGCAGATTACGGCAGGTTTCACCGGTAGTGCCGGCTTTACTTATCCTACCTTCAACAACGATTCGGCGGTAACGTATGAAGCAGTGGCTGACGATTTGAAGGTATATGTAAAACCTGTAAACAGCAGTACCTGGATTGATATTGACAATAACGCAGCCAGCGGCTGGATCTACGATAACAACTTCGGACAATTCACTGAAGGGGGCGGCGGCTACTGGTTTACCGTAACGGAGTCTATCCATGTAAAATTAGAATCGAAGACCTCTTCAGCTAACGTTATTTACACTCTCACCTTTAATAAACCTGTAAGAAATTCATACGTCCTCACTCCCTATGAGGGAACGACCTTTACCGCAGATGCGAAAGGCGTCATAGGTGTACCGCTGCCCAAGATTGATGGGGGAGCACCTATTGGCACCGAGCTCGGAAATTACGTTTACCAGATTAACATCAACGGACAATGGGTGGCTATGAGTGATTCCAGTCAGAGCGGATTTGTATACGCCGGTAACGGCTATAACAACATGTCCGATGCCAACCAATGGGGATATTGGGCTGACTATATCTATGGGCTTTGGTTCCAGCCCGTACAAGAGGATGTGCAGATTCGTATCGGCTATCCATTGAATGGACAGACGGGCGGAAATGTGGGCAACAATTACGTCAACTACACCTTTATTGGCAATCCCGATGCCCCGCGTCCGGATGTATCCGATCATGATGACATTGCTATCGGAACACCAAACGACCCAGCCATTGAAGGCATGAATCTCATCTGGCAGGATGAATTTAACGGAACCACGCTCGATACGAATAAATGGAGCTATGAGCAGGGTTATTATATCACTGACGATCCCAATAGTTGGGGTTGGGGCAACGCGGAACTTCAGCACTATACAGACAGTGCACAAAATATATTTGTACAGGACGGAAAGCTAAACATCCGAGCATTGCACGATTCCAAATCCTTTCCGCAGGACCCAAACCGGTATGCACAATATTCCTCCGGTAAAATTAACACCAAAGATCAGTTGTCCTTCCAGTACGGAAGAGTAGACATTCGTGCCAAGCTGCCTACAGGTAATGGCGTCTGGCCAGCACTCTGGATGCTTCCGAAAGATTCCGCCTATGGTGCATGGGCCGCATCCGGCGAAATTGATATTATGGAAGCCAAAGGACGCTTGCCTGGCACGACCAGCGGCGCCATACACTTTGGTGGTCAATGGCCGGTGAACAGATATATTGCGGGTGAGTATCACTTCTCTGAAGGCCAGACCTTCGCCAATGATTATCATGTGTACTCCATGGTCTGGGAAGAAGATAATATGAAATGGTATGTAGATGGAAAGTTCTTCTTTAAAGTGAGCAGAGATCAATGGTATTCCGTAGCTGCACCGAACAATCCGAATGCCCCATTCGATCAGCCCTTCTACATCATTATGAATTTGGCGATCGGCGGATATTTTGACAACGGTCATACCCCGGACCCATCCGATATCCCTGCAACAATGCAGGTCGATTATGTACGTGTCTATAAAGAGGACAACAGCCAGAATCCGGGTAGCGACGTACCGGTTACCGGTGTAACCCTGAATCAGACCACTGCACAGGTGGAAGTCGGACAGACTGTACAGTTGAACGCCAATGTAGCCCCGTCTAATGCAACGAATAAGCAGGTCACTTGGGCCGTGTCGAACGCCAGCGTCGCTTCCGTGAATCCGAACGGTCTCGTGACGGGAATCGTTCCGGGCACGACAACCGTAACGGCTACAACAGCCAACGGCAATAAAACAGCCACTTCCACCATCACTGTTGTACCGGCATCATCATCCGGTGTTATCATTGTTGGCGATGAGGTGCGTGGCTTGAAGAAAATAGGCGACGACCTGCTGTTCTATGTGAACGGCGCAACCTTTGCCGACTTACACTATAAGCTAAATAACGGTGGGCAGCTGAACGTAGCCATGACCCCGGCAGGGAACGGTAACTATACCTACCCTGTAAATAACCTGCAACAAGGGGATACCATCGAGTACTCCTTCACCTATAATCCGGGGCAAGGGGCCGTCGATTCTCCGACACTCACCTATATCCATGGGGTAACCCAAGGAACACCGGAGTAATCTAGATGAACCCTAGGCAAAATGCATAAACACGAATAGGCGAAGAGGAAGTGTTGGAACTTCCCTCTCGCCTATTTTGTTGTTTCTGTCATGCTGTTCTCCTCGGTGGAAGATCGGCTAGCTAGCCTCATGATTATGAGCCGCCTATTCAAAAAAGAAAGTGCGAAAAAGCCGGTTCATCACCGGAAGCTTTTCTCACCTTCGCTCTCTTGTCTAAATTAACGCGTCGAAATGTCCCTCCGAGTTCACCGTCGCCGTCCGGGGATCGGTCAAACCGATGCCCTTGAGGCCTCCCTTCCACTCATTCCGCCAGAGGGAGGGGTGATCTTGTAGCGGAGAAGCCGGTACAAAATTTACGGGGCTGCTACTCCCGCTTTTCTGTACGAGTTGGGACTCCAGCAGCCGGATTTGCCGCTGCAGTTGCTCCCGGCGATAAGGAGTCTGCATCTCGCTTCCTTGTGCTGCATTCACTTTATCCAGTTCCATCATCAGCCGGTTCCGCTGTTTTTCCAGGGAACTGACATCACTCTGTGTACCGCCGTAGGCCGCAATGGCCTGTAACGGACGGATGCCTGCTACTGTCAGTGCTGCCATGATCCTTCACTCCGTTTCCTTGGCTTCCACTCCAAATTCAACCAAATTTGAAAGTTCTAATCATCTTTATTACCCGCCAATCCTCTTCATGACAACATCACAGCCTCAATTGGAAAATAATCGTCGTATAGTCACATTTGGCCGCTTGTTTCGACCATACCAAAGACCCACCGAAGGCTGGCTAAAGTCCCTCTATTGCTCCCTTACTCGTCCTTCAACCGCCATTGATACAAAATGACAGACACTACTGTTAGGACAAACGTCCATGCCAAGATAATGAGGCCCAGCTCGAAAAATATAATAATGGGAATGGTCCACTAATTGACTCATTAATAGCTGTTTCCGCTTCAAGTCCGTTATAATGGCAATCGATTGGTTCAACGTCATATTTAATTCAATCTTCGGTAGAAATAATTCCCCCTCATAATACAATGATTAAAAATTGCATTCCGTCCTCCCGGTCAGTACCTCTTTAGGATATAAAACAATAATAAATTTTAGATACTTTCTTGTTAGTTTCTATTGATGTAATATAACGTGCTCATGATCAGTAGATTCCTTTCAATTAACAAGTATAAGAGATGGAAATAAGGGCTAATTTAAGACCATCTGTTATGCAAGGGGCTCAGCATATGACATATGGAGAAATTCTATTTCGTACGGCAACGTCTTTCGTTGCTCTACTCTTATTGACACGTCTGCTCGGTAAAAAACAAGTCGGGCATCTAACGTTCTTCAATTATGTAACAGGAATTACCTTCGGCTCCACCACTGCGGAGATTATCGTCAACAGACAAATCACGCTGCTGCAAGGAATATCTAGCTTGATCTTATGGTCGCTCTTGGCGTTCATCGTTGCTTGGATCGGATTGCGCTCCGTCAGAGCACGTGAGATTCTCGATGGCCAACCTACGATTCTCGTCAAACAAGGCAAAATTCTGGAAAAGGCATTGGCTAAGCAGCACCTCAACATCGACGATTTAAGCATGCTGCTTCGGAACAAGGATATCTTCTCCCCCACAGATGTCGAAGTTGCCATTTTGGAACCTGACGGTCAACTCAGCGTGTTGAAAAAAGAAGAAATGCTGCCTGCAACAAAAAAGGATGTAAAGGCAACCGTTATGCCTATTCACAATATCCCGACTGAGCTTATCGTTGATGGTAAAATCGTAGAAAAAAACCTTACTAAAATAGATGTCTCCACAGTCTGGCTCAACCAGCAACTAAAGAAAGCCAACATTCATTCTTTTGATCAAGTATTTTACGCAGAGCTCCAATTGGACGGATCGTTATATATCGACAAATACCAGGATTCGATTCCATAAAAAGACCCGATAGCGACAACTTGAGTTCGTCCGACCTTCAACAACTTTAGAAATGCCCCTCTACAACCAAAAAAAAGAAGGGCTTTTACTTCTGCAAGTAAAAGTTCCTTCTTTAGGTACCCTATCATGCCTCGCCGCAAAACGTCCCCTTATTTAGGGTCCCCTTCTCGATGCTGTCTGCCTTAGAAGCAGGTGAACGAGCGAATCCGATTCAAATCTATACCAAAGTATCCCCAGAAGAAACCGAACCATCTGAACCCTGCAATAGAATTACGCCCGACGAATACCGGGAAGAACCAGAATTGCTCGCCGTTGTTCAGCCAAACGTATGTGTTACGGAACAGACAGCGTCTGATCGCACCGGGGTCAATGGCAAATGTGGTAGCCGACATTTGCGGTACGAATTGCGGTGGTGGTGCCGACGGCGCTTGAACGCCTCCCGGTGCACCTCCCGAAGGTCCCGGAGTCCCAGGAAATCCACCTGGAAAACCCGGTCCCCCAGGTCCGCCTGGTCCTCCTGGTCCACCCGGGAACCCTGGGAATTGGCCGGTTCCCGGCGTTGGAAAAAATCCCATATGTGATCGCTCCTTTCAATGAGTAGGCATAATCATCATATGCATTCGCGGAAAGTGTGCGTGGGCGAAAGCCAATAAATAATCCCGGACCAGCCGAAGCTAAACGGTATAATATTCTTCATAAATGCACTTGTTTAGGCCCCTCGTCTGGGTTTGTCTGTGCAAACAGATATATCAGCTATATCTTTTTTACTGGTCGCAGCACTGCATAACCATAACCCTCTGGGAAATGCCGTTGATAGTCCTGTTTGGTTCCTTCATCCCATTCGTATCCCATACCTTGGGGGTCAAAGCTCCATGCCACCTCTTCAACTGTACGCATAACAGCGCTATTATCCTTCAGATAGTCGAAAGTCGGGTGGAAAAAAACCAAATACTCCGATGCTGGAACCTCCCTACATTCCATTCCTTCCGGAAACGGTCCGTTATACTCCATTGAGACTGGGATTCCATACAAGTACCCCTTTTGACCATTTTGGTAAAACCATCCCGCCGTCTGACCGAGTTGTCCCGGAAGGGTATGGTTGGACATACTCTCCAACGTACCGCTGATCTCATCACAAGAGTGTCCGTTTCCCCAGAAGTCCCCATAGTTTGTTATGGAAATGTCCCATATCCCAATAAATTTGTGCGCCGGAATGAACTCTACTTTGATCTCTGCCGGTTGCAAATGGACCTTACTCATCTTATCCCGCTCCTTGATCAAATAATGATAAGGCGAGAATACCTCCTGACGAATAGCCAACGAAATAGGCCGGGGAGCTTTTTGATAAGCTGCGGGGGTGAGCTGAAAAGCCTTGTTGAAGGCTCGTGTAAACGCTTCTTGTGATGAGAATCCATACTTTACTGCAACATCTAGAACCCGCTGATCCGTATCGCGGAGCTCCAGGGCGGCACGGCTGATCCTTCGAGTCCAGATGTAATCCCTCAAGGTTATCCCGGTTAATTGATTGAACTGCCTAGAACAATAGTAGGGTGAATAGCCTAGCTGTTCTGACATCTGAAGTAGGGATGTGTTCTCCGAAATATTGTTTTCCACCCAGTCTACCATTAGCTGGACCATTTCATTCCATTCGTACATGGAAGTCCTCCCTCCTTTCCTTTTGATCATATCACCGGAAATTTTTGCATACTTGATTCGAGTTGTACAATAAACTCTTGCTGTTATTTGTGGTACGTTCTCCGTATCAAAAGTAAGCGAAAACTATAACAGGAGCCGCCGAAACATACTCTCATCTAGAATTAAGCTCTTTTACTTCTATGATCTTTTTACTAAACTGATACTTTACAGTAACATTCTCAATAATCTCAGTATTCTGGTAGGCAAGAGACCCCTCAAATGCTAAAGTATCATTGTCTTTCCACACTATCTTAACTGCATAGCTATAATTTTCATGATCTGTGCGAATCCATGTATCTAATTTTTTTTGCACACCATATTTAACTCTTGCAGATTCTATTAATTCTGGACTTACCCTTCCCTCTTCAATATCATTAATTTGGACGAAATTACTTTTATTAGAGCATGTTAGTATTGCAACTAACTTATGATTTGGTGAAGGAATAATTTTTTTAACATACATTGATGGTGTTGAAAAACTTAGATACTCTTCAAGCACATTGTCTTTTATTCTCCAAATGACATTTTGACTTCCATAATCCGAATAATTATTAAACAACGTAAATATCATACTTCCGTCTGCTAATTTAACAATATAAGGGCTCTTATAACTTTTTGACAAAATATCGACGGCAAAAGCAGCCGCATCGGCGATTTTTTGATTCTCATTTTTTATAAATGGTTGAAGTTCTTTTAAAGCTTTTACTCTCAACTTTTGATCATTAAAGCTTTCTACCAGCCTATTAATAGCAATATATACATATTCATTATTATCACTTTTCAAAGCATGTAGAAATTTTTCTGCATCGTATTTAGTAGCAGGCTCTAACTCCATATCTTCAGCTTTTAGGTAACGTATGTAAGGCTCAGAATTTTGATTTTTATAATATTCTGTTGCTAATAAAGCTGAAGCAGTTGAACTATACAGGATAAGACAGGCGACCAAAACAACCCACTTTTTAGAGATACCTTTTCTTCTTTTCTCTATTCCATTGTGCTTAGCCGCTTCAATTAAGTTCTCATCAATGAATCCGATCTCCTTAAATAAATCTTCTTTTTTCATAGGTTAACCCCCTCTTGATTTAGATGAATTCTAAGTTTTTTTCTTGTCCTAAATAATATAGATTTCACTTTGCTACTACTCATATTAAATCTCATGGAAAGCTCCTCTATCGAATACGAATACCAGTACCTTCCAATAAATATGTTTCTGGCTTGCTCATCTATGCTATATAAAAATTCATTTATTAAGCTCGCTATCTCACCTTCTTCATACTCTGTTTCTACCGTATCAGGGGAAGCTAAACATTCTTCTAGTTCAGTTAGAATGACTTCAAACTCACGATTACGCTTTTGCGCTGTATTATAACCATATTTATCAAGCGCAATATTACGGGTGATCCTCCCCAGAAATACCGGAAAATTTCTAGGCAGATTAGGCGGTATTGCATTCCATGCTGCTAAATATGTATCGTTCTCACACTCTTCAACATCAGACAAATTTGAAATAATGTTTCTTGCAATCACTCTGCAGTAAGCCCCATATTTTTTCTTAGTCTCTAAAATAGCTTGCTGTGAACGCTGTAGATATAAGTGAACTATTCCTTGGTCTTCCATCCGCTGTTCTCCTTTTCCCTTTTCAACACTCTTATCTATATAGTAGAAAGTTCGTAGAAATGGTTGCACTTATACTAAATTTTTTTCCAGCTCATAAACTGCAGGTAGTTTTATCATACAAAATATATAAGACAAAACCACTCCCGACAAAGGAGTGGTTTCTTTAAATAGATTTACTTTGTTCAGCTATCATCTTCGCTTACGCATCCCTGCATTTCACTTGAGTAAATGTTATTTTTTCTTTACGGGTATCCATATTTCCCCTGTAACATTCACTGCCATACCATAATACATTTCGAAACTAGGACCATCAACCTGTTCGTATTCAGAGGTCGAAAACCATTCGGAGTATATTCGTTCCCACAGTTTTTGCAAATCACATTGCGGCTCCGGGAAAATAGCCCATGTTAAAGCCTGGACAGAGAGCTTTGTAAATCTTTCTGGAATTTCAAGCCCCTTTGGTAAATTGTAACAAATCATATACTTGAAAGATTCTCCCGTGTGATCATATAAGGCAGCGTGCAATACGGTATCACCAAAACGTCCTAGTAATTCATTCATAAGATCAACACTACCATCATCATCACATTTTCCACGGAATTGAGGAACTTCAGAGAACGCTGTTTTCATGTCCAAATTTATTAGACCATATACTCCGAACATCTCAAAAGGCCCTCTTTGTTCAATTCGATAATTCATCTCGACATCTCCTTTTATAGAAATATGAAAGGACATCCGAGGATAGGCTTTTAGAGAAACGCCTTTATCGCGTGCAGATATCGGTATTATCCCATGAAGATTCTTAAACGCTCGCGCAAACGCTTCCGGCGAATCATACCCATATTTCATAGCTATATCAATAACCTTTGCATTTGTTGTCTGCAGCTCAAAAGCCGCCAATGTCAATCGTCGACGTCGAATGTACTCAGATAACGTTATTCCAGTAATAAACGGAAACATTCGTTGAAAATGATAAGTAGAACAACAGGCGATCTGTGCTATGTCATCATATGAGATTTTATCCGTTAGATTTGTTTCTATATATTCCATCGCGCTGTTCATCCTCTGCAACCAATCCATCGTATTCCCTCCCTTCGAGATAAATTTTAGTGTAGTTATCAAATGAAAGCCGTGCATTTACTGCACAAAAAAGTCAGTACAAAACTTACCTTTAGGTCATCTCTACAATCCAAAATGTTCTTTAACTAACTTAAATTGTTCCTCCACGCTCATACTTGGTATTCTTTCAACGGTTTTGATCCCTATTGCAGTACAGGCGTGCTTAATCTCATTAGAGAACTTAACCATAGATTTGTTTCCGTGCTTAATCGTTTCCTCTGGGTTTATCGTATAGGCGTTGATGCAATCCAAAATCATCTTATGATCTTCTCTAAAGTAATATAATCGCTCTATCTCTTCGTCAGACGTGTACAAACAAATCATTCTCTCTTCTGGTATAAAAGGTAATATACGTTCAGGCATTATGCCTAAATCAATAATTATTGGTTTGTCATTAGGCATTGTTAACAAGTCAATGATAAAGAAGTCCATCATCTCTTCGACGATTTGAAATAGCCACTCGCAGTGCTCATCTACGGGTTTATTGAACCACTTATTCCAATCCAAATCAGGATTAGGAAATTGAAGAGCAGGGTAATCAACAGGACTAGTGAATGGTCTATATTTTAAGACATCATCACCTAATGTTTGAAAGCCTAGTTCCTCTACGAATTTTTTGGTCATAGTAGTCTTTCCGGCACAAGGTCCACCATTAAGCCAATAAACATGTTTTAATTGTTCCTTCAAATAATTATCATTTATCTTCATCCGATACACCCCATATGATTTGTGTAGTATCTTACTTTAACACGTCGGTTTCGGAGAGGTGGCGGATTCTTATCTTCCTATAACAGTGAAAACACATAGAAATTCTCCTTTCTTGGCACAAGTAGTTATATTCTATGAGTTGGGTTAAATTCCCTATCACTTTATCTTTAATATGATTTTTCCTTTTGCCCTTCCCGATTCGGAATACTCCATTGCCTTTTGAGCTTCTTCAAAAGAAAATATTTGATCAATTACAGGCTTTATTTTCCCTGCCTCTATAAACTCTGAAATGATCTCTAATTGTCTCCCGCTTGGTTTCATGAACAGGAAGTTGTATCTAACATGGTATTGCTTCTCTAATTTTGTGAGCTTACGGGTAACCAATCGAAAAAGACTCGTTTTTATAAAGCCAGACCCATATTCTTCTCCGAAGCGCGCATTGGGCAGCCCAGAAACCGATACAATTTGTCCACCTGGTTTGACTATTTTAAAAGCCTTTTCTAATGTTTCTCCGCCAATCGTATCGAATACTCCATCATAATTTTGTAAAACCTCATCAAATTGTTCTGTTTTATAATTAATTATTTGATCGGCTCCAAGAGATTTGACCAGATTAGCTCCGGCATCACTAGTAGTTGTAGCGACATAAAGCCCCATTGCTTTGGCAAGCTGGATAGCAAAGGTTCCAACGCCGCCCGAGCCAGCTTGAATCAATACTTTTTGCCCTGCCGACAGCTGTAATATATCATGTAATGTTTGATAGGATGTAAGCCCGACTAGTGGGATTGACGCCGCTTCCTCAAAGGAAAGGTTGTGAGGCTTTAAGGCTATATCGTCCTCATGTACGGATATATATTCAGCGAAGGTTCCAATTCTATTCTTTCTTGGCCGTCCGTATATTGCATCACCTATTTTGAATTTTGTTACTTTGTTTCCTACTTTGGTGACTATACCTGAAAAATCATTTCCTAAAACAAGCGGCATATCGTATTTCAACAGCATACGAGTTTTGCCATCCCGCACCTTGAAATCGATAGGATTAATACTCGCCGCATGGATTTCCGCCAATACATCATAATCACCCACTGAAGGCGTTAGAATGTCTGCCAATAGAAGAGGACTTTTTCCGTATTTTTCAATGATCATTGCTTTCACAAGAATCCTCCTTTTCATTATCGAGATGCGAAGCATGTAATTGTTAGTCTACTTCGTCTGTATTTTCTAGTAATATTGTTCCATGAATTCATCTAGATGGTTTATAAGATTTTTTAACACTCCTAATTTTGTTCTAACATCCATAAAATAATAATTTTTAGCACCTTCTTCCCGCACCATAATGATTCCAGCTTCTCTTAAGATCCTCAGATGATGTGAAACAGCAGGTCGTGAGAGATGAGTTTGTTCAGTAATCTCACCTAGGCGTAGTCCGTTCGTACAAGTAGTCTCCATAAGTACAGTAATAATAGATTGCCGTGTCTCATTACCAATGGCCAAAAAGACCTTCTGGCATAATTTGAAATCTTCTTTGATGACTTCAACTTGTTGCTGTTTATTTATGATTCTCACCGCTTTCATCTCGTTCAATCGTTTAACTTAGCGAACCATTTGCTGACGAGTATGTCATAACAAGATATCCTCTGCAACCTTGGGAAAGAAAATCGAGATTACAAGGGAATTTTTTACATAATTCTCATCTTCCAATGGGTTTAGACTACTTGGAGGTTGTCCAAATGGGAAAACACGACAGTAAAAGCAATCATAATGTTTTGCGGGATGCGGAGAATGGAATCATTTTTGATTGAAACTTTTCAAATCACCATAAACTCATTGAGTAGTATAAGAATTTCGTACCGAATCACTAGAAAAGGACTGGAAAGTCACAGAGGGTAAGACCGTTGATTTTTATAAGAGAGAAATAGAAAATTTAAAGATAATGTTGAATAAATAAACCTAACATTATTAAAATACCAAATAGCAAGTTCGACTGGCCCTTTCCGCCAAAACGGCGGAAGGGCTTTTGCTTTCAGTAAACAAAACTGCCCCACCAGATACTACATTATTTTGTGAACAAGAATGCTTACAGAAACCCGTGTGTGCTGATTTTACCCAAGCGGTGCAGTCTCCGGATATCTTAGGTTTACTTTCGTTGTAACCTTCTAGCTACCTACCCGATCTAATATTTAAGTAACGTTACGAACATCCTAAGACTTTTAGTCAAGAAAGCAGGTAAATCTTTGCATATTAATCCTATTGTCGTCAAAGCCAAAGCTGGGGACTCTGAAGCATTCGTGCAGTTGATGCAAGAGATAGAGTTACCTCTGTATAGAACTGCAAGGTCCATCGTCAACAAAGAAGAAGATTGTGCAGATGCCCTGCAAGAGACGATGCTTAAAGCCTTTAGGTCCATCCATACACTCAGAGAGCCCGCTTTTTTCAAAACGTGGATCTTCCGGATTCTGATTAATGAATGCAACAAAATGATCAAAAACAACTCAAGAGCCCTCCCTTATGGAGAGCTTCCCGAAGTCCCTTCCATTTCCAAGGATTATGAGAAAATCGAAATATGGGATGCCGTTCAACATCTTGAGGAGAATCTACGGATTGTCATTCACCTTCATTACCTACAGGACATGCCGATCAGTCAAATTTCCGACATTCTCGAAATTTCTACGGTAGCCGTGAAGACCCGGCTGCATCGCGCCCGCAAAAAGCTAAAGCATTTATCTCAATTCAATCAAGAAATGGAGTTGCGACATGGTAAACACTAAGTTAGAAGAACAATTAAAAAACTGCCAAAGCCTACTTCCCGATCAGTTATCGGATATTGCCCGCTCCAAACTGAATGAGACTTACCAAATCATCAGGGAAACCGATAATTCCATTTCCCCCGTTCAGAAAAAGAAAAATGTATCAAAAACTTTTAATAAATGGTGGATTTCCACTGCAGCCGCTGCAATTCTTGGAGTTACAGTCCTTGCTTCCGGCTTTGTATCGCCCGTAATGGCTGATGCACTCAAGCAAATTCCGGTTCTGGGAGAAATCTATTCATTATGGGGCGAAAACAATGGAGATCCCGGTGTTCAACAAGCCGAGGATTTCATCACAAACGTAAACCAAAGCGTGACCCATGGCGATGTGACCATGAATATCCCAACGTTGTTATTTGACGGAACCCGAATTCTTATGAACATAACCACTCCTGGAAACAGTCTGGCTTCGGAGCCCAATTCACCGCCTTCAGATGCCAATAAAGGAGCGGTGGATAAGTTTGAGGTTCTCTATAAAGGCCAACCTCTGAACGCAGGTTACGAATTCATGGACGGTGAGACTGCTTCCAGTATAATGGTTCAGGTTTTGAACACTTATTATGAGCCGAGTACAACAACACAGACTGTCCAGTTCCCTGATCAGTTTGACTTGACTGTAAATGTAACGTTAAAGGGTTACGATGTCCCGTTCGAATTCGTTCTGCCTGTTACAAAATCAACGCCCGTTACCGCACTAACTTCAGAGGAGACCAAGCATCACGATAACATTAACTTGCAGATCAGTAAGGTAGAAATCACCCCAATTACAACACAGATATCCGTTGAGTACAAAACTAAACCAGGCCAGAGCATAGAAGAAATGCTCGCTTCTATCCCTTCGAAATACAAGGGTGCTAACGGAGGCATCATCGCTCTTCAGTTTGACATTGTGGATGAACATGGCGTTCAACTGAAGCCCATCGGTGCTCACCCCTTAAGCGAATCTTATAATGTTCGTTTTGAACCCTTCAAGACTATACCGAGTACCGTAACCATCAAACCGTACTTAGTCGTTTCCGAAGGTCAAGCCCCAGCTGGGACTAAAGGACAGTGGGAAGACAATAATATGGTCAAGGAATATATTCCTGAGCTGGAGACTGTAATTTCGGTGCAATAGTTCATTTGTAAAAAGGACATTATTCTCTAGGATGAAAAGGGTATGCAAACCTACAAAAGACGAAGCCAAATCTGGCTTCGTCTTTTGTAGGTTATTTAGCTGAAGCCAGCTTCGATATTTTCTCCGCACAGCTCATTTCCTTATCACTCTCAGACTTAGGCTTATAATCGGCCAGTTAGATTCATCCTTTGTGATAGTCATACGTTTGCCCACCTAAAAATGTGAATGACGTTCCCTATGATGTGATACGGAATCCGACGGATTGCTGCTGCAGCTTCCATAGACGGCCGTACAATCCGCCTCGTAGTAGTAAAGCTTCATGCCGTCCCTCCACCAGTCGGCCATCTTCCAGCACACAATAATGTTGTCTGCACCTCGTATGGTTTTCAGCCGATGCGCGATAACAATAACGGTTCTGCCCGTAATCAGCGCATCAACTCCCTTCTGAATTTCGGCTTCTTTCTGCGGGTCAAGCGATGCAGTTGCCTCACAGACCCTAGCAAATGTTCTGGATCAATCTCTTTAATATTGCGTCCGCCTAGCAGAACACTTCCTTCGTCAGGATCATAGAAACGTGAGATCAAACGCAGCACTGTACTCTTTCCGCTGCCGGAGGGACCCACGATTGCAGTTAATGAGCCTTGCGGCATTTCTATGCTTAATTGTTTGAGAACTGGGTCACCTCCATAACTGAAGGTAACATTGTCAAAGCGGATGGAACTGCTCTTCGGAAGTGGAGCTGTAGTCCCCGTCATTACCGGCTGGCGAAGCAGGTCTACGATGCGTTCACCCGCTTGTTCGTTGTAACGAAATTCGGCATAGTTGGCGAGCGCCGTCGTCAGTGGATCATAGATGCGTGTGCCGACAATAAGGAATACCGCCAGCTGCAGAATACCGAGCTCCCCGCCTAATAATAGATGAACACCAACGTATACCATTAAGGTCAGACCCGCACGAAGAAGAGCCATAGCCGTTAGAATGACCGGTCCGAATATCCCTTCAAGCTTCACACTTTTCTTCATCAAAGTTCGAAAAGAGCTATCCAAACGGACAAATCGTTCTCCCGTCAGGTTGTAGGCTTTCATCACCCGAATACCATTCAAATACTCCTGTAGCCGATTCGCGGCGTTCAATTTCGCTTTCATATGATTCGTCCCTAATCTGTGCCGCAGTCTGCCTGACAGGTACATAATTAGGAGGGCAACCGGCAGCGCCACGAACATGGAAAGCGCCATCCGCAAGTCGAGGAATAGTAAACCCGCAAGTGCGAATATCGCAGTACAAAAGCCCCTGCAAGCTGTGGCAGCAGATGTGAAACTCCTGTCTCAACCAGCGTGAAATCGCCCATCATCATATTGGCCAGATCACCGGGATCCCGGCGAGTCAGGTAGCCTAGCGGAAGCTTACGCAGATGTTCTGCTAATTCCGCCCGTCCCTGTGCCGCAACATTGTAAGCCCCACGGTATGCAGTGCGGTAAGCGGGGATCTCGCTCAGGAACATCAGTACCATAACAGCGGCTAATCCCGCGCAAATCCACCAAATACGTTCTATCTGAAGCTCTGCACCCACCATAATATAAGGAGCAAAAATCAACCGCACCGCCTCAATTACAAGCGCAAACGGAAGCACACTAACTATGTTAGCCAGTAAGGAAAAAAGTACAGGCTTCAGCAGCTGCTGTGCCCTTTGCATCCGTTGTTCAATCACATAGGCATGGACAGTATAACCGAACATTTCCTTAAAGCCCTTCTTCAATTTGAACTCATTGAGGCAAATAATGCGAGAGAGTCCTGCTAGCATCGGTGGATGTAAATAATCACGTTGCAGAATTTCCTTGGCTAGCCGCAGGCTCTCCATATCATCTCTAGATAGCTTGACTGTGTGGGAAATCCGATCAGCTTCAAATAAAGATTCATTGAGATAGACAGCCATAAGCTCCAGCATTTTCCCCTCCAGATAGAGTTCCCGCATACCCTGACTATAGGAACAATCCGCAATTTGAGACAGAATGAGCCGGATAGATGGTGGGATAGCGTTTTTGCCAAAAAACAACCCAGCTCCTCCCTCCGGCTTGGAGCCGTGTATCCTCGGTCAGTCCGCTGGTCATCCGCTCAAATTGTGCCGGACTCATATCTATGCTGAGGAATCTGTAGCCCGCTCCGCTAAGGTATATACAATATTCACTTCTTATTCCGCCGTGGCGTCTTATGGGCATCAATCGTTTCCACTTCATTCAGACCATCGCTACGCTTCATGCTCATCCCTACTTCCCCTTAATTTGGATTCATTATATATGTATTGAGAATGATTATCAATTGAATGTTCTTTTAGCAAATATGCATAAACAACAAAAAACCTTCCCCCTAAAGGTGAAGAAGGCTTAAACGCGTCACTTTCGAAAGATACATCTAGTACACGGATTTATATGTTTTCTTTCCCTTTTCTTTTCATATCGTACAGTGCGAGATCCGCGAATTTCATTAGTTCTGAAACTGAGCGCCCATTTTCAGGAAAGATTGCACTCCCAATACTGACTGAAATATTATATTGACTATTATTTAGTACACAGGGCTCCTCTAGAGATGCTGTAATGCGGTCTCTCCATTCCCTAATTTCTGATTCACCGAGAATATCAAATATTAGAATAGCGAATTCATCACCGCTTAATCTGCCGATAAGATCCTTGTCTCTTTTACAGGCCAATAATCGCTTAGAAAACTCCTGAAGAAGCTTGTCCCCTGCGTCGTGGCCTAAATGATCATTCATCCTTTTAAAATGATCTAGATCCATAGTTAAAACTCCGAGCTTTAGATATCGTTCCTCTGCATTAATAAGCAAATTCTCAAAAATCTGAATGAACTTTCTCCGGTTGTACAGTCCTGTAAGGAAATCATGGTAGGCCATATACTCCAAGTTCTTCTCATATTCTTTTCTATCACCGATATCCCGGGTAACTACTATAACACTTTGAACTTCTCCGTCTGCATTTACTACCGGTGAGCAAGAAGCCTCCAACCAGATGTAATGACCTTCTTTATGAAATTTCCTCATTTCCGAAATTACGGATTCATTTTTATTTACTACAGCCTCAAAAGCACTTCTAAAGCCAGATAAATCATCAGGATGCACGGATTCAAAAACACTTTTACCGATATATTCAATTGCATCACACCCATAAACATACTGATGAGATCGAGAGGCGTAAATAATCCTACCACATATATCAACTATTTTTATCGTGTCCTTCGAATTCTCAACGATTTGCTTGAATTGTTCATAGTTTCCTCCAAGCAAATCCGTGCTGTAGATCAGAGAATCCATTTACGTTCCTCCATAAATTCAATACACTGTTCAGGCGGCATAGGTTTGCCAATATAGAATCCTTGTGCTTGCTCGCATCCGTGTTCACCGAGATATTCTAGCTGCTCTGACTGTTCCACACCTTCTGCAACAACGGTTAAACCAAGTCCGTGCGCAAGCTGTATAATCATTTTTGTTATAATATCGTCGGGCAAGTCCTGTATAAAGGATTTGTCTATTTTCAGTGTGTTCACTTTAAATTTCTTCAGATAATTTAGTGATGAATATCCGGTACCAAAATCATCTATCGATACTTGTACTCCAAGATCTTGTATTTTGCTTAAAACTTCAATGTTCCTTTCTAAGGAATGCATCAAGACGCTCTCCGTGATTTCAATTTCAAGCCATTGCGGATCGAGCTTATGTTTAATCAGATTTTTGTTAATTTGCTGAAAGAAATCATCTTGCACGAACTGATGTGCCGACACGTTCACCGCTACCCGAATTGGAATAAGACCTTGTTCCCTCCATACGGCACATTGACGGCACGCTTCATTTAGTACCCATTCACCCAATGCCAAAATAAATCCTGTTTCTTCTGCCAACGGGATAAATTCGTTCGGATAAATGATTCCCCTCTTCGGATGATTCCAACGGATTAATGCCTCGAAGCAATCAATAGTATTTGTTAGAATATTTAGCCGGGGCTGATAATGAAGAATAAATTCATTCATCATTAGTGCCCGATGGAACTCACTAGCTAATACGAATCTGCTGTAGGTATCTTTATCCATCCAAGGCTCATACAGTTGAACCCGGTTTTTCCCCATCTTTTTAGCGGAATGCAGCGCAATATTTGTATTTTTCATCAGCGAAATTTTATCCTCACCACAGGAGGGAAACATGCCCGCTCCGATGCTGATCGTCACATTAATTTCAAATCCGTTAACCATGACAGGATTTCTAAAAGCTTGCATCAACTGCTTGGCAATCGATAAAACTTCATCTTCATCACTGACCCGGGGGACAAGCACAGTGAATTCATCCCCGCTAAATCGTGCGAGAAATCCATTGCTGCCAAGACATTCAGACATCCGCTTCCCAACCATTCTCAGAAAAATATCACCAATAGTATGCCCCAACGTTTCATTAATCGACTGAAAACGATCAATATCAATGAAAAGAATGCCGAACCTCTCATCTCTTTCTGCTGCCTTTTCGATCACATTTTTAACCTGAGCTTGAAAGCTATCACGGTTGGGAAGTCCAGTAAGCGTATCTTCGCACTCTATTTTTCTCATAGATGCAACATCCTTTACAATCCCTTGGAAGCCAATCATTTCATTGTTTATATACAGAGGAGATACAGTAAAATCAACCTCATGATTGCTGATGGTTTTTCCCCTGCAAATCATTAATTTGCATGAGATGCGTTCTCCCCTTATCAGCTTGTCCAGAATATTCTGCTCTTGACCTAAACCCTGCGGTAATATGAACTTACTAAGCGTTAGCTGCTTCAACTCCTCCACGGAATAACCTGTTAATCTCGACATAGCCGGATTGGCATCGGTAAACTGACCTTCGCAATCCATTAGAATTACGGCATCGTGATTGTGCAGAAATAACGAGCCGTAAAGTTGTGACCTGAGTTTCTCGTTAAATATATCCATTTTCATTCTGCCCTTGCAGGCTTGCTCCCGCTGAGCATCTGCACATTACGAATGAAGCTTGAAATATCCAGAATTAATGCCACCTTGCCATCTCCCAGAATTGTAGCTCCAGCGACATTGTTTATGGTTCCAACATAAGCCCCGAGTGATTTGATAACAACCTCCTGAATCCCGATTAATTCATCAACAACCAGTGCCAATCGTCTCTCTGCCGACCCCACGATCACTATAGAAATCGGACTCCCGTCCCATTCAAATCTTGAGATATTAATATGGTCGTGAATCCATTCAAGCGGAATTACCTGATGACGTAAGAAAACCACTAATTGCCCTCGTACTGTATGAATATCTTTCCGTGTAATTTTTACAATCTCAGAAATATTGCTCATGGGAATGATATAGGTTTGATTATGTAGCTTCACCAGTAGCCCGGAAATTATAGCCAACGTCAGCGGCAGCTTAATGATGAAACGAGTACCTTCTCCCAATTTCGTTTCTATGTCAATTAATCCATTCAGCTTCTCAATGTGACTCTTAACGATATCCATGCCTACACCACGGCCAGATACTTCGCTTACTGCCCTCGCCGTGGAAAAACCAGCGTTAAAAATTAGATAGATCGTTTCCTGGTCCGTTAGCCTAACTGATTCTTCAAGTGTAATAATTCCTTTATGTATAGCCGTCTGTCTGATTTTATTGATATCAATGCCCGCTCCATCATCTTCAACTTTGATGATCACTTGATTATCCTCATGTGCCGCCGTGATCCGAAGATGGCCCTTAGAGCTTTTCCCGTTACGCACCCTTAACGAGGGCTCTTCGATCCCATGATCCATAGCATTCCTTATTAAATGAATTAGCGGATCTCCGATCTCTTCAATTAATGAACGGTCCATCTCCGTTTCAGTTCCGGACAATTCAAGCTCCACCTCTTTATGGAGACTTTGGCCCAAGTCACGAACTAACCGCGGAAACCGATTAAACAAATGCTCAATCGCGATCATTCTAACTTTCATAATATTGTTACGAAGGTCGGATACGACTTTATTAACATGATCAGAAACGGATTCTAACTCCTCAATATCTTTGTCTGACTGATACTTTCTCAGTAATTCGCTCTTCACATTATTAATCCTAGTCTGATCAATAACCAGTTCACCAACTAGATTCATTAACTGCTCCAAATGCTCAATATTGACCCTGATCGTTGATTGTGTGTTCCTTTTTTTCTGAAGAGTTGGAGATTCATTCGCCTTAGTTCCCACTCGTGAATCAGCTATTTCATAAACCTCAACCTTCTCAACATCCATGTAAGAAAGCACATGGTCTTTTATTTCAGATTCACTCCAATTCGTGACACACACGATCTTAATATTTTCAAATAGAGAATCATCCTGCTGTTCTTCTAGTGGAGGCTGGCATTGAATTACTTCTGCACATTCTTGAAGTTGATTGAGGATGACCATACACCGGACCAACTTCATTTCACAGGCTGGGGAAATGAAGATGTTTAGTTCAAGACGTTTCTCTACTTGCTGCCTTTCTGTAAGAACTATAGGGGCAGCGCTAAATACCTTATTCTCCACTGCTGCTGAATGGTTCAACATTTCATGAAATTGATTCATAATCACATCAATATTTACTGAGATTTCTTTATCATGAATCAGGTCAGCTTTCATCATTTGCAAATGATCCAGCCCGTTAAATAACAAACCGATCATTTCTGAGGTTATATTCAAATGCCTGCTTCGAACCTTTTCAAGAATATTCTCCATTTCATGTGTTAAATTCATGATTCCATGGAATCCCATAACGGATGAAGAACCCTTAAGGGTATGTGCAGCTCGAAAAAGACTTTGTATCCCTCTTTCGGACTCTCCCTCTTTCTCCAAACGTAACAACTCGCCTTCTATCAGCTGAAGCTGCTCTTCCATCTCCTCAAAAAACAATCCCTTATATTGGCTTACTTCAGAGCTGTCCAATGTTCTCGTCCTCCTTGACAAGAACCTGATCTAGCTTCAATATGCCCACCATTGCATCATCGATTATTCCAATCGCTGAAAATCCGGTACTATTTACTTCTCCTAGCCGATCCGGGGAGAGCTGAATATCAGAAAATGTTGTCACCTTATCTACACGGTCTACGACTACTCCTACCGTTTCCTCAATATAATTGACCACAACGATTCTAGTATGTTTCGAGTACTGTTCTTCTTTCAAGCCAAATAATCTTCTGAGACAGATGACAGGAATAATTCTCCCCCTTAAATTAATCACACCTTTAACATAGGGCATCACATTAGGGAGTTCACTGATCTCCTGCATTTTAATAATTTCCTGGATCTCTGAAATATGAATTGCATATTTCTCTTGCAGCAATTCAAACTGAATATATTGCTCCCGCCCCGACTTCATTTCATCACCTTCCTTAAGCAATTCCAAATTACTCGACCGACTTATTCAGTTTAAAAATAGAAATGGCCTCATTAAGGTCCTCAGCTAATCTGGCCAGCGATTGTGTGGTTGCTGCTGTTTCTTGCGAAGCAGCAGCAGCCTCTTCACTAGCCGCGGAGATTGTCACGATACTATTTAGTACCTCTTTGGATTGTGCTGCTTGCTCTTCACTTGCGGCGGCGATTTCATGCACCTTTTCTGTTGAATGATTGACCATTCTGACAATGCTGTCGAAGGCTTCACTGATTTTAGCAGTTTTCTTTACAGCCTGAGAAACTGATTTCACACTGAGCCCAGTATTATTTTGCATCCCTTTTATGATCTCCGTAATTTGCTTAGTCGCGTCCCCACTGCGTTCAGCCAGCTTTCTGACCTCATCAGCTACAACGGCGAAACCACGTCCCTGATCCCCCGCTCTAGCTGCTTCAATAGCCGCGTTTAATGCCAATAGGTTCGTTTGCTCGGCAATATCGTCAATCACCTCGATAATGTCACCTATTTTGTTTGAATCTAATTCCAATCGTGACATTTGTTCATTCACGCTGGTCATACCTTCAATAGATTCTGTTACCACTTTCCCACCCTCTTGAGCAATTCGTTCCGTTTGATTGCTCAGTTCTGAAGCTTCTTCCGCACTTTCCGCGACAGATTCTATAGCATTTGTCAGTTCCTTAACCAGTTGACTCATTATTTGTGCTGAATTGGCCTGATTCATACTACCGCCGGAAATTTCCTCAGTGGTGGCTGATATTTGCTGAGATGCCGCTGCCACTTGTTCCGAAACGGATGCCACATTCGACATCAAGGATCTTAAATTGGTAATCATATCTTGAAGATTTAACCAAAGCTCACCAACCTCGTCCTTGTTCTTAATTTTTTTATTAGCATCTGATAGATCCCCCTGCGCAACCCGCTTCAGTTGTTCAGATACAATCCGAATGGGTTTAGCTATCGAACCACTAATGAATATTGACAGGAATACTATTAAAATCGCTGTGATCACCATAACTATAATCATGCTATTTTGCACAGATTTGGCACCTGCCAAAACCGAGCTCATAGGAATACTAAAATATAGGCCATATCCCGTTTCATTTATTGGCGAATAGGCGAGTAAGTACTCTTCACCGTTCTGTGTATATATGTTTGTAGTAGAATCCTTACTTTTCAAATTTAAAAGAGTTGTTAGGCTTTCATCAACTCCAGCCTGCTCAACCTTTGTGCCAATTAGTTTATCATCGCGTGCAACCTGGAAACGGCTCTGCTCATCGACAAGCATAACTTCCATATTCGTCACTTGGTCTTGTTCCGCAGTCTGACTAAGTGAAAAATTGTTAATTAGAGATTCAAAATTTACGGTTGCATACATCAGGCCAATTACAATCCCTCTAGCATCTTTTACAGGAGAGGCCACAACAATAATTCGATTCCCGGTCGTTTTAGAGGTCAGAATTTCAGAATACGAAGATTTTCCCAGCATTCCAGACTGAAAGTACGATCGGTCAGTAATGTTTAATCCAATGGTATCCTTCGCAGAAGAGGCAGTAACGGTGCCCCCCTTCTGTGCAAATCCGACACCCTCATAAACACTTGTCTGCTCTTCGATCTGTTTCAAATACGGATTTATTCTTTTAGGTTCTGCCGATTGTAAAATTTCTGTTTTAGCTGCGAGCTCAATTTGTGCCTTCCGACGATCAAGCCATTCATCCATCCCTTGTGCTTTACTATCCACAAGACTCTGCATAGATTCTTTTTCTTTTTCATTTAACCTTTCTGCAGTCTGGTTGTAAGTAAACACCGATGAAAAAATTAATGGAATGAGAGAAACAACAACAAACCAAATTGTGATTTTTGTTTGTATGCTTTTGAACAATTTACCCATTGACTGTATACCTCCAGATAATCTTTTTTTCCACAAAATCACATTCTCATTGTCAGACGTAATCATATTTGGTTAATTATCTCGTTCCAGCTATTGATTATCAATCGGGGAATTCACCTAAGAAACGAGCCCAGACCAGACCAAAAAGTCATGAAAACCCGGTGTCATTAGCATCAAAAAAACACTCCCTAGAGTTTCATCGGTACACCTGACGGCTGATCCCGAATTATTCCAAGGAGTGTATTAATATCATTCTGCTGGAAGAGGAATTGAAATGGATACCTGTGTTCCCATTCCAAGGTCCGATTCGATGTCAAAGGATCCTTCTAGCAGAAGGATCCTTTCTTTCATCCCATTTAAACCAAATCCATCTTTTCCTGGGCGTTTATCCGAAACCTTAAAACCAACTCCGAAGTCTTGGATAACTAAATCCAGTTGATCATTATTGTCAAATATATCGATTGTTATCTTGTCACTTTTAGAGTATTTCCTTGCATTTAACAGCGCCTCTTGAAACACCCGATACACGGCTAGTTCAATTTCTTGCGGATACCGCCGGTTCGTTGTATGATTTCGGAAATCAACCTGTATTCCCCACTTCAATTCATATGTCTTTATATAAGCAGTCATGGCTGGAGTCAGCCCTGACTTTTCTATTGACGCAGGCCTAAGCCCATTAATAATCGATTTTAATTCGGACATCGCCCGTGATATTTCTGCTTCCACATCGTCAAGATATCTCTGGGTCGATTCATTCAAATGCTTCTCCCGATTTAGCAAATTCATTGCTACTACAACACTGTATAGGGATTGTCCGATCCTATCATGTAATTCCCTAGCTAGACGTTTTCTCTCTTCTTCCTGCGCTCTAATCATATTTAGATTCATCATGTTGCGCAAACGGGATTCACTCTCTGACAACATACGAAGATATTGTTCAGATTCATCGTTAATCGAACACACAGCTACTTTCTTCCCCAAAAATTTCTGCAGATTTTTTGACATATTATTAAAGTTATCTGCCAACACACCAAATTCATCATTTACTTTAAAGTGTATGTTTTGCTTTATATTTCCTCTTCCCACTTCATTTAAGGCATTACTGATTTTATTTACCTTAAAGATTACTCTTCGAGTAAATAAGAAGATGAGAATATAAGCAACACAAAAAATTAATGCCGTTACTTTCAAAAAAGTATATTTCATGGTTTCCAATCTTCTGGTGTAAATCATTTCTTCTCTTCCGCCAGCCCCTACAACCCAATCCCATGGGGCGTAATATTCCTGATAGGAGATAAAAGTGTACACAGGTTCACCAGGATTCTGCCATACCTCGCGAAAGATTCTTCCTGTTTTTTTCAAATTAGTCCATGATTCTCTTATCGTATATTTACCATCCACCTTCAAATCCCACATATTCCGGCCCTCGAAGTTGAAAGGATGCATGGCCATAGTTCCATTAGGCTGAATAGCCCAAATATACATATAATCATTGGTCGACATTTTTGATTTTGATATATCACGCAGGCCATTATGATCTTTAGGTCCCAGTAAATAAGTTCTGACAATGTCTTGGGCATCTTCAAGCTTCATATCTCCGTCTTCAACCCTTTGATTCATTGCATCCATAAAACCAACGGCATCCTTCAGAGTATTAGTAAACATCTCACCACCTACATCCAATACTTGACGTTTTGCAACTTCATAGGAGACAAAGAAAGTGATGATCATTGTAGAGGATATAATTATTAGTGTAATAGTAAAAAACTGTACCGTGATATTTAAAGGTCTCCTCTTCTTTAATGGCATCAGCTTAATCACCATCACTTTTTCTGTTCAATAACCCATTCGATTCCGCATAGCTCACAAGCTCATGTCTTGTGAACAACTGTAATTTAGCCATTATTTTACTTTTATGTGACTCTACAGTCTTCACTGAAATGAAAAGCTTATCTGCAATTTCTTTGTTATAAAAGCCTTTAGAAAGCAGAACTAAAACCTCTTGTTCTCTTGCTGATAAATTTGATTGATTAAGACTAACTTTCTTCTTTGAAGTTTTAGTGGATTTGGAGACTTCCGGTTGATTAATCATTAAGTGCTTCATTGCATGAGGATAAAGATAAGGTAGGTGTGAGTATACAGAATGGATCGCGGAAAAGAATTCGGTTTCTCCATATGTTTTTAATAAATATCCTGAAGCACCAGATTCAAGAATTTCTTCTAGATGATCTGATTCATCCAACATAGTGAGTATCAGTACCTCAACCTCTGGCATAAGCTTCCTGATCTTCCTTGTAGCCGTAAGACCATCCATAACTGGCATGCAGATATCCATTAGAACAATATCAGGTCTAAGCTTAAGCGTTTTTTCTATGGCTTCCTCACCGTTATCTGCCGTACCAACAACTTCCAAATCCTGTTGGCCATCGATCAGCAACATAAGACCTCTCAGAAGTATTTCATGATCATCTACAATTAATAAACGAATCGTCATTTGTTTTTGTCATCCCTCGAATGAAAGAATAGATTAAGTCAAAGCTTCTAAAACCAGATTTCGGGCTTTTTTCATCTGTAGCCACGCAATCTTGATCTATACAAACTACAAAAGTCCTCCCTAAAATTGGAGAACTTTCATTTCAAATAGAATTAATAGTATCCCATTCATTAATAAAAATTCATTTCTAAATTATGTATATCAGTAGCTTTGAAGAGAACTAGCTGCAAGAAACAATAAAAACCGCAAATTTAGACATTTTAATTTAAAATCTAACAATTTTCATTATTTATAATAATACCTTTGACCCAATTTTACAAGATTTCTCCACATATGACTATACGATTTCTCTCCGAAGCAACAAAAAACCTCCCCACACCCTAAGGTGGAGAAGGCTTAAACGCGTCACTTCCGAAGACATGGCCAGCTATATTTTCAGCTCCCCAAGCTTGATCAGCTCGACAACCGCTTGTGAACGGCCTTTAACGTTTAGTTTTTGCATTACATTCGTAATGTGTTTTGAAAGGCACTCACTGATAACCCAAACTCACTTTCTCAATTTATCCCAGTAAAGTAAAAAAAGCAACCTCACGTTAATATCTTAACGTTGATTGCTCTAAGCGAACTTATTATATTATTGCTTGCCAGCTGCGATTTCGTTCTCCACGATACTTGTTTCAGCCAATTGCAGTCCGAATGTCGTCTTGACTGATATGTTACCTTCACGATCAACTGTAATCTTGTGTATGAGCTTTTTTATGATTGACTTTAGTTCTTCAAATTCTTCTTCGTCGTCAAAGTTCAATGTCAGTAAGTCATCTAATGAGTCCTTAATTTCGTCATAGAGCTCCTGCAAGTCATTTTTCTTTTCAACATCTTTACAGTATTCCTCTAACTGATATTCAAGTTCAAGTAGTTCGGACTCAAATTGTTTTTTCTCATATGAATACTGTTTTTCATCTATTTCACCAAGGGTTTTATCCTTTCTTAATTGAAACAACATTGTTCGATTACTTGCAATTTGCTTCTCAAGCTTGGTAATCTTTTTCTCGTTTTCCTTCTGATCAACATTGATTAAGTCTTTATATTTATTGAATAATAACTCCACCGAGCTTATATCACCAATCTGATCTGATATGCTTGTAAGCAGGTCTTCTTTAAAAGGATGGTAGGGCAACCAGAATGCGTTATTACACCCAACATTACCTTGCCTCCGTCTTTTTGAACATATTAGATATCTATATTCTTTACCTGCTTTACTATTTGAACGACTTTTTGATTTCATTGTCACCATGGCAGAACCGCAATGGGCGCATTGAATAATTCCTGAGAATAAGTTCTTATTATTACGTATGCCCCCTCTCTTTCCTCCACCACGCTTTAATCGAAGTTCCTGTGCTAAAATAAATATTTCTTTGCTGATAATTGCTTCATGTGTTTGAGAATCATGAGCTTTTTCCCACTTACTTTTATCACGTTGAACTAATTTTTTTGACCTATCCGATAAATATTCAGTACTGCTATAAACAACTATTGATTCATATTTACCAAAAACATTAACACCAGTATAAGCTTCATTCTGTAAAATTCTTTGGATGGATGTGACCCCCCAAAAGCCTCCTTTGGGCGACTTCACTTTCTTCACTTCATTTAAGAAATTGACTATTTCTTTCTCGCCTAACTTATGTGCAGTGTAGAGTTGAAAAATAAGTTGAACAATTTCTTTAGTATCCTCTTCTGGTACTAATGTTTTTTTATCATCTATTACTATTTTTTTATAACCGTATGGAGCAATGCTACCTATAAAATTTCCTTTCAACGCAGACTGTCTCAAGCCACGTCGTGAGCTAAAACTGGTCTGCTCACTCATTTTCTGATTCACAGCCGATATAATTTGAAACTTCAACTCATCGTTATTATATAGAGAGTCATAACCCTCATCTATCGATATAAGACGAATCCCCAGCGTATCCACAATTATTCGTTTTAATGAAAGAGAGTCCAAAGAATCTCTAGAGAATCTTGAAAGCGCCGCAAAAATGATAACATCAAACCTTCTCTTTTTAGCATCATTAACTAATTGTTGAATAGCAGGGCGATTTATGATGTTCGTTCCTGTGTCCCTATCCTCATAAACATTACCTTCAATTATTTCAAGATCCATTTGACGCGCCTTTTCACGGCAGACTGCTTCCTGATGTTCTGGACTATCCTTTTGACTTGCTTTTGTAGTACTTACCCGTACATAAATTGCTGTGCGTTTTCCTTTCTCTATATCCGTCAATTTTAAAACCTCCAATTGTCTATATCAAAAAAGGTCCCCTTGCAAGTAGCATAGAGACCTGGAAAACAATCTATTTTTAGAAACTGTTCTACATAGCTCGTCTATTGTGTTGGATTTTTTTTATCCTCATGTTACTTATTCCGAAATCACCAGCATTTTTGTGTATGGTCTGTTTCGCTAAATCGTCGATAATATGATTTAAATTTGATTCTCCGTATAAAATATTTATTGTATAAGGTCTTGAATCATGGCGATTTCTCATTTCTATGACTCCCTCCATTAGCTTCCTCTTACTCTAAGTGTATTCTTTAATTAACTTGTACTATGCAGTCCAGGGAGCGAGATGTAATCCCGCCCGATATAATCACTGGATGATAGCACGATTTTTTAATCTGCCAAAATTATGTAAAGAGAGTCTTAACTTATAAGATTTTTTTCCACTAAAGATTTATTCATATCAATGTCATCTAATCGATTATTTGCAAGTTCTATGTACTCTCTGTTCGTTTCAAAAGAGATAAATGAACGATTAGTCAATACTGACGCTACAGCTTCTGTACCGCTCCCACAGAAAGGAATTAATACAGTATCATTAATATTGGAATGAAGTTGAATCAGTTTCACTGCTAGCTGCAACGGCTTCTGGCAAGGGAACTTACCATGTGTTTTTTCTCTTTTTGGTGTAAGAGCTGTCTCAAAAACATTTTGAATATTTTTACCATTATTAATTGCCTTCGCATAATCAAGATTATATGTCATAGAGCCACCTGGTTTCGTTGCCAAAATAATAAACTCGGTAGCATATGTAGCGTTAGTTCCCAAAAAACTTGGCGGTGGGTTCTTTTTTTTCCATACATATTGTGTTTTTATTTTAAAGCCCAATTGTCTCATTACGTAGCCAGTTATAAAAATACTATGGTGGCTGCCATAGCATAATATTGAGCCTCCTGGTTTCAATACTCTGTAACATTCACGAAGCCAATTGGTTGTGAATGTTTCATAATCCTCGATATTATCCCACTGCTCATTAATTGCCTTAAAACCTTTCTTTGATTTCACTTTTGCACCCTCTTTGCCAACGTTGTAAGGAGGGTCAGCCTCTACATGGTCAATACAATTAGCAGGTATGTATCTCATTCCTTCAATGCAGTCCATTTGGCATACACGATTTAGTTCAAAACTCCCTAATATTTTTTTCATTTTAATTATCCTCTCTGAATTTGTATTACCCCCTACGCCTTACAGCATAGGGGATTAATTAGATATACTTAATTAGCAAAAACTAAAAATGCAGCCGGATACTTATGGCAAAAATCTGCATATAATTGCTGAATCAGAATTTGTCTATCGATAAAATTGCCACTAAATATTACGCATAGCCCTTCCTCTCTAAAGAAGAGCGCAAGTTTCCTTATTAAGTAAATGAAGTTTTACAAGTCCTGCACTTCTTCAAATGGTCTAAAATACAAACTTCACAAATAACAATCATTTTGCTTGGACAGTTCTCTATTAAAATGTCCTCTGAGCGTTGCTTCGACAACAATTGCCCACATGAATCACAAATCTCAAACATTTCCAGAAAGAAGTCGTCGCTTAGCAATTCTTCCCTATATTGCTGAGATAAATATTGGTAAACCTTTGTGTTACTATTTACTTTTGTGAAATATAATTTTTGTTCTCTGCTATAAAACTTATGTAAATAGAAAGCCAAACGATGAAGCCCCCACTCTTCAAAATCTTTATAATCAGTAAATTCATTAAGCTGCATGAATAATTCAGAAAGTGAAAGTGATAATGTAAATGAAATATTATGACGGCTTTGGAAAGCATGATTTCTATCAATCCCTTCTCGGGCAATCTCAAAGTTAGGTGTGCTATAAATTGGTGCCTTTGTGATGCAATAAGCAAGGTCATTATCGTCGCAAAGATAGTCAACCGATTGAACACATGATGCAGACAACAGCATTAAAGAAATATACTTTAAGTTTTCTGGTACAGTTCCGCTGACTCTGATAAAACCATTTTCAGTCTGCTCGGTAATAAGGGTCTCATTTTGTAGAGCCATGTTGAGATAAAGTCGATTTTTTATATTATTTCTATTCATGATATTTGCTCCTCCAATTACATGGTTATGTCTTGTTTTGATTATTGATTTTTGAATAGATATCTCTTTTACGTTAATTTTGATTTTATTACATGCTATCTACTATTATTTTTCTCTTATCTCTGGAAGCCGCTCAGCACTGATTAACATACCTCCATAATTAATTCTTGCTTTTTTAGGGAGTTCAGATATGTTTGTTTTTGTTCTATTCATTGCCTTCATAGTGTAGTAGATTGCTGTCATGCTATATTCTTGATTTTCCAAAAATTTAATTACCCTTCTAAATGGATACACATTAATAATTTCATTTTCAATGTCTATTTCTACAAAGATATCTTCTATACAAGTTCCCTTACCGATCACCCAAACTGCATTCTTGAAATTACGTATAAGAGTTTGTCCATAATAGTAACCTACAGCTGCAACAATCACATAATGTACCGAATTATCCGTTTCAGAGTTAAACCGAACAAGTAATTTCTCCAACTGGATTACCGATTTAATATTATAGTTAACCGAAACTCCCAATTCTTTAAAAATTTCTTTGTCATTACTTCGTATTGCCTCGAACAACTGAACTCCCGCATTATCCATCTTCCACATTTTAATTTCCTCCAATTTCTTTTATTAATCTTTGTCATCCTTCCATGAATGACTATCTCATTTCATACGGCATTCTGGTCTTTCTCTAGAGCAGTGCAACTCGGATACTCCGTGCCATCCGCTACCCTATTCCCTTACGTAGGTTCATGGCAGATTTACACGGTGTCACCATACCCAAGGTATGGCTTTAAGCAAATTTTTTATTGTCAAAGGACGGGGCGCCATTTCTGCTCAAAACAAAAAGAGCAGGAACTCTGTCCGAAAGACACAGAATTCCTGCTCTATAAAAATAGAGCCATGAATTCTTATGCTTCGATACAGAAGCGGCAATATAGTTGGTATGCCATTAGCTTTTAGTAATCCATTTGATGGATTGGGCAGACTGCACCCTTAAAAGCTCAAAATTGAGAAAGACATTAAAGCTCAATTTAGATATTACTTAATGGCTTTACCACACATAGCCTACCCTCATTCTGAGGGCTTCCATATCGCTGGCTCACCTTTGTGAGCAAGCATAAGAATTAATAGCTCTTGCATGATGTTCAGTAGTATTATAGATAACTCTCTATGGACATTCCTCCATTCATTATTTGGAATTCACCGCCTTATTGGGGTGAATTCCAGTATACACGACGTATAAAATGTTGTAAAGAGTTATTTATTTTATATATCATCATCCAAAAGATAGTCATATTCAAAGTCATAATTAGAACATATCAATTCGTCTAATTCACGACTTATCAAGGTCTGCTCATTCATTGCTTCATTAGCCACAATGCGTTCTCGTGACTCTTGCTCCGCATTATTCAACTGTTTTGTCAAATATTCGCGCCATTGTCCATCACGATCAAGGCTTAGTACGCCATTAATATCTTTTTCATAGTTTTCAAGTTCCTTTTGGAGAACAATGACTCGCTCTTCCTTGCTTTTTGCAATTGTTATCTTTAGCAGCTTTAATTGCCTTGAGAAATGTAGTTTTATGTATTGCTCCCATTGCTCTTCTCTCTCAGATATCTCTCTCATTCTGTCCTCTGTAAGCTTACCTCGCTCTTTTGCTCTTAACTGAGAAGCTTCCGTTAATATTTGATCATAAATAAATGTTGAAATATCCTCTATGTTCGGCACTTCTTTAAATTCATACTCAGATACTTTCAAAAATATTTTTTGAACAATCTCATATCGAAAATCCGCTTTGCTTAACATGTTTTTAAAGTTGGCTACTAGACCTTTTCGATTCTCACTATCACCAAATGGTATATTGAAGTGTGAAAGGATCCAACTGAATTGACGAAGCAATAAAGCTACAATTTTCTTCTCTGATGCCCTATTAAAATCAAAGACTTTAAAGTTAGCTATCGGATTTACTTTGTAATCTATCTCGTGCCAGTTTAATTGGCGCTTATCCAATGATATTTGCTTTATCTTAAAATCTATTAATTTCAAATCTTCAAGATATCTACAAGCTCTCACACGGAAGAAACTAGGCAATATGATCTTCTCCCAATCGGAGAAATCAAACACTAATGGAACAGCCACCATTGTCTTCTTAGCATTCTTGCTCGTCACATGATAACCATCCGTAAATCCAAACCCAACTAGAAGGAGTTCCTCCCAAACAGTGCATCCTTTGCGTTTTGCCGTTCTTTTCCGAAAAGCCGACTCATCTCTATAACCAAGGTCCTGAGCCAGGTCTCTTTTATTTATCTGCAGCATGAAATGGTCTTCCACTAGCTCTGTATTTTCTCCCGTTAAATTTGCTATGTACCAATACAACATTTCTCCAACCTGATAAGCTTCTTTGCTTAGAATTCTAAAGTAAGCTAATCGAAAAAACTCATGCGCCAAACGCACCCGTTCATTAGTTTTATAAGACATTACTAATCACTCCTAAAATATTATTACTCGTTAGTTTCGAGTGATCATATCGTATATTAGGAATTGGAATTGTCAAATTCAACCGTAACTTTTCATATGCGTGCTATACCCATTGTCTAATAACCAAAAATATAGATAATACATCTATATTGAACCCAAAACCTTTTCTGATAAATAAAAGATTATTTCTATTCTCATAAAAGATGTATGTTCTGATGATATTGTTCTAGCGATTAAAATACAAAGTATCTATCAAGCAATAAAACCTTCTCTATAAAAAAACAGGCTGATGTCATTTCTAGATGGACCGCATATCATAATTAACTAATTTGGAATTAACAAATCCCACCTTTTCAAGCCCTTGTAACTGTATTCCATAGAAGCAAGCCATCAGTATTGCATCCGACATGTCGTGGGTAAAATCAGAACCCTCATTTAACCACTGCTTCATCCATTCATAAACTGCTTGTTTATCTGACTCTGGCAAATGATAGTAAGATTTCGCCCACTTATTTCGGTAAGTGGATACATATAAGGGTGACTCAAAACTAACACAATTATTGTAGCAATAGTGTCTTATAAAAAACTGCAAAGAGGCTAGTTTCATAAATGTGCTGGAGCTAACTCCGTGAAAAATTTGTTCCGTAACAATTGCCTGTATTCCCCACTCATCATGAAGTTTATTCAACATCTTTTGTAAAGATAGAATTCGAATAAAGTAATCAAGTCGAGTATCTAATTTAATTGCTCCATATTGATGTATTTGGAATTCATTGTTGGTATTTTCAGCTATGCAATAACCGAATCGATCTATTGATTGATCGCAAAATAAATACATGACATACCCTCCCATAAGTAAAAGTGAATAATTGAGTATATAGGTACACCTCAAATTATCCAAATGTCTAAGGGGGGTTGACTTAAGTATTCTGGTATCCTAGGATGGTCCACAACAGGTTTCATCTTATTAAGGAGGTCTTTCGGTATGACTATAATAAGTTATTTGCTTTCCCCAAATTTCCTAATGATTTATGGAGCGCTTATTGTTACGGTAGTGTCTCTTTATCAATACTATGAGCGTTTCAAGGTGCATTTTATTTTCAGACAACCAAATCACGTACTTGCAATTCAGTATGCTATGGCTGATCCCAAGCTTGTCAATAAAATGATTACGAGATATGGAAAGAAGCTTTCAGAAAGACATAATACAATTATTTCTCAAATTAATTTCCATTAATTATATGTTTTTTTAGATTATTCTTTTACTTTGCACCTACTTGAGAGCCTATTTAACCTATTGCTCATCGTTATTGATACTATTATTTTCTTCGTTAAATAATAGTATCTTGAATTAGGCAAAGATATTGAGCCGTAATTAAAAACCTAATACATCTAATGTATCTGATATATCCAATGTAATAGTTATGATAGTTATATTAGATTTATCAGATCTAATAAATTTATCAGATCTGATAGATAAATTAAATCTGATAGATAGGATGTATCCGCCATTAAAACCTTTAGGAGAAATCAATGCAAAATATGAACAGCACAAAAATTGGATTTTACACTATGGGAAATGATAACGAGAGAGAGTTTCAACTTGCTCAACTGTTATGTTACGCACTTCTCAATAATATTAAGTCTGACCAAATCGTTTATTACGAAGACGATACTTCAGAGATAAGCTCACTTTGCTTTTTAGCTAAGTATCCAATTATAACAACCTTGGTGATTTATGATCCAGCTGAATCTATAGGTTCCACCGAAAGAGTTATCCAGCTATTTTCTATTATAAGAGCCTTGCATAGGATCAAAATCATTAATCTTTCTGAAATGTAAAAATGCAATTAGAAAAATGATTCTCTTTGTGACAAATCCATCAAAGGAAATGGAATTTTTAATCTCCATTTCCTTTTTTATACCGTTGATATTTTCCCTTTTATATTTTCAAGTCCAAGTACTTCTGTGAAAAACACCCCTACAGACTGTCGATTTTTGTAGTATAATGGAAAAAACTTTGATCATTTTGTATTTATTTACTAAAAAGATGTATTCTTTTATCCTTATATTTCATGCGAACTGCGAGGCAAAAAAATGCCCTTTTTCATTAAAAATGGTGTTCGGCTCCATTACAATTTCCACAATGCTCATGAAGAAGGCATGGAGACAATTCTTCTGATTCACGGTACTGGTTTTGACTTAACATCATGGAGGTTGATTATTCCTTATTTTTCGCAACATTATCGCTTAGTTGCATATGATTTAAGGGGGCATGGTCTTAGTGATAAAGGTCCGGAAAAAATCAATAAAGAACTATTAACAGATGATGTTGCCTATTTACTTAATCAGCTAAAAATCAACCAAGTACATATTGTTGCACATGGCGCAGGAAGTATTATTGCGATTTTATTTGGAGCAATCTTTCCTGAGAGAGTGAAAACATATTCTTTACTCTCAATCCCTGTCTTTTCTTCAAATAAGACTTTAACTAAATTCGCTTCGTATCGTAGTCCTATGATAGAAGGCGTTACATCAACTCGGGCATTAGCTGAGCACGTTATTAGTAACGTCACTTTATATCCACAAGACAGTCCTGAGGTTCAAAGGCTTTATGAATCTTTTAATAAAATTTCACCACATACTTATTTTGAGTTTTGGGAACCATATTTGGATTTTCATCAAGAAATCTTTGATTTATTCAAAAAAAATAAAATCCCTACTCTCGTCCTAACTGGCGAGCTTGACCCTTTATACCCACCCTATTTGTCTAGCTTAATAACTATGCAAATCCGGAACTCCAGGTATATGCTAGTGTATGGTTCGTCTAACATGGTTTTTTATGACCAGCCTCTTGAAACTTTCAACAATATAAAACGCTTCTATGAATCACAGCAAGTTGTTGTCAGAAATGTAGATCCATTTTTAAAAGAGTTACATTCTGATTTTATTATAGATGTAGGAACAACCGAGGATTCTATAAATACAATAGAAGTACGTCTTTTAGATCAATTCAAAGTGTGCGTCAATGGAGAAGTTTTATTGTCTGGCTGGAACCAAAGAAACGCCAAAGCGTTAATTATTTACCTAGTCTTTAATAGATCAGTTACTAGAAGTCAAATTTGTGATGAACTTTGGAGTAATATCGATATTGTAAAAGCCAAAAACCAATTAAGAGTATATCTTACCCATTTAAGAAAAACCCTTAGAGACCACGAACATAATTTACTTATCATGGATAATGAACATATCCATTTAAATGCTGAAGTTAAATGTGATCTTATTGATTTCATACAAGAGTTAAATAGGGTTGAAAATGAAGGAGATTATAATCATAAAACTGCACTATGCGAGGCACTAATTAATAAAATCAGCCCGAATTATTTCCGCAATCTTTCAGATGATTGGATTCAATATTTAAGATCAAGTCTTGAAGATAGGGTAGATAAGCTCTGCAAAGAAGTGTCGAATTATTATCTTGAAAAAGATGATTGTATTAAAGCTACACTCTTTCTTGAAGCCACTTTAAAAATCCACCCAGATGAAGGGATTATAAGACAACTCATTCGATTGTACCAACAGAGAAACTTGACTAAAGATGTACTTCGTTTGGAGCAATTCCTTGAAATTCAATAACATAGCAATCGTTCTTTTACTCTTCTTCCGCGAAATCATAAGAAACAAGCTTATAATTATCATCTGTTCCTTTTCTAAAATCAGCGGATACTTCATATTTGTACTTATAAATTTCTTTAGTTTTCACGTCACTGATATCTACATCTAGAATTGCAGTATAGCTAAAATCAACAGTTCCATTATTAAGTACTTTTTCATCAGCAAATACAAGTTCGATGTTATCATAGGCGTATGGCTCTAAATGCTTTACGATTACATCGTAACCTCTATCTGCATAATAAAAAACTTCATTAGAGATGTTTTTCACTTCTTCTTTTGAATCAGCGCTATATATACTGAAATAAGTATTAACTTGATCTTGAGCAATTTCAATCATTTGTTGTTCTGTTAATGGATTTTCTGTAGCTGCTTCTTCTTTTAATTGTTGAAGTTCCTTACCATCTGAATCGAGGACTTCTTTTTCCTTTGCCCCATCTGTTATAACTGTCTTTTGATTGTCCGTAGTGTCTGAAACATTTACAACAGCTTTTTTCTCTTTAGCGCCATTATCGAATAGCCCTATACTAAATATGACTATAGTAATCACCACTATTACCGTTATTAACGCTAGAACTTTACGATTCATTTAAATCTCCCCCTTTTAATCTCAGTCATAGCAATATATCTCTTTCCTCAGAATGTTGAACTATATATTCTGCTATAATATTAACAAATCATACGTTACACTTACGCTACAGAGAAATGAACGAATTAAAAAAAAGTGAATTTCATATTCTGCTCAATCTCATATCATTCTTGTAATGCTAATTGTCCATTTATTATGTCAATTATTTTAATATGAACGGAAATATCAGATAGCAATGGAGGGTCACACCTCATTGCTTTTTTCATTTTATAGCCCCAATTACATCATTACTTGTTGTCCTCGATTTATTTTTCCGACTTTTAAACACTCGTCAGATAATTATTATTATGTGTCCTCTCTTTTTGAAAATTCTCTGTTTAATGCTAAAATTCAGCGTTACTGGACATATAAAAATAGGCTTTAACTCGCCAGATAAAACTGAAAAAGGAGTGGTTACTATATGAGTGAAGAACTTTTTAATTTGTTTGAGGAACATTTGGAGCTTCAAGACCGTAGTGATAAAACAATTAAAAGTTATATGAACACAATGAGAGATTTTAAAAAGTGGTTGCTAGAACAGAAGGAAATCTCAGATCTAAAAATTATTGCGTTTAGAGAGATAAAGAGTTATCGAGAATTCCTAATTCACAAATATTCTCCCGCATCGGTGAATCAAAAGCTCTGTGCAATCAAGCAATTTTATAGATTTTTGTTTGGACGTAAGATTATCAGCACTGACCCTAGTGAAACTATTAAGATACAAAAAATAAGCGACAATATCAAATCGCAATACTTGACCCGTGCTGAAGAACTAGCTGTTATGAATCGGGCAAAAATGATGGGAAAACGGGAGTTTTGCATCATCATGATTCTATTGAAACTTGGTCTTCGTCCAAGTGAGGTTGCGAAGCTTACTTTGAATTGCATCCATCTACAAGGAGACCCTACGTTAATAATTAAAAATAGCAAACGAAATAAATCCAGGTTTTTACCTATCCCACCAGACACAGTTCAGGCGATTAAAGACTGGTTATTCATTCGGAATCAATCTACGAAGATTTACCATCAAAGAAGCCAATATGTATTCACTTCACAAAGGGCAGAAAAAATGGGAGAACGCGCAATTCAGAGGGTTGTTGAGAAGATAGCTAAGAAAGAAAATATTAAACTCTACTGCACTAGGCTGCGATCTTCATTTGCTAATGATTTGTTACAAGAGACAAAAATACCAATTAGTATTCTCTCCACCTTAATGGGACATGAGAATGTAAGCACAACAGGTAGGTATCTGACAGCAAGTGAGCATGATGTAAGAAAGTATGTAAATAAATTAAGCGAACTATGAATCAAAAATGGAGAGGACTGAGTAACATGTTACATGTTATGGATAAGATACATCAACATATTGAAGAACACCAGGTACTACGTGGAGATTTATTTATGTGCAATTTGCCCTGCGAAAGTGGCTCAATACAAGCCAATTATCGTCCCGTAATAATTCTCCAGAATAATATCGGAAACCATTTTGCAACTACAACTATTGTTGCTCCTTTGTCAAAGAAGGGTAAGCAGCTTCCTACCCAAGTTAAACTTGAAAAGGGGGTCGGAGGGTTATTATGTACTTCCTACATTCTTTGTGAGCAAATACGTACAATAAACCAAAGCTGGCTTGATAAGTACATCGGTACGATTGATGTTAATTCTCAGTTTTTCAATTCTATATTCGAAGCCGTTATGGTTAGTTTAGGGTTTAACCTCAAGGGTAAAACAGATTCTATTAGAATATAAAGCCACCATCCTCTGGTGGCTTTTTTACGTTTCCATATTCATACTTATGTTTCCTGTACCTATATTTCCCTGAGCAGCTTTAATTTCTTTTCTCCATCTTTAGAACCTCTAAAAATTTATCGTTAGTTCCTTATCATTTTTTATTAATCCGACCTCTCCGGCAAGGTCAGAGATATACACGTTATCAATTACCAGCCCTTGCACTTCTCCCTTAACATCCTTAAAATTGTAAATAAAATCAACCTTTTCTCCTGAATCAATGGTAAAGGGATATGGATAAGGGCACTTATATTTTCCTTTGGTTGTTATAAGAAATATGGAAGAATTTAATGTCACAATAAGTTTTCTATCGGATAAATTATTTTCTATATAACCTTTAATACCCATTCCATTTACCGTAATCAGACTAGAAAAATTGCTTGCAGTTGCGTAATTACCATAGGTTGAATCTTTAAAAGTTACTGGTTCAGTATCTAATGGATCCTTGCAAATCACTAAACTATTATCAATCTTCCACGTAGAACCTTCTTTCACTAACATCATTGTATCAGTATTGTCAAAATCACCTGTCATGCTTGTTCCCCATAAATTAATACTTGCGTATTTATGAGTCTCATCGTATTCAAGCATTTCCGAAACCTTAAATCCTTTTATATCAACCGAGTTCACAGAATAACTCTTTTGGTATCCAACCACAATATCGTCGGATGATTGCCCATAATTCGTTATATCAACAAGATACCCCTTTGCATCATCAAAGTTGCCACTTTGAAGTGCTTTGTAAAATCCCTCTATAACCTGCTCTGGGCTCTTATTACTTCCACAGGCAACAAGTATCAGCGAAGTAACAAGAAAAACAATAACTGACTTTCTCATTGTAGTACCTCCATTACGTATCAAAGAATATAGATCACAAATTATTAAGATTTGTTATGCCTTTATTGGATACTTTATAAACTTTCCACACTCCATTTTCTTTAACAAGAGTAGTATCTAGTAGAATTCTCATATGGACTTCCAGGTATCTCTCTTCTCCAACTACGGTATAAGCAACCGCATATCTTTTCACAATTCTAGAAACAAGAGCAGATGCCTTAGTTCCATTAATTGATATATCCGTAACATTTTCCAAAGAGTATTCGTTACTATACATCTCCAAATTGACTTGTAATTCTTCCTTAGTTTCAGTGGGTTTGTAAGTGATACTTAATGCTCCAGCAGCATCCTTATTGTTTAAATAATCAATCTGCTTTTGAAGTACCTCTTTTATTGCATCCTCATCTGTTTTAACATCAGTTGCTGCGGGATTTAAATTATACTGAATATTATTCTTTGCCTGTACAGTAATCGAGTGATTTTTTTGGTCCCATAGAACAGTTGTGTTTAAATTCTCACTGATAAAACGTAATGGGACAAATGTAGTGCCATTAACAGTTAAAGCAGGCGATTCTAAAGATTCAGTGTAATTATTCACTATAACGCTTTTAGAATTGATTGTTAGAACGATTGTTTTGTTATCTTTAACAATGGTAACTCGCTGAGTTTTTTGATCCCATTTAACCTCTGCCTTTAAACGCTCGGATATAAAACGTATAGGCACATACGTAGTAGCTTCTTTAATAAAAGGTGGCTGCAAAAGCTGTTCATTCTGAACATCATTAATCACAACTGTTTTATTACCAATTTGCAATTTCACTTTTACTGAATCACTAGCTGCTGATACAGGATACGTAACAGTGGATAATAATAATGGAGATAACAACACCGCTGAAATTAGCTTTTTCTTCAAATGAGCACCTCTTCTTAAATTACAAAATCGGATGGACTACTTTATGGTAGTAGGATCAAAGTTTATAACTTTATAAGTTCCATCAGTAGCCTTCATAAAATCTATCGTTATTTTTTGTGTAAAAGAATCAACTGACTTGGTCTTAATATTATCTGCAGAAACAGTGACCATACCTACATATGTAAATGTATCCCTACCATTTTTAGTGGTATTTTCTTGTTTGAATTCTAATTTTAAATTTTTGTTAACACCAGGTTCATATCTTGTTTTAGCATGTTCTAAAGAGTCATCATTATAATAATAGTAAAATTTCTTTGCTAAAACCTTAAGCTCTTCCTCACTATCAACTATACTGAATGAGAAATAATTTTGAATTTGTTCTTGAGAAATCTTAAACATTTCTTCTTCAGTCAATGGGTTCTCTTTACCAGCTTCCTCTTTAAGCTGTTGAATTTCCTTAACACCCTCTGAAACGAAAGTCTTGTCATCTTTAACTTCAACTGATTCAACAATCTCTTCTTTGTTATCATTCACTGGCACAACGACCTCTTGCTGTTCCGTGGCTTCTGGAACATTGATAACTACTTTCTTGTCTTTATCTCCATCATTAAATCCTCTGACGCTAAATAGGACTACCAAAATCACCGCTATCACACCAATTACTCCCAGAACTTTACGATTCATTTGAAAATCCCCCAATTGTATTTATGGTATTTGAGAGTAGAACTTGGATTAAGGATTTAAGATCCTCTCCGATTTTTCTGATATGACTCCCGAAATCTTCCAACCATCATTGAATTTTTTATATTCTATAACAGAAGTTTTTTTATCAATAAATTCAAAGGAACTCGGGTTAGTATCATTAATTTTTTTATATAAAACTACAATTTCTGCCTTTGCATAATCAGTTGTATTCTCCAATAAATCAAAGCCTATCATTTCGAATTTGAAATTATCGGTTGCAAATTGTGTTGCCCAATCATTGTTATTCAATATGTATTCAGGGTCGATTGTTGATAGTATACTTGGAATATGCCCACTTTCACGAAATTGCAAATGCTTTGATTGCAGATTGTAAATACGAAGTATTCGGTCGTTTTCCTCTTCCATTGGTATCTGCACCGTATTTATTGGAGTAAATATCCCAATTTTCCACTCATTATTAATTTTTGAAAAACTGATAGTAAATATATTCTTAAGTTTCATTGCCACGTACAGTGGGTCGCCATTTAGCCTTAACTTCTGATCTGTAATTCTAACTACTTTTGCAGTTGCCTGGTTGCCTGATATATTAATATCTTCTATACTTTCAATGGTTTGTTTGAACTTATTTTCGGCAAAATGCGCCGTTAATTGTGCCTCTGTTTCTTTGATTATTACGTATGTACTCATAAACCCACGAACGTCTTTATTTGTATAATAGTCATTGTTTGCATTTATAAGATTTTTAATTTGTTCCACATCACTTATCTTTACAGTGGGATTTGAACTAATAACTTCCTCATTAACAGTCTTGGTTGATGATGTAATATCGACAGCATTCTTTTCAGGTACCCATTTAACAACTGAATCCAATGCTTCTCCAACAAACCTCAAAGGAACCATAGTGTTGCCCTTTATTAATTGAGGAGCTACATTTAACGTAACTGTTTTATTATTTATACTTGCAGTCGTAGAGTTGATGGCTAGAACGATTTGTGTTGAGCCTAGATTTGCAGTTACTTGTTGTTTAGGAGCATCCCACTTTATCGTAGCCTGAAACTTCTCAAAGATATCCCTCATGGGGACAAGAACTGAACCATTAACATTTGCCGGGGCAGTTTTAAACTGTTGGATCTCACCGTTAATAATAATATTAATATTCTTAGTTTCTGCATTCACTGTCGTGTTAGGAGCGTTTATGAAAATCAAACCAATTAAGATGCATATAGTTACTATCTTTTTCAAGAGATTCACCCCTCTACTTTTATATATTTATAATTATTAATTTTTCACACTATAAAAATCTTGAGAAACTATTTTGTAATCTCCGTTCTCCCCTTTCATTAGGTCAATTGTCATATGTTGTTTAAATGCATCAATAGCATTTGTTATAATATTTTCAGTAGATGATTCGACTATCCCTACATAAGTAAAAGTATCTTTGCCATTTTTAGTCACTGTTTCTTCTTCAAAAGCTAGTTTTAAATTTCTATTAGTATTAGGCTCATAATATGTTTTAGCATTTTTTAAAGAATCTTCATTATAGTAATAGTAAAATTTCTTTGCTAAGACCTTAAGTTCTTCCTCACTATCAACAACACTGAATGAGTAAAAATTTACAACCTGTTCTTGTGCAATCTTTATCATTTCTTCTTCAGTCAATGGGTTTTCTTTACCAGCTTCTTCTTTAAGTTGTTGAATCTCCTCAACACCCGTTGAAACGAAAGCCTCGTCCTCTTTAACTTCTTCTGATTCAGCAATCTCTTCGTTACCATCCGCTGATGGAACAGCCTCTCGCTGTTCCGTAGCTTCTGGAACACTGAGAACTACATCCTTCTCCCTATCTCCATCATTAAACAACCCTATGACATTAAATACGACTACTAAAATCACCGCTAATACTGCAATTAATCCCACAACTTTACGATTCAAAGAATAACCTCCCTTTATTCTGGTTTGTTAAAGAGTGATTTTTGCTTTTCAGTCAGAATGTCACTTAAATCATTAATTCCATTATCAACAAGGAAAATCGGATCGTGATGTGCTAAATTCCATGTTGGATTTGAAAATTGCGCAAATAGCTCATAAACAAACAATTCAGGAGTATTATTATACATATAAATTATTGGAAATCTGTACATTGTAGTAGTGCTAAATCCATAAATGTTATAAACATAATCTGCTTTTTTAATAAACATATGTTCATTTACAATACCTTTTTTACCTGCAAAATAAATATCTAGAAACTCATCAGAAACATTTTGATCAAGCACTTGATATGTTTTAAGAATTTGTTCAAATTTAAAGTCTTCTTTAATTGTTTGATGTGCCATACCCAAAGAAGTTAGGCTATATACTTGTTTTGTTTTTGTGTTTAACAAATCAACTTGATACTCAAAAGAAGTAAAGTTGTTATTTTTATAATTGAGTGCTTCTGTATAATAAACAGTAAAATCACTATTAAGGACAAATTTACGTCCAAAAAAATATTTTATGATTTGACCATTCTCTCTAATTGTCATACTGTGAGTTTGAGGAGCTTTTTCATATGTTTTAACCTTACCATCATAGTCTTTTTTTCCGTCTGTTACTTTATAGTAGGTTATGTCTGCTTTAGTAGAGAGATTATAAGATTTCTTATTAGTATTCACCTTAATCTCATTCTGAACATACTCCTGACCTTCCAACTTTAAAGCATCTACATTTGATAGGTAAGTATCGCTTAATATCTTCAAGTATTCTCCTGCTGTGACTTCTTTATTACCTTCACTTGCAAATGCAGAAAGAGCCATACTATTAATAAATAGAAGAAAAATTAGTGAGAGCTTTACTATTCGATTTACTTGATTGCGCATATTATTTCCTCCTTGAGTTGCCTTATAATTTTGTTAGCTTCTCACCATATTTATATTTCCGCTTCTTTTAAAAATTATTGCCATTATTATTGGAGTCGCCCCCAAAACCCCCTCCAAATAAGTTGTTATTCGAATTATTCGAGAAAAAATCCATTTGGTCATCCACACTCGATCCATTCTTTATTCCATGATAGTCACGATCAATTACTAAATCATTACCTGGGTTTATATAGGGATTTGTCAGATCCGCCAACTCATTTTGTGAGATTATTTTTTGTTCTACCAAGTGACTTTGTAGTGTCAAATAATCCATATGCTGCATATAAGAGAACTCCTCCATATCCAATGATTTATTAGTTTGTAGCCAATGAAGCAGCTGTTGTTTATTATCTAGGTTTGTAGATGGATCATCTGCTCCGTATACTTTCAAGACAACTCCAATTAATACTGCTGATACTATTAAAATAACAATCACCATGATATACACCCTTTCATTCGAATTCGACAAAATAGAGGTATAATTACCTACCTTGCTGTAATCTTAACAAAATAAGCGCTACACTTACGCTACAGTGCTCATTTCATATATTTCCCTGTAACACTAACACAATTCGACTTTTGTAGGCAATAGCCTACGGAAATTATTATATTTAACCTCTACCATTTAATTAATCGTATATGGTAGGGGTTGTTTATTTGGATAAACGCACAGAGTTGCTCGCCTTTGGTAAAGCTCTTAAACGCATTCGGAAAGAGAATAAATATACACAAGATGAACTATCTCTTTATAGTCGAGTGGATAGGTCATTTATTTCCGAATTAGAAAATGGAGAGAAATCCGCTACATTTTTGACTATTGTTGCACTGACAAAAGCTTTACACATTCCTGTTTCTAAGTTCATGGTAGAGTATGAACGAGAGATTCGTGAGTTTGAGAATTAAGATACGGATGTTCTTAACGATTTTACTGTGATTATTTTGAAGTGCAAACCCTTATTTCAACGTGAGACAAATCAAAAAACCTTCAAGAGTGTTGTAAGATAAAGAGATAACATTGAATTTTACGCTGGCAACCAGAGTGAGCTCCCGACAAAAAAAGATGAACTCTTTCAAATGAGATTGTCAGTAGTTCCGATAAAGCGAGGTATTGGAACAGGTTGGAAATAGGGAGGATGACAGCTTTTGATAGTCGCTACCGTTAACTGGTTACTGTCTACTTTATCGGAGGTACCTTGAACCAAGGTACCTTACAGGTATATTAAAGAAAACTTTATTTGAATCAAGAAATTTTTATTGAAATCCTGATTTTTTTCTTTTACTGCACTATATCAATAGATGTTTTTAATATAAGTTAAAAAAGCCCTATAAGGGCTTTGAAGGCTGTCGAGAACCCCCTTGTTTTTTACAGGGGGGTTAAAATTTCCTTTGCTTATAAAGTAGAGTTCTCAGATCGTTTTAAATCAATTTTTGTTTTAAAAGATGAGTACTCCCCATATAAAAATTTATATTACTTTTAACTAAACTTGTTGTATAGAAAATTTCACCTGGTATTCAAATAAAGAAATTCCAGGAACAACCGAAGCTGCATATTTGAGCTTATCATCGACATTCTTGGCAACAATAACTCCGCTAACTCCTTTATCGACTGCTATATTTTTTTTAACCCATCCCATATAGCGAGCTATCTGTCCCATAGCTCTGTCGGGTCCCCTGCCCAGCTTCAGTTCAAAGACAACAAAATCACCATTTTGGTCTCTACATAAAATATCAATGAGTCCAACTTCAGTAGGATACTCAACTCCATCGCGGGAGTTCTCATCAACGAATAACTTTAATTTCATTCCATTAACATTAATAGAAGAGATGTTCTGTACTATAAAATCACGTAGTTGGGCTTCCAATGGAAACAGCATTCCTCCATCCTGTTCCTCATTGGGGTCACTTTGAATACCTATTGGTGAATCAATGACGTCTTCATCCAACTGCTGCTTCACGACAAGCTTACCAAAACCAGATTTGGCTATTTCCCACACACCATGCTCTTCCCGATTATATAAAACTACTTGTCCACGACCGACTGTAAATAAGAAATCATACTTAGTACTAGCAATTCTTGGTCTCTTATTTTCCGGATAATGAATTCTTGATGGTTGGTTAACTGTACATACAATAATTTGAGCATTTATTGTATTTTCATTTATATCGCTATATGTCTTTCTAATATACTCTTTTATTTCCTGATAAGTAATTTTTACATTTGGGTTCTTTTCAGCCGCTTCTTTAATCATTTGCCAGATAAATGGTTTGCTCATGATGATGACCCCCTATCTATAAAAATGGAAAGACTGCATTTATATCAATTTTCCTACCCGCTAGATACCATTTGAACATTTTTTGTGCAGGAAGCTTTACAACCGAAATATCACGTAAAGCAGGCGCAGACATGCTACTTAACACGCCCAATTCAGCAGTACCCAAGTACTCGCCTGTATCTTCTTCAGTTGGAAGTAAAAAAGCATTTTGAATTCTTGTAAAGTTATGCGCGTTAATAAAATCATTGTATGCCAGTTGATACAAGTACTGTTTTGTAATATCCCCAATGCCTGGCTGACCAGCTACTCTTCTCTCATTTAAGTGAATGTTATAATATTTAGCATCAAAAATACCAAAACATTCTTCACCATCTTTCGAGAAAAAGCTAATTATATCTGGGATTAAAGTTTCTTCTACACGGTGTGATTTTATTAATCTACCGTCCTCAATGCGATTCCATCTCGGTTTCTCAATTAAACCTAAAAGGGTATTATCCTTTTCATCAAAGTATTGTTCCGCAAGAGGTTGTGGCAACGAAAGATGTTTAAGCTTAGTGTTTATTAGATTATTAAAAACTTCGGAACAAACCTTCTCCCATACAAGATTAAAACTATTTGTTCCAAACAAGCTAAGTCCATTTTCTTGTTCATATAACTTTCCTTGTGAAATATAATTGTACATGGTTTTAAGAACTATCTGTTTTCGGCTTTGAAATTGAACTGTAAGTTCTCTTGATAGGCGATACAAAATGTAATCTTCATCACCGAAATCTGATAGTTCTCCATCGTAAAGTATAACTTCCTCTATATCAAATAACTCTGTTAAACCAAGTTCTTTAAGCTTTATAAAGCATTGTGTGATTATACATGTATGTAGTTGTTTAAAATAATCCAATTCATCTTCTAAAGAGCCATGCGTATAAAGTTCAGCATAGATAGTTTTATTATTACTCAATAATGGATAAGTCTCTCCGATAGTTTTGTCCCAATTGATTTCACCTTCTCCGTTAAGCTCATTAATCTCAATGGGGTTTGAATACGTGCCGTATTCAGCATAGTCATCAATAAAGAAAAGTGTAATTGCCAATAAATTAAATTCAGCACTCTCATCATCACCGCTTGCCGAAATCAAAAGCTGTTCTCTAGAATTATACCGTCTCAACACTTGTAAAATTTGTTGCATTTTATCCAGAGGGATATTTACATCAGAAAAGTATTTTGGGTAACATTTGATTACATAGTTCCCTATGTTAATAACCCCAATAAAATCAAATATAAAGAAACTATTTTTATCCTTATAATTCACATCTAGTATCTCTGTGTCAGTATCCTCTACAATTTCATCAGCTCTAGACGTCTTCTTTGACTTTTCTTTAACAATACTAAGTGATTTTAATTTTCTAATTAAGGTAATAGCTTCTTCTTCTTTTATCTGCAAGAGAGAAGCTATTTCGTCACCTGAGTACCTTCTGAGCTCTTTAAAAAAAGCTGACCTCATCACCATCACCTATGCTTCCTCATCCTCCTCAGATTCTCGTTGCCCTTCATCTTGTAGATTAAAACCGAAAATTTCCTCACCCATTTCATCATAAGCCATACATACATTTGAATAGGTACTAGCATCGCAACCACTAAAGACCACTTTTCGATGTTGCTTTGCTGCATCTTCAAATAAATACATCAATAGCTTGCTTTTAAACATCTCATTGAATTTTTCATCACTTACTAGTGCAGATAATCCTAAAAAGAATGGACCGATTAGCTTGTCTTCGTTCACTTTACATGACTTTAAAAGTAGAGAATTTATCTCTCTTCTTAAGGTGTCCCACGAAACGTGTTTTCCGTTTGGAAGTGTAACATTGTAAGCTTGTATAGCATCACTTCCATCATTTATCCCTATGTATTCGAACTCCCATCTTCTCTTGAATGCAGTGTCCATTGGAAATACACCTTGGTCAGCACTATTCATAGTAGCCCATATATACATGTTACTAGGTATGACAATTTTTTGATATTTATCAATCATGTTCTTTTTTTCCGTCTCTTCTTCACAAGAAAGAAAATTCGGTTCAAGTTCTGAAGCTAAGAAGGCTCGCATGTCTTCACTTGTTTCAATAGGATATTGACTATCTCCATCAAGTCTATCTAATAACTGAAAAACATCACCGAATACCGCGGCTACATTAGCTCTATTAATTTCTTCAATTATCAGAAGCTGCGGTGTGCCATTTTTGATAGCTTTAACGAGCGTTCTGGTAAATGGACCTGGAACAAACTTGTATGTAATTTCTCTGTCCATCGGAACTGGTTTATACGTGCCGACAAACTGACCGTATGAGTAATTCGGATGGAATGTAACTCGCTCGTAATTCTCTGTAAAGTGAGCTTTTTCTCTCTCCAACGTGTAGCTTTTACCAGTACCAGGAGCACCGAATAAAATTCTATTATACGGAAGATTCAAAGGACTGTGTTCATCTGCTGGAGTAGTGTCAGCCACTACTTCGTTTTCTCTTACAATCACTTTAAAGTTACATAAACTAAGGTACGCTGAAACACGTTTTTGATATTCTGACAAATCACCTAATTCTCTGTTACCTTTAAGCCTTACATTTCCTTGGCTGTAACTCAGAAATTCATTTAACCCTTCAGACAATGCAGACTTAAGTATCCTTAATGAACCTTTTGATTCGAGTTCTCCGTTTATATCGATTGTACCGTTTCCTTCTACAATCTTTTTATATACTCCGTTAAGGTTAAACAGAACATCCGTTCCATCTGCTGTGAGTTTGTAGATTGCCTCCTCAGAGAGCAACATCAAAATTTTTATTAACTTCTCCTCGAATTCATCTTCAATCTCAATATCGAAGCCAGTAGCCCAATTAAAAAGAATAGGAATATATTTATCCTGATTTCCTGTAACTAAAATGTCGATTAAGTCAATATTCTTTGTAAATGTAATCTGCTTTTCATATCGAATACCACCAGTTCTTTCCGCACTAAAAGCTCTTTGTTCAATAAAAGTTACTTTCGCCAATCTCCATATCAGTTCAAAAGCAACAATTAAAGCTTCAATTTGCGACCTAAAGAGCTGATTTTCATTAATTTTACTTATAAATGCATCGTCAGAAATACCAAGTGAATTATAAGTAGGGCGAAGAAATTCTTTTAACGCGGCAGCGGTATCATTACTTATTTGTATAACGTTTCCATTGGCTTGAGAGTAATGGAGTTCTGTTACTTCACCCGAGCTTTTCCAAAGAAGGTAGGTAAGGGCAATTGTTTCCCTTACCTTTGACAAAGACGACTTGATACCTAATTTCAAATCTATTTCCCTATGATCTTGTAAATTCTCTGGAGTTGCCATTTAATAAACCCTCCTGATTTTTTCTAATGTCCTCTAGTATTACTTCTGCAATGGACTTTGCTAATAGCGGTGGAACTGCATTCCCAACTTGCTTCATTTGCGATCCTTTAGTCCCAGTGAATTTAAAAGTATCTGGAAATGATTGTATCCTTGCAGCTTCTCTAACTGTAATAGCTCTATTTAGAAACGGATGCGTAAATTTACCAGAAGATGGAGTGTCAAATCTGGTTGTAATTGTAACTGAAACATCTTCCTTTCTCATCCTTGTCCATGTACCGCTATAAATAGATTTAGTCAAATGTTCTTGCGGCAATACTTCCTTACCACTGTTGGGTGGAATTAAATTTAATCTCTCCAAAGCAAGAGATGAATGATTTGTAGCCACATGATTAGTTAGAATCTTACTTCCTGCCCTTAGCATTGACTGGTACTCACTCTGGGCAGCATACCTATATTCTTGTTCTTTAGAACCTTCTCCTGATTTCAAATAAGCCAAGTCACTTATCGCGTCCCATATTGACACAGTATAACCTACTGGCTCTGGAAGCTGAGGAGCTGCTCCATTCAACTTCCCAATTATTACAGCTCGTCTCCTGCTCTGTGGAACCCCATAATCTGCTGCATTCAGAACACCCGATGTCAATGAATACTCAATATTTCCAAACAGTTCAATAATTTCATTTTTAAAAAAACTATTTTCGGAAGTGAGTAAGTTAGGAACGTTCTCCATTACGAAGTACTCAGGACGAACTAAGCTCACAACATCAAAAAAGTATTTAAACAAAAAATTACGTTCATCATTAATTGTTTTCCTCTGCCCTTTTTGAGAAAAACCCTGACATGGGGGACCACCTATAACTATATCAATGGTTCCTTTATATTTTCCAAATGTATCTGTAAGTGGTAAATCTGTAATATCTGCAACCAGCATATTAGTTTCTTTCCTGTTTTTAACATAGGCGGACGCAATGGACTTATCATATTCGTTTGCCAAGACCACCTCACATCCAGCCAATTCAAAACCCAGAGACATCCCACCTACACCAGCAAATAAATCAATTACCTTAGGTTTCATAAACTTTTGTCTCCTTAATTCGTTCAGTTGCATTTTGAAAATACTCTTTATTCAATTCAATACCAATGAACTTTCTGCGATTTCTTTTTGCAACTACACCAGTACTTCCACTACCCATAAATGGGTCTAATACAGTCTCCCCTTCATTAGATAGGAGATGAATAAATTGCTGCAATAACTGCTCTGGTTTTTGAGTCGGATGTTTACCAAATCTTCTCTCTGTCCCAGGAGTAACTGACGTTTCAAAAAAGTCATGTACCGCTTTTCCAGCATTGTTAAAAGTTCCTGTTTTTTTCTTGTATGTGAAATAAACCCAAGCTTCAGTTGAGTTCACAAAATGTAAATTCATATTTCTTGGCATCGGATTATGTTTGTGCCATATCCCTGTAGTCTTGTAATACAAACCATTTTGTTCGGCTAATCGTATTAACGTTTCTACTTTAATCACTGACATAAAGACGATCATAGCCCCGCCTTTTTTTAACAATCTGGTCGATTCAGCGAAAAAATTATTCATCGAGGCTTCCCAGTCAGCGAAACCTAAGTCATCCCAACCAGCCGCACCAAAGAAGTTATCTCGCATCTTTTTAAGATTGGTATCCCTATCTTTCATAAATAAGCCTAAATTGTAAGGCGGGTCAGTCAATATCAATTCAACGGACTCAGAACGAAGTTTACTCATACTATCAATGCAATCCTCATTAAACAATAAAACATTGCTTTCTAAATTTGATAAAGTCTCAGACATTCAGCAATTTCCTCCTAAGTAGATACAGCCAACGTGTTGTGACTTTAATCTAATGCGCTCTTTCCACTTTTGACCCAATTATCAACTTCTGAAATTTTAAACTTCCACTGCCGCCCAATTTTATGCGCTGGCACGTGTGCTTTTTTTATCCAATTTCTTATTGTATCCTTTGTCACACCTAGATACTCGGCAATCTCCTCAAGACTACACCAGTTTTCAGCATCGAGTCCCATTATAGACCTCCTACACTATAACCACATTCCTAATCATTATAGCTCCTCCTTTGTCTAAGTTACAATGATTAAGAAGGAATTGGTATGATTAAGCGTAAAATGAATTGAATTAGAATGAGCAGATATACAATATAGAATTTCATATTTCAACTCGTTCTGGTAAAATAATCAAAGAGGCTTGCTGTAAATATAACTACTTTGAGCGCTTTGTTCATAGTCGATATATTCTATATAACAAGGGGGATAAAAATATGGTTCAATTTGAAAAGCACTCACTACCTATCGACCTAGGCACACCTTATTTAACAAATGAAAGTGCTTATTTTTTAGGGGGAATCATTGCCGCTAATGAAACTGTTAGCATTAACAATGTAAGGTATTGGATCTCTCCAGTTCGATACAACTATGAATATGTCACAAATTTGGAACTCAAAAATCACTATACTTCAGTAAACACAATAGCAAATTCACTTAAAAATCAATCATACTATGTAGATGGAAGTTACATACAGGGGACTAATGTACAAATCCCCAAATTCTCCGGAAGGCACAGTGGATTTGTAACACTTTTTCCCGAACTCAAAAGAATCACTGTTGAAGAGTTGGCTACCTTAACTGAGAAAGTTTTAAGAACTAGTTCGGCAGAGGTTGTTCGGTGCTTCATAACTGGAGTTTTCGATGGTAGAGGAGCAATCGATTTTAATAGAAGTACAAAATCCATAAGATTTATTGCTTTAGATTGTGATAATGCAACTGTTGTAAGAACTTTACTGTCAGTACTTAAAAATTTCATTACAAATTACAACACAGCACGAGAAAGACTTGAAGGAGGAATACCACGTGACAATCAACTCAGAATTAAGAACATTATATCTTTTTATAAGACTATAGGATTTATATCAGATGTGAAGTTCAAAAAATATATAGAAGGGAATAGTACTGTTTCTATTAATCGCGAGGATTACGTTTTAGAGGGATTGAAGACCATATCCTGATCGCTTTATATATTTACTTATAGATTCTCCACTGCAGGCTCATACTCCCTTGATTATAATATGAGCCTGTTTTTAAATAGTAATTAGAAATATTTTATGTGTTTTAATCGTAATCTATTACACCAATAGATGTAGCGAGAAATCGTTAATGCTTCGTTATTCGGTTCATCTTAAGAAACAGTAATCCAGAACTAATTGAAATCACGGAAGTTTTATTATTACATCATTAAGTACCAAGATAAGTTTCTTTATTATACTTTGGTCTATCTTTTCTCCTAAGCTTTCATACAGATTTAAATCGTTTGTCTCTTCAGAATGCCCTATCTCATTTCGTAATAAAGTAAAGCTATCTTCCTTGAAGTTATGTCCTTTTCTCCTAGTAAGTTCAAACCCAATAAACGGGTACTTTTTTTTATTTCTTCTTAAATACTGGGTTACATTTTTTTGTTCAACCTTCTCCTTGCCACTTGAAAGTAGTTCCATCAAGAACTGATACAAGCTCATAAATTGTACAATTTGGTTAGGATTATGGAGTGTTTTAAAAATCCGTTCATATTTTAAATAATGTTTTTCTAAAGCAGTTGGGGAATTAACAATTTTATTATATACATTTTCTGCAGAGATATTTCTAAAAAATGTAAATGAATCTCTAATTCTTATTGCATCATTCATCATTCTGTTGCTACTATCGAATTCTAGCCATCTAACAGGTTGGGAAATACTTGCCTCTGAATGAACAATTAGATTAAAACAAATATGATTCAAGTACGTTTCTATTTTGTTAGAATGCTTGTCATATAGGATATTATCTTTTAGATAAACATGCAATAATGTTAAGTCGTCTGATATTTTCAGGCTCTCAATCAATTCATTATTAATAGGATACTCTTTGTTTTCTTGTAAATTCAAATTGTTAAATCCCCGCAGCTTATATTGTAAATAGTTATTCCCTTCAGACACTATTTTTGCTCCTTTATCATTACTTACTACCCCTAATGCTACTGTTAATTAAGACAAATTAAAAATGTTACCATAATTTATCACGTTAAATCATTCATAAAAGGCACTAGTATCGATTTTTAATTTCCTTACTTCCCTCATCCTGAATTTCCTATCTAAAGTTAATTGAAATTCACAAGGAAATACATCATTGTAACCTTCATCATCCTCAGAGTCAGTCATCATAGTTACTTCAATATTACCAGTTCCGTCAATCCCTATTTCGAGTTCAGTAATATTAATTTTAGTTAATTCAATATCACTAACATATTCTATCGATGTATTATACGATAGCGACCTTAGTGATTCTGGCATATTTTCGTTTAGATAATCCCCTAATATATTATGGAAATCCTCAATATAAATCTCTTTCTTTTGTGGAGGATTAGCTACAATAAGCTCAAATTTTGAATTCCCTATACTCTTTACATACTCAAACATTTTTTTAATAGCTACTTGCGCTTTTTCTGAGTATCTAGTTGTTTTTACTTCAATATAAAGATCTTTTTCATTCTGTTTTGTTGCAAATATATCAAATTCTAGACCACCCACACGATGGTCAGTACATACAGTAAACCCCTCTTTTTCAAGCTTATCTACGGTTTCCAGTAATTTTGCCATATGATAATAATGATCTATACCCCTCATTACTCTTTCCCCCCAAATACAACTGCTAGTTTACTTATCACACCTACTTCAATAAAAAGAAAATCACTATCCTTATCAATTGATTCTATTAATTTAAAATACCAGTCCGATGGCAACTCATCAGATAATGAATATCCATTTTCCGCCATAAGATCTACTTTAACTGCCTGTCTATCTAATACCAGACAATCATCTTCATATAAAATTTCATCTAATGAATCAAGTACAGGTTTACTTATATTATCGGCATCATGCTCTCGAGATCCCTTATGAAAATAATAGACCCTTGCATATAAGTTGATTCCATCGCTTTTCTTCCAATATTTGTTCTGTCGCTTTGCTTCTGGTCGCGCTAAGTTTTTCAAACGTTCCTTATACCGTGGTTTAGCTTTTTTATTATTATATGAAACGGGTATTACTTTTGCTAACAAGAAGAATCTGTCCATAGTTCCTCCATTCAGAATTATTCTTCGCTATTCCCTAATGATTACATATATCTATTCGTGTTTCCCTTAAAATTTCCTTCTAAAATCTTTTTTTAAACGACAGATTCTCTATAAAGACTTGATATGGAGATAAATTAGCTTAATTTAAAGTACCTACTCCTCTTGGAATAAAATATTTTCAACCGTCCCTTTTTCAACACAAATTTCACTCTTCTGCTTTACCACTACTTGTGATACGGTTCACAGCGATGGCTGAAGGGATAAGCTAGGTACAAATGACATCCCATAACGCTAAAGATATTTTTTGCTCAGGTTTATATCGCCCTTGTCTTCCGGCAACTCGGATAATTACTGCAGCCCCAGAACATAGCACCTTCCTTATTCTTACGTTGAACCATAGGCGCCCCGCATGAGCAGGTTATGGTTTTCACTGTAGAACTGGAAGCTTTTCTTAGTTTTGCTTTGGTTTTAGCGGGCTGCCATTTACCCCAGGCGCGAAGTTTGTTCTCTACGAGACCACCATGCCAGTAATCGACCTTGAATTGCTCCGCCTCCTGCTTCGCATCTGCTGTAAGATCCGAGGTAGTGACCAGCAAAGACAGAATGCAGTCATGATTTCTTTTAGCTCCTACCAGCTCTCGGACGGTCATAACCTGCACTTTATTGTGTTCAGCATAACATTTGGCTTGAACCGCAGTTTTTTCGCCACGTTTATCGATGATGACTAAGTCTACGCCTCCGTCCTTACCGCCTACGCCTACTTCTTTAACGGTGTAGCCTTGATCCCGGAAATAAAGCGACAACAATCGCTCAAACTCAGCGCCATTGATTTGGTCTAGAGGTGTTTTTAAAAGCATATCATCCGCTCTGCATGTCGTAGAGGAACGATTAAAGGTCGTGGAAGTACTTTGAGTAGTGCTTTTCTTAACAGCGGTCTGCCGCTTACCTGTACTGCGTTTTCTCTTCTTCTTATTTCCTTGTACCATCCCGGATAAAACAGATAAGACGATAATTGCTAATATAAATCCAATAAATGATGTCATATTTTCTCCTTTAACAAAAGATAAACATACTGATTTTTTCAGATACACTGGTGGCGGCTCTAAAATAATTAGTCTCTTTCTTGCTTAAAAATCTCTTCATAGTTATTATAATGAACATAATATCTTTTCCTTTTTTCAACCATATTGACGAGATTCGGATTTAATATTTCAATAATGTATCTAGCAATAAGTTCAAGAAATATATTCACATCATTTATATGTTTATAATTTTTTGAATAGTCATATCTTGCATTTCTATTCTGCCCTCCATGTGCAGCCGCGTTTCTACCAGTATTGTAAATAGCATACCCAATGCTTTTGTTGCTGAGGTGGACATGATTACTCCACTCTTTTGTTATCTTTTTTGCTTCTTCTTTCAATTTTGTCATGAAGTTGATGTACTTTGCTTTCCTTTTTCTAATGATTCTTGTTCCTTCTTCATTTTCATATGTTCCAAAATCCACATAATATAGCGGATTGAATTTATGAGTCATAATTTTATTAACATAATAATTAAGAGCATCTTCAGCGGAGCCATTTGAAGGTCTCATAAGTGGATTGTAATGATTAGTTACACCATATTCAAATACTCTAAAAAGAAAAACACATCTTGGAAGGGATTCGAATTGCTTCAAGGATGCATGATATAGTTCAAAAACCATTTCGTGTTGTACATCTTGAAAGCCAACCATATTAAATCCATTCTTGTTTTTTAAAATTGGTAATTCAAGATAGAAAGGCTCCTTTTGATTACTATCAAAAAAGCCCTTTTTTCTTAACCTCAGCATATCTAATAAATCAAATTGTTCATAGAGTTCATTAAGTTTTCTATTAAAATTATAGTTCTCCGTAAAGTAGAAAAAGGGGCTGCCATTAAAGTATGCGAGAATGCTCAATAATGTATTCTTAGTATCCTCAGTAGTATTTTCGTTATAGAAAACTGAATAACTATGCGATTCAGTTTCTGCAATTGTAACATCTTTATAGATGATTATATCCTTCCGAAATTTCGAAACTGAATTCGGTCCAATAAATTTACTGAAAGTATTAATGTAGTCCGCTGGATGATGCAACAACTTAAACAATTCCTGATTTACTTCGCGAATATTCTGCTTTAATTTTGCCTTCATATAAATGGTTAAGTTTTCATCTAAAGACTTATCTCTATTAAAACCTTTAAAATTAATCAAAGCTCCATATAGATATTCCTCTTGACCTTTTAAAGTATCAGGATATATTAATTTTCCTGTTCCAATATTTAAATTTCTTAGAAGTCGTTTATACATTTTTCTTTCGGATAAATAAATTTTTTTATACTTTTCAACAACTTGTTCCTTTTCTTGATATGTTTTATAAGCATTTCTTTCCTTATTTACGCCCAAAATAAGTCTTGAATATTCCTCCAATTTATAAAAAGCTAACCTAACTGGCGTACGTAAATAGTCAGAATCCGATACATCAATTATTACTTCATCAATAGAATTTTCAAGTTCATATAACCTGTTATCTACATCTATTATTTCATTGTTATTTATTCCTCCACCATCATAAGCCATAACTCCCCCCCCATAACGATCATAATTTTTTCTTCATTTCATTTTATCCTTTAAAGTAAACTAATAGTAGTGTTTCTATATTTGGAGGAAGAACCAGTATAAGGTCGAATCAAGTATAAAAGGAGAGTGAACTATTGAACAAAGAAAGCTCGATTCCATTTGAATATCTGTTCAAAACCATATTTCATAATGAAATATCACAAATGGTGAAGGATCTCCATGAACCTCCTCAGCTAACACATAAAAATTATTTGACCATAACTGAGGTTTCCGCGATGTCGGGGATTGGGACTTACACCTTACGGCAACTAACCTTTGCCAGAGCAATGCCTCATCGTAAAGTTAAATCTCGCATTATTTTTGATCAAATTGAAATAATGGATACAATCGATAATTTTAAAAATCGGGGATGGCACGACCCTGATAAAGATTGGGATATTTCAAGGGTCCAATCACAAATTGATAGTTTCCACAAAAAAAAGGAGGAACCTCCGTTGATTGAAGATATCTTTAGAAGCTTAGTCAAAGAAGAATTAGCTGTTTTTTCAAAGGAAATTTTAAATTATACAAAAAAAGATAGAGAAAGTTACTATGGAAGAACAGTGCTTACCATAAAAGAAGCATCTAAACATTTTAGAACCAGTCCAGCAACAATTTATAGTTTGATAAAAGATGAAGGAATGCCCCATTTTAAAATTCAAAGCAGATTTTATATTGTACTAGAGGAGGCAGAAGCATACCTATGGAGAGAAACTGCCAAATCATATGCGATACAAGGCAATATTTATTGGCAAAGAATACTTCAGCAGCTTGATTGGGAGGAGTCAGAAAGAAAATCAGCATACGAACGAGCACTAAAGAGGTTAGAAGATAAGTATTAATTCAGAGAGATCATATAAGCGTCTTTTAAATGATAAAAAGTTGCACGGGCGCTTCTTCGTGCAGACCAGCCCTCATGCGGACTGGATTTTCATGGTAGAGACGGGGGAGCCGAACTCTCTATACCATTAAAATTTGTCTTAATCTTTGATTAAAGATCTTATTAAATTGATCTAAATCTACTGTAAGCTCCATCTTTTGCTTTACCACTATTTGTGATACGATTCACCGTTAAACTTATCGCCTTATGACTAAAAGCAATTACTTTTGGATTTCTTGTTCTTTCCTCATCAGTAAGTAATCTCTCCGCCATACTATTCCTGCTCCAACACTTTTTTTCATTATAAACAAAATACCTTATAAGATGGACTTTGTTCAAAGTGTCTATCCTATAAGGTACTTTTTAATAAACAGACTGTCTGGTCTTTTTTTAAGAGCATAGACAATGCTTTTATTCAAAAAAACATTACATAAAGTTGTACACGGACTTTACCTTTTTTATAAATACTTCTTTATCTTCTTGGATATTATCATATTCAAGAAGATAATCATTAACTATTTTTTCACTATTATCCTCTTTAGATTTTATACTTTTAGCTAGAATTCGTATATTATGATCTCTACAATCGGAAATGAAATTAGTTAAAAATCTTTTTAATACAACTTCGTATACATCTTCCTCTATGCTATCAAAGTACCCACTGAAATTGTAGACATCTGTTAACCATGCATGAATAGGAGTACTAGTACAAATAAACTTCCTATATGGAGTATACTTAGGATTATTCTCAACGAGAATTGTTTTGATGTCTTCACTTTGATGAGCGCTGGTACGCTCAATACGATTATTAAAGCTCAAAAAATATCTTGAGAATTGGTTTAATATCTCTTGAATAGCTGTTGATTCATTTGTGCTCTGAGGCATCTTGAATAATTGCTCAAAATCAGTAATTGATATTTTTGAAAAGACCTGATTATATCCTGTATTAAATCTACTTTCCCAAGAATCCAAATAAGTTCCGTCATATCCTAGTATGTCATCTTCTAATCGTTTTCTATTCGCACCAATGGTTCTACGTTGCGATGTAAACCGTGACCAGTCCTTCGATGATCTAGTAAACATTTCTTTGAGTAATTTCGTAAGCGCAACTTTAAAATCAGGACTATCGCTTAATGATTTTAACATATTTATATTTACTAATGATTTCCCTAGGTGCTCCTTGTGCAAAATAGATGAAAATAGTTGAGCAACGTATTCCTTATTATTATCAACATAATAATCTATCCCAATAGAACAATAAGGCATTAGATTATTTAGAAGCACTTCATATCGACTTTCAATTAAAATTTCGGGTATGTTAGAATCACTGAGTACTTTTTTAATATAACGTTCATTTTTGTCATTTAAAAAATAATTAACTGCCTTAATCGGTTTTTTCTTATTTAACTCTACCAGATTAATCTTAGATTTGTTAGACTGAGCTTCTATAATTTCATTTTGATCAATTTTTGTGAAAACTACATATGGAACAACTGATGGCTTACTAGCATAGATTAAGGGTATGGCAGATGCTAAATCAGTAGGCGAATCACTTCCTAGTGCTCTAACAAAAAGAACTGTCTCGATGTTTGAAAATTCTTTGAATAAAATGTCATAGCGGTCCTGCAATACCTCGTCTGTTGCAGTCTTATCATGATCCAATCCATATGTATCTATAAAGGTCAGTTTTTCAATTCCAATACTAATAAGCAAATCTCTATAAACATGCTTTATGTTATCATTAATAACAATTTTAGAAATCAGACCAGTAACAGAATGATTATTATCATCGACTTTCAAACAATAAGTCAATTTTCGCTTGCTATCTTCGCTTATATTCAACAAGTCAAATCTATTAGGGAAATCTTTAATCGAATCCCTTAATATTTTGTATATTGCCTGCATTAAAAGCTCCACAATATGAGCCAGTTTATAGCTAGTTGTATTAGAATTAGAAGATGTATTTTCAACTAAAGAACTTGAAATATCATCTTGTTCTTCTAATTCTACTCCAACACTTCTTTTTATTTTCTCTTTAATTACCTCGTACTCATCATGAGTATATTCAGACTTTTGTAAGCTACTTGGTAAAACTTCATCCCACAGATTATCAATTTGCGTAGAGATTGTTCTACCATCAAAATCAAATTCAGTATAGTTAAAAAAACCTTCAATTTCGAGTACCTGTTCTTTAATACTTGGATCATACTTTTTTGTTGGTACTACTAGGTTCTCAATTTGTGACATTCTCTTTTCTATGAACAGTTCCTCTGATAAAAAGTTAACTTGCACGTAAGGTATTACATTATGCATGTGAAAATTGTATTCAACGCTTGTTCGAGTAGTTTGACCACCACCACTTGAATTTATCAATTTGCTACTTTCTGAAAAAGAACCAATAAATTCCGATTTTCCTGCACCAGACTTTCCCACAACCAATGCTGATATCTCTTTCATTTTATTCCTCCTAAGATATTTATCAACCAGACAATCAGGATTAATATAATGTTTCTCTAGATGTATTTGGTCTCTTGAAATTACATATTTACTGTCTGTGAGTCCTTAAAACTAAACGCGGCAAACATCACCTGACTTACTTCGACATATTGTATGTTTTTTCCTGCATTTCCACCTCCTAATCTGAGAAGAATTGCTTTTATAATGAAAAAAACATCTTTGTCGCAATCAGTGTCATTGCCGAACGGATTCTTCTAATGGAGGTAAGAGATGTAAACCTCTCCTTACCATTAATTCTTTTATACTTCATTTAAGCACTTTAATGAGGATCTCCATATCCACAGTAAGCTCCATTTTCTGCTTTACCACTATTTGTGATAAGGTTCACCGCAACACAAGTAACTGGAACTAAGATTGGAACTGTATCTATTTGCAGATTACTACGACTATGCTCAATATTGAATCGCCTTATCGTCCTGAAAGCGCCTCCCCTTCTCATCCCTCACTGACCCAAAAACCCAATAATATCAAGTGTTTAACCATTTTCTGAATGAGTGCCTTTCAAACCACATTACATTGGAGATGTGGTTCCGAACTGTTTTTTCGCTGATAAATAATAAACCAGCGATATCACGAGTCGTTTTGTCCTGCACGAGAAGCTCGAAAACTTCGCGCTCACGATGAGTCAACAGAAATTTGCTGTGGTGTTCGTTCCCCTTCAATGGTGTCACCCCTCCTTGCCCTGGGTTTGTTTGGTATAACAAGGTAAAGGGATACAGTCAAAACATATTATGTATTGATGAAGTTAATGGTGCTGTCATAACTACAAAATGGGCTTAACCATCCGGGGCTTATTACATGGCTTTAGTGAGGGCTTTCACCTGCAAAACGTTGAAATTTTCTTGGATAAAATCATCTCCTTACAGGGCAAACTACAACTTGTTGTTTCTTATTAAAGGAGGTGTAAATATGAGTAACTCGAAAAATAATCAACCTACTAAAGCAGAGGTACAAACTACGAAATTAAACAAATTGCCACTAGTGGGTAAATTTGAACCGGAATTCTCTGCTGAGGAAGCCGCAGAAGTATTCAAAAATCACCCCTCTGCGGAACATGAATCCCATAATGAACAATAAATTAAAGACGACACAGAATGGGGCTGTCGAATAAGTAGTTTTTTTCTATAAGTGAGACGGTCCGGTTAATTATAAAAATCGTAAAGAACACAGAGCAGCGATTCAGCCATTATTGGAAGAATCGCTCTTTTGTGTTGTTGGTCGTTAACTGCCCGATTCAACAGTGTATTCATCTTCTCCTTCGGAGGGTTACAGAAAGGCCCCCGTTGACGTTATTAGTAAATTCATTGCCTTTTTAGCAGAGTTTCGGACCCCAGTGCAGCTATTCCTACTAAGGAAGCGGTCAATGTTGGGTGACTTTTAAGCCAATGGCGAGTATGAGGTCCGTTAGCGATCCAAACTCAAAATATGCTGCATTTAAGAGCAGATGTGTCCGATAGCAGTTGCTTACGCGCAAATAAATGATCAAATCAAAGGAAGTGTTAACTTGCTAATACCCGGATGTAATTAGATATATTTCTACAAACTCAACTCCCAGTCCCGGGAGTTTTTTTATCTTGCAAAATATAACTATGAAATACATCACAATTTTATATTGACAGTAAATGTATACGGACTTATGATAAGTCCAGCACAAATGATAACGATTATCATTCACATATAAAAAAAGGGGTGCTTCATTCAATGAAATTCACATATGCCGTGCCTGCAGGTCTACTTGCAGCCTCCATACTATTTACCGGGTGTACCAGCAACAACGATAACAGTAATAGCAACACAAGCAACAATAACTCTACAAATGCCGCTGCAAACAGCACCGCAGCAACGAATACATCTGATACTTCTGCAGCAACCACTGCCGACTTTACATCAGCGGTTGAGCAATATCGTACATATGTCATCGAGCAATGTGATGAATTTGTAAAGCAAACAGAAAATTTCACAAACGCAGTTAAAGAAGCAAAGATTGAGGATGCGAAGGCACTTTATGCGCCGGCCCGCATGTATTACGAGCGAATTGAGCCGATAGCAGAAGCACTTGGTGATTTGGATCCGAATATTGATGCCCGAGAGAATGACGTAGATGCTGCTGAATGGCGCGGCTTCCACAAGCTTGAGAAAGCGCTCTGGCAGGACAATACAACTAAAGATATGACCGAGGTTGCTGACCAATTATTGAAAGATGCCCAGCTTCTGCGTGCAAAAGTTGAGACGGTAGAGATCGATGCCAATCTGCTCGTTACTGGTGCTGTAGAACTGCTTAATGAGGTTTCTTCTTCCAAAGTAACAGGTGAGGAAGAACGTTACTCCCACACAGATCTTTATGATTTCGTAGCTAATGTTGAAGGCGCCCAAAAGATATACGAGCTGTTAAAGCCAGAACTGGCGAAAAAAGACGCTGAGCTGGAAAAAACGATTGGTGAACGGTTTGCAGCTTTGCAAGCTGAGCTTGCTCCCTTCAAATCTGGAGATGGCTATGTTTCCTATGAAGAGCTGAAAGAAGAAGATGTGCGTAAATTGAGTCAAAATTTGGATGCCTTGGCTGAGCCATTGTCCAACATGGGAACTATTCTAGGAGTGTGACCATCATGAATAAACAAAACAGATTCACCGATTTACCAGCTAATGCAGAGGGTGCCTCTCTCAATGAAGAATCCAAGAGCAATCCTATATTAGATAAAAAACTAAGCCGCCGCGATATGCTGCGGCTTACTGGCGCCACTAGTCTCGGTCTACTATTAGGTGGTGGAGGTGTTGGCGGAATTATGGCTGCGCGCAATGCCGTAGCAGAGCCAACAGTTGCCTCTGATGGTGATTCCATTCCTTTTTACGGGAGTCATCAGGCCGGCATTCTAACCCCTTCACAGAATTTTATTTACTTCGCAGCCTTTGATCTCACCACAACAAAGCTATCCGATGTTAAAAAGCTAATGGAAGCATGGACAACTGCCGCAGCTTCTCTTACTACTGGCAGCCTCATAGGCGATGTCAATGATAATCCTAATCTCCCACCCTCTGATACAGGTGAAGTGGATGGTTTAAACCCTTCACGCTGTACGCTTACCTTTGGTGTTGGACCTTCTTTTTTTGACAGCAGATTCGGCTTATCTTCCAAGCGTCCAACCCTATTAGCCGATCTTCCGGCATTTACGGGAGACAACCTGGATCCAAAGTGGTGTGGTGGAGATATTTGTGTCCAAGCATGTGCTGATGATCTACAGGTAGCCTTCCATGCCATCCGAAATCTGGCACGTATCGCTCGCGGCACAGCTGTACTCCGCTGGACTCAGGAAGGCTTCCAGCGCACAGGCACAGCCGACCCTAAAGGTACGACGCCGCGTAATCTTCTGGGTTTCAAAGACGGTACGGGAAATCCAGACACTAAGAATGAAGCAGAAATGAACGAAGTGGTCTGGAACAGCAGCAGTGACGGTCCTTCATGGATGAGCGGCGGCACTTATATGGCAGTTCGCCGTGTACGTTTCCGAATTGAGGTCTGGGATCGTTCTTCTTTAAGCGATCAAGAAGCCACCTTCGGCCGTTATCGTCATAACGGAGCACCTATCGGTGCTAAGGATGAATTCGATGATTTGGATCTTAAAGCGGCTGATGCATCCGGGAAACCTGTCATCCCGCCGGATTCACATTCTGCTTTAGCGCATGGTGACGGTACAGTCAAGATGCTGCGCCGCTCCTACTCCATTTCCAGCGGATTAGATGCCGCAACAGGTCAGCTCGATGCAGGATTATTATTCATTAGTTTTCAACGGGATTTAATGAAGCAATTTGTTGCGATTCAGCAGCGTCTCTCCAAGAGTGATCGGCTAAATGAATATATGACGCACACCGGCAGCGCAGTGTTTGCCTGCTTCCCAGGTATCCGCAAAGGCGGCTACATCGGGGAAGCACTTTTAGGCTAAGCCAGCCCCTAAGTTTCTCAATCGAATGTTCCTGTCCATTATTGAAAGGGGATTATCCCGATGTACTCTCTTAATAAACGGCTGCTATCGAAGGCAGCCGTACTGATTCTGTTTAGCATCGTATGTATACTGATGCTATCTAACCCGGCGGCGGGGGCGGAGGGTGATGGCTCGGTCGACGAGTTGCTGCCGCCTGTCGGCAGCGCGCTCGTCGAAGCCGGCCAGAGCCGCTGGGACGCGGCCGCCGCCGATGTAGAAGCGTTCGCTGCGCTGTGGCGCACCGCGAACGCGAACACGCCGGACCCGGCACTCGCCGGTCCGGCTGCCGCCGTTGACGCCGCGCTTGCAGACGCGGCGGCGGCCCTTGCGGCGGGCGATGGTGCGCCCGCCAAAACCGCACTGTCCACGCTTGCAAGATGCGTGGACGCGTATGTCACCGCCGCCTCCGGCACGGACGGCGGTGACACTGGAGCCGCCGGTCGGGAGACGGCGGCGAAGCTGTTGCCCGCGGCAGAGCGCACGCGGGATGCGGTGCGCAGCGCCGACTGGAGCGCGGCGGCGGCAGCGTACCGCGACATCGTCAGCGGATGGAAGCCGGCAGAGCGCAACATCCGGGCCGACAATTCCGCCGTCTACAGCTTGCTGGAGACGAAGATAAGCCTGCTGCGCATCGCGCTGCAGGCAGAGCCGCTCCGCGAGGAGTCGGCGAAATCAGAAGCCGAGGCCTTGTATCAGCTGCTTGCCGATTACAGTGAAGGCAAAGCAATAGATGCTGGAGATACTTCCAGTAAACCAGCATCTATTGAAGGACTGATCGGCCACCTCAATAAAGCTTCTTCCACCGCAAAAGCAGGCAATAGTGCAGAAGCGGCTAATATCATGGAGCAATTCATCGTAGATTGGCCCTCTGCTGAAGGACAAGTGCAGATCGCTTCTCCAGCGGTCTATACCAATATCGAGAACGAAAGCGCAGCGGTCACCGGCTATCTGCTTTCTAATCCGCCTAAGCTAGATCAGGCTTTGAAGATCATGGATAATATGGTCTCTGAGTTGACTCCCTTGGCAGGTGAAACAACCTATAATGCTTGGGATGCTGCACTTATTCTTCTTCGTGAAGGACTAGAGGCAATCCTCGTATTATCTGCCCTTCTTGCTTACCTGAAGCGCGATGGCAACGCCAAAGCACAAAAATGGATTTGGTCTGGCGCAGCTGTAGGACTTGTATCGAGTATCGGATTAGCGGTTCTACTCACCTATACCATTTCCCGCGCTGCATCCGGTGGAGCACGTGAGATGATTGAGGGCATCACGGGTCTTGTTGCCGTCATTATGATGCTTACCATTGGACGCTGGTTGCATAGTAAATCAAATACTGCGAATTGGAACAACTATGTTGGTCGACAAGTGGATGGAGCGTTAGCCAAGGGTAATCTATGGTCATTATCCTCCGTAGCAGCGCTCGCGATTTTACGTGAAGGTGCAGAAACCACTATTTTTTATGTAGGGATGGCGCCTTCCATTAAACTATCTCAGTTGCTGCTAGGAATCGGAAGTGCTCTAGTGATTCTAGGGATTGTAGGATACGCGATTATTGCCTTAAGTGCAAAATTGCCAATTGCCGCCTTCTTCCGTACAGCTACACTTCTTATTTACTATTTAGTGTTCCGCTTTCTTGGAGAAAGCATTCACTCCCTTCAAGTCGCTGGAAAACTTCCCGCACATGTACAGGATGGGTTGCCTTCTATAAGCTGGCTCGGGATGTATCCGACATGGGAAACTTTAGTGCCTCAACTGCTTGTCCTTGCGTTTATTGTGTGGGAAATGTTGCGCAATAGAGCACCAAGAGCTTCTCGAACGGCATAGCATAGCCATAAGAAAAACGGTTGTCATCGTTAAACGATGACAACCGTTTTTCTTAGCATTTAAAAGAAGCTGATCCGATGACCATTACATATAGAAATGAGGTTAGATTTACCGGTCCGTCACGCCCGTTAGGTTACGCCGGTTTAGTCCGGTAATCCCTTGCAAATACAGTCTAATTTATGAAATGGATTCCATAGCAAGCTTTTTTATTTGGGAGGTAATTTACGGACGATATGATAGAATAAAAAGACTATACACTATACACAAGCACCAAAAGGAGGCTGTTGTTCTCGAATGGCTAATATTAAAGAAATCGCCCGTATGGCTGGTGTTTCCGTGACAACGGTCTCGCGAGTACTTAATAATCATCCTTATGTAAGTGAGGCCAAAAGAACCGCAGTCCTAAATACGATTGAAAAGTTAAATTACTCACGTAATATGAACGCCGTTCATCTAATTACCGGTCGTACGCAAGCCATTGCAGTTATTATTCCTTACATAAACTTATTTTATTTCTCTGTGATCATCGAAGGACTAGCCCAAGAGGCACTTTTAGCACAATACCGACTAATTTTATGCCAGACCGATTACCAACCTGATGAAGAAATAAAAGTACTGGAGATGCTACGCAATAAAGAAATTGACGGCGTGGTTATTGTCTCTACAAGCATGAGCTCAGATGTTATTGAAGAATATACAGCATATGGTCCCATCGTGGTCTGCCAAGATAGAGGGAATTGCCAGTTCTCTTCCGTTTATATTGAGCACTATTCCGCTTTTCGAAGCGGTCTTCAATACTTGAATGATAAAGGATACCGCAGGATCGGTTATTGTGAAGGCAGACAACATGGCAGCAGCAGCTCCATCCGGCAAATCGCCTTCCGGGACTTTCTAGACACAACTGGTCAGCCTTATCCTGAAGAGTGGATGATATACGACTGTGTGACGGAAGAGGATGGGGTTCGTGTACTTCACCATCTGCTCCAAATGAAGGAACGGCCTGACGCGCTAATTATATCTGGCGATCATGTTGCGGCTGGTCTAATCATCGAAGCCTGGAAGAATGGTATTCGAATTCCTGAGGATTTGGCCGTCATTGGATTTGACAACCAGCCTATCGGCCGAACGCTGGGTCTGACCACCATAGATAACCAATTGTCTGAAATGGGTACGACAGCTTTTCGGATCATTTATGATCAGATTCAGAATAATGATAGGCTTCCGGTCCACTATAAGCTTGAATATCGCATTATTGAACGTTCAACGGTATAGCTAATTCAGGCGCTGTTCAAAAACGGTCCACTTCGCAGTCATCTGCAAGTGGGCCGTTTTGATTTAAATCTATGAGGCTTTGTGTGATTGCATAATATCCTTTTTGTATTCATTTTTACCCCTTGCATCCGGATAGATTTTGTTTTATTCTGAATATGAAAATAATTTTCTTATTTTAATAAATAATTTTAAAAATAATTTCAATGAGCTACATTAGAAGTCGAGGTGAATGGATGTCCCCAATTTTATATGCACTTGAGCATGAAAAGTCCAAGCTCTCTCAAATGGAGCGGAAGCTGGCAGAACGAATCCTGTCATCACCAGGTGAAATTGTTCATATGGGCATCACAGAACTCGCAGAACAATGCGGTATTAGTCCTGCGACGATCACACGTTTTTGTAAGGTTCTGCATTTCAAGGGTTTTCCAGATTTCAAAGTAAAGCTGGCTGCTGAGATTGCCCATAGCGATGCAGCTCCTCAGGATGGCGGTTCTTCTTATCAAGATATTGTTGCAGGTAATCCACTCTCCGTTATTGTGGAAGCAATGCAAATGAACCATCTGACATCCATTCGGGATACAACTTCACTTCTGGATCTGGAACGACTACAGGAAGCCGTTAATTTATTATGCCAAGCACGGCGAGTGGATCTATATGGAATGGCTACCTCCTCCATAGTCGCTCAGGATTTCTATCAAAAGTTGATCCGTATTGGCGTGAATTGTACTGCTTTCGCCGATTCCCATATGCAGATCACCTCTGCCTCATCGCTATCTGAAGGTGATGTCGTGTTCGCAGTATCGTATTCCGGAGAAACCCCAGAGACCATTGATGCTTTAACATGTGCCAAAGCCAGCGGAGCAAGCACTATTGCTCTAACCTCTTACGGCAGCAGTACCTTGGCCACTCTAGCTGATATCCCACTGTTCTCCTCCTCCTTGGAAAAAGGAATGCGACGAGGCGATATGGCTTCACGTATTGCCCAGTTACACATCATTGATATTTTGTTTACTGGAATGGTCAGCACCCGTTTTGGGGATTTTATTCCTAGACTGGAGCAATCTTATTTGAATGTCCAACATTACCGAAACAAACGAGGAGGTCAATCTTAATGAATATTCTTAAGTTCAATAGTGATGAGGATTTCGTACAAACTGGTGCGAATCTTATCGCCAGTCTGCTTCAAAGCAATCCTAAAGCGGTGCTCGGTCTTGCGACTGGAAGTTCCCCAGTGGGTGTTTATGCTAAATTGGTTGAAATGAACCAAAAGGGGCTTGTAAGCTTCTCGAAAGCCACTTCTTTCAATCTTGATGAGTATATCGGATTGCCTGTCGATCACCCGCAGAGCTATCGCAGCTTCATGAATGAGCAATTATTCAATCATATTGATATTGACCCCGCACAGACACATATCCCTAACGGCAACGCAGCAGATATGGAAGCGGAATGCCTCGCCTACGACAAAATGCTGGAAGAATACGGACCGGTTGACTTGCAGATTCTCGGGATTGGAAGCAACGGCCATATCGGATTCAATGAACCAGATGCTAATCTGAGCAGCAAAACCCATGTCGTTGATTTGCTTGAAGACACACGGGAAGCTAATGCCAGATTCTTCGACTCTTTGGACGATGTACCACGGCAAGCGATAACTATGGGCATCGGCGGCATTCTGAAAGCACGCCAAATTCTTTTGTTAGTACGCGGTGCTGGCAAAGCTGAAGCTATCCGTAATGCCGTTGAAGGTCCGATTACTACCCAATGCCCTGCATCTCTACTGCAGAGCCATCCGAATGTTATCGTCCTTGTAGATGAAGGAGCAGGAAAATGGCTGAAATAAATAAAGAACAAGGTAAATTACTGTTTGGTAAGGTGCTGACTCCCCAAGGATTAATTGAGCGTGGCGTAATTGCCGTATCGAGTGAGCAAATTCATTACGCCGGTGAAGCAACATGGCTTCCAGAAGTTTACGCGCACTGGCCAGCTGATGGTCAAACATCAGAAGACCTGCTCATCCCTGGATTCGTAGATGTTCATGTACATGGTGGGGCTGGCCACGACTTTATGTATAGTGATGCTGAATCTTTAAATGCCATCACTAAATTTCACAGCTCCCAAGGAACTACTACCATGCTGGCTACGACTATGACGGCTTCCAAGCCAGCTATTGACCAGGTATTTACTGAAATAAATGCATATCGCGCCACTGAGATGCCATACACACAAATCGCGGGCATGCATTTGGAAGGGCCGTTCATCAGCCCGAAATGGTCCGGTGCTCAGAATCCTGAGCATATTGTTCTGGCTAATATTGAGTGGCTGGAACAATGGGAGAACGACTATCCGGGCATGATCCGGCAAGTCACATTGGCTCCGGAACGCGAAGGTGCATTAGAGGCTATCCTCTGGCTGCGTAAGCATGGGATTACCGCCGCGCTCGGTCATACGGATGCATCCTTTGAAGAGGTCATCGCTGCAGCAGATGCCGGATTAAATCAAGCGGTGCATATGTTTAACGCGATGACACCGCTACATCACCGCAAGCCTGGTGCTGCTGGTGCTGTAATGTTCGATAAACGCATACGTGCAGAGATCATCGCTGATGGCATACATGTTCATCCTGCAGCCATTTCTCTAGTGGCTAATCTAAAAAAAGATAACAATTTGTTATTAATTACAGATGCCATGTCTGCTACTGGACTTAGCGATGGTGAATATACGATCGGTGATTTACCTGTACTGGTTCAAGATGGCATTGCCACACTTAAAGATAACCCTGCTGCTTTGGCGGGCAGTACACTTACCATGATCCGCGGCTTCCGTTATCTCATACAAGAAGTAGGGCTCAGCCTAGAAGAAGCCTCCCGCGCTGCAAGCCTTACTCCGGCAATATCCATTGGAATGGAACGCTCCATCGGTACCTTGGAACCCGGAAAACGCGGTGATATTCTGCGACTTGATGCTGAATTCAATCTGCAAAGTGTATGGATTGGCGGGCGCCAAATTACCGTCCAATAAGAATGATGTATAATAAAAAAGCAACAATTCTCGCCATAAAGGTGAGGACTGTTGCTTTTTTATTTAAAAATCTAACTATTTATTAATAATTACGAGTCGGGAAAATTCGCTCAACCATCGTTCTGAATTCATCCACAAAACCTTTGATCGGATGACCCGCACGAGCCTCTTCTGCGTAGACATTGACACGATCTACAAAGTCTGGATTTGCTGATACGTATACATCCTTAATGGTTGCATCATGTTTCTTAATTTCAGCAGCGATTTTCGCTTTAATTTCTTTTGTAACTGTATCTGCTGCTTTTGTATGAATAGTGTTATTTGTGTTGTTCATGTGAGTCGAATGAGTACTGTTCATGTGGGTAGAATTACTTCTGTAATTCGTACCATGGGTACTGTTGGTGTAGTTTGGAGTGGTGCTGCGAATGCCCATTCCAGTTCCCAAGCCATCTGTCATCCCGGTGCCGTTTCTAGTACCCATACCCATTACGTTACCAATGCCCATCCCCATATTGACATCATGTTTCGAACCGTTGCTGTTCAGCAGAGGCCCATTATTATAAGTATGGGTTCTAGTTCCGGTTGTTCCATTTCTGTGAGTGCCCACGCCTGTCGTCCCCGTACCCAGAGTCCCCATGCCAAGTGTTCCGTTTCTGGTTGCAGGTCCAGTACTTGTTGTACCAGGAACTGTATTCACAGTACCTCTTAGGGTTCCGTTCGTCCCATTCGTTACCGCCCCTGTATCATTCATTCCATCGCGTCCTATTTTCACTCTTCCAGTACCCGACATGACCCCTGTCGGTCCATAATTGTGAGGTACTGTAGACGATTTTGCTCGATAGGATGTAGTACCTTTAGCCCGCAGACCAGTAGTTGTATCATGTAACGTTACGGCGACATACGCATTTTTACCTGCAAGCATCACGTTCGCTGTGCGAACTTCAGGCATAGCAGCAATACGATCAGCGAGCTCCTGACTGACCTCCATTTTAGTAATATTATGCGTACCCATCGTTCCTCCGCGTACGGAGTTTACACCGATACGTCCGTCATTTACCCCCCGGACACTATTAGTTTGCACATTAGTCTTCTCTGCCGTATTCGTCCCACACCCTGTAATACTCACCAAGCCTAGAAGTAATGCGGCTGAGACTGACATGCTGATCTTGGATCGCATCATGAATTCATCCTCCATCTCTATTGTTGTATGTGTGCAGCGTAACAGTCGTTAGGATGACCTTCCGGCGAACAAGCTATCCTGAAAGGATTTGGAACTGTGCCCGTTTGACCGTCACCTGCCAATGCATATCGGCGTATCTTATAAACAGTAAGCCGTATTTCAACGAGTCGGTAGTGCTCCGCAAAAGTTAGGAGGCGCGTGCATGAAAGTTTTATTCACGTTTTATGTACCGAGTGGCGGGGTGGAGACTTTAAATAAGCTGCGGTGTGAAAGTCTCCAGCGTGATGGGATCGAATGTCATGTTTTATATCTAATGCCTGGTTCAGGAAGCCAGAATAAGGCTAACTTTCCGGTGTTTATTTCCTCTATAGATGAGGAGATTAAAGAAGTACTTGAGACCCATAACTATGATGCCATTATTGTTACATCGGATTATTTATTGCTGAAGCGTCTGCGTGAGCTTGGTTACAGCGGTATTTTGATATACGAATCCCAAGGACTTGGAAAACGTAGTCATGCAAAAGAATTAATCAAAGACGCTGTCCCATATTTCCGCTCCTATTGTAATGCTGTCCTAATTCCACCAACGGATCATTTACTGGAGCTGTTTATTGAAATCTGTCCATGGCTACATCGATATGTCATTCCCAATATTGTTGATGTCCAGTCCTTTCAGCACATCCCTGCCGAGCCTCCGGCTGATCCGGTCATCGCTTGGGTCGGGCGTCTGGAAAGCAATAAAAATTGGCGCGAATATTTGAGAATTGCCCATCAACTTCGCCTTCACAAACCAAACCTTCATTTATGGATGTTTCATGACCCTGAATTAGCCACAGAGGATCAAAAGCAGCCCTTTCAAGAAGAATTGCAAAACTTAGGTCTGAACGACCGTCTAAGTACCTTTACCAATATTCCTAACCATGTAATGCCGATTTATTATTCCTCCATAGCTAATTCTGGAGGGTTTCTGTTATCCACTTCTATTACAGAGGGTTTTGGATATGCTGTTGCAGAAGCCATTTGCTGCACTTGTCCTGTACTTAGTACGGATTCTGACGGTGTTAGATCTTTTATTGTGCATAATATCTCAGGCAAATTTTATCCTCTTGGCAACATCGAAACGGCCGTCAATGAAGGGTTAGAGCTAATGAACAATATGCCACTGCGAAATGCACTCCGCCAGCAAGGAAGGAATTATATGGTTACACGTTACGGTACGGAAAAATATGCGCAGTCATTTCGTGAAATGATGAACTCCTTTGCCATCTTCTAACTTCTAACTTCTAACTGAAAAAGAACCTTCAAACCACTTTATTTGTGGATTTGAAGGTTCTTTTATAATTCTGGGACATACTAAGATGGATTTCTTGATACAATCTCAAACAACACATTTTGAAATATTTGTGTGCTTTTTTCCCAAGTGAAATTCTGTGAAACCTGTTCACCCTTACGAGCTAATCGTTGGCGTAAAGCCGGATCTCTGAGTAAGGTTATAATATCATCTGCGAGCCGATTCTGAAATCGGTAGGACATTAAGCAGTTATGGCCATGCGTGCAATATTCCATATTCCCACCTGAGTAAACCGTAACGAGCGCTGCACCACAACGCATAGCTTCAATCCCTGGCAACGAACCTGTATCATACGTACTCGAACTCACAAAAATGTCGCTCTCACTATAATGGAAACAGAGTTCTGTATCATTCGCTGGAGTCCTTATTTGGTAACGTTCGTCGTTTACCAGGGTTTGCAGCGTCGCAGATTCCGCTTGTTCTCCGGGAGGAGAAATCAAATACAGTTCAACCTCCGGGTGGTAGGCTTTAACCTTGTTTAATTGCTGAAGTAAATAATCCTGCTCACGGTGAGCTGAGAATCCACCCTCTGGCTTGCGCATAATCGCAGAAACTACCAGCCTTTTTTTAGGATCACGGACTTGCATATTTTTAAAGACGGGACCTACCCCGATCGGTACAATTTTCCCTTTAATGCCATGATTCATTTGGACAATTCCTTGTTGCCAGCGTGATAGAACGAGTAGGTTAGTCGCAATATTATATGATGAAAAAGAACGACTATTGTCAGGTAAAAAGGCCGGCTCATAACAAAGCGCCAATCGAACATGAATACCTTTACCCTCTTCACTTGCCCGCTGCGATACTTCAACTGTGGTATAGAAGTTGGAAATAATCACATCTCCTACTGGAAAATCGCTTGCTGCCAGTTCACCTTCTTTTGCATAGAGCAGTTCACATTCCATCTCGTATTCTACAACACCATCGCTGGGTAAAAGAATCATTACTTCATGACCAATCTCTGTCAAACGATTAGCCAATTCCGCTAGCATACGCTGGGCCCCGCCTCTGGTAAGAGTTAGAACAGGAAATATTAACTTCATCTCCCTCTCTCCTTTTGCAACAACCGCGATAGAACCCTGTGATGTTTTGCTTGTACTTGTTCAATCTCCTTTTTCTGCTCCTCTTTGTGAATGACTGAGCCCATCTCATTATGAACTCGGTAATCAAGCAGCGGTTCCTCTATATAAGACCATGTATAATACGGTAAAATACGAAGCCAAAGATCATAATCTTGTGTATATAATAATCTCTCATTAAATTTCCCAACTGCGCGGAAGATACCCATATGAAGAAGGACCGTACTTCCATTCACCGGGCAGCCTAACATCATGGTCTCAATAAACTTTGCCCTGCTGTCAAAAATCATACTTATCGTCTCGGAAATCCGCTCACCCTGCTCGTTTATATAATAATAGGCTGTATAATTAAACGAAGTACCTGTCCTCTTGAGCATTTGCATCTGGTGTTTGATTTTATTCGGATGAAATAAATCATCAGCGCTTAGCCAGGCAAAATAAGTTCCGGTAGCCGCATCTATTCCTTTGTTTAACGCGGAGGCGGTTCCTCCATTGCTTTTTCGTATATAAACAATCTTATCCCTGAAAGGTTCAAGCTTCTCCATCCAAAGCGTAGACCCATCATCAATTACAATGATCTCTATGTTCGAATAGCTTTGTTCCAAAACGCTTTGGATGGCGAGATCCACATATGGACAGTTATAAAAAGGAATGACCACCGACACTTTAGGTTCTTCACTCATGCGCTCACCTCCTTCACCTGAAGCTCAGCCTTTATACTGTTTTGCAAGCCAATAAGGCATCTACCGGAGCATGACCTTCACCAAACGCCTCACGAAACGATGGGTTTTGAGCATGATGAAAACCTTTAAGTACTGTTACAGCATACCCCAGCTCTATAAAGTCCTCTGGCTCCCATCCGCTCCGGTGCTTTTGATAATGTTCTCCTTGCAAGTGATAATGGTCCGTTCCCTCCTGCGGAAAAAAACCCCGAGGTGTAAATACGACTACACGATTATAGGCGATTCTCTCTGCCATCCCGAGTAATCTTTGTCCTTCCTTCCTTTCAAAGTGTTCAATTGAATCGATAAAAGTGACTGCTGAGAACGTCTTTGGAAGGAATAATTTATCCATATGACAAGCATCCCCGTGCACAGGAATAATATGAGGTGCTTTATATTCACGATGCAGCAGGTAAGGTCTGTGAATTTCTAGTCCAAGGACTACTGTGGCTTCATACCGTTCAAGCAGGGTACCGGTGCCACTGCCGATATCCAGTATACTTTCACAGAATTTTAACTGCTCCAATAAGATTGGTAGAAAGTCATTCACTTCAATTTCCCGGTACATAACTTTCTTACCCCCCCATAGAAGAGATCAAGTGCTGGAGCGGAGCCTTGTAACGAGCGTTAGTTGCAGCAGCCTCTGCCATAATGACATCGTAATATTTAAGCGTTCCCATCCCTTCATGATTACGGTAAGCAGTGAGTGACTGATTCAGCATCGCGGGTGCATACCCGTTCAGAATCGCGCGGTACCATAAATCATAGTCATGTGTATAGGGAAGTGATTCATTAAAAAGTCCAATCGCTCCAAACACCTCTCTTTTGAACATCACCGTACAGCCATTAATAGGGTTACCGTGCAGAAAGCAACGTAAATACTCCAACTGATTCGGAAACAGAAGTGCGGCGTTCATCTGAAGTAACTGAGATTGACCGTTAATATAATTGAAGTTGGTATAAGAGATGAACAGGTGGTTCTGCTCCATGAACAGCACCTGATTATTGATTTTGTCACGGTAGAATAAGTCATCTGAGCTGAGCCATGCCACATAATCTCCAGATGCATGCAAGATGCCGTGATTCAGTGCGGAGGCGGTTCCTCCGTTGCTTTTTCCCAAATAATGAATTCGCGGAAAATACGGTCTTATCAGTTCTGAATGAACGGTCGAGCCGTCATCAACGACAATGATCTCGTAAGGCTCCCAAGACTGTGATAGCACACTTTGCAAAGCATGCTCTATATAAGGGCAGTTATAAAAAGGAATCACTACCGATACTTTCGGTCTCATAACATCCGTCCTTCCCAGTTCGCACGGCAATAGTCCAAAATATCTGTTAAGGACTGACTAAACTCAATTTCTGGCTTCCAGCCCAGGGAAGATACGTCTTTCTCCGGTGTTGCAGAAGCATCTGAAGGGATTAGTCTATCCCCCGCCACTCCGTTTTCTAGAATAGAGGGTGCAGCTAGTTCTGGTCCCCAGTCCATTGGAACCGAAGTTGTGGAAAGGCTAATCAGCTGCTCCGAGATATCTCCAAGTTGCCGCTGTATTCCTGAATCAATTCGATAGATGGTTCCATTAGTACCTTCGCGCAATATAAGGTCATAAGCTCTTACAGCATCGCGTACATCCAAAAAATCACGTAAGGCATAGCGAGAGGAAAGTTTAAAGGGAGGGATTTCTTCGCCTGCATACACTTCACTACGAACAATATGCTGTGCCAATAATGAGCAGAAGCCGGTAGAAGGACCGGGACCGATCAGGTTGCAGGGCTCAGCCAGTAGAACGGGCTGTTTAAACAAGGTGCCCCAAGCTAGGGACACCAGCTCTTCTATTGTTTTGCTAAGGCTATATGGATGTGGTGGTCCTGCCACCACACCCGGTTTGAATTTAAGCCGTGAGCCTGCTACAAGAATCCGACTGGCAGGTAAACTTCGCATCGCTTCTAGCAAATATAACGTAGCCATCACATTCGTCTCCATAAAGAGCAAAGGGTTGCGCCAAGACTCGGGCACCGAATTGTTTCCTGCCAAATGAAGGACAGCCTCCGGTGAAGTATCCTTGATCATCTCAGCTACGGCCTTCCGATTGCTTAAATCACAGTGATAAACCTTTACTCCTTCTGGAAACACAGCGGAAGCCAGGACACCCGCTGTTGATGACGGACGTACCACAGCGGTAACCTCAGCGCCTCCTGCCGAGAACAAATGAACAGCATGTCGACCGGTGAATCCGGCCGCCCCGGTGATTAGTAGTTTTTGCCCTTTCATGGGGACATCTCTGACTGTTTCATCCAGTCAGCCAGTTCTTGCAGCATCAGGGGGTACGAAGGCAACGGAAAGTTAACATCCGTTCTTGTATTCACTAATGTACGATCTTGGACATGTTCATCCTCAGGAATGATTTCCACATCCTCTTTATGAAAAGCAGCCTGAATATACTGAAGCAGCTCATATTTGCTCACCGGCTTCGGATGCGCTAAATGGATCAGCCCCGATACCGTGGAATCCAGCAGTGTATCCACTGCTTTGGCTAATTGGAGTGTAGTGACCCCATTCCACATCACCCGGCGGTATCCTGACACTTGACCACTCTGTGACAGGAACCAATCCATCAGACCAATACCGCCTGAACGGATTTCCGGACCAATAATCGACGTACGGATTGTAAGATGTCCAGGTTGCCGCACCTCGCCAAGACTTTTCGAAATCGCATAAGATGACGTGCCATCAGGTACATCCTCTTCTGTGTACCCCCCGCGTGTTCCTTCAAACACGCAGTCGGTACTGATATGAATAAGTCTTGCGTGAACAGCTTCCGCCATTCGCCACAAGTGGTGAGGAAGAAATCCATTCACGTGGTAAGCTCCAATTCTGTCACGTTCTGCGAATTGATTGAGTACCCCCATCGCATTAATGATGCAATGAGGGGAGACGATATCGACCAGCTTCTCTACTCCGGCTATATCGTTCGCATCTACATACAGCCCGCCAAGATCGCTCTTATCCCGGGTTGTATGGAAGACGTGATGCTTGCCCTGGCGGCGAAAATAATCCGCCAGCATATGCCCCGCCATACCGTTTCCACCAAGGATAAGCAGCTTCATTGCAGAAACCCTCCCCGAATCAGGATGCTTTTGATCTCTTCCTGATCCATTAGATTTGTCTCTGAACTGAAGCTATTAAAGGAGACATGAGGATAAGCGCTATAATGCGCCTTTAATTCCGGCATGTTCAGCGTAGGGAGAATTACTAGATACTGTTCATCGTAGACGACAGTGGTTAAGCTTTCGAAATCACTCATCAGAATCTCGTGTATTTTCTCCCCAGGACGAATTCCGGTCTCAACAACACTTACATTGGACTCTCCAGAGGCTTCTATTAACACCTCTGCCAAATCAATAATCCGGCAGGTCGGCATCGTCATAACAAAGATTTCTCCACCTAAGCTAACCTCAGAAGCTTTAAATAACAAGGTTATCGCATCGCGTAATGTGAAAAAGAAGCGGGTCATTTTCATATCAGTAATGCGTACCTGTCCCTTGTCCTTGATCTGCTTCATGAACAAGTGCACTACGCTGCCGTTCGTTCCGAGCACATTACCTCCACGCACGGTTACAAAACGGGTGTTTGAGCCAATTAGGTTGGCGTAGACGAACAATTTTTCCCCAATCGCTTTGGTCATCCCATAGAAGTTCGACGGGTTCGCAGCCTTATCAGTAGAGATGTAAATGGCTTTCTCAACACCATTCACAATGGCAGCTTCAATCACATTCTGGGTACCGACTACATTGGTTTTCAGTGCTTCATAGGGCTGATCTTCACAGACCGGAACATGCTTAAGTGCCGCCAAATGGAAGATGTAATCCACGCCGCGGCAGGCGGCGATCAGCGCATCCTTGTCACGGATATCGCCAATGATAAAACTGAGACGGTGATCCTCGAACTCCCGGCTCATTGCCACTTGTGCAGATTCACTGCGGGAGAATACGATGATTTCCTTAGGATTTTGAGGCAGAAGTTGCCTAATCAGTTCATGCCCCCAGGAACCGGTGCCGCCTGTGACCACAATCCGTTTATTATTGAACATGCAGGTTCCCTCCAAGCAAAAATTTAACTACCTTTACCGAAACATCCGGAGTCAAGTAACCTTCCGGAGCCACCCAATCCCGGCGAAGCGCCGTCATCAGCTTGACGCTGCGCAGAATACTGTTCTGATCTACACCTGACACCACATTACTTCCGCAATCCACCGTTTCTGGACGCTCCGTTGTTCTGCGAATCGTCACGGTTGGTACTTTCATCAAGCAGCATTCCTCCTGTACGGTCCCGCTGTCAGTGATGGCACACAAGGCATGCTGTTCCAAATAAACAAAATCAAAAAATCCGAAGGGCTCATGAAATTCAACGAGAGGGTTCATTGGAAGAGAGAATTGCTCGGATAGTTTGGAGCGAGTGCGAGGATGAATGCTGCATATTAAACGAATTCCAAAATGCTCAGCCACAGCGTTAAGACCTGACATAATTTGTACAAGGGACTCTGGATCATCTACATTCTCTGCACGGTGTGCTGTTACAAGGAAATACTGCCCTGAGGTAAGCTTCAGCTGCTCCAGAATGCTGCTAGACTGGATCCTTGCTTCAAAATGAGTCATGACCTCATGAATCGGATTTCCTGTTAACACAATACGTCTGCTAGGGAAGCCTTCGCTAATTAGATGTCTTTTGCTCTGCTGTGTATATGGCATATTAATGGTTGAAACGGCATCTATGACACGGCGGTTTTTCTCTTCGGGCACTTTTAGGTCATAGCAGCGGTTCCCCGCTTCCATATGCACCACCGGAATACCCATTCGTTCCGCCAAAATCGCGCATAATGCGCTATTCGTATCCCCCAGAAGCAAGACACGGTCTGGCTGTTCTTTCTGTAAAATGCTTTCTAGCCCTCCGAACATAGCGGCAAGCTGGCCGCCGAGTCCTGCTTGCTTATCCTGCAGCACATAATCCGGCGCTCGCAGTCCCAGCTCCGCAAAGAAAATGCCACTGAGACTGGCGGTGAAGTTCTGGCCGGTATGCACCAGAATGTGCCGCTCAGCATGTTCGTCGAGAAGCGGAATGATAACACTGAGGCGGATGATTTCAGGCCTCGTGCCCAAAATCGTCATGATCTTCATGAGTTCACTCCCCTGCCTGTTTGATGATGGTCTATCTTGGCTCAGTCGGGTGGACTGAGTGTGAAAAGGCTCTAATCTGGACTCGGATAATCTACGAGATTTTTACTGTTTATTGCGCGTTTCCGGTCGGATTCGCGGCAATCTGGGGGATTTTTACACCTCTTTTCGCTCATTCGGCTGAATTCGCGGCAATTTGATGGATTTTTACCCCTCTTTTTGCTCATTCGGCTGAATTCGCGGCAATTTGATGGATTTTTACCCCTCTTTTTGCTCATTCAGCCGGATTCGCGGCAATCTGGGGGATTTTTACACCTCTTTTCGCTCATTTGGCCGAATTCGCGGCAATCTGGGGGATTTTTACACCTCTTTTCGCTCATTTGGCCGAATTCGCGGCAATCTGGGGGATTTTTACACCTCTTGCTCCGCTAGCCACCTTCGCGGCAAGCGGAGCATTACGCCGTGCGCCGCCGCCCACTCCGGCGGGCCCGGCGGCGCTTGCCCCCGGCGGTGCTCCGCCGCCGGGCAGAACCCTTACGCCGCTTGCGAGCAGCGCGGCGCAAAACCAACGGGCGACCGCTTCGCCGGCGCGCCCGGACTTTGCCGCGCCGCTTGCGGGCGGCGCGGCTCGGCAGGCCCTTGCTTCGCGGCGGCAAAGCCGGCGATGCTGCGAGCAATTCAGGCAGGACAGCGGGTGATTCCACCACGCTGTCTGCCTCGCGCACCGGCGGTGCGCTGCAATAGCGGAGGCTCCACATCTCCGCAAGACCCTGCAGGCGGCTCCGATAAGCCGCCGGGCCATAAACGGCGTCGACGCGCTCCCGCGCTTGGGCGCCTATGGTTATCGCCAGTCCCGGCTGCGCCAGCATGACGTTGACTCTTTCGGCCAGCGCGGAAATGTCCGACGCTGGAACGAGATTTTCGCTGCAGCCTGCTGCGTGCAGAATCTCCCGCAAACCCCCGGAGTCGTAAGCGACTACGGGCTTTCCAAAAGCCATTCCTTCCAAAGCGGTCATTCCAAAGCCTTCACGGATCAGACTGGGAACAACCAGTACATCCATAGCGCAATAAGCAGATGGAAGACATTCAGCATAACCAACAAATTTAAAGCGGGTATACAGTCCCTCAAGCTTTACCTTGCGGACACAGCGATCATAGTAGCTTTTGTCACCGGCTGAGCCTATGACAACAAATTTCGCACTGGGATGGACTGCGTACACAAGCACAGCCATTTTCACAAAATGTTCCAATCCTTTTTCCTTATTAATAAAGGAAGAAATATAACCAACCAGCTGCTCCTGCGGTTTTATCCTTAGCTCTCGCCGGTGTTCGCCCCGAAGCTTGCTCCAAGCCTCAATCATCATCTCTTTGTCATTCCAAGAAGGGGGTAGCTGGATTACTTTCTCCGCTCTCACTTCCTCTGGAAAGCAAGCGGCTGCCGTCTGTGAAATAGACAGAATCTCATCACTATTCCGATGAATCAGCCCTACACTAATGGGTGTATATTCATTGTCAGTTATCGTCTCTGATATTTTCCATACCACCGGAATGCCCAGTGACTTGGCAGCCATTGCCGGCAAAGCATGCACACAGGTACTTGTAATAATAAACGACGGGCGCAGAGAGGCTAGCCAATCTGTTAATTCGTGATACTCCCTGCCTTCCTGAAATTTACGAGCATCTGCCTCGAGCCCTGCATAAGGAGTGTACATTCCATATAAAAGAGGAATCGAGAGCAACTGTACACTTATTCCGCAGCTTCGAGCCTGAGCAGTCAGCTTGCCGTCCTGAGGTGCAACGAGAATACAATTAAAGTACGGAGAAAGCTCCTGAGCGAAAAACAACAACAGCTTCTCCGCTCCGGTAATACTGCGTGTATTGGATACATGTGAAAAGAGGACGATTGTAGCTTTATCAGCCATGGCGTTTCGGCGCTCCCTAACGAGGGCCTGGAGCAGCCATTCACCTCCCTAAAAGTTTTACGAAGCGTTACTCAATCTCTTACTTCGCAGTAAAACTCGCTTCGAAAGCATCCGCTTAGTTTTACGAAGCGTTGCTCAAGTTTCTTACTTCGCAGTAAAATTCGCTTCGAAAGCAGTCGCTTTTCCTGAGCCCCGCCACTCAGCTATTCAAGCCGCTCCAGCTGAAATTTCTTTTCATAGGTTACAGGCATACGCTGAGGCCGGTTCTACAGTATATCGAGGAAAAACAGATGCCGGCACGACACCTGTCCCCTGCTAAACGCACATTTCCATATCCAGTTCAGAAACAAGCCTAGCCGTAAATTACCGCTAACATCTGGTAAATACGTTTTGCGTAGGTGTGATCCTTAAGCGTCCGTTCAAAAGCGCGCAGTGCGATCGCCCGGCGTTCCTCCTCATGGGTTAGGTAATAACGGATCTTATCCATCATTTCCTGAGGGCTCGCAAAGGTCTCAATTTCTTCACCCGGTTTGTAGAAAGATCCCATATCATCTCTGGCATCCACTAATTGCAACGTGCCTGTTGCTGCAATTTCAAAGGTACGCGGATTAGGAGAAACAGCTGGAATCGAGAGCGTATTGTTGTTAACTACTTCATCAATGTGCGAGCGGTGGAGGTTAATGACGATTTTAGAGCCGCTGTAAGCTACCGCTGTTTCTTGTGGCGACATCCATTTACCAATTTCAATACGGTCACCGTACAGCGGGGCCTCAGGCAGACGATCCCACCAGATTCCGTTAATCACCGTGTTATAGTTCATCAGGTCAGGAAGAATCTCACGGAAGAAGTTGACCCGGTTCCAATAGGCGGAGCCAATAAAGCTAACTTCCCGATTCAATGACGAACGTGTTGTAGTAGGACGGTAATGCTCTAGATGAGCAGCAAAGGGGAGATAATGCACCTCAGGGCAACCGAGTCCCCGGTAGAAATCAATACAATTACGTTCAAGTGTGAATACAAAATCGTAGTGTGCCACAATCTTGATCGTAAAGTCAGTGTAATAAGGATCATCTGTAAGCCAAATCGCTGTCCGGACGCCACTAGTGCGAATCGCATCGATCTGCTCAAGCGGTAAATCCATACCGTCCAATACCAGTACAAGATCCGGTCTTTGCGCTGCAGCCAGCTCTACTAGATTTTGACGCACGTCCGTTATCGTAACTTGAGCTGTTAATTTTTGCAGAGCGCAAAGAACCGCATCATCTAAAGGGGAGTAAGGGTATCCTTTGCCAGAAGCGACATACATGACATGAATATTCCGTACAGGAAATACTTCTTCAGGACGACCATTCAGAATCGCAAGACGCCCCCGTAAATAGCCCTCATCATAACCGCCTTTGAAACCACTCAGGCGACCACGCAGCTTTTCTTCCTCTGGAGGTGTCAGAGGTAATGGTGGTGTAGGCATAATAAATTCATTATTATTCATAATCCTCGCTCCTTTATCCCGTTATAGATTTCATACACGTGAAGCAATCACATTCAACAGATGAGGCAAACGCGCAGTGAATGTATGGTTGCGCATTGTAGTCCGTAATCCCCGTAAGGCGTAGATTCGACGCTCTTTTTCATGCTTCAGATAGTACTCAATCTTCTGCTGCAATTCCTTAGCGGAGCCAAAAGTATCCAGATCATAACCAGGCCGATAATAATTGCCCAGGTCCTCACGAACATCCGTAAGCTGCATAGTACCGCAGGCGCTGATCTCATAGGTCCGCGGATTAATGGAACGTGAAGGAAGGCGGTAGCTATTCCGGTTATCCTGTCCTTCTTCCCACGGGCGGTGAATATTAATGACTATTTTCGCACCACTGTAGTAGTTCGCTGTTTCCTCAGGCGGAATAAAGCCGTTGCTAATAAAAGGTGTAAGCTGATCATAGGTGGCGAGGCGTTCCCAAAATCCCCCGGCGATAAGCACCTTCTTCCCCTTTAGATAAGGTGCCAGTTCATCGAACAGCTCTGTCCGGTTACGAAATGCATTACCAATAAATACAATGTCATACTGATATTGCGGGCCGGTACGGCGTGGGTAGAACATCTTTGGATTGACACATAGTGGCAAATAATGAACCGATGACACTCCAAGGGATTGATAGAACTCCACACAACCCAGCTCATGTGTAAATACGTGATCATAGTGCCTACAAATGACTGAAGTGTCCTCTGTAAAATAAGGATCATCCACAAACCAGATGGCGGTGGGGATGCCTAGCTTTCTTATCTCTGAAATCTGCTCTAAATGATTTTCCGGGAATACGTGAAGTCCATTCATTACTAATACTGCTCCAGGCATTTCCCGTGCCGCGGTTTCCAGCATCGTTTCAGGAGTGCTTATTACAAGCTCACTTACAAGCTGCTGCAGTGCCTCCGTTACGCCAGTGTCGATCGCCTGAAATCCTTGAGGAACATACATTAACTTAAATGGTCGGCAGGCTTCGACCCCTGGAGTATTCAGACGCTGCACAGCTTCACACATGCCAAGACGATATCCTTCGTGATAACCGTCGCGATATTCTCGCGGACGCTTGTGTTTTTTTCTCTTTCTCGCTTTCACGGCCTTCACCCTGCCCCGTCGTATTCTCAAGACAGTATAACTATATGCGGAGTCAGCACTCGCCTCATGGACATCTGTCTTTACTAGAACTAAATTGGCAGATGTCCCCTGTCTTTTGCCCCGCTTGCCCGAACCTTAGAAGATTTCATCCACTCACAGGATGCTGGTATACTATAAGAGGTAGTTCAAAAAGTCCGCTTTTGATCACGAAGTACCCCAAGAAGATTACTCGACATCGAATATTGAATTCAGGCGAAACTTCCGGTGCTCACGTAGCTTCCACTACGCTCTGCTCCTCAGTTTCTACCTTCTTTCAATCTTCTCGGTGCTGAAAACCGTACTTTTTGAACACGCACTATAAAGGTCTAGCTCGAAGCTCTAATCTCGTCATATCTGTCCGGAATAGATTATTTTCTGGCATTCACAGGGGGGGCACTATGAATAACACCACGCTTTACTTGCGTCATGCAGAACTGCTTCGTGATCAGGTTCCATCATTCCAAACCTATCCATTTCATCTGCCAGCCGTAAGAACACTGGATCGGCTTATTTTTCAAAAGCCAGTAACCTTTCTTGTCGGGGAGAATGGCACAGGGAAATCTACCTTGTTAGAGGGAATTGCTGCTGCGTGGGGCTTTAACCCTGAAGGTGGAACACTTAACTTCTCTTTTAACACTCGTTCCTCACATTCGAGTCTCTATGAGTATTTTAGAATTGCTAGAGGGGTTAGACGTCCGAAGGATGGCTTTTTTCTACGCGCGGAGAGCTATTATAATGTGGCTTCCTACATTGATGAATTAGATGAACAGCCTAGTTTTGGTCCACCAATCAAGAACTCCTATGGAGGCAAGTCTCTGCACGAGCAGTCTCACGGAGAGTCTTTTTTCGCAGCGTTCGTTCATCGTTTCGGAGGCCGCGGACTTTATATCCTTGATGAACCTGAAGCAGCTCTATCTCCGCTGCGGCAAATGTCTCTGCTGGTGCGTATGCATGAGCTAGTGCAACAGGATTCACAGTTTATTATCGCAACCCATTCACCTATTCTGATGTCCTATCCGGAAGCCGAAATTTTTCTTCTAGAGGGTGAGGGCATCCGTTCTGTCGCCTTGGAGGAGACGGAGCACTATACCGTGACCAAAGCATTTATGAATGACCGTCAGGGCATGCTGCGTGAGCTTTTAGAGGATGAATGAATAGATAACCCAATAAAAACAGCAAGTCTCCATAATCGGAAACTTGCTGTTTGATTTGTTCCATAAATTAACGTCTTACAATTCCCACTACCTTGTGTACAATCCATCCGAACATGACTACAACCATCATATCGAAGCACACATTAAACAAGAATAAATGCTTACCGATATCAGCCCTTCCATCCCCAAGAATCGGAACCAAGAAGGAGAAAATCCCTATCAGCCCTAATAACATCAGCAGTTCACCGGCAACTCTACCACGAACATCCCTACTGCGGAAGTATTGGAACAATGCCCCGGCAAAATACAGCAGATAAAATAGGGAGAGGAATCCAAGCGTATGCGGAATATGCTTGTTCTTGAATTCGCTCCATCCGCTATAAGTATACGATAATGCGCCTGCTGGCTTATTTTCACTCTTCTCATAGTTCCCTAAATAATAAGGGCGAATCGCCATACTGTTACTCGCAGCATATTCCATATTATCTATTAACCGTCCTGGATGTTTTAAGTAGAAGAACAATACATTCTTATGGGATACCCGGTCGTAGAAATCCGGTACCAGCGAAGGATCATCCTGTTTGATCACTGTATCGGTCTGAAAATAATTCGTGCCCGCAAGTACCTCCAACCGCTCCGGCAATCCGAGATCCTGCAAATCTCCCTTCACATCCGGTGATTCGTTTAATATCCCAAAAAACACAGTCTGATACAGGTTAATATGCTTCAGCTCTTTTGGCGCCGTCACGTACATAACGATGGATACCAGAAATATCGCAATCGAAAAGCGTAAGGCCAGCTTTCTCCATTTTCGTTCACCATCAAGCGTCATAAACCGCAGGAAGATCAATGCAAAGGCAACCCCAACCGGCGCATTCTGAATTTTGGAGGTGACCAGAAACAGAATCGCGATAAAGAACAAGGTTAACCCTTTAGTCGTAGGCTTTTCTTGGCTAGTAAGTCTTAATCCCAGCGCAAAGGTTAGCAGCATGAATACCATCGATACCGGCTCTCCAAACAAGGAGTTAAAGTATGCCAAATACCCAATATCGTAAAATACAAACAATATAGCTGCACCTAGCAGCAGCCCCGTAACATAAGAGCCGCGGGCATTGTACTTCACCAGCAGCCAGGTCGCCACCAGTAAAAGAAGACCGTAAACTGCACCTAGCAATCTAACATCAAAAAAGCTGCCATGGATAAGACCGCCGATCACCCTCGGTACAAGCACAACCAAAATCTGTGAAGAAGGATAGAAGCCCCTAAACAAATTCTCATACGCAAACCGAGAATGGCTAAAATTAAAAAACTGGTCGGTATACGATGCTGCAGTATCATAGTAGTTCAGACCGATGGTATTCATCATACGCAGGAAATCTCCATTATCAGCAACCCCAATAAAAGGACCTACGAATAACAGATAAATAATGAGACCGCAGCCGGCAAGGCTTACGAGATACTCCGGTTTCCAGAACTTTTTCATGATTCCCCCTATCTCTGTGGTAACAGCTTCACATATTCGTCGGACAAGTTCATAAGCTTCAATACATACTCATAATCACTCTGATATTTCGAGAAGTCCGTTACCGGCTTGAGCGTATCCAGCGACACAGCTTCACCATCTGCAAATCCTTTTCCAGGGACATAGAGAATGTCATCATTAAAGAAGGAGCCAGAAGGCAAATAATACCTCATGCCTAACACATTACGATCAATGTTGAGCAGGTCATGACCAAAGGCTGTAAATCCTTCTTGTTGTAGTGAAACGCCCATTAAATTAGCTATCGTAGGAAGGATATCTAGTTGTCCTCCCGTACGTTCTACTACCTTCCCTTGCTCCATTCCCGGCACACGCACAATGAGTGGAATATTAAAGCGGCTGATCCGGGAATCATATGGAACACCAAGTGCGCTTTCCACTTGCTCCGGCGGAACATCCTGAGGCTGAAGGCCAAAGTGATCACCATACATAACCAGAACAGTGTTATCCCACAATCCATTTTCTTTCAAACCTTCTATTAAAGTACCAATGGCATAATCAGTATAGTTTATAGCAGTCAAATAATCACCAAGCATCGTATCTTTCAAATTATCAGGCACAGTGATTTTCTTAAAGGAATCCGGGATTCTGAAAGGATGATGACTGGATGCTGTCACCATCTGTGCGTAAAAAGGAGTGCCTTTCTTCTTTAGCTCTGCCAATTTCTCGACACCCGTAATATACAGCTGTTCATCGGAAGCACCGAACGCATTAAAATGATCATTTGTAAAATAATCTTTATCATAATAGCCGTTAAAACCAAGTGCCGGGTATAGCTCATTCCGATTCCAAAAGCCTACTTTATTCACATGAAAGGTGTACGCCTCATATCCTTTATCCCTTAGCAGGCGTGGTAAGCTTGGCAGTTCTCTGTCCCCGAATCCGGTAGACATGGCCAACGTACCAATCGGATAAATTGACGTATTGCTCATGAATTCCGCATCAGATGTATTCCCTGGACCAATCTGCTGATAGACATGAGGGAAATAAAAGCCCTCATCTGCTAACTTATTCATGACTGGCGTCAATTCTTGCCCATCCAGGGATTGATGCAATGGAAAATTCTGAAAAGCTTCTAATTGTAGCACAATTACATTTTTACCCTTTTGTGAGCCAAAATAATCAGGAGTCGTACCTGCTGGCTTGTCACTATATGGATAGGAAGATTGCAGCGCATCAACCTTTGCGATCGTATCCTTAATATCTCCCGTTCCAATAAGATTGTTATCTTCTTTAATCTTAATGGCTGCAATGACCTCATAATTTATAAATCCGGCAGTTTCCGCCTGTACAAGCTCATTCGTAATTCCCCGAGCAGAGTGAACAGAATATGCCGATAAAGAAAAACCTCCAATAATGGATACCAGAATCACCAGCACCTGTAATAATCCTGTCTTCCGGTAACTATAGCGTTCACGCGGGTAGGCCTTTCCTTGTCTCCATCTGCGAATCAAACCGTAGATGGCGAAGATAACAAAATCCGCGAAGAATAAGTAATCAATACTCTTAATAGTAGATTCTACGCTTGCCTTCACTTGAAATACCTGATTAATTTCGGATAAGGCTAGATAGGTTGGCACAGAACCAAAGTGATTAAAATACACACTAGCTGCGAACAGCAACAGCGATAAAAAACCGTTAAATATCCAATAGACGGTTGTTCTCATCCGAGATGGCGTAATCACGGTTAAAATCCCCATGATAAAAAGGACTGGCGCTACATCTGCTGCAATCCATTCCCAAGCAATTCTATCAAAGAACAACACTCTCAAAAACAATAGCTTTAACCATAACAATATAACAACGATAAAGAAATGGGCACGATCCTGCCCTTGCTTTTTCACGAATAATCCCCTCTTACATGTTCATTTGTTCAAAATATAAAATCTATTCTAATATTTTGTAAAATATCAGGTTGTTCTAGTATAACAATACTTACTTTTTTTATCAAAATGGTAGAATTATCTTCCACTCAAAAAAAGAGATGCCCCGCTGCCCTTTCGGCATTGGAACATCCCCGTTAACTCTGAGTTGATCAATCTTTAGACGATCGAAGTATGCTTAAGCAATCTTTTAATAGAACGGTTCGCTTCATTCAGAACAATTTCTTTATCTACAGTCTTCAACAGACCTCTTTCCATCACGATCTCCCCATCGATAATCGTAGTTTCCACATCCGCCCGGGTAGCGGAATATACAATTCTAGAGATGGGGTCTACGTCGTAGGAGGGGAAGGTGTGGAAATTGAAGAGATTCAGAAGCACTAGGTCTGCCTTTTTACCTACCTCAATACTGCCGATCTTCTCTTCCATTCCTACCGCTTTTGCCCCGCCTATAGTTGCCATACGAAATACACTTCGGGCATCCATCGTCGTAGGTCCATGTTGAGGCTTCTGAATAATTGCCGCAAGGCGCATTTCATTAAACATATCCAGATTATTATTGCACGGTGCACCGTCAGCACCTAGACTTAGTGACACATGATCATGGAGCATCCCCGGTGTATCTGCAATTCCAGAGGCTAGTTTCAGATTTGAACCGGGGCAATGACTTACATGGACTCCGCGATCCCGCAATATGCGCCGCTCCTCAGCATCCAGCCATACACAGTGCGCCAGTATTAAGCGCTCATTAGCTAATCCTAGATGGTCCAGGTAGACGATGTTGCGCATTCCGGTCATCGCCTGCACAATCTCAATTTCCCCTAAGTTCTCAGAAGCATGGGTATGGACCTTCACATCATACCTTGCGGAGAGATCTCGTACCTCGGTTAATAAGGGCTCGGTGCAGGATATTACAAAACGCGGAGAGAACGCATATTGAATTCGTCCATTGCCATAGCCGTTCCATTTTTCAAGCAAATCCACACTTTCCTGCAAAGAAGAAGCAGTGTCTTCTTGCAGTGCTTCAGGCACATTTCCTCCTTTTTGATCCATCATCACCTTGCCGGACAATGCCCGAATTCCACTTTTAGCAATAGCCTGAAAAGCATAGTCCGTATGATGGACAGTCTCCATATCAACAATCGTAGTGGTTCCGCTGGAGATCAGTTCCCCAATACCGAGCATCGCCGAATAATAAAGGGATTCTTCATCATGCGCAGCTTCTAACGGCCAAATCCGTTTACGCAGCCAATCCATAAGCTCCAAATCATCTCCCTTCCCACGGAATAACGTCTGGCATAAATGAATATGCGTCTGAACAAAACCGGGGATTAAGGTCCGGTTTGTGGCATCGATTACCTTTTCGTCTCCCTTCGGGTTCAGGTCAGAGCCGATTTCTACGATGATATCGTCCTTAATTCGAACATCCCCGACAAGCATATCCTCCTGCTTATTCATGGTAATGATTTCAGCATTTTTAATTAGGATGTTCCCCATTGTGCTTCTCCCCCTCATTATTCATTCGTTTGCCGCTCCACGATGTAACAGAAAAAGGCCACAAAAATATGCCTTAGCATATTTTCGTAGCCAGAAATTTACGGTTCCCGGTAGAGACCCTTAAACCAATTATTAAGGATATACGAAAAGAAACTATTCTATTCCAAATTTGAATAAAGTAATCATAAAGCAAAGACATGTTTAGTGTCAACACAAGTTATTTAAAATAACACAAAACTTAAATTTAGATTTTTTTACGCAAATATAAATAATCAATTCCTCATTAATGTTATAAAACCTTACTCAAAATTTAATTTCCCGCACTATTATTCTAATAACTCATAAATTCCGCTTTTTATACTCGTCCTATTACCCGAACCGATAGCCGCACTTTTAATAAAGTAATAGCGAGGAGGAGATCAAATGCCAACAATTTCTCAAACCCCAAGTGAGTTGCAAGCATTCATTGCCGCTGCTGAAAAAGCATGGTTCGAGGTCTACGATTCTGCCGATTCCCGTAGAGTGATCCGCGTTGACGGTGCTGATTATTATCGTCTGCCGGTTAGATTCAGCACCAGAGCGAAGGTCATTTCATTTTTTAGGAAATACTGGGGTATTACAATGAGCAACACCATGTTCTGTAATTTACAAACTGTTTCTAGAAACAACAGACTCTACGTAATATCGGGAGATACAGGCACCATTGCTTTTATCCCAAGAAGACTCACCGTTACGGGTCGCACATCAACAAGAATACGCCTTACAGCCGTTCTGTCGATAGATGATATGAGCGATGAGGATATCGTTAACGTTCGTTATCTGATCGGCGTGTCCGGGAAGAGACTTCTTATCCTTAACCGGGATCAAAAAAATACCGACCCACGATACCAGACCTGCCGTTAATGAAAATCTCCATAATCTTATAAACACAAAAACGCTCCTATGTAGAAATGGAGGGATCACCCAACCATCTCCATAGGAGCATTTTCTTTGTGCATCTATTTACCGCCAGCTATCCTAGACGCAGTCATCGTTCTAGTACATAACCAGCTTGTTTATGTTGAAGAATCCGGACGATGTTCTGGTTTCAGCACCTTTTCGAATACTGGAAAGTTCGCCGTGCGGTTTGGAAAATCCACTTCACCTCTATGGTCATAACCAAGGCGAGGATAAATTTCAAGTGCTCTAGTATTCTTGGCATAAGTATCTAACCGAATACTTGTGTAACCATTACGTGCTGCGTAATCCTCTGCAAAAGCAATTAACCTAGTCGCAATCCCTTTACCCTGAATCTGTGGATGGACTGCTAAACGATGCATAATCAGATGTGGCCCTTGATTTTGCTTCCACTCGATCTTCTTATATTCCTCAGAAGCATTCTCATCCAATACAAGAATACCTGCGATAGCCTGATCCTCTTCACATACATATAAGGTACCCTGCGCGATATCCAGTTCGATAATCTCTCTATTCGGATAGCGCTCATCCCACTGGTCGCTTCCAGCGGCCTGCATAACTTGTACACATTTTGAGATCAATTCCATAATCTCTTCGATCTCTTCCTGTCTAGCTTTTCTGATCCCATTTCCTACTTGCATCCTGCTATCCCCTCTTTCTTATCGACATCTGAAAACCGTTTAAATAGATTCTCGTTTTAGAAGTCTATCATATTCGGAGACAAATTCCGATAGTAGGATGATTCCAGAGAGGAAGCAGTCCCTCTAAGTTGAGGGACACGAAAGATCAGTATAACGCGTCATAGATTAGATCTCCGGGTCCCTTCCTCTTAATTCACCTGCTGCTTAATTAAACTCCAGTTTATGCCCGTCCTCGAAGCCCTTGGCGAAACCGGCGTCGAACCCCACGTTGTATGCTTCGGTGTAGCCCTGTTGATAGGCGTCTGCCGGTGGCGTTTCCGGCGAAACGCCCAGGTCCGGGGGGAGCGGAATAACCTGTGGAGCAGGTGGAGCCTCGACAGCCGGCACTACATGTACCGGTGCGTGAATAACTCTTACCTTTCGAACAAGCTTTCGGCGGAGCCTTCTTTTCTTACGTACCAAAAGGCCTTTCTTCGTCTTACCGTAACGAACGATTTTCCTAGCATGCCCTCTGCGAGGTTTGCGGGCTAGACCTCTACGAACTTTCGTTTTACGCGAGAGCAGCAATGTACGTCTGCGGGTTCTGCCCGAACGTAATGTTCTAAGGCTTTTTTTCTTCATGCTTCTATTCCTCCTGTGCTCCATGATCTCTGGAGGTTCCTACGGCGTATGCCTTGCTCAGCCAGGGCGCAGCAGGAATCCCCCGTTTCGGTTGATGCAGTGAAATCCCGGACATCATCCGGCACATCGCGCTCTGATACCCACTTAGAATTCTAATATTGTCGCTCAATTTACGGGCCGTCAGCTCAGATTGCCCCGTCAATTCGGCGATGCTCTCCAAGATGGCCGCCAATGCAGCCTGACTGCGCGAAATGGAGCGGATCATCTCCAGCTTGACGGCATGTTCAGAGAGACGGTCCCCGCTCATTTGCTGTCTTCCCCAAAACTAAACCCATCACCTGACATGTCACCAAAACCTTCTCCGCCGCCATCATCTTCACCACTGCCCAACACTGCTTTTAAATTGCTGTAGAGTCCATTCTCCAGTTTGGTCAGCCCTTCAACCATCTCCACGATGACTTCGTGAATAGAGAGGGATTCCTTTAGCTGCTCACCGTGGGATTCGAAAGCTCTAGCGTGGATATGATGCTGTGCCCACTGCTTTACCTTTTCAGCTTCAACCGCCTTAGCTTCCAGAATCATTGCAATGTTCCACTGGATAGTGGCGGTCGACTCCAGCATTTGCAGATATGCTTGTTCTCTGCTCATCATCCGCCTCCTGCTCCTATAGCGTTACTCTTCGTCTTGACCGTTCAATTCCTTAATTACTCTGCCTACCCCTTCAGCCATCGCTTCTTCCAGATCTGCAAGTGCGTTCAAGTAAGCAATAATATTCTTGTTTACCTGAGTTGAGCTTTCGATCATCCCGCTGATACCGTCAAAATCGGGATCTGCATCTGGCAGATCGTGGACAATTTGCGACATACGGACAGCCACGTGGCGCTCTGCGTCTAGAATCCGCGCCATCTGTTCGTGCGTATGGGCCATGTGCTGCAGGACTTTAGTTATTTTATTCTGCACCTTCATGTCTCCTTTGCTCAAACGCCCTGCTACAGCATATGCGGCAGAAGCCGGGACGGTGCCGGGGATATAAGAGGCCGCCAAGCATTTCAGCGGGAAATATAAGACATAAAGTATGGTGTGAAACTTAAACCTTCTTATATTTGAATAGACAATGTTAATAATTGCTGCCTGCCTATAAATGGATTAAAATGTGAAATGCGCATTCTATCATTCACAAAGATTGGAGGGGGACTATGAAGCTTGGAAGCCAACGGATCGATTTGGCGCCTTTAAATGCTGCAGAGCTTTCACTAGCCACAGAAAACTACGCGGAACTTCAGCAACATTTGGGTTTAAACGCCATTAGTGCCGAGCTTGATGATGACATGCAATATGCGATGAAGATACGGCTCAAAAAAGTGCGGCAGGAACCAGAGCATTACCTATGGTTGACCAATTGGGCGATCATTCATCAGAAAGATCAATGCATTATCGGGTTCATTATCCTTAAAGGGTATCCGAATGAAAAAGGCGAGGTTACTATAGGTTACGTGATTGATGAGAAATATAGAAGAAAAGGATACGCTACTGAGGCATTGCGGACGATCAATACGTGGATTCTCAGCCATCCCCAAGCAAACTATGTAATCGCTGATACTGAAAAAGATAATATTGCCTCCCATAAATTATTGGAGCGCTTAGGTTCAGAAAGGTACCTAGAGACTGAGGATTTGATCTGGTGGAGAATCGCAAAAGAACTTTCATGAGTTCCCGATTCCCTTCCTACTTTCCAATATTACAAAAAAAGCACTGCCACTTATGGCAGTGCATCCTTTAGCTTCTCTCCCGCCTCCCGCAGAGACTGGAACGTGCCCGCATCACTCCACCACTCCTTGAGGACATCATAGCTAAGCCTGCGGTTGGCAGCATATATATTATTTACATCGGTAATCTCCAGTTCCCCTCTCTTGGAAGGGGATACTTGGCGGATGATATCAAACACAGCTTCATCGTACATATAAATACCTGTTACGCAAAATTTAGTCTTGGGATGCTCCGGTTTCTCTTCGATATATGCAATCCAAGCAGAATCTTGACCGTCGAACACGGGAACACCGTATCGACGAGCATCGTCCACCGGCTTCAACAATACCTTCGCTGTACCTTCAGGCTGTCGAAGATAGCTCTCCACATAAGGCGTCAGATCATCCATAAACAGATTATCCCCAAGCAATACGACAAACCGTTCTCCAGGAAAAATGAATCCTTCTGCTAAATCAAGAGCCTCTGCAATGCCTCCAGCAGCCTCCTGAATTTTGTAGGTCAGAGATACACCAAAGGCTGCACCGCTGCCTAAAAAATCCGTATACAGACCAGCAGACTGCTTGCTGATGACCAGAAGAATGTCGGTAATTCCTCCTCGGCGAAGCCGATCTATGCCGTAACACACCATAGGATATTTGCCGACCGGAAGCAAATGTTTGTTCATAAGCCGGGTCAGCGGTTGAAGTCTGGATCCTGTTCCGCCCGCCAGTATGACTCCTTTCACTTACTTTCCTCCTCTTTATCTAAGTCCTTTGCCTTCGGATCTGCACTTTATATGAAAAGTATTGGATCCACATTCCATTTGTTCATAAAAAGCTTACGATTTCGTTCCACCAGCTCCTGCAGCCCGGTGTGGTATACCTGCTTAAAGCTCGCGCTTCCTTCATGGTGTATAAGGCAATCCCCTGCGATGAGCAATCGGTATCCCTTTAGTCTGGCGCGATAGCAATAGTCATCGTCCTCGTAATGTCCTGGTGAGTATCTCTCATCCAGCAGACCTACGGAAGTAAGTAGCTCTCTTTTGAATAAAAAACATAATCCTACCAACCGTTTAGTCTCCTGCCATTTTTGAGGATTGGAACGGTTAGCTCTCTCTGCAGCCTTATGAAAATCCAACAGACTTTCATAATCAGTCTTCACCTGCTGACGTCCACTCGCATAGTTAGTCACAGGCCCAACAATACCTACTTCAGGAGCACTATATAATGATCTCTTCAGATTGGTTAACCATCCGTGGGAAACCACCACATCATTGTTCAGCAGTAATAATTCATCACCCGATGCTAACAATAAGCCCATATTGCATGCGGATGGAAAACCTCGATTCTCAGGCAAAGAAATAAACGTTATACGATTCGCGCGGCAATAGGCATCCGTTCCATCCGTTGAAGCATTGTCTACAACGATGATCTCGTAAGGCAGCGGAGTATAGGCACGAATCGATTCCACACAGGACCGCAGCAGAGGTAATGCGTTGTAGGTCGGAATAATAATACTGGTCATCGTCATATCCGGTTCCTCCAAGCGGCTACTTGTCTGCGGTATTCGCGCTGCGTTTCATTATTTCGTAGGCCCCCATCATCACGACGGGAAAGCACCTCAAGGAGAGCCTCTGCGTGATCCCCTATGATCAGTTTCTCCACAGCATTTCCAGCGCCTATGTTCGCCTGACGCAGCCGATTATGCTTAATCACATTCACTGTTCCCACTTTCTCTACCCTTAACTTTTTCAATACAGAAAGAGCTTGGGCTTTAGGAGGAACTATTAATTCACGGTAGCCTATGGTCTCAAGCGCTCGCCGAGAAAGCGCGTGCGGGACAGCCGTCATAGAGCTAACTCCGAGATCGTACCGTCCAAGAGCATAATTCAGAAACAGCTTGCTGCGAGTGACATCGTCGCATAATCCAAAAGAAGGCATCAGTGGATCCAAATCATTAAGAGCCACATCAATTCCTCCATCTACCGCAGCTGTGAATAATCCAAGCTGAGATGCAGGAATGACCATATCTCCGTCCAGAAAAAGCAGAATATCTCCTCGACTCAGCTTCGCACCAATAGCCCGCCCTACGTCATGTCCGACAGACTCCGGACAATGTACAATTACAGCTTGACGATGTTGTCTGGAAATAGGAAAGCTGCTATCGCTGCAACCGTTCAGCACGACGATTATTTCAGCAGGCTCCAACCGGGATGCCTGTTGTAGCAGACGTCCCAAGGTCTGCTCCTCGTTACGCGCGGAGATAATAACCGACAAGGTCCCACGTAAGCTCGGTAGTTTCATTGCCTCACGGCCTACCTTTGATTGCCGAGACAAAATAGGCGATCGAACGGCAGCGGCTTCTCTTTTTACAGAACGATTCGCTGCCCTTTGACGCGGTGCCCATGTCGTTTTGGACGGACTAGCTGCTGAACGTTTCTTTACCGTACGAGTTGCTGTTCCTCGTCGAACGGTGGAGCTGCCAGATACTTGTAATAGAGCAACCATCATCTCACCATCTCTCTGCGCCGGGTTCCGTCGCTAAACCCTGCCCTGTTTCCCCGGTGTTCAAGCAAGAGGGATACAGCCTCCATATGATCTGTTGTAATCAACTGCTGCAAAGGATCTGTGCCATCTTCCTTTCGTCTGACTGCATTCAGTTTCCCTACATGTACTTTGTGAGCAGCCACCACACGTAAACCACTCAGAACTGCCTGAGCATGTGCCAAAGGGGGACAAGATAATGATTCACTCCCTAAGATTTCAAGCGCTCTCCGGCTGATTGCGTGCGGAACCGCCGTCATCGAACAACCTTTTAGATCCGGACGGCCAAGCAAAATATTGAGTGCATGTTTGGACAGTACTACCGGATGTGGTGAAAGTTTTCGTACCGGTCCGGAATAATCATTAAGCGCTATGTCTGCCCCACCGCTAATAGCGGTGACGAAAGGACGTAGCTCCGTAGCAGGAATCACTAAATCTCCATCTGTAAACAAGAGAACCTCTCCCTTAGCTGCCTCTGCTCCCACACTGCGACCAGCGTCATGACCAAGCGGCAACTCATAGGAAATAACATGCGCACCAAGCGAAAGAGCAATTTCTGCCGTTTGATCAGCTGATCCGTTGACGACTACAATAACCTCGCACCGCGGATGGACCCCTCTAGCTCCGGATATCACTCCCGCAATGGTTTTAGCTTCGTTCATAGCCGGAATAATTACGGAAACATAGGGATTTGGATGGTTAACGATAGGGACTGCAGCGACTTGCCGCACTGGGCGTGAAGTCCGCCGCTTGATCCGAGAGACCCGCCGTCCTGTGCGGCGGGCAGAAGTACGTTTGGGCTTCATGCTCATCCACCTTCCTTACAGAGCCTATTCGTCAGGCTGAGGGTTACATCACAGTTTATGTACTGCGCCGAACAGGGTAACGGCCTTTGTCTCCTGTCGAGTGGAAAACAGGACAAATGTACTCACCGCCAAACTTTGGCTAAGACATTTGCTTGTAACTAGTATGCTATCGGACACAGCTAACCCTAAACGCTGCATTATCCCATATTTGAATTGCTAATGGACTCCATAGACGCTATTGTCCGGAAAAACACCAAAGAATGCCCTATTCCTAAATTACGTTATCTGGGTCCGGAAGCCGCAGCGGGTGACTAGGACTCGGCGGTGCATGTAGCTAACGACCCAAAAAACAACAGAGCAGCGATCTCCATAAGGAGAATCGCTGCTCTGTTGTTTTTTAAGAGAGACGATTTGAAATTTAATCAAACACTCGATCATCCACTGCCGGTTTGGCTAAAGGAGCGCCGATAGCAATCCAAGAGATGACCCCATAGAAATGAGGAGTTTCGCGCAAGCGCACCACTTGTATCACTGCATCTCCATTAGCTCTGCTCTTTAAGGAAGCATAGAAGTAAGGTTGATTCGTCATGGCGACGAGCACATAACCCGTATGACCGAAGTTCTCATCGAATGATACGGTCACCTCCACACTCTCAGCATCTCCATTGAACATAAATGCTGTCATACCGAACTGCTGAAGCGCCTCTCTCTTTCCTGCAGTCTGAATCGGACTGAAGGATAGATGTTCAGCATTGACAGAATTCACTGCCAAATGGGCTCCGTTTACTGCACCGGGCGCAATATGATAATCCTGAACGCTTTCTTCCTCCAGATGACGGGCTTGAATGGCAAATGAAGAGATTTTGGAAGCTACAACCGCTTCATCCTGAAGCTCCGTCGTCCCTACTGCACCATCAGCCAGATGAGTGGACTCGATGCTGCCTGCCTTAAGCTTCACTCCGTCGATGCTAGCATCCTGAAGCAGCGCTGCGCTGCGTGTTTCATCCGCAAGATGCTCCAATTTGATGATACCGGGCTGCAAATGTCGATCTGCCACGATCTGGTCAGCAAGATGCTCTCCATACACACTCCATGGCTGCAAATGTAAAGAATTCACTGAACCTTCGGCCAGCTTTTCTTCGGTAATACTTCCTTCCGGCAACAGATCAGCGCTACGCACCTCTTCTGACAGATGCCCTAAGGTGATGCTGTCGGATCGAATGTGACGACTATCCACCGCATCCGCTGCCAAATGACCACCATAGACGCTACCAGGAGCCAGATGGAAAGAATGGATGGATCCACCCTCCAATTTTTCTCCTGTGATACTGCCATCCGGCAACAAATCGGCGCTAAATACTTCTTCTGCTAAATGATTCAGGGCGATGCTTCCAGACCGGAGATGACGGCTATCTATCGTATCACTCGCTAAATGTCCCCCATACACGCTGCCCGGAGACAAATGGAAGGCATTAATAGATCCGCCCTCCAATTTCTTTCCGGTAATACTGCCGTCTGGCAACAGATCAGAGCTACGAACCTCTTCTGACAGATGAGCCAGACTAATCTCTCCGTGTCGGATATGACGGCCTTTTATTGTACTTGGACTCAGATGACTTCCATTTACACTTTCAGGTGCTAGATGAATAGAATCTACGGATGCTTCCGCCAACTTCTCGCCGGTAAGGCTACCATCTGGCAGCAGGTCAGCACTACGAGCCTCTTCCGACAGATGAGCTAAAGTGATCTCACCCTGCAGGATGTGACGACCTTCTATTGTCCCCGAACTCAGATGACTACCATCCACACTTCCAGGCACCAGGTGAATAGAATCTACGGATTGATTTGCCAGCTTCTCACCAGTAAGGCTGCCGTCTGGCAGCAGATCAGCACTACAAGCTTCTTCCGATAGATGAGCCAGCGTGATTTCACCGTACCCAATATGTCGGCCTTCTACTGCACCCGGACTCAGATGACTGCTCCCTACACTTCCAAGTGCAAGATGAATAGAACTTATCGATTCTTCTGCCATCTTCTCGCCAGTAATGCTGCCATCCAGTAACAAGTCCGCACTACGCGTTTCTGCTGCTAGATGAGCCAGTGTGATTTCGCTGTTTCCGATATGGCGACCTTCTACTGCACCCGAACTCAGATGACTACTCCCTACACTTTCAGGTGCAAGATGAGTAGAATCTACGGATTCTTTTGCCAGCTTATCCCCGGTAATACATCCTTCCGGTAACAACTCCGAACTACGTACTTCTTTAGCTAGATGAGATAGGGTAATCTCACCGTATCCGATATGCCGGCCTTCTATTGTATCCGGACCCAGATGATCGCCATTTATACTTCCAGGTATTAGATGACTTGAATTCACAGATTCTTCTGCCAGCTTTTCTCGGGTAATACTGCCGTCTGGAAGCAAGTCTGCACTACGTGCATCGTTAGCTAGATGGGCCAATGTGATCTCACCGTACCCGATATGACGTCCTTCTATTGTATCTGGGCTCAGATGACTGCCATTTACGCTTCCAGGTATTAAATGAATTGAATTCACAGATTCTTCTGCTAGCTTTTCTCTGGTAATACTGCCGTCTGGAAGCAAGTCTGCACTACGTGCGTCGTTAGCCAGATGGGCCAATGTGATCTCACCGTACCCGATATGACGTCCTTCTATTGTATCTGGGCTCAGATGACTGCCATTTACGCTTCCAGGTATTAAATGAATTGAATTCACAGATTCTTCTGCTAGCTTTTCTCTGGTAATACTGCCGTCTGGAAGCAAGTCTGCACTACGTGCGTCGTTAGCCAGATGGGCCAATGTGATCTCACCGTACCCGATATGACGTCCTTCTATTGTATCTGGGCTCAGATGACTGCCATTTACACTTCCAGGTATTAAATGAATTGAATTCACAGATTCTTCCGCCAGCTTTTCTCGTGTAATACTGCCGTCTGGAAGTAAATCTGCGCTGCGTGCATCTTTGGCCAGATGAGCTAAGGTAATTTCACCATGCCCAATATGACGACCTTTCACTGTATCTGAGCTCAGATGACTGCCATTTACACTTCCATCCACTAAATGAACAGAACCTACAGATTCCTTTGCGAGCTTCTCGCCGGTAATACTACCGTTAGGCAGCAGCTCAGAACTAAAAGTCTCTTCTGCCAAATGAGCGAGTGTGATCTCTCCATGCCGGATGTGACGGCCTTCTACTGCACCAAGACTCAGATGATTTCCGTCCACACTTTCAGGTACAAGATGAATAGAATCAACGGATTCTTCTGCTAGCTTCTCCCCGGTAATACTGCCCTCTGGCAGCAAGTCGGAGCTGCGTGCATCTTCTGCTAGATGAGCCAGCTTGATCTCACCATATCCGATATGCCGTCCTTCAATCGTATCCGCACATAGATGGCTGCCGTCTACACTGCTCGGTGAAAGATGCTGGGAATCCACAGCCCCTTTGGCCAGCTTAGAGCCGCTTATACTACCCTCTTGTATTTGAACCGTAGAGATGGAATTAGGAATAATATGGCCATTTCCGATGGACAACGGCCGGATATGCGCTCCGCCGATGCTTCCCGGATTCAAATGTCTGCTCTGAACCGCACTGTCACTAATGGATTTAGATTGAACTACATTCACAGATAAATGCTCTGCCTGAACTGCCGACGCAGCTAATTTACTGGAATCTACACTTCCGTCGGCAAGCTTAGCCGAAGTGACCGATAAATCACTAATCTTATCTGTCGATACACTCTCCGGGGACAGCTTTAACGACGTCACTACATGATCTGCCAGATGATGCGGCTGCACTGCTCCAGCAGCCAAATGAATCTCCCTCACCGCAGCAGAAGCCAGCTTATCGCCTGAAACCGAACCGGACTGAATCGCAGCTGCAGTCACACTATTTTCTCCGAGATGTCTCCGTTCCACAGCTCCAGTGGCAAGATGATCTTTATCTACCACAGCATCCTGCAACGCACGGCCGCTCACGCTGGCATCGGCTAGATGTTTCTCCTCCACTGCACAAAAAGCAATATGCTCCCCACTCACCACTTCACGGGCAATCGTGCTTCCAATGACCGATCCTGCTGCTAGTTTCGCCGAGCTCACCACTCCGTCCGCTAACTTGGCGGAAGTAACGCTCTGTGGACGCAGGTGCTCCGCACCCACTGACTCTGAGGCCAGCTTTTCTCCAGTAACAGCACCAGAGGATAGATGATCCGTATGAACAGCTTCATCCATAAGCTGCTCCGAGCCTACTGCTTCCGAAGCTAAATGGGAGTGATTCACAGCCTCACGTTCCAGATGATTAGAGGAAACAGCCTGCATAGCGATTTGCGGTCCGCGTATGGCGGATTTGGCAATATGTCTGGTGGTTACAGCTTCATCTGCTAGCTTATGTGCGAGTATGCTTTGATCAGCGATTTTCGATGAGGTGACCGCTTGCTCAACCAGCTGTGCAGTGCCTACCGCACCTTCCGTTAGCTTTAAAAAGGAAATACTTCGGTCAGCCAGATGTCGACTCGTTATTTCCCCGTCGCTGATATGGGAACCGTGCACGCTTTCTGCACTTAAGTGGATGCTTCTCACCACTTCTGCACCTAGCTGCTTGGAACCGATAGCTCCATCTGCTACATGTGCGCCTTCGATTACACCCGACTGGAGCTGCTCCTTGCCGATCAGCTTGCTGGCAAGCTGCCCTGGGCCGATCGCTCCCGGAGCCAGATGTCTGGCGGTTATCAGAGCATCGCTTAGATGGCGACCTTCAATCACAGCATCAGCCAGCTTAGAGCCGCTGATTTCACCATCGGCTATTTTATCGCCTGATACCGCTGCATCAGCTAGCTTGGAACGGTCAATACTCCCATTTGCGATGTGGCGGCCCGAGATGCTGCTGCTTCCTATTTTGTCACCAGTTACCGCCCCATCCTCCAGTAGCTCTGCCGTAATAATCAGATCACTCAAATGACGGCTCTCAATGGATTTATCTGCAATTTGACCGCCGCCAATAATCCGATCCGCCAGCTTCTCCGGACTAATACTGCCGTTCTTCAGCTTCTCTCCACTGATGGAATGATCCAGCAGTTTACCGCCACTTACGCTTCCTTCGGCTAAATGCTCACCTACAATGGATTCAGGTGCAATTTTCGAAGAAGTAACTGCCTTGTCCGCGATATTGATACTCTGTACAGCGTAATCTTGCAGCCAAGGTGTACCAATAATGCCGAACTTCAGCTTTGAGCCGTCAATGGTGCGTGGAGCGATTTTAGCCCCGGTCACTGCTGCATCCGATAGATCATCTGTATAAACAGGCTGGAACCGCTCTTTTTCAGGAGCGAACCATATCGTCTCAGGAAGATTATCCGCCTGTTTCTGAAGCTGCGTTTCCACTATAGGCTCTGGCTCTGGTTGCAGAACGGGTACGAAAATCGCTTCCTCTTGAACGACTTCAGCTATTGCTCCTCCACTTACCTGAACATCCGCGAGCTCTGCTTTACTGACTCCGTCACTGCCGCTCCCCGAATCCTTTGAACTGCTTTTGCTTTCCAGCATAGTCAGTTCCTTTATATTGGGATTATCTACATAGTAGAGTCGTTTTTGTGGACTGCGCGGCTGCTTTTTTTTGGAACCCCTCACAAGCAGTCTCCTCCTTCCATCTAATGTTTCTCCTAGGCATCATATGCAGAGGTATGGGCTGATGACACCCTTTTGCAATAAGCCCTTTATCAGATTCTGATGAAATTTACACTTTCTTATATTTATAAAAAAAGGCTTCTGCCGCCGCGCATTCGTCCACCCTGACACGCGGGTACAAACATACAATGACAAGAGTAGTAAAGGCGGGAATCACGTGACCGAAGAAACAGGAGGTACAGACATGGGGCATAAGCTCGTTGGAATACTACTAAATGCCGATATGCACCGAGGCGTTCCCCGGCTAAAAACAGGACAGGAGTCTCTATCCAACTATGAAGAGGCGGCCGCTGCATACGGCTTAGTCCCTTGCTTCCTGAAGCTCGCGGACATCGATACAGACTCAGGCTTCAGTGCCGCCTATATAAAAGGTTCTCTTGGATATAAAAGCGTTGTAGTACCTACGCCCACAGTCATTCATAACCGGGCGATATACAGCCAAAATAGTCCAGGGATGCAAAGTCTGCTGCGGCACCATCCTTTGGTGTACAATACATGCAATCGATACGGCAAAGATGAGATCCATGAACTGCTTGAGCAGCATGAAGAGCTTCGTGAGGTATTGCCTGCAACAACAGGAGTATCTGGACTCAAACAAATGATGAATCATTACCCGGATCTTATTCTTAAACCATGCCGTGGAAGCATTGGGCATGGTGTCATGCGGCTGGTTCGCAAAGGAACACAGCGCTGGAGCCTAAATTATCTTTCTCCCTCAATGCGGCGCTGGATAAGCACTCCCGTATATCAGGGGGCACTGCCAAAAGCGCTCCGAACACGTCTTGCCTCCGTCCCTTATCTCGTGCAGGAGCGTATTCCCCTTGCGGAGATTGGAGGACGTCCATTTGATCTACGGGTCACTGTTCAACGCGGCTGGGGAGGAGATTGGCAAGTCACGGGGCTCTTTGCCAAACTGGCACCCCCTGGGGGGTTTGTCTCCAATATAGCCCGTGGAGGCGAAGCGTTAAGCTCTTCCTTTGCACTTGAAAAAGCTTTCACTAGATCAACAGCAGCCCATATCCGTATGTCTGTCGAAGCACTTAGTCTTGTGATCGCACGTTGTCTCGAACAAGACCTTCCAGGTCTGGCTGATATCGGACTGGATATTGGCATTACTAAGGAAGGCCAACTCTTCTTCATAGAATGCAATGGCCGCGACCAACGCTATGGATTCCACAAAGCCGGCCTAACAGAGATTTGGAAGGAGAGTTACCGAAGACCTATGGGGTACGCACGTTTTTTACTAGAAAAGCACAGTCTCATATATAACGGTTATTGATTTGTCTCCTATTCTATGTCAATATAATGCAGAGCAGAGACGGCCGCATACAGCCGTACTGCTGTATTATGGAAGGGAGATGGGCATGGTAAAACAATTGCTGCGGCTGATGACCGAGCTATCCTCGCACCGGTGGATTTCACGGATAATGGGGTCTTTTTCTCATAGTAGACTCAGCCGTTTTCTAATCCCGGTATTTATTAAGACTTATCAAATCCCCTCCGCGCAGGCGGAGAAGAATCCTGGAGAATATCTCACTCTTAATGAGTTTTTCAGCCGCCGGCTGAAGCCTGGCATGCGGCCTATTGCAACCGATGCTGACGCTTTAGTTAGTCCCGTAGATGCAATGATTACTGCTATGGGCGATATTAATTCTGGTACGATTATGAATGTAAAAGGGCAGGATTATAAGATCGAGGATCTTCTAAATCATTCTCCACATCTGGAGCTGTACAAAAAGGGCTTTTTCTTCGTCCTTTATCTGAGTCCTACAGATTATCACCGGATTCACTCTCCCCTTACTGGACATAAGGTGGAGAGCGATTATATTCGTGGACGAGCCTACCCTGTCAATGATTTCGGTATGCGACATATGAAGGGTGTACTGAATCGTAACGAACGTCTTATTACGTATATCGCTGGAAGCTATGGTGAAACCGCAGTAGTGAAGGTAGGCGCGATGAACGTCAGCAGCATCCGGTATACGGATGCCAATGCTACCGAGTGGCAAATCGGCGATGATCTAGCCTATTTCGAGTTCGGCTCCACTGTAGTGCTGCTTATGGAAAGCGGTACTTTTACCCCAAGACCTAACCTTGAGGTCAACTCGAAGGTAAAAATGGGGGAGTTGCTGGGGACGCTGCGTCAGCCTTAGTAAAGTTACGATATAACGGAATAAGGGTATCCCTGACCGATTAAAATCGGCGCCGGGATACCCTTATTTTGTTTATTTCACTTTAGAGCTTGTTACACTAGCATAGTAATCGAGCACATTTTTGATGATCACAGCTGCTTCAGCTCTTGTGGCCGAAGCTGTCGGATGCATTTCTCCACCACTGCCTCCATTAACAATACCAAGATCTTTGAAGGCATAGACCGCTTCTTTAGCATAACCTGCGATAGAAGCATCATCTGGGAAGTCATGGTTCATCGCTTGCGGTAATTCAACATTCAGTTTCTTCAATGCATTGAATAGAATTACACACAAGTCCTGACGGCTAATGCTGCTATTTGGAGCAAACATTCCATTACCGATACCGTTGATCAGCTGATTAGAAGTACCAATCTCAACATAGTTTTTATACCAAGCATCTTTCAGAACGTCAGTAAACTGCTTTTGATTCTCACCCATGCTGAAGTTGAAACTTTTTACTACCATGGCAACAAACTCGGCACGGTTTACCTTCCCGCTTGGATCAAAGCTTCCGTCTGTGCGTCCGCCGATAATATTTCTCTCCATCAGTGCTGCAATTGCGGATTCTGCCCAAGTTGGAATTAGAGCAGCATCTTTAAACTTTTTCTTGAGCTCTTGTCTGATTAGCTCCGGTGTCTTAGTTTTTTCATCTGTTTTTGGAGGCTGCTGTTCTCCAGGTTTTATGACTTCTCCAGGAATCGACGGTACTGAAGGTACCGCTGGGGTAGTCGGTGTTGGTGTGCTTGGTTGACCGCTATCTCCACCTGATCCGCCGCTGTAAGGTTTAACGATCACAGAAATCTGCACCTTCAGACCAAGCGGATTACCTACACCCTCCGGCAAGATCAGATCCCCCTTGATAGTGTACGTTCCTTCCGCATTACCGTTATAGCCTTCCTTGTTCCACTGAACAGAAATGACCCTATTCACCTTAGTATTTAGAGTTACAGATACTGACGCTGGCAGCTCCAGCGCGTCAAATCCGGTACCGTAAGCAACGCTCTTACTTACTAGTGCTTGCACTGCCGTAATCTCCGGAGTCGTAACGATCTCTGGCAGTACATCGATCTTAATGCTTGCCTTCAGGTTCTTTGGATTGCTGATCTCTTCCAAAGGTACTAGCGCACCATTCAGGATATAAGTCCCCTGTTTCTCGCCATTGTAACCTTCATCGTTCCATTCAATGGATATCTCCTTGGTCTCCCCGTTATTCAATGTAGCTTTAATTGAAGATGGCAGCTTCAATCCATTAAATGGAGTCCCGAAAGGAACGCTCTTACTTTCCAAATCCTGCACGGCGGTAATCTCAGCAATGCGAATCACCTCCGGCATTACCTGAATGGTGATGGAAGCTTTCAAATCATTCGGATTAATCATTCCTTCTTCCAGAACCATAGTACCGTTCAGTACGTATGATCCTTCTGCATTACCGTTATAACCAGTAGGGCTCCATTGAACAACAAGTTCCTTCATCTCATACGTATCCAGTGTTACTGTAACTGAAGATGGCAATTCCAGCTTATCAAAGGCGGTGCCAAACTCAACATTCTTACCCTCCAGCTTCTCAACTTTAGTAATCTGGATAGGTTTAGTGCCCTCTGGCAGTACAACCACTGTTATAGAAACAGTTTGATGGGTACTGTTCAACACACCCTCTGGTAGCTCAAAGCTGCCTGCAAGCGTATAACTCCCTGCTTTGCCGCCGTTATAATCTTTACTGTCCCATTGTACAGGCAAGTGAATTACCTTTTTGTTGCCCAATGTTGCTTCCACTGTAGCAGGTAGAATTAATTCTCCTGCAGCAGTCCCGAACGGTACACTCAGCAGTTGCGGCTGAACAATCGATACAATGTCTCTAGCATGGGTATCCTCTGTCCATTTGGCATAATACACCGTGCTTCTGTTCAATACTGTCTCTGCGGTTAATGCATCACCGGTCCCTTCTTTATTATCAAACCAGCCATCAAAAATGTAACCTTCACGTTCCGGTGCCATAGGTAAGCTACTTAATGCTTCACCTTTAAGTGCGGTTACCTTAGTAGGCGATGGTGCGTCCAGATAATTCTGATCGAATGTTACTTCAATCGGCTCAGCATAAATGAGTTCAACATATTGCAAATTAGCATTTAATCCGTTAAAAATCATATACACATTTTGTTTTCCAGTCACTATGCTTCTGTCTAGGAAGGTTTCCGCTGTCAAATAATGATCAATATAAGAATTTCCGGGCGTTTGCTTGGTGCTTGCCATGCCATAATTTCCCCAAGCAGCGCCTGCTTTCTGAGCAAAACTAATGCTTGCAAATTCATTACCAAGTTCAAAAGAACCTCCGCCGCTGTAAGCATCAGCGTATGCTCTTCCTGTTGTGGTAGCTCGTTTAACTGGTTTACCCGTATTGTCCGCCTCTGTATAGAACTTAAAGGATGGAGAGGTTCCGCCTTCACGGGCATACTGCACTCTGACTTCCACAAGATTGGTCAAGTCAACCTGACCGAAATAAACAAGGTCATTAGAATTGACATAGCTCATAGCCTCCGTGCCACTTTCAAATCTGAACTGGGTATTGGTTGCATAAATCCATGGTGCATTATAAGGATAAATTCTAATACCGTTCTCTACCTTCAACGTTTCTCTCGGAGCAATATTGATCGGCATGGACGATAGGCTCAAATCTGTTATAGCCGTTTTCAAAGAAGCTATGGCCTCTGCAACAACCTCATCGTTGATCGGCTCGGCAAGAACAGCCTTGACCTCTTCCAGCACAGCGTTGAATTTGAGCTTTTTGTAAGCTGAGTATGCACTCATATCGATGTTTTGAGCAGCCTTGATATCCGCATCTAAAGCCGATGTATCTACATTGTCCTGCTTCAACTGGAAGGTCAGCCAGTTCAGGTCAATACCAGCACTCTCAAATACAATTCTAAGGGTATGCTCGCCCGCCGACAGTTGAATATCAGGGATTCTGAAGGTTTTCCATACCCCTTTAGTCGTAGTAAGGTCGAAGGTTCCCAGTAACTTATCGCCATCATAGATGCCAAAGGACATTTGGGCGACATCCGATTGGCTAGACCGAATTCGTGATGTGACTTTGTAGATGCCTTCTTTCTCCACATTTACCTTATAGGAAATGGCTTCACCTTTGCTGGTGTTGGTGTAGCATAATCCGCCGTCTACATCATTACTGCTTACCGGCGTGATTATTGGAGTAATGGAGGCAAATTCCGTTTCAGCTACCTTCAATTTAGTATTTTTTCCAATCTTCTTTACTGCCAAAGCTACATCACTATTGATTCTGACATAATCAAAATCAACAATAAATGGATCTGTAAGAGTCTGGCTTCCGTTGGATGCAAGTAACCCAAACTTCGGATTGGCATAATTCGCAGTTGTACTGCCTAGTGAAATATATTCCTTGCCGTCAGCGCTGACATAACCGGAATAGCTGTTACCTATTTTTTTCAGCCGTAAATACAGCTCTTTCTTTTCTCCAAAAATACTGGTGAGCTGACTGGCAGACAGTTGTCCGATGGTAACAGGCTCCGTGCCTCCGGTTTCTTTGGTCATGCCAATGATCTTGCCGCTACTGTATTCATACTTCACCCAGATATAGTTATTGTTATCCTGTGAAGCCGTGATGCCGACGCCGTTATAATTTTGATTTGGCGCTTTGCTCATATTAATTTTCACGGTTGCTTCCCAGTTGCCGAAGGCTTCCTGCTGGAAATAGTTCTTCAAATCTGCATGATCACTCCAGAAGTCCCCTCTTTCAGCGATGATTCTCAAATTGCCGGGAGCAGTGCTCAAAGACCAATTTTTGTTGTTTTCTGTATTGGTAGCAGTCTCTTTATTAATCGTCCAGAAGCTGCTTAAACTCGTAGTGTCGAACTCATCGCTCTGTGGTGTCGTACCAAACTGTATCACATAGGAATTCGCCTGATCGGAGCTGATACATTTGATCGTCACTCTTTTATTGATGAGATCTACGTTGGCTGTCGCTTTTACACCATCATTCGATTCAAACATAACTTTAGGTAAAGCAGCCCCGTTACTGAGACCTACATCATAACTGAACCTGGTCTGCGCAAAGCCCTCAAGCGGCTTACCATCCATCGAGATATTCTTTAAATAAGCATAGGTCGGATTCTCAAAAATCGGTTCCAAGCCTTCCTCCGAAGTGAAGATAACCTTGTAGATCCGTTTCTCTCCTCCGGCCGAAGCAGTAATTACAGCAGCAGGTCTATCTTTATCGGCTTGTCGTACACTTACGTCTACACCGGCTGTCGCCGTAGCTTTGACTTCAGGGTAGCTGCTTATTTCAGTCGTTTCACCAAACGCCTTATAGTCGAGTTTCAATGGATTAAATATCTTGATCTTTTTGCCGCCTACCGTAATCTCGGAGAGCTGCGGATCACCCGATTTGTCCGTATTCACCCGGAACCAATCTTTTCCCGGCGTGTAATTGACCACGTAGTCAATCTTTGCCGTTCTTGCAAAGGCTGGAGATTGCATCAAGAAGCTCGTGATATTCTTAGCAGAACGCTGCAATTCTCCTAAAGTCAGACTGCCGTTAGCAAGCGATGTCATCGTATTAAAGGTACTGTTATTCCGGTTCTTATGCGTTTCTGCATAATCGTTCGGAATTACCATGTAAAGATCGTTTTGGGCACGAACCATAGCTCTGCCATTGGTTTCATCATAACGATTGGTAGTGGCATAGAAGCCCTGGTCCTCACTCATCTTCGCCCACCAGTCTGTCATGACAATACCGTCAAAGCCCCATTCTCCGCGAAGGATGGTGGTATTCAGATCGTAGTTACTGGAGGCCCAAGTACCGTTTACCGGACCATAGGACGTCATCACTGAACGCGCCTTTCCACTCTTCACAGCCATTTCATAACCTTTCAAATAAATCTCGCGCAGCGCCCTTTCAGAGACAAGTGCATTCACAAGATGTCTATCCGTTTCCTGATTGTTCGCAGCGAAATGCTTAATCGTTGGTGCCGTACCGTTCTTCTGAAGACCCCTTGTCTGTGCAGCAGCCATGATGCCTGTCAGTAACGGATCCTCCGAAAAATACTCGAAGTTTCTCCCGTTCAGGGGACTTCTGTGGATATTGATTCCCGGTCCTAGCAGCGTATCAATATTGTTAATCAACATTTCTTTGCCAAGAAGATCGAATAATCTTTCATTGAGCTCGGTGTTCCACGTACAAGCAAGCATCGTCCCGTTCGGGATACTGGTTGCCTTCTCTGCATTGGTCTCCATCCGGATGCCTGAAGGGCCATCCGCCGCACTGTCGATAGGGAGTCCGAATTTCAGCAGATTTTTAGTGACACCACCAAAGGCGGCAGCGGTGCCAGCAGTAACTTTAGGGCTGGACATCCCTTCCCCTAAAATAATGGCCCCTAGATCGTTGTTAGACAATTGTGCGATAAACTGGTCCATAGTCACTTTTTGATTGTATACATCCAATAGGGTATAACCCTTGTCCCCAGTTTGTGGAATGGACGCAGGAAGATTCTGCTTGATTCTCTCATCCAAGTTGGTAGTCCTTATCGGTACCTTTTCAGTAACAGTGGTAAAAGTACCATTTCCATTCGGCTGACCTGGTTTGATGCGATCAAATTCCTTAGTAGGCGCGAGCGCTTCCTCCAAGGTTTCTACAACCTTCAAAGTATTTAGACTGTATACTCCTTGCTTTACGCTGTCACTTACACTGTTGCCTACATAAATATTATAGTCACCAGCTTCTAGGACATAAGATGAATCATGACCTGTAATCCCGCTGTCATCATATGAAGCCATATCTTTGGTGTCATATGTGATAGTGATTGACTGTGCTTCCCCAGGCTGTAGCAGCCGGGTCTTAGCAAAAGCAGCAAGCTCCTTGGCCGGTTTACCAAGTTTACCTTGTGGCGCACCGTAATAAATCTGTACAACTTCTTTGCCTTCCACCTTACCTGTATTCTGAACAGTTACAGTCACCGCAACTTCATTCTCACCAGCAGTGACATTGTCAGTAGTGATCTTGAAATTGGTATAGGACAACCCGTAACCAAATGGATAGAGCACCTTATCTGGAGCAAAGGTCTCAAAATACCGATAACCTACATAAATATCCTCACTATAAGAATTCTCTGTTTTGCTGCCAAAATGTGCAGTAGAAGGATAGTCAGCAAGTGTAGCTGCAATCGTATCGCTCAATTTACCGCTTGGCGTAACGTCTCCGGTCAGCACATCAGCTACTGCGCTCCCCCCTTCCATCCCCCCTTGCCATGTATACAAAATAGCAGCTTTGGGATAGTTTTTAGCCCATGACATATCGATAACGTTGGCTACATTCAATACGATGGCCACTCGGTCGAATTTGGCATAGACCCGGTTAAGCATATCAACTTCAAGGTCTGTCAGCTTATAGGCACCCTTGACGTCCGTATTATCTTTATCTTCACCGGCTGTTCTGCCGATGATGACCACAGCAGCATCCGTTTTTGCTTTTGCTGCATCCACAATTTCATCGGTTAAAGGCATTTCCGCCTGGGACCATGGCTCTGCTGCCCAGCCACCACCGCCGTTGTTGAAAGGATTCTTTTTGATCCAGTCTGCGTAGACCTTCGCCAGATCTTCATTTAACTTGAGACTGGGATTGTTCCGAAGCCCCTCCAGAATCCCGTTCACATAATCTACCCTTACAGCACCCCCAGATCCAGTGCCTGACTTGTAATAATGCGCTTGTATGCGGCCAAATACAGATACATTTTCACTCTTCTTGATAGGGAGCACTTGTTCATTCTCATTTACTTCTGACCCTGCTAGTTTATACTCCGGATTTTGCAGCAGCACGATACCTTCAGCGGCCACTTCCCGGGATACATCTGCTAAACCCGGGAGAACCTTGGCCATAACGGTAGAACTGGTACCAGGCGTTATGATTGAGGTTATCAGAATGCAGCAGAATAATATTTTAAGTAAGCGATTACAATTATTCCTCATACTTATCACCATTCCTTTCAATTAAGGTACAGCTTAGGATAATGGGTCATCGTAAAACATTCACTTCATAAATCAATAGGATGAATTTTCTTTCAGGAAGGAGTTATTCTCTAAAAATAATTTGCGCCAGCCGCTGTGGAGTAAGGCTTATTCAAGCATCAAGTATGTTACAGATCAAATCTAAACCGGTTTAGATTTTGTGCATAATTCCCCTCTATTCCCCTGTTTTTTTGAGGAAGAACAGTACCAACTAACCCATCTTACAAATTAAAACGTGCGAAAATGTTCATTGATTCCCCCTTTACTTTTGAACTCACATTGAATACTATCATCAGAATTATCATCCTAACATAGAAAATCCTCATAGATTTATTGAATATACTCATATATCACAAAGACAACAAGATCAAAACAAACCATCGCAAAAGGAAAAACAAAAGGACAGCCCCGCGGCTGTCCCTTAATCCCTATTTACACATGCCCCTGCTTAGCAACATCCCGTGCCTTGGCTGCCACCTGTTCCGGATCACCTAAATAAAAGCGGCTGATTGGATTAATGTCCTCATCCAGTTTGTACACGAGGGGCACACCGGTAGGAATATTGAGCTCCAGCAGTGCTGCCTCATCAATGTCCTCCATAAATTTGATCAACGCTCGCAGCGTATTCCCGTGAGCTGAAATAAGCACCCTTTCCTTTTTACGCACAAGAGGAACAATGCGGTTTCTCCAGAAATCGCCCACACGATGAACAGTATCCTCCAGACTCTCACCACGCGGGATATCTTCCGGGCGAGCACTGCTGTAGCGAATATCGTTTCTGGCATACCGGGGATCATCCAGCTCCAGCAGAGGGGGCCGAACCGATAAACTCCGTCTCCAGAGATGCAATTGTTCTTCACCGTATTTTATCGCCGTTTCACTTTTACTGAGTCCCTGAAGTGCGCCATAATGCCGTTCGTTTAGCTTCCAGGACTTCTGCACAGGAATCCACAGCAGATCCATTTCATCAAGAACATAGTTAAGTGTTTTGATCGATCGTTTGAGTACCGAGGCAAAAGCAAGATCAAACGTATACCCTTCATCCTTCAATAGCTTGCCAGCAGCCTTGGCCTCTTGAATACCCTTCTCGGTTAAATCGGGGTCACTCCAGCCCGTAAACAAATTCTGCACATTGTACTGGCTTTCACCATGACGTATAAGCACGATTTCGTACATTTCCTCTCTCCTCCCACCTATAGCTCTAGAACTCTGTCACGTGTGATTTTTACGATGCATTACAAGAATAATACTCTCCTTAGTAATAACCCATTCACTCAAATAAATATCGACTACTAGCCAACATTGGACTTTTGAAACATCATCTGATGCGAGGTGTTGATTTAATTGCAGAATACGCAACAGATCATCCTTATTTTAACTCGTAAAAAGATTTCGTTGTACTTCGTGCAATAGATCACCGTGATAATCTTTAGAATCGGCGTTTCCCCTGCATTTAATTGTAAGATGTGCAACAGAATGCAAAATTACCCTCAAAGGAGTTCATTCTATTGTATAAAATACAACGTTAAGGATGATAAACCCTTCAGTTTGCCAAAAAAACCGGAAGCCTGTTGGCCCCGGTTTTTTAAAGTCTTTGGTCATATCCAGCGTTGATATACCTGCTTGCTTAGTTTAGAACCAGCTATCTATGGCAAAAGCACTCGACTGTTTTAATCGTTTTAAACGGTTTCTAAAAATCCTTGCGCCTCCACTTTTACAATCAGTGTTGCAGATTCGGCGTCTGATCACCATCCTATATGTCTCCCCTTCCAAGATGTTATGTAAATTCTCTGTAAACTAAACTGCAAAGTATTTACCCTTGGATGACATAACTGAAACAAAGCATGGAAATCAGCGGATCTCGGATGGACTTTTTCCGGTATATTGCTTGAACTGGCGGCTAAAAAAGAAAATATCACGATATCCAAGTGCATCCGCTACCTCAGTCACATTCATTCCTGCGTAAAGCAGCAAATGCTGAGCACGCTCAATCCGGGCACGGATGACATAAGATTGAACGGATGAGCCGGTAAGCTCCTTGAACTTAATTGAAAAATACCGCGGTGACAGCCCTGCACGTGCAGCAAGATCCTCTACGCGATGCGGAATTCCGGGATGCTGGCTCACATAGTTCGCTATTTCGTGAATAATCTCTGTTAAATGGTTGCTAGCATAACGTTCTACAGGCTTCACTCGGTCCTCCCTAAGCAGATGAATCATCAGTTGTTTTAGAACAAGCTGCCCTTCTTCCTCAGCCGCGTACGTATCCACTAAGAATAGTCGAACGTAGCGAGCAAGCAGATGCTCAAATTCAACCGTTTCTGCAAGTACGCGATAGGGCAGCGGAATCTCCGTCACCTCTCCCGTGACATCAAAATGAATATATGTAAGGACAAGCGGTCGTTGCGGATTATGAGTAGCGCTTGTATGGTCACCCGGACGGAACAAGAAACAGCTACCCTTGCCCACTTGGAAGGGTTCCCCGTTACGTATAACCGTCCCTTCCCCGCTCCATACATAGAATAAATCATAGTTTTGCAGCGACTTCTCTCTTTTTTGCCATTTCCAGCTTGGTTCGCACACAATCTTCGCCAAGGCAGGTAATATAACAAAAGAGGACGGCGATGCGTGCAGCATAACGTTCCCTCCCAAAAGTTTTGTTAGCATAATCTACTTTGAGTTACTCCGCAAAACTTGCTTCGTAAGCGTTCACTTCGTTTTGTTAGCATAATCTACTTTGAGTTACTCCGCAAAACTTGCTTCGTAAGCGTTCACTTCGTTTTGTTAGCATAATCTACTTTGAGTTACTCCGCAAAACTTGCTTCGTAGGCGTTCACTTCGTTTTGTTAGCATAATCTACTTTGAGTTACTCCGCAAAACTGGCTTCGTAAGCGTTCACTTCGTTTTGCTTCCCATCCCCACCATCATACCTTGTCATGTTGCACTTTGTACATCTTCCCATGCCAAAAGCAGGCGCTTTACTCCTTCTTCCAGCTCCACTGCACTCAGATGGGCAAAAGCAAAACATGCGGCTGGTTCCCCCGGCGAAACTTGATATAACGCCGCATCTCTGAAATCTGTACCGCGCCTGCGCGCCGCCGAACGGAATGCTACGAATTCTTCGCGACTGCGTAGCCACCGTGCATATACTTGCAGCCCCGCATCACCGGGTAGCAGCTCAAACAGCTCTTTAAGCTGTTCTGTCAGCAGAGCCCTAAGAATACGGCCGCGCTCGCCGTAAATACGGGTCATCCGACGTAGATGACGACCATAACCGCCAGTATTCATAAACCGCGCTAATGCACGCTGTTCCAGGAGTCCTACTGGTGAGGGCTCATACAGCCCCTTTGCGGCGATCGTCGGTTTTACCAGAGAGGGAGGAAGCACAGCAAAGCCAAGCCGAAGACCAGAGAACATCGTATTTGAGAAGGAGCCAATATACACTACCCGTTCTCCGCGATCTAGCGCTTTTAAAGGCTCAATTGGACGTCCTGACCACCGAAACTCGCTGTCATAATCATCTTCAATAATAAGCGCATCATGCTGCTGAGCCCATTCCAATAAGGTCCGCCGTCTTTCCAAGGGTAGCACGACGCCTGTAGGAAATTGACGACTCGGTGTAACAAACAACAAGCGTGCATCCCAATCCTCCGGGATAAGCCCGCTTCCATCCAGTTTGCCACTCAGCAATTGACCTCCAGTGATCTCTACCGCTCGGCGAATCCCATGAAAACCCGGGTCCTCTACGACAGCCGAACCTCCCGAATCCAGCAGCAGCTGGGTCAATAAAACGATGCCTTGCATCGAACCGCTAAACAATACGATATGCTCAGCATCCGCACGAATTCCGCGGGTAATCCGCAAATGCGCAGCAATAGCTTTCCGAAGTCCTGCATCTCCTTGAGGCGGACAATTACTCTGCAACAATCCGCCTTCTTTGCCTCCGGCATAAGACAACGCACTGCGCCATTCGGAATACGGAAAATGCTCCATCCGCATACCACTGCTCAGAAAGCTCACAACATGCTTGCTACTCTGCTCATATAAGGGTGTCGGACGCGCGAGCAGTCTCCTGCCCCATGCTGATAGGGGGATTGTTTTCTCAGTTAATCCGCTTACTCCAGCCGCTGATTCCGAAGCCTTATTTTCACCCTTATTATTACCAGAAGCTGAAGAGAAGCTATCTTCCGATACGAATGTCCCCCGCCCAGTCACCGTCCTTACATAACCATCAGCGATCAACATGTCATACACCTGAGAGACCGACCCGCGCGACATGTCATAGTGCATTGCCAGACTTCTTGTAGACGGAAGCTGAGTGCTTCCTGGGAGAGTTCCCTCCAATATTGCAGCGCGGAGCGCGTGATATAGCGCTAGATATTTGTAACGGTATATCGCTAGATATTGATCGTATGCCAGCGTGATATTCATTGTTCCCTCCTTGGCCCACAAGTGGCCCATTAAAAACAATCTTAATTGGTACTTTTTAATTGTCAACCACTCTACTATTCTTGAAAGAACATCTACATCGGAGCAAACGCTCTACACTATTAAGAAAAGGACGTGATCCCTATGCGCAGAAAAGAATTTCAAGTAGATCAGGAGGAAGAATTGGTCTCTTTTCTAAACGGAATGAGCTTCGGTTTTCTCGGGACAAGCGATGAACAGGGGCTGCCGAGGGTGACTCCGCTGAATTTTGTATATACAGATGGGTGTTTCTATTTTCACGGCAGTCATGCTGGTGGTAAAATGAAGGCGATCCGCAATCAAAAGAAGGTCTGCTTTACTGTAGCGGATGAGTATGCACTGATTCCGTCTTATTTTAGCGATCCAGAGATGGCCTGCCCAGCAACCTCGTATTTTAAAAGTGTTACAGCCTACGGCACAGCCGAGCCTGTCGAAGACATTAGCGAAAAAGCCACCGTGCTCTCCTTATTTATGAATAAGCTTCAGCCCGAGGGTGGGTATGATCCCATTGATGCGGAAGACCCTAGGTACCGTTCCCGTCTAAAGGGAGTTGCCGTTGTACGCATTACCCCCGATGAGATCACTGCGAAGTTTAAGTTTGGGCAAAATTTAAAAGAAGAAGGACGTTCTGGAGTCATCTCCGGTCTGTCTGAAAGAAATCATCCACGGGATGCAGAAACCATTGAAATGATGAAAAAATACTGCCCCTACCACTCCGAATAATATATAGGATAGACCTGATTCTCATAGAAAAATGGGCATTATGTATAGTGTAAAACTTATACTTCTTTAAATTTTAAAAAAACGTATCTTTCCAAGTGACGGTTGCAAGCCGCGGTGATATAATGTTAGGCAATGTTAACAGTATGTTATCCCCAAAGAACCCTGGAAGGATGAAACTGATGAATCCACTAGCTGGACAATTGAACGAAAGCATCAAAGCAGGAAATGAACATGTGTATGATATGCTCTCTACGCTTGGCAAAGAAATTTACTTCCCTAAGGAGGGCATTCTGAGCCAATCCGCTGAAGCAGGTGCTCACGCCAAGAAATACAATGCAACCATCGGGATTGCCACCGAAGGCGGCGTGCCTATGCACCTCGGCATTATTCAGGATAAGCTCTCTGCTTACAATCCTAAGGATCTGTATAGCTATGCTCCACCGGCAGGTAAACCTGAGCTGCGTACTGTATGGCGTGAAAAAATGCAACGCGAAAACCCATCACTTGAAGGGAAATCCTTCAGTAATCCTGTTGTGACCAATGCCCTGACTCATGGGCTTAGCATTGTGGCTGACCTCTTCGCAGAGCCAGGCGACGCGATTATCTATCCAGATAAGAACTGGGAAAACTATGAACTAACCTTCGGAATCCGCCGTCATGGGGAGACTGTTAACTATCCACTTTTCACAGAAGAAATGACCTTTAACAGTGCGGGTCTTGAAGAAGCGCTGCTAGCTCAAAAAGAACGCGGAAAAGCGATCGTTCTGTTGAACTTCCCTAACAATCCTACTGGATATACTCCAGGGATGAAGGAAGGCGATGAAATCGTCGCTGCTATCCTTCGTGCGGCTGAAGAAGGTATTAACGTGGTTGTCGTAAGCGATGACGCCTACTTCGGACTGTTCTTTGAAGATTCACTAAAGGAATCATTGTTCGGTAAATTAGCTAATCTTCACCCACGTGTGCTTCCAATTAAGATTGACGGAGCGACTAAAGAGGAGTACGTATGGGGCTTCCGTGTTGGCTTCATCACTTATGCCTCGGAAGATAAGGATCTGCTGGCTGCCTTGGAGCAAAAAACATTAGGTATCATTCGCGCCACCATTTCCAGCGGTGCACACCCTTCGCAGACCTTTGTACTGGATGCACTGAAATCACCACAATTCGAAGAACAGAAGGATGAAAAGTTCCAAATCATGAAAGGCCGTGCGAATAAAGTAAAAGCGCTGCTAGATAGTGGAAAATACGGCGATGATGTATGGACATATTATCCTTTTAACTCCGGATACTTTATGTGTCTGAAGCTTCATACCGTTTCGGCTGAAGCCCTTCGGCTTCACCTAATTCATAATTACGGACTGGGCACTATCGCTCTCGGAGAAACTGATCTGCGTATTGCCTTCTCTTGTATCGAAGAAGATCAGCTCGAAGATCTATTCGATCTTGTATACGCAGGCGTTCGTGATCTGGAAAAAGCTTAACCCATCTTTCATATTCCCTACAATCAGCTCCGCTTTTGCGGGGCTGATTTTTTTCTGGACTCCTCCGGCATTGGCCTATACATGCTTCTCTCTCCGCACATACAATACGATGTACACAAGTACAACACACACCGAAAGGGGAATGAACATGAGCGAAGAAGTAAGAGGCGGACATGGATGCTGCAGCCCATTCACAAGCACTGGCGCCATTCTGGTTCTCTTTATCCTGTTAGTTATCATCAGCCGTTCACTCTTTGTCTAACTAGAGATGACAGTCTCGGGAAAGAGCCTTAGGCTCTTTCCTATTTCCACGTAGTACATCCCATTCCCCAACGAAATAAAAAGGCTCCCTCATCCGTAGAATGCTCTACTTTTGAGAAAGCCTTTTTATTTTGAAAGAATACCTTACAAATCTTCGTCAGCTATCCGTGCCGCTTTGCGGGACAAGTATGCCTTAAACAAAAAGGATACCAGAATACCTGCTGCGAATGTACCGATCACTGGCAGTAGTCGGTCACCAATAGAAGCTAAGAAAGGCAGTCCAAGAATCAGTGCCACTACCAAGTGCGCGCGGAATACGAATTGTGTTGTGTTATCCGCCTTACTGCCTTCAGGAAAGGGATACACTGTCAGCCAAAAAGATTCACTGTGCAATTTGCGAAGTGCCGACAACTGCACCCCAATAATGAACAGGAAGAACAAATAGATCGCGGTGCCAAAATAACTGTCACGGTTCAACCAATTCAGCAGCAAGGCCAGCACCGAAATCCGCATGATGATTCCGAAGATATCCCCCCGGGCGAAGCTTTTGGTCAGCAAATAGCGGTAAGCCGTATCTTTGCGCCAAGGCAGCCGAGCCCCCCATTTGGAAAGATATCGTCGAGGGTACACCCGCTGCTCACGGCCCGGTACATCCACGAACCACCCCAGAACCATCAGCGCGCGTCCACCTTGATTCTTTTCCATGGTGATTAGTCTTTCCCAAGGCACGGCGTGACGTGCAGGCACAGACAATGCAACCAGATAGGCTGCTGCTAAGAGTGCCATAAATATCAGGCTTCTACCAGCAGGCTGCCACAACCAAGCAGCTATAATTAATCCTCCTACTGCCCAGCGTAAGAACGTGAATATGCCAGCCATCGGACGCGACAGCATAGCTATCTCTTTCCATAAGCCGTTACTCGCGATTAGCTTCACAGCGATCAGAATCAATATTGTAAATAACAGTCGCTTAGGAGAGTCATCTGTACGTATGTACAACGGCCAAAGCGTAATGAGTACAAATAACAATCGAATAATCTTCCATACGTTTCCACTCACCCACGAAGGTGCGAAATATTCCTTCATTCGGTGTCCTTGAGGCAATAGAAAGATTGTATCCGGGGTCTGCAAATAGGTTCGGAAGCTGCTATGTACTGCCGCAGGCAGTAGTATTGCAAGCATAATCCAACGGATGGGAATACCTTCTGGTACATTCTGTAACAACGATGTATACCAAGCTGAGAAGACAATCAACACAAAGAGGAAGACCATCGCTACGCCGCTTTGAATGATATATCCCACATAAGGAAGCATACTTCCCATGAATCGACCTCGCCGCGTGCGCCGCAGCTCTTTCAAATCCATATTATTTCCCTCCCTGAACCAGCTCGTAGAACAGCTGCTCCAAAGTCAGCCCCTGTAGTCCAGTGGTTGCCGCTATTTCTGCCAGCGTTCCCTGAGCAATCACCTTACCTTTATGCAGCACTATAAAGCGGTCGCAATAATTCTCAATGGTAGAAAGAATATGAGAGCTTAGCAGAATAGAGGAGCCCGATTTTTTCAGATCCATCATGAAATCAAGCAGAGAGCGTATCCCGAGTGGGTCCAGCCCTAAAAAAGGCTCGTCGATCACATATAACGCAGGACGTGCCACGAAAGCACACATGATCATGACCTTCTGCTTCATCCCTTTAGATAGATGAGTCGACAACGTGTCCATCTTATCTTCCATATGGAACAGCTTGGCTAAATGTAAGGTGCGGGTTTCGTAATCACTTTGTTCTACCCCATACGCTCTTGCTGTAAATTCAACATGCTCGCGCACCGTCATTTCATCATATAGAAGAGGCGATTCAGGTACAAAAGTTAACGCATTGTGATATCCGATTGGATCTTCAGCACGGGTCTTACCCTTTACTGTAATATCGCCCTTATGGGGCGACATCAATCCTAAAATATGCTTCATGGTCGTACTTTTCCCTGCTCCATTTAAACCAATCAAGCCAACCATTTCGCCAGGCTGCACCTGAAGAGCAATATCATGCAGCACCGGCTTATTCAGGCTGTATCCACCACTGAGGCCCGTAATTTGCAATACGGGAGAATTATTCATTGACCGTCACCTCTCGGAGTTTTGTCTTTCAACCACTTTGGCGCTCCCTTATTCTTACGGTTCTTCTCACGTTCCGCATTGCTGCTGCGTTTACTCCGTGCAGGAGTTGCACCTCCACGCGCGCCTGCGGAAGGATTCACACTACGCTGAGAATCGCGCTGAGGTTCTCCGCTTGCCTCGTTTGTATGAATCGTAGCTAGTCTTTTGGCAGGTTGCTGGCTTGTTCCGGCTGCAGACGACTGCACGACTGCATTCCCAGATGTTCGTGCCTGTGGTCTGCTGCTCTGCGGAGAAGCTCCATCGCGGCGTTGTCCACTGTTCTCATTACGTCCCCGCCCACTACTCAAAGCGTTACGCGCTTCATCTGCTGCTAGCACCTTGCCACCGACCATTTCCCGCTCTTCAAGGGCAATATCCAGCTCACGGGCAAATTTACGCATGATAAAGGTCTGCTGCTCTGTCACAATCGTTACGGATAGTCCGCGTTTTCCCATCCGACCCGTACGACCCGCACGGTGTACATAATGCTCGGAATCAAACGCAGGATCGAAACTGACTACCAGTGACAAATTCTCAATATCCAGTCCTCTGGCAGCTACATCACTGGCAACAAGTACACGGAATTTTCCTTCGCGGAAGCGTGACAATACATTACTACGTGTTACCTTATCAGCATCACCGTAAAGGGCCGCTGCGGTTAGTCCAAGATGGTTCAGCTTAGCCTCAACCTCTGCAATATCATCTGTAGCATTCACGAACACAATCGCTTTATCCGGATTGTAATGACGGATGACTCGACGCAGCATGTCTATTTTGTTACGTTCTTCAGCGACAACATAATGATGCTCCAAGCTCTCAGCCGTCATTACACCAGGAGCGATGCCAACTTCTGCCGGGTTCTTCATTTCACGATTAGCCAAGGCCTTCGTCTCCGGTCCAATCGTTGCTGACAGCATCACGAGCTGGCGTGAACGCAGCGCACTGCTAACAATTTTCGTTACCTCACCGGCCCCGCTTAACTGGAACATTTGATCCGCTTCATCTAGAACAATCGTGCTGACTTCATGCATCTTCAGCTTGCGAAGTCCGATCAGCTCCCGGATTCGGCCGGGCGTTCCCACAACAAGCTGTGGATGCTCACGCAGTTTGTCGATCTGGCGTTTGATAGCTGCTCCGCCAATGAGGCCCATCACCCGAATCCCGCGGTGTTCACCATAACGTTCTGCCTCGCGTAAGATTTGCATCGCCAGTTCCTGTGTAGGGGCAAGCACCAGCTTTTGGACCACCTTCTGCTCCGGGTTAATCGTTTGAAGCAGGGGCAACAGATAGGCCAAGGTCTTACCCGTTCCAGTCTGGGAAGCAGCAATAACATCTCTTCCCTCCAGCAGAAGTGGAATTGTCTGCTCTTGTACCGGGGATGGGGCGTTAATGCCGAATTCCGACAATCGGGTAACTAGGTCTTCTTGAATGCCGATAGCCGCAAAAGAAGCTTTATTCATAAGTGTAATTCATCCTTTTCGCTTGAGATAATATCTTCATTATATGCCAAAAAGGCCTCTCCACCAAATGGAAGGCCAATAATGCTGACAATAGGCTCTATTTTCTGTTCATCGCGTTATAAGTAAGCTTGTCCGCCAGACGAGGAAACAGTCCGTAAAGCCGAATACCAAACCCCGCTAGACCCGGAAGATCAATCTCTTCTTTGCCAGTTTCCATGACCTTTACGATCTTGGAAGAGACATGTTCTGGTGTCATCATCATCCGAGCTACGCTCTTTTGATAATTGCCGGATGGGTCAGCTATTTTGAAAAAATCAGTCGCAATGGGGCCAGGGTTCACAGCCGAAACGATAATTCCGCTCTTCCGCAGTTCCTGACGGAGTGCATTCGTGAATCCGAGAACAGCATGTTTGGTAGCTGTGTAAGCCACAGATTTGGCTGTGCCGATCTTTCCTGCCATAGAAGCCACATTTACGATTTGGCCGCTTCCCCGCTCTAGCATATGTGGAACAACAGCCTTCGTACAGCGAACAATCCCCATGTAGTTAACATCCATCATCTCATCAAACTCATGAGGCTCCATCTCTGTAAAAGAGGCGAATTTACCGTACCCAGCATTATTTAGCAAAATATCAATTCTGCCGTAAGTCGCCAAAATTTGAGCAAAGGTCTCTTGTACAGCCTCGGTATCTGTTACATCGCAAGTATACAGTCCAAAAACGCCCGGAATACCGGTCGCCGTTTCTTTCAGCTTCGCTTCGGAACGTGCCACTAGGATCGGAATTGCCCCCCGCTTACTAAGCATTTGTGCTGTTAATGCACCAATACCGCTTGACGCTCCAGTAATCACAACAACCTTATCTTTGAGTACCATAAAAAGTATTTCAGCTCCTAACTCTTGCCTAAGAGATCATCACCTGAATGTCCATCTCTCCAACCCCATCCATCAACAATGGAATACTAAGTGCTCTGCGAGGCAAAAAAGACATGCTCTCAAGCTTCATAATTTGAGGCGGGCTTATATCCACTGACACTCCCTGATTATAAAGAATCGTACTAGCATTCCCACTGATCATATTGCCAAGCTCTGAAATTGCACTCTGACCCATCTCATCCATTTCCGTAATCACGTAGCCACCCATCATAATCGATACCATTCGCAAGGCTACCTGCTCCGCGATACCAAATATAATATTTCCGCTCAGCTGACCAGTCATTCCCACTTGAATCCATATATGATTATCGATCAGTTCAATTTCTTTAATGCCTAAATTCCCAGTGGAAGGCGAGACCTGAATCACTTGTTCTATAACAGTCCGTGCAGATTCTAAAAACGGATTAATTACTTCTGCTTTCATTAAAGTCCAGTCTCCCTCTATATCGTGCTTTAGTCATATACCAAAAGTCCCAAGTAATATGGATTTATTATACTTTATATATCGGCACAATTCAGCAAAAATTAATGTATATGTCGAATTCCAACCCAAGTTTGTTTATGCAGTAACATTGCTCTGTCGGGTATTATCTCCTATAATTTAAATCAAATGCCAACATGGAACGTAAAATATCACCCCATCACTTTCATATTCGCTTGTCCAAAGGAGGTATTCCATGAACATCAGCCAGCTGGAGACACTAATAACGATCTCCAAAACGATGAGCTTTCGCAAGGCCGGAGAACTGCTTAACTTGACCCAACCAGCGGTTTCAGCACAAATCAAGAGCCTTGAAGAAGAGTTCAAAACACAGCTGGTTGACCGGAACCAGCCTGTTACACTAACCGATCGAGGGACTGTATTTCTGGAGCATGCGGAACAAATTGTGACGATTGTCGAGGAGCTTAAACAAAGGCTTGCGGACCTTGAAGATAATCCCCAAGGACATATTATTCTCGGCACGACTACCTCAATCGCCATTCAAATTTTACCGCGTATTTTATCCTATTTTAAAGACCAGTTCCCTCATATCAAAACATCCATTTCCTCTATGTCCTCGTCTCAAATTTATCAGCATGTCGAGAGTGGCATAGTCGATGTCGGCATCGGCTATTTGATCGGACGTAGTCCGAGCATGACTACTTCCATTCTTTATTATGATACGTTCGAGTTGGTGGTCTCACCGAGACACCCCCTGGCTCAAGTTAAGACCGCAGGTATAGAAGCCCTAAACAAAATCCCGCTAATTCTGCTCTCTCCAGATACAGTGGGCCGTAAATTTGCCGATGAGGTATTCGCCAAGCATGGCATAGAGCCACAGGTAATTATGGAACTGACCAGCAGTGAGGAAGTGAAACGGATGGTCGAGCTCGATTTAGGTGCAGCCATTATTTCCAAGCAGTCAGTAACCGCTGAGGTTCGAGCCGGTTCCCTCAAAATTGTGCCTATTATTGAATTGGAAGTCACACATCCTGTAGGCGTCATAACGAAGTCTGGGAAATACGTGAACTCTGCCATGAGACAGTTTCTTAGTGATCTCAAAGGTATGCCGGAGACACAATTTATTGGCTCTGAGTAACACACACCCAGAATGTGGAATCGATACTTCTGAGCGTATTGCATAACCTTGTTTAAAGGAGTTGATCTTGATGAAATTTGACCTGCATACACATCATTTTCGCTGTGGTCATGCCGATGGAACGATTAGAGACTATATCGAAGCTGGAATTTCAGCGGGTCTAGGGGTAATAGGCATTTCTGACCATACCCCCTATTTCGGAAGTCCTTCCGAACAGGCTTTTCCTCAAATTGCTATGGGTAAGTCTGAATTCTCAAATTATGTTGAGGAAGTCCTCTCCCTCAAAAAAGAATACGAAGGTGTAATCGACGTTCTGCTAGGCATCGAATCAGACTATTTCCCTGAGCATGCCGAGCTTTACCGCAAAACATTATCTGCCTACCCTTTTGATTATGTGATTGGATCGGTACATAGTGTTGGCGGCGTTAGTATCTTTAACAAAGGTCGCTGGAAAGGGCTTAGCAAGAATGAACAGATTCGTGTGAAGTCTGATTATTACCGATTGATTGCTGATTCAGCCCGCAGTGGCATGTTCCAAATTCTTGGACACATTGATGCGATGAAAGGGAACTACCCGGCCTTCTCCGATATTCCTGCACCCAAGCCCATTGATGATTGTCTGAAGGTGATTAGTGAATGTGGCGTGGCGATCGAAATTAATACCTCAGGCGGAACCAAGCTGGTTGGCGGCTGGTATCCATCAGAAGAGATACTGGAGCGCGCGCACCATTTTGGCGTAGAGGTTACTTTTGGTTCGGATGCGCATAAGCCATCCCGAGTCGCTGAAGACTTAGATGCGGTAGCGACACAGCTTAAAGCGATAGGCTTTACACATTGGGTTTACTACAAGCAACGCGAGAAAATCAAAGTTTCTCTGTAATACTTTCTTATATTTAAATAAATGCACCAAGTGTTATTGGTTTAGTGGTGGGGTTACCCTCCGTTAAACCAATCTCCGCTTGGTGCATTGTCGTTTATTTATAGGTTATCGCAGGTAAACCCTTGCTGCTTCAAGGTACGCTTCGCATCTCCGTATTCCGGATTAATATCATAAAAATGAGCAATTGTGCTCGTCCAATCCCTCTCCGTCAATCCCTGCTGCTGCATATATTCACGGTGGGTTTGATTATACGCCTCCAGGAGACCTTCCACATCCGGATTGTATTGCTCCTCATGAAACACTCCTTCCATCGGCAGCCGCGGCTTCTGTGCAATCTCTTCCGCTGGATATCCGACACAGAGGCCGACGATAGGGAATACGTACTCCGGCAGCTTCAACAGTTCAATAACACCTGCTGTATTGCGGCGAACACCCCCAATAGGAATAATCCCGAGTCCCATGGATTCTGCCGCTGCAATCGCGTTAGCCAATGAGATACCGACATCTGTAGCGCCAACGAGCAGAGCATCTACATCTTTTACCGCTTCAAAAGACTTACCTTCCAGCTCACTAGCTAATTTTGCCCTATAGAAGTCCATGCAGAACACCAGAAAGACGGGGGCTGCTGCTACATGCTTCTGATTGCCGCACAAGACCGAAAGCTGTTCCTTACGCGCAGGATCTTTAATAGCTATAATTGAGACCTGCTGTCCATTTACCCATGAGGGCGCTGCTTGGGCGGATTCGATCATTATCTTTAACTTCTCCGGCTCCACTTGTAGATCAGAATACTGCCGGAAAGAACGGTGATTCATTAACGTCTGGATTACATCATTCAAAATGTTACGCCTCCTTCTCAATTCATTCGACTGTTTGTTAATCATAAACGATCGGATAAGGTCCTGACAAAAAAAATGGACCCGAATCATCGGGTCCCAAAGCATTTATATTTTTAAAAGGGGGTCATGTACTTAGTTTAACCGGACACTGTTAGAGTTTCATAACGGCATTATTTCATTTGTGTAACAATGTGAATACTTTCATTACATCGTCCAAGGACCCTACTCTGGGCAACACTCGCTCCAGCATCATACCGTTCTTAAGCATCACACGTTGGGATCTAATATTATCTCCTCGGCAGCGTCCTTCAATCCGTGTTATCCCAAGCGTATGAACACTGTAATTCAAGAATAAGCCAACCGCCTCTGTCGCCAGTCCGCCTCCCCAGTACGCCGGGTCTAGCATGTATCCTAAAGTGGCCTTTCCCTCACGACGGTTCCAATGCTGTAAAGCAACTATACCAATCAACTTCTGCTGCTCTTTCAAATAGATACCCGCATGTAGTGCACAAGGATCAAATGCAAATAACATCCGGTTCACCAGCTTCTCCACCTGAGCAGGATCTGATCCAGCGCCATTGCGTATTTGAATATGTGCCTGCACTTCTGGATGGGAGAGCAGCTGCTGCAAAGCAAAAGCATCCTCAGGCAGGATGAGCCTCAGGTCGACCGCCATACCTGGTTGCGTCTGGAACGATACTGCCTCATAGGTGCTCATACTCTCTCCCCCTCCATACAGTTAAAAGTCCAGCCTATTCATCCGATGAATGGTGCAGCGTTAACACCGTTAATTCAGGTCGACATAAAAAACGAAAAGGCATGACTGTTTCGCCAAAGCCTCTATTCACATACACTGGCATGCGCTTGGCATCTGTATAATACAATCCATTTATGTATTTTTGGGATCCGTAAGGGGTGAATGGCGCACCTACAAACGGCAGGCGAATTTGTCCCCCATGACTGTGTCCGGATAGCTGCAGGTGAAAAGAATGAGTCTCTGCTGTATCAGCATAGTCCGGTTCATGCATCATCAGAAGGGCATAGGTTCCTGTTGGCACACCACTGAGTGCCTTCACAGGATCAGGCTCGCCATGCAGCAGATCATCCAGTCCCGTCACAGCCATAACGGCTCCGCCTCTTTTTAGAAGATAGGATTCATTCCTTAACACCCGAAAGCCTGCCGACGTAAGCAGATCGATGATCCGCTTCGTATTTTTGTAATCATGATTGCCTAGAACCGCATATTTCCCTAGCGGAGCACTCAGCGATGCCAATACAGGTATGGCGTCTACAAGATCCTCAGGATTGCTGTCTACGATGTCACCGGTAAAGCATATAAGATCTGGTTCTGCCTTAGCTATACGTTCTGCAAGCCGTTCCAAATCACGGGCATCTTTATTAAACCCAAGATGAGTATCACTAAAATGGACAACCTTCATCCCTGAAAAAGCAGAAGGAAGATCTTTGAAAGACAGCTTCAGTTTAGTAACCTCAATCCAGTTTGGCTCCCCTTGCCAAGCGTAACCACTTGTAAGCAAACCAGCGCCGATTACAGTAGCCGCACTTCGAGCCAGGAATTGCCGGCGGGTCATTGTTGTCTTGCCCTTAGATCGCCGTCCAGAGGTGCTAGAATGGGTGTCTTTACCCGAATTAGTATGTTCCTTATTGGGAGAAGCCCCAGACGATTGAATCTTCATACGGAGTTTCTCCTTCCGTTCAGCTTTCGTTTCGAGCCGTCAGTACAATTCTACATTCTTCTTCCGGTGTATCACTATATGCGGGTGCAATGCCTCTCTTAGCAATTTCTGTTTTTGGGACTCGTTTCATCTTAAAAGCTACTTCTATCGTCTTCTTAAATGGAAAAGGATCCAGCACTAACGTTGACTTATCTTTCCACTCCACGGTTATCGTACGACCTGATGTAAAACTGAAATCTTCACTGCCGGAGAACCCTTCACGCCACCATGGATGCTCCTCTGATTTCGGGCTCCCCGGCTCATTCAAGGCCAAATATAGGGATAAATCATCGCAGAACTCTAAAAGGCGGGCATCATAATAGAGTTCATCTTCACCAATTGGCTTGGATACTTCCAGCTCTCGGTGAATACGGGATCTACGTTCTTCCTCATGCTCTTGATATAAAGTCAGTTCTGGATAATCCAATCCTGAAATCTTAATGAGTCGTTCAAAATGCAAGCTGCACAAAAGCGCTCCATACGGTGTCCGCGCCTCAATCTCGTCAAGTCCTCGCTTATAAAAGGTTAGCTTCGGCACTACAGGAAAATCAATAAAGCTGTAAGGCGCATGCTCCGCATCGTTCCAGAAGGGTGTCTCATCCAAGTCAATCCAACCCCGGTCATGTTCGGCTACCGCCCAGAGCACCTCATCCCGGCGCCCTTCTTCCGGCACATGCTCTTCCTTGAACCAAATGGCAAGCTCTCCAGCTAACTTCCCGTGATCATGCTGTTTAACCATTACAATTGCTCCATCATGCTCCCGACAAATCAAGATTATTCCTCCCTGTTGTTCCACACTAACATACGTTAACAATGGACATTATAGCATATACTATTCCTTCTTCTGAGATAGACCAATTTCCTATTCCCTACCAATTATAAACAAAAAAGCTATCCCCAGCGAATTAAAATCCACCTTTGAGGATAGCTCAATATTAAAGATCTGGCGGTACTACTTATTACACACCTAACCAGCGTTTGAACATATGTTTTGTCGTCTGCTTGTTAATTTCAGCAATGGAGGTAGTAAGAGGAATACCCTTCGGACAAGCGCGTACACAGTTCTGTGAGTTACCACAACCATCAATACCGCCATCTTCCATCAGAGCGTCCAATCTTTCATCAGCATTCATTTCACCCGTAGGATGAGCATTGAATAGGCGTACTTGTGAGATGGCTGCGGGTCCGATAAAATCCGTCTTCTCGTTGACATTCGGACAAGCCTCCAAGCATACGCCGCAAGTCATACATTTAGATAATTCATAAGCCCATTGCCGTTTCTTTTCCGGCATCCGTGGTCCCGGCCCAAGGTCGTACGTACCATCGATGGGAATCCAAGCCTTCACACGTTTAAGTGCATTGAACATTCGGGTACGGTCAATAACTAAGTCACGCACCACCGGAAATGTCTTCATAGGTTCAATGCGTACAGGTTGCTCCAGATTGTCTATAAGTGCTGCGCAGGCTTGGCGAGGCTTACCGTTAATCACCATCGAGCAAGCGCCGCATACTTCTTCTAGACAGTTGGAATCCCAGCATACCGGAACGGTGCTGTTACCTTTGGCATTCACAGGGTTACGCTGAATTTCCATCAAAGCACTGATTACATTCATACCCGGACGATAAGGAAGCTCAAATTCCTCAATATAAGATGAGCTTTGCGGATCGTCCTGGCGGGTGATGATAAACTTTACGTTTTTGGGAGCTGTAGCAGTTTCCGCCATAATGGTTCCCTCCTCAAATTGCCTAATTTTATTTCAATAAGCTTGCCTCGCAAGCTGTTTCGCTGCTTAAAAAAATTAATCCTTCGAGTAATCACGTACCCGTGAAGGGATCAGTGAGACATCGACTTCATCGTAGGAGATTTGTGGACCGTCTGCAGTCCAGGTTGCTTTCGTGGTCTTCAAGAACTCCTCATCATTACGATCCGGAAATTCCGGCTTGTAATGAGCACCGCGGCTTTCATTGCGCATTAGCGCGCCCAGTGTCATCGCTTCGGACAGCTCCAGCATGTTCCACAGCTGACGGGTGAAGGCTACACCTTGGTTATTCCAGCGTGACGTATCATTCATATTGATATTGCCGTAGCGCTCTTTAAGCTCTTTAATTTTGCCAATGGTCGCTTCCAGCTTCGGATTGTGCCGCACAACCGTCATATTGGCGGTCATCCATTCGCCCAGTTCCTTGTGAATCACATAAGCATTCTCTGTACCTGACATCCCTAGCAGAGACTCATACTTGTCTGTCTGCTTTTTGTGGAAGTTATCGTATACCGTTGAAGAGATATCCTGTGATGATTTCTTCAAACCTTTAATGTATTCAACAGCCTTTGGACCTGCGACCATACCACCGTAAATCGCAGATACCAGAGAGTTAGCGCCTAGACGATTCGCTCCATGATATTGATATTCACATTCGCCTGCAGCAAACAGACCAGGAATATTCGTCATTTGGTTGTAATCAACCCACATACCGCCCATAGAATAATGCACAGCCGGGAAGATTTTCATCGGTATTTTACGAGGGTCATCCCCCATGAATTTTTCATAAATTTCTATAATCCCGCCAAGCTTCACATCCAGCTCTTTTGGGTCCTTGTGAGAGAGGTCCAAATACACCATGTTCTCACCGTTAATGCCCAGCCCTTGATCCACACACACATTAAAAATCTCCCGTGTAGCAATATCACGCGGCACCAGGTTACCGTAGGACGGATATTTTTCTTCGAGGAAATACCACGGTTTTCCGTCTTTATAAGTCCAGATACGACCACCCTCGCCACGTGCCGATTCCGACATTAGGCGGAGCTTGTCATCTCCTGGAATAGCCGTTGGGTGAATCTGTATAAATTCTCCGTTGGCATAGTGTACGCCCTGTTGATATACCGCACTTGCAGCTGTCCCCGTATTAATAACGGAGTTTGTCGTTTTACCAAAAATAATACCAGGCCCGCCGCTAGCCAAAATAACAGCGTCCGCAGGAAAAGTCTCAATCTCCATCGTCTTTAGATTCTGAGCACTGATGCCTCGGCATACGCCTTCGTCGTCGATGATAGCTGAAAGGAACTCCCAGTTCTCACGTTTAGTTACGAGACCTTCAGATTCCCAGCGGCGCACCTGCTCATCCAGCGCGTACAGCAGCTGTTGGCCTGTCGTTGCACCAGCAAATGCAGTGCGGTGACGCTTCGTTCCGCCGAAACGACGGAAGTCGAGTAGTCCCTCAGGTGTACGGTTGAACATTACGCCCATCCGGTCCATGAGGTGGATGATACCCGGTGCCGCTTCACACATCGCCTTGACCGGTGGCTGATTCGCCAGGAAGTCACCACCATAAACGGTATCATCGAAATGCTCCCAAGGAGAGTCGCCCTCCCCTTTCGTATTTACAGCGCCGTTGATGCCGCCCTGTGCACAAACGGAGTGTGATCTTTTTACAGGCACTAATGAGAATAATTGAACATGCGCACCGGACTCCGCTGCCTTGATGGTAGCCATCAGGCCGGCCAGACCGCCGCCCACGATAATGATATTTGCTGTTGCCATGATAGTTCACTCCCTTTATCGAAAATATCAGAAAGGATTCTGGAATCTAGTCCTGAGAGGTAATTACTTAGATGAAAGTCTTTATGGACTGAGCTATAGAAGATGCGGTTTGAAATTCGGCATCACGGAAAGTGACTAACGAAATGAGGAACATGAACGTTACAAGAACAAAAATACCGAGACAAAGGTAAGAGGATACCCGCTGTGAACGAGGTCCTACCGTGATTCCCCAGCTGATCAGGAAAGACCATAGGCCGTTCGAGAAGTGAAAGCATGCTGCAACGATACCGATAATATACAGTGTCAACATCAGTGGTTGAGTCACGATATCATGCATCAGACCGCCCAATTCTTCGTGCTCAACACTACCCACTGCCACCTGTACCCGGGTTTGGAACAAATGCCAGACTATGAAGATAAAGGTGATAATTCCCGTAATACGTTGCAGCGTATAACGCCAGTTTCTTTCAATGTTGAAACGGTTTAAGTTCGGCTTGGATTGATAGGCAATATACAGTCCATATACGCCATGGTATAGCAGAGGAAGCCATATACCGAACAATTCCAGGAAGAAGACAAGCGGCAGGCTGTTCAGCCAGATCACACTGTCAGTGAAACCGGAAGCGCCACCCTCTACAGCCGCAAAATTCGTCATCATGTGCTCAATGAAGAAGGCTCCAAGCGGGATAACGCCTAGCAAGGAATGAATCTTTCTGGAATAAAATCCTTTCATACAAAGTAACCCCTTTCCGATTAAAACAGCGTTTTCATTAATGTGTATTCACCGCCGGAACTACATTTGACACAGGATAACGTTGACTATGTAATGACAAAATGCCTATATTTACCGCTATCCCCTAGTTTCCCGGACTTTGTTTTCTTTTTCACAAAATGTGAATATCTTGTGTCACTTTTCATGTTACTCCTTTTTCCCTTATAAGGGAATTGCAATCTAATTATTAATCGTTATACAATAAACGCATAAGAATAGATTTTATATGATAATAATTCTCATTTGGAGAAGCAACATTTTCCGACAAATCTTTTATTTCCTTATGGAGCAAGAAGTATTGTCTTCAAGGCTATGAATTTCGTCACTACTGTTTATAGATTGCACTACGAGAGGAACATAAGTATGTTTGACGATTTAGATGTTTTTGCAGCGGTTGTGGAGCATTCCAGCTTGAATCGTGCCTCGCGCCAGCTCAATCTGTCCCAACCTGCCCTATCTCGTAAAATCTCCAAGCTGGAAGAACGCCTAGGTGTCGCGCTATTTAATCGTTATGGTAAACGGCTGGAGTTAACCGAGGTTGGGCGTCTCACTTATTCCTACGCACTTGAACAGCGTCAGCAGCGTTCTAAATTTCTGGAGGCTTTGTCTAAATACAAAGAAGGCGAGCCAAAGCTGGTCACCTTAGGGGCATCTCTCACTTCACTACAGACCACTCTGCCTCCACTGGTTAACGCATATATGGAGAAGTACCCGACTGCGGAGCTGAAGCTAATCACAGGCCGAACGCATGAGATTGTCTCCTCTGTCAGTGAAGGGAAATCAGATATAGGTCTGATTGCTTCCTCTATTCAAGAGCCTGGACTGCGCTGTATTTCTCTGTTTGAGGATCAGCTTAGGCTGGTTGTTTCTGAGCATCATCCTCTGAATCAGTCTTCCAAGCTGACCATGGATGATCTGTCCCGACTGCCAATGATCCTTTTCTCCAAAGGCACCTGGTATCGCCGTCTAACGGACGATCTGTTCCAGCGCTGCGGAATTGATCCAGACGTACGTATGGAAATTGACTCCTTCGAAGCCATCGTGCGGCTGCTACCGACGGTCAATGTAGCCGCATTACTACCTAAGTCTTATCTGCGTCCGCAGCTGTTAAACGGTGGTGGACTGGTCTCTCTGCATATTAAAGAGCTGGAGCAGACCCAGCGAACTACCTGTCTGATCTACCGTGACGATGGAACCCTGAGCACAGCGGCCCGCAGCCTGGTGCAGGTTACAGAAGAAATGTTTCTGACAGAACGAGAGAAGTAATCCCTGCCTCTCTCGTGCAACTTAAATTTAAAAAGCCCTCCGTCCAATGAAAGGACGAAGGGCTTAACTATTTATTCTTGGTTTACAACCTCATTCTCAAATCGATCAATACTTTCATTAGAACCAATGAGTACCATTACATCGCCTTCGCTCAAATGATCATGTGCCGTTGGAGCAACGATAATTCCACTTTCCCTGTTCAGGGCAACAATACTGCAGCCATACTTTGCTCTTGTATTTAAATCGGACAAGCTTTTCCCGTTCATGCAGGACGGTACGGTTAGCTCCACGATTTTATAATCTTTTGACAGTTCAATATAATCAAGCAAATTAGGTGTCACAAGCTGATGTGCTACACGAATGCCCATATCCCGCTCCGGAAAAATAACCCGGTCCACGCCCAGCCTGGACAACGCACGACCATGAAGAATCGAGATCGCCTTGGCTACAACTTGCTTCACTCCAATCTCTTTTAACAAAATAGCCGCCAGAATACTTCGCTCCATATTGTCGCCAATCGCTACAATCCCGCAGTCAAAGTTCCGTACACCTAGCGAGCGCATAATCCCCTCATCTGTAGCATCTGCCACTACGGCATGTGTCAAGTGATCGCTCATTTCCTCTACGCGTTCTTCATGGTGATCAATCCCGAGCACCTCGTAGCCCATTTCCATCAGCTCAAGCGCGAGACTTGACCCAAAGCGCCCTAAGCCGATTACTACAAATTGCTGTGCTTTCATTTCTGATTAGCTCCTATCCAATAATTATTTTACCTTCTGGATGCTTATACAATGGTTTACCCTGTTTAGGACCAAGCGCATACACTAAAGTTAATGGACCTAGTCGACCTGCGAACATAGTCAGACAGATCAGAATCTTACCGATGATAGATAGTTCAGGTGTCAGCCCCATCGTTAGCCCTACCGTGGCAAAGGCCGAGGTTGTCTCAAATAAGATCGCTAAGAAATTACTATCCTCTGTTGTGGAAAGTACCATCGACACAGAGAGGATCAATAGTAAAGCTAGTAATGTTAACGTCAACGCTTTATAGATACGCTCCTGCGCCAATCGATAACGGAACAGTACAACATCTTCACGCCCGCGCAGCATCGCGATTACCGCACCAATCATAATGGTAAAGGTAGTAGTCTTAATCCCGCCACCCGTTGAACCAGGTGATGCACCAATAAACATAAGAATAACCATAAAGAACTGAGAGGCTTGCCGGAGTCCAGCAATATCCACCGTATTGGCACCAGCGGTTCGGGGCGATACAGACTGGAAGAATGCTGATAATATTTTGCCGCCGAAATTAAGATTACCCAGTGTGCGCTGATTCGTAAATTCAAATATAAAAATAACCAAAGCACCAATAACAATAAGCCCAGCCGTGGTAGAGAGTACAACTTTGCTATGCAAAGACAATTTACGTTTTACACGAAACTCCACCAGATCAGACATGACAATAAAACCAATACCGCCGGAGACAATCAGAAACATCACCACGATATTCACTAGCGGGTCATATACATAGTCGGTTAAACTCCGAAAATCCCCAAAAATATCAAATCCAGCATTATTAAACATCGACACTGCATGAAATATCCCAAAATAAATGGCCTTTCCCAGCGGCATATCAAACGCCCAACGTATGGACAGCAGGACCGCTGCACAGCCCTCAATGACTAATGAATAAATAATTACTCTCCGGATCAGCCGAACAATCCCCTCCATAGAACCCTGGTTCATGGCTTCCTGCAGGATCAACCTGTCCCGCAAAGAGATTTTGCGTTTCATCATCATGGCAAATAAGGTGGCCATTGTCATAAAACCTAAGCCGCCGACCTGGATAAGCAACATAATCACGGTTTTTCCAAAAAAGGTGAATGTCGTCCCGGTGTCCAGCACCACAAGTCCGGTCACACAGGTTGCCGATGTCGAAGTAAACAATGCATCAATAAAACTCACAGCATTCCCGCTCGTACTCGAAATGGGAAGCATAAGCAGCAAGGCTCCTATCAGAATAATCGATGCAAAACCGAGCACCATAATCTGAGGCGGAGAGAGCTTCAGAAACTTTGATTCAGAAACTCTGCGAAACTGTGAAGCCACTATGCTCACCCTCTTATCTTAATTTAAAGAATTCCAACAAAAAAAGCACTGGAAAACCAATGCTACCCTTGGTTCCTGCAGTAAATTAGCCTACGAGGTTAGCTGACGGATTCGGACTGTGCAGGCTGCCCTATTCGTTCCTAGAACGAAATTCACCCCTGATGAATAAAGTCACCTTTTACGGCGTATACTCATCTTTTCATTACTTCTTATGGTTCCCCCGTTTTCACCTGAAATTCGGCTATATACAATTGCATACAAATTATATCTGTTATTTCGATAAATCACAAAGACACAATTAATGGTGATTCATATGAAAAATGCGGTTTGGAGAGGATGTACCAGAAGGAGTGCCTTTTCTCATCACTTTTCCGTGTTTTCCCTGCAATTGCATCGATTTTCATGAAAAATGAAGAATTGATCACTTTAAATTCATGGTATATATTCAGTTTCCTATTCTATAATATCTCTATTACCCATAAAAAGAATATACGATGATTTTTGTAACTATCATGGCACTAATACTATAATGGAACATAACATTGTCAGTTTACAAGGAGGCGTTACATGAATCCCGTTGGCCAGCCCTTACAGCAACGTGCCCTCTCCAAGAGGCTCATCATCTCGGGCATTATCGGTCTTATTCTATTTATTATGTTTCAGATTGCCCCCTCGGTGCTAAATAGCCCTGCCGGGGAAGATACTACCGTCATCAGTAAGGCGGAAGCCCGCGACAAAGCGATATCATTTGCGGAACAAAAGTTAAACTATACCAAAGCACCAAACGATCAGTGGAATGTACTTTATGAAACGGACTCTTCCTTTTATGGTTATATGTCCCGCGAGAAGCTTTTGGAGGACTACACAAAAAAGAAATTGGATCAACGGTATCCTTTTGACATTTTCCGTGCAACACTTAGTCCTTCAGCGGCACAAGAGCCTACAATCTCCGTTGACCTCAATATGTATACTGGCGCAGTTGTCGCCTTCACACAAGGAGCAGAAGGGTCATCTGCAGAATTGCCAAACAATGTAGCTGCTGGTGCAAAAGAAGAGGACAAGGGTGCTGACTTGTCTTTGGCACAAAAAGAAAATCTTGCCCGCCCCTGGCTTCAGGAATGGGATGTAAATCCCGCCAAGCTGCAAATTGAATCGAATGCAGGAAACTATGGGCTCGTATATACTGACCGTTCCGTTCAGATCGGCGAATCCTTGCTTCACTATTATTTCGATTTCGCTGACGAACAGGTATCCAGCTTTAAAGCCGGATTCACTGCTCCAGCCTGGCATACCTCCTACGTGAAGGACCAGACCTCTCTCGCAGAAAAGCTTACTCTATTCGGTTACGGTCTGCCTACCTTAGCTTTAGGAATTTTGGCACTCATCTACAGCATACTTAGAAGAGAACATACCTCCTTTAAGCGCGGAATTTTCCTAAGCTCGGCTTATTTTGTAATTATGATGATCAGCACCTATAATATGCTTCCTGAATCTTCGGGCGAAGGACTCGAGGCTCAAATCACTTCCGTCATTATGTTCATCATTTATGCCTTATATAGCCTTCTAATGTCCTCCCTGCTCTATTTCTCTTTAGTTGGAGGGGACGGCCTTTGGAAAAAAGAAGAGGGGATGAACCCATGGCCTCGTGCTAAAGAGCCTGGCTATGGTAAATACGTGCTGGATAGTATCCGGGCTGGATACGTCTGGGCATTCGTGCTGCTAGGGGTACAGACCCTTATGTTCATCGTATTGTCATTGACTTTGCAGAACTGGTCCACTACTGACGCTACTCAATCTCCTTACAACATGAGATATGCTTGGCTGCTGCCTATCGTTGCATGGCTCGCCGGGTTATCCGAGGAAGCTATTTATCGTTTTTTCGGAATCCCTATGTTGAAAAAAGTGTTCCGGAGCACGTTCATCGCTTGCCTGATCACCACGCTGGTATGGGCGTTTGGTCATACACTTTATCCGATCTACCCTATCAGCTCCCGTCCTATTGAGCTTACCGTGATCGGGCTGCTCTTCAGCTATATTTTCCTTCGTTACGGCTTTATTGCCGTCATGTTCAGTCATGTCGTGTTTGACAGCATTCTGATGGGCGCTACGCTGATCTTTATGAAGGAAAGCGTGAATGTCGGAGCAGGTATCTTCGCGATTATCATGCCGTTCATAGTCGCCTACATTGTCTACCGGTTTAATCCACCGCAAAAACCTGATCCGAAGCCGGTTGAACCGAAATCTATCATTTAAAGAAGTAACGGGTGGATACCCGATAATAAAAAAGGTGTCACAGCAGAAACCTGCTATGACACCTTTTTTTTGTATTTACGCAAACACGCCCTATGTCGCCGGCTCTTCATCCTTGAGCGCCTCAAGAATTTGACTAGCCAGCTTTTCGCCAATAGAAAGTGATTTAAAATCCTCTATGGAGGCTTCTTTAATTTTCTTTAGCGATCCGAAATGCTTAAGCAACGCCTTGCGCCGCTTCTCGCCTATACCTGGTATGGAGTCCAGCTTAGAGGTAACCATGGACTTCCCGCGCTGCTCACGGTGGAAGGTGATAGCGAACCTATGCACCTCATCCTGAATCCGTTGCAGCAGGTAAAACTCCTGACTATCCCGAGCTAAAGAGACGGGTTCTGGCGGATCTCCAACCAGAAGCTGAGCCGTCTTATGCTTGTCATCCTTAACGAGACCGCAGACCGGAATGAATAACCCCAGCTCGTTCTCCAGAATATCAATAGCTGAAGAAATCTGCCCTTTACCACCATCGACTACGATAAGATCTGGCATCGGAAGGTTCTCTTTCAGCACCCGTTCATACCGCCGCCGGATGACCTCGCGCATCGTTCCATAATCATCCGCACCCACTACTGTACGAACTTTATATTTACGATACTCTTTTCGCGCGGGCTTGCCATCAATGAAGACAACCATCGCAGAGACCGGATTGGTCCCCTGAATATTCGAGTTATCGAACGCCTCGATCCGGCTTAAGCGTTCGAGCCCCAAGCTCTCGCCTAAGCTCATTGCGGCACCAGAGGTACGTACTTCATCTCGTTCAATAAGCCGGAACTTCTCGTCGATTGCGACTGTAGCATTTTGGCAGGCCATACCGACCATCTGCTTCTTGAGTCCACGTTGTGGCACCAGCACTTTGATGCCGAGCCACTCCTGTAGAATAGAGGCGCCACCTGCGGCATCAACAACACCTGCTGCTGATGCTTCCGCAGCGGCGATTTCACGTGCCTCAGCTTCTTCAGGTGATTCGGGGGTATCTTCCCCCTTTTGTAGCTCTTCTTCAGCTGGAGCAGCAATGACAATTGCCGGTTTAGCTTCTTTATCAACCACTGCTTCCTCGTCAAGCACATCCGGTAGAAGAATCTCCTGCGGCAGGGCAGGATTATCACTGTAATACTGCGTCACATAAGACATAAAGTCACTGTAGGCTTCCCCATAGAAAGGAAAGACGGAGGAATGACGCTGGATCATCTTCCCTTGTCTCATGTACAGAATTTGTACACACATCCATCCCTTATCTACGGCATACCCAAATACATCGCGATCCTTAGTATCCGTAGTGTTGATCTTCTGTTTCTCCATTAATGCATCAATATGGATAATTTGATCCCGCAGTTCCTTCGCCCGCTCAAAATATAATTCCTCAGCAGCTTCCTGCATTTTCTGCTGTAAGTCCTTCTTAACCGCATCATGCCCTCCGCTTAGAAAAGCAGCGATATCTTGCGTAATCTGCTCATACTCAGATTTCTGCACTTCCTTCTCACAAGGCGCCAAGCATTGGCCCATGTGGTAGTAGAGACAGACCTCCTTCGGCATTACGCCGCATTTACGGAGCGGATACATACGGTCGAGAAGCTTTTTCGTTTGCTGTGCTGCATAACCATTAGGATAAGGACCAAAATATTTTGCTTTATCTTTAATCACCCGGCGTGTAACTTCAAGCCGAGGGTGAGCTTCATTCGTTATTTTGATATAAGGAAATGTCTTATCGTCCTTCAGAAGAACGTTATAACGTGGCATATGCTTCTTAATCAGATTGCACTCGAGAATGAGCGCTTCCATGTTGCTGGACGTAACAATATATTCGAAGTCAGCAATATTAGCGACAAGTCGCTGAGTCTTACCATTATGACTGCCTGTAAAATAAGAGCGAACCCGATTCTTTAGTACCTTCGCCTTGCCCACATAAATAATGGTGCCTTCTTCATTCTTCATCAGATAGCACCCGGGCAGATCGGGTAATAGAGCCAGTTTGTTGCGGATATTGTCCAAATTGATCCCCTCCAGCTAAATTGGACCCATGATTAGTTGGCTTTTAGCGCACAAAACGCCTCCGGAATGAACCGAAGGCGCTGAGCGGCAGGGCCGAGGCCCGAACAGTAGCATTTAACAATTATTGATGTTTAGCTACGATATTTTTCAGGGATTCTTTGGAGTTCAATCCCACAACTTTATCTACCGGTTGACCGTCTTTGAAGAAGATCAGGGTTGGGATACTCATAACGCCAAAACGAGAAGCCGTTTCCGGATTCTCATCCACATTCAATTTTGCAATCTTCACGCTGTCTCCCAGTTCTGCGGACAATTCGTCCAAGATTGGAGCAATCATCTTACAAGGACCACACCAAGGAGCCCAGAAGTCTACTACTACAGTACCTTGACCTTCCACTTCGTTACTGAAGGTTTGGTCAGACACGTTCACGATAGCCATGATATTGTTCCTCCTCTAAAGTTTTACGAAACATTAATCCATTCTAAACCAAAGCTTAGTTTATGGAAGCTGCTCCGAAAATATAAGTTAATAAATTGTTTCATGTAATATGATAACCAAATTACCACTTACCGACACAATTCCAGTATAACATATCTTTAAGGGATATGTTATATATCACATACAATTATATTGCCCTCAAACTAATTTTATTTACGTTACTCTTTTCTTTACAATCTCCCCAGCCTTTCGGTATACTCTAAGAAAGCGCATTAAATGTCAATGACTTATTTCATAATGGTCAACTTAAATTGCATCTTAACAATACAGGCATTGTCCCTGTAAGGAGGCAGAAGCTATGGATGTCAACGCGCAAGTACGGGACCCACGAGAACACATCAACGAAGAACCCCGCAATGATCTAGGCGATTTAATGAATGGATTTTTCGGAATGACTGCATTTATGACCGTTGTCTTTTTCGGCATGGTCATCATTAAGTTCATTTCGGAGTAAGGGAATCATCGTAATATAAAAAGAGGCTGTCTCAAAAGTAGCGAATGCTGCTTAGGGAGGCTTCTTTTTTTTAAAAAAAGTAATTAGAGAAAGAAAACAGAGAACAGCGACCCTCCAATAAACGGAGAATCGCTGCTCTCTCTGAATTTTAAGGTTTTGAATACTCCAGCTTATCTAATTGTCCCCCGTTGATTCTCCCCGTGCAGTGGAATAACATCCACAAAAGGAGCAATACGATCCATCAAACGTTGGCCTTTATAGATTTCCTCGCCATCCTTGCTTGTAAAGCTAAGATGTTTCTCCAAACCATCGAGCGGATAATTCGAGGTATAGAAGGTTGGTTTACGGTTCATCCGATAATTTAGAATCGCGCCAAGCACGTGATCACGCGCCCATGGATTTAAGTTCTCTGCACCAATGTCATCAAAGATAAGCAAATCGCAGTTTTTCATCGTATCCACGGTTTCCTTTAACTTCTGGCCGTCCATCATGATCGATTTTAAATCCTCGATAAAATCCGGCATATATACGATAACTCCAGTATAGCCGGCAACAGCAAGCTCATGAAGTAAGTAACACATCAGAAATGTTTTACCTGTTCCAAAGGTTCCGTGTAAATAAATCCCGCGTGAGGTCAGACCTTCATCTTTAACGCTCGTAATATAATCAAATATTTTATTAACCGCCGAGACCCGGCGTGGATCCTTGCCCATAATATCTATTTCATCATAACCGCCATTAAGCACACGCTCGTCCACATAAAAGCTGCGAATACGTTTGCGGATACTATCCTGACTATCCTGTGCCACTTTAAGACGGCATGGCGTTTTGCGTTCATATAAATCCGTTGAACCATTCACAGTCTCTACCGTAAGTTTACTATAATGCCCCGGAAAATCATTTGGACATTTCTCAAGTCCCGGACAGTTCGCGCAGTTGCGACTTTCCTCAACATATTGATACAGACGGCTCATATGAAGCCGCAGTCGCGATTCATCCAGCTCAGGATGTTCGGACTGCAATGCCTTCACAAGTGGATGATTGAATAACCCCTGTTCAAGATCGCGTTGACGCTGCCGTAGAGTTGGATTGTTGATCGAACGAAGTACATCGCCCATAGACTCCATAGTTCCACCTCTCTTTCATTACGGCGCTTGGGAAACGCCTTTTTTCTTGCTGGCTTTAATTTCTGCCGCTTTCTTCATCATCGCCGCGAATTCCTCTTCCGATACCGTTCCGGCACTTCCATCGTCCAGCCCAATCGGTATTTCCGGCTTGGCCGATCTGCCTGTATTTTTAGCATATGAACGTGATCGTGGTCCTGCTGCCGTGTTAGTTGTGGCACCCTTGCCCTTCACTTTGGACTGATCCCTGATATATTTTACAGCCTTCTCGTAGGTGTTCACTTGTTTAACCAGCATATTGGAAGCAATAGCCTCCACAAAATTGCGGTTCATTCGTTGTTCTCCACCTGAGGCTACCATAGTCATTAAATAATGAATAAGTACGTTGATCACTTCACCGCTTAGCTTATAGTTCAAATCTATTTTCTCGAACATATCCATCAAATGACTGGGTACTGCACCTGGGAAAAAGGTTTGAAGCAGCCGCGTATAAGGTTCGTTCCGCAGCATCATATTATATTGGTGAATGTCGCATTTGGACAAAAATTGTGGTGGTACTTCTACATAAAACTCCATCTCTACAGATTGCTCTGGTGGCGCAATAGAATCATCATTCTCTTCGGAGGCACTAGCCCGGATGGAAACAACCTTAGCAGCTGCAATTTCACGCTTTTCCTGCCGTTTCATATCTTGCCTGAAATGCTGGCTGGCTTTATATTGAAGTGCATCCAATATTACCTCGCCTTCCGGCGAGAACACGCCATCTTCATCCAGCAGACGACATAAATCCTGCGGACTGAGTTCATACTTATGAGCTACATAGTTAATAACACCCATTTGAGTATGGTCAAAGCGAAGTTTTTCTACATGAGCCCGGTTCACAGACTCCCGTGGAAAACGCAAAATAATATCGCTATATCCAATCGCCTGTTCTCCGGATTCACGCATGCCGGGCTGACGCACAGAGGCCACTTCTGCAAGTGCCTGTTCCAGTTCATAATCAATGACATGTGTATTCAGTTGAAAAATATCATAAAAAGGCACGGAAATATTCTCTTTGCCTATGGATCTGCGACTCCACTCTTCTGGCTCTCGGTTCCAGAATTGTTCCCGTAAGGACAGCACAGCGAATTTGCCGATCTTATCGCGTAATAGCAACGTCAAATGCTGAGTAGCAAAAAAGTCAGCTGGCGATAGCGGCGGCATAAGCTCATATTCATATAAGTAATCATCGGTTTCCGGCACATAGATTCGACAGGTCTGCAGCAGACCTACCGCTTCTAACCGGGAAGCCTGATCTATTAAATATTTGCGGCCTTTCTCATTCGGTTCAACGCCTAGCGTCATAAATAATCTGCGCTGTTGCTCCACTCCAGAATAGCCAATGCTATCTGCTGGCACATGTTCAACCAGCAAGCGATAGAAACTGATTGCAAAAGCTCCTACCATAGGTTGATACACAGAGCTAAGCATACGTCCATCTATAACACTAAGACCAAATTCGCGGGAAACGCAGTACCGATGATGTTCGGTGAAATGATGTAAGTTACTCATGCGCATCTACGGATACCCCCTTGTTTTCACGAATTCATACAGGATTCTATTCTATCATAAAAAACGTTGCCGGAAATGTAAATAAACTACCAATTCCGACTCTTTTCGCTATATAATCAGCTTTTTCTTACGATTATCTACCTCTATTAAACAAGAAGAAACGGCTTCGCTGTCCTCTGGAAGAGGAAGGTTCCGTTTCTCGCTGAATTTCAAAATTGATTCTTAGCGTAGAACTAAAAAGCTTATATGTTCAAAAAAACGACTCTCACATCAGAGCCGCAGGTCTTCCAATTAAATCTTTAAAACATCTTGTAACCGCCAAAGCGCAGTTTTTGAATGGTCCATCCACTCAATATAGCACCTGCAAGACCAGCAACACCCGTTAAGTAATCAACAAAGTGGAAACTGGAGAGATGCTCCCAAAGCGACATCGCGCTTCTATCCCAAATGGAATAGACTACGACGGGTAGAATAATAAGAACGAATAGATAAGCGGGAAACCAGGTTGTCTTCATTAACATGTTAAGAATAAATCCAATACCAAACATCATCACAAAGAATAAAACGGTTAGGATAAACACTGGAATAAACCCCATGTTACCGCCACTACCCCTTTCTATAAAGAAGCGCACATCTTATACGAGCTAGTAGTAAGTTTACTAGAAAAAATGTCACGAAGCAATGAACTTTATTCAAATTTAGGCCTAATTCACTTACAACAGATTGTCATCATTTGCTCTAAGTAACTCGATTGCGATACAATGCATATAGATTAATGAATCGTACATAGTCTATGATGCAGGAGCTTCGTAGCAAGTTTTACACGATGTTATTCAGCGAAGCTTAGGCTTCGTAAAACTAAGTGTATGCTTTCGATGCAAGTTTTACGCGAAGTTATTCAGCGAAGCTTAGGCTTCGTAAAACTAAGTGTATGCTTTCGATGCAAGTTTTACGCGAAGTTATTCAGCGAAGCTTAGGCTTCGTAAAACTTTTAAGGAGTGAGATCATGAACGAAGCCGCTATGACACTGGAAGGCTGGTATGCATTGCATGACTTCCGCTCACTGAACTGGACCGCATGGACGGCAGCAGATGATGAAGAACGTGCCGTTGCTCTGGAAGAATTACATGCTTTTATGCAGGAGTGGAGCACTGTCGAAGAAGCGAAGGAAGGCAGCTCTGCAGTATATTCCATCGTTGGCCAGAAGGCCGATTTCGTAATGATGTTCTTGCGTGAAAGTTTGGAAGCTCTGAACCAGCTTGAGACAGCCTTTAACAAAATAGCTTTTGCTCAATATACAACTAAAGCCTATTCCTACGTAAGTATTGTTGAATTAAGCAACTACCTTGCGGGGGGCAGCGATGGTAGCGACCCTATGCAGAATCCACATGTCATCGCACGTCTAAAGCCTGTTTTGCCGCAGGCGAAGCATATTTGCTTCTATCCAATGAACAAGAAACGCGAGCTTGCCGATAACTGGTATATGCTTGATATGGATAAACGCCGCGAGCTGATGGCTTCTCACGGATTAATCGGACGAGGTTATGCTGGTAAGGTGAAACAGATTATCACCGGTTCCGTAGGTTTTGATGATTGGGAATGGGGTGTAACCTTGTTCGCTGAAGATCCGCTGCAATTCAAGAAGCTGGTCTACGAAATGCGATTTGACGAAGTCAGTGCTCGCTACGGTGAATTCGGACCTTTCTATGTCGGCAACCTGCTGACTGAGGATTCTTTTGAGGAAATGCTTAAATTGTAACAAGCAAAAACGCCAGCGTCCCAATAGGACGGTAAGCATTTATGCGAGAAATATAAGGATAATGTATAATGTGAAACTTATACTTTCTTATATTTTAACAAAAAGGGTGAGTCTCCAGATCGTTATGGAGACTCACCCTTTTTAAATGCTATAACGAGGTTCCTGCTTCCTCATCCTCTTCGCTGTCATCTTCATCATCATGCAGACTTTCCAAAAATTCGGCCGTAGCCCGGTCACGCGCTCGCCCTTTTTCCTTTAAGCGTTCAATGCCAGGGAGAATGAGCAGATCAATTTCCTTTTGAACAACATACGCTAGATCGTACTGATTCTGATCCTCCAGATAAGATCCAACCTCAATCAGTCCGTTGTATCGGTCCAATTCTTCTCGGGTCAGCAATCCACGCACCTGCACGCTGCAGTGACGCATCTTATAAGAATCTTCCTTTTTTCAGAACCAGCGGAATCCCACCGATAATGAACAAATAGCGCATATCCACAACTTTTTTCAATTGAGCTGCAGTCCAGCCCTTGTAAGTTTTGCTGCCAACTACAGCAATCCCTTGACCTTTACCTAGAGAAGCTACTGTTCCTTTATTGCTGAATGCGAATTTCTTTGGTTGTTGATTACGGATCGCAGCCACCAAATTATGTGCACAGCATTCTCCTTGTTGCATAGCAATTTGTGCTGTTGGCGGGTAAGGACGTCCTTCTGGGTTAATCATCAAGGAGCCGTCTCCAATAATGAAGATATTGTCTTGGCCTGGTGCACGTAAATATTCATCTACTTTCACACGACCACGCATAGCTTCAAATCCTGCAGCTTCAATCAGACGATTTCCGCGAATTCCGCCTGTCCAGACAATAGTAGAAGCTTTAATCTCTTCGCCTGATGCCAGAATTACACCGTTTGGTAGGCATTCCTTGATCGCAACGCCCATCTTGAATGTAACACCCTTCTTAGTGAGCAGGTTCATCGCATACTCAACAAGTTCAGGAGCAAATCCAGGCAGAGCTGTTGGAGCAGCTTCTATGTTATATATATTTACCATGCTTGGATCAACGTCAAATTCTTTACACAACCCAGGGATGCGGTCCGCTAATTCGGCCACAAACTCAATTCCGCTAAAGCCGGCACCACCGACTACGAAATTGATATGCTCCTGAGCATTGTTCTCGTTCTTGTATTTGGCAAATTGATACTCAATATGTTCACGAATCAAACGAACGGAGTTAATGCTCCGGATCGTCAGTGCGTATTTATCAAGTCCTGGGATACCGAAGGTTTCAGGCTCTCCGCCCAAAGCAATGACGAGATAGTCATACGAAAGAGTACCATCCTCCAAAATAATCTTTTTCTGCTGGGTACGAATTTCCTGAACAGATGACTTAACGAGATCGATCTTGAATTCATCGATTAGTTTAGAAATAGACACCCGAGTGTGTTCAATACTATCTGTACCCGCAGCAGGCATATGTAGATGGGTAGTAAAATAGTGGTACTCGTGACGGTTTACGAGCGTGACATCCGCTTCATTATAGTTCAAAGCCTTCTGTAAGCGCTGTGCGGTCAAAATACCCCCATAGCCCGCGCCTAAGATTACGATTTTGGGAATACTACTCATGTTCCGGCTCCTTCCAAGAGGTAAATCTGTCTTTGTATTTTTTATTGAAACAATGTACGGTCCTTTTTGTGAATTTATACACTTATATTTAGAAGAAATTCCAATCAAACTTAAAGGATTTCTAAATTGACCATATCCATTGTAAACCTTAGTGTAGTATTAATCAAACATTAAAATACTAAAAAACGTCACATTCTTATTGTGTTCTAAAGTCTTTCTTTGCAGGTATGTGTCACAATGTTTATAATAAGAAAGAATACAAGTATGGCAAAATGAATATATCAACTCGGAGGTGTAATATCCCGTGACACAAGAGCAATCCGGCGTTCCTATGAGCGACCTTTTAATCATAGGTGGCGGTCCAGCTGGCATGTTTGCCGCATTTTACGGTGGGATGCGTCAGGCATCAGTAACACTTATTGAAAGTATGCCCCAATTGGGAGGACAACTTGCTGCACTTTATCCTGAAAAATACATTTATGATGTAGCAGGTTTCCCAAAAGTAACTGCACAAGAATTGGTTGACAACCTGACACGGCAAATGGATATGTTCCAATCGAATATCCGGCTGGAGGAGAAAGTAATTTCTGTTCAGAAACGGGACGAACGCCATTTTGTAGTTACAACTGATGTAGCAGAATACCACAGTAAGGCTATTATCATCACAGCTGGTGTAGGCGCTTTTGAACCCCGCCGTTTAGAACTGCCAGACGCAGGACGGTTTGAAAAAGCCAACCTCCATTATTTTGTGAATGATTTAAATGCCTTTAAAGATAAAAAAGTTCTGATCAGCGGTGGCGGAGATTCCGCAGTAGACTGGGCGCTAATGCTGGAGCCGATCGCGAAGCAGGTAACCCTGATTCACCGCCGGGATAAATTCCGTGCGCATGAACACAGCGTAGAGAATCTGATGGCTTCCAAAGTTAACGTAATTACACCTACTGAAATTACAGAACTGCATGGTGACGAGTTCATAACTAAGGTTACCTTATCCCATATCAAAACCAAGGAAACACAAGAGATCGAAGTCGACAGTGTAATCGTCAATTTCGGATTTGTTTCCTCGCTAGGACCTATTGCAGAATGGGGTATCGATATTGAAGGAAACTCCATTGTCGTTGACTCACGTATGGAAACAAGTATTCCAGGTATCTTTGCGGCCGGTGATATCACCACATATCCGGGTAAGCTAAAGCTAATTGCTGTAGGATTCGGTGAAGCTCCAACGGCTGTGAATAACGCAAAAGTCTATATCGATCCGGAAGCTAAGCTTTCACCAGGTCACAGCAGTAATATGAAACTCTAATTCTATCTACTACAATAAAAAAGGGTATTCTGATAGGCCTATCAATAGCAGCCTATCAGGATACCCTTTTATGTTTGTGACTCGCGGTTTATTTATATGTAGCCAGCTACAAAGGTATACTTTGCGCTCTTTTAATGAAGAACCGCATGAACTGGAGAGTGTAAGTTTCGTTTGCGAATCTCAACGAGTAGAAGAGCGATGAAATCATGCTCTAGTTGCAATTCTATCGCTCTATGGTAAGAGTCTAGAAGCATCTCATCGGACAATTCAACCATAACGTTCATCTACCTTTCCTGTATTTGGATCTGAATCTATCATATCAAACTATCATTTTTCGAACAAGCGTTCGTGTTATCCACAAGTACATGTGGAAATCCTGTGTATAATATGTGCGTAAGCGTTACAAAGGTGATAACTGCACAGTGGAATATGGGGATAATAGTTATACACAGGATTGAACCACTTGTATACAGCTAAAAATATATTTTTATTGTAAATAAATTACAATATAATTTACCCCAAAAGAACGCAACTAAACGCAATTTTATCTCACTACTCTATTATCGTCAATTTAAAAATATTTGTTAATTTACTGAGGTCTTGTATTAACCTCCAAAATCCATATTTTACCTGAATAATCCACAGCATAATCAAAGCCCAGTTCACCTATTCCCGGGAAGTGCCGCTCCATTAGTTCAATACATACAAGTGTTAGTCTACGCATCTCCGCTTTCTTCGCCGATGCTTTCATCCGGGGCAACGATCTGCGAAGTCCTTCACGACAAGAAAGCATCGTACCACCTTTACATAAATTGGTTACGAACAGGCCCGGTCGAGCTAATCTTCCTACCATGGAGCGAAACTCCCATACAGCACCGTTTTTCACTACCTTGACCCGATAATCAATAGGACGCCCGCCAATCCTGGCGAGAGAAATCCCCTGTTGAATCAAATATCTGCGTCTGACCTTGACGAAATGGAGCGCCCGTCTCATGGATCTGAAATCCTTGTAAATTCGAGTTCTGTCCATATAAGTAAATCCATAACCTCGGCTATCCCGAAATACTTTGATTACACCGTAACCTCCGCCACCAACTATAGGTTTAATAACAACATTTCCATATCTCCGGAGCATGGCTAACAGTGAGTCAGCCGAATACACCCTCGTCATTGGTATATAATGAGAAACCCTCGCGTCACTGAGCAATGCTTCTGTCTTTAACCATTTGCTAGCCAACTGTCTTCCCGACATCGTCCTTTCCCTCCTTTCACATTCCAGCCTACCCTATACATTACTCAGAAGAGGTCCCGCCCTCTTGTATGATTGTCCGTATAGGAAGAGGCTATTAGCAAAAAGGGCTTAGAGCTTGTATCGACAACAATCTCAGCCATGCATAGTTAGATTGCAGATTTTGAAGAATCTTATCGCTGAGCGTTCGACATTTTAATCGTAATGGATGAGTTCACTATAACTAGAATAATCTTCAAAATCGTTGTATTATTAATAGCGGTTACATTTTCAATTCTAACTATATAATTATGTCTCAGAGGTTCTTAAAAAAAACAGCGCGGGGAGGGCTCGGAATGGCTCAGTTTTTCGAGGTATTATATTGGGTGGCCATGCTTGGGATGTCCATCGTATTGGCTGGAACGACTATACTGATCTGCGCTATTGGCTTTAAATTCATTAAAGACAGACGCAGAGCATTGGGTGCTGGCTGTATTGCCTTTTCCCTTGGAGCCGCAGCGCTCATCGTGTTTATGATTAATTACAAGTTCATTATTCCAGCCTAAGTGTACCCTGAAACAAACAGAAGCCCTCTCACGGAATTCCGTCGGAGGGCTTTTGTTTGTATTGTACTCATATATCTAATGAAAGACGGATCATATCTACTACTTTAATCCCATTCTCAACAATCTCTTCACTATAATGTCTGATAAAAAAGTCTTTATCGATTCCGGTAATTCTAAATCCACTTTTCTGATAGAGAGCCAGCTGCCCTACACTTGAATTCCCGGTACCCACTTCAATCGTCTTCGCACCAAGTAATCTCGCATTCTCAATCGCATGATAGACCAACCGTTTTCCTATTCCTTTACTTTGCTGCTTCTCATCAACGGCTATATTCACTAGCTCTACGGTCTCAGGCCTCGTTTGTAGCAAAACATAGACACCAATAATGCAATTTTCTATTTCAGCTACAAAACATTGACCTCTTTTTAAATACGCTTCAACAAGACTTTGTGAAGGATCGGCTAATAACAACAGATGCAAAGGGGGTTGTTCTTCTGCGTTTAATTTCCTTATCAGCATGCATAGAGCTCCTTGTGATGACTTTTGTCATTGAGAATAAAAAAAAGCCTCCAAGCCCGATGTTCTAGAACTCAACATAGGACCTGGAGGCGTGTCGTTGCAATTAGCAAGGCTCTTCGTTCGGTTTCCCTGCATCCGTAGCTGTCCGGAAGCTTGAGCCGCAGCCGCAGGTTGCAGTAGCGTTCGGGTTATTGATGGTGAAGCCGCCCGTCATGCCGGATTCTTCAAAATCAATTTCGAGACCATCAAGGTAACGAAGATTCTCTTTCTCCACGACAACCTTCATTTCTTGGATGTCCATATATACGTCCTGATCGGTTTCATTATCATCAAAGCCCATAGCGTATGAGAATCCACTGCAACCGCCAGGCGTTACCCCAATACGGAGGAACATGTTCGGCACTTCTTGTTCAGCAAGCATCGCCTTCAGTTGTTCTGCTGCCTTTTCGCTAATATTAATCATGATCATATCCTCCTATAAATTAGATTCACTTCATAAGAAAAACTTATGTTTAAGAGACCTTCCGGTCAAAAGTTGCTTTCTTAAAAATATATACTTAATAAACTCAGTATAACCCACTATTCCATTACCCTCAAGTCACAACTGCCTTATGCTTGACCTATCACCCCAAAATAAACCATCCATATCCAGCTGTTGATCCCCATATAAGAGAGGTTTATAATAAGGAAGGCAAACATAAGTAAAAATTCGGAAATTTGTCACGGAGGCTAACCCTCCGCTTTATTTTCATGAATGAACAGCTACCGTCTGGGTAAGTCTGGGAATTATCTGCGGGCAATGGACCCCGTAAAACTTTCAGGAGGAATTCATAACATGTCTACTCTTTTCACCCCCCAAACAGACGCCCGAATGATGAACATTATTGAAAAAGTTCGCGGCGGCGAAAGATTGAATTTAGAAGATGGCGTTTATTTATATCAAAGTAACGACCTACTTACCATTGGTCAATTAGCAAATGAAGTTAATCTTGCAAAAAACAACAACAGGGTATATTTTATCGAAAATATGAGTCTATATTTCACCAATGTTTGCGAATCACATTGTGCATTCTGCAATTTCCGCAAAGATGATGGAGAAGAGGGTGCTTATACCCTATCCGGTCAGGAAATGGTGCAATATGTCGAACAGCATATTCATCCAGGTGTACGCGAATTCCATATCGTGGGTGGGCATAATGACAAGGTTCCTTTCCAGTATTATGTGGATTCTTTAAAAGCCTTGAACGAACGTTTCCCTGAGGTAACCTTAAAAGCATACACAGCAGCTGAGATCGATTTTTTCACCCGAATTAGCGGATTGAGTATTCGTGAGGTTCTGGAACAACTGCGTGCGGCAGGTCTTAAAACACTTACCGGTGGTGGCGCAGAAATATTATCCGATCAATACCGTAAAAAAATGCGCGTTGATAAAGCTAATGTGGAAGAGTATCTGGAAGTTCACCGTACAGCACATCAGCTTGGCATGAAGACCCATACAACGATGCTCTACGGCTCCATTGAGTCTCATGAAGACCGTATTCGGCACATGATGCAGATCCGCGATCTGCAAGACGAGACCTCTGGTTTTATGGTATTCATTCCATTATCTATGCAGCCTAAGAATAAGAATGCAGGGATTATGCGCCGCAACTCCGCTTATGAGGATCTGAAGACAATTGCGATCAGCAGATTGATGCTCGATAATTTCGATCACATCAAAGCATACTTCATTAATATCGGCCCTCAGCTAACTCAGGTTGCGCTGAACTTCGGTGCTTCTGACGTACATGGCACCATTCTTAAAGAACGTATTAGCCATGCGGCTGGCGCCTTAACACCTGAAGGCCTCACACGCGATGAATTGATTTGGTTAGTAAAAGGGGCTGGACGAATTCCAGTAGAACGCGATACGTTCTACAATCCGATAAAGGTATACGAATAAAAGACTACCTTAGATCCGTTATCCTATATTGAAAGGAAGTTCGGTCAGCATGAGAACACTACTCGTTCTGGGCGGCGGCTATGGCGGCTTGGCCCTCATTCAAGAATTGCTCAATAATCATCTTCCTCAGGATATTGAAATTATCTTAATTGACCGAATGCCTTATCAAGGAATCAAAACGGAATATTATGCACTTGCCGCAGGTACAGTAACGGACTATCACTTGCGGATTCAATTTCCGGTTCATCCCCGTCTTACCATCCGTTACGGTGAGGTGAGTTCCATTGATTTGGATAGCAAAATCGTTACAATGGAGCCTGACGAAACGGTGTCTTATGACATTCTAGCCATTGCGCTAGGCTGTACTGACAATTACCATAACATCCCTGGGGCTGATCAATACACTTGCAGTATCCAGACCTTTGCAGGGACCCGGGAGACTTATCAACGCTTAAACGATGTGAAGCCTTATGGAACGATAAACATTGTTGGCGGTGGACTAAGTGGAGTGGAATTGGCGGCAGAGCTTCGGGAGAGCCGACCAGATCTTAATATTGCTATTCTGGATCGCGGTGAACGTGTCTTGTCTGCTTTTCCGGCGAAGCTGTCACAGTACGTGGAAGAATGGTTTCATCACCATCAAGTACAGACGCTGGGACGTGTCTCTGTATCCCACGTTGAGAAAGATGCGCTTTTTAACGGTGCAGAAGAAATTCTTTCAGATGTTACGGTATGGACAGCAGGGATTCAACCCGTGAAGGTTGTTCAGGAATTAACAGTACCGAAGGATCGCGGAGGACGGATCATTCTGGACGAGTATTATCGTATACCTGATTATCCGGAAGTGTATGTGATTGGCGACTGTGCCAGCCTGCCATTCGCTCCAAGCGCACAAGCTGCAGGAGCGCAGGGTGAGCAGGTTGCTCAGGTTATTCAAGCCTTATGGCGCGGCGAGACCCCTAAGCTTCATACTATTCGTCTGAAAGGTACCTTAGGCTCGCTAGGCAAGAAAGCTGGATTTGGTCTGATGGGCCAACGCTCCGTTAAAGGACGGGTTCCACGTATTCTCAAGAGCGGTGTGCTCTGGATGTCGAAACGCACTTTAGGATAAACCTAAGGGCTGCTCTATTCCGTATTTATAACGGAAAAGAGCAGCCCTTTATTTTTTTCTAGAAAAAATATATGTTGCGCGACTACTTAGTCAAGGTCTATATTGAACCAAGCCTCTAGCTCTTTGATTTTGGCAGAAATCTTTTCTTCTAGCTCGTCAACAGTATCTGCTGCTACGATGTCTCCTTCGACCATGGCGAAAGGTGTTAAATAACATTCCCCACAATTGTTCAGGCATCCGTATTCGATTACATCGTAATCGGGATTTTCCTCCAGCTTATGCATTAGTTTGTCTGTTCCGTGACCCATGTTACTGGCACAAAATTCAATAATTGGTCTCATGATGATCTCCCTGTTCCGCCTAACCATTTTATTTTTTAACTTTTTGTACTATAATGAACTTACGAAAGGAGTGATTGAGAAATGAGTGAGAATGCACAAAGCACCGAAATGTATGATGAAGTATTGGAAGTGCTGGATAAGCTTCGTCCGTTCCTACAACGCGATGGCGGCGACGTTGAACTGGTTGATGTAGAAGACGGCATCGTTAAGTTGAAACTTATGGGTGCCTGCGGCAGCTGCCCAAGCTCCACGATCACCTTGAAAGCCGGGATTGAACGCGCTCTTCTTGAAGAAGTAGAAGGCGTACAAGAAGTTATGCAAGTATTCTAATCCCATTCAATATCATTCCCGATCCTCCTCTTCAGGAGATCGGGATTTTCTTATTATAGTGGATTTACCCTTCTCCTACAACATACAGCATAAAACCCGCATGCCATTAGGCAGCGGGTTTTATGCTGTAATTAGAGAGCAAGCTAGCTCTCTGTCTTAAAATGCTGGAATGATCGAGCCTTTGTACTGCTCTTCAATGAACGCTTTCGCTTCTGGAGAATTCAGTGCAGCGGCAAGCTTTTTGATTGCATCGGAATCTTTATTGTCAGGACGAGCTACCAGGATGTTAGCATAAGGGGAATCCGTACCCTCGATGAACAAAGCATCTTTAGTAGGAACCAGGTCAGCTTCTAAAGCATAGTTAGTGTTAATCAATGCAAGATCCACTTCATCTAATTGACGACCTAACATTGCAGCATCTAGCTCGATGATTTTAAGGTTTTTCTTATTTTCAGTAATATCCGCTTGGGTAGATGTGATGTTGGTATCATCTTTTAATGTAATCAGACCATTTTTAGCAAGCAAGATTAGTGCACGACCACCGTTTGTAGCATCATTCGGGATGGCAATTTTCGCACCGTCTGCCAATTCATCGATGGATTTGATTTTTTTAGAATAAGCACCAAAAGGTTCAACATGAACAGCTGTTACCGATACTAGATCCGAACCGTTCTTTTGATTCTGGTCATCTAGGTAAGGCTGATGTTGGAAGAAGTTAGCATCCAGGTTCTTCTCTGAAAGCTGAACGTTTGGTTGAACATAGTCAGTAAATTCTTTGATTTCCAAAGTAATTCCTTGAGCTTCAAGCAATGGAGCAATAGCTTTTAGGATCTCTGCGTGTGGAACAGGTGAAGCACCGACCACCAATTTCACTGGTTCTGTAGTTGATCCATTTGCAGCACCGTTGTCTGGCGCACTAGTGGCAGCCGAGTTAGAAGCATTATTGTTATTGCCGCAAGCAGCCAGCACCACAACCAGTGTCAGACTAAAAAAAGTAAGTAGTAATTTTTTCATTTTAAATCCCCCTCTTATCCTTGGTATTTGTATGAATAAGGCTATATATGGACGTACCTTATTTCCGTGTGAAATGTCGTACTAGCCGATCACCAGCCATTTGTAGCAATTGCACCAGTATGACCATCAAGACTACTGAGATAATCATAACTTCCTTCTCATAACGGTAATATCCGTAACGGATTGCTAGATCCCCTAGACCACCGCCGCCTACCATCCCGGACATTGCCGTATAGGAAACCAGTGTGACCAGTGTGATCGTAACTCCAGCGAGCAGACCTGGACGAGCCTCTGGCAAAAGAACGCGCATAACGATCTGATTCGTAGATGCTCCCATCCCTTGCGCCGCTTCGATTACTCCGCGATCTACTTCTCTTAACGCCGTTTCCACCAAGCGAGCAAAGAATGGAGCTGCACCAATCACCAGCGGTGGGATCGTACCGAGTACTCCGATAGAAGTTCCAACAACGGCTTTGCTAAATGGAATTAAGGCTACCATCAAAATGATAAACGGTACGGATCGTAAGATGTTTACAACGAATGATAAGACCGAGTAAATTACTCTGATTACTATACTATGCGATCTTCCCCATAAATACAATAGAATTCCGAGTGGTAAACCAAGAATAATTGTGAACAATCCGGAAAATATTAACATTTGCAAGGTAGCAACAGTAGCATCCATCATTTCTTGCCAGTTTAAATCTGCGAAATTCATTACGAAATCACCTCCACTTCAAGACCTTGAGCGGTTAGTTCGGCTATTGTCACAGCAATCGCTTCAGCTGGACCCTCGAACCTTACAATCATTTGTCCATAAGGTACGTCTTTAATCGTTGAGATGGTGCCGTGCAAAATGGCAAAGCTAACACCTGTTTCTCGTACTACATTGGAAAGTGCGGAGCCGTAGGTCTTTTCTCCGAAAAAAGTAATTTTGACGGCTTTAGAGTTGTCCCCAGCAGCAGCGTCAAGCGCCGTACGAAGGGGTCCCTCATTCTGTGACTCACTACGGATGAAATCGCGAGTAACTTCATGCTGCGGTTTTAAGAATACCTCCGTAACTTTACCTTGCTCAACGATACCACCACCATGAATAACCGCAACACGATCGCAGATACTCTGAATCACGTGCATTTCGTGAGTGATCAGCACAATAGTCAGATGGAACCGTTTATTAATATCGAGCAATAGCTTAAGGATAGAGTCTGTCGTTTGTGGATCAAGCGCAGAGGTTGCCTCGTCACATAGCAGCACATCAGGATCGCTGGCAAGTGCCCGTGCGATGCCGACCCGTTGCTTTTGCCCTCCTGATAACTGAGATGGATATTTATCCCGGTGTTCTTCAAGCCCTACTAGGGCAAGCAAGTCTTTTACTTTTGTATCAATAGCTGCTCTCGAAGTGCCTGTGAGTCGCAGAGGAAAAGCAATATTATCGTACACTGTCGCAGATGATAGCAGATTGAAATGTTGAAAAATCATCCCAATTTTGCGCCGCTGTTCCTGCAGCTGACCTTGGGTAAGCTTAGTTAGTTCAATACCATCGACCCAAACTTCCCCTTCTGTCGGGCGTTCCAACAAATTAATGCAACGGATCAATGTGCTTTTTCCCGCCCCTGAATGCCCAATGACTCCGAATATTTCACCTTTCTCGATAGACAGATTCAATCCGGAAAGTGCTGTGGCCGCATGGCTGCCTTTTCCATATACCTTTGTTATTCCTTTTAGATTAATCAACGATCATCGCCCCCTTTATATTTCACTTATTCCATACAAAAAAAACCTCTGACGATCGATGCAGATCGCAAGAGGCTCTGTGTGTTTATTTAGACAATGCCTTCTCATCTGCCAACGACCACAAACCTTGCGTCATTGTAGGAATTAGCACCATGACATTTGTACATAACGCTTATCGCGCTGTATACAAATCGGTTGCCGGGCTTCATCGGGCCTATCCCTCCGCCACTCTCGATAAGATATAGAGTATGAAATTTATGTTTGAATTCGTACAGACTTTAATGCAAGCATAAGTATAGTAAGTTTCTTGTTTTTTGTCAAAAGGAAATATATTGAACGCTTATGATTTTACCCGATTTGGCTTGCTTATTTCCTTACGCAACTGCTCATTGCTGTAGCTATATGCTGCGATTAACGTCTTACAGTTCATTTCGAGGGATTGCTTTAAATCCTCTAGATGGCTATCTAAATCCTCAAGCTGAATTTTGTCATGCAAGCCTTGATGTCGCTGCCATAAATCATCCTGCATTTCGGAATTCATATAATGAATTTCAGCATTTCTGCGCTTGCGTAGATTCTCCAGTGGATCACGATAAGAGTTCTTGATCTGTTCCAATTGATCCGCTAATGCTGGATGCACATTCAATAGTTGAAGTTGACGCAGCACTGTAAAATAAGAAAAGTGCGTTTTTAATTTGGAAGTTTTGAGGTCATAGAAATGATTCAGCACCGTTCCAAGCTTGTCCAGAAGAGAGAACACACGAATAAATCCATCTTTATAAAAATAAACATACCGCGCATAATCGCCCTGTTCCACTGGTGACATATCATCCATATAACCGGCGATTACCGATTTTCGGTAAAAAGCTGCAGCGAACCAGCTTTGCTCCAATTCATCCAATGAGGAGATCAACCCACGTGTCCAAATCTCCAGCTTGCGGTATTCATGGTCATTATCCTCATGGGCGTTCATTTCCTTGCGCAGTAAAGCTGCAAAAGTGGCCATATTCTCCATCGCATCAGCCAATACACCGCTGTTCTTTCGAGGCGGCTCTCCAAGTATAACCCGCAGCATATCCCAGTCCTCCTAAAGTTTTGTCCAGCACCACGATATACCGATTTCCACTTTATTATTCCGCAGGAAAAGCGACTCTATCCGCGAAGGGAACTTTCTACCAAGGGCTACAACGGTGTCATTGGATTCGTTGGATTTTTTTCAACAACGACATTTCTCGCGCTACTCAACTGCCAGACTCTTACGCTCATATAACATAAAACACCAAACAAACAAGCAATCAACAAAATATGAGCCAAAGCGGCAAATATGTACAATCTTTCATTATCTAATGTGTAAACAACTGCAGCTCCACTAAATACCTGCATCAAGCACAGCAGAACAGCCGCTACGCCAAGAGCTCTTAGCTCGGGGTAATCCTTATGTTTCCAAAAAGCTAAATGTCCAAGCACCGCGGTAAGAATAAATAAGATCAAAGCCGCAATCCGGTGTGTAAAAACAATACCGACTCCCCCGGAAAGCTCAGGCACCCATTCACCGTTGCAGAGCGGCCAGCCAGAACATCCACCGCGTGAATCTGTATGACTAACAAAGGCTCCGATATAAACGACAACATAGGAATATAAGGCCGTAAAACAGGTTAAATTGCGGAAAGCTTTGCTAACGGGCTTCTTCTGAATCTCCATCTTTTGATCGTAATCATAATCGCCTGCTTCATGCCATCTCTTTGTTCCAAGTGCAAGCATCAGAGAACTAGAAAAAGCGATCAAGGAAAAACCCATATGCAGTGCCATCACAGCAGCAGATTGGGATTTAATTACTGCAAGCGCTCCCATACCACCTTGTACAATTACAAACAACAAAGTCATAAATGCATAGACTAACAAGTCCCGACGATTTCGTGCATAACGCCAAAAAGCAAACATCGAAGCAAGTGACAATAACCCAGCCAATCCGCTAAACAAACGATGAGTGTATTCAATCATCGAACCTACAGTATAAGCAGGAATTAATTTGCCATGACAGAGCGGCCATTCATTTCCGCATTCCAATCCCGATCCAGTCTTCGTTACTACTGCTCCCCCTAGTACGGCTAGGAACATGATAAGGCAAGTAAGATAACTAAGCCATTTCAACTGATTTGTCGTCAAAAAATATCACCCGCAGTTTTTAGTAATGAAGAAGCATTTTAAAAAAACCACCGCTTTTGCTCAAACAGGCGAAAGCGGTGGTTTTCCGGAATTACTGTTGAAGACTTTGATGCACTTGAACCGCTTTATCCAGGAAATTCTCAATCTCCTCGCGGGATTTACGTAATTTATTAACGAACCTAACCAATTCACGTCCATCGGAATAAGCGACGAAGCTTGGAATCCCCATAATATTTTGTTCCTGACTAACATCACCTACAGCATCAACGTCAACCTCAACCAGCGTTAAACGATCGGCATAAGCTTGCTCTACCTCAGGGATAAAAGGATCGATAAACTTACAATCCGAGCACCAGTCCGCCTTGAAGATGGCTACTGTTAAGCGTGGAGATTGAATGGCTACCTGAAATTCACCAGGAGAACTTATTTTGTCCATAGTTTGTACCGTCCTTTCTTCCATATCTGTCAAATTTCTATTCTTTAAGTGAAGCAAAATGTCATGCAGAAGTCAAACCTATTCTCTCATACGAACACGCGCAGGCTGTAATTTCATCAGCGGATTCAACAATTTTTGCAGTGCACGCGGATAACTGGAGATTTCCTGTTTAGTAAGCACGCCCAGTACAATTAGCAATACCAGGTAAATAACAACAACTGCAGCCCCTACAACAAGACAAGTGATCAGAAACGCCAGGCGTGCAGGCATTAGATCCGTTAACAGCATTCCAGCTTGGTTCAAACCAAAACCAATACCTCCGGACACAAGAACCGAAATTCCAAAGCCGCCCCACCGTTTACCCATAATTTCGAAAGGTACAATGGATTTTAGCATTCGTAAATTAAGAATAGTAATGACTACGAAACAAAGTGCTGTTGCGCCGATAATCCCGTATATCCCAAATACCTTACTTAGTAAGAAGCTTGCTGCTAATTTAACAATAATACCCACTAGCACATAATACATTGAAATGCGTGATTTGCCCATACCGAGCAAGATGGAGTTCGTTGTCATCATGGTGATCTGAAAGATCGTTCCAATCGTAAGCATCGCCACAATTCCGCTTCCGTCCAAGCTGCTGAACAATAACCCGTTTACAGAATAGGCTGCTGCCACAAGTGCCAACACAATTGGCATCCCTGTCAGGATAGAAATCCGCAAAGCAAGTGTAATTTGCTTCTTCAAGTGTCCCTCATCACGACGGGCATAAGCAGCTGAAATGATCGGAATCAGCGAGGTACCTAGCGCAATGGCTAGAACCGGTGGAATTCCGGCCACACTTTGAGCACGCGTGGTTAGTATACCCAAAGCTGCTGTTGCACTCTCTCTACCCATCTGATCAATAAGCAGCGGTACAGCCAAAGAAGTATCAATTACATTCACTACTGGAATCGTAAGTGAGGAGAGCACGATCGGAATCGATAGTGTGAAAATATCTTTGTAAATTCCCCAGATCGGCAATTTTTGAGTGGTATTATAATTTAATCCCTGCTGTTTATCCTCTCGGCGCAGCTTGATCGCAAAATAAATCATGACACCAAATGCTGCAATACTACCAATTACGCTACCGAAGGATGCTCCCGCAGCTATAGTTGTATTGTTATATCCCTGCTGCAATAGAATATAAGCTAGTAAAATAGCGACTAGTACGCGAGCGAACTGCTCTACAATCTGTGAAATACCACCAGCCATCATATTGTTACGCCCTTGAAAATATCCACGCATCATGGCAATTGCCGGAAAAAGTAAAAGCGCAGGTGCAATAGCCCTAACTGCCATCGCTGATTCAGGTACATCAGCAATATGTGTCGCATAGAACGGAGCGCCTATGTACAGCAAGGCAGTCATGATTACCCCTGCTGCTACTGAAAACAGCAATGCTGCATGATACACTTGTCTCGCCTCTTCAGGACGATTCAGAGCGTACCGCTCGGAGACCATTTTACTGAGCGTACTTGGAATACCTGCTGTAGCCACGGTGAGCAGCATTAAATAGATATTGTTCGATACCCCAAATGATGCTCTCCCCACATCATCAAAAATATGATCCAGCGGCACCCGCTGAACAAGCCCGAGTACCCTTGCCACCAAAGCTGCAGCAGCAAGGATAAGCGTGCCTTTTACGAAAGACTCTTTCTTGGACAAACCATTTCCCCTTCTTCACTGTTAAAATTAAAACCGGACGACCCAAATAAAAAAGAGGACGACCATAATAATTTGTAGCACAATTTTGACAACAGTACTACTAAACAACCCAAGTATTGATCCTACACTTACTTTGGCAGCTTTAGCTGGTGAAGAACCCACGATCAATTCTCCTATAAAGGCACCCAAAAATGGACCAATAATAAGTCCAAAGGCTGGAATTACAAATGGACCAAGGATTAGCCCAATCGTACTCCCGATAATGGATGAACGTGAGCCGCCAAATTTCTTAACGCCCCACGCCCCTACAACATAATCAGCAATAAATAGTACTACAACGATCAGCGTTTGAATGATCCAGAACCAAACACCAAAAGGCTCGAAAGAGAAGAACCAGCCATATACGAAAAAGCCAAGATAAATCGCTAGTGCACCCGGCAATATCGGATACACAGCCCCGGCCAGTCCTACGGCGAATAAAGCAATAATAAGAATCCAACCCAGGATCGTCAATACTTAACCCCCTAATAGCAAATATGCTCTATGGATTCACTTCGAATATAGCAATTCTTCATTATTGGCTGCCTAAAGAGGTTACCACTTCATTAAAAATATACTTTTGGACAACTTCAGCGATACCATCATTATTATTAGAAGCCACCACAGCGTCAGCCTCTTCTTTAACCGTCTCCTGAGCGTTGCCCATAGCGACCCCAAGCCCTGCCTGCTGAATCGCCGCAAGGTCGTTGAGGCTATCACCAACTGCTATAACTTGGGACATTTCTAGCCCGAGCAGCGCACAGACTTCCTTGATTCCGGTCGCCTTATTCACACCTAGAGGATTAATCTCTAGATTATGCGGGGAGGAGTTCGTAATCTCCAGTCCACCCATATCTTGAAGGCGAAGCAGCAGCTTATGACGAAGCTCATCATCTTCGGTGTGATAACCGAATTTAAGCCATTCTCTGCCCGTTACATCCCCATCCCAGTTATCCCGTTTATGAACCTTTTCCGTAGAATAGGCCCAGAACCAAATGTCATCTTCCTTCGCAAGTTCATACATTTGTTTTACTAGCATAGGGTCCATCAGCGACCGGCGATAAATTTCGTGCGGCGCTCGCCACACCTCACTGCCATTCACAGTAATCATTGGTGTCCCTAGTCCAAGCTGCTCCGCATATGGAAATGCACTTGTAAAAGCCCGGCCTGTCGACAGACAGACATGAACGCCTGCGTCGACCGCCTTTTGAAGCCATTCCACCGTTGTAGGTGTAATAATTTGTTCATCATTCAGTAAGGTTCCATCCATATCCAAAGCAAGCAGGCGGTATTTGGCAGTCATTGCCACCCCTCCATTCTTGTATGCTCTCTAAAGAGCAGCTGTTTATTTTTTATTCCATATTCACCTTAGGGTCAGAGTTATTCGGTACCTGTAGCCGTTCCCTCCTTCGCAGGGTCATTAACATTATTACCTGACTGAAGGCTTTTCTTCGGAACACCATCAAGCCCGTATTCCCAATCATAAGCATCGAAAATTTTGCGTGCTACAGGCGCAGCACTTTGGGAACCAAAGCCACCCTCAGGAATGACTACGGCTACTGCCAGCTTAGGGTTATTACGTGGAGCATAAGCAATAAATACACCATTATCGCGAATTTGACCCTTAGCCACTTGCTGTGATGTTCCTGTCTTACGAGCAAAATCATAAGGGAAATCAGAAAAAGCACTAACTTCGCTTCGCATACCCTGTTGTATTTCTTTCCAATAGGATTTATCGAAGGCTGTTACTTCATCCAGCACCTCACGACCGAACTCCTTAACTACTTTTCCATCAGCATCTGTAATCTTGCTAACGAGTTGAGGTTTGATCCGCTGTCCTTCGTTAGCAAGTGTAGCTACGTATTGCGCAAGCTGCAACACTGTATAACTACCTTGTTGACCGAAAGAAGCATATACAAGTGCCGCTTGTGCACTACCCGCAGCCTCTATATTGGTATAGTTAATCTGTCCTAAGAATTCATTTGGCAGACCACTTCCCGTGGATACACCAAGACCAAACTCTTTCATATACCTATCCCAGACATCTATCCCCTTACTCTTATACTTCTCATATAATCTTTTACCGACCATATCAACCATGAACGCATTCGAGGACTTCTCAATCGCTCTTGCAGGGTCCATAGAACCGTAGACATGTCCTCCAGAGTTTCTTACCTTGGTTTCATGACCTGTTTTACCAAAAGTCGCAAAGCCTTTATCTGAGTAGTAGGTTGAAGGTGTAAAGAGACCTTCATTCAGACCCACGAGTACACTTAACGGTTTAATAGTTGAACCTAGAAGCAGCACTGATCTTAGTCCATTCCCTGAAGTTCCTGAAGAAATCGGGTTAATGGTACCGTTCTGGTAGTTGTCCATAATACTGTTCCAGACATCTGTAGATAAGGAGCCTGATGTCCAAATATTCGTATCGTAGTCCGGCATACTCGCCATACTGACGATATTTCCCGTATCGACTTCCATCGCCACAGCGTAACCCGTTAATGCATTAGGATGCGTTTTACCCTGTACAGGATTGGAATGCAGCCACTTAATCTGATCCATAATGGCCTGCTCTGTCTTCATCTGGATATTCTTATTAATCGTTGTCCAAACGTCGTTACCTTTCACAGGAGGGACAACTCGTTCGACTTTCTCAGCCATATTCTGTGGATTTACAGAAATTTCTTGATACCCATTTTGTCCCCGAAGCTCTCTCTGATACTGTAGCTCCAGACCGTCAAATCCGACAAATTCATCATCTTTGTACGTTAGTCCTGGCTCTGGATTGTTCTTCATAGCATTTAAGATATTCTTATAAATATTAAGGCTGTTTGCTGATTTAAAAGGCTTGATATACCCTATCGTCTGTACGGCAACCGTATCTTTATCGTAATGACGAATGCTTTCCTCGACAATTTCAAGACCTGGATAATCACCCTTATGTTCCATGAAATAGGCTACTTCCTGAGTTGTCAGATCAGCCTTAATCCGCCGTGCCATAAAGCCGAGTGATTTGCGGAAATATAAATCCAGCGCTTCAATAACATCTTCTTCTGTCATCTTTTCAGCATTTGGATCGCCATATTTATTGAAATCAGCTACCAGCTTCGCCGCCAATGCATCTGACTTGGCTTTAGCTTCCGGGGTCAGCGTAGTTTTACCGGTAATTTTATCTGTTTGTTTCGCGGTATACTCCTTATTGAGCGTAATATACAGCGATTGTACCGGCGTAGAGTACGCTAACTTCTCACCTTCAGCAGCATAAATTACACCTCTCATGGATGCAAGAGGGACATTTTTGGTATCTCTGCTTGTCTCCACTTCGGTCAAAGTCGGGCCTTCCACGAACTGCAACACAGCCAGGCGTATAATAATTACGCAAAATATAACGAACGTGCTAAAGAAAAACACGTTGAGTCGCAGGCCTATGGAACTTTTACTGTTGGTCTCATCTGGAGGTGAGGCCTGCTTACGAAAAAAACTCACAGTATATTTCTCTCCTTTTTCTCTAAAATATAAGAAACTATAAGTTTCACGCTATACATTATCCTTATATTTTTCGCATAAACGCTTACCGTCCTTTAGGGACGCCGAAGGCGTTTTTATTTGAAAAAAGCCTGTTATTCTTGAATGGGTTCTGTCACAGGAGTTACATTCTTTTTTGGCACACCATCGAGCCCGTACTCCCAATCGTAGGCGTCAAAAATCTTTCGAGCCACCGGAGCAGCGCTGTTGGAGCCAAAGCCGCCTTCAGGTATAACAACCGCTACGGCCAGCTTCGGATTTTCTCGCGGGGCAAAGGCAATAAACACCCCATTATCGCGGTTTATATTTTTTCTGTCTGTTTTTTCAGAGGTACCTGTCTTACGTGCAAAATCATAAGGAAAATCGTCAAAGGCACTAACTTTACTACTCATCCCCTGTTTGATCTCTTTCCAGTAGGATTTGTTAAACGTTACCTTATTAAGCACTTCTCTTTGAAATTCCTTAACCACCTTACCTTGCGCATCCGTAATCTTACTAACGAGCTGAGGCTTAATACGTACCCCTTCATTAGCAAGGGTAGCTGCATACTGGGCAAGCTGTAGTGTAGTATAGCTGCCTTGTTGGCCAAAAGAAGCATAGATCAGAGCAGCCTGCGAACTGCCTGCGGCCTTAAGATCAGTATAGTTAATCTGGCCCGGTGATTCACCTGGGAGTCCACTTTTCGTAGATACACCCAATCCGAACTCTTTCATATATTCGTCCCAAACCTCAATGCCTTTATCCCCCGGATATTTCTTGTAAAGCTGTTTGCCCACCATATCGACCATAAATACGTTAGAGGAATCTGTAATCGCCTTTGCTGGACGTAGTGAACCATATACGTGACCCGATGAATTTCTTACGGAAGATTTATTATCCTTACCGAAATAGGTAATGCCCACATCTGTGTAAGTTGTTGATGTATTAAAAAAACCTTCGTTCAAACCAATTAACACACTTAATGGCTTAATCGTAGATCCCATAAACACAAGTGAACTAAAATCATGACCTGATCTACCAGACGAATTTGAAGTAATTGTACCGTTCAGATGGTTATTCATGATTTTATTCCAAACAGTAGTTGGTAAGGAATCTTTGGTCCACACATTCGAATCGTAATCCGGCATGCTTGCCATAGCGACGATATTTCCAGTCTCCACTTCCATTGCTACGGCGTATCCTGTTAAAGCATCCGGATGTGTCTCACCTTGAACAGCATTGGCATGTAGCCATTTGATCTGATCCAATATAGCTTGTTCTGTCTTCATCTGAATCTTCTTATTAATGGTCATCCAAATATTATTACCTTTTACAGGAGCAACGTTCTGTTCAACCTTCTCAGCCATATTCTGAGGGGTTACCGAAATGACCTGATAACCATTTTCTCCTCGCAGCTCTCGTTGATACTGCATTTCCAGACCGTCAAATCCCACGTATTCTTCTGCTTTATACATAAGGCCAGGCGAAGCATCTTTTTTCATAGCGCTACGAATATTCTTGTATAGCGCTATGTCTTCAGTCGATTTGAAAGGCTTCCCAAAGCCGACCGTTTGAACCGCCACCGTGTCTTTATCATAATGACGAAGACTTTCCTCCACGATGCTAAGTCCCGGATAATCGTCCTTATGCTCCATGAAATAGGCTATTTCTTTTGGAACTAATCCAGTCTTAATCCGCCGCGGTACATACCCTAAATATTTCTTGAAATCTAAATCTAATAAATCCAAGATATCTTGCTGAGTCAGCTTAGGTGCATTTGGATCTCCATATTTAGCAAAATCAGCCGCAAGTCTTGCCGCAAGCGCATTAGACTTGTTCTTCGCCTTCTCCGTAAAAGAGGATTCCCCTGTTACTTTATCTGTTGTTCTAGCTGTGTAATCTTTAGTTAATGTAAGGTAAAGTGATTCCGTAGGTGTTGAAAAGGCAATCTGCTCTCCTTCGGCAGCAAAAATAATCCCACGCAACGCTGCGAGCGGAACAATTTTCGTTTCCCGATTCGTTTCTTCTTCAGACAACAGTGCTCCCTCAGTAAATTGCAAACCTGCAAGACGAACAATAATAATGCAAAAAACAAAAAAAGTGCCAAAGAAAAAAATATTCAGTCTCAGACCTACAGAATTTCTTGAAGATATCCCGTCCTTAGGCGGGGGCAGCTTACCAAACAAGCTCACCAGCTTTCTCCCCTTCTACAAGCATAAACGCCTTCTTCATCTTTATAAGGATGGTAAGTGTTTAAGCGAGAAATATAAGACATAAAGTATAGCGTAAACCTTATACTTTCTTATATTTAATGTCTGACACACCGTTACCTGCGACATTGCTCTCATGATGAAGGTGATTTCTAAGCTGCTTATTGTAAGCATAGCACTCGCATTTAAGGTAGAGCTGTTGTAACTTGAGTTTATTGTACCACACCCAAGGAGTTCAGCGCCCTCACTCAGAGGGCGTTCTCCCTTATATGAGTTTCATCAAAGTCCTTCGGATTGAACCAATCTCCACTGCTCGCCCAAGTCGGATCCAATGGGATCCACGCTTGCCGATCACTAATGTATACTTCATTCCAAGCATGTGCACCATAACCGCCACGTCCGTCATACCCTTGGCCTGTTACAACCCGTACTTGTAAGCCCTGTGAACGGGCCATCACTGCGTACAATCGGGCATAGTCTATACACACCCCTTGCCGAGTGTCGAATGTATCCTGTGGTGTCTGTTCATGCCAGACCTTGTTTTGCAAATAATTATCAGCTTTGGCATAGTCGTAAGTTACACGCGAACCTACCCAATCATAGAGAAGTCTGGCTTTTTTTTCTTCGTCCTGTGCTTGTCCAGCAATGTCTTCTGCTGCTCCTATAATATCCTGAGGAATTTCGTGATCGATGACCTCATATTTTCTGCGAAGAATATCATTCATCTCAGCTGCAACGGTCTTCGTCAGGATAGGGAGCTTCTTCTGCACGGTCTCCCCAACAATAGGTTCAAATACAGCGGCAGCACTTTGACTATAGATTGGAGATGACTCCACATAACGGCTAAACCCACTCTCTGGATTTAATCCGACACAGATAAAAAGAGCAAGAACAATTACCAGGCTACGAGTTAAGCCGATAATTAATCCAACAATTGCTCCTCCCATTCGGCTTACTTGCGTAATCTTTCTATCTTTAAATTTCTTATTACGCCGTAATTGCGGAAAAGGAAGCAACATGGATAACAATCCCAGGAGCATACGAATCAACATATAAGAAATCAGGAGTAACAGCAGAAACCGAACTAGCGGGGATTCCGATAGCACAGACACCGCCGTATAATAAATTTGCTGCCACTGGGTAAGCTTCGTATCAGGCAAACTAATCCCAGACGCCCAATTCTCTACATAAGGATTCAGGTAAGCCGCAGCTGGGATAGCTAGTACTAAAGATACTATAGTAAATAATCCTGTTCCCAGCAGTCCAAATAATCTTCCGGTGGCACTTGAGAAGCCTCTGCTCCAGCCTTGGAATAGTGAGAAGACTACAACCAGCAGGAGGGCGATGGAGATGATATTAGCATCACTCACACTAGCCATCCATCCGTTTATCATATCCGCTCACTCCTTTCAGTCGCCTGCTTGCTCGGCTGTTATATTTTTTGAGTTCAAGCCTATCACTTATGTTTTTGGGCTTCCTCGATAAATGTTTTTGTCGTATCTGTAACACTCCACTTCCCAAGACTAACGCCACGGAAAGTAACCTCTACTTTATCTTCACCCGCTGCGCCCTTCACTTCAATATTTGGGGTTGTGATCGTAAATGTCCCATCTCCATTTGAAGTATACTTCGCATCCTGCGCTTCTTTAAGCATAACCTCTTGCGCTTCCTTCTTTAGCGTACTTACTGTTCCATCCGCCACCTTATTCACAGCGTTACCAATTTGGTCCATTGTAACACCACTATAGATGAATAAACCTACAACGATAACAATGACAATCGCCCATTTCAGAACGGTTTTGACCAAATTAACAACCGCAAACAGCAGGACAAGCGCAATAATAATAACTAGCCAATTTTCCCTTATAAACTGTGACCACACCTCTGGATCCATCAACCTCACAACACCCCTATCACCTAATTTCGTCCTAAGGATTCTCACTTCCCATAGACATAACGCCAATATTAATTATTATACATGAATGCCCATCATAATTCATGGTTCCACCCTCCGCGAAAGGTATACCCTACTAAACGATTTAAAAAAGCGGTATAAGCCCTCTCTGTCCCACGTAAAGTACAAGTAGTGCTTTAATTTTGTTCTTCATTATTAAGCCGTCCTGCGTTAACTTGTGCTGTAGGTGGCTCTTGGAGGTGTTTCCCTGTGAAAACTGCGCTGTGGCTATACTTGTTTCTCTTTCTGGCTTTCTTCGATTTACATGCTCAGTATCCTGTCCTTACACCCTTTGCCATCTCTCTTGGTGCGGGACCCACCTTTATTGGCTGGATGATGGGCATGTACTCATTGACCCACCTTCCCGGCAATCTGCTTGCAGGCGTACTCGTCGATCGCAACGGCTCCCGCCGCTACATCGTCTTCAGCCTTGTCGCTGCGGGAGCTATTTTACTGCTGCAGGCTCATGTGCAGCTTCCATGGCATCTGCTAATGCTAAGAGCAGCGAGTGGATTCGTCCTCGCCTTCCTCTCTCCAGCATGTATGACACTGCTGGCTTCATTGTCATCGGATGCCACAGAGCAAGGTAAATATATGTCCGGACATGGTATCGTTCATACTTTAGCTTCAGTTGTATCCCCTGCAGCGGGAGCTTTTATTGTAGCAAAAGCCGGCTATTCTGGCACCTTCACCACACTTGGATGGCTGCTTATCGCAACAGGAGTCATGGCTTTTTTCAGTGTACCTGCGCCTTCAAGACGTACATTAAGCCCGCTAAGCACAGCTCAGTCACCAAAAATCCCTGCTAAACCTTCTATTCCTTCGAAAGATGATGATCTCGTATCCAAACGTTATTACCTGTTACCTTTTTTCGTTTCCTGTTCACAAGGCGTGCTCTTTTTCGAGCTCCCACTGTCTCAAACAGGCAGTAACAGCATTCTTTCCACAGGCATCCTACTGTCACTCCTTAGTTTAGGTGCTTTGGTAACGCTCAGCATGCTCTTCCTGAACCGTCTTTCTCCGGGAGGAAGAATTGCAGCGGCATTATTGGGAATGGCCATCTGCTTCTTTGCACTCGCTTCATTCCACACCATCCCGACTGCCGCTATTCTCTTTATGCTTGGTGCGGCTAAAGGAGTGTTGTTCCCTGCAATGGCATCACTTTTTATTAGTCTAGGCGGCCCTGGTCGAATGGGTCGGACCTTCTCGTTGCAGTCGATTGCCATGTCACTTGGTGCATTCGCTGGACCCGTAGCCGCCGGACAGCTAAGGGGATTCGTTTCTCCTTACTTCATAGCCTTTCTATTGCTAATGGTCGCGCTGCTTCTGCTTCCGCCTAACAATACAGGAAAACTATCTGGCCTCACTTCCAAATGGAACGGGCGAGCCGCATGATTCTTTGTTTTTACGACATTTCCCGGGGAATGAAGACTTTCCTGCAGAAACGATTGTTAAAAATGACGATCCTTCGGTAAACTATAATGAGTCTGAAGCTTGGGGCCCATTTCCGGAGGTGATTTTCAGTTAATGTCCATTACGATTATTGTCGAAGGCAAAAACGATCGTAGCAGATTACGGCGTGTGCTGGTACCGGAAGTAGAAATCCTATGTACCTTTGGCACATTAAATACACTTAAATTAGAGTCCCTTCGGCAACAAGTAGGGGATGGAGAAGTGTACCTTTATCTGGATAACGACTCTTCTGGCAAAAAAATACGCAGTGTTCTCCGTGATGCTTTCCCCGATGCCGGTCACATCTATACTCGTCGCGGATATGCTGGGGTGGAGGGTACGCCCGATGAATACAATATCACTCAGCTTGAAAAAGCTGGATTGGAAGATTTCATCGTCTATCCTGAACCCCTTCCTTTTTAAGCAAAAACAAGCATAAATGCTTATTGTCCTTATAAAGAAAATAAGCATTTATGCGAGAAATATAAGTATACTATATAGCGTGAAACTTATATTTTCTTATATTTTATTTAAAAAAACGCCTTTTTCGTTATCCGCTCAATAACGAGGGATTCGAAGAAGGCGTTTTTAATGTTTATGTTCTATTCCCGAGCCAATTCCTTCAGCTGAACCGCAAGAAATTCAGGGGTTACGGTCTCCGTATCACCTGCGTCATACAATGCACGAAGACGATTGTCTCGGTCAACTAACGCTATACGGTTGGCATGTACGAAATTTTCTTTGGAATTCCCCGCGATTAGTACTTTAAAAGAATCAGTCGCCAGCTTACGAACTTCTTCCTGATCTCCCCGCAAAAAATACCATCCATCATAATTGGCCTGAAAACGGTCCGCAAACGTCTTAATAGCTTCCCGAGTATCATTCTTCGGATCAAAGGAGATAGAGACAAACTCCGTATCTTTACCAAAGCTGCCATCCTCAACCAAAATCTTCTGTGTCTGAGATAACAAAAACGTAGTTATAGGACATACATCCGGACACTGAGTAAAAAAGAAGTATACCAACCGTGCTTTACCTTGTGTATCAGCCAGAGTAATCTGGTCTCCATTCACATTTTCAAGAGAAAAGTCCTGTACTTCTCCGATTACTGGCAGTTTTTCTTTTCCTAAATTCAAAGAGTTAACTGCCAGATAACCAGCCATAATCAAAGCAAGTAATAGCAGAAGCCAAGTCCATTTATAACGCTTAAAGGTCTGCACGGACACGTATACCCTCCCTCTTCTTAACCGTGAATCGTATTTAATACAAGTACGATCAAACTAACTGTCAGGTAGTTAATGGAGAAGAGGAAGTTCTTCTTCGCCCAGACTTCATCATCTTTAGCCTTAAAGCCCATCAAGGTCAATACTAACCAAGCCAAGGACAACGCTGTTGAAATGATTAGATAAAATATACCTGCGTAATTGTAGGCGTACATTAACACTGGAATAGGCAGCAAAAGGGCTACATAAGGAATCATCTGAAATTTCGTACGCCGCGTTCCTTTAACTACAGGTAGCAATGGAAATCCTGCCGCTCTATATTCTTCTTTACGTCTTATACCCAAAGCCCAGAAGTGAGGAGGCTGCCATAAAAACAACATGGCAAAAATCAACCAAGCGCCTAGATCAACGCTTCCTGTAACCGCAACATAACCAATTACCGGAGGCATCGCCCCAGAAATTGCACCTACTGAGGTGCTCCATGTTGATGTCCGCTTCAACCAAAGCGTGTATACTACAACGTAAACGAACATGCCAACAATTCCAAACAGACCGGCAAGCATACCCGAAAAAGCAAACAGTACGATCAAACCTGCAATACCAAGCCCAATGGCGTATAATAATACAATGTTTGGTTTCAGTCGTCCTGTAGGAAGCCCCCTTTCACGGGTTCTTTCCATTTTCATGTCCAGGTCACGGTCGAAATAGTTATTAAAAACACAGGCCGAAGCCATAACCAGCATTGTTCCTAGCAGAGTTAGCACTAACCTGCCGTAATTAACATCCCAACCTGAGGCAAGCCAATATCCCGCAAAGGCCGCAATGAGGTTAGATCGGATAATACCGGGTTTTGTTACGGTAATGAAATCACGCCAGCCAGCACCTTCCGGTGGAGATTTTGCAGACATAGCTGCTGAGTCGGAAGAAGCTTGAAATGTTATATGATTGTCCACACCTAATGATCCTCCTTCTAAACGAACATCTAACGTTCTAGCCGAAGCATTTAAAACTTCGCTGTTAACTTTATCATAACAAACCCGTGAAGACTTTGACAGTCATGGGGCAGTAAGTTCATGAATTCGACAATTACGTGACAATATTTATTTTATATTTATTGCAATCCCCTTAATAACCTGAGCTGTATTTGGGTAATTATTAATAGAGAACTTCCGAACAACAAAGGAGAACTGACCAATGGATACTGCTACACATTTAGTTATGGGCCTAGGCTTAGCTGGGCTTTCCTTCGTTGATCCCATCGTTGCTTCTGATCCGAAACTGGCCGGAGCTGTTATGCTGGCAACGGTTCTCGCCTCTCAGGCTCCTGATGCTGATACTGCGCTGCGACTGAAGGACAATGCATTGTATATTCGAAACCACCGAGGAATCACACATTCCCTACCCTTTCTAATTCTATGGCCCGCCCTGATTTCCTTCGTGTTAGGGCCCTTATTCGGCTTTACTGATTTACAAGCCCTTAGCCATATTGCGCTCTGGAGCTTCATTGGTGTAGGTGTTCACGTATTTTCTGATCTATTTAATACCTATGGCACTCAGGCTGCACGTCCATTCACGGAGAAATGGATTGCCTGGAACATCATCCACATTTTTGATCCGTTTATATTTGGTAGCCATATCGCTGCCATCCTTCTCTGGATTACCGGTATCGTTCCACCGCAACCTTTATTTATTACGCTTTATGCCTGTACTATTCTTTATTATATTTGGAGAACCGTCGTTCACGCTCGCCTTACGCGTAATATCAAGCTTAAGGATTTACATCATAATGTCGGCGAACGTTATATTGTAATCCCTACAATTTCACTAAAGCGCTGGAACGTAGTAAAAGTAAAACAAGATGGCAGCTATAATGTTGGGCAGTTAGTGAATAACCGGCTGGAATGGTTCAAACATGCTGTTTGCTCCAATCATCCCGCTGTGGAGATATCCAAGTCGCACCCTGATATTCAGTCTTTTCTATACTTCACTTCTTATGCAGTAGCTGAAGTGGAGGAACTTCCTTCAGGATATATGGTGCGCTGGGGGGACGTGCGTTATTTACACCGCAAACAATACCCATTTGTGGCTGTATTAGTGATGGACAATCAATATCGACCTTTAAATACGTATGTAGGTTGGCTTAGCAGCGAGAAGCTTGACAAACGATTTTCCATTGATCCCGGTTCTTTACGATGAAACTGTAGACTTACGCAGAGATCTATTCTATAATCACAAAAAATCCCGGAGTATGGTTATCATACTCCGGGATTCATTTTAGTAGACATAGAAAGGAAGGCTCTCCTAATGGGTAAAGGACTTTCACTTTGGTTCGCTTGTTCTTCTATTCTTATTCTTACAGCCGCTTCAATCGCGATCAGTTATAGCTTTTGGTTGGCACTTCTGCTCGGGTTTCTCTGTGTTATGAATATTGGCTGGGGATTTATCCTCAAAGCCAAGATCAGACGCAAACAAGCTAAAACGACTTCGGCGTCCTTATAGGGACGGTAGCGTTTATGCGAGAATTATAAGGATACAGTATAGCGTGAAACCTATACTTATTATAATTCAGGAAAGCCTAAGCGCTGATTAGATTAACGAGCTGGCAGAAATCCCATCCGCTCTTTAACTCCATTCAGCGTCTCTGTTGCAACAATACGTGCGCGACCAGCTCCTTCAGCAAGAATATCTGTGATCGCACCCGAGCTACGAATTTCATTATATCTTTGTTGTAAAGGCTCAAGCGTGGATACAACCACTTCAGCAAGATCCTTCTTAAAGCCGCCATACATTTGTCCTTCATAACGATCGGCAATTTGCTGAAGTGTCATTCCAGAACACTCAGAATAAATACTCATCAAATTACTGATTTCTGGCTTATTAGCCGGATCAAAGATCACTTCACGTCCAGAATCAGTCGTTGCACGGCTGATTTTTTTACGAATTACGTCCGCTGAATCTAACAGAGCAATATAGCTTCCAGCGTTTGGATTGCTCTTGCTCATTTTTTTGGTGCCATCATCTAGAGACATAATACGTGCGCCAACCTCTGGGATGTATGGCTCAGGAATGGTAAAGAATTCACCAAAACGATTATTGAAGCGCCCAGCTAAATCACGAGTCAACTCCAAATGCTGCTTCTGATCTTCTCCTACCGGCACAAGATCCGCATTATAAACTAGAATATCTGCTGCCATCAGGGAAGGATAGACGAAAAGACCAGCGCCGACAGAATCCTTACCTGATGATTTATCTTTAAACTGGGTCATACGCTCCAGCTCGCCCATCGCTGTAAGTGTCGTCATAATCCAGCCTAGTTCAGCGTGCTGCGGCACATGCGACTGCATATAAACATTAGAACGTGCAGGATCAATTCCTGCTGCAATAAATAGAGCCGCTACAGACTCTGATTGCTCACGTAGCGCCGCTGGATCTTGAGCTACAGTGATCGCATGCATATCGACAACCATAAAGAAACATTGATGATCATCTTGCAGCTTCACAAAATTTTTCAGTGCTCCTATATAGTTCCCCAGTGTAAGTGAACCGCTCGGTTGAATGCCTGACATTACTTTTTTCATAATAGAGACCTCCGTTTGATGTAATTTCTAAGTTTCCGAGAACGCAAAAAAAGCCTCATCCGCAAGGGACGTGAGACCGTGGTGCCACCCTTATTCGCTGCTTAATCTTGTTAAGACAAGAAGAAAACAGCCTTCGTCTTCCGTTAACGGAGAAGATCCGGCCGGTCTACTAGGGCATCTAGCTCCCGTTCAAGCTCGGCGCTCAGGGGTCCATTCATCAGGAGTGTCCTACCGGTTCGCATCAACCACCGGCTTTCTGAAGGTACAATACCTGCCTACTTATCCCCGTCATCACATTATCATCATGAATTAATGCCTTCATCATAGAACCATAAAGAGAAGTTGTCAAATCACTTAACCACTACGGTATAAATCTGTTATGATAAGGTTATCCATGTTCTATTCGATTACAGTTACGATAAAGGAGCATATCTCATGAAACAGGTGACCAAAGGGCAGTGGGGCGGTTATGATACTTATATTTTGCACAGCCGTGAACTGGAAGTCACGCTTTTGCCGCGACTAGGAAATAACGTGATTTCATTGTTTGATGTAAAGAAACAACGGGAAATTCTACGGCGGCCTGATGAAAGCGATCAAGCTTTCTTTATGCAAAAACCTTACCATTTTGGCATGCCGCTATTAATTCCACCCGGAAGAATTCGTAAGGGCCAATTTCAGTTCGACGGTACAAGTTATCAATTTGACCAGAATACCGCTAATGACAATCATATTCATGGTCTACACCGAACTCAGGCCTGGTGTGTCAGCGATATTGAAGAAGATGAAGATGGTTGCGCGGTCACTACTGAATTCCGAACGGAAGATGATCCACATTGGATGGAACAATTCCCTATCCCACTTAAATTCGAAATGACATTTAGGCTTCAGGAAGCCCGATTTACCCAAACTTTAAAGGTTACAAATCTCGGAGATCATCGAATTCCTTTTGGGATCGGTTATCACACCTGGTTTATGATTGATGGAGAACCTGAGCGCTGGAATCTTAAGCTCCCAGTAAATAGTATTTATGAACTGAACGATGAATTGCTCCCTAGCGGCAATCTAATTCCACTTGGTGATCTGGAAGCCTTGAACACCGGAATGAACATGCAGGGAACTAATTTTGATACTGCTCTTCGCATTGGAGAAAAACAGCCTGTAGAAGCCCTATTATTACGCGATGATGGTTATGGCCTCCGTTATACTGCTGACGAGAATCTATTCCGTCACTGGGTGCTATATACCAAAGGACCAGCAGATCAATTTCTGTGCATTGAACCCTATACATGGCTCGCAAATGCACCGAATGTATCCGATGACGCTTCCTTCACAGGCCTCTTAACGATAGAACCCGGACAGAGTCAGAATCTGACCACCTTGTTGGAAATGATTTATCCTGAGATTTAAAGCAGATATACATTATATCGGTCTTCCCTTGCTATTACGTAAGGAAAGACCGATTTTTTTTGTATGATACCTAGCAACAAAGAATTTCTATCCTATCCTCACTTTTATTTCACTAATAATTACCATCCTTAAAACCTTTCGAAGGGATGCATGAATTAACCTCTTAGCGCTCATACTATCTTCACAACGGGCGAAGGAGGTGACACACATGGGTCAAGCAGGTCAAGGTCGTAGCAGCCGTTCCAATAACCTGGTCGTTCCTCAAGCAACTGCGGCATTGCAACAGTTGAAATATGAAGCAGCACAGGAGCTTGGAGTAACGATCCCAGCTGACGGTTATTACGGGAACTACACTTCTCGCGAAACTGGTTCTCTGGGCGGTTACATCACTAAACGTCTAGTGCAACTGGCAGAACAACAACTGTCCGGTCGTCAGTAACAACGTTATCTTAAGTGTTTTATCCGGCTAGGGCATATTAAAAAAGCCTAAAACCGAGTAGCTTTTGAGCCCTCTCACACTTCTTTCTGAAGCTGTGGGAGGGTTTTTGATTTTCACAAGAAAAAACGGTTTTACCGTCCTTTTAGTGTCGGTTTCCATTTTTTGCGAGAAGTAGAAGAAGAATTTATTACGCAAGCATATAAATTTTTTTCTTAATATGAACTATAAAGTTTATGTAAATAACGCTTAACCAAAAAATTGTTCGGAACTTTCAGCGTAGGCATTACGAGGAGACCGAATCATCAAGTTGGCCATATTGTAATTGGACTCCAGCGTAGCATCTACAATCACCATACCCTGTCTAATGGCAAATTCATAAGAAATCTCACCATGTGTCCAACGACGCTTGTACTTCAGGCTTTCCAGCGCCATTAGTCGAAAAGAAGCTTGCTGTCCATCTGTCATCCCTTCTTTCACATCAGTGAACCCCCCACTCCGCCCAGAAAGAGGATTATGCCGTATACCGAATTTGCCGATCATGTTATTTCGTATTTGCACAAATACCGTACCAGAAGTTAATCCTGATAATTCTTCCTGAAGCTCCTTAAATACCATGTCCATCTGTCTTGCTAATGAAAGCTGTTCTGTCTTAAGCATACTTTTCCTCCTAAAAGTTTTGTGAGACTTTGTTTTATCCGAATTCACTTCGTACAAAACTGTTTTTGTAAGCGTTTTCTCTGTTTTGCGAGCTAGCTGAGTGATTTTTCTAGTTTCGCCTTATATAAGGCTTAAGACTCATTATAGGTTACTAATAAAAGGTAAACAACATTATTCGGCAAAATTGGGTTATTATCCCTATAGATGCGCGAAATCCATAGAATTATTGTATATTAGTTTTTATAAAACGTGTTTTTTCGACATTTTGCCTTTAAAAAAAGCCCCTGCATCAGGGGCTTTTGCGTATTCATACTGAAATTCTGTTGTTTTTTCTACCGTAAAATATGTCTTAGTTTAGACTTTTTCAAACTAAGTGCTCCGTCATTTCCAAGAACTCATTAATGTCAGCTACAATCAGATCTGTAGCACCTTGCCAGAAGTCCGGCTTCGTCAGATCCACACTCAGATGCTTAAGTACCAGATTCTCTAAAGTCATCACACCAGTATCTTGCAGCAAGCTATCGTATTTATCCGCAAAGGAAGCTCCTTCTTGCAGGGCCAGTCGATACAAGCCTGTGCTGAACATGTAACCTACGGTGTAAGGAAAGTTATAGAACGGCACATCCGTGATATAAAAATGCAGTTTAGAAGCCCAGAAATGAGGATGGTATTCTGAAAGCACCCCACAGAAAGCTTCCTTCTGTGCTTCCACCATCAATTCAGACAGCTCTTCAGCATTTACAAGGCCTTCCTTACGTTTCTCATAGAAACGAGTCTCGAACAAGAACCGAGCGTGAATGTTCATAAAGAAAGCAACGCTGTTCTGAATCTTCGTTTCAAGCAGCGCCAGCTTCTCTTCAGCATTGCTAGCCGCTTTAACCTGAGCGTCAGACACAATGACCTCTGCGAAGGTTGAAGCAGTCTCTGCAACGTTCATAGCGTAGTTCTGATTAAATACAGGTTGATCATCCAGCAAATAAGAATGATAAGCATGTCCCAGCTCATGCGCTAAGGTTGAAACATTGGAGGTTGTGCCGCTATAGGTCATGAATATCCGTGATTCCTTGCTCTCTGGGAAGGATGTACAGAAACCTCCAGGACGTTTCCCCGGACGATCCTCAACCTCGATCCAGTTGTTATCAAAAGCACGCTCTGCAAACTCGGCCATCTTCGGACTAAATTTGCGGAACTGGGTAACGATATCTTTAGCAGCCTGATCATATGGGATTTTACCTGAAGATTTGCCCACAGGTGCTTCGACATCCACCCACGAGAGAGCATCCAGCCCAAGCAGCTTTGCTTTACGCTGAAGATAGCCCACAAGTGCAGGCTTGCTATTCGTAATCACGTCCCACATCGCATTCAAAGTATCTTGTGACATACGATTGATGCTCAGCGGATCTTTCAGAATATCTTCCCAACCTCTTCCTTTATAAAGCTTCAGACGGAAGCCTGCTAAGTGATTCAAGGTATCCGCACAGTTATCTGCTGCTTCGGTCCATGCTTCTTCCCATTTGCGGAACATGGATTGACGTACTTTCGGATCTGGATCATCCAGCTTATTAAAAGCTTGACCTGCGGAGAGTAGCTTGGTTCCTTCTTCATCCTCAAACGGGATTTTAATCGAGCTTACAATCGTATCATAGTGCCCGCTCCATCCATGATATCCGTCAACAGCTAGTTCCAGCGCTAAGCTTTCCAGCTCTGGGCTCATCTTTTCACGGGCCAAATCACGGCTCTCGCTCAGCACGAACGTTAAAGGAGCAATCTCCGGACGAGCCATCCATTCTGCCCATACCTTGTCCGTAGTCTGACGAAGCACATTACTGAATTGTGAACTGATGCCTTCGAATCCAGCACGCATGCTTGTCACTCGGGCCGCCAGTCTTACTGCACCCTTGTCCATTTGATTCTGAGCGCCCAGACAGTCTGCGAAGGAAGATACCTCCACTAGTCTTCCTGAACAGCTCTGAAGCAGTTCTATAACCTCGTCCAGCGCCTTGGTAGACTCAACATCCGTTGGAGCTACGGCATTCTTCACCAGACCCTGTAAGGCTGCAATATCTTGCTCAAGATTCTTTAAAAAGCTTTCTAACTCAGAAGACGACGATCCTCCACGAAATATGGAATCAAGTTCCCAAGTCAGTGATAATGGTTGTTTCATCTGTACTCACCATTCCTTTGCTCTCATTTGGTTTTCTTTGTAATTGACTTAACACCATGGTAAAGTGAATAACGATACCGGAACATTCATAGCCGATAAACTTTAGGAGGGCATCCATATGAAGCCACTACAAATTTCACCGGAAACAGCCATTACGTTATCCAAGCAACTAGGCGTTCCACTGGAACACTTGATGCATATGCCCCAACATATTTTGCTACAAAAAATAGCTGAGCTATCCAAAAAGCAGAATTCACCGCAAGCTGAGGATGGAAATGAAGAGTCTCCTTCCGGGAAGGATTCACAATGATTCCCTTTAGTCATACCTGGCCTTATGACATTATTTTAGGCGATATGTATGTGCAGTACTGCCCTTTTTGCAACTCGGAGAATGTCCTTCTTCCTATGAAGCCAAAAGAATTGCAAATCGTTCGTGACGGCAAGAAAAAACTGCTTGTCTTCCCATGTTGCAGCGCCAGTCCCACAGTTGTAGATAACGACGGAGATTACCTCCTATTCGATCGGGCAGTTCGATAAATAAAAGGACATCTGAATCCCAATATTAACATTTTTATAAAGCGCAGACGAGAGCATTACTCTCTTCTGCGCTTTTTGTTGTTCGTAAACTTTAAGAACCTGAAGGCAATCCATCGGCATCAACATCTACAGCTTCACCACGCATTTGTTCTCTTAGCACAACCCACTGCTCTCTGGCAGCCCGAATCATCGCAGCATCCATAATCTTCTGATCATTAATCAGACGGGAGAACCACATTACAGCCACAGGGAACTCTCCGATGCGCCGATTAAGCTCACCGATCAGATACATGAGCCGGGCATCATTACCGCCTATTCCATCTTTTTCGTACACCTTCACATATTCATCTAATGAATAACGCAAAAAGCGTTGTTCTTGCTCTGTATTCCCTTGATATCGATACAACCAAGCAATGTGATGCAGTAGACTTGCAATAATCCGATCCTTATCGTTAATGCTTTGAGCGCATAGAAGTGCAAGTTTATAGGTCTCAAGCGCAGCTTCCCAGCTTCGTTTATCCCCAAAGTCACGGCTCTTCCAGCGTTTTCCTACCTGTTCATTAAATGCCTTTCGCTGCAACTCCGTCAGCTTGTCCGCTGAATTTTCTGTAGAGGCAAACCCGCAACTCGGGCAGACGCGTACAACATAATAATCCGGATTCTCGTTTTTGTAATAGGCACAAAAATCAGCATCGCGGCGAATAGCCTTTTTCAGACTAGGACGTACGCGAGAGGTTGAGAATTCATGTTCACAATTGCAACATTTGACCTTAATAGAATATAGGGGTATTAAGTCTGGCAAGTACTCTCATTCCTTTCAGGATCAACCTGTCCCTTATTATTCCTGGGGCATGTTAACAAAATGATGTGCGGGACCCGCAAGGCGACTAAGCACGAAGGAACGCAGCGGCTCTTCTACACCAGTCTCCACAAGCGCCTCTTTCATGCACTGCAGCCATTCTTCAGCACGTTCTGGAGTAATGGGAATATGCATATGCCTTGCTCTCATCATGGGATGTCCATGTAATTCTGAATACAGTGGGCCACCGCCAAAAAACTGTGTTAGGAATTGATACTGCTTCTCCAGAACAGGAGAAATGTCTTCGGGAAATAACGGACCCAGCTGCGGATGAAGCTGTACTTTGGCGTAGAACACTTCCACCAAACGATGTAATGCCTCAGCTCCCCCTAAGTTCTCATATATACTCTCATTTGGATTCATCGAGGTTACCAGCTTTCTTCCATATTAATGAAACGTTTCTTAATTTATTATACCAAAAAAAAGCACTGCCCGGATATCCGTCGAAAGTGCCCCTAAACGGCAGAAAAAAGACGCTAAACTTTAGTTTAGCGTCTGGAGATTATTGTCAGTAGGTCCGAAATTCCTCATCACCTGCAGGGACGAGAGAGACCCGGATCACATATACAAAAGCACAAACGAGAACTCCGGCTACAACGCTCATCGCCATCACTCCATCCCATTTATTCTTGTAACAGAGGGTGCATTCCTTATTTACATAATATCATAACTCAAGCGAAAAAGCACAGATTTATGTAACCGCTTCCTTTATTTTTTTTGTGCTGTTTGTCCTTCTTTTCGCATACATCTAACCATAGATCAGGAGGCGTTAATTATGACTTTAAAAAAGATTGGCGGCCCACTGCTGGGATTAACATTGGCGGGCTGTATGCTGCTAATGCTGTTTCATCCGGAGGCGTCCCTTGGCGCAGCCTTACGTGGCTTGGCCATCTGGTGGGATGTGTTATTCCCCTCCCTATTTCCATTCTTCGTCATTTCCGAAATCATGCTGGGCTTAGGGATTGTTCATCTCTTTGGCGCTTTGCTTGATCCGTTGATGCGTCCTCTTTTTGGTATACCAGGTAGCGGTGGGTTTGTCGCTGCAATGGGATATGTATCAGGATATCCTGTTGGCGCTAAATTAACCGCTAAGCTGCGGGAACAGAATCTGATTAGCAGAGTGGAAGGGGAAAGATTAGTCGCTTTCACAACCTCATCCGATCCAATCTTTCTGTTGGGTGCAGTGTCCGTCGGATTTTTTCGAGATGCATCATTGGGGCTCATCCTAGCTCTCGCCCACTACGGGAGCGGTTTGATTGTTGGCTTGCTAATGTCGTTCCATGGACGCAAAGAACAGAGATCCCCATCTCAAGACCCATCCACAACTAGTTCTGCCGCCCCCTCTGTTCTATCCAAAAAAGGTTTTGGAAGAATCCATGCTGCACTACTTGCCATGGAGGAAGCTCGGCGCAAAGATGGGCGAAGCTTCGGGGAGCTATTAAGAGGTGCCATCCAGTCCTCACTTAAGCTTATTATTGTCGTAGGTGGTTTGGTTGTATTCTTCAATGTACTAATGGAACTGCTTGCCCGCGCAGGAATTCTATCCTCACTCTTTAGCTTGACCGGACATCTTATTTCCCTTGTGGGTGGTCCCCCCGAACTGGCCCAGGCTCTGATTAGCGGATTCTTCGAAGTTACTATCGGTGCCCGTTCTGCGGGTGAAGCTGCTTCTTCCATCCCGCTTCAGTTCAAGGTTGCCGCAGCTGCTTTCATCCTCTCTTGGGGCGGTTTATCTGTACATGCCCAGGTAGCCAGTATTCTGAATGGCACCGGAATTCGGTATCTGCCATTTATGACTGCACGTCTAATTCACGCCTTCCTCGCATCAGGACTCGTATTGCTGCTCTGGAACCCTGTGATGGACACAGGGCTGTCTACTGCATGGATATCATTGCCTGCCTCTATTGCCTTTACACCTTCTGCCACGGGGATCACTGCAAGCCTCGCTCTGCTGAGCCTTTTATTAAGTGCTGCGATTTTAGTCTCCCTGCTTCTCCCTGCTTTCACTGCAATGATTCGTTGGATACGGCGAAGTTGATTAACATATTGTGTTCCGGGTCAAGATTGATTATGATCGATGTATGACTGAAATATACAAAAGGAGCCTGTACATCTTGAGATATTATGTTCTGGACCGCGGTGATGAACTATCAATCAAACTTGCCGAGCAGTTTCACAAGCTGGCGGCGGAGCGGGACCTGCAACTGGATGCCGAGTCTCCCGAAATCGTCATCTCTATTGGCGGAGACGGCACAATGCTGCACGCTTTTCATACTTTTATCGATCAAGTTCCCAATTTAGCCTTCGTAGGTGTCCACACAGGGCACTTAGGCTTCTATGCGGACTGGCAAGCGGAAGAGCTGCCCACCTTAATCGACTATATGTGCGGAACCGAGGATTCTGAGCCACAGAAACCCCGAATCGTAAAATATCCGTTACTTGAGCTGGAAATTCACAAGAAATCCGGTTCTTCGTCCCACATAGCCCTAAATGAATTTACCCTTAAAGGGGTGGATGGAACTATAATGATTCAAGTTGACATCAATGATGTCACCTTCGAAATGTTCCGAGGTGATGGACTATGTATTTCAACTCCTTCTGGTAGTACGGCCTATAACAAAAGCCTTGGGGGAGCTATGGTTCACCCATCTATAGAGGCGCTGCAGATTGCCGAAATCGCCTCCATTAACAACCGTGTATTCCGAACAATGGGTTCGCCATTACTTCTGCCGAAGCATCATCATTGCGATATTCTTTCCTGTAAAGATCAGCGTTTACTACTGACGATAGATCATAACAATATCCCGGTAGACGACCTGATTTCAGTACGCTGCCAAGTATCGGACAAGAAAGTCAGTTTCGCCAGGTACCGTCCTTTCCCATTCTGGAACCGTGTCCGTGAAGCCTTTTTGGTTTAAGAATTTATCATTTTTTTGTGGCTGGAGATATCCATATCTCCGGCTCTTTTGTGTGACAAAACTAACACCATTTGATAGACAGAGAGAGAAGTCAAATGGTATAATGAGGCTATTTTACAAAGAGTTACATAAAAGGAGAGAGTACTGTTGAAAAGATTATTATCCCTCTTAAGCATAAGTCTACTGGCCCTTATACTAGCGGTCCCGGCTTTTGCAGCTTCAAAACCGATTGACGTGTATATTAACGGGAGTAAGGTTTCCTTCACCGCTGGATCTCCATACTTAGCAAACAATTCTGTACTCGTACCTTTCCGGGTCGTCTTTGAGAAGCTTGGACTTCAAGTTCTCTGGGATGCCAAGACTGGAACCGTAACAGGTAAAAGTTCAAATCTTGCAATTACCCTCAAGATTGGCAGCAACCGCGCAACTGTTAACGGAACCGTTAAAAAATTAACGACCGCACCAGTCTCATCAGCTGGCACTACATACATCCCTTTGCGTTTTATCGCTGAGGCAACAGGAGGCACAGCCGTCTGGAATTCCACCAGTAGAAGTGTACAGATTACTACTCCTGTCTCCAAAGATAAGGACGAAGCAGCCATTACAGCATTAATCCGTTTATCTAATCAGTATTTCAATGAAGAAAAAGCGACTAGCTACTACTCCCTCATGGATTCGGATTCCTCTTACGCGGAATCAGTGGCAGAGCTCAATGAATCTTTTAAAGTTTTCGACATAAAGAATACTATTGATAGTTTGGAAATCCTCGACCTTAAAGCTAACGAAGCCACTGTGTATACGCTTGAAAGTTCTCGCAGAACAGGCGGGGCTTATACTCCAGATACAGAGGATGAATACGTATATACCCTGGTCCGCAAGAATGGAAGCTGGAAGATATCATCCGTGGAATCCCAAAGCTCGACCATTCTCCTTTCTCGCGAACAAGCCCTAAAAACAGCAGCCAACATCCCTCAAAATGATGCCGATGCTATTAAAGGAACTATTACCAAGTATTATCAAGCAATGAACGAAGAGAATCTTACAGCAGTTCTTTCCACGATGACTTCATATGGTGAAGAATATGATTCTTCTCTCAAGGCAGATTTGGATGATTTCTTCACTTCGTACGATATTACCTATACTCCAGGCATTTCAAATGTCTATTTTTACAGTGCCAAAGAAGCAGCGATATATGTTGAAAGCAAAGACAAGGAAGCTAGTGAAGAGGAGACTTATGAGCAGGGCCTTATCTACATTCTATCCAAGTCGGATACCGGTGTATGGACAATCGATAACACATATAACGTCTACAATAAACTTGTGAAATCCTAATAAAAAGGGTGTTTGATTCCATGAAATCGAAAAAAGTAATAAGCGCACTGTTAACCAGCTGTCTGGCTTTATCTATTACATTTGCTCCTGTAGCCTCTGCTGCAGATGCCGTTCAAGCTTCTACAGACAACAGTGATCTTATTAATGAAGTAATGAAGCTATTAGAGAACTATAACCTTTCAGATGTAGATAAGAATACTTTGATTCGCGGAGCCATTGACGGCATGGTGAACACACTGGACGATCCATACAGCCAATACTTCAATTCCGAGGAAGCGGCGCAATTTGAACATGCGGTTGATCTCGAATACGTTGGCATCGGTGTTAAATTACAATATACGCCGACAGAACTCTACATTGAAGAAATTTCTCCAGGTTCTCCTGCAGAAAAGGCAGGCTTGAAACGCGGAGATACGATTCTCAAAATTAACGGAATCCCCGTTGACGAAACGGATGATACCGAACTCAGTGGAGCCGCAGGCACCAAGGTAACCCTATTAATTCTCAGAAATGGCGTCTCTAAAAATTATGTTGTCACCCGAAATGAATTAAATTCGACTTCCGTTTTTGGAACCCTCATTGGACCGAAGATTGCTTATATTTCGCTCAGTGGTTTCACCCAGAATTCTGATGAAGAATTTGCTGCTATGCTAAAGAAGATGCGTGCAGCAGGAATGAAATCCATGGTGTTAGATTTACGTGATAACTTGGGTGGCTATATGGATTCGGCATACAACATCGCCTCTAGCTTTATGGATAAAGGCATTATGATGTATACCTCTGATCAAAGTGGCGCACTAACTCCTGTAACGATTACTAGTGGCAGCAAAATCGGTGTACCCGTCGTAATTCTAACCAACGAATATACTGCAAGTGCATCTGAAGCTCTTACTGGGGCCCTGCGTGATAACAAGCTGGCAACTGTCGTAGGCACTCGTTCTTACGGCAAAGCGCGTATTCAAAGCCTAATTAAGGTGTCTAATGGCGACATGCTGAAATTAACCACGCAGAAATATCTGACCCCTAAGAAAGAAGACTTTAATCATATCGGTCTTACACCGGATATTGAGGTTAAAGGCAAAACCGCACAGCTGATTACCGCCCTGCAGATTGCTGGAATGAAGACTTTAGAAGTCACCGGAGATCATCACATCTTAAATATCAATGGCGTTCCTTTTGCTGGTAATGTCGGTCTTGTGAAGCAGGGCGATAAAACTTATGCTTCTTCGCTTGTGCTGGCTGCACTTATCGAGGGTGAGGTCACATGGGATGCCAAGAATAAAAAGGTCATCGTAAAGAGCGGAGCAGGCAATTCCACTGGCTTTACGATTTCCTCCAAAGAGGCGCTATCCCAGAATGGTGAGACCTACATTGAATTAAATGCCTTTAAGAAAAAGTTCCCCGCACTCGTGTGGAGTTACAATGCTACACAGAAGCAATTGAAATTATCTGTAAAATAATCCATAACGATATGAAAAGGCAGCAATTCTCCAGAGATGGAGGGTTGCTGCCTTTATTGTTGTACAATATCCATTTCAAAAAAGCAAAAAACGCCTTTGGCGTCCCAATGGACGGTAGTCGTTTATGCGATAAAAAAAGGATAATGTATAGTGGAAACTTATACATTATCCTTATATTTAGAAAAAAGCTGTCTCACTCGTAGAAGTTCTCTACTTATGGTCAGCTTTCATCTTTAAGATTCTGAATTCTCTACGTTTTGTGCATTTTGGTTATTTTGAGGCTTCTGTGTGTTTTGTGTGTTTTGGGGCTTTTGAGATTGACCTTGTGGTGGTCTGCTTTGAAATTCCTTTTTGGACTTCTTCCCCTGCGAATCCTTACCCCGGTGATTTCGGCTTTGATGTTCTCTTAAAGGTCTTTCCTTAGCAGAAGTCATCTCTTTAAATGCAGCAGATGAATTCGAAGCTGGCTTAGATGACGTTTCTTTAGAAGAGAACTCTTTATCTATAGCCACTCCATCATGATCCTCAGCTTCTAGCTCCGAATCTTCTTCCTCACTCGGTTCTGGTATTTCTTTGATTAGAATATCCTTGAACATGCCTTCTTGTGGTACCTCTTTTAATTTATGCAACACAAAATATGCGCAGCCAAAATTGCAATATTCATTAATATAATCGACCATGCCAGAAATCGCTGTATCCCGATTCACCTTAGGGTGGTTATCTCGGTAAAAGCCTTTCAAACGCAGCTGACTGTAACCCCAGTCACCAATAATATAGTCGTATCTTTCCAGCACTTCGCTATATCTTCCGCGAAACGCCTCCGGATTCCAACCATCCTTATGATCTAACATAAGTTCGTAGCCTTTTCCGCCTATAACGATCAAACCTTTTGCCGCCTGCCTTTCGAAGGAAAGTATTTTCGTTGATTATGCCGTCATTTCCGAGAAATATTGGGCTTTCGGTCGCTGTTGTTGATTAATTTCTTTTATTTGAACCGCATCAGCGGTTGAAATAAATCAACAAAGGCGAACGCTAACGCTCCTGCAGCTCCAACATTTCTCTCCAATGACTCAAATCAACGTTTTTTTATGTGTAACCTATGGGCTGAGTGTTTCAGAACGCTATCGCTCCTTCAACCCTCTTCTTAATAAACCTTTTTGTGACTTTGTCACTATTTCAAAAAATTAACTAGAAGAAACTGCGCGTTCCTCACGAGCTTGAGCGGCAGATTTCACCTGCTCATGCGCACGATAAGAGCTGCGAACAAGCGGGGCTGATTCCACATGGCTGAAGCCACGCTTTAGCCCCTCTTCCTTGAGCAGTGCGAATTCCTCCGGTGGATAATATTTCTCCACATTTAAATGCTTTGGAGAAGGCTGTAAGTATTGTCCTAAAGTCAATATATCACAATTTACGGCTCGCAAATCATCCATTGCTTGTAAAATTTCATCCCACTCTTCACCGACTCCAAGCATAATGCTTGATTTGGTAGGAATGTCCGGCTTCATCTCCTTGGCTCTACGCAGTAGCTCCAACGAACGGCGATACTTCGCTTTAGCCCGCACACGGTCTGACATCCGTTCCACTGTCTCAATATTATGGTTAAGAATGTCTGGATTACTGTTCATGACAATCTCTAGACTATTTCGTTCTCCCAGGAAATCTGGAATCAATACTTCAACACTACATAACGGAAGGCGTTTACGAATTGCCGCTACCGTTTCAGCAAAAATCTGGGCGCCACCATCCGCAAGATCATCACGGGCTACACTGGTCACCACGCAATGGCGAAGGTTCATTCCCTCTGCAGCTTCTGCTACACGTTCAGGCTCCTGAAGGTCCAGCTCTGTCGGCAGCCCTGTATTCACAGCGCAGAAACGGCATGCGCGAGTACATATATCACCAAGAATCATAAAGGTAGCCGTTCGATTGGCCCAGCATTCATAAATGTTCGGACATCTAGCTTCTTCACATACGGTATGTAAAGTTTTAGAACGCATCATGCTCTTGATTTCCTGATAGTTATCACCGGTAGTTAGCTTGATTCTAATCCAATCCGGCTTAGGCTGCTTTGCTGTTTTATTCGTCAAAATAATAAACCCCGCTTCCTCCTGAATGTGGTGCTGCAGATGAAAGATGCTGCCTCATATTATACCATGTGCGCTTTACAATTGCCTGTTTTTGTGAAATATGCAGGGCATGCCAACTTCGATTCCGGCAGAGAATTTACTGGTACCTTTAGACAAGAACGGATAAAAAATAGCTTTTTGCTTCAATCTATAATAAAAGCTTTATCCGAAGTGCCTACATTCAATTCTACGCCCGGACAAAAGGAGGCTGTTATCTTGCTGGCCCTATTTAAGAATACTAATAACCGGAGAACGATGTTGTGTCTGTCCGCGGCCGCTATCCTTTGGGGTGGTTTAGGCCTTCCCGTTCCGGCAGCTGCAGTACAGGCTACAGTCCAACCGGTGGAAAGCAGCGGCGATCCCGTTAATGCTAGCAAGGAATCCATATGGACTGCACGTAGAGGGATTTATGATCAAATGAGTGCAGCCACTGGAATCCCTTGGTTTAGATTCGCCGCCATTGATCAATATGAACGCACCATCGCCAAAAAAGGGTCCTCGGACAAGCCCGTCACTAACCGTCTTACAGGAATCATGATTCCAGCACCCGTATGGTCCGGCCCACTCAATCCGGATCAAGAGGATACTTCCCCGGAATCCATCACCTTCTTTAACGGCTTTGGCCGTGATGGCTCAGGAGACGGAATCGCTGATTCAAAGAATGATGCTGATGTTCTATATAGTATGGCTAAACACTTACAGAAATATGGTGATTCAGCTAATGATTTCAGTATCGGTATTTGGGAGTATTATCACAATGGCCGTGCCTCTCAGCGCATAGCTCAGTTCGCCAAGCTCTATGAACATTTTGGGCGGCTTGACCTGTCAGGTAATGCTTTTCCGCTTCCCCTAAGTAATTCCTATTCTTACCGTAGCACTTGGGGAACTGGCAGAAGCTGGGGGGGAGCACGTATCCACGAAGGGACTGACCTCTTTGCACCACAAGGCATGCCGGTACGCAGCACCTGCTTTGGCTTAGTGGAAACTAAAGGCTGGAACCGCTATGGTGGCTGGCGAATTGGAATTCGCGATATCGAAAATCGTTACCATTATTACGCTCACTTATCCGGATACAACAAATCCATTTCACGTGGAGATATTGTCTCACCGGGGGAAATCATCGGCTGGGTAGGCAGCTCAGGCTACGGTAATCCAGGAACACAAGGGAAATTCCCGCCACATCTACATTTTGGTATCTACCGTGACCGTGGGATTACTGAATGGGCTTTTGACCCTTTTCCGTTGTTAAAACAATGGGAAAATCAGGAGTATAGAGACCTAAAGAGCAAAAATAAAAAAAGTGCCACACACAAGGAATAACGCCTTCAGCATCCCTAAAGGACGGTTGGCGTTTATGCGAGAGATATAAGGATAATGTATAGCGTGAAGCTTATACTTTCTTATATTTTTATATAGAAACGGCTTCGATGTCCTTTTGAGGTGACATCCGTTTCTTAATGAACAATAAGGCCCCTTCTTTGGAAGAGGCCTTATACTATTTTAATACAACATTAAACAGCCAAACGGTTCAATGCTCACTGTAAGCTTGTTAATATTTTTAAAAGTAGCTCCTGACAATAGATCAGTTAACACATTTTTATCTGAACGATATGCACTAAGCTCAAGCTCAAACGCATTCGGAGAATTATTGATAATTAACCCTATTTTCTCTTGACCCACACCCCGGATATAACCGAGGACATTACGGACTTCATCTGAGAACCAAGGACGGAACGTGCCTCTTCTTAGAATATCGCAGCTTTTTCTTAAAAAAATCAGTTCTTGATACCACTTCAGCAGCGCTGTATCCTGAGTTTGCTCTTGCCATACCATAGCTTTTCTACAGTGAGGGTCCGTAGCACCTTCCATTCCAACCTCATCCCCATAATAGATCATCGGAATACCGATATAGGTCATCTGAAAAAAAACTGCCAACCTCATTCGTTGAATTGCGGTACTCACCCGATCCCAGCCACGTCCCCCTTCCTTACATGCTGTAAGAAAGCGAAGCGTATCATGACTGCCAAGCAACTGAAACATAGCTGAATTCGCCTGGTCATTATACAACGCCTCCTGATGGAGTAATTGCTCCATAAAGCGATCTGGTCCCGTTGTCTGCTCTGCAAAAAATTCCAGCACGGCATCCCGAAGAACATAATTCATGCCACCATCAAATTGATCTCCTCTAAGCCATGGCCCAGAAGCATGCATGATCTCTCCGATGAGTAGGATTTCAGGATATTCAGACTTGAGCTCTTGCCGGAAGCGAGACCAAAAAGCCGGGTTGACCTCGTTCGCTACATCTAAACGCCAGCCGTCGATCTCTGTTTCACGAATCCAATACTTAGCAACATTAATCATATAATCAGCCGTCTCGGGATGATCCATATTCAGCTTTGGCATATGCGCTTCAGCTTTGGCGAATGTCTCATAATTCGGTGCGGGCGTCTGTACAACTGGATAGGAACGAATAAAGAACCAGTCTTTATACAGGGACTGCTCGCCTTTTTCCATTACATCCTTAAAAGCAAAAAATTGATCTCCCGAGTGATTAAACACGGCATCCAGAATGACCTTAATTCCATGACGATGCGCCTCACTGACGAGCGCCTTCAATCCGTCTGTATCGCCAAATGCAGGGTCGATTTTATAGTAGTCAGAGGTATTATATTTATGCTCTGAAGGAGACTCAAATACAGGCGTCATGTAAATAGTATTTACACCAAGCTGCTGCAGATAGGGTATTTTGTCCGAAATGCCCTTTAGAGTTCCACCATTATAGCTATTAGGATAAATTTGATAGGTCACCGCATCCTGACTCCATGAAGGTAATTTCAAAGCCTCAGAACGGTGAAGGTATGCATATTGAAAAGAGCCTGCACGCTCCCGATTCTCCGACGCACCCCTCTCTCCATACCAAACATACTGCCCTGCTGCATTCGCTATATGAAATAGATATCTGCATCTTCTAGTGCTAGTGTGGATAATTGCTTCATGAATATCATAAATACCGGCCGACCCAATCCGCTCCATCTGCAAAGGAACTTCTTGTCCCGGAGAATCATAACGATCCGAGTGGATTACGGTACAGGATAAATGCTGTCCAGCTTGCGTAAATAGTCTGAGCTTAAGGGTCCCTGTACCTACAGGGTAGGCAAATGGATCTTCACTTGTATGATATATAAACCATGATTGAGGCATAACTTATAAACTCCTTCTATACTTTTATCGTTCTATCTATCGGTTCATTCATCATTAGAGAGACTGCTAAATTTGTGTTATTATGGTTACAAATACCGTTTTCAAGTTATGAGGGACGACGATGAAAGTAACCATCTCTGATATTGCCAAAGCAGCCAATGTGGCCAAATCGACTGTATCTAAAGTACTAAATGATTCCCCGAAAATATCACAGGAAACAAAACACAAGGTACGAGAGATTATGAAGCAAATGAACTACACACCTAGCAGTATCGCTACTGGATTAGCCAGACAAAGCAGCTATAATATTGGCCTACTGGTCGATATGTCTAAAGAAAGTGAGTTTCTAAACCAATTCTTCTACAACATTATTGGTGGAATTGAGAGCGTAATTGCACCTTTAAAATACGAGCTGACCATTTCCAACGTGCAACATAGCAGTCCAGAAGGCCATTTTCTAAATAGGCTTGTGTTTAGTAAACGTGTCGACGGAATTATTGCCAACAATTCTGTACTGACAGAAGCACTATCTGAAGAACTGAATCGACTGGAGTTTCCTTACATCTCCATTGGAGAGATTATAGCCCCCGGAAGCTGGGTTGATTTTGATAATGAAGCAGGCGGCAGCATGCTGACGGAGCATCTCGTAGAACAGGGTTATTCAAAAATAGCCTTCATAGGCGGACAGCAGCAGGAAAAAATTTATACCCATCGCCTAGGTGGATACTTAAGAGCGTTACAGAAGACAGATCTTACCGTTCACCAGAAATGGATCATCAACTGCAAGGCTGATGAACATGACAGCTATCATGCTGCGCTTGAGCTTCTGCAACGTGAGGAACGGCCAGACTCTGTAGTGTGTATGAACAGCTATGTAGCCTTTGGGGTGCTTCAAGCCGCAAAAGCACTCGGAATTGATGTTCCATCAGAACTCGGCATCGCCGCTTTCGATGAATATCCGCTATCCCGTTATACAACACCTCCTTTAACTTCCCTTAATATTGATACGTTCAAGCTGGGTGTATCTTCAGGCCAGCTGCTGATGGAGCGCATTCGGAGCATTGATATGCCCCACAAGCATTTGCTGCTGGAGCCGGAACTTATCCCCCGTGAATCTACGATGAGAATCAAATTCTCTGGAGGAACTTCGTAATTATTCTGCTTAGAGAGAATGAATAGATGGAGGATTGAACTCGTTCGAGACCGAATCACCGGAACTTAATGCAATTCAATTGGATTTAATGGGACTTGAATAGGGTTGATTGCAATTGATGCAATAGAATTCGTTGTAAAACGGATCAGATTCAATTCTATTGCACTATGTGCAGTCAACTCTCAGTAAATCGTCTAAAAACAGCGATCCACCTGAATTCTATTGCACATAGTACAGTAGATTCATTCTTCCAGTTCTAATAGAGAGATTCTATTGCACTATTTGCAATGAAAGAGCTTCATCTGCTTACTAAGGAGCGGCTCCCGTGAGGGGCCGCTCCTTAGCTTGTGAAAGGTATTATGATTCAGTTGACTAGCAAATTATAGATCTTTCCAACGCTGCACGGTTAGATTCACTGTTTGTGCGCCGCCTGCAGGAGTAAGCGCTCGGTTGGAAATGTCCGAGCCGTTCGAGTTTACCTCCACATTAGTCCAAGCGCCCCGCGTAAACTTATATTGCACCGCTGTTCCTGCTGGCAAGCTCAGTGTGATGGAGTATACCCCATCACTACCTTTGGTCAGTTGATAAGCTGGATCCGCCGCATTCCAGCTGTTGAAGGTACCGGTGAGATACACAGGTCCGCTCGCCGGAGTAGACGCTGGAACATTTACACGGAATGTCACACTGTCTGCTTGAGGCTCCCCTGCGCTGATACTTCCGTTCACCAGACTCCAGGTTCCAGCAGCAAAATGATAATTACTGCTGCCGTTGTTATCCCATGTACCACTGCCATTATTAAAGGCTGCGGTCAGTCCGGCTGCAGTGCCTAGCTGAATTGTGATCGACTTGTATCCTGGGAAAGAAGAAGCTTGAAGCTGTTCACCAGGTGCCGTCGTCCAGACTGTCGCTCCATCTAGCTTGTAATGAATGTACGAGCTGCTATATGCCGTATTCTTATAATAGATCGTTGCGGTGTTACCAGTCGGTGTTGCCGTTGGCGTTGGAGTGACTGTCGGTGTCGGCGTTGGTGTCACTGTTGGTGTTGGTGTTACCGTTGGTGTTGGTGTCGGCGTTACCGTTGGTGTTGGTGTTACCGTTGGTGTCGGTGTTGGTGTTGGTGTTGGTGTTGGTGTTGGTGTTGGCGTCACTGTTGGTGTTGGCGTTACTGGTCCACCCGACGTGATACTTCCAGTCGGCGTATAAGTCCAGGTTCCTGTACCGAATAGATAGTTGCTGCCCCCGTTACTGTCCCATGTGCCACTGCCGTTGTTAAAGCATGCTTCAAGCTGGCTGGCGGAGCCGATATTAATCGTTATTTTGTTGTATCCGGCTACATCAGATACAGGTATAGCCACACCCGGAGATGTCGTCCATGTACCTCCTACTGGGCGATAATGAATATAAGGCGAGGTATAACCTTGCTTATAGTAAATCGTGACACTGTTCCCTGCCGGTGTTGTAATAGACGCAATCGCACTAAGAAGAGATAGATTGCCTGCGGCATCAAATGCTTTTACCGTGTAGTTATAGGCAGTGCTAACGGATAAACCATTATCCGTATAGGATGTAGTTGCCGTTGTACCTACCTTGACACCGTTACGATAAACTTCATATCCAGTTACGCCCACATTATCGGTAGAAGCTGTCCAGCTGATCAAAGCGCTAGATGCATTCTGAACCGTTGCGGTTACGTTGGTTGGAGTAGTTGGAGGAACTGTTTCTGATGGTTGTTGTTGTTTCGCATAGATTTTGGCTGAATTCGCACCTACAGTTACAGTAATTTGCTTTCCAGTTACTCCGCCTGATTGTACAGTCACTGTATCTGCAGTATTCAATTGATTATACAAAACTGTTCCTACGGTTAATGAGCTCTCAGCGCGCAATGGAATAGTTACTGTTTGTGAGCCGTTTGATTGATTACTGAATACGGAGATTGCTTCTTGGCCTTGATTCGTTCCACTGTCGATGCGGCGTGAGAAGGCATATAAGTTCTGTGCAGCCCACATTTCACGTTGTGTACCTGTACGTAGTGCTGGGTTATTTTTACGAATCTCATTAAGTTTGGCTACGTGCTTATAGGTGCTGGCATTTTCATTAAAATAGTTCTCAATCACGTTTCCGCTTGCATCCCGTTTCACCATAGACCAGCGGTTCCAAGTATCAGCAATACCACCCGTCATAATCTGACTGTTGCCATTGCCTTTGTTCTGCTCTGTTCCTTGGAAGACAACCGGTGTTCCACGAACTGTAAAAATAAAGGTTAAAGCATTCTGCAGCTTATCAACGCTTCCACCGGCTTCCGTTAGAAAGCGATTGCGGTCATGATTGTCGATAAAGGTTACCATGTGATTGGCATTCCCGTTGTAGTAGGAATCCTGTGCCAAGGTGCTTTTGATATTGGACTCAAAAGACTGTCCATAAGCAAAGCTGTTAAGCACGGAGAAGAACATTGGGAAATCGAGCATGCCCCATTCCTTGTTGTTTCCGACCCAACGTGAGACAAATTCGGCATTTCCGTCGAAATTCTCGCCAAAGGTATTAACGCCCAGATAATTTTGTAGTTCACCAATATCTGTTGGCTTCATCAGCTTGGCAGCATCCACACGTGCACCGTCAGCGCCCGTATAATCAAACCAGCCTTTGATTGAATCGAATATCGCCTGCTTAGCCGCAGGAACATCGAAATCAATGTCATCTAACCCGCCCAAATCATGATTCTCTAAGTAATCCTGTGCCCACTGATCATATCTCCCATCCGCTAGAGACCAGTTAATATCTCCATTATGGTGGTACCATGCTGGATTATTGAACGGAGCCACTGGCTGCAATGATGGAATATCATAATAGGCTTGGGTACCAAGCATATAATCGCCTACGTGGTTTGGCACAACGTCAATTACCACTTTGATGCCAAGCGCATGTGCAGAATCCACAAGCTCCTTCAGCTTCTCCTTAGTACCGAAGTACGGATTGGCAGCGTTAGGGTTCTTAACGTTGTATCCGTGATAGGCTGTATTTTTACCGGTACCGTTGTTTTCCCGATTAGTCATCTGTGGCTCAGCCACTGGGGAAATCCAGATCGCGGTATAACCCATATTTTTAATATATGATAGCTTGTCGATAATCCCCTGCCAGTCTCCGCCTTTCATATAACGGAAATCTTCCTCAGAGTTTTCTCCATAGCGAATTGCCGCACCAGTAGCATTGTTGGAAGTGTCTCCATCATTAAATCGGTCAACCATAATCTGATAAATCGTGTCATTCTCATTAATTGTGCCGATGCTGGCCGCTTCAGCCTTTTGCGGTGTTAAGACAAACAAGTTAATCACGGTAGAAAGAAGAATAGATGTAATTAGAACGGGTACATACCATAACCTACGTTTCATTGCGTGCATCTCCCTCTCTTATTAAAGCGTATTCATAACACTCTAAAACCTACAACCTTGATTAAAACCAAGCCCGCCCAGTGATGTCTCTAATGTTTTTAACGTCTTTAACACAAAAAACAAATAATTTTAGGGAAACCGGTTTCCCAACTAAAAATTACCATGATTGTGAATACGTTGTCAAGCTATAAAAAATTAAACTTCACAAGAAAAAGAGCCTCCTTAATCGGGGCTCTTTAGGATTAATTATTTACCTTTTATGCTCAGCTTCCCACACTTTGTATAAAATGTAGTACTTCGTTCATGATCCGGTCCTTATCATCACAATGACAAACCATATGACCACTGTTATCCACCATCAGTACCTGTTTTTGAGTGGTAGGGATTGTATGCTGCAAATAGTCTGCGCTTCTAGTCTTCACCAGATGATCTCGTTTTCCCTGCACAATTAGAGTTGGAGTCTCAATATGCGGATAGATTGAAAAACTCTCTCGGACCAGTCGTTGAAACTCTCTCGTCGCCTTTGGGGGCGTTGAAGTGAATTTATTAATATACGTTTTTAGCATGGAAAAGCTCGCAAGCGTCTTAAGGATCTCCACGGGATTCAGCGGAAATACGGGAGTGGATAATAAAGTAAGAGATTTGATCCAGGGTTTATACCGTACAGAAAGATGAGAAGCAATAAGCGCACCGGTTGAAAATCCGATTAGATGAACGCCATCATCCGTCTTTAGCAGCTCTGTCAATTCATCTTCAGCACTCTGCTGCCAATCATGTCGATCTGAATGCAGTAGATCATTTCTGCTCCCTCCATGCCCTTTCAGAGTAAATGTTCTGGAACGGTAATTATGCTGCTCCATAAACTGGGACAAGGGCGAGATTTCATGCTCACCTCCGGTAAAGCCATGAATAAATAAACAACTTTCCATAATTGTCCCTCTTTTCACATTCCAATCTGACTTACAGTTTTATTGTATAATGCCAATCCCCTTAATTTTCTATACATTCCATACATTTATGTAAAACCTTAACCTAGTGATGTCAAGGTTCAGCTCTGTTAAAGGCTCAAAGCAAGAACTCTATTGTTCCCACCAAAGAAGACCCAGCACTGAGGTAATCGTTAAACCTACAGCGGAGCTGGATGAGGTTACGTTAGCACAAATAGCAGTCCCCGGTGGAACAATGATGCTGCCCGTAAAGTTCTGTGTAAACGCCCCCGGTGCCAATTGATAATTGAAAAGCGTCGTCCCCCCGCTAATAGCTGCCGTGGAAGACTGAACGGTCATCGCACTCGTGGCTACGCTGCCCAAATTATTATTCGTTGGCGTCAAGGTGGTAGGGGAAGTTACCGTCCCACCTTTTACAATTGTAAAGCTTCCCGACATTGCCGATAGCAGAGAAGAACCGCCGATACTGCCGCTTATACGTGAGATATAAACAGTTTTCCCACTGCCGACAGCATTACTAATCCGAATAGAGGTGATTGCGGAAATAAGACTAAGCACGACCAAGCTTGAAGCGGAGGCGTTGGTAGAATACAAGACGGCAGCCTGCGAAGCGCTTATTTCAGGCGGTGCGCTAATGTCTGGAGATTGGAAGGTATTCACCATATCTACAAAAAGAGGTTGATTGTTGTCATTAAATACAAATTGATTAGGCATAATTATCCCCTCCTGTTTCTAATATTCCCACCAGCTGATAGATGTCGTCGCTGCTGAAGACCCCGATGCAATCGTTATGGATGTAGTGATGGAATTTCCGGGAGGAACAACAATTTGTCCTGTAAAATCAACAATGACCGGACCGACCGCGAGCAATAGAGATACTAGCGTGGCCGGACTTCCAGTAGGCGCAGCAGCTGAGGTTCTAGCAGTCATAACACTAGTTAACGCACTGCCAAAATTATAATTAATCGGCGTGACGGTAGTTCCGGTGACCGTAGCGTTCCGAAGTAGTGATAAAGTAACCGCCGCCGTCGCTGAGCTGGCAGTAACACGGGATACATACAATGTACGTCCGCTTCCTCCCGGATTACTAATCTGAATAACTAACGGCGCCGCCGTCGTTACTGTAGAAGTAAATGGGATTCCAAACAATAACCCCGCTTTAGCCGCTCCCCCCTCAGGAGCTGAATCTATACCAGGTGCGACATACGTGTTGACTTGTTCTGTAAAAAGCGGCTGGCTGCTCTGATTGAATACTGAGTCGTTCGGCATGAGATATCCTCCCCGTACTTAAGCTTACTCTCATTTTATGCCGCTCTCTGTAACAGGTTGTGGGAATGTGCGTTTTTTTGCTTTTTCAGCCCAATCACCCCCTATTTCCCACCATATATTAATATCACACCATTCGAATGGCTAAGGATTGTCCCTATCGGTTTGCGGCTTATTGGGCTGCGTTTTTTAGGCTCAAGGCTCAAACGACGGTTTGGGCCTTTTTATGGATAGAGTTCCAGGATACCCGTTGGAGGTGAAATGAAGTCCATAACAGCCCGGAGCTTAAAAAGTGCAGCAAAATAAAATAGAAAAAGACGGAACTAAAACGATGATCTCTTATGCAGTTAAGAATCAGGGAGATCACCCTGCTAGTGTCCGTCTGAAGAACCGCCCGAATCGTTTTGATTGTTTTATAGATTTAGAAGAGACTGTGGCTTTAAAAGAAGCGAGAGCGCTAGTGCTGAATCGATTCTTAAAGTAATAACTCGAATCTCCGCTCCACGCTACACTCAAAGGGTATTGACAAGCAATATTGTGTATACGTCCAAGCCCAGTCTTTAGGTATAACTTAATCATTTACAAGGAAGGGACGAGGAACTTTGCCTAACTATAGCTCTTTTCAAGCGAATCCTGATAATCTGCGAACGCTTATATTCGGACGGGATGCTTCGCTGATTGATCATCCGCTCACTACAGATCCAAGCGGAAATCTAACAACGATTATCCTAGATGGTACGATTTCCAGCGTGCTTGGCGCTACGATCACCGCGGGTACTTTGTCCTCCGCAGGTACAGTTACTAACATTCTCGAAGGCACCATCACCAGTGTACTTGGCGCTACAATTACTGCGGGTACTTTGTCCTCCGCAGGTACAGTTACTAACATTCTCGAAGGCACCATCACCAGTGTACTTGGCGCTACAATTACTGCGGGTACGTTATCCTCCGCAGGTACAGTTCTAACATCTTAAACGCACTATCACCAGCGTGCTCGGCGTACGTTATCCTCCGCAGGTACAGTTCGAAGGCACCATCTTAAACGGCACTATCACCAGCGTGCTCGGCGCTACAATTACTGCGGGTACGTTATCCTCCGCAGGTACAGTTACTAACATCTTAAACGGCACTATCACCAGCGTGCTCGGCGCTACAATTACTGCGGGTACGTTATCCTCCGCAGGTACAGTTACAAACATTCTCGAAGGCACCATCACCAGTGTACTTGGCGCTACAATTACTGCGGGTACAATCACTAGTGTGCTTGGGGCGACCATAACAGCGGGTACGTTATCCTCCGCAGGTACAGTTACTAACATCTTAAACGGCACTATCACCAGCGTGCTCGGCGCTACAATTACTGCGGGTACGTTATCCTCCGCAGGTACAGTTACTAACATCTTAAACGGCACTATCACCAGCGTGCTCGGCGCTACAATTACTGCGGGTACGTTATCCTCCGCAGGTACAATTACTAACATTCTCGAAGGCACCATCACCAGTGTACTCGGCGCTACAATTACTGCGGGTACAATCACTAGTGTGCTTGGGGCGACCATAACAGCAGGTACTTTGTCCTCCGCAGGTACAGTTACCAACATCCTTAACGGGACTATTACTAGCGTGCTTGGTGCTACAATCACTGCGGGTACTTTGTCCTCCGCAGGTACAGTTACCAACATCCTTAACGGCACCATTACCAGCGTGCTTGGTGCTACGATCACTGCGGGTACTTTGTCCTCCGCAGGTACAGTCACAAATATCCTCAACGGTACCATCACCAGCGTGCTTGGCGCTACGATTACTGCCGGTACACTAAGTAGTGTCACCTCTATTTCACAACGCAGCTTTATTGAACAGACGACTACAGGCATTACGACGGCTAATACCTATACGCCTTTGCCAGCTGTTACTACGAGTGTGCTGGGAACGTATTCCTTCTTCATCAATAATACTGGGGCAAATCCAGTCAACACACGCGTAGAAATCAGTGCGGATGGAACAAATTATTTCGTCGATACAACGGGAGATAATCCTTTAGCAGCAGGTTCTGTCGATGTCATAGTACCAGCCAGATTCCTGAAATATACCCGCCTATCCTACCAATCAGCGAATTCAGGCTCTGCATCCACGATCAATGTAAGTTTCAATGCTCAGGGCACGTAATCCAGATGATCATCATATGTTGTAACAAGAAAAAGTACATGGATATCCATGTGCTTTTTCTTTAACTATAAGGACGCCGAAAGCGTTTATGTTACAGCAGATCTACATATGTGCAACAAACACATAATGCCTTCCAAGGAGGAACAACCGTGAATAATATTACGCTTGGCGTCCACCTCATCGTAAAAGATGAAGCTGATCTCCTGCCCCACTGTCTCGCAAGCGTAGCTGGTGTTGACGAAATTGTCATGATCGATACGGGTTCTACCGACGAATCCATAGCTATAGCCGAAGCACACGGGGCTAGAGTCTTCCAACGGGATTGGACAGATGATTTTGCTGCAGCTCGTAATGAAGGGCTCATTCATGCCTCAACGAATTGGATTCTAGTCCTAGATGCCGATGAGTGCCTGCGAAACACACTTACAGAACTTCGCAGCCTCCTGCAGAACACACAAGCTCAGGCTTTTACAGTGAACATTGATAATTGGGTAGGCGTATTACCCGAAGATAGGGTAAAGCACAGTGCAGTTCGCTTATTCCGAAATGGACAGGGTTATCGTTATAGTGGAAGAATTCATGAGGGCATTGATACTTCAATCCTAAGCAAACATAACCTCTCAGCGATTGAACACAGTCAGCTTGAAATTATTCATTTTGGATATTTGCCTGAAATCATGGCACGAAAAGATAAAATCAACCGAAATAGGCACCTGCTGCAATTAGCTTTATCCGAATATCCAGCAGACCCATTCCACTCCTACAATTTGTCAGTAAACTACTGCCAGGACGGTCAACTTCAGGAAGCGGAGACCTTGCTTCGTCAAACGCTCCAGCATGTAGCACTTGAAGCCTCCTATCGACCTACGATGATTAGAGATCTCTGTAAAATTTATCATGCTCAAGGAAAAACAAATGCGATTGATCCCTTACTCATGGTGGAACTGGAGCGTTATGACGACTACCCAGATCTGCATTTTTTATTAGGTCAATCTTTGGAGCGCCAGGGACTTTTGGAGCGTGCGCTATTAGCCTATCAACGTGCAGAGTCCATTCCTGAACATGAGGGACTTAGCGGAAAATATGTATGTGAGCAAGGAATGAGCACCTTTCGTCCGCTATACTACATGGGTTTAATTTCACAGCGGCTTGGACTTCAGGAAGATGCTGCGAGGTTTTTTCACCGTGCACTTCAACACCATGCTTTATATACGCCCGCCTTGCAGGGGATAGCTGCTGCTTTTCAACACCTAGCTGTACCCGATGAGGAAATAGCCACATTACTGATCCAACTCGTCCCGCCAACAACTCCAGCCAGTAGATCCGCGATCATCGACAGTTTATATCAGATAAATGCTTATGAGACTATTAGAACCTTATCCCGAGATGTTTTTCCATTGGAATTGGATACTGCAAATGGGATCATCTCATCACTCATCATCACCGGTAAACTGGAAGAAGCATGTACGGCTATAAGGCAGATGATCTCACTTGCTTCCCAAGGTAACCATAGTTCAGAGGATCAAAAGCAGTGGTATACCCTTTGGGCCATTTGCCAATGGGAGCAATTTGGGGAATTCAAAAACGACCTGCTCATTCATGCAACAAATGAACTCCGTTCTGGACTGGAATACATTGCACGATGCCAACGACAACAAGAGGCATGTCCAATAGAAATAGAAGTAGATCACTTATATGCCTCACTCCTTTCAGACCTCATCGGGCAATCCGTAAAGCTGCATCAGCTCACACTTAGTCATACTTTAGTAGACCTGTTCCCTGCTTATCGATCTGAATTTGCCACAGCATTATATAAAGAAGGGAATTGGCAGGCCGCAGGAGAGGAATTTATTGTACTTGTTCGTGATAAGACCGCCGATGCAAGCGTGCTTTTTTATATTGGTGAGATGATCTTTGACAAAGGGCATTATTCCGAAGCCAGTGAATGGTTTCAGCAAGCGCTGGAACAAGAGCCTGAGCATGAATCCGCAAGGATCGGCTTATCCCTCTGTTACCTTCAGCAAGCGAAGCTGAGTATGGAGGATGCTCTACAAAGCTTAAACGATCCCCCTGTTCATGGCCCATTTCAGGAAGATATCAGAGCTATTCGTAAATCGATTTCCTTGCTGAATCGTACACCTTGGCACACAAAGTGGAGCTTCCGTCAGATCGAAGGGAGGTCATCCCTATGAACCGTTCAAGAAGAAAGCCACTAATTTCCTTATGTATGATCGTTAAGAACGAAGGAGATAGCTTAAGCCAATGTTTAAAAAGCGTACGCGGAGTCGTCGATGAGATCATTGTAGTCGATACTGGATCCACCGACGCTACGGTTCAAATTGCCCTAAGCTTCGGGGCCAAAATCATACAACACCCTTGGAGCGGCGACTTTGCTGCTGCCCGCAACGCAGGTCTTCAGCAGGCCCATGGACAATGGATTCTCGTTCTAGATGGAGATGAGGAATTAAGTGAGGAGAGCAAGGGAGAATTACTGCTATGTGCCGAGCATATGGAGTACGAGGCATTTTTCCTACGCATTCATAATCATAAAGGGCTAACCCCCGCTTCACAGACGATCACCGTCAATCCGATTATTCGGATGTTTCGTAATCGCCCTAATTACCGGTTTAGCGGTATTATTCACGAACAGATCGCTGAGGCTATCATAACAGCTACACCCCAGGCACCGATGCATTTGACCACTGTAGTCATCCATCATTATGGTTACGCAGAAGGGGTGGTGGTCAAGAAAGATAAAATCAAACGAAATGTCGAGCTGCTGAAAGAGCAGCTAAGGTTAAATCCTAAAGATCCTTTCCACCATTTTAATATGGCTGTTGAGTATATGCGTTTGGGGGAGTATCAACCTGCTCTAAAACATATCCAACAATCACTAGAAGAGGCACCGCCTGATACAAGTTACATCCACCTGCTGCACAAATACGAAATTCGCTCGCTTGCAGAATTAAAAGATTACCCTGGAGCGCTTGCAGCTTGTGACCGTGGGATTAGCTCACATCCGGATTACCCAGACTTAGCTCATATCAAAGGGGCTCTACTCTTACAATTAGGTGCCTTTGCAGAAGCCAAAGTAGCGTTGCTACAAGCGCTGGTCATCGGAGCTGCTCCTCCCGGCTACCATACTGAGGCTGGATTCGGTTCATTTTTAACCTATTATACGCTGGGTCAATTATGTGAAGAGATGGGTGATGAGACCGAAGCCATTGCTTGTTACACCAAAACCGCACAGCTTCATCCCGAACCGACTCCCGTCATTGCCCGGCTACTACGAGCCCTGAAATGTGCAGGTCGCGAGAGTGAGATTTACGGTTGGTTCCACGCTCATCTTCCAGACTACACAGTGACTAAGAGCAGGATTCTCCTAGAATTATTACAGAGTGAGGGATTTAATGAAGCAGCCGCACAGCTGATAAATGCCACAGAGCAGCCCATTTCTATGGAAGTGGCATTTAATCAAGCATCTGAGCAGGGGCGTTCACAGATTTTGTTAGCGGATCGTCTGCTTGCTTCATTATCCTCTTCTGCTACCTATTCACCAGCGGTCAAAAGAGTACGCCTAGCTCTTCCGCTTCCCAAAGTTTCAGAATAGGAGGGACGTTTCCTATGACCACACCCGATATCACACTTTGTATGATCATTAAGAATGAGGCGAACCATCTGGAGAAATGCCTGTCCTCTGTGCAAGGGATCGTGTCCGAAATTATCATCGTGGATACCGGGTCTGAGGATAACAGCAAAGACATCGCGCTTAAGTTTGGTGCAAAGCTTATCGATATGCCTTGGGAGAATGACTTTTCGAAAGCACGAAATCTAAGTCTGAAGCATGCAACTTCCTCCTGGATTCTGGTACTTGATGCAGATGAGGCTGTAGGTCATTGGAACAAAGAGCAGCTCCAGTACCTGCTGGACGCAGCGCATATTCACGGTTATTGGCTGCCCATTATCCACTATATCGGTGATGCCCCTGAAGCGGATTTTGTTACCGATCATGTCTGTCGCTTGTTCAGAAACGATAAAAGAATCATTTTTCGTGGAATCATTCACGAGGAAACGGCCAGCAGCATTTGGGAGCTTTCTGAGGGGGAGATTGCTTTTGCTGAATTGCATATTTATCACTATGGTTATTTAGAGGATGAATTACAGCGCAAAAAAAAATACCAGCGTAATTTAGCTCTCATCAACAGTGGTCTGCAGCTTCAACCGAACCATCTAATCCTTCGTTATGCACTAGGGGCAGAGTATTATCAACAGGAACAATATCATGCAGCGGCAGATGTACTTCTCCCATTGCTTGCTGATGTTCCGACCCAATCCGGGTATGCCTCCGATATTTATCTAAAGACTGCCTATGCGTTACAACGATGTAACAGGCAGCAGGAATCTGAAGAGATCTTTCATTCGGGGAGCTTATTGTTTCCCGACTTCACTGATTTATTAGAAGGCTATGCCGCTTTGTTACTCGAACAAAATCAGCTCGGCAAAGCTAGACACTTCCTGCAGCAAGCGCTGAAGAGCGGAGATACAGCACATCCATATCCTTCTTCTTCGGGAAGCGGAACATATCGAACAGAACTACTGGCAGGCAGAGTGTGCGAGAAGTTATTTCTATATTTAAATGCGCGGAAACACTACGAGGCCGCTATACAATTCAAACCAAATTATACGGATGCGTGGAAACAGCTTGTCCCGCTAAGTCTGCTCTCTGGAGAGCGGTTAAGTTTGATCGCATTGACCCGCTGTCATATTCATGCCCTATCACCGATTACCTTAGGTTACCTTGTGCCCGCAGCGCTCAATGCTCGTGACTTTGAGTGGTTGAACACGCTCTCTATTGCTTCACAGCTGCCGCTTGCCGTTCAAACCATTGTGCAAACTTACCTTGTATGTACACAACAGCAAGACGGCTATCACACACTCGCACCGCTGGAACAGCTGCTTCACGATCCATCTGACTTATCCGAACGTTCATCTATACTCGGTTATCTCTGGGCCTTGTCTTGCCGTGCTGGAGATACTGAATCAGCCATGCGGTGGCTTATCTCCATATTGCCATACAGGCCGGAGATGTTATCGATTCATCATATTTTAACAGGTCTTTCTGGCATTAAGCCTTCTCTTCCCGAACTGAGCTATGCTATACAATTGCTGCTTCAGGTCGGTGCTTGGGATAGTGTATTAACGCTTTATCGACAATCAGGCAGTTCTTCCTTTCAATGGTGCAAGCTGCCGCAGCCCCTATACTATGGATTGCTTGAAGCTCCTATCCCCGTAAAGAAACAGTGGTGCTCCATCTACGTTAGTCAAAACCCTAAATATAATACCTCGACGGACTGCGCCGAATGGCTATTATATATGGCAATAGCTTGCTCCTGTGGGGAAACGCCAAAGATCGCCCTAGCAGATGAAATGGCTTTGCACAGGATCGGGGGAACTACCGCTGCAGTAGGTCTCTCCTACTACAAGCTCATACTCGCGGCAAAAGCTTATCCCCATGGAATAACTACAGGTCAAATCCCATGGGGGCTGCTTGTCAGATCTGCCAGTCAGATTTAATCAACTGGCAGATTCGGATTTCAGAGCTCTTCCTTCCATTCGACCAAATGGGGCTGCTCGTCTAAAATGGACTGGTATTGCTCCAGACTCCCCCAACGACCTTCTGGATCAAGCCCCAGATAACGCGAATATTTACGATGAAGCTCTTCCGGCGAAACTGCCCACCCATAATGCTTCACACGCAATTCGGCAAGAAAGCCCGGCAATACAGAGTAGGAAAGCGGGAGCCTAGGCACATGATGATCCATTTTCGGGAAAAAATAATGAAAATTCGGCAAATATCGGACAAGTGTACGAGTATGCTTGGTGTGGATATTCCAATGTTCATCTTCACGATAATGGGTGGTGCCCCCCCAGAAATCAAATAGCCGGAAAGATACCCAGTCATACACATCCTGATCAATCAGCCTTCTCATCTCCCGTTTGGCTGCCTCTTCATAGAATTCATCAGCGTCCACAGACAGTAGCCAATCCGGATTCGTAGATACTGCCAAGTTCCATAACGTCTGCCTTAGCTGCCACTCACGATTAAACAAGGAGGTCTCCAGTGTCACAAGCTTCGTAACCTTGGCAAAAGAACGACAAAGCTGTGCTGTATTATCTGTACTTCCATCATCTACAATCACAATATCATCCACGAACTCGCTTAGTTCTTCAAGCACCTGCTCCAGATATCTGCCTGCTTCATTTCGAACCTGCATCATAGCCGTCAAGCGGTTACCTGCTGTTTTGCGGAGAGGCCATCTATGACTCATCCCTCCACTCTCCTTTTCAATCGTCTTATAGCCTCTTCTAGATCCGCCATCTCTGATAACAGCGGCCATGCCTGATTGTCTTGCCCTGCCGCATTCAAGAAGCTACGTATAGCCTCATGTCTTCTGCCATGTAGAAAGTGTATTGTGCCTTCTATAACCCCATCAACACTTCCCTCTAATTCTTGCTGAAGCTCTAGTGCTTTTTCCCATTGGAAGGTCCGAATATAATTCCGAATCAATAACAGCTTCGCCTCTGAGGTAGGAAGCGAGCTTAAAATCCGTATTGCCGCAGCCTCATCCTCATTTAAGCGGAACAGCTCTGCTCGAACAAGTTCGTACTGCCCAGAGTGAAGCCAACCCAACAGCCTTTCCGCCTCCAGCTTCTCCTCAGCAGTAAACGCAGTAATCGTGTACTGTTGAACAGCTGTTTCCAAATCCCCCGTCTTACCCTCTATAGCCGAAAAAAAACGGAAATGCGAATGAAGACAATCTAAATATTCATATAACACCATGAGCTCAAAGGACTGCACCAGATAACGGTTAGCTGCGGCATCCCCCAACAAGTAGAGATAGGATGCTGCCAAGTAATGTACAACAGGTTGACTGGGTAACTTAGCGCACATGGAAATGTAATAGTCCGCGCGCAACTCAAGCTGCATAGTAATCCAATCAGCAGATGACATAGATGAATCCTGCCACAAGTTCACTATGGCCTTCCTCCACAGCACCTCATAATCCGTGAGAAAATACAGCCGATCTCCCTGAAAGGTAACTCCGTAGGATTCCTGTTGATCCCCGCCGAGATAGATTACACCTTCCCTGCGTAGGCTCTGCTCTAGATATATTCGCTCGGATCGGGTGGCTGCAAGGTCGGCCTTTGCGCCTAGTAAACCGCTGTATTTATCCCATAACCACTTATTTTCTTCTTCCGGACAACGTTCTAGCAGGGCCACTACATAGGCTGCCTGCAAGGAGAGAACCTCTGAAAGCCAATAAGGAGAAGAGACAAGAATCGTGTATTGCTTCATGTTCAGAGAATAAATATTTATAGCTGCAACTGCTCGGATCTGACTGTTAGTCTGCTGTTCAAGATCCATCCGTCCAACAAAGCAGACCTCTTCCCGGTCGGGAAGAAGCTCTAGCAATCTTTTATATTCGTAGTCCTCCCAAGAACCTCCGCTTAGAATTAGATATTTCATGGGTGTGCCTCCTTGGAATCGGACAAATCTCCAATATAGCCTATTACCAGAGAGGCATTAGGGTGAAGCAGCAATTGACGGGAAGTAAACTTCCTATTGCTAATCATCCCAGGCACAATCCCTCCTTTGTAAGCAACACGTTCAAGTGGTAGAGTGAGCGCCGAATCTCCCCCTGCAAGCAAATGAACCCCAGCTTCCTCCATTTCAGCCGATAAACTTACGATCAGATCAGCGGAGCCTTGGGTTATGGCCTTCACCACCCGCTCAATATAACGTTTCTCATAATGGATAGAAGTGGACAAATACAGAATGATCTCACTCTCATATAATGCAGATGCGTTCTTTAATGCCCGTAGCCATGCGTCCTCACCGCGAACTGTAATCACTACATCAAGTTCACTAGCCGGAAACACAGGAGCAGCATCCAACAAAGTGTCTCTGATCCAAATCCAGCGAATATGCTTGTAGCTCTGCTGTTCCCTTGCAGCTATCCATTGCTCCTTCAGCTCATCACAATCCCAAGCTTCATCACCATACACTATGGCCGTTACCAAAGGAGAACCTAAGGGTAGCCTGCCCAATGGTATAACCGGCTGAGGAAATTTTAAGGATTCAGCAGGCGGTACTAAATGTCCTTCGTTCTCTCTCCCGCTTTCAAGTGCCCATTTCTTGTAGTATGTCTGCCAGCCATCCGTCTGTTTAGATTCGTCCTTATTTCTCAGGTATCTATCCAGTGACTGAATAGCATGAACATACACAGCTTCACTCAGTGCCAGTTTCGCTCCAATCTGCCGCGCTCTAAGACACCAGTCAGCTATCATGAGATGCCGCGCTTGAAGCAAAGTGTCAAAGCCGCCAATTCGCTGAATCAATTCCTTAGTGAATAGAAGACAAGATCCGGTTAGCACTTCCACCTCGCGCCATTCGCCTTGATACCGCCCAAGGCTGTAGCTTACATGCTCAGCTAATTCATGATGAGTACCAAAGTGAAGCCGTTTCTTCCCTTCCCCCCTCTCGGTAGAAGAACGCGGGGCAATGACTCTAACAGAAGCATCATCAAAGTGAGTCCACATTAACTCGCTTAACCAGCCCGGAGATACCATCATCGAATCTTCAACCAGAACAGCAAAATCGGTCTCGATATGGGCCAGAGCTAGGTTAGGCATATACTCTTCCTTCTCATAGGGTAGGAAGATCACTGGCTCCTCCGGTGAGAACTGTCCTGCTAATACCTCCATGGGGAAATCGGGGGTCATTGAAACAGCAATAATACGCACATCGGCTCCTGAGTGAAGCAGCAGCAAGGGTAAACAGACCGTGGCACATTCCATACGGCTAAGCTCAACTACAATAGAAATCCCGTCATGACTAGGCAAGGGGAGAAGTCCGGCACGTTCAAGGAAACCATATCTCCCCGCTAAGCGTTCTACATTCAGCGATTCATGTGGCATCACGACTCACACTCCATTTATTTAAAGCTGCTCTACCTATAGTCTATGAGCCGTGAAGCACGATATCCCTTAATTTCCTGCATTTACACCTTTGTCGCCTTCTTCTGTATGAGTTCCACCCGTATTCGAGGAATTGGATGAGGCTGGCGATGGATTGCTATTCTCTTTACTATTCCCAGTGGCATCCGTGCTCTGATCTGATACTCCATTTTTATCTCCGCTTACAGAGGGTGCGGGAATAGCAATTCCCGGGGCACTGCTGCCATTAGCTCCGACTGGCTGACCCTGATTATCGTAGTAATACATTGGCACGTCTCCGACGACCATCAGATAAGACACAGGAATTTCCGTATCCACCACTTGGGGTTCCATATCAAAAGGAATAACCACCGCGACCTCCGTAACAATATGGATATAGACCTCGACTAAAATCATATTGATTCCGGCATTTTGCTGGCGAGTGCTGAGTTCAACCTTCACAGCACCTTGCGGTTCAATCTTGATCGGGATATCAGGTCCATAAGAGGCGATGAGAGGACTACCTAGTGCCTGACCGAGCGGAATATATTCTGTCTGATTATGCAAATCCTGCAACGTGGTCTGGATTACCTCTGCCGCTTGCGAAGTAATCCGCATATGCTCCGCATAGTTCAGCATAAAGCCTGATATTTTCCCGTTCTTATCGGTCTTCCAATCAATCAGTTCCTCCGCATTCCCTCCGTTCGCAACTTGTGAAGTAATCGCTTTATTTATCGACTCTGTTGCGATTTGCTTCACACGAATTTGCGCTAAATGCAAGATAGGTGGCTTCATGTGCAGTTCCACGTATCGCAGTGCTTGTAGCACAAGCACAATCAATACCAAGGATGCAATCAACCAAAATTTGCGCCGGCTTCTTGGCTTACGCGTGTTTCCACCAGAAACGGTCATCTTTCTCTCTGACCTACTGGACGATCTCATATGACTTCTACTTCGTTTAGCTTCAAAGCGTGCACTCTGTGGTCTTGCCGCTGCCCTACTAGGTTTTGACTTGAACGCGGAGCTTCTTCCAGAGAACCTCGGTGCCCCGCCCCCATTTATTTTTGGCAGCCGAAGCTGACCTAGATCAGGTAATCTTAGCCCTCGGTTCCCCCATTTTCTTAATCTCCCCATTGCGATAGTCCCTCCCACCTTACGTAGAGGTCAAGCCACCTCCACTTAGTTTAAGGTATTCGGAAAGAAGACAAAAAAGAAGAACGTTCCCTCCGGCGGACAATGCCAAAGAAACGTTCTTCATTCATTTGAAGATAAATTGAACATATAAAATTAGTGCATTCTACTCCGCTTATCTTCCTGCAGATGATCCCAGTGCCGTCGTACAAAGATACCGATTAGAACAGCGATAAACACGGCATACCAAGTAAGATAACCGTTCCATTCTTCCCTAGGGACAATTAAGCTTGATCCAATCGTACCGAATAGCCAAATGTAAGACAGATTTCCAAGCACTGTTCCCCAAATAAAAGATGATGCTTTAATCGGTGAAACAGCCGACATAAAATTGATCACATTGTTCGGAATAATGGGAATCGTACGTAGAAGCACCAAAGTCCAGATTCCATAACGATCCAAGTACCGTTGCCATTTGTCATAACGTTTCAGCTTAGATCTCCATTTTCGATCAAACCAATTGTACAGGTAACGCCGAATAAGGAAGTACATCAGTATGCCACCCAGGTTACAAGCCAGCCAACTGATTAGCATGCCCCCAACAACGTTAAAGACAGACACATGGAGGACAATCAAAATTACGAATGGAAAGAATCCTAATATACTCTGCAAAAGCGCCAACGGAATCGTCACAAATAAAATAGAGGGTCCACTAAGGCCAAGTGTTTGCAACAGCCAATCTATCCAGGTATTTATGGTCTCTGTCATGAAGCAGTCTCCTCTCTTGACTCCTTGCAGCAGCTGCCTCCTGATTTACTTCGCTAAAGCATAAGTGTAAGCATTAAAATATAAGAAAAATATATATATTACTTTCCTTATATTCTCAAGAAAAACACCCCTTCCGGGGTGTTTTATTGAATGAGTGTGCTTATAAAGTGCATTTGTAAAGAACAGTGGTTAGCGTACAAGTTACACTTTTGTAATCCATTGATTCTTCACATCATACCACAGAATTCTATCTACTTACAATTCCACACCTTGAATCCATGCATTCACTTTATCTGGGTTGTTCTCCACCCAAGTCTTAGCAGCTTCCTCTGGTGACTTTCCGCCTTGAACCTCAACCATTACTTTTGCCATATCTTCAGCAGTCCACTCGAATTGATCCAAGAACTTATAGACATTCGGCATGTCATCTTTCAAACCTTGGCGAACCATCGTATGAATTTGCTCGTCCGCACCATATACGCCTTTTGGATCTTCCAGATATTTCAGATCCATATTGGCGAACATCCAGTGTGGTGTCCAACCCGTTACAACAATAGGCTCGTTATTGTCATAGGCTTTTTGTAGCTCCTGAGCCATCGCTGCAGATGAACTTTCTAGGAGCGTGTAATCACTAAGACCATATTCCGCTATGGCCTTTTCAGTTGTCGTCATAATACCCGCACCCGGCTCAATCCCAATAATTCGATTGTTCAGTTTACCTGCCAGCTCACTGTTCTTCAAGTCTTCAATAGAATTGATATCCATGTACGCCGGAACAGCCAAACCCACTTTAGTGCCGTTCAAATTAGCACCTAAATCTTCGATTTTCGAACCATACTTCTCTAAATATGCTGCATGTGTGCTTGGTAGCCAAGCAGCAACCATCGCATCCGCACTACCGTCAGCAACCCCTGCCCACATTGGACCAGCATCCACCTGCAACATTTCAACAGTAGCTCCAAGCTTAGTTTCAAGTACTTCTTTCACTACATAAGTACTTGCGATTTCTGAATCCCATGCCACATAAGCCAGTTTCACCTTCTCTTTACTAGTGGATGAACATCCAGCAATAACAGTGATCATCATGACCCCTAACAGGAATATACCTATATTTTTTTTCTTCATATTTATTCAAAACCCCTATCTCTGTTTTGGTTTTAGTGCGTTTTGCGTTAAGCGGTCGAGTAGAATAGCTATAATAACGATAGCAATCCCCGCCTCGAACCCATCTCCTGTCTTAGCCTGCGATACCGCACGGTATACATAAGCACCTACACCTTGCGCACCAATCATAGATGAGATGACAACCATCGAGAGTGACAACATAATCGTCTGATTGACACCCGCCATAATCGTTGGCAGCGCGATCGGCAGCTGCAATTTAACCAGTTTCTGAGTAGGTGTTGAACCGAAAGCATCAGCTGCTTCTACTAGCTCCTCTGAAACTTGACGAATACCAAGATTGGTCAATCGAATTGTCGGTGGGATCGCAAAGATGATCGATGCAATTACACCTGGAACTACGCCAAGCGAGAAAAAAGATACCGCTGGTAATAAATACACAAACGCCGGCATCGTCTGCATAAAGTCCAAAATTGGCGTAACTGTGTTTCTAACTGCATTCCGCTGCGCACATAAAATACCAATCGGTACGCCGATCAACACAGCCAATATCGAGGCGGTTAGAACAAGGGCTAAAGACTGCATCGAAGGTCCCCATAATCCGAGATTATCGATTAAGAGCAGTCCAATTACCGCAAATAAAGCCATGCGCCATTTCCCAATCCAATAAGACAACGCTGCAATAAGTACGATAAGCACTAATGCAGGCAGGAACGTGAGCGCACCTTCAATCGCAGAAACCATCCCGCCGATAATCGTAGCGATAAAATCGAACAATGGACCGCAATACGTCGTTAGCCAGTTTTCCAACCACTCGAGTGCCTTTCCTAAAGGCAGTTTTGGAATGTCCATTATGATCCTTCTCCTTCCGGTACCGCGTTACCCGCGAGTGCGGAAAGAACGGCTCCCTTAATCACAATGCCTTTTAATCTATCCGCTTCATCTACGACAGCTACAGGCAAATGTGTCTCAGATATTAGCTCAAAGAAATCATTAAGCAGCGTTTCTGGATGTACACGAGGAATCTCCCGCCGCGTAACCTCTAAGATGGACTTATTATCTTTTAGTGCCTGTGCCGCATCCTCAGCTGTAATAACTCCCAGGAGCTTATTTTCTTTGTCTACCACATACAGGCTGAATATGCCGCTGTCTCGCATCAATTGAAGTGCTACACGAGGTCCGCGCTCAGGTCTAACCGTTTCCGGTTGCCGCATCACATGCGCTGCAGTCAACACCTTGGACAAGTCCACATCTTCCACGAAACGCTCTACATATTTATTGGCAGGTTGGATGAGAATCTCTTCCGGTGTACCTATCTGAACGATAACTCCGTCCTTCATCAGTGCAATCCGATCACCAATCCGCAAAGCTTCGTCTAGATCATGAGTGATGAACACAATCGTCTTCTTCACTCTGGACTGCAATTCCAGCAGCTCCTGCTGCATGTCTTTTCGAATAAGCGGATCCAGTGCACTAAAGGCTTCATCCATGAGCAGGATATCAGGATCATTAGCCAGTCCTCTAGCTAGTCCCACACGCTGCTGCATTCCTCCGCTAAGTTGATCCGGGCGATGATTCTCCCAGCCCTTCAGACCAACTAAATGCAATGCCTCCATGGCCCGTTCAGTTCTCTTCTTTTTATCTACGCCCTGAACCTCAAGTCCGTATTCCGCATTCTCCAGTACCGTCCGATGTGGAAACAATGCGAACTTCTGAAACACCATGCCGATGTTCTTGCGCCGAAATTGACGCAGCTCCTCCGGGTTCATTTTAACGACGTCTTTTCCTTTAAAAAGAACTTGTCCCCCTGTAGGCTCAATCAAACGGTTCAACAAACGAACCAACGTTGACTTACCGCTGCCGGACAATCCCATAATGACGAATATTTCTCCCTCTTCAATGCTGAATTCGGCTTTGTTGACTCCGACCGTCAACTTCAATTCCTGAGCGATCTTTTCCTTCGACCACCCTTGCTCTAATAATGGAATCGCCCGTCCCGCATCATGACCGAATACTTTGGTTAGCTTTTTCACCTCTATAATAGCCATGCTGTCCTCCTTCTCCCGAAGATATATCCGGGTTTAGTTCACTTATAGTAGTGTACCGGACTATTGAAAATTCATGCAAACACCATATTCGGATAAAATTTAGTGTACAGTTTTAACTTTACGTACTTTACGTATAGCATACTCTGTTTTACACCATATTCCTTTCTTCATGATTTCTTTACTTATGGAGGGGGATTTGATTACAATACATTGTATAAGGTTGCAGCAGTCTATCGACCTATTCCTCAGGAGGGACATCATGAACGATTTAGAAGGGTTAACACCCGAACAAATAGAGAAGATTAGTAAGACACGTGAACGTGTGATAGACTCTATCGGTAAAAATATGGACCTATACGGCATAACTTTATCTATTGGGCATTTATACGGTTATATGTATTTTAATCAAGGTCCAGTGACACTAGATGAACTAAGCAAAACAATGGGAATGAGTAAGACGTCCATGAGTACGGGAGTCCGTACCCTCCTAGATCTGAAAATGATCGACAAAGTTTGGGGGAGAGGGACTCGCAAAGACCTGTTTACCACTGTGCCTGACTGGCATCAGAACTTCAGTGATTACTTCTCTATTAAATGGAGAAAAGCCGTTGAAGGAAATATGATCTCACTAGCGAAATCACTTGCAGAAATTAGCGATATGAAAAAAGAATATAGTGACGATAGTAAACTTATGCAGCTCTTAAATACAGATGAAGAGAAGATTACCGAATCCATTAATTACTACCGCTGGTTGCTAAAATTAATTGAATCCTTTGAGAATGGTAAGATCTTCGAATTTATCCCTAAAGAAGAATCTTAATTCCATGCAAAAAAACGACAGTGCTCCTGTAAAAAGGAAAACACTGCCGTTTTTTTTCGTTTAACCTTCGATTAAGCTTACATCATCCAAATAAATCGTGCTGCCCGCACTAATTTCACTATTCGTCTCCGTACTGTTCCCGTCAATAAGCCCAAGTAAAAATACCAGATGAGCCCCTGCGTCTGTCGCACCGTTCATGGTAAATGTATAGCTGAATTCTTTCATGTTCTGAGTCAGAGCTATAAGCTCCGCTTCCATATATTTAGTGTAATCCCCGCCTTTATGCTCCACAGCTACCTGAATATTGCGGTTTACACTAGAACGGGCCTTAAACTTCAAGGTGTACGTCTTTCCCTGAACAAGTTTCAGATTTTCGTAATCCACTTGTGCGCTATAGGCAGCTTGCCCTGTGCCTGTCAGGTCTATTGCAAATTCCCCTTCTTTTACAGCAGCAGATCCAGTTCCATCAAAATACTGGCTCCACCCTTTGGAATCCACATCAAAGTTTCCATTGTCCAGCTTGCCGCTTGGCGGCGTCACCGGCGGACCACCTTGTACCTCCCGTACCACTATATCGTCAAAAGAAATCGTGTGGGGCGTAGTGTTAGCCGCAGGATCAGCGCCCAGCGTTTTGCCGATCAGATAATTCAGCTGCAACGGATTGCTGTTCGATACCGTGAATTGTGCTGTATAAGTGGCCCAATCGGCAGTAATATCAAACTTAGCCTGAACGGAAGCTGCAGAAGTTTTGGAGTATTCTAGGATGATCTGCCGCGGAACCGTTGATTTCGCCTTAAAGCTCACCTCATACGTTTTTCCGCCTTCCAGTGGGATAGCCTCTTGGTAAAATTGTGTATGCCACGCCTCCCATCCTGCCGACGTAATCAAGATTTCTGCCACGCCATCCTTCACATCAAACGCAGAAACACCGCCTTCTCCAGACCATGTAGACCAACCCGTCTTCCCACTGCCGAACGAGCCATTTATGACTAGATTGTTATCGTTAGCTAAAATGATCTGCATGACAGTTGCAATTACATAACGTTCAGCCTCCACAGTTATGGTATAGCTTCCCTCGACTGGAAATGCTGCTGCATCGATCGTGATTTTACCTGGTTCAATAGTGTACTGCTCTGCATTAAGTTTTGTACTGTTAACCTTTACTGCCATAATTTGATTCCGCCAAGTTGCATTGTCTATAAAAGTAAGCTCAATCGGCTGCGAAACTCTGTTATTGCTGCTGTCGCTTAGTAATTCCTGCGGTTTTGCGGGAGCATTCTTGATCTCAAATTTAACATTATCAATGATAATATCATGGCTTTGCGGAATACTAATCCCATCAACCTTCCCAAGCAGGAATTTAAGGGACAATGTGTCCTTGCTGCCTTGACGGAATTCGAATGTGTAATGATTCGTCTCCGGTGTTACCTCTACAATATCGCTAAAGGAGGCCTGATACGTACCATTTTCTACGTTCACTCCGATTTTGCGTGATATGGTTGAACTGGCGTCAAATTCAACCACATATTCCATTCCACTAGCGGCTTTTAAGTTATTTTGAAACAGCATCACAGAATAAGCCTGACTGCCGGTATTCGTAATGCTAAATTTCGCTGCTCCATCTGCAACCGTGGCACTGCTCTGGCCGCCTTGCTCTGTCAATAGGCGATCCCAGGCACTAAATCCAAAGTTGAATTCACCATTCAGGAGTGGGTAGTATATTAGCGATGGATCAAAATAAAAGCTAGTGCGCATCATCTCGAAGTTATCTAGAATGACTATATCCTCAGCTCCGTTGAACCGTAATACGAATTGTCCTTCATGATCCGTTGCACCTGCAAGGTTGATAAAGGTAGCTTTAATTTTTTGCTCACCTTCGCTCAGGTTAACCGATTGCTCTGCCTGTATACTGCCGTCCTTTGCCAGAAATTGAATCGTTGCTGTGCGTGTAGAAGATACAGAAGCATTGAAGGTAACCTCATAATCCTGACCTTGAACGAGCTGAATTCCCTTCTGAAGCAGTCGAACTTCGCCACTCTCGCTACCGCCAATCTGCAGCTTTAACTGGCCAGCATCATTAACGCTTGATGCGACCGTTGCACCACCCGCTGCTTCTGTATGCCAATAGCTCATTCGATTTGGTTCGCCAATATCGAAAGTACCATTGTACAGATGATTACCGCTCCCGAGTGGTTCCTTCACACTATCATGTGGGAATTGGATATTCTCAATCTCTTCCAATCTGACATTACCAAACCATACCGGTGAAGTATTGGTACCTACATTGAACTCGACCCGTGCTGCAATATCAGAGTTCTCCTTCATCTGAAACATCGTCTCATAATGCGTCATCGCTGAAGTTAGATCTACCTTAAGCGATGGAGAATAAGCTGAGAATCCGCGAGATTCTCCGCCTGTTAACCGAACGTTCATACTGCGGGACATATCGGTTTTGGCATCGAAACTGAGCTTATAGAACCTGCCTTTAGCTATAGATACGATAGCCTGGGGTTGAATCGAATAAAAATTGCCTCCACCACTACTGATATCCACCTTCACATAATTGTTCTCCCCAATAGGAACGGTAGAAACCGTAGCTTCAGCCCCTTCTTCTTTATAAAGTGCCCAATGTGCGGTATTCGGAATCCCCATTCCGTCATCCCCCGGCACCTGCTCCGAATAATTGTTGTTATAAACTAGGTTTCCGTCTGTAAGTGCAAGCTTGGAGCCTCCCGGGTAGGCTTCCTTCTCCAGTGTAACTGGAATAGGCTCGCGGTACTCACGACCTGTCAGCTCGTAGACTCTAACGTAATCAATCTCCATCGATTTTGGAAATACAGTTTCACTAGTTGGATCACCATCAAAGTTACCGCCTACAGCCAGATTCATCAGCAAGTGGAACTTCTGATTAAAAGGTGCTGGATACACATTATTGGCAGGCTGCCCATTGCTGATGCTGTACCAGTCATTTTTGGTCGAATATAATTCACCATCTACATACCAACGAATTTCGCCCGGCTCCCACTCAATAGAGTACGTATGGAACTGCTCAATCGTAGCGTTGCCCGGAAATACATACTCTTTGCCGGAGTATACATTGTTCGGTGCCATACCACCGTAATGAATCGTCCCCGCTACCGTGTTCGGCCGACTGCCCCAGCCTTCCATAATATCCAGTTCACCGGAAGAAGCCCAAGTGCCATACACATCGTTCTCCGGCAGCATCCAAATCGCCGGCCAGTATCCTTTTCCGGTAGGTGCTTTTGCCCGAATCTCAAATTTACCATATTTCTTGCTGAACAGACCTTTCGTTTTAAGTCGCGAAGAAGTGTACTCCTTGCCACTTACTGCTTCTTTACGCGCGGTAATCACTAGATTACCATCCTGTACCTTTGCGTTCTTCTCATCACTTGTATACCATTGCTTCTCGTTGTTGCCCCAACCTGGATTGTTAAACTGTGAGCCGTCTCCAAGGTCATAGGTCCATTTCGTAGGATCAATGGTCCCTTCATTAAATTCATCTCCCCAAACCAGCGTCCATGGATCGTTGTTTGGTGTTGAACCTGCATTACCAGAACTGCTTGCAGTTGCTGCTGGCAGCGTTGTTTTACCAGTGCTTCCTTTTTTCACTGGCGAACCGCCAATCGTTACTCCATCGGCCTTGTTATCTATTGAGGTTACGCTTCCGCTGCCTTGAATCGCAGTGCCTCCAGCACTCGCAGTCAGGATTAACGCGGCCACCTGTGCATTGTTCTCCAGAGTCAATTGCGTTGAACTGCCCACCGTAAGACTGGCAACAGTTCCTGAGATTCTTAGCAAAGAACCGCTGACTGCTGAGTCTCCCGAGCGAACCGTTGCAAATCCCCCGCGAAGTACGATATTGTGAGGGACAGCGTTTATTACAATATCTCCATAGCCTGCCCCCGTAAGATCGCTGCTCTCTTCCAAGATAGCTCCGGATTGCAGCTGCACAGTACCCACAGTTGTTGACCCGCTGGCATAAATTCGCACCTTGCCATTAGGCTTGGCTACTTGGAGCGGTCCAAGAGAAGTATTGTGTAAACCAATACTCTGCTCGCCGCCACCTCGTACAAACGTAGCTCCTGTTACCTTTACACCTTCAAGCTTCGCATTCCCTTCGGCAATCCCCTCGGTTAAATACAGATTGCCTTGAATGACAGTATCTTTAAGAATCACATCGGCATGATTAATGACTACATTGCCCTTTACTGTTCCAAGCGAAGTCTCTCCAGATTTTAAGATGAGTCCCGAAACCATTCGATCAGCAAGCTGAGCAAGCTCTGCACGTGTAATTCCGCCCTCAGGCTTAAACAAACCTCCAGGATAACCTTTAATAAAGCCGGCACTAGATAGCGCTGCTATAGCTTTTGCAGTTTCATCACTCACTCCGTTCAGATCAGTGAATACCGCTGTACTGCTTTTGTCCGTATTGAAACGAAATACTTTCTCTAAGGATAGCGCGGCTTCAGCGCGCGAAAGCGCACGTGAAGGATAGATCTTGTTATTCTGATCACTGCTTAAATATCCAGCAGCAATCCCTTTGGCAATATCACTTTTATACCAGTCTGTAGCCAAGACATCCGCTGGGAGCTTATCCGTTTGCTCTTGATAATTAAATATACGATTCATAATAACCGCGAATTCTGCCTTCGTGACTTCCTTGCCAGGTCGAAACGACCCATCATCATATCCACTTATAATCCCATTTTCGCTCCATCGCTGTAATGGACCTGCAGCCCAATGGCTTGGAGATACATCCGTAAACGCTTTCAACACATCGATTGCTGTACTTCCCACTTTCGTTGCCGCTGAATCAGGTGAGTTTGCCTTTAATGCCTCTGCCGCTGAAGCAGTCATGCTCCCAACCGGTGATAGCAGCCCGGTGACAAGGAGCATAGCAGCTACTGCTGCTGTGAAATTCCTCTTCATCCTAAACATCACTCCTCGAATTTCGTAATATTCGTAATTCAAGCGAAGAATCGAAATCGGTTTCGACAATGCTATTGTTGCTTAGATTTCCATATTTGTAAAGATATAATTTTGAATTTTTTTACATTATTCTTTCGGAATATATCTTAGTGTTAAAATATCCGTTTGACTTGTTTCGGCAATAAGAATAGACTTAAAATAACTGTTTTACTCTTCACTCCATTCAAAAAAACTCATAAATAACCGCTCTACTACAGTCTTTCCCCCATATTTCAACTATTAAGCGGAGGGTGGCTTATATTACATATGAATATCAAAATGATTGCCGAAATGGCAGGCGTTTCTGTCTCGACCGTTTCGAAAATTATGAATAATTACAGCGATGTTTCGGAAAAGACCAAACAAAGAGTCCTGGAGATCATCGAGCAAACAGGATATTCACCATCCAACTCCGCCAAAACGCTTGCAACCAAGAAATCGAATCTGATCGGTGTGATTTTCGCTGGTGAGCTTAATGTAGAATTTACGCATCCTTTTTTCGTAGAGGTATTAAATGCCTTCAAGAAACAAATGGGTGTACTAGGATACGACCTCATCTTCTTTTCGAACGAAAAATTTATTAGCAGCGGAGATTACTTCGCGCGTGCTGTTCATTTTAATGTGGATGGCTGTGTCATTATATCCGGACAGAAGATGGAACCAACGATCCACGATCTGGATATGAGCAGTATTCCTTGTATCGGGGTAGATCTCGAACTAAAAGGGAAGAAATCAGGCTTTGTTATGTCAGATAACTTCCAAATATCCTCTAAGGTCGTGGAGCATTTTTACCTTCTGGGTTATAGAGAGCTTGGTTTTATAGGAAGTGCCGCGGATTCAGAAATTTCCAATCTACGGGAAGCAGGATATACCAAAGCTATCGAAAGTTTCGGTCTCCCCTTGAACCGGCGTTGGTTTGTACATGGCGACGATTTCTTTGAGCCCAGCGGTTATGATGCTATGCAACAATTAATACAAAGTGGCAGTTTACCAAAGGCCATTTTTGCTGCCTCTGATTTGCTGGCTTTAGGAGCCATCCGTGCATTAAAAGAACATGACCTCCGTGTCCCTGAGGACATCGCCATCATCGGCTGTGATGACATCGAAGCCTGCAATTATACTACACCAAGACTGTCTACCATCCGTCAGAACAAACAACGACTTGGTATCCTCGCTGCCCATATGCTCTATGACTTGATTAACAATCAGTCAGGTGGCGGTTCATTTGTTGTGGAGCCAGTACTTGTTGTGCGCGAGTCCTGCGGAAGTCAATTGAAATCTTAGGATATAACACGAATAAATCCCCTCAAAGTTCACAGTACCTTTGACCTCGATAAGAAGTCTAAGGCATTGTCTAACTTGAGGGGATTTTTCATGCGGAAAGCCCTTGAGCTGTCATTAGTCGCATAGAATTTGCTTGCTTACGGCTTAATGCCCGTACGATATGCATAGGCTCTTACCAGCATAGTAGCCATTTCCTCGCGGGTAATCTGTTGATTCGGGTCAAAACGCTCAGGTACGCCTTGAATAATGCATACTTCAAAGGTTGCATTGAACGCCTCTTCATACCACGATCCAGCGATTACATCTTTGAATGAAGTCGGACGACTCGCAGTTAAGAAAAGCGCTCTGCTGAGGAGAGCTGCATATTCTGCTCTTGTGATGGAATGGAACCCGATGGGTTAAACATAGCTTCAGATTGTCCCTTTACGATTTGTTTAGCAGATAATTCTTGAATAGTCTTGTATGCCCAGTGAATCTCAGGTACATCACGATAGCTGCTTTGGAACGAAAGAACAACGCATTGGCTAAAATGATTCAAATCTACGATAAGACTGGTTTTGGACGGATTCATCGCCCCCCCCTAGATAAGTAAAGCTACCATTTTCCTCAATACGATAAATACCGGCTAACGCTGGATTGGTTCCATTCAGAATCGGTAATGTTATCTTCACGGGTACAGTTTACTCCCGGAAAAGCACCGGGAAACGGTCGCAGCGTTAACAAATCTCATCTTATTTATATTTACTTAAACAACTTACAATAAAGTCGGCTCCCCTACCCGATCATCCAGGTTTAGTTCTACCAGTTGGCCGGCCTGTGTCAGCCCCGCACCAAAGCCATACATCAAAATCTTTTGCCCGTTCTTTACTTTACCTTCACGTATACCCAAATCAAGAGCTAAGGGAATCGTTGCGGCAGAAGTATTGCCAAAATTCACAAGACTGTGCAGCACCTGCTCCATCGGATAGTTCAATCGTTCGCAAATCGGCTCAATCATTCGCATATTGGCGCTGTGCGGAATAAACCAATCAACTTGCTCCAGAGCTACTTCTGCTTTTTCAAGCAACTGCTGTACACCGAGAGGAACGGTTCTGACCGCCCAGCGAAATACCTCGCGTCCGTTCTGTACCAGCATCTGTGTATCTACCAGTTCAATATGGTTCACCGTATGGGCTAGACCCGTGCGATACACATGATGCGCACCACCGCCATCACTGGCTAGCTGAAAGCCCAAAAAACCCGTTGATTGCTTATCACTCTCCACAAGTACTACACCAGCCCCATCACCAAAAAGGATACATGTACTGCGATCAGTATAATCTGTAATCTTGGAGATTGTATCCGCACCAATCACTAGAACCTTACGGTGCATCCCTGAAGCAACATAGCTATGAGCCGTATGAAGTGCATATACAAAACCCGCACACGCTGCGCTCAAATCCATTGCTCCAGCAGTCTGCGGAATATTTAAGCGGTCTTGAATCAAAGAAGCTACTGAGGGGAAGGAAAAATCAGGTGTACTAGTAGCTACAAGGACCATATCCACATCCTCAACGTTTTTTCCATAACGTTTCATTAAATCCTGTACTGCCGATACACATAAATCGCTTGTGTATTCATCCTGCCGACTAATTCTGCGTTCACGGATTCCAGTCCGTCCCACAATCCACTCATTATTAGTATCCACCATCTGCTCAAGATCAGCATTCGTCAGTCTTTTTGCCGGGACATAAGTTCCGATAGCTGTAATTTTTGCACCTGTCATTCCAATCACCTCTTCATTTAGTATCTGATATTAGTACTTGGTACTAATTATAACTCTACACCTGCTCTAAAGTAAAGAAAGCCGGTAAAGCAGCATGGCTTCCCGGCACTTTCAATACATATCTCGAACCACTTAAGCACGATTTACTTTACGGTGTTTTCTTTTTCTGACGAAAAATAGAATTGCAGCAATGATCACCACCACTAGGATGATTAACATGATCACTATATTCCATACATTCGGCACATAAATCTGCATTTTGATCGGCTCCGTATCCCCCAGCGTAACATTCCAGGTAAGTGTTCTGCCTTCATCAACCGTTGCATTATTATCACCAACTAGATCTATTGGCAACGTTAATTTAAAATCAAATGCCAAGTTCTTCAGCACCGCCCGAATAATCGGCTTCGATAAACTCAACGTCCCCATATTATCCATGATGGTATCCATATAGCTATTAAATTGGGGCTGTGCCTCAACATCATACGTGGTATATAACAAATTCTTTTTAGTAACGAGCCGTAGATCCACAATATCCAGCCCCATAGAGGTTGAACCTATATCCTCAAATGAAGGGTAATTTTTCTGAATTTCATAGACTGTAGACTTACCTTCTTGTCGTTTTTCTAACTGAATCCCGTCCTCCTTCAATTTATCTGTCAGACTCTTCTCCATTTTATCGCTGATCAACGCTTCTGTACGGGAATCCAATTTCACGTTCATTGCTAAATCTACGCTTTGATTCTTATTCACCGTAACGTGAACGGTACCATTAGAGCATCCCGATATTAGTATCATCATTAAGAGCAGTGCTAGGATCGTCAAGCCTCTCCATTTTAACGGCATTTTCCTCAAACCCTTCAGTAGTATGTATTTATAAAACAGCTACCCATGCTCTAAAGGCTAACTCATTTATCCGTTCGAATCAAACTTAATATGAATGAACATCTATTTATTCGCGAAAAAAAGAGGTGATCTCAAAGTAATAAGCTCTACTCATGGAATCACCTCTTTCTCCAAAAAAGCACGGACAAATCGCTGCCTGTATTCTATTTACTCCTTAAATGCTAAGAAAGGCTCTTCTTTTACTTCCGCTGTGAATAGAGGCATTCTCTTCGCTCTTTAAAATATCCGCCTGACGGAGAACCTTTCTCCCTTTCCAGCGCATAAGAACAAGCATCCCCCGTACAAATTCATCAGCAATCATACAGCAGTAGATCCCTGTGAGCCCCCAGCCTAAGCTAATGCCAAACCAGTAGGAACACCCCACTCCAATAATGGACATAGAAACGATAGAAGTATACATCGTATATCGGGTATCACCGATGGCGTTCAATGCATTACCCATGGCCATATTCAACATTTTGCAAGGCTGCAGTAAGAGATTTAGAGCCAGCAGGGAAATCCCAATAGCAATAATCCGCGGGTCGGAAGTGAAATAACCTAGCAGATTCCTTCCGAAAAGAAATAGCAATAACATGTTCGCTGTTACAATGGCTAACCCGATATACAGTGTGCGATACGCACTACGGTAAGCCTCTTTCAATTTGCCTGCCCCGAACAAATGCGCGATCTGTATCTGTCCGGCTAGCGCGATTGCATATCCTAACGTGAAGCAAAAGGACTCTAAGGTGTTAAGATAAGTCCGTGCTGCTAACGCTTCAGCTCCAAGTGCGGCTAGAAAGGAATATACAATGAGCTGAGAGAACACCCAGCAGGAAGAATTAATTCCAAGTGGCCAAGCAATCTTTATAATTTCCTTGAATAGCTTGCCGTTGAATATACGGAAATCTCTAAGTCTTATCTTAATCTGGAAGGAACCTCTAAACATGGTATACAGCATGATCACTCCGACCAGTCTACTGATAATACTTGAGATCGCAATTCCCGCAAGCCCTAGCTGTGGCAGACCGAACATCCCGAATATAAAGATATAGTTCAGAATAATATGGATGACATTTATGATGATCCCTGTGTACATTGGCCCTCTGGTATTTCCTGTATTTCGAATCGCTGTACCAAGGGATGCAATCATCCCCACCAAAAATAGTCCGCCGCCGACATACGCGATATAGACATTAGACAGTGATAATAGCTCAGGCGATATATTTAGAATCCCTGCTATTGGAGCCGCATAGAAGAACAAGATGATGCTCACGACAATACCAAGGATGAGACTAACCGATACGCCCATAATTGCGATTGTACGCGCTTCGCTGAAACGTTTTGAACCCATTCTTTGCGCGATCAGGATACCCGCCCCGCCCGCAAAGGTGGTAAAAAGTGTGGTCAACGCACCGAACAATTGATTGGAAATGCCGACTACGGCGACTGCATCATCAGAAATACGGCTGACCATTAGCGTATCCACCGTACCTAGCAGGGTCTGAAGAAACACCTCTATAAATATAGGCCAAGCCAATACCCATAGTCCAAAGCCCTGTCTTTCTTTTTTCACTAAACAAACCTCCCCTTAAACCAAACATGCATACTGGACCTGAGAAACAGCATATCTTTTCTTTAGGTCAGACTAAATTATAGATGATATACTTTTGGTGATGGTACAGATTTCAAACCAAAAATTACATTATTCTAACCTCATAAAAGGAGATTTCTCCATGAACATTTTTAATTTTACCGTCCCGCCAATGCTCTACTATATCGTAAGTGGATTGCACACCTTCTCACCAGGGCATTACCACATGAGCCGCCACAATATCAATGTATTTGACTTGCTTGTAGTCAAGCAGGGCTGCCTATATATGAATGAAGGAGGCCTCACCTTTCAGGTACGCGCAGGTCAGGCACTGCTTCTTCGTCCAGATAGCCATCATTTCAGTACGGACAGCTGTAAGGAGTACACCTCTTATTATTGGCTTCATTTTCAGACCGTCGGTGAATGGAATATTTCCGAGGCTACAGCTGCAACTCCAGACACAGAACACACCAGAGTGGAGCATCCTCTTCATTCTGACGAATTTAATATACGCACTTTCACCTTACAGCTGCCTCAATATACCACGCTGCTGCAACCATCCAAGATGGAAGAACTGCTCTCGCAGCTGAATCAATTAGCGCCTAATTCCCATTTGAGCGATACTCCATTTCAGCAGCAGTTGCTGTTCCAAGAGGTTCTCCAGCAATTATCCGCCTCTCTGAGCCATGAGCGCCCCTCTCCCTCCAAACTGTGTGCAGAGCAAGCTGCCTCCTATCTGCGAAGTCATTTCCGTGAACACATCACTGCACAGCAGTTAGGAGAAAGCTTAAACTTTCATCCGGTATATATCGCTCGCTGCATGAAAAAGGAGTATGGCTGTGCACCCATGGATTATCTGCTGCACTACCGGATTCAGCAGAGTAAGCTACTGCTGATGCAGACCAGTTATACGATTGCCCGGATCGCTGAGGAAGTCGGCTTCAATCAAGCCCCTTACTTCAGCTCCAGCTTCGTCCGCATTGAGGGGACCACTCCGCGGGAGTTCCGCCAGCGCTTCTCGTAGTCTCCTAGAATACAAAAAAAGGATGTTCCCCCGCCTCCATGGCTTAAGGAACATCCTTTACTCTTCTGTTTTACAAACCCTTCTCCTGTGCGTAAGCATCCCATTGCTTGATATATTCCGCCTGGATCTTCTCAAGACCAGCCTGCTTAGCCTTCTCCATGAAGGTAGCTAGACCCGCATCAACATCCTCTACCAATCCGGCTTGCAGCGGATACAGGTATTGCTTCTCTACCTGCTCCAATGCCGCTTTTTCAGCCTGATAAGAGGTGTAATCTTCTGCAAAGCCTGTGAAGATATCCGGTTTCTGAATCTTGTCGAGATCAGCAAAGATTTCCTTCACACCATCATAGGATTTGTCGAATATCATAAATTCCGGGTTCCGCCATGCCCAGCCATTCATCCCTTCACGAGTGAAACCGTTCGTAGAAGCGTCTCCAATAAGCTCATAATAACCGTTTGCATCAACCTTATAGTTTTTCCCCTCAACACCGTATTGTGTCAGCTGATTGTAACGTTTATCCAAAACCATCTTCTCATAGAAGGCTAGTGCGCGTTCCGGGTTCTTGCTGCCCTTCGGAATCGCGAACCCATTATGAATAGGATGCACTGGTGTTGCGTAACCAATAGTTTTACCGTAAGGGTAGTAACCCAGCTCCCAATCTGGATGGGCCGCTTTAACTTTCATCAACGTATCGTTGAAGCGGGTCGGGTTATCTCCGAAAATACTTGCTGCTTTTCCAGCAATAATCGGAGCCTGAATAGTATCCTTCACGTTCAATACATTTTTGGAGATTAAGCCTTTTTCCTGCCAGCGTCTCATGGTCAGCAGTTCTTCTTTATGTTCCTCCGAGCCCCAGTAAAGATAAGCCTTCGCAGGATCGCTGTACTTGATTCCAATACCGTAAGGCAGCGGGCTTCCAACCATCGCGTTAAGTGTGGTGTAGACATCATGCAGATTCCCCCTCACATCACTGTTAAAGGATGCTGGCGACATCTTCGGTTCATTCTTCTTAATACCTTCCATATATGCTTCATAACTGGCCAAGTCTGTCGGCTGAGGCAGGTTGTATTTCTTGCGCAAATCCTCACGCCATACGAAACCATTCGTTACATACTCCTTATAAGTCGCAGGTACAGTGTAGATCTTCCCATCAATCTTAACGGCTTCCCACATGTCCTGCGGTACAAATTGCTGAAGGGCTGGAGCAGCCTTCGGCAGCAGATCATCTATAGCCAAAAAGGCCCCTTTTTTAGCGTAAGCTTGATACTGTGTCCAGTCTGCAGTGAATATCAAATCAATCGATTGACCAGAAGATAGCAGCAATTTGTACTTCTGATCCCAGTCTGTCCAAGTTGTATAATTGAATTTAACGGTCGCATTCAGATCTTCTTCAGCCATCTTGTTAATTTGCGACTCAATACTTGAAAGATCCTTCGGAGCATCACCCAGCATATAAAATTGCAGTTCAACCTTCTTAGATGTATCCAGCCCCGTTTTCTCCTCTGTCCCGGCGTTGGTACTCTGAGCTGTATTTCCCCCGTTGTTGCTCTCTTTTACTGCTGCATTTTCCTTGTTCGCGGAATTAGAGTTTCCCCCACAGCCCGCCAGTAGAGCTAAGCTCAGTACTGACGTTAGCAGAATAGAGCTGCCTTTGCCCCGTAGTTTGTTCATCTGAATCCTCCCTTTTCACTATGATTCTATGTTAGCCGACTATCCCCTAATCCTCATAGGGACCAAGTTGCGGTTCTAACCTTTTACAGCTCCGATGGTCAACCCCTTGACGAAGTAACGCTGAACGAATGGATACAGAAATAGAATAGGCCCAGTCACAACAATCGCCATGGCCATTTTGGTAGATTCCGCAGGGACTTCCGTAGCCAATGACACCCCGGTTCCAGCACCCATCTGCGCAATAAACTGTGCCGAATTGATAACATTGTACAGATAGAACTGTAGCTGATATTTATGGGTATCGTTGATAAACAGGGAAGAGGTGAACCAGTCATTCCAATAATACAAAGCAAGGAACAAGCCGACTGTAGCAATCCCCGGCATGGATAGCTTCAGCACGATCTGCCAGTAAATCCGGAAATCACCGGCCCCGTCCATTTTTCCGGAATCAAACAACTCCTCGGGGACTGCTGATTTCACGAAGTTTTTCATTAAAATAATTAAGAACGGTGTCATCAGGCCTGGTAGCACCAATACAGCATAAGAATCCAACAGACCGAGATATTTAGTAATCATGATGTACCACGGAACAAGTCCTCCACCAAACAAGGTTGTAAAATAAATATAAAAGGAGAATGTATTACGGTATTTAAAATCCTTGCGAGCCAGCACGTAACCCGACATCGTCATGAAGAAGAGTCCTAATGCCGTTCCCACTACAGTGGTGACAATGGTGACCGTGTAAGCACGCAGCACTTCATCCGGGAATATAAAGACCGTCTTGTAGCCTTCAAGAGAGAATTGCCCGGGAATCAGATGATATCCGTCCCGGATAATGGATTCATTGCTGGTTAATGATGCAGATATAATCAGCAGAAAAGGCAGCAGGCACGCAACCGACAGCCCAAGGATGACCACATAGGCGATGGCATGAAGCATCCGAGTATATTTGTCCTTTTGAATTTGCATTTCTTGTCCTCCTAGAACAGGGCGTAGTCATCGTTTATTTTGCGGATAATATAGTTAACCGTCATGATGAGGACAAAGCCGAACAAGGATTGATAGACTCCGGCTGCTGTCGCCATACCCACATCGAAGGTTACTTTAAGCGAACGGTATACGTAAGTATCAAGAATATCTGTCGTATTGTAGAGCAGCCCGTTATTACCTATTAATTGATAGAACAGATCAAACTGCCCCTTCATGATACTTCCGAGCGCAAAGAGCAGCAGCACCACAAAGGTTGATTTCAGCATCGGCACTGTAATATACCAAATCCGCTGAAAAATATTAGCGCCATCAATCTTAGCCGCTTCATAATATTCATCACTGATGCCTGTAATCGCTGCTAGATAGATGACCATGCTATAGCCAAGATTCTTCCATAGATAGAAGATAATAATTAGAAAGATCCAAGCCCAGGGTTTACTGTAGACATCCACCGGATCGAGTCCAAACTGCGTAAGCATTGTATTCAAGAAACCGCTGTCATAATTGAACAGGTTGTAGACAATAACACTTAGAATGACGAAGGATACAAAGTATGGCAGAAACATTATCGATTGACTAATCTTTTTAAACCATTTCCCATTCAGTTCACTTAAGAGGATCGCACAAGCAATCGCCAATACATTACCAAGTACAATAAAAGCAATGTTATAACCTATCGTGTTCATTGTCAGCTTCACCAGCGTACCGGATCGCCAGAGAAACTCGAAATTCTGCAACCCGACAAACTTGGAATTGAACATACTGCTGTTGAAGTCAAATTGAGTGAACGCATAATAAATACCTACCATTGGAAAATAGGAGTTCACCAAGAAAAAGATCAAGGTGGGCAGCAGCATCAGAAACATTACCCGATTGTGCAGCAGTTCATAAATAAATCCCTTCTTCTTCCTTGTCGTTCGTAAGCGTGCTCTTCCATCGGCCTGGATGCCAAGTTCGACGGTTGAGATTCCTTTGGATGAGGTTTGGCTCAAGGTCTCTCACTCCCTTTAATGTAGAAGCTTCATAATTCCACTATAGGGCGATTCTTGTGAACACAGAAGTGAAGCTTCATAGCTTTCCTGCACAAACTGGAGAAGCTGCAATTGAACAATTGGAATGTTTATGGAGAAGCGATGAATCGAGGGATTGCCAGTGTACATAGGGGGACGCAGCAGAATATCCCGAAAAAAATGATGATATGTGCACAAATACTTATTTTATTCACAGTGGTTATAAAGGTAATTTACAGGATTTAAAGGTTACTCCACTGTTCTGTTCACTCTAGGGGAATTATAATAAGAGGACTTCCTATCTAAAGTTCATCCAGAGCATTGTCTAATAAACCGCAGGAATTTCAGGGGAGGGCGACTATGAAGAATAATGATATACGGAGAAAAAGACTGCTGTATGGCAAGCTGCTAACAACGATAACACTGTGTATATCGTTAACGCTTCTGGTCTCTACATTTGTATACTATACATACTACATCGGGGTCGAGAAAACACAGACCTTCCGCTCGGATCTAAGAGATCTGACTCAGACCGGCAAGAAGGTAGTCAACATGGCTGAAGTGGCGCAAACGCTTTCATTCCAGCTATATCGAACTAGCACGATTTCCCACCTGTTGTTCTATAACAAACCCTCCATTTATGAGGTTACGGCTGCGATGTCAGATCTCGGTAACTATCTGAATTCTATGCCGTACATTGAATCCATCTATGTATATAATCCGAATAACGACACGGTATATATCTCCGCTGCGCAAGGGCAGAACGGTGTGTACACCACACGAGAATTAGAGGACACTGAAATCATACAGATGTTAAATCATTATCAGGATTACAAAACATTCACTCCCATCCCGCGCACCTACTCCATCGGTGAACCCAAATCAGAAGCTATCTCCGTCTATACTTATCTCTGCTATGATGCAATCAATTGGGACCGCACCATTAACTCTGCTGTTATTGTTAATATATCAGCAGCTTGGATAAATAAGGAGCTAGCTAACAGTAATACAACCGGTAGTGGCAATACCTACCTCCTAGATGACCAAGATCGTTTTCTTTCGGGGAACAAGCTAACATTGGAAAAACTCTCGGCAGATGAGCGCATCTGGATAGAGCATCAAGTGAAAGACCGCTCTGCAGGCTATTTCACCGCTCCATATAAAAATCAGAAATCACTAGTATCCTATACTTCACCTGATTCCCTTGGCTGGCAGTATGTTCGCATTACTCCTTATGATGTAATCACAGAACAAACCAACCAAATCCGTAATACAACAATATTAATTTCTTTGATTATTCTAATATTAGGACTTATCATCTCTAGAATACTTTCCAAACGCCTCTACCTTCCTATTGATTCCATCGTAAGCCGAATGAATAGTCTGGAAGCTGACAAGCGCAACAGCATGTTTACGATTAGACAGAATTCTTTACGTAATCTTGTTCTCGGTATTAGATCCCCTCATAACAGCCGACCAAGTGATATGGAGCAGTTAAGTATTGCTTTCAGCTTAAACGGGAGTTACCGGCTGGTACTACTCCGTATTGACGAATATACCACCTTGCGACAAGAGAGAGGTTCTTATCTACTTCCGTACAAATTTGCCATCATGAATATTGCCTCGGAAATATGCGGTCAGACTTACCAAGTAGAGAGCGTCGATATGAACGACGATAGTGTAGTTATGCTACTAAGCAGTATGACGTCCGCTGAACCTCTGGATACAGAGTTGATCGAAGTACTGCTGCGACAAATCCGTGTGGCTTGCTGCGATTATCTGAGAATCGGACTGTCGCTCGTGTACAGTCCCGTTAGTGATAATCCGGAGCTACTAAACCGAATCTACAGTCAGGCTAAAGAAGCTTCCAAACATAGACTGTTTTATGGGCATGGATGCCTGATCAACGCCGAGAAGATCAACAAATTGCAGTATAACCTATACTCTTATCCGGCAGATAGCGAGAAGAAGCTAGTTGATGCGCTTACCAGTGGTAGGACGGATGAGGCACGCAGCCATTTCTCCGGCATCTTGCGCGAAATGGAGCAATATCCCTATCATGTGCTAGAACTGACACTCTCTAGGGTGACTCTAACCATTAAGAGAATCTTTGATAATATCAAAAAGCTCAGCGCTACTACAGTGGATGACATGCTCAAGATGCCTTCACTTGAAAATTACGAAACGATGGAGGAGCTTGAAGAAGCTTTTTATAACCTCTTCGATAATATTCAGGAATTACAAGCCGATAAACGTAGCTCTAAGCAAAGTGATCTGATCCGGCAGATTAATCAAAAAATTAATCAATCTTACATGGATCCCGGCCTGAGCTTAAACCAGATTGCTGATGAGCTTAACCTGTCACCTATATATGTCAGCCGCCTTTATAAGCAACAAACAATGACAGCCATTGTGGATGTCATCATGGATGTACGGATGCAGGAAGTCTGCCGCCTTCTGACAGACAGCGATCTATCCGTTTCGGATATTGCTGAAATGACTGGCTTCACCAGCAGTTCTTATCTTCATCGAATGTTCAAGCGCAATTTCAGCATCACGCCAATAGAATACCGTCGCTCTAATACCCGTTTATAGAACTAAATGCTGATTTACAACACTACTTTAGATATAACTCTTATGAAGGGTGAGACTACTTCTACTTAACTACTCTATCAATAAGGCAGGCCACCGGTAATACTGACTTTCAACGCGACGATTGTAACAACTTCCGCTTCTCAGAATATGCTGATTGGGCAGATTCCCAATTTTTAAAGGAATGAAGAGGAGAAGCTCAAGGAGGAGATACAGAAATATGTCGGATCATAGTCATAGACCATTCAAAGGTGACGCTATCCTTAACAAGCAAGGAAGAATAAGCAGTCCTGTGAGAAAAAGGGAGTGTACTGCTCTATTAAAAATAGTCACTGAGCTCGCTACAGTGGTACCGCCCGCACTTATGAATCCCACAATACTTCATATTACTAATCTTCAAAGAGTGTTAAGAGAACTCATGGAATTCTTGCATGAAGCTAAGATATGCAGCCCTTTTAGAACGGAGCTTCTTTCTGTAGTAGAAATAACCATTGTATCTACAGAGGTCAGTCCCTTCTCCGTCGTAAGCGTGGGTACCAATCTTCAACAACTATTAGCTGAGTTATTGTCTTTTGTTCTTGCCACAAAGATTGACCCTCATTGCAAAGATCAGTTGGTTATTCAAATCAGGCATATTCAGGCTTCTATTTCACAAGCACTTGGCCTCCCCGTTAAAGGTGCCACTGGGCCACAGGGTCCGCAGGGGCCTCAAGGACCTCAAGGACCTAAGGGATCCACTGGTGCAGGGCTGCAAGGTATTGTAGTCTTTAATCCCGCGCAAAGCCCGTTATATCCAGCGGGTCAAGTTGTAACCTTTAATGGCAGCACCTATATAGCTACTGTTGCTGGACCCAAAGGAATCCCCGGTAGTTCATCAGATTATTTACTGATTGCTGGTGGAGCGACAGGCGCGACTGGAGCGCAAGGGCCTCAGGGACCGCAAGGACCTCAAGGACCTCAAGGACCGCAAGGACCTCAAGGGCCTCAAGGGGAATATGGTGTTGGTGGGACAGGCGCGACTGGTGCGACTGGTGCGCAAGGTATACAGGGACCTCCAGGACCTGGTGCAGGGGCAACTGGGCCGACAGGCGCTACAGGTACTGCCGGGCTTGCTGGGCCGACAGGCGCTACGGGTACCGCCGGACTTGCTGGACCGACAGGTGCTACAGGTACCGCCGGGATTGCTGGGCCGACAGGCGCTACGGGTACTGCCGGGCTTGCCGGGCCGACAGGCGCTACGGGTACCGCCGGGATTGCTGGGCCGACAGGCGCTACGGGTACCGCCGGGCTTGCTGGGCCGACAGGCGCTACGGGTACCGCCGGACTTGCTGGGCCGACAGGCGCTACGGGTACTGCCGGGATTGCTGGGCCGACAGGCGCTACAGGTACTGCCGGACTTGCTGGGCCGACAGGTGCTACCGGTACCGCCGGGCTTGCTGGGCCGACAGGCGCTACCGGTACCGCCGGGCTTGCTGGGCCGACAGGCGCTACCGGTACTGCCGGGCTTGCTGGGCCGACAGGCGCTACGGGTACCGCTGGGCTTGCTGGGCCGACAGGTGCTACAGGTACTGCCGGACTTGCTGGGCCGACAGGTGCTACCGGTACCGCCGGGCTTGCTGGGCCGACAGGCGCTACGGGTACTGCCGGGCTTGCTGGGCCGACAGGCGCTACGGGTACTGCCGGGCTTGCTGGAGCTACGGGTGTTACCGGAGTTACAGGCGTTACTGGTGCAACCGGTGGGGGTGCAATCATTCCGCTGGCATCCGGTGGGCCTATTATTATGACCACAATTTTAGGCGGTTTAGTTGGAACAACAAGCCTTATAGGCTTCGGGAGTTCAGCCACAGGTATTTCTCTTGTTGGTGGAAATATTGATCTGACAGGTACAGTTCTTGGACCTCTTATCAACTTTGCAATGTCAGTTCCTCGTTCGGGAGTCATAACATCTGTTGCCGCTTACTTTAGTAATACCGTAGCTTTATCACTTATTGGTAGTACGGTAACTGTGACAGCACAATTATTCCAGTCTACCTTGCCAAATAACACATTTACTCCTATTCCAGGGGCTATAGTACCACTGCCATCTATCACAGGCACAGTTAATCTAGGAACTTTTGTCAGTGGAGCAACATTCGGTGTTGATTTCCCTGTAACAGCGCAAACTCGCCTTCTTATGGTCTTTTCGGCCACCGCTTCAGGACTCAGCCTTGTAAATACAGTCACTGGTTATGCAAGTGCAGGCTTCACTATTGTATAATCACTAATACTAATACAAATAAAAGCATCTGCCCTCCCTGCTAAAGGAGTGACAGATGCTTTTATTGTAATATGCGATTGCAATTTCTTAAGCTTTCGGACCGGAGAAACGCTATTGAGCAAAACAGGAGGTCAACTTCGTCTTTTTTGTGCAACTAAGAGCGCCTGAGTCCTATAAAAAGTCTATTCCCCGGGAATCATACTAGGCCGCCATCAGCTACTCCATCTCTGACAATCTACTCACAGCAAATACTCTTTCAACTTATCGATAACCTCATCGATCTCTGTTATAGTCGTATACCGTCCCACACTAAAACGAACCGCTCCCTGCCCAATACTTGCTGAGACATTCATTGCCTTTAGAACAGGCGAGATCAATGTTTCTCCAGAATGACAAGCTGAGCCTGTTGAGGCCGCCACATCTTCTAGCGAAGCAATCACTTCATGACCCACCACTCCAAGAAAACTAACGTTAAGCGTGTTAGGCAATCGCTTATCCCTATGACCGTTCAGGTGAATCTTATCGCCAAAAGCCTCCTGTAATCTGTCATAGAAATAATCTGCAACTTCTTTTACACGCGCTCTGGAGGTGGAGTCTGAAGCAAGCTCACAGGCTTTTCCTAATCCAATAATATATGGTGTGTTCTCCGTACCTGCTCGTCTACCATTTTCATGCCCCGCTCCGTGAATTAAAGGTTCGATATGAATGCCCTCTCGGATGTACAATGCTCCAATCCCTTTTGGTGCATACAATTTATGACCTGCCAGCGTTAGAAAATCCACCCCTAGCTCAGCCACATCGAGCACTACTTTTCCAGCGGACTGCGAAGCATCGGTATGTACAAGAACACCCCGTTCGTGGCAAGCCTCAGCTATTTCTTTGATCGGCTGGATCGTTCCCGTTTCATTGTTAGAATGCATAATGGAGACTAGTACGGTTTGGTCGGTAAGCTGCTTTTTCACATCGTCTACTTGTACCATTCCATACGAGTCAACAGGTACATAAGTAATCGTATAGCCCAACTGCTCCAGATACTGACACGGTTTAATGACAGCAGGATGCTCCACAGCAGACACAATCATATGATTGCCTTTATGTCGATACGTTTGAGCGACGCCCTTGATGACGGTATTATTCGATTCGCTGCCCCCGCTTGTAAAAAGCACCTCACCCGGCACGCAATTCAGGAAATTAGCCACCTGCGTTCTTGCTTGCTCGATTCCGAGTTTAGCTTCTTGCCCCAAAGAATGACTGCTTGAAGGATTGCCAAAATGACCATAAAGATACGGAATCATAGCCTCTGCGACTTCCTTATCTACAGGTGTTGTAGCGTTATAGTCTAAATAGATCATTTGTTACGCTGAGCCTCCTCTAAACCCTCATACATTAAGATACATAAAGCTATACTTCCTGATTATTTAAAAAAGAGCGCACCGCAGCCTCAGCTTCATCCAAGTTGTTCACCTTAAAGGTAACTCTCTCAATCCCTTCATACTGAGTAGAAGTATAATCGTATTTAGGATCATAGTAGTATTCTAACAGCAACGCCACAGCCTCTCCGAACAAATCTGCTTGCAAGCAACGCTCGATTTCTGCCGCAATAGGGATATGTATTCGAGATTTAATACTCCAAAATGCTGAAATGCACTGCTCTTTATATTCTTCTGGTCGATAATCTTCAAGGATTTGCTGAACTCTGGCTTGCAATGGCATTTCAATCCAAATCTGTGTTCCGATCTCTTTCTGCTCGGCCATGAATGGGGGCATTACGACCTTCCCAATCTTTTTGCTCTCCGCTTCAAACAGTACATAAGGAGAATCCCCAAGCTTAATTAATTCCTCCATAAGAAGACTATCGAACGTTTTCTGATTATTTGCACGAAGTCCGATCTCGCCAAAGATAGAACCGCGGTGACCCGCCATTCCTTCCAAATCCAGAACAGGATAGCTTTGTGCCTTCAGGCGGTGCAGCAGGTTTGTTTTACCTGTACCCGTATTTCCGTGAATCACATAAGGCTTCGCCTTGAATTTATAGGACTCCAGTTCGTCGAGTACCCATTTACGGTAAGCTTTATAGCCACCAATCAGTCGGTAAGCGTGAATATCCATTAAAGAAAGTACGGTCGCAGTTGTGCGGCTGCGCATACCTCCCCTCCAGCAGAATACAGCTTTGTCCCCTTGAATCGCTGCGAATTCTTTGACAAAGGTAGGCAGCTTCGCCGCAGCAATCTCCAAACCGCGTTCTTTCGCCGCCTGCACACTAGTCTGTTTATACAAAGTGCCTACTTCAGCCCGTTCCTCATCATCAAAAAAAGGAATGTTCAGACTATCCGGTAATGTCGAATCTTTATATTCAGAAGGAGATCGAACGTCGATCACAGTGATCTGCTTCTTATTTTTTAGCATTCTTAATTCTTCCAGTGTAATATCCTGAAACAATGCACTCTCTCCTCTGGTGGCTAACTTCTTAAGTTGCCTCTAAGCTGACTCTATCATTATTGCGCAGCTATTACCGTAATCTGACCCGGATGTTCTTCTGTTACTTCTCCGATCAATGCCGCTTCTACACCTGCAGCTATCAGCTCTTGTAGCAAGGCTTCACTTTGTTCAGGAGCAACAGAAATCAACAGTCCGCCAGAAGTCACAGCATCACACAGAATATAACGGCTTAATTGGTCCATCTCTTCCGGATAAAGAATGCTGCCCTCCAAATGGGCAAAGTTATTCTTAGTTCCACCTGGAACAAATCCCTGCTCAGCCAGCTCTCTTACTCTTGGCAGCATCGGTACATCGCCTTGACGAATAATCAGTCCGTGGTTACTTCCTTTAGCCATTTCCGAGGCATGTCCCAACAGCCCAAATCCAGTAACATCCGTACAAGCGTGCACATCATACGGCTCCATGATTTCAGCCGCTTTTTTATTCAATGTAGACATCACTGTAGTGAGGCGTGTGGTTTCTTCTTCTGATAGCTGATCCTTCTTAATAGAAGTTGTTAAGATGCCCACACCGATAGGTTTCGTTAGTATCAGCTTATCCCCCACCTGCGCGCCTGCATTCGTTCTTACTTTGTCCGGATGCACCAGCCCCGTAACAGCCAATCCGAATTTAGGCTCTTTATCGTCGATAGAATGTCCACCTACAAGCGTCGCTCCTGCTTCCTGCACCTTGTCCGCTGCACCGCGCAAAATGTCACCGAGAATGCTTTTATCCAGAACAGAGATAGGAAAAGCTACAATATTAAGCACTGTAAGCGGCTTACCACCCATAGCATAAATGTCACTTAACGCATTGGCTGCTGCAATTTGCCCAAAGGAATAAGGGTCGTCCACGATCGGTGTGAAAAAATCAACAGTTTGCACTAATGCGAGTTCATCGCTTAAACGATACACGCCTGCATCATCACTAGTATCCAAACCTACAAGTAGATCCGGGTTAGGAACGGTTGGTGGCAGACTGCGAATAACCTGCATGAGATCGGCGGGACCGATTTTGCAGCCGCAGCCTCCTTTTGAAGATAATGAAGTCAATTTTATAGTTTCGGCTTGAGACATCATGACTCAGCTCCTTTAGATAGTTAATATCGAATATCTTTAATCTTACATCAGTAGACAGCAATGTACAAAATGCATAGGTACCGATTGGATTTCATTATTCTGTTCTTTGAGAAGTGCTATGAGTGGTATTCTTTCGATTAATAGTATGCTAAAGGCTGGCTCATTCGTAGATTTCGCTACTTTGAGCCAGCCTTTAGTTCGATACTCTGTACTTTAGGGAGGTTTTCCCTATACTACTATACAAAAGAACGTCCCACAGCCAGTTCATACTCCCAGCTATAGAAAGCCCTCATATCCTGCTTAAACGTTAGCCGGCCATTAAGACCCTGAAGAGGTTTATGCAATCTAAGGTGCTTTCTCCACTAGGATCAACTGATCTGCTGAGCATCCTGATGTTTCTCCAAAAAACGCTGAAGAATAGCATTAAATTTCTCCGGCTGACACAGATTACTAGGATCTAATGCGTTAGGAATGATTGCTAACTGAGCATGCGGCAGCTGAGACACCATATCCTTCATACAGTTGACACCAAATTCACTAAAGTCACCGACTATACATAACGCGGGACGGTTAAAAGATTTTAAGCATCTAGTGTAATCCACATGACTCGTAGCCAGCCTTTGGCGATACAATTCCCGCGGACGTTTGTCGAGAAGTCCTCTTCTAATCTCGTTATAGGCCAGGTTCCAGCGTTCGCGATACATCATACGAATCGAAGGCAGTACAAGCTCACTAGGAGCGTAATACATTAACCAACTACAATATGCAGCCATAAGCTGAATTTTACCTACTATTGTTGATGCATGACTTCTACAAAAGCTATCCGCGACAACAATCGCCTTTACCCGTTCCGGGTATTGTTTCGCAATATGTTGAACGACGATCCCCCCATAGGCGCTCCCGACAAAAACCGCCTCACGAATGCCCAAATCATTCAATAGCATAATTATATCTAGGCATTGCGTTTCAATAATCTCGTTTGGAGCCTGCAGCAATTCACCTGATTTGCCATTCCCCCGTAAATCGCACAGAATCACTTTATATTTATCAGAAAAATACTCTAATTGTGGTTTAAACATGCTATGTGTTAATCCATGTCCATGGATAAACACAACCGGAGTCCCTGTTCCAATGATTTCGTAATAGAGCGAAGTTCCATTCAGTTTAGCAATAGGCAAAATTAACACCTCTTTCACAGGTAGGTTCTATATCTATATGTGCTTATAAACGCAGCAAAAAACCACAGAGGGATTCTCTGTGGCTATTCATCATCAAATACGCCATTCATCCTCTCTCCATACGCTTACGAGGTTAGCTGTCGGATTCGGGCAGTGAGAGTTGCCCTACCTGTATGGATGCACTATTAAGCATCTGTAACAGGATTCACCCCATAACTAGTACCGACTGTCATATCGATTTCCAGTTGTTGGTTCCCCCGCTTTCCTTAACGGAAATTAAGCGGACTTCTTATGTAATTGTCAGTTATGTGATGAATCATACTCCGTGTAAGGTTTCTTGTAAAGTTGAGCCCTGGGCAAAATAATGATGAAAGCCATGCTTTTCATTTCATATTGAGCATACTCTTCGTTTTCTCTTTCTATTGCTCTTGTTTACTCGGTTTATTAAGAAAAAGCCGAGCGGTCATCAGAGATCAATCCCTGAACCACTCGGCTTCTATATACAATCATTCGGCTACAACAGATCGGCGTTTTTCAATGCATGCTCCCAGCTCGGAAAAAAGAACAGCGCACTTCTCATAAGATCAGGATCGCTTTGCTTCACTTGTTTTTTGCTGATCGAGCTTCCGTCAGTTTGAAGCTTTTTGATACGACTTAACACTTCATCAGCCTCCAAAGGAATTTCCATTGAAACACTCCTTTCTCAGTGACCTGGTTTCCAATCATTTTCTCCATAATATGCAAATTTATTCTTCATTTCGATTTATAAGGATTAAACCAGCTGATAGATCGGTTGTTCTGCAATAAAATAAGTAGGAATCGTTGGGTATTTCTCTGCCAAAACTTCAGCTAAATATTTCATTCCCGGGGCTTCACTCTCCGCATGACCTAACATAATCAGCGCATTCGATCTACCTTGATGTACTGCATCCCTCACATATTCCGGAGTTTCCCACTCTGGCCCTTCGCCAGCAATCAGTAAATCAAGATTGTGCTGATTAAAAAGAGGGATAGCCATTGTCCCGCCTCCTCTGTAACCCACTGATATCCCCACATGTCTGCATACCTGGGATAGGTCACCAGCAACACGTACATAGGGGATTCCTAGTTTTCTTTTTATGTACTGAGCCGCTTCACTTACTGTCATGGCAGGAATCGTAAGGATTGTAGCAGCGGGTTGCTGCTCATCCACATAAGCTGACCATTCAAGCTCTCGCAGCAAGCCCACCATGATCCCATCCGGTTTATGACAATGCCAATAATCATGATAACGAAAAATAGCCATTTCAGAACGTTTGATCAAACTCAGTTTCGTGCGATAAACAGCGTCATCCTCTAACCACTCACTTGTCTCATGGTGACTGTAATACACACCTTCATGTGTGATCAGCAAATTGGCGTTCATAGCCATCGCTCGTTCCACAACATATTGCGTAGCGCAAAATGCTGTAACTATCCCTGTAACCACCATTTCTGGATTTCCTGGCTGAAGTGTATCCACAGTCCCCTCTATCTGTTCCTCAGTTCCCATTAAATCTTCCAGTATTGTTCTTATCGTAATGTTCACCGTAACCATCCCTTTGAGTTTCATTCTTCTGATCTACAAACAAATAACCCACCCTTATTTAATATAAGGACGGGTTATTTTACTACTTGAGCAGCTTACCCGCTCTATAATTTTGGGGCAGAGCCGATAATACGGTGAAAGGCTGGCTTCGGATGATGCCCTTCATCGAATAAGAAGGGCCAGTTCTTCCGACCACGAACAGGGAAATCATCCAGCCAGGTATAGTCATCCGCCGCTCCCCAGAACGTGACTGAACTAATTACGTCACGGTATTCTCTCAGCAGTGCGAACATCGTTTCATATCGATCTGCTTGAAGTTCGAGCAGATCAGCAGGTACTGTCTTTAAGTCCATTCGTTTGTCTTCAAAACGGAACATGGATACATCCAGCTCAGTCAATTGAAGCTGAAGTCCTAACGAGGCATATTTCTCAATCGCAGCACGAATATCATCAAGATTCGGATCGTATAGATTCCAGTGTGCCTGCAATCCGACGCCATGGATCGGCACCTCTTGATCCAATAGCGACTTCACCAGTTCATAGATTTTATCGCGCTTTAAGGGATTGGATTCATTATAGTCATTGTAGAATAATAATGCCTTAGGATCAGCTTCATGGGCGAATTCAAATGCTTTAGCTATAAAATCCGGGCCAACAATGTCGAGCCACTTCGAATGGCGAAGAAGCTCTTCTCCTTCATCGGCAATAACTTCATTCACAACATCCCAAGCATAAATATCTTCCTTATAACGTCCTACAACGGTCTGAATATGTGATTTGACTCGTGCAAGCAAAATCTCTCTGCTTACAGGTCCTCCGTTCTTATCCTTAAACAACCAATCCGTAGTCTGATTGTGCCAGACCAAGGTATGTCCGCGCATCGCCATCTTATGTTTCCGGGCGAAGGCAACTAGCTGGTCTGCTGCCCTAAAGTTATAAATATCCTCAAGTGGATGTAGACTTTCAAATTTCATCTCATTCTCAGCAGTTATACTGTTGAAATGATAAGCAAGCAAGTGCTCCTGTGATTGTATCGTAAATGGGTTGACCGCTGCGCCAATCTTGAAATTCTCCGAGAACACTGTCTTTAGTGCAGGCTCTGAGTAATCGCTAGCTTGTCTCATCAAGTTCCCTCCCTACAAAAGCGTACATATTTAGCATTCTACTCATGATGATCGATAGTCGAACCAATCAAAGTAAGCAGGAACCCCCGCCACTTTGCCATGTCCTGTCGCATATAAGCCAACAAGAACACCGGTAAATCCGTTTCCTTTGACAGCTTGAGGGGATAATGGATAGGCTAGAGCCCTAGATAGCTCGATCCATTCCTGACCATCCAAAGAATAAAGTAAAGTGTATTCCGTTAGCTCCGCCTGAATTTTCAGATATAAACACCCAGCAATCGTTGGAATCTCTGCAGCCACATGTGTTGTTCCATCAACAGTTAAATAAGCTGTAATCACTCTATGTCCATTTCTTTGCGATAGTGCAATTTCATAATGTGCATTCTCGTCCAATCTAGCACAGAGTCCAGCCTCTTCACCGTCCACGGTAGGGTTAAAATCCAGTAATGTACTCCATTCAGCTGAAGTATGCTGCTGTCTTCTGCCTATAAAGGCTACCTGACCCACTTCATTAAGGTCTTTCGATTGCCCTCGAAGAGCTAGAAAACCCGGACGTTGGCTTAGTGACCAGCTTCCCTCTGCCGGATTCCGCAGAAAGGCTAATTGCAACGGTAATACATGGTCATCAAAATCATATCTTCCGCTTGTCTCAGGTTTTGGCGAATGACCCGGTACACGTGGAACCTTCATCTCCAGTCCAACGGTATCTTCGTTATTATCAATCATAGGCCATCCATCTTCATTCCAAATTACAGGGGCAAGAAAGGTCTCTCTTCCTAGCACTGTATACTTGGAATCTACTAGACGTACTCCAAGGAATACGGCCCACCAATCCCCGTTACGATCTTCGATCAGATCAGCATGTCCTAGATACTGAATGGGACTATCAGTCCCGCGATGGGTCAATATCGGTTGCTCTAATCTTTCAAAAGGACCGTAAGGGGAGGAAGAACGACCGATAATTTCTCGGTGTTCCTTTGCCGTGCCGCCTGAAGCAGACATGATATAATACATTCCGTTAATTTTGTACAAATGTGGTCCTTCCGTCCAAGGTCCACCATCCCCAGTCCAGATGACAACAGGTTCTGTTAATGCTGCTCCTGTAGCAATGTCTATCTCATATTGAATAGCGTGGGAATCATAATCTGCTCCCTGCTGGGTGGTTACATATACCTTTCCATCCTCATCAAACATTAGGGAAGGGTCAATTCCTCCATAAGGAATACTAATCGGGTCTGACCACGGACCCGCTGGGTCCGTAGCCGTAACATAGAAATTCCCCTTCCCGTGTATTTCGGTCGTTATCATGTAAAACGTTCCTTCATGATACCGGATGGTTGGAGCAAATATACCTCCAGAGCTTTTGCTCTTACGTGTATCTAGCTGACTTACACGATCTAATACATGACCAATTTGTGTCCAGTGAATCAAGTCCTGGCTGTGAAAGATAGGCACCCCAGGAAAATATTCAAAGGAGCTACACACCAAGTAGAAATCATCCCCTGCTCGAGTGATGCTAGGATCTGGATAAAAACCTGGAAGTATTGGGTTCGTGTATGTGATTGGAGATGGAGTCATAATTCAACAAACAACCTTCCTATTATTTAATAGTGGGTGCAAGCTACTTATTCCTTCACGCTTCCTACGTTCATTCCAACTACAAAGTACTTTTGCATGAATGGATAGACTAGCAGAATCGGAACCGAAGCAACAATAGTAACGGCTGCACGAATGGACTTTGGAGTTACCAATGACCCCGCTGACTCCGCAGTTACCCCTGCCCCGTTAGCTACACTTGCGCTACTGTTCGCATTCATACTAGATTGTATTAGTTTCATTAATTCATACTGCAATGTACTCAAGTGCTGGCGGGAAGAGGTGTAGATAAAAGCATCAAACCATGCGTTCCATGCACCTACTGCGACAAAAAGGGCAATGGTAGCAAGGACAGGTTTACATAAAGGGAAGACTACTTTCATGAAAATCTTGAAATCCCCGGCACCGTCGATTCTCGCGGATTCCATAAGACTTTCATGTATGCTACCAATATAAGTACGAATAACGATCATATTAAATGCACTTATCATAGTCGGTATTACATATACCCAAAACGAGTTTAGCAGATGAAGCTCCTTAATAAGGAAATAGTTTGGTATCAGACCCGCATTAAAATACATGGTAAGGACGAAAATAATGGTAATCGGTTTGCGGAAAACATATTCTTTCCGGCTTAAAGTATAAGCAAGCATTGTGGTTAGAAATAGATTCAGGATCGTAGATATCACTGTTCGTGCAACCGAAATCCAAAAAGCAGGAATAATGGTACCTGAGGCAAAAACGGCTTTGTAGTTCTGTATAGTCCACTCCCTAGGCAATAGATAAATGCCGCCACGGATCGTATCGTTCCCCGCATTCAATGAAACTGCTATAGTATTTAGAAATGGATATAAGGTAACTATAACTATACATACCATAAATACAGCATTAAAGGTACCGAACAATACTGGTTCAAGACCTATATTTCTCATGCGTCTTCCACCATTACTTTTTGGAGATTTATGAGGTAATAATTGAGTTTTCTCCATGATTATAACAGCCTCTCTTCCCCTAGCCGCTTCGAGGTCCAGTTAGCTAATAGCAGCAACGTTACACTTACGACTGTTTTAAATATACCACCCGCAGTGGCTAAGGAATAATTCCCTTGGCCAATCCCGTATTTCAATACAAATATATCTATCGTATCCGACCAGTCTGCAGTAAGACCGTTCCCTAACAAGAACGGAACCTCAAATCCGACATCCAGCACATGTCCTATGGACATGATCATCAGGATTACAATGGTTGGTTTAATTCCAGGTAATGTTACATTGAACATTTTTCTGTACCGGTTTGCCCCATCGATCTCAGCAGCCTCATATAAAGCTGGATCTATAGAAGCAATAGCAGCCAAGTAGATGATTGTACCCCATCCCACCTCTTTCCAGACGGTTGAAGCACCCACAATACCCCAGAAATATTTCCCTTCACTGAGCCAAAGGATTGGTGAGTCAATAAGATTTAATTTCATGAGTAAGATGTTGATAATCCCGTCATTACCAACCGAAAGGGAGACACCTACAATCCCTGTTACAATGATCCAAGAGAGAAAGTGCGGCAAGTAGGATATGGTCTGCACGGTTCTTTTCCAAAATACATTTTTGATTTCATTAAGAAGTAAGGCTAATCCTATCGCAGTAATAAATCCTAGAATGAAATTAATTAAACCCATTGCCAATGTATTTCTAAATACCCTTAGAAAGGTATCGTCCGTAAATATTGCCTTGAAGTGCTTCAAGCCAACCCACGTTTGTTCGCCAAATGCCTTAGCTGGTTTATAATCCTGAAAAGCCATGGTCCATCCCCAAACAGGTACGTACGCAAATAGTACAATATACAGCAGCAATGGAACTGACATCCAAATCAACTGTTTCTGATTCTTAATCAAGGTCATAGTAATCGGTTGCTTCTTTTTTCTTTTAGGATGCCGGTTAACTTTTTTTCCCGTTAAAATCTCATCCATATATTTTCTCCCCACATCATCCATATATTTCAGAAAGTGGTTGGCTAATAAGCCACCACTTTCTGATTTTTAAGCAAGCTCTAACTATTTAACACTCCAAGTATCAAATCTCCATTTAAGCTGTTCATTGATTCTATCTTCGTAAGCTTTAATATCCGCTTTATGAAGTTCTCCAACAAATTCAGTCCAAACTTTATCGAAATCGGAAGGGCTAGCCAAGATTGCTTTTGGCAGGTACTTGGTTTTAACTTCTCCCATCTTCGTATCAGCAATTTTTGCTGGAGAATTTTCAACAAGATCTATCGACCAAGCTGGATAAGCCACTGGGTTCGGTCCAGGCTTACTGAAGAAATCTACATAACTGTTGAATCCATATGCGTCAAGGACTTCCTTGTCATACGCTTCCAACCCTGCTTTATATTCTTCCGGTTGGGCTGCCGCATCCGTTGAGTTACCGTCTGCAAAGTATCCTTGCATTTTAGGAGCAGTAGCATACCAAGCTTCTGCTTTGTTACTTAGCTTCCATGTTGCATCAACTGCGTTGTCCCGTTGTTCTTGGGTTCTTATAAAGCGACCGTCTTCCACTTGATAATCTTCGCCTTCAATACCCCAAGTGAGGGTTTTTTGCCAATCTTCTTGAATTAATGTGTCCATAAGTTTAAGGATTCTCACTGGATCCTTAGCATTGACAGTGATCCCGAATCCATTATTCAAGTTAAGAGCAGGGCGATCCAGATAATAATCTTTGGTGTTAGTATCATATACAAGAGGCAAACCTACATAAGTGCTCATATCTTTCCCTTGTGTTTTGAGTGAATCTTCTGCTTTCTGGAAGTTCCAGTGCTGATCAAACATTCCTAGTACGGCTCCGCTGGACAATTTAGCTAAATATTGGTCATAATCCATTACAAATGCTTCTTTGTCAATAATACCCAACGCATTCATATCATTAAGCTTTTTATAGTACTGCTTAGCATAATCTTTATCCGCAAAGATTTCTGCTACGTTATCCTTAACTACTACTCCGCCATCATTTGGATGCCCGATCAGATGCTGAGGAGCGTTGAACAATCCCCAGTTTCTCCAGTCTTTGTTATGAATCTCAAACCCAATTGTTGGTTGACCATCAATGGTTGGATTTTTCTCTTTATATTTCACGATAAGATCGAAATACTCGTCCAAAGTTTTAACGGTTGGATAACCGGCATCTTTAAGTACGGCTTTCTGAATCCAGAAAGCTGGGCCCGAGTAATAAGTTGTATTCATCTCACCGTTATACGCACCATAGTTTGGAAGTGTATAAATGTGTCCATCATTTGGATCCTTCATCATGTTCCAGTAAGCTGCGTAATGCGCTTTCAAATTCGGAGCGTGTTCTTCAATCAAGTCCTCAAGAGGAATAAATGCGCCTGCTGCCGTCAGTTGGGTATTAGAACTCATCAGATCCGGATAATCCGAACCGGCAATCATAACACCAAGCTTCTGTTTAAGATCTCCTGCCAAGAATTCGAAACTGAATGATGCACCTGTTTTTTCTTTGATCATCTTGTAAATTTTGTTATCTGGTGTGGGTTGCTGACCTGCTTCTCCAAGAAAGATACTAACTTCAAAAGGCTCTACCTTCTTGTCATCGGTTCCAGCTGCAGTTGCAGCTGTTGTTTCTGCTGGTTTGTTTTCCCCCTTAGCAGTATTACCGCTGTTATTTCCACCGCACCCTGCTAGAGCAAAACTTAGGGATAACACAGCAATCAGACTAAGTTTGAACTTTGATATTGACTTGCCCCCCATAAAGCACCTCCATATTTTGTTGGTGAAACCATATTGTAAGCCCTTACAAGTTAAATTATAGAGGTGATGATGCCATTGATAATACGCCAGAACTAAAGGTATACCCCCAAAAAGTTTAGGTATTCGCATGTTTAAATTCATTAGGGCTCATCTTCATCTTCTTTTCAAATTGTTTGAGGAACTGGCTATAATTGGAATACCCTACTTTCTCGGCGATCTCACTATTTTTGAGCTTATTGTGTTGAAGTAAACGTGCAGATTCCTTAATCCGGAGGTCATGCAGCTGCTCATTAAAATGAATGCCATTCTTCTTGATCAATAATTGTCCCAGATACACTGGATGCAGGAAGAAAACCTCCGACAGCTTTTTGATTGTAAGATTTTCGTGATAATGCGCTTCAATATAGTTGTTGATTTCCTGTACAATCCCCTGTGATTTTTGGCTTTGTTCTTTTAGAAGAATATCAATACTTGCCTCACCACATGATAAAAGATTACGCATTAAATCGTTCAACTTCATCATCGAGTCCCGCATTTCAGGGATTGTTATTTGGGTTAACAGGGAGGATACTTGAACTTCACTAGCTTTCGAAGTAAACTCAACGATCTTATACATAATATGAATAACGATCTTCTTCACAACTTCAGGAGCAATGCGCATCTCACGAAAACTGCGAGAGGCCAAGCCCACAGCTTGTTTAAAGCCTTTTATGTCTAGTGTGTTAATCGGTCTCATTAAATCATCCATCAGTTGAATTTGATCATAGTGATAGCTGAACTGACTATCTTTGGTTCCCTGATAGGTCAAGAATCCTGAATGATCCGAATTATAAAAATAATACATTAGCGCTTCTTTCGCCGTTCGGTAGCTATTCGCAATTTGAAGCAAAGAGCCCTCGCTATCCCCTACTGCAATATACATGGCTTGCTTAGGATGTTCATTCAGCAAGGGAGCTACTGCATGATATATTGCAGCACCCTCATCAGACTCCGAAGGATAGCCGTATACGATTCCAAAGCAATAAGCCTCCAGATCGATCAGAAACATCGATTCCGTATTCGTTAGGAGAGCAACTGCTTTCTCTCTGATTTCCGTATACATCGTCGGGTCTGTCTGTAGTAAACAAATATTCCAAAGGCTTTTGCCTTCCGATAGACGTGTAAGTACTGTAAAATCCGACTTATCTTCTGCCTTCTCATTCAGAATGCTCTTAAGAAGAGAGACAACCTCCTCTGAGTTTGCCATTTGATTTAAGCTTCGCTTCTGAGTTTCCTGTTCTAATTCCTGATATATCTCCTTCAATTCTTCTGACGCCTCTTCTTCGAATAGCGGCTTCATCAGATAATGGTTAATGCCATAACGTATAGCTGTCTTAGCATATTCAAACTCACTATAACCGCTTAGTATGGCAAACTTAATCGGTTTAGTCTCCTCTTCCTGCCAGGCGGAAACCATTTCCAGACCATTCATTAGCGGCATATTTACATCGGTAATGACAAGATCCGGCAGTAGCTGCCTTATTAACTGTAAGCCCTCTTTGCCATTACTGGAGGTTCCACATACTTCAAAGCCAAGCGCCTGCCAGTCTATCCATAGCTGCATCCCCTCAAGAGCACTAGGCTCATCATCGATCAACAATACTTTGTATTTCATAGGCTCCCTCACCTTCTAGCTATTTTTTCGTTCCAGGAGCTTTAGCGGAATGCCAAACGTGACAACGGTCCCTTCATTTGGGACACTGCTGATTTCAAAGCGAACCTGATCTTCATAATATAGCTCCAGTCTGCGATACACGTTGCGGATTCCGATATTCGTTCCTGAGGAGGCTTCTTCATTTTGAATATTAAATAAAATCTCTTTAAGCTGGCTTGGTTCGATCCCTTTACCGTTATCTGAAATCGTAACTTGCAAACGACTATCCTCGATTTCCGTCTTTACTTTAATGATACCGAGTCCTTCTATGGCCTGCAGACCATGCTTACAGGAATTTTCTACTAAAGGCTGCATGCTTAGCTTTGGAATTTTATATTGCAGCGACTGCTCATCGATCTCAAATTGATAATCAAATTTATCTCTGAACCGGAATTTTTCTATTTTCAGATACATCTCAATGAACGTCATTTCTTCTTCCAATGTAACGAGATCTTCTTTCCAGCTAAGTAGTCTTCTGAGCAACTTGGATAAACTCTTAATGATGTCTGTAACGTCCGAATAATTATTTTTGGTACAGACCACTAAAATGGCATTTAAAGTATTGAAGAGAAAATGGGGATTCATCTGACTTTGCAAAAAATTCAGTTCAGCCCTTACTCTTTCCATCTCCAGGTTATTCTTTTGAATCTCTAGTTTGTATACATCGTTAATTAGAGAATTAATTTTAGTGGTCATTCTATTAAAGTTGTGAATCAAGTCACCAATCTCATCTTGTCCTTCATCGATTTGAATAAGATCGAATTTCTCATTCGTTACTTTCTGCATATGCCTAGACAACCGTTTCACCCGATAATTGTAGGATCTTAACATCACATATAAAAAGGCGGTTGTGAGCAAGGTGACAATGGACGCCAAAATACCCGCATAAATTCGAATCTCCAGAATCGCCTGAGCAATACGTTCCCCCTGCGTAACCCCTATAATTCGCCAGCTTTTTATATAACTAGCCCCGCCAACGGGTACAATATGTATGTCTTCCTTGCGCTCATCATCCTGAAGCTCGAATACAGGATAAGGATCCTTCGTACCTCTCTGATACCCGCTCTGAGCAGACATAATGATTTCATCCTGCCCGTTAACCAGGTAAAGACTCAAATAATCCTTTTCTCTAATTATAATGTCATATATTTTACTGAGATCCAGGTCAATTCTAAGCAGCTTCTCATAGGTATTCAGTGAGCTGTATACATCCATTCGTTCAATTACACTTAAATACGGGGCATTAGAAGCCACATTAGGCGCTGCGCTCATTTGATAAGCAGCAAGAAACATATGTTTATTCGCAGCACTGAACTGCTTATACCACTCACTCTCCCTTACCTTGTCCGTGATGACCTGATAGTTACTCCCGGAAACAATGGAGTCATTATTCGTAAATACAGTAATTCGTTCAAGCTGATTGTTAACTGGCATATAACTGTTCATCCGATCTCGAAGCTGTTCGTCGAAGGTGTCATAAAATTCAATCATGTTCCCATACCTCCGCTCTAGCAATTCATACAGATTCTTATCGGAGGACAGCGTATAGCTAACTGCTACTCCACCCTCAATGAAATCTTGAATATCCTTTCTGGCCCTCTCTAAAGAGATTTCTAAGTTTTGCTGTTCTCTGGATTTGATCAAATCAGAAATCCGATCCAAAAAAACAAGGTTGATAATAATGATAGGGAGAAGTACACCTATAATATAAATGAGGGAAAATTTATAGTTCAGTGGAATGTCATTGACTACTTTTCTAAATCTGAATTTTTTTCTCTCCATACGAAACACCTTGCTTCCCCTAGAGCTATTGGTTTTTATTTTCATTTTTATAGACGGATGGGACTACCCCTACAATCAGCTTGAACTTGTCTATAAAATAGTCTGTATTTGAAAATCCCACCTGCACCGCAATATCCGATATTTTCAGCTGCGTTCGCTTAAGCAGACTTTTGGCTTCCTCAATCCTTTTGGCATTTAAATATTCACTAAAGCCCTGACCCGTTTGTTTCCTGAAAAGCTGTCCCAAATAGGTAGAATTGATATGAAATTGCCGTGCTAAATCCTGAAGCTTCAATTTATTCCGAAATTCACGATCCACATACTGAATCACCTTGTAAATCGTATTTTGTTCATTCTGCTGCTCTAATTCAGATAAATATACCGTCGCCAGCATAGATAGACTTTGAACATAGCGGCTTAATGCAAAATAATCATTTAACTCCCCTAAATTTCCATATTCTTGCTGAATCTTTATCATCATCGTATCTGGACTACCATTCATTTGGGCTATAAGTGTACAAATTGTAAGCTCCAAATGAGCCACTTGGGCTTGCACGATTTCAATCGTCAATAGATTCTCTACGAAAAAAGCAAACGTTTCTTTTACACATGGCTGTATCTGTTCTATATCGTTTGCCAGAACCTTATCCAGCAGCAGTTTGAAGTGATCCTCATGGTGTTCATTCTTCTTTAGAGCCCTAAGCTCACAATAATAAAAAACCCCCTTCTTCTGCTGATGTGTCTTGCGTTTCCATACATCAAGCGCCTGCATATAGATTTCTCGAATCGAACACACGCCTACCCCCCTAGTGCTAATCGCCAGGAGTACCGGCTCATGTGATTGTTCAGCAAAATCCGAACGAATCTGGTTGATGATAGCGTCCAGACTCTCATTCCCAATAGAAGCAGACTCAAGAATGATCCCTGTTCTTCCCGATCGATCTTGAAAGAAATGTATACTTTCCTGAGGAAAGTAGTCGACGGTTCGTGGAAGAAATGGATTCAAAGATGTGGCTGGTTCGATAAGAATACACATTAATTCTGCATTCGCTTGAAGCTTCAACGTGCTCTGGGTTAGAAGCTCTAAATTTTCGTTGCACTCACCTTGAATTAGACGGTTGATAATATTGTTTACGATAAAAAATTGCTTCTTATCAAGCTCTTCATTGGAAGCGATTTCATTTCGAATCATAGGCGTAATCCTGCTTAATAATGACTCTATTTCTTCATCATCAATAGGCTTTAATAAATAGTCGTTCACTCGTTGTTGCAATGCCGTACGTGCATATTTAAAATCATTATACCCGGTCAATACCACAAATTTCGGAGGCTTAGGCATCAATTCATTCAGCTTTGTGATAAGCTCGAGACCATTAATAACCGGCATATTAATGTCCGTTAGGACCAATTCCGGTTTATATTCTTGTATAAGTCTCATCGCTTCTGAACCATTACGGGCTTCCCCGCACACTTCAAAGCCGTATTTTTCCCAATCAATCATCGTTCTCAGCCCTTCAAGTACCCAGGGCTCATCATCCACGATCATAACCTTCAGCATGATGTTCGCTCCAATCTCCTTAAGATAAGACTGCGCTTTCTTATGAAAATATATATTATGCTATCACAATTGGATATTGTTGTGATAGCATAAAATTTCCTTCTTTTGCTTGAACTAGTGCTTTTCTCACTTAAAAAACAATAAAAAACGATGTATCCAGACTTTCAGACACATCGAATTCAATCCATTTTCAGTTGATATACGCCCTACAAACTAATGGTTTTCTCATGATTGATTAACCATTCTTTTCTTGCAATACCGCCGCCATAGCCTCCTATTTCACCGTTACTATTGATCACTCGATGACATGGAACCAAGATCGATAATTGATTTGCTCCATTAGCCCTTGCTACAGCGCGGCAAGCCGAAGGGTGATTTATATTCTCTGCAAGCTCCTTGTACGAAACAGTTTGGCCTACAGGAATTCTTCGTAGTTCATTCCATACATTTTGCTGAAAATCAGATCCAAGATAACGAATCGGCGTTCTGAATTCTATAAGTTCTCCTTCGAAATAAAGATTTAATTCCTCTTCAATTTGCTCTAGCACAGGAACCTTTTCAGGCAAAATCGTTGCATTTAAGCGGGTGCGTAATTTCTTGATTTCATTCTCAAGTCCCTTTCGGTCTACAAACTCCAGCAGTAAAAGGTACTCTTCCTCTGCGATCGCAAGCATAGACCCTAATATCGTTTCTATCCAGGTACAGTGCAGCACTTTAATCTGCTTGGAGTGATTCGGGACGGTGCCCATCGTTCGTGAAAAAGCATCCCTAAATCCATTACTCGAATCGTACCCGCTATCCAGTTGCGCGTTAATGATAGAATCCCCATTCCTGATATGTTTGAATGCCAGCCCTAAACGTCTAGAACGTGCATATTCAATAAAGGTCATTCCGAATTGCTTCTTAAATTGTCTGCGTGCAGTATTTGCACTAATCGACAGCTCATCAAAATCTTTATCTGTCCATTTCCTTTCCGGATTACGCTCTATAGCTTCAACAAGAAGCTTTACTTCTGAGGACATTTTTGTGGGATTGGACAAAGGCTGGCATCTTTTACACGGTCGATATGAAGCTAACAAGGCTTCTTTGGCTGTTGCGAAAAACTCACAGTTTTCTTTATATGGCTTTTTAGCCGGACAAGTTGGCCTGCACATGATGCCTGTTGTTTTTACGCCGACAAAAAATACACCTTCATAATTGGAGTTTTTTTCGACTAACATCTCATAATATTTATCGATTTGCTGTTTATTCGTGATCATAGTGTTGTTAGCTCATTTCTAAATAATGTGCGGGTGGCTGCAGAATGGACCGGGCATCGTCTTGAAGATGATGCAGTGCTTGAAAGTAACTATATGGACCATAGCTAATTCTTTTTACGCCAAGCTCCTGCAATTCAGCATTAGAAATCATACCATCCATCACCATAACATTTACAGGCAGTGGCGACTTTTGCGCAAATTGTTCTATCAAACTTTGCTCAGTCAACCCCGGAATAAAAATCCCGTCTGCCCCAGCCTCAGCATAAGCATAGGTACGTTCTATAGCTTCATTTACTAGACCCAGCGAATGCTTCGTTTTTTTGAAAAAGAGATCGGTTCTGGCATTAATAAACACCTTCTTCTGAAGCTTGGCTGCTGCTTGCTGTATCGTTCGAATTCGCTGACTCTGCTCCTTGATTGCCCATAATTCATCGTCCGGATGATTCACCTTTTGATCCTCGAAATTGATCCCGCAGATGCCTAATTGGAATAATTGTTCCATGTTATTGGCTAAGGACTCTTCATCTACAGCATACCCACCCTCAATATCTACCGTCAATGGTACAGATACATGTTCTGCTATTCTCGAAACAGACCACAGTAGCTGCTCAAATGAGAGCTGTTCGCCATCCGAATACCCCCATGCATCCGCCATTGCGAAGCTGCTTGTGGCTATAGCCTTTGAACCTGCTTTTTCTATCGCTTTGGCCGAAGCTACATCCCAACAGTTATATAGCATTAGCGGTTTCTGTTGATTGTGCAGAGATTTAAAATAGTCATAGTCAATTCTGTTCATCAGTGGTCAACTCCATTAAATAGAATAGCACCACTATATAATAGGCATTGATCCGTCATACCAGAAAAATTAACACCAATCTTTTTTTGTACAAGCGTAAAACGCTTTCGGCGATATAAATTTATATTTAAAAAAAGCACCGAGGAATGATCTTATCCTATAAGGACCTGATCAAACCTCAATGCCAGTTTGCACTTAAAGCTCTATTTTACGTAGTGGTTGTTTAGGGGATGGTTTGGGTGACTTTTTCCCTGTTCGCATCGGGATGATTTGTGGTGCTGCAATTCCAATTAGAACGACGAAAATTCCAACCCAGCGAAGCAAAGATACATCTTCTTGCAGAACTAACACGGAGGCGACTACAGCCGCTGGCAACTCCGCCGCACCAAGAATCGTTCCCAGGCCTGAACCCAGTTTCGGAACACCAATGGAAAAGAAGAGTACAGGAATAACTATACCAAGCAGCCCTAAAGGAAGACCATACTTCCAAAGTCCATCTGTAAGTGCTCCGTCATAAATAAAGGAAGGCGAAAAAACAACCATAATAATAATCATTGCACTTGTAGTCATATACAAGCTTTTATTCACTGCAGGTACCTGCGTAGCCACTCTACCACTAACAAAAATATAGAAAGCAAACGACACCGCAGACATCAGACCGAAAACAATACCACTCGTAGTCATTTCGCCTACACTAGGTTCTAGAATCCCCCCAGCTAATATGGTTCCTATCAGAAGGATAACCATCGAAATTATTTTCTCTCGACTAGGCCATTTTCTATCTACAATCGCCTCCAGAATCACACCAATCCAAGTAAATTGGAATAAGAGAACGATCGCAATCGAAGCAGGTAATTGTTCAACGGCAAACCCATAGAAAATACCCGTCATACTAATGGTAATCCCCGCGCCTAATAACGAAGCACCTACCTTTAACCCGAGTTTTTTTCGGGAAAATAACACAACTAACAAGAGCAGCATGCACCATCCAAAAAAGTATTGCGACCCAACCAGTTGCTGCATTCTAAAGCCATCATTCATTCCAAGCTTAACGATCGTGGAGAGCGATCCATAACTACATGCACCTACAAATACTAGTAAAGCATATTTGAGTAACTTCATATTCATCGTAATCTTCTTTCCTTTCTGTTGAACCTTCCTATTGGACCGTCCAAATCACATAATAAAGCCCCTTGTCATCGAAATGACAAGGGGCGACTGAAACCAAAGAATACATCTTTGACAAAATTCCGCCACTCCATCCACTGGATAGAGTTTGGTTTATTTACTTATAACAACACGAATCATAATATGATAAATCACACAGGGTGTCAACTTGAAATGTTTACATTAACTGAAACAACCCATACACAATCACTGCTGCCTGAGCCCGAGTAGCATGTGCTTTAGGTGCAAAGCTGTCCTTGCCAACCCCTTGAATGATGTTTGCACCACTCAAAGCTTGAACAGCCTCTAGCGCATAGCCCGAAATACCAGATGCATCTGTGAAATGAGCTGGCTCTCCCCATCCGGTCTGCCTTGAACAATACCAAGCTTCGCGGCGGCAGCAACGGAGCTATAGTACCAGTCATTCTGCCCAACATCCTGGAATGTACTTACTGCGTTGACATCATCCAGTTCTAGAGCAAGCATCAACATCTTCAGGAACTGTGCCCGAGTTACATCCAACTGTGGCCCGAAGGTATGATCTCCTATGCCCAGCAGGATTTCTCTGGCGGCAAGAGCTTGAATACTATGTTGTGCCCAGCCTAGTCCAGCGATATCATTAAAGGTGTAACAATAAAAAGGCAAAAAACACTTCATCAAGCCCTTTGCTCCATGAAGGTTTTTTGCCTTATTGTTTATTGAATTCTATTTATCTGCACAAGATTCATTTTCCATCGACAACTGCTTTGGCAGCATGTTCTCCGCTCAGTCGACCGCTAGTTAGGGCATATTGCACAGCACTACCGGTCATGTACACTTGATTGTACAAATAGCGATTCGCTGCTTCTCCGCCTGCGTAAAGATTGTTAATGATGGATCCATCTTCTTTTACAACCCTATAGTTCTCGTCAATTTTCAAGCCGCCAAAAGTCCCCATCGTTCTAGGGTAATTCTTAATCGCATAGAAAGGTCCTTTGTTCACTGCAACAAGCGTTGCCGCTTCTTTTCCAAAAGCATCTTTGCCTGAAGTTACGCCTGCATTGAAAGTATCCATTGTTGTTACTAGTGCATCTCCAGGTAGCTGCATGGCAGAAGATAATTCTGCAATAGTATTTCCAGTAGCAATCTCATCACTTGGAAGCTTAGCTTCCAGTGTTTTAATCACTTCCGCATTAGCAACACTAGAATCGAGAACCACCCACACTTGTTCATTCTTAGCTGCCTTATTTGTTACAAGGGCGTAATGGCTATTTTCATTCATGTAACGCTCGCCCTTTTCATTCACATATACCTTCGTTGTATCCCACTCTAGGGCACTCAAGCCAGGAATACGAGCAGTCATCCCTAAACCGATGATCCATGGGTCTTCATAAAGAGCAGCTCCTAATTTCTCAGCCATAAGAATTCCATCCCCTGTACTACCTGCACCTGCTGCACTGATATCCATGTTCTCAACAAATTCTGGCAAGAACTCCTTCATTAATTCCTCACTCTTAGCAAAACCACCCGAAGCAATGATCACCTTTTTAGCATGAACGATCAGCTTGCCTTCAGCATTCTCAGCCGTAACTCCGATCACATCGCCTTTATCATTCGTGATTAACTCGGTAGCTTTGGTCTCCGTAAGGATATCGATTCCTTTATCCCTAAGTGTCTTTTCCATATTTGCGATTAAGCTTGCTCCACCTGCTTCAGGAAAATGCAGGCGAGCTACAGGATCAACGCCATAACCTTGTACACTTGCATATTTATGATTCATGGTATCTACTAACCATTCTGTCGTATCTACAGCAGCATCCATAAAAGTACGCACCCGATCGTAATCTGGATAGTTACTCTCCGGATTACTTGTGCTTTGACGTTCCTTCCACAGCTCTAACCATGACTCTGGTGAGTCTTCAATGCCTTGCTCTTTTTGAAAACGAGTGCCCGTTGCCCCGATTGCTCCACCAGATAAAGCTGTTGAACCACCTAGCGTTGCTAATTTTTCTAATACGATAACTTTGGCACCATTCTCAAAAGCGGATCCAGCCGCAGCAAGCCCTGTACCGCCTCCACCAATAATGACAACATCAGTGGTTAACTCCGTTGCCTTTTGCTCCTTAGCATCCGTTACAGCTGCCACCTTAAGCGCCTCTACATCTCCACCCGCTTGTTTGACGCAATCCTCCACTGCAGTAAGAATTGCCTTTGAGGAGTTCGTTGCACCAGATACAGCATCAACAGCCAATGTCTGTCTCTCAACAATTTGCTGCGGAATACGTTCGAACGGCGTATCACTAAGACCTTTGGTTTCACTTTGTTCCTTCACTACAACTGAGACGATCGATTGCTCGTCGAACACTACTTCAACCGTCACATCGCCATTGTTACCAGCGGCTGTCGCCGTATATGTCCCTGCTTTATACATAGCAGAAGCTGAGGCGGTATCTGACTTGGCACTATTGGTAGTCTCTGAAGCAGATGGTGAACACGCCGCTAAACTTAGCAGCAATACAAGACCTAATAACAACAAGCTTACCCTTTTCAAATTCCTTTTCATTCTTGTTCCCCCTTGATATATAAGCACGTAATGATTACTAACCTGAGTGTAAATTCTGGGGTCATCACCACGTCAAGGGAACTTTGTGAAAAAAAGCACATTAAAAATCACGAAAAAAAGAAAAGTATGGGGTTAACCCAATATTTTAGGAAATCAAATTTTGTCTTCTTTTCCGCTCAAATTCGTTCGCAGGTGAAATGTTATCGATCTGACTTTTTTTCCTGCCCGCATACAGCATTAGATATTGTTCTTTATCATTCATATCAATATAGGGGTTGTTCTCAAGAACCGGACCGATTTCTGCAACCTCTAGCTGTGAAAAATACAAAGCATCCAATCTTTCCAATATTCTATTTTTATTAAAGTAATCTCTTAATTCAAGCGGAATGTTTATGAAGTCCTTGCTTTTCGTTCCGATATGAGGATAGGCACCCGTGAGAAGACCCTCTTCTTTTAAAAACGGCGATACAATATCTAATAAGGATTTATTCGTTGATTTAGCGTATATTCTGCTCATCCAATGATCGATGATGATATCCATAGAGGATTCTGCAATCGGTAATTGATCCATGGCACAGCAGAAAAAGATGAAGTTACTATGCTCATGCTGTTGCACTAAATTATCCTTCACACTCGTTATTCTGTCCTTGTCATGACAAATAAGCACATAAGTGCAGCCTTTAGGCAGGTAATCAATATACTGCATTAGAAATCTACCCACACAATTATCTAACTCCATGATATATTTAGGGCTATTTCCGTGGTTTAAAATATAGTCGATGATCGTATGAGTTCCGTTGTACATAAAATTCACAAACTTCGGCGAAGTCACCTCGAGGAATTTTTTCTTCGAAGGGATCTCAATCTTTTTCCTTACCGCCTTCTTATCGATGTAGATTCCATCTTCTATCACAGCAATGTAACCGCATTCACAATGAACAGTAGCTTCGATCAGCATACTTTTTTCTACAATCCCGTCACTGATCTCCAAAGCTTGCTTGCAACAAGGGCAATATAATAAACCTGTAGAGGACAGAGGAAATCCCAGTCTTTTCTTTTCACTGATTCCATACCTTTTCAACTCATTGATTCGATCTTTCAGGAGGAAGTCAATCTCCTTACATCTTTGCTGTTCTTTCAGATTTTGCTCTTTTTTTCGCTCCAGTAAGGATAAATAGAAATCTCTGAACTCATCTGTCTTTTCACCGCCAATGCGATTGAAGCATAAAATCTCCTGAATTTCAGTCAACGAAAAATCCAACTGCTTCAGCATCGTAATTTTTTCGATATCACAGCTATCTTCTTCACTAAATTTATACTGCCAGCCCTGTTTTTCAGCAACTAGAAGGCCCATATCTATATAATGACGAATGGTATCTTGCGTCACGTTATTCTTTTTGGAGAATTCACCAATTTTCATTTTTCTTTGCTCCTTTTTAGTCATATGAGGTACAAGATTTCAGGATCGTAACATAATCAATTGTGAAAAATAGCACAAACTTCTCGGTTACTACTATATCATGAAACTCAAGGAAATTATGTACATAAAACAAAAGCCTGACCATTAGTGGCCAGGCTAAAAGAGCTAAAAGTCTCATTCCAATTCCATATCGTACGTTTAATCTCTTCCGTCACGCCCTGAGCTTAATTCAAACTCCTCCGTTGAATTTGAAAGACCGCCATTCTGCATACCGCTATTGTTGGCTACAGCAAGAACATACACCTTATACTTAATACCTTTAACAATTGAGTTACCGTTAACATCCCTTGTCGCAGTGAATGTTGAAGGATTCGTCCCGTTAGGGGTTACCGACGAATAATAAGAGGAATTCACCGCAAGAGCATCCGCCGTACCAAACCCTTGTTTAGACGGAACCACCAATACTCGGTATTCCGAAATATTGCTCTCATTGGCGGATTTGTCGAAACTAATCAGGATTCTACCATTGTCCTCTCTATACGTTACATTTGTTACAGAGATCACCGGACTTTTATTCGCAGATAACGTAATGGCCGATGATTCCCCGGAAATTGCATTTGGACCCGCATAATTTCCGTTGCCGGCAGATAATACATACACTTTATAACTAATTCCAGCCTTTATTAATTTACCACGTACGTCTCTGGCGGAAGAATCTAATACTTGGCTGGTACTGCTGCCTGATGTACTTACCGAGGTGTAATTAGCACTGGATACATTATTTGCATCAGACAGGCTAAAGCTGCTGTAATCAGACGTAGGTACCACCATAATCCGGTATTGGTTGATGTAAGTTTCATCTGTGGCGTGGTTAAACGATACCTGCAAATCCCGGCCGTCGCCGTAGTCATTAACATCGCTAACATTCAAGTTTGTAACAGCCTTTAGGCTGGAATTATTAAACAATGTAACTATCGGTGAAGCGGAAGAGAGCTCATTAGAATCCGAATAGCCTCCACTTCCAACAGATAACACATACACTCTATAGCTACTCCCACTCTTAATCAGATCACCGAGAACATCTCTAGTTGACGAATACAAGACCTGATTGGTAGAAGAACCACTTGTACTAACAGCTGTATAGTTGCCACTTACTACATTATTAGCTGCGTATAAATCAAAACTGCCATAATATGACGTCGGAACTACCAAAATTCGGTACTGACTGATATAGGTTTCGTCCGTTGCATGAGTAAATGACACTCTCAAATCTCGGCCATCTCCATAATCATAAACATCGCTGACACTCAAGTTAAAGACTGTGCTCACACTGGAATCATAAATTAATGTAATTACTGATGAAGCATTCGAAAGAACATTCCCTCCTGAATTACTTCCGCTTCCAATAGATAAGATATATACTTTGTAGCTGACTCCATTCTTTATCAAAGCTCCACGTACATCTCTGGCTGACGAGCTCAATGTTAGGCTGGTTGAAGTACCATTTGTACTAGCCGCTGTATAGTTGGCATTTGTTACATTATTGGCTTCGGCTAAACTAAAGCTACTGTAATATGACGTTGGAACCACCATGATCCGGTACTGGCTAATATAGGTTTCGTCCGTCGCATGAGTAAATGACACCCTTAAATCTCGGCCATCATTATAGTTGCTAACATCGCTGACAGTTATGTTAGAGACACCTATATTGGTCAGCGTTATTGCAGAGGAAACAGAAGACAAAACATTATTAGCTGCATTACTGTTATCCATCGCCATAACAAACACTCTATAGTTTACGCCTGTTTTAAGAAGTGCTCCGTCTGTATCTTTGGATCCTGAAGATAAAATTTGAGTGATATTATTCCCTGTCTTACTGACTAGCGTGCTGTTCGCACTAGATACATTATTGGCTGTGGTTAAATTAAAATTCGAATAATTATTAGCTTTGACAACGAATATCCGATAAGAACTTATCTTCGACTCATCTGACAGCTTATTGAAGCTGACCGATAAATCTCTTCCATCCCCATAATCACTTATATCATTTACTTGTACATTATTTATTGCTGTTACAGTCTTATTCACTAGTGTTATAGAGGAGGACCCAATAGAAAGTACACTAGTATTACTTCCCTTGCCAACCGTCAAGATATACGCCACATACGCTTGATTATTCTTAATTGAATCACCATCAACAGTCCTCGAAATGGATGTCAATTTAATCGAAGGATTTGTGCCTGTCGGTAATACCGTAGAATAATTGTAAGAGGCTACCGCTTGTGCGGATGACAGGTTGAGAATATTCCCTGACTTCACAATCAGAACACGGTAATGATCTACTAGAGATTCATTTACTGCTCGTGTGAAGCTAACCTGAAGATCCCGGCCGTCACCAAAATCACTCACATCCTGCGCTACTATGTTAGATACTGGTCCAGCGTTTCCAACATTCGAGGCAGAAGTCGTTATAGTTACAACTTGCGTCTTAGGGTTCCATCCCACTTCATGGCCCAGCGCTTCACTGACGAACCTTGTTGGGACCATCGTTCTCCCCTTCAGATTTAAACCAGGCACGTCTAGAGTTACAGCCTTATTGTTAATGGTGGCTGTCTTTGAGCCAATCTTTAACATAATCGTTGTATTATCTTTAGTTGCAGTTACAGTTTGTGCTTTTTGATCCCACTTGATGGAGGCATTAAAGGCCTCAAAAATAGCCCGCAGCGGTACCATCGTCCGCCCGTTCACCATTACCGGTGCTTGATCTGTAGACAATCGAACACCGTCAATAATAATACTGATCGGAGTAGCAGCCTTCACTGAAGATTGAAATATCATCGGAAAGGCTACTAAAACCACTAAAATTGAAATCCATAACTTTTTCACAAATCCACCCTCCTGGAATGACGAATACATTTTTTACCTACTTATTTGACGCCTCTAAGTATATAAAAGTTTCATGATTTATAGGTTACAAAAAAATAATCTTCCCCATCAGTCCATGATGGAAGACGGGTTATGCACTCAGAGAAAAAAGAGAGAGCGGTATTACCACGCTCTCTCCTTCCAGTACTCAAATTATTTAGCTTGGCGAAGATTTACACTTTTTTAACCTGTGATCTATACATTAGAAATAGGAAATACGGAGCTCCGATCAACATAATAATAAGGCCTGATGGGATTTCTTTTGGTGCCATTATGGTTCTTCCCAGCGTATCCGCAATCACGAGCATCAATCCGCCAAGTAATCCTGACAAAACAATAGATCGTCTTGTGTGATGCCCAATCATCATCCGTACCGCATGCGGCGCCATAAGTCCGAGGAACCCAATGGTTCCTACACTTGCAACGGCTCCCGCTGCAAGCATCACACCGATAATCATCGCCCAAAGTCGAGTTCCGCGAACGGGCAGACCCAAACCTGTTGAACTCTCATCGCCAAATGCTAATAAATCGAATCTGCGTCCAAAATAATAAGCCAATGGAACAAGTACAATCAAAAAGATAAACAAGCTATTAAATTGATTCCAGCTTCGTCCGTAAGTCGAACCCGTTAACCAAATTAAGGAGCTGCTGCTCCATAAACTTCCCTTAACGATCATAACCTGTATTCCCGCAGAGGCAATGGCTGATACAGCGATTCCAAGCAGAATAAGGACAGATGGATTCAAGGCTCTACGCCATGCCAAAACAAACACAAAGGCTGCAGCTAAAGCACCACCCGCAATTGCTGCAATGGGGACCGCTATTACCGTCAGTGCCGGAAAAGCGATCATCACAGTTAGCGCCCCCAATCCAGCACCCGAGGTCACACCTATAATGGAGGCATCAGCCAGCGGATTTCGGACAGCGCTTTGAATCAAGACCCCGCTAATGGCAAGCGCTATACCGCCGCCAGCCGCAACAAGTGTACGCGGAAGTCGTAAATTCAACAGGACGGAATACGATCCATCTCCGCTGTGGACAAGACTGCTCAACAAATCCCTGATCGGTATTCTCGTTCCCCCAAGTGACAAACTCACAAGGATAACAACAATGAGCAGGACGGTCATAAATATGACCGTCGGAACAAAGCGCATCCGAAGCGCTGTTCCGCCTATATTCATAGATGACTGACCAGAGCCTGAACCTGAGATATTTTTCATCTTGGTGAGCACTAGCCAAATGAGCCAAGGCGCTCCAATGATCGCCATAACTGCCCCAACTGGCATCTCCCCTACACTGCTACGAACCACGCGCGCAAGCGTATCCGCTGCCGTAATGAGCAGGGCTCCCCACAACGCACTTGCAGGAATGAGCAGGTGGTGCTTTCGAATACCACTAAGCCGAACCAGATGAGGAGCCACTAGACCAACAAATCCGATCGGCCCGACCACGCTGACCACGACCGCAGCCAATAATACAGATAAACCTAAACCTAAGCCCCGTGCCAATCCAACACGTTGCCCAAGCGAGCGGGCAGTGGATTCATCAAGCTCCAGCGCATCAAATTGTCTACCTGCGAGCATAGCTGCTACAAGCAATGGAATTACAAACGGCCAGGCATACTTAACACCGTCCCAATCTAGCTGAATCAATGAGCCTGAGCCCCATAAGAATAGGTTTTGTGTTTCGTTCTTGTTAAAAATATGTAGGGCGGATGTAAAAGCTCCGAGAACCATAGACACGATCATACCTGATAATGCCAATCGGACAGGCGTAGCCCCTTTGCCACCGCTCAACAAATAGGCGGCTAATGCGGCAAGCAGTCCCCCTGCTACTGCAAGCAAGAATGGGAACTGATGCTGCAAAGCTGGAAAAGTAACCATTCCAAGGACAACCATAAAATAAGCTCCGGCATTAATCCCTAATGTATCTGAGGAAGCGAGCGGATTCTTCGTTATCGTTTGCAGTAATGCTCCAGCCGCAGCCAGGGCGGCCCCAGCCAATAGGCCTATCACCGTACGCGGCATCCGGATATCCCAGAGCAGATTATGTTCCATCACATCCTGGCGATTCAGCAATCCCTCCAGCACCGTAGCTGCAGGGATTTTGGCTTCACCGAAGCCTAGGCTTAGAATGGACAGAACAAAGAGGGCGGCAAGGCCGCCCCCAAATATTACAATGATACTCCAGATCATTCCACTTGAGGCTTCTTTTCTGCTCTTCCCGTTCATAAAAGCACTCATTTCGTTAATGTATTTATAACTTCATCCACGATAACCTTGGAGGAGATCGGACCGCCGAAAACCCAAGTAGTACTGCTCAATCCGAAGGTACGATTCTCTTTCACAAAGTTAAGGCCGTTCCACACGGAATTATCCTTCAGCTCTTTCGTGAAAATATTATCATCCTTCTGGACGATATACATCAGGTTAGTATCCTGAACAGCCGGCAATGCTTCAACCGTTGATGTAGTGAAGCCGTAAGCTTCGAATTTTTCGGGTTTCCAGTCGTTCTTCAAACCAATCCGCTCCAATGTTTGTACAGCAAGTGAGTTATCTGTAAAAAGACGCAATGTTGCTGCATTCTGGTAGCTATAGGCTTGCGTCAGCACGTAATTCAAGCCTTCTTTACCTGCTTCAGCCAGCTTTGCCTTCGCTTCCGCATAATGTGCATCCAGGTCAGCAAGAACCTTGTCGCCTTTCGCGGTTTTACCTACAGCCGCTGCAATCGTTTTGAAAGTATCTTCCATCAACGTATACTGATTACCTTGTCCTTCTTCCGGGTATAGACCGAAAATCAGTGTTGGAGCGATGCCTTTTAATTGATCATAAATTCCTTCGTGTCCACCCGTATTCGCAATAATCAAATCTGGTTTTAATGAAGCAATGGTCTCTAGATCCGGCTCGTCGCGTGAACCAACATCCGTTACGCTTGCATCGAGTGGTACCTCAGAAGTTACATATAACTTGTAGTTTTCGTTATCGGCGTTCCCCACCGGCTGCATTCCGAGCGCAATAATATCTTCCGTAAATGTCCACTCCAGAACTACAACCTTTTGCGCTGGTTTATCCAACTTAACCTCGCCTTTAGAATCTTTTAATACGATCGGACCGCTTGTAGATTCACTACTTGCATTTTCAGAAGCTGGTTTGTCATTTGCTCCCGCGTTGGATGTTGAATTATTCTTTTCGTTAGTACCACAGCCTGATACTACCAATACGATAGCAATAACCATAAATAAACTAATCAACCTTTTGTGCATTCTCTTTATCCCCCTGTATGTACCGCTCGAAGTTATATTCTATGATAATTGTTATCATTCTATTGATAATGATTATCATAGAGAACATAATAGATATCTTATACGTGATTCCGCTGAAAGTCAAAGTTAAAATTTTATATAGAAGGACCTTCCCATACAAAAAATCCTAATAAATCAAGGGTTGCCTTGATCATTAGGACGTTCTATTACTCCATTTTTTGGTTGGTAATTCTTTCAATGTGTATGGTGAGATACAACATTTCATCATTTGTTAATTCACGATTGTATGTTTTATCAATATAGATTTTTATTTTCTCAACACTGGCGAAAGCTTCTTTGTATTGCTCCTTCACTAAATTAAATAAGCCATTCTCATTATCCGGCGGCGGTGTACCGTTGATGAGACGTTGTGCAAAAAATTTCAAGTGAGTGATAAACCGGTAATAAGAGAGGGACTCCTCATCGTATTCTAGTCTGAAATGATGCTTCACAATATTTAATATATCATTCATTATCTTCGTAATATTCACCATATTGGGCATCTCTTCATTTAATTCAGCATTCACCAGATGGAGAGCAATATGTCCGGCCTCATCCTCGGGAAGCATAATGCCGAACTTTGAGTGAATAATTTGAAGTGCAGCTTTCCCAACCTCGTATTCTTCCTTATAGAACTTTTTAATTTCCCAAAGCATAGCGTTTTTAATCTTCATTCCTTTTGAGAATCGCTCCAACGCAAAGCTGATATGATCGGTCAGACTAACATAGATGCTATCGTCCAACATTTTACCGAGTTGCAGTTTGGCAAAGTTGATAATCTCTTCTGAAAGCTCCATATGCTCTATTGGAATCTCGGAAAGAAGCGTTTTTAGCTTATCTGAAAGTTTTTGATTGTTTAACGTGAATATTTTTTCAATTTTGTCTTCTTCTAAGATGTCTCCTCGTTTTTTCTTAAAAGCAAGGCCTCTCCCCATGATTACCAATTCAATATTTTGATCATCTATAACGGTAACTACATTATTGTTTAATATTTTTTCAATCTGCATGCTACAACTCCTTGTACCAAAAATTAAAAAAGGCAAAACCAAAAGTAACCATTAAACAAATGGCTTAACTTCGGGTTTTGCCTGCACGACCAGTAACAATCCACAATTATTAATTTATAAAAATCATACCATGGACTTATTTAATCGACAAGCATCTAGCAATCCTTTCCATTATGCGCAGCTAGCTATATTTTTATTATGTTTTTCATAAAAAAATCGACCTCTCAGCATCCATACTAAGAGATCGATTTCGTTTTAATTCTTATGACCTGCCACTAAATCAAACTACTACCGTCAACAAATCTTCGCCCGGTGTGATCGCTGCTTTTTTGGTGCCAATGACGTCACTATAGTTAGCTGTATTGGTAATAATGATCGGTGTTGTACTTTGATAGCCTTCATTTTTAATTTGTTCGAGATCGAATTCAATCAGTAAGTCACCCTGTTTAACCGTTGCTCCTTCTTCCACCTTCACATCAAAGTATTTACCCTTTAACTTCACAGTTTCTATACCGATATGAATCAGAACTTCAACGCCATCATCCGATACGACTGCAATACAATGCCCTGTTCTAAAAATGGTGGATACAACCCCGCTTACTGGGGAGTACAGCTTACCTTCTGAAGGTTCAATTGCCATCCCCTTGCCCATTGCTTCAGAAGCAAATGCAGCATCATCTACGGAGGATAAAGGGATTACGTTACCGGCGAGAGGGCTCACAACCGTTGTACTTTTCACAGCGTGAGGCAGAATAACCTCATTGTTCTCAGAACTCGTCGTTTCTTCCTCAGCGATCACTTTCTTTTTGTCTTCAAAACCAAAGAACATTGTAATCACCATAGCCAATATAATCGTCCCAAGAGCTATGATCGCTTGAATTGCCAAAGGAGTGAATGCCGGAAGACTTAATATGCTCACAAATGCGAATACTTCCATTTTCACACCAGCAAGACCCGACATTGCACCACCTAGACCCCCGGCAATGGATACATAAATAAAAGTCCGTTTGTAACGTGTCAACAATCCGTAAATAATAGGTTCAGTTACGCCTGAGAGCGCTCCTGGTAAAAAGGTACTTCCGGCTAATGTTTTCAGCTTTTTGTCTTTTGTTTTCAAGAAAATACCTAAGGCAACACCAAGTTGAGCGAAAATAGCCATACCTGCCATTGCATAGATTGGATCTCCGCCTTTAGCAATGTTTTCAAGAATAATCGGAACGAGTCCCCAATGCAAACCGAGTACAGTCAGGTACGTCCAGGAAATCCCCACGATTGCACCCGTAATAATGCCACTCTTACTACTTAAGAACACAATAGCGTCCCCGATTAAGTTCCCTACATTTACTCCAAATGGTCCGAATACCAAAATCGTCAAAGGAACAATCACCATCAAACAAAGCATAGGTACCAAGAACAATTGTAAATCCTTGTGTATAAACTTTCTTAGTTGCTTATCTAGTAAAGCATATATACAGATGGCGATGAAAATCGGAAAAACGCTTGATGAATAATCCGACATTACTAAAGGAATACCTAGAAAATGTGGAGATTCAACACTGGCTAATCCCGTAATATTTGGTTCGAGTAAAGCCGCACCGATAGCGCCCCCTACGTAAGCATTTACACCAAGTCTAATCGATAATGTAATGCCTAGGAAAATTGGCAGAAAGTAAAAAACGGCATTACTAGCGCCGGCTAGTACTTTGTAAGTCTCACCATCCGCCGCTAAAACATTTAACGAAGTCAGTACGGTTAATAGCGCTTTCAACATACCCGCACCCGCTAAGGCACCAATTAAAGGTGAGAAGCTTCTAGAAATCACATCAAAAATTAAAGCTCCTATAGGTTTCTTAACCGCATTATCACCAGAATTACTATTAGGGGATATGGATTTGCTTATCTCTTTATAAACATCAGCAACATGGGTACCCACAATGACTTGGAATTGTCCCCCTTTGCTAACTGCACCAATAATCCCCTCCATTTTATCCAGCTTTTCTTTATTAACTTTCTGCTCATCATTAAGTGTGAATCTTAGTCGAGTAGCACAGTGAATTACGTTGTTAATATTTTTCTCTCCACCGACAGATTGAATGATGTCTTTACCCAGCTGTTCATAACTCATTATCCTACACCCCTTTGGTAACCGATAAATTAATCAATCGAGAATAAGTGAACGCAAAAAAACCTAAATCGCATCTATGTACTAGAGAGAAATTCCCCGTAATCATAAATGAAACTTAGGTTTTGCCTGCTATGCAGTAGCAATCCTGATATCCGATTAATTGTTACTTACAAATTAACATGTTCAATTCATGATGTCAACCGACCTACTAGAACAAGCTCTGTCCGTTGGATTCAATCACTTCTTTGTACCAGTGGAAAGACTTCTTCCGGTATCGATCAAGAGTACCTGAACCATCATCATGACGGTCCACATAAATGAAGCCATAACGTTTCTTTAGTTCGGCGCTCGTTGCGCTAACCAAGTCGATGCAGCCCCAGCTTGTATAGCCCATGACTTCCACACCGTCGGCAATAGCTTCTGCGACCTGGACCAGATGATCTCGTAAATAATTGATCCGATAATCATCGTTTACTACCTTTTCGCCGTTGCCATCTACTACCAGCTGATCGACAGCGCCAAGACCATTTTCCACGATAAACAGCGGTTTCTGATATCGGTCGTAGAACATATTCATAACATAACGCAAGCCCTGCGGATCGATTTGCCAGCCCCATTCGCTCGCTTCCAGATACGGATTCGCAACCCCGCCTAGCAGGTTACCTTCACCTCTGATTTGTTTTTCAGGATCAGCCGTCTCACAGGTGCTCATATAATAACTGAACGATATGAAGTCCACGGTATGCTTCAGAGCCTCTTCGTCCCCTGGCTCAAAGTGAATATGAATCCCATTTTCTTTGAAGAAACGCTTCATATAGCCTGGGTAATACCCTCTAGCATGCACATCCGCAAAGAACATATTTTTGTGATCGCTTTGCATCGCCTTAATCACATCGTCCGGATGCGGAGTGAGCGGATAAATCGGCATGCTAAGCACCATACACCCTATTTGGAAGTCTGGATTAATCTCATGTCCGATCTTCACAGCCAGAGCACTTGCTACGAACTCATGATGAATAGCTTGATACAGATCCTGCTTACTCAATTTCTCTAACGGCGTATTGATCCCGCCACTCATAAATGGAAACTCAAGAATGGAGTTAATCTCGTTAAAGGTCAGCCAATATTTAACCTTGTTCTTGTAACGGTTATATATCGTTCTTACATAGCGCTCGTAAAAATCCACCATCTTACGGTTAACCCATCCATCATATTCTCTTGCCAGATGTAGCGGAGTTTCATAATGGGAGATAGTCACCAGTGGCTCGATGCCGTATTTATGACACTCATCGAATAGGTCGTCGTAAAACTGCAGACCTTTTTCATTGGGCTCCAGCTCGTCCCCTTTCGGAAAAATCCGGGACCAGGCAATAGACGTCCGGAACACTTTAAAGCCCATTTCCGCGAACAGCTTAATATCTTCTTTATATCGGTGATAGAAATCGATTCCCACCAGCTTCATATTATCGTCAGTAGGAACCTCTGTAGGCGCAGACTTAATCCCCTTCGGCATAACATCTTGGGTGGACCATCCTTTACCATCCTCCTGATACGCCCCTTCAAGCTGATTGGCTGCTACAGCACCGCCCCATAAGAATCCTTTTGGAAATTGCAATTCCATATTTTTTCCCGCCTTTGCTATTGTGATAGTATAGGATTACTGCTCTAATTCGAATCCTAAACCTTGGAACGCGTTACATGTCAAGTATTATTCATGTGAAGGAGAACAAACCGATGTCCACTCTTGACGAAATTGCTAAGCTATCGGGCTTTTCCAAAGCCACGGTGTCCCGCGTCCTGAACCAATCGCCTCATGTTAGCAAGGAGACTCGTGAGAAAATTCTCGCCATTATGAAGGAAACGGATTATGTTCCTAACCGAAATGCCATTTCTTTATCCAAAGGTCAGACGCAGCAAATCGGCATGATCACCATGGACTTAAACGAGCTTATTCTGAGCTTTATGAACAGCTTCGTCGAAATCTCCGGTCGTTACGGATACCAGACGATTATTTATACTACCGGTGGGGATAAGCAAAAGGAGCTTCAGGCTTTTGAGGATCTCAAAATGAAACGAGTCGACGCCCTGCTCATCCTGACATCCGTTAACGAACAGAATGTCATCTCTTCCTACTGCAAATACGGACCCATCGTATCCTGGCAGCGCATGGACCATCCTGATATACCGTCCGTTGCCATGAACCAATATGATGGATACGCACTCGCTTTGGAGCATTTGATAGCGCGGGGTTATAAGCGTATCGCTAATGCCTTCGGCCGTCCCAGCAGCATTAATACCCAAAGCAGACGCCTGGCCTATGAGCACATCATGACCAAATATAATCTTCCCGTTGTCGAGAATTGGTATTACTCTACGATTTACAGCATCCACGACGGAGAGCAGTTACTGCGCACCCTTATGGATGAAACAGACCGGCCGGACGCGATTTTGTGCTCTAATGATTTGGTCGCGGCGGGCATTCTCAGCGAAGCACGCAGGCAGAAATTGGACGTGCCCGGGGATCTCGCCATCGTTGGTTTTGATCATTCAGAGCTGTCGCGAACCCTTGGAATCACCACCATTCTGAATCCGATTGCGGGACAGGCAGAGAACGCTTTTCTTCTGCTGGCTCCAGTGCTACTTGGGCGGGAGATGGAACTGCAGCCACTGTCGTTTCAACTAATTCAACGGGAGACAACCTAGTTTGCCCATTGTTATAGTATTACCCGGCCAAAAAGGAGCATTCCAAAACTTTGTAATGCAATTAATCGGTTAAATCTTGAACCTATTGGAGTGAAACCATGATTAAGATCCTCGTTGTGGAAGATGATAAGCATGTCAGAAAGCTGATGAACGCTGTCCTGAAACGGGAAGGTTATGAAGTGTTAACGGCTGAAAATGGCATCCAGGCACTGGAAGTTCTTGAAGTCCAGCATATCGATCTAATTATTCTCGATATCATGATGCCAGGGATGGATGGTTACGAATTTGCCGAAGAGCTAAGGAATGCGAACAACACAATCCCGATCCTCATGGCCACGGCCAAGCAGCTTCCAGAAGATAAGAAAAAAGGATTCCGCCTCGGAACGGACGATTACATGACCAAACCTGTGGATACAGAAGAAATGCTCTTGAGAATTCAAGCCCTTTTGCGCCGCTCACAGATTGTAAGCGCCCGTAAGCTTGTTGTTGGTAAAGTCATTCTTGATTTCGATGCGTTAACAGTAACTCGAGACAATGAAAAACAGACGCTTCCCCAAAAGGAATTCCATCTCCTCTATAAGCTTTTATCCTATCCGGAGCGCATTTTCACTCGCATCCAGCTGATGGACGAAATCTGGGGGATGGACAGCGAAACGACGGACACTACGGTTAATGTGCACATCAATCGCTTGCGAAAACGGTTTGAAAACTATCCGGAGTTCGAACTTGTGTCCGTCCGCGGTCTCGGTTATAAGGCGGTGAGAACATGATCAAAAAGCTAAGTAGCAAAATCAGTCTGCCGATCTACTTCTCGATTGGTGTATTCATCATTTTCCTCATTACAATGCTGATCACCGGAATCCTGACCTATCTATCTCTAGTCTTCGGTCTGCTCGATGAGCGGATTCTACAGGACAAAAAAATTCTCACCTTGATTATATTAATTGCCTGCACCATTATCGGCACCGTCATATCGATCATTACCAGTCGTAGAATGCTGAAATCAATCCATACCTTTATTGATGCCATTGACAAGTTAGCCGGAGGGGACTTCTCCATGCGGCTACAGCTCAAACACCCTCCGGAATTCAAGATTCTCTCCGAGAATATTAACCGGATGGCTGAGGAGCTGGGTGGCATTGAAATTCTGCGCACAGACTTTGTAAACAATTTCTCCCATGAATTCCGTACTCCGATTGTATCGATTAAAGGGTTCGCTGAAATCCTGAAGGATGATGAGCTGAGCAAGGACGAACGGAATGAATATCTGGATATTGTTATCGAAGAATCTACCCGCCTGGTCGCTCTGGCCTCAAATGTCCTGAACCTCTCCAAAGTGGAAGCACAAGCGATATTAAGCGATCGACAACCCTTCAATGTTGGAGAACAAATTCGCCAATGCGTCCTGCTACAGCATACTAAACTTACGAAAAAGCATATTTCCTTCAAAGCCAACGTGCAGGATTATGAGGTACCCGGGAATAAAGAGATGTTGAGCCAGGTCTGGCTAAATTTATTAGACAATGCGATCAAATTCACGCCCGAGCACGGTGAAATCGAAGTTACCATGAGGCGGTTGAAGGATCAGGTCGAAATTACGTTCCGTGATAATGGAGTAGGCATTAGTCCAAATGCACTCCCCAAGGTCTTCGACAAGTTCTATCAACAGGATACCTCTCACTCTACTGCCGGTAATGGCTTGGGGCTTACGATTGTCCAAAAAATCATTGAGCTGCATGATGGAATCATCACCTGCGACAGTGTTCCAATGCAAGGAACCACTTTCACTGTACTGCTCCCCGATTTTAAAAAGGTAAGAAAAGAAATGGGGGCTACCAATAAATGAGTGTAAAATTCAAAAAACTGAGCAGCTTTAATCGGGGAATTCTCTTTGAATTATTGATAGATGCGTATTCATTTGATCGAAGATATGAACTAAGCTCTATTTCTGATTGGCAGGATTGTGACAATTTTTTCTTTGACCATTTACAAATTGCTGATAAATATGCTTTTATCACAACTGTAAATGATGAACCCATCGGATTTGTGGTGTGGGACCCGAGAAACATGCCTGAGTATGCAGAAATCGGGCATAATTGCATTGCTTCGAAACATAAAGGCAATGGCTATGGTAAAATCCAGCTTCAAGAGGCGGTTAATAGAATCAGCCAGAATGATGTAAAAAAAATTATTGTGACCACAAATGATGATCTAAACCCTGCTCAACGGATGTATGAAAGTGTTGGATTCACAATGTATCAAAAAAGGAGAAATGAGAACGGCGCAGATTTTATTGAAGAATTCATAGATTATGTATATTTTTTATAAAATGTTAAGGTGTTCACGTATATCCTGCTCAAACATAAGAGGCTATCCCAAGCAGTCATTCTATGGCTTAAGGGGTGGTCTCTTCTTTCATTTCATAGCAAAAGTTAATTTTCAGTTTATCATTCTCCGTTACGATCATAGCAATGATAATGCAAAGGAGTCATTCTTATGTTGAAATTACTCAAGAATCTGGAACCCAAAGAATGGTTCTTATTCGGTATCAGCCTCATGTTCATTATCGCTCAAGTTTGGCTGGATTTAGAACTGCCTGACTACATGAGTGATATTACCCGGCTGATCCAGACACCAGGAAGCGAAATGAATGAGATCCTTGTGGCAGGAGGCTGGATGCTGCTCTGTGCTCTTGGCAGTCTGGCGACCTCGGTGGTTGTAGCAGGCATTGCTGCGAGAATAGCGGCCGACTTGTCTGCAAGATTGCGTTCCAATTTGTTCGATAAGGTGCAGTCCTTCTCCATGGAGGAGATCAGCAACTTCTCAACAGCAAGTCTAATTACCCGTTCCACGAATGACATCACGCAAGTACAAATGCTGATTGTGATCGGCTTACAACTGCTTGTGAAAGCTCCAATCCTTGCAGTGTGGGCGTTACTCAAGATTTCCGGCAAAAGCTGGCAGTGGACCCTTTCTACAGGTGTCGCGGTCGCACTGCTCGTAATTATTGTCGCGATCTGCATCGTGCTTGTCCTGCCTAAATTTAAGAAGCTGCAGCTGCTTACAGATAATCTGAATCGTGTATCCAGAGAGAATCTTAACGGTCTTCGTGTCATCCGGGCTTACAATGCCGAGCAATATCAGGAAAAGAAGTTCGCTGTAGCCAACAACGAGCTTACCAGTACCAATCTATTTGCCAACAATGTTATGACCATGTTGATGCCAAGTATTACTTTGATTATGAGCGGGTTAAGCCTCTCCATCTATTGGATCGGTGCCGTGCTCATTCAAGCAGCCGAGGGGACAGCCAAGATGGGCTTGTTCTCAGATATGATCGTATTCTCATCTTATGCCATGCAAGTGGTTATGGCCTTTATGATGCTGATTATGATCTTTATTCTACTGCCCCGTGCTCAAGTATCGGCTAAGCGTATCAATGAAGTGCTAGAAACAGTACCTAGCTTGAAGAATGGATCAGTAACTCAATTCCCTGTGAAGCGAGAAGATGAAATTGAATTCAGAGGGGTTAGCTTCAAATATCCAGATGCAGAGGAATATGTGTTGGAGAACATCAGCTTCACGGCGAAGCAGGGGGAGACGGTTGCTTTTATCGGATCTACAGGCTGCGGGAAAAGTACACTTGTTAACCTCATCCCCCGTTTCTATGATGCTACAGAAGGCGAAGTGCTGGTAAATGGCATCAATGTCAAAGAATACGACCAGCAAGCGCTGCGGAATAAAATGGGCTACGTCTCCCAGAAGGCTGTTTTGTTTGGAGGAACAGTGTCCTCCAATATTGCATTTGGTGAGAACGGCTCCGGTCAGGTCCTCAGTTCAGATATTGTAGATGCGGTGTACACTTCCCAATCCTCTGAATTTGTAGAAAAGCTAGAGGGGAACTATGAGGCCCATATCGCCCAAGGCGGATCAAATCTCTCTGGCGGACAGAAACAACGGCTGTCGATTGCCAGGGCGATTGCACGACGTCCAGAAATATTAATCTTTGACGATTCTTTCTCGGCGCTTGACTATAAGACCGACCGCAAATTACGCAGTGAGCTAAAAAAAGACGCGAATGACTCAACAATGCTGATCGTAGCTCAGCGTATCGGTACAATCAAAGACGCCGATAAAATCATTGTTCTGGAAGCCGGACAAATCGCCGGTATCGGAACTCATGACCAATTAATGCAAACCTGCAGCGTATATCAGGAAATTGCCTACTCACAGCTGACCAAGGAGGAGCTTGCCTAATGAAGATTAAGAATAAGAGTCAGAATACATGGAGCAAGCTGCTCCGTTACTGCCGCAAGTATGTTCCTGTGATCGTAATTGCGCTAATCTGCGCGGCGGCTGGAACGGTACTCACGTTATTCGGTCCGGATAAGCTCTCCGAGATCACCGACAAGATTACAGCCGGCCTCGTCAGCGGCATCGATATGGACGGCATTACTGCCATTGGCATTACCCTCGTCGTGATCTACGGCGTCGGTGCGTTGTTGTCACTCTCGCAAGGGTTGATCATGTCGAATATTACCCAAAAAGTCTCCAAGAAATTAAGAACCGACCTCGCTCATAAAATGAACAGACTTCCGATCTCTTACTACAACAAGTCGGCAACCGGGGACATTCTCTCCCGGGTTACCAACGATGTGGATACCATCGGTCAGGCCCTCAATCAGAGTATCGGTACTGTAGTGACCGCTGTCGCAATGTTCATCGGTTCCATTATCATGATGCTCCGGACCAATGTGATCATGACCATCACCGCTGTCGTTGCAACTATCATCGGCTTCGGTCTTATGGCGATCATCATGAAGAAATCGCAAAAGTATTTTGCCAGTCAGCAGGAATATTTGGGCAAAATCAACGGTCATGTTGAAGAAGTGTACACAGGGCATAACGTGGTAAAAGCATATAACGGGGAAGCGCAGATGCGCACTACCTTCCAGGAATTGAATCAAGGGCTGAAGAACAGCGCCTTCAAAGCGCAATTCCTCTCTGGACTGATGCCACCGCTTATGGGCTTCATTGGTAATCTAGGCTTTGTCGCCGTCTGTGTCGTGGGTGCTGTATTAGCCATGAATGGTACGATTTCATTCGGGGTCATTGTCGCCTTCATCATGTATGTACGGTACTTCACCCAGCCGTTGTCTCAGATCGCCCAAGCCGCACAGAATTTGCAATCGGCATCCGCCGCTGGAGGGCGTGTATTTGAATTCCTAGAGGCTGAAGAAATGGAAGACGAGAGTTTGAAAGAACGCACGCTGGCAACTGCTGAAGGCAAAGTACGTTTTGATCAAGTACAATTTGCATATGAGACTTCAGAGAAGCTGATTATCAAAAACTTCTCGGCAGACGTAAAGCCCGGGCAAAAAGTTGCCATAGTAGGACCTACCGGTGCAGGGAAGACCACTCTCGTTAATCTGCTCATCCGCTTCAACGAATTAACAGGCGGAGAAATTTACATTGATGATACGCCGATCAGCAGCCTTACGAGAGAGAACATTCATGATCTATTCTGTATGGTCCTGCAGGATACCTGGCTGTTTGAGGGTACCATCAAAGAGAACCTGATTTACAATCAGCAGAATATAACAGACGAGAAGCTTGAAGAAGCCTGCAAGGCTGTTGGCCTGCACCGCTTCATTCAAACCTTAAGTGATGGTTACAATACTATCCTTAATGATAAGGTCAATTTATCCGCCGGCCAAAAGCAGCAGCTGACCATCGCTCGCGCGATGCTAAAGGATGCGCCGATGCTCATTCTTGATGAAGCTACAAGCTCGGTGGATACCCGTACAGAGCTGCTGATTCAGCAGGCGATGGATAAGCTTATGGAAGGCAGAACCTCTTTCGTTATCGCACACCGACTCTCAACGATCAAGAATGCCGATGTGATTCTGGTCCTGAAGGACGGCGATATCTTGGAAAGCGGCAGCCACGCAGAATTGCTGGCTCAGAACGGATTCTATGCAGAGCTCTACAATAGCCAATTTGAACAGGCTTCTTAAAAACGACAAAAAACTGCAACTCAATCATGAGCTTGCAGTTTTTTATCGTCCGTTCCTTTTTTAGAAGCAGCTTATGCCTCCCGCTGCCGCATCCCCTCAAACAGCAAAATCGTTGCTGCCATCGCCGCATTTAGTGATTCAGCGCGGCCTGCCATCGGGATGATGATACTCTTGTCCACGAGTCGCGCAGTTTCCGGCGAAATGCCTTTGCCCTCACTGCCAATCAACAGCCACTGACTGCCGTGAAAATCATGCTGATAGCACGATTCTTCTCCCTGCAGCGAAGTACTTACCAGCAGTGCCCCGCGTTCCCGGGCCTGTGGCAAGATCTCACTTAGATCTCCCTCCACCACCGGGAGATGGAACATTGAGCCCATCGTGGAACGGATGGTCTTCGGATTGTACAGGTCGGCACAGCCTTGGCCGAGGATCACTCCGTCTGCTCCCGCAGCATCCGCACTACGGATGATGGTGCCGACATTGCCGGGGTCCTGGACACCGTCCAGGACAACCACCAGACTATCCTTCTTCGCTAGGATAGCCTCTACCGCCTGCTGTTCCTTCCGCACGATGGCGAACACCGGCTGCGGTGTATTAGTGCTGCTGCATTTCGAGATAATGGCCGCTGACACGCCAATCACATCCATGCCCTGAACGGACTGAAGAAGCCCCTTGAGTTCAGCGGGCATTCCTTTGTCGAGGTCATAGGCCAAACATTCCACATCTGCTTCAGCCAGCAGTGCTTCCTGTACCAGATGAACGCCTTCTACGATATATTTACGAGCCTTGTCACGGTGCTTTTTCTCCTGCAGCCCGGCCCACTCTTTAACCCGCGTATTTTGCGGAGACATGATTTCCATAAAGTCTTCCTTTCTTATGCCTTGCCATTTATTCTTGTTCTTATATCTTTGTTCTTTATCTTTATCTTTGTTCTTCTTCTCTTCTACTCCCCTATAAACCTGATGATTACGTTATGGAGAGGAAATTTGGAACTGTAGGAGCGTAAGCGTTCGCCCGAAAGCTTTACGTAGTAAAGCTCACTTCGAAAGCATAAGCAGTCTCGGGATTTTATCCGCAGCAAGCGGTTCAAATCAAAAAAATCTGGAGACAACAGCGACCGGAACTCCGACTTTCCTCGGAATAACGCTTATCATCAGAATCGCCTCACCTACTGATACGCGATTTCAAGCTTTGTCAGATTATCCTTATGCCCAACGATTACAAGAATATCCCCGTCGATCAAGCGATCCTCTGCGCGAGGGGAGATGTTCATCTCTTCACCTTGGCGAATAGCCATTACGTTACAGCCATATTTTGCGCGGATATCGAGCTCTTGTAGATTTTTTCCGATCATCGATCCGGATACCTTCATGTCCAAAATACTATAATCAGGCGACAGCTCGATATAATCCAATATATTAGGCGAAGCCAAATGATGCGCAACCCGCATTCCCATATCCCGTTCAGGATAAATCACCTTGTCCGCACCAATTTTACCTAATACTTTGCCGTGCAGTTCACTTTTGGCTTTTGCAATAATTGCTGGCACTCCAAGATCCTTCAGGATTAAAGTTGTCAGAATGCTAGCTTGGATGTCCTCACCAATGGCCACAACGACTACATCAAAATTGCGAATACCAAGTGCGCGTAACGCTTCCTCATCCGTAGAATCTGCAGATACAGCGTGCGTAACTATATTTGAAATCTCCTGTGTTCGCTGCTCGTCCGCATCAATCGCAAGTACATCAAACCCCATACCGCTGAGCGCTCTAGCAACACTGGATCCGAAACGTCCCATGCCAATGATGGCATATTGTTTTTTGGCCATGTCTATATGTACCTCCCGTAGCATTCTATATCTCAAATAGTATAGCATAAGCCAAGAAGAAACGTCATTGTCGTCCTTTATGGATGACAACCGTTTCTCGTAGCAAAAACTTGAATTTCCAACACCCATACAGGGTACATTAAAACGAAGTGAATATCACTACATTCCAAAAAGGAGGTACTTTTTCATGCCAGTTACCATTGACTTACGTCAGGCGATTATTCATAAAGTGCATGGTCAATCTGAAGAGGATTTGCGGCATATGATTGAAGGCTCGGTAGACGGACCGGAAGCAGCACTCCCGGGACTTGGCGCCGTGTTTGAAATGATATGGAAAGACTTGGACACCGCTAAACAAGATAATTTGGTCTCTATGCTGCATGATCACTTGGAGACAATTACCCCTGGCAATATCACTTCATAACTAGACGTAATTAGCCAAAAACCTCCGCCTTACCATAGTGAAACTCACCTATGGAGGCGGAGGTTTTTATTAACAATCAGGAAGTTATAGCTTCCTTACTATAGCAATGTTTTTGGAGCCATCTCCAGGAACGTAGCTGTCGGGTTCTTATCAATCGCTGTCCGCATAGCATATTCATTCTCGAACAACACTACAAAATTGCCCTTCTTATCTGTAACGAGCGTAGAGTTAATACGGAACTTACTCGCATCCGGTTTAGCATCATCTACGATCCAACGCGCGAACTGGTATGGCATACGCTGTAACTGAACATCTACACCATATTCACCCTTCATGCGGTACTCGAACACCTCAAACTGCAGCTGTCCAACTACGCCGAGCAGAATATCGTCAAAGTTAACCGTACGGAATACTTGAATCATACCCTCTTCAGTCAGCTGATCGACACCCTTTTGGAATTGCTTCGATTTCAAAGCATTTTTAATACTCACTTTAGCAAAAATCTCTGGTGAGAATGTTGGCAGCTCATCGAATTCCAAATCACCGGCCTGACTCAGTGTATCTCCAATTCTAAAAATACCTGGATCAAACAGCCCGATAATATCTCCCGGAAAAGCTTCCTCTACGATATCACGGTCTTGCGCCAAGAATTGTTGCGGCTGGGCCAGCTTAATGTCCTTACCTGCACGCACATGTTTTACGCTCATCCCACGTTCGAACTTCCCGGATACAATACGCAGGAAAGCAATCCGGTCACGGTGAGCCGGGTTCATATTGGCTTGGATTTTGAATACATAACCAGTGAATTTCTCATTCATTGGTTCTACCAAACCTGTAGTACTACGGCGTGGTTCAGGCTTCGGTGCCAGATCCAAGAAATTATCGAGGAAAGTCTGTACGCCGAAATTGTTGATCGCACTACCAAAGAACACAGGTGTGAGTTCACCACTTAGTACTTTTTCATAGTCAAAAGCGTCACCTGCTACATCCAGCAACTCCAGATCCTGACACAATTGATCATGCAGATATTCTCCAGCCATTTCACGAATGATTGGATCACGATATCCATCAACCTTCTGAACCTTGATTACGGAATGATCATCACCTTGGAACAGTTCTACCTGATTCTTCATCCGGTCATATACACCACATAATTCACGGCCACTGCCGATCGGCCAGTTCATTGGCACAGAGCGAATACCCAGTACCTGCTCCAGCTCTTCCATCAGATCAAACGGGCTGCGTCCTTCACGGTCTAGCTTATTAATAAAGGTAAAGATCGGAATCCCACGTTTCGCACAGACCTGAAACAGTTTCGTCGTTTGGGTTTCCACACCTTTTGCCACGTCGATAAGCATGACCGCACTATCCGCTGCAGTTAGTGTACGGTAGGTGTCCTCACTAAAGTCTTGGTGACCCGGAGTATCCAAAATATTCACACGGTGATTCAAGTAATCAAACTGCATAACAGAGGAAGTAACAGAGATCCCCCGCTGCTTCTCAATTTCCATCCAGTCACTCGTTGCATGCTTGTTCGCTTTACGGGCCTTAACGGTTCCCGCCAGACGGATAGCGCCACCGAATAACAGTAGTTTTTCCGTTAAAGTTGTTTTACCCGCATCCGGGTGGGAAATGATCGCAAAGGTTCTGCGTCTGTCCACTTCCTTTTGCAGCTTCTGATCTATCGCTTTGTTCATTACACATATCCCTTCATATATAAAATTCCTGCTTCTGCTTCGATTACACTGGGGTTATCTTCAAATCGGTGCTCTGCTCATTGTTCATACCCCTTCATTTCTAAATGAATAGCTATCTTAGGTCTAGCTCCAGTCCGCTTCAAGTGAAAGCATCCTCTAAAGTATATCAAAACAAGGCAGACATTATCTACTAAAAAGCTATTACAGCAAAATATCTCCCAAATCAGGTCTGTATCCTGTTCACCAGTTCCCATAGCTCAATAAGAAAAACGCCTGTCGGCGTCCTTGGAGGTAGCGTTACAAGCTGAGTACATCCGTTCCATACTCGTATCCATATGCACCTTCGTAAGGTTAAGCTTACGGACGGTACGGATCTTTATTTCACGATGAAATGAGCACATATATTAGGGATGAATCGTATTGCACTTATTCCCTAATAACAACCCCATTCCTGGGTGATTCAGGGCGGATAACAGCGCTAGCTCGTTTATGCTACCCGAGGCACATTTTATTCGGTTTTTCGCATACATTTGGCTCATTTACGTTACCGGCGGCACATTGTATTCGATTTTTCGCATACATATGGCTCATTTACGTTACTGGGAGCACATTTTATTCGGTTTTTCGCATACATTTGGCTCATTTACGTTACTGGGAGCACATTGTATTAGGTTTTTCGCATACAATCGGCTCGTTTATGTTACTGGAGGCACATTGTATTCGGTTTTTCGCATACAATCGACTCGTTTACATTACTGGCGGCACATTGTATTCGATTTTTCGCATACATTTGGCTCGTTTATGTTACCGGAGGCACATTGTATTCGATTTTTCGCATACATTTGTCCGTAAGCTCGACTAAAACATGCATTTCGGAGGATAAGGTCCGCTCGTTCCGTCCCAAAGAGGTGTGTATTAATTGGAAACAGGGTTCCCCATGGTCACACGTTGAATACAGACCCCTCCCTTGAATTCGTTTCACATTTCTCCGCAGTCTCTTATAGTAAATAGTTGTATTTCCTACACTTATTTGAAGTATTAGCATTTCCAATCGCCTTTAGTTGTATTTGATGCAATTAAAAAATCAATGTGCTAGCTTTTCAGCCTTATACGGAGAAAATAGTTGCAGAAAATACACCTAAAACACTAATCTCCACCCACAATGCGATTTTAATTGTACATAGTGCAGTTATTTATAAAAGTAGCTCATATCCCCAAGCACCGTCTGAAGTCAGATCTATTGGATCTCAGCATTACAAAAAATCTCCCTGCATCCTCTGCAGGGAGATAGCATTAACTCAAAGTTTAGTTATTCTTCAACCATACTACATTATCTTCTTCCTGACCGTTTACCGGCCACCAATGGAAGCCATCCTCAGCAAGCAGTTGATCCGCTTCAACCGGACCCCAAGTGCCAGCAGGATAAGACGATAGATCACTCGACTCTTCCTTCCAAGCCTTCGCAATACGATCCACGAACGACCATGCCGATGATACCTCATCCCAACGCGTGAAATAAGTTGAATCTCCGCGTGCCGCATCATGAAGCAAGCGCTCGTAAGCTTCCGGGGAATTGATTCCAACCAAGCAGCTTTGACAGAAGTCCATAGCGAGCGGTTGAATTTCAGACTCAGAACCCGGCTTCTTGGCATTAATCTTCACATAAATGCCTTCCATAGGGTTCACACGGATAACAAGCAGGTTAGGCTCCAGCGTATGCTTTTGGCCCAAATAAACATTGGTTGGCATGCCCTTGAACTCAACTACCACTTCCGTTGTCTTCACCGGTAGACGTTTACCTGTACGAATATAGAAAGGAACTCCAGCCCAGCGGAAGTTATCTACAAACACACGGGCAGCAAAATACGTCTCGGTACTCGATTCAGGATCAACCTTATCTTCCTGACGATAAGCAGGAAGGGTCTTTCCATTATGCAAGCCTTGAATATACTGTGCTCTCACGACGTTCTCACGAACCTCGTCAGATGTACCATAAGGACGAAGGGAACGAAGTACCTTCACCTTCTCGTCTCGAATATCTTCTGCAAGCAGACGGCTTGGTGGTTCCATTGCGATCATAGTCAGCAGTTGCAATATATGATTCTGGCCCATATCCCGTAACGCTCCAGCATGGTCATAATAACCACCACGCTCTTCAACACCTACGGTTTCGCCAAGTGTAATTTGAATATTGGCAATATGCTTATTATTCCAAAGCGGCTCGAAAAAAGCATTGGCAAAACGAATGACTTCAATATTTTGAACCATTTCTTTACCAAGATAATGATCGATCCGGTAGATCTCCTCTTCCTTGAACACCTCACGGATCTGCTCGTTCAGCTGCTCAGCTGACTCCAGATTATATCCAAAAGGCTTCTCGATGACGAGGCGATTCCAACCTGTGCTATCCAGCATGCCGCCAGCTTTAAGGTTGAACGAGACACTGCCGAACAATTCAGGTGCCAGCGCAAGATAGAACATCCGATTGCCCGGAATTCTAAACTTCTCTTCAAGCGCTTCTGTTTGAGTTCTTAATTCACGGAAGCCATCAATATCGTTGATGTCCAGAGATTTGTATTCAAAATGCTGTACAAACTCGTTCCATTCGTTCTCTTCTCCCGCTTTATAACGGCAGAATTCAAGGATGGATTCCTTCACATCACTTCTAAATTCTTCCTGAGTACGCGGGCGCCGCGCCACGCCAATTACCGCAAAATCATGTGCCAGCTTACCTTCACGGTACAAGCTGTAAATCGCCGGGAAAAGCTTACGCCGGGCTAAATCTCCGGTTGCCCCAAAGATAAAAAAGACAGCACCGGGTGTGTGCAGTGCATCAAGGGTTTGATTTTCAGCCATGGCTCCTCATCTTTCTGTATGTAATATAGTTTATTGACATTCTCAGCGTCGAGAAAACGACGTTATGTCATTTTAGCATATTCCTAAAAAGGATGCTATCAGATTCCTGACAAATACTCTCGGGATTTCGCAAATTTCAATTAAAATTTCTTATTACTAATTATATCTTCGCTTATAATAGAGGAATTTGTCAGTATTCAATGGTGATTAAAGGAAAACCAATCGTTAGGCGATTCGTCCCATTTTGATCTTCCTGATGCACTGCGATTTGCGCTGAAACCGAATGGTTACCGCTAACAACGGAGCGTTTCAAATCAGGAATCGAATATGTACGGCTGACTGTTGCTACATCCGTATAGCTCTCTTTCTCATCCACGGCTTTAAACTGCTCTTTAAGTAACCCTTCTGTTTGCGACAGTACGCCTTCTGGTCCTCCCTGTTGTTCAGCAACGCCTTGAAGGGATGCATTCCATTCTGCCTTGATATTACTCTGTTCTAGGATTGTACTAACTTCATCGGCAGCCCCCTGAAAGCTAGCTTTATCCTTTAAATCAGCTGTATCTAGCGTCACAATAACATAGCTATTTCCTTCACCAAGCTCGCTCCAAAATAAGGAAAGACGTGATTTATCTTGTTGTACCGCTGTTGAACGATAAGTCGTATGCCCTTCTTCATCACTTCCTGATGGCACATTCAATCCAAGATGCGTGCTAAGCTTAGCCACTTCTGCAGCAGGATCATCGTAACCGCTGATTGCCCCTTGCCATTTTAAAACGACACGTAGGGATGAACCGTAAACTGTTGTCTTTGTTCCAAGATCTATTAGACTCATCAGAGAAGAATTCAGTTCTGATGTTACTGATACATGTGAAATTACTTCGTCAGGATCGACTGAGTTCGCTTTAGCACTTTGAAGGTTTACCAGTAAAGCTACAGTGCAGCACAGGAATAATAATATACAAAGAGTCCCTTTTTTTGTTCTGTTGTTCAGCATAGCCTTCAGCATGATTCATTCTCCTTTTCGAACCTTTCTAGCAATCTACTAGACAGTATGTACGTATTAGGAGATTCTATACCTGATTTATCCCCACTAAGAAGGGCTTTGTTTCGATTTGTACTATGGTACTTCGCTGGGACCCCAAATATATACTTTCTTATCCTGTAAAAAAGGACTGAAGCAAATGGCTTCAGTCCTTTGGTTTCTATTCAGCTAGTCCATTTTTATATGCATAAATTGCTGCTTGGGTTCGATCTTCCACACCCAGCTTCGCGAGAATATTCGTTACATGAAATTTCACTGTTTTGATCCCAATAATTAGTTGATCAGCGATATCCTGATTCGATTTACCTTGCGCCAGCAGACGTAATACTTCCATCTCGCGCTCGGTAAGCTCTTTATAAGCAGGGGATTCACCCTTGGCATTGTTTCGAAACCGATTCATCATTTTTGAGGCGACTTGTGACTCGAGTACAGACTGCCCTCTTGCCGCAGCGCGTATGGCATCCGCAACTTCACTAGCTCGCGAGGTCTTTAATAGATAACTGAACGCACCCGCCTCAATCACCGGATACATTTTTTCATCATCCAGATAGCTTGTTAACACAATCACTTTGATTTCGGGATATTGCTTCATTAATTGTTTTGTCGTTTCAATCCCATCCATCCCGTCCATTACGAGATCCATCAGGACTACATCCGGATTGTACTCTTGTGCCAGGCGGATACCTTCTTCTCCGCTTCCAGCTTCACCTACGACTTCAATCCCGTCTTCAGTCCCAAGTACAGCAGCTAGTCCGATCCGTACCATTTCATGATCATCTACAAGTAATACCTTAATGGCTTCCTCCATCTCCATGGTCACTCTTTCCTCCTATTATTCATTGACTAACGGAACGGTTATTTCAATCCGCATTCCTTTACCCGGAGCGGTAATAAACTGAATGGAACCCCCGATTTCATTCATCCGCTCCTGCATGTTCGACAAACCGTAGGAAGTTTGTTTACTCTCATCCAATTCAAAACCAATCCCATCATCACGGAGCGTCAAACGAACCGTATCTCCTCGCCGATGCAGTCTGATTTCCATCTTCTCTGCTTTCGCATGACGAAGCGTATTGGAGATTGCCTCCTGCACAATTCGGAATAAGTGATTCTCTACCCCTTTTAACAATTGTACATCAGGATCCATCTCGAACACGATTTCAATCGGAACCTTAACCTTAAGCTCCTTGATCAACTCCTGCAGCCCCTGTGCTAATCCCTTACCTTCCAAATAAACAGGTCGCAAATGCAGCAATAGTGCTCTCATCTCTGATTGCGCTACAGCAGACATTTCTTCAATAAGTGCAATTTGCCTTTGCGCCTTGTCAAAATCCTTCTCCAGCGTCCGGCCTACAGCCGTGGCGGTCATAGAAATTGCGAACAGCTGCTGGGAGACAGCATCATGCAGTTCACGCGCAAGCCGCTGACGCTCCTCCATAATAGCAGATACTCTGGCCTGTTCCGCGAGCTTTGCGTTATTTGTAGACAAACGCTGTAGCGTTGTCACTTGGTTTTCCCATTTTCCGCTGATTCGGCCCAATTGTTCTCCGAGCCTTCCCAGCTCATCGTCACCCAAGTCAGGCATAGATAGCGTTAGGTTGCCCTTCTCCCACAATACGAGGGTTTCTCTCAAGCGTTCCAACTTTCGCTTTACACGAAAGCTCTGATAGAACCCAAAGCCAACTCCGAACCCCATGGGTAACAGAATTAGTGTGAATGCCGTGCGTAATCCAATCATCCAGCTTTCAAAGGGCTTCAAATAGCCATATGTATACATGGTGTACAATATCACAAGCAGCATGACAAAAGAGAACAGAGCCCCCTCACCCATACTGCGTGACATCATGTTTTTGTTCTTTTTTTCCATATGGGGACCCTCCCTTCTGTATCAAACTAATCAGGATAATCGCACATCCAAATCTCCCATCAAATAAGACACACTAAACTTCACCTTATATTCACTGCTATCATAGTTAGGGGATTTCCAATTCAGACGGTTCAGCATACCTGTATCGCGCCCATTACCGAATTCAATCGATCCAAAAAGCACAAAGGCTTCAATTTCCACACCATAATCATCCGACAATTGAATGTCCATATCACCAAAGATTCCTTGAAACAGCATAACTGTTTCTTTTTGCTCCGCCATAGCCAGCGAAAGATCAAGATCGGCTTCCCCGAGGATATGCCATGAGCTAAGACTGTGCATCACCCAAGGTGAGCGATCCCAGTCAAATCTAGACGAGAAGTTCTGCTTCTGCATAAACCCTTCCTTGCGCTGAACTCTTTTGGATTTAGTAAAAAACATTCCCAGAGAGATCAAACAAATCCCCAGTACGAGCACCAAATGATCCAGCAAAAGCAGTATAGCGCCAATTCCGAGCAGCTTATAACCCTGCTTCACCTTGCCTGACGTTGTACGGTAGACCCCTAGAAGCAGGAATAGAAGCGCGACAATGGAGAAAAAGCCGAGCCATCTACCAAAAATCATCATGCAGCCAACACCGATCAGTCCGATGGCAATCAAACGGTTTCGTTTATCCATTTCGCACCTCCCAAAAGTTTTGCTTAGCAAAACTTTCTTCTATAGTATCCGTGAATTAATAGTCACTCCGAGGAAAGTTTGGACTTTCGCTCGCTGTTGCTCCTGCAGTTCCAAACTTCCTCTCCCTGACTATTCACCGGATTAAAGTTTAAGTTTTGCTTCGAAAAACATACTCAGCAATATATTATAGCCAGCCGCTATAAAAGCCATATCGGTATGGAGATCCATACCGTATGGCTTCTTCTTGTCCAGCATATCATATCTACTTAAGTTTTAGGAACAGGATTTATTCTTCTTTTTTGTTTAAAGAAGGAGCCGCTGGTGTATCATTCAGCTTGCTTTTCAATGCAGCCAGTTGCTCATCCACTTTCAGTTGCTTCTCAACATCCACTGGTTTAGTGTAAGCCGCGGATGGGCTGTAAGGTGCACGCAGTACATCTGCTTCTGCTTCAAGCTGCATAATTTTTTCTTCCATCCGGTGGAATCCGAGTGACGCACTGCCACTTTCGATGGAATGTACACTGCTGATTTGCGACATTTGTTTCTTCGCTTTAGCCATTTGAGCACGGGATACGAGCTCGTTACGCTTGTTGCGCAGCTTGTAGAATTCATCCTTCATATCGTGCAGCTGTCCTACCAATTCCTTCGCTTGTACTTCAGCTTGAGCGTGAAGATCGCTGTATTCCGCTTGTTTTTGATCGAAGTAAATTTTTTCCTCCAACAGCTTGCGAGTCACTTCTTCTTGGCCATTTTTCAATGCCAGTTCAGCTTGTGCTCCACGTTGTGCGGACATTTTTGCTGCTTCTTCCACGCGTTGCTTCATGCGGCGTTCATTCGCCATTTGTTTAGCAACTGTAACTTCAGCTTCGTGAATTTCAGCCTCCATATCGCGCAGATATTGGTTAAGCATTACGATTGGGTCCTCTACCTTATCCAACAAGTCATTTACCGACGCCTTAGTCATATCTTTAATTCTTTGAAATACTCCCATGATTACAATTCCCCTTTCTCATATTTAGACAGTTTTTGTTTGAGTTCTTCTACTTCTTTTTGCAGAGCCTTCTTCTCGATATCCTTCATCATCGCATCCAAACCGGAATCCGGAGCGGAATATGCGTTATTCTTCTCAAAATTAGGATTGTAGTTAGGTTGGCGTCCATAAGATCCATGTCCGCCATGCGGTCCGTGTCCATGTTCGGGTCTACCGGAGTAAGGACCATCGAATGGACCACCAGGTGCACCAGGGCCTGGTCCGAAAGGATTATAATGCGTAGGCTCCTTCGGAATAACCAATGCTGCAATGAAATACACTGGAATCACGGCGCCTCCTGTAAACGGAATGCTGACCAGTAACAGAATCCGGAATAGCGTGGAATCAATACCGAGTGACTCAGATAATCCACCTGCAAGACCCGTCATCACTTTATCTCTAGTTGAACGATACAATCGACTCATAGCGCTACTCCTTTCCACCATTGTTCAGTTTCTCCTTTAAGCGAGCCATTTCTCTTTCGAGTACGGTTGCTACAGTCTCACCTGCTTGCACCGCATATTCCTGTCCCATGCGCCGCACATCGCGGAGGCTCTTCGCTTCTAATTCCCAATCTGACATCCGATCTTCCAGACGTCCGAACATTTTGGGAACATCACCACCGTTGCCATAAGCACTTGCTCTTTGATTCATGCGTTGCTGTAGTCTCAGCGACTCCATCCGTGCTGCATAATACTGACGTTTGCTGTACACCGTCTGATACTCTATTTTCAGCTCATTCAGTTGTCCTTCAAGTTCAAACAAGGATTGCTTACTTTGTTCAAGTAGCCCGCTGTACTGCTCCAACTTTTCCTCGTGGATAATTTTTTCTTGTAAAGCCAGCTTTGCCAGATGATCTTCGCCCGCTTTTAGTGCGAGTAGCGCCTGTTCCTCACGTTTGTTTCGCATGGCAGTCGCTTGATTCACTTGCTGCTGCAGTTGCTTCGTATGGGAAGCGTATTGCTGATACAATCTTTCAGCTTCACTGATTTCCTCACGAGTTGAATGTAGAAATTGATCAATCAGCTTCACAGGATCTTGGCTTTGCTCCAGACGTTCATTTAAATTAGCTACGGTAATATCCCTCATGCGACGAAAAACACTCATAATCTCCTGCTCCCTCCCTGCTTCTTATTTAAGTACAATCCTTCTTAATAAGTACCATTTCTTCTACCCTTTAAGGCATACACGCCCCATACGATCAACGCCACACCTAGCAGTGGTCCGATGATCCAGGAAAGCTTCGCGATCAAGGTCATGACACCAATGAACATTAATACCCAACCGATAATCTTGCGTCCGCTCTTAATCCCATAGTACCCGAGAACAACCAGCAATACTGGGAACAGTAGTCTGAAAATACCGTGAATCAGAGGAAGCGCTAAACCGAGCAGCATTACCGCACCAATCACAATCAGTACAACCGCCAATCCGTTTCCTTGTCTTCTTTGCATTATTTTCTCACCGCCTTTCGTTGTCCTTAACCTTATAGCCTTATTCTAGAGCAATTCGCAGACTTTCAAAACAGACCAACGACGGTTTTTGGTACTGGACCTTAGTCGAGGTAGCTGTGCGACTGCAGACCACTACAGGGCTAGCAAAGCACTTTTCCTCAATGAAATCGCGACTTTAATGAGAAAAAGCCCCAATTTCGGGGGCTAAGCTTCGAGTACATTCAGAATCAACGTATCGGCAAAAATATAGAAAAAACACTTCCTTTACTTAGCTCTGATTTCACCTTTATATATCCACCCTGCTCAGCAACAATTTTGCGGGCTAAATAAAGCCCAATGCCAACACCTTCAGTTCCATTGGAACCCGCTCCTCGATAAAACCGTTTAAAAATGTCATTGATCTCAGCGGAAGGAATTCCGATTCCACCATCGGCAACATCAATCCTTGCAAAAAGATCATACCGCTGAAGTGTAATCCTAATACTGCCGGGCCCAAGTGTATATTTCAGAGCATTATCGATGATGTTATAGATAGCCTCCCCCATCCATTTGGGGTCATGTTGCAACGCAATCCCCTGATCCGCTTCCAGTAAGATCTCTATATTCTTTTGTTCGGCTGCTGGAAATGCCTGTTTGATGGCTGACAGCACGGTATTCTCAAGATTAAGCTTCTCCGCATGAAGCTCTATAATACCGGATTCGAGCCGTGATAACTTGATCAGATTCTCCATGAGCCAAGATAACTTCTCAATCTGGCTTCCCATATGGCGAGTAAATTCACTGCGTTTTTCGGTAGGGAGCCCTTCATCCATCAGAAGACTGTTATACATCCCTAAATTAGCTAAAGGGGTCTTGAGTTGATGAGAAATATCAGAGATTAATGTTTTGACCTCCTGACTCTCTTCACGGTAACGCTGCTTCTGCGAAGACAACAGCTCAGATAGTTGAATGACATGATGCTGTAATTTGGAGAGTAGTGTATCCTCCTGCACCGGGAACATTTGAGTCATTTGTCCATTGATAAGCTCTTGAATCAATCCAGACAATGATGATAGCGTGTTTAGCATTTCTTTACGAAGTGCGAACACAAAACTTATAAACAGCAAAGCCATCACGCCAACAAACACCACGGATCCTATAACTACAGATCGCTCAGGCTTATAATAGATAAGCAAAGAGCCGAACAAAGCCACAATAACAGCAAAAAGGACGAAAGAGCTCCAAATAATTTTTGTAAAAGGGTTCTTCATCCTTAATCTCCCCATGTATAGCCAATGCCGAATACGGTTTTAATGTATTGACAATCTTTAGGATCATCCTCAATTTTGGCACGCAGCCTACGAATGTTTACGCTTAGCGTATTCTCATCCACGAAATTACCTTCTATATCCCATAGCTTCTCCAGCATTAACCTCCGGGTAAGAACCTGACCGCTATTCTCGGTTAAGATGGCAAGTAGGCGATACTCATTGGTGGTTAGTTTGATTTCCTGCCCATATTTGTAAACCTTCATTTTGGCTGAGTTAATTGTAATATCCTTATATTGAAACAGCTCCGAGCTTCCATCAGTACCTGTTCGTCGAAGTACAGCTTTCACACGTTGTAAAAGAACTACCATACTAAATGGCTTAGCGATATAATCGTCTGCACCTAGCCCAAATCCAGTGACCATATCCTGCTCAGTATCATTGGCTGTTAGAAAGATTACCGGAATAGAACTCGTTCGCCGAATTTCCTGGCACAGTGCAAGACCACTCCCATCTGGCAGATTAATGTCCAAAAGGACCAGACCGAGGGTCTGATCCTGAATTTTAGAAGCTGCTTGTTGATAAGAGTAGGCTTGAATAATATTAAAATTTTCTTTTTCAAGCATGAACTTTAGCCCCTCGTTTAAGAGACGGTCATCCTCTACAATTAGAATGGTTGTCATTGAAACTCACCTCTATACCTATCATTGTAACAAGCAGAGGAAGGCTACGCTGTAAATTAATTAGCTTAGCTCTATTCCATTTGCCGCAGACGTTCCACAATGCTGTCCTTTTTAATTTGCTTGTAAGCAATTAGCGGAACACTCAGGCAAACCGCAAAAACGAGTACAATTGCAATAGAAAGCGGGAGGGTTGGGAAGCTAAACACAGCATAAGTAGCTTCTTGGCTAAACAGGCTATAAGCACCGTAACTGATTAATGTGCCTATTGTTGAGATTAGCAACGTCGATAGGATCGCATAACCTGCCCCTTCATACAGCAACAGCTTTCTCATCTGCTTAGAGGTCATCCCGATACTCTCCATCACTGCGAATTCCAGCTTCCGAGCTACAACACCTGTATACATAATATTTACGTAATTCAAAATTCCAATCAGCGCTAGAATGAGCGCAATTCCGCCACCCATAATGTAAAAGGTTAGCTTAGCCGATTCCATGAACTTTTCCATATACAGCTTCGACTCCAGCTTCAGCTCACCATCTCCGCCGATGAGTCCTTCCAATTGATCGGTAATCTGCTTCCAGTCTTTTGGATCAGCATTAATATACACTTTACTTATAAGCGGGTTACTCATGAATTTCTTTATAGCAGTGTGGCTGATATAGACATTCGGAGCCACAAAATGTGAAGATCCCAGTGAGCTGAAATCACCAAGCCCTCCAATTTCGAAAGATTGTGTGGCCTCGCTTTTTATAGGACTGATTTGAAATGGATCTCCAACCTTAAGACCACCGAGACTAAAATTGTCCAGCAAGGCAATCTCACCTTTTTCAAAACGTTCCATATCTACAGTAAACCCTATTTTCTCCTCCAACTTTCTGACCTGATCTGAGTCTAACCCGGTAACACGGGTCGTTGAGAACATCCCTTGCCCCTTAGCCAATTGTTCATCAGCAGGGCGTTCTGTGTGATATGATTTCGCAAATTCATCTACATACTTTCCGAACACCTTAGGGTCATATTTCATCTCAGCCATTCCAATATAAGCCTTGAAGACCTCTTTTACTCCCTTCATATCCTGAATTTCCTTGATCATATCCTCTGAGATCTTGGCCTTCTCTTCCCCCTCAAATCCAAAGGACATCGTCTGATTCGACAGCGTGAAGTCATTATCCATATATTCCGATATAAAATGATCTGTACTCATACTAAGCACAAGTGTATTGATTACCAGAAAAGTCGTCAGCCCGAGAAATAAAGAGAGAAATACAACCATTGCCCGTTTCTTCACTCTGAAAATATTTCGCCAGGCCAGTCGATGCAGCTTAGAACCGCCAGTTCCACGCTTCTTCTTAGCTTTAACCATCGTCCCTGTATATCTTACTGCTTCTATTGGAGAGACTTTACCAGCGATGGAGGCAGGTTTAATAGCACTGAACATGGTGGTCAGCCAAGCAAACAACGCAGCTCCAATAAAGATTAATGGGTGAAATGAAATCTCCACACCCGTATCCAATTCAGCGGTACTCATAGCCAGTGGAACAAGTACGAAAGAAGTTACAGCTCCTGCAGCAAGTCCCAGTGGAATTGCTATAAGCGCTAACCTTGAGGCTTGAGCTCTGACTATTTTTTTAATCTGCCGCTGTGTTGTTCCTAGCGTTCTAAGCAGACCGTAGAACCTTGTATCCCGTGAGACAGAAATGTAAAGCACATTATAAATCAATAAATAACCGCTCAGCATAACAAATAGTATTATTCCGGCGTATCCAATCAAAGTCGCTGTTCTGTCCGAAGAGGTAGTAGACCTGTAAGAGACTGGTTCAAGCTTCTGACTTTCTCCCAAAGTGATATCCTGTTGCAAACGTGAGAGGAGTTCATCCGTATTTTTCTCATGAAAAAGAATAGTGGCATTTTTGGGATTCTTAAGATCTACACCATGAGCTGTAGCAAAAGACCCCGATACCAGTAGCGCTCCAGTATTTCCGGTACGGACATGACTGTAATCGGTAAACCATCCACTTAGTATGAAGGTGTTGCTCTCTTGCGATTTCACCCCATCGCGGGTAACGGAGTAAGTTAACGGCAAGCTCATACCAATCTTTGGAGCATCTATCCCCATCGACTGTAAAATCCATAAAGGAACAGCGATTTCATTTTCCTTCTCTGGATATGTCCCCTTTAGACCATCGATTACAGGCTTACGCATGTCCGTCCATTCAGTAGGGTCATACCAGAGGAGAGCTAAATTAAGATCTCCTATTTCTGGCGTATTGATCACATTACCTACTCTGGACTGAAGTCCGATGGTCTTAATATAGGAAAGTTCCTTTAACTTGTTTATTTGTTGTTCTGACGGGGAGGTTAAGTAGGCATTGGCCATCGTCCCGGTTATTTTTAATTCCTGCATTTCGAAGGTTTTGTAGTTGCTCAGCCCAATACTAAAAAAAGAAGTAATGAGCCAAGTGGTGAGAATTATCGCCAGAATCACAAAACGATTTCGGGTCCGATTGGCTTTCAGACTTCTACTCGTCAGCTTCTTAACAATTGGTTTATTGCTGTTTGGAAACATCATCACAATGCCCCTCCAGTAATTTTACCGTCCTCTATCCGGATGGTCCGGTCTGCAAGCTGAGCAATCTCTTCATTATGAGTAATCATTAGAATCGTCTGATTAAACTGTCTGCTCGTTACTTTGAGTAATCCAATGACCTCCTGGCTGGTGATGCTGTCCAAGTTCCCTGTAGGTTCATCGGCTAGGATAATGGAAGGTTTTGCAGCCAAGGCCCGTGCTATAGCTACTCTTTGCTGCTGACCCCCTGAAAGCTGACCGGGGAGGTTGTCCAACTTTTGCGAGAGTCCTAACGTATTCACAATATGATCCACGAATTCCTTATCTATCTTGTTTCCATCCAGCTCAATAGGCAACACAATATTCTCGTATACATTCAGAATCGGCACCAGATTATAGTTCTGAAATACAAATCCGATCTTTCTTCTTCTAAATACCGTCAACTCGTCATCCTTCATTCCGAAAATATTTTTACCATCTATGATCACCTGTCCATCAGTTGCTCGATCAAGTCCGCCAAGCATATGTAAGAGCGTTGATTTGCCACTTCCTGAAGTCCCGACAATCGCTATAAATTCACCGTTATTTACTTCCACGTTAATTCCATCCAATGCCTTAACCAAGTTAGTTCCCTTACCATAATGTTTCGTGAGATCAATCGCGCTAAGTACTGCCATATTCACATCTCCATTCCGCTTTGTTATTCTACAACCCATTATATCTAGCAGTTCTTACATTCTAGTGACACACTATAATATCCCCACAAAGTGGGGCTTTGCTTCGATGCAACCTCAGGTACTTTGTGAGGACCCCCAATATATGCTTTCTGAATGCAAAAAAAGACTTGCCCATAATGGACAAGTCTCGTTGAATTACTAATCTAACAATTTAAGCTTATTTAAAAGCAGGCAATGCGATATCCGCATAATTATCTTCAAGGAATTTCTTCACTTCAGGGCCGCTAATCCGTTTAGCTAGCTTCTGAATCGCATCAGAGTCCTTGTTGTCTTCACGCGCAACCAAGGTGATTGTGAATTCAGAATCGGCACCTTCAGTAATCAGTGCATCTTTCTTCGGTGTCAATCCAAGCGGGCTAGCATAAGCCGGAGTCATTGCCACTAGATCGCCATCATCCAGCATACGAGCCAACATCAATAAATCTACTTCTTCAAACTTAAAGTTTTTTGGATTTTCTGTAATGTCTGCTTGTGTAGCTTGAATACCTACGCCTTCTTTTAGCTTAATAAGATCAGCTGCAGCGAACATTTGTAAAGAACGACCAATATTCGATGGATCATTAGCCATTACTAGCGTTGCACCTTCAGGAAGATCAGCTACATTCTTGTAACGCTTGGAGTAACCACCGTAAATAGCGTCATATACAGGCTGTACCTCTACCAGATTTGAGCCTTTGCTCTCATTAAATTGCTTCATATAAGGAACGTGTTGAAAAAAGTTAGCATCTACCTCTTTATTCGCCAAAGCCTCATTAGGCTGTACATTGTCAGATAGCACAACGATTTCAAGATCAATGCCATCTTCCTTCAGAAGCGGCTTCACAATATCCAGAATTTCCGTCATTGGTGGAATCAAAGTAGCAATCTTTAATTTCGTTAGCTCATCGCTACCTTTTGCAGAATTGTTCTCTGCTGCTTTATTAGAGCCACAACCCGCTACGACCAATACCATTAACATAAGCACAACTATCATTGATTTTTTCATTACTACAACTAACCCCCAGTTTATATATTCAATCATTTTGTATTACAAAATTTGATGTACGGGTTGAACGATTAACGCTTATCTAACAGCCGTGAGATCGTACCTCCTGTGAATTGAACCAACTGAACCAATATAATCATCACGATAATCGCATAGACCATCACTTCAGTCTCAAAACGCTGATATCCATACCGGATCGCAAAATCACCAACCCCGCCCCCTCCGACAACCCCCATTACGGTTGAGTATGAGATAAAACTAATCGTAGAGGTAGTGAGTCCGAGTACTAGCCCCGAACGTGCCTCAACATACAGGAATTTAAAGATCAACCCTAGCTTCGAAGCTCCCATAGACAAGGCCGCCTCTATGACTCCTTTAGGAACCTCCAACAAAGACTGCTCCACCAGACGGGAGTAATAAGCAATGGCAACAATGGATAACGGAACCGTGGCTGCCATGGTTCCAATCGCAGTTCCAACTAGGAAACGAGTGACCGGAATGAGTGCAACGACAAGCAGCAGAAATGGAAACGAACGGATAATATTAACGATGCTGTTGAGCACCAGAGACAATGTTTTATTCTCGTAGAGCTGACCTTTTCGGCAAAAAAACAACAACGTCCCGAGCGGAAGGCCAAGCAGCAATGCGGCACCGACAGAAATACCGACCATGACAAAGGTTTCCCTGATCGATTCCCACATCTGTGCCTGATATTGAAGTACACTATCAAACATGTATTTCCCCCGCTTTACCCAGAATTTGATCCCGGTACGAGCCAGTACGAACTGCAGCAGGTCGGAAATCACCGTCTTCGCGAGAGAAGGAATCTACGATTCGACCATTTTCCATCACGGATACGTGAGTGCATATGCTTTTGACAACATCCATCTCATGCGTAACAATCACTACTGTAACCCCGAGGCTTGAATTAATATGCTTCAGGACGTCCAGAATATCCGCAGTTGTTCCTGGATCAAGGGAGGAGGTGGGTTCGTCACATAGCAATAGTCCTGGACTATTCGAAAGCGCCCGGGCGATCGCCACACGTTGTCGTTGTCCTCCGCTTAGCTGTGCAGGATATTGCGCTGCCTTATCTGCCAATCCGACAAAATCAAGACATTCCTTTACCCGTTTCATCCGTTCACGCTTCGGCACCCCTGCCAATTCCAGAGGAATCGAAATATTGCGGCTTACCGTGACGTTATTGACCAGATTAAATTGCTGAAAAATCATCCCAATCTTTTCCCTAGCTTTCCGTAGTTGTTTACTCGGCATTTCGGTTAAATTATGCCCTTCTACGGTAACTGTCCCTTGATCTGGCTTTTCCAGCAGATTAATCAATCGCAGCAGCGTGGATTTCCCTGCCCCGCTTTCACCAATGATACCGTGAATCGATCCTTTCTTCACATCAAGCGATACATCATCCACAGCCTGATACATACCGTCCTTCAGTTTGAATCCTTTACTCACCCCACTCAGCGATAGGATTGCAAACTCCCCCTTCCTTTCCATTTATTCTGAAACCCTCTAAGCCAAGGTTTGTACTATAATTATTTAAAAACTGTTTTACTAAAAATCTCTTTAAATAATAAGGCATTTTATGTTCTGTGTCACCATTTTTATTTAAATGATATATCAGTAAAAAAGGATTACTGTATAAAATCCCTTTGCACCAGGCTATTTTCACATGTTTAACTACCAAATAAATGACTAAACTTAATCCCTCTTCAGATCAGGATTCTCCTGTTACCTAACTCCTAAACCCCTGTTGCATCTATTTCAAGAACTAGGTCACCACGAAAAAAAGGATGCTTAAGCACAGTGGCTTAAGACATCCCTTAATTATTTTCGTATCCCTGATCTAAAACTTTCCGCCAAGCTCCTTGCGAATCTTCAAGAACACCTGATAGCTGCGCTCCGCGCATTCCGAAATCGCTATCGGATGAAACCCGGGTAAATCTGCATATAGTGTATCATGGAGCGGTTCAACCCATGTAGCCGGCAACACACTTGCTCCAAGCTTCGCTCCCATAATCGACCCCACTGTAGCTCCATTACAGTCTGTATCCATTCCTCCATATACGGAAGTAACGACCGCTTTTTCGAAATCATTCCCGCCATAGACCAGTGAAGCAGCTACAAGGGCAGCATTATTATTGGTATGCACCGCATCATAGTGGCTGAATGTATCCCAAATCTTACTCACCAACTCACGCTCACTCTTAGCCTTGTGCGCAATATCTATGCCTCGTAGTACATCACTTGCCAGACGACTAGTACTAGGGATCTCACTAAGACCAATCTCTAGGATACGCTCGTTATCTTTTTCAACAAAAGCCGCCGAAATCATCGCTGCATTAAACATCTCGCCATAGATCCCGTTCTTCACATGTGAAAAAGAAGCATCGCGCCAGCCTAGCTCCGCCGCAAGCTCAGGATGCCCTGCCGCGCCATATGCCAGTCCGTCTGCGCGTATAGCCGCGCCAATCCACTCCCGGTACGGATTTAAATGCATCCGCACTCTTTCCTGCCGCGCCAGCCAATCCGCAGGCTTCTCACCATGTAAATGAGATGTCTCCTGCGCAAAATTCATATACGACTGTGTCTCAGCCGTACATACCTGAGCATATGTCAGATGTTTATGCCAGAGCTTTCCGATATCCCAAGAATCCCAATCCAGTCCTTTCTGCTCCAGCAGCATAAGGCCCAGAACCGTGTAACGAATATCGTCATCGCTTTCCATAAACTTAATTGTCTCTTGGGTACTAGCATAAGTCCAATCACTTAAACCAAGACCATATTCTTCCTCTGCCCGTGAATGACCAGGTGTATAGCCGGTAATTGGCCATGCATCCGCACCTCGGAACCACAGCTCAATATTCTCCCAGCCCGGGCGTCCATCTTTACCGTAGAGGTAGTCCCAATACTCCAGTGGTTTTCCGAGTGCACAGCCAACACTTCTACCCAGCCAAGCACCATAGAATTTGTCTCTCCACTCCGCCTCGCTCCATTCTGGTTGCAGCTTACGTGGACCTTCTGGACGTAGGCGACGAATCTCTTCCAGTGAAGACGGCTCTTCATAAGGAAAGTCCTCAGCAACCGTGAGCTCCATCAACTCGTTGTATACTTGCATCAGCTTAATTTCATCGGCACCTGCAGCAGCTAGTTTATCCGCGAAGCCCTCAATCTTGCAGCCTTCTTCTCCACGCTGAACCAATTCAAACTGAACCGTCTCCTGAAGTCTCTCCCATCCTGCCATAGGTTAGTTCCCTTCAGCCGCAAGCAGCTCTTGATCTAGCTTTTCAAGTGAATCAAAGATCAGTTTCATAAATGCTTCCCGGTCTACTCCCACCAGAACTTCTACATTTGCTGGACGATCTGTTTTCTTTCTTTTGTCTGCAACCGTCATTCCACGTGTTAGCTTGCCTTCTGTCTCCACCGTTACATACAGATGCTCGGATTCAAACAGTTCAGGGTGCAAGAGCCAAGCTACTGCGCATGGATCATGCAGCGCACTGCCAACATAGCCCATTTTCTTTCCGTAAATCGAATAGAAATCTAGCAGCTCTCCGACCATAGTGGACACTGGCCCACGCTCTTTCAATGCTACGATCTCATCTTCGAAAATCGCTGCCTTATCGGTCACATCCAAACCACTCATCGTAATCGGTATACCCGATTCAAACACGATACGAGCGGCTTCAGGATCTACATAGATATTAAATTCCGCAGTAGAGGTTACATTTCCATAAGAAATTCCTCCGCCCATTAATGAGATCTTCTCAATTCTGTCTTTAATCTCCGGATATGCTGTAATTAATAGCGCAATATTCGTTAAAGGAGCCATCGGTACGAGCGTAATTTTCTCCTCCGAAGAACGGATAATATTCAGCATAAATTCCACAGCGCCTTCTTCTACAGGGCGGAATTTACTTGGCGGCAATAGTGGGCCGTCCATGCCGGATTCACCATGCGCTTCCTCACCTGTAACAAGCTTGCCGAAAAGCGGACCCGCAGCCCCTTTGGCTACAGGAATATCCGCATTCACGAAACTGATCACTTTAAGTGCGTTTTCTGTGATTTTATCGAGGATCTGGTTTCCTCCAACCGTTGTAATCCCGCGCAGATCCAGCTTCTCCGAATTTGCTATTGCAAGCAGGATTGCGATAGCGTCATCATGCCCTGGATCGCAGTCAATAATAATAGGTGTTCGCATAGTCATTCACTCCTTAGTTGTATAAATCCTCGTTACTCCTATCGCTATTTCACTAGCGGGCTCTTTAGCTTTTTGTTCTTCTTCCGTGTCTCAGATACAGCATAGATCACTAGTCCAATTACCGTTGCTACATAAGGAAGCGTCGCGATAAGTTCTGCAGGAATCTTCAGGACCTGTAGCGCATTCGACAAGGCGTCTGCCGTACCAAATAATAGAGAGGTTAGCGCCGTGCCTACTGTCGTACTTCTACCCATAGACTCTGCGGCAATCGCAATCCAGCCCCGACCAGCGATCATATCGCGAGTGAACAGTGACAGGTAACCCATCGACATGTAAGCCCCACCCAAACCAGCAAAAAATCCACTAAGCAGCAAAGCCATATACTGTATTTTCACAACACTTACGCCTACAGATTGAGCAGCATGTGGATTTTCACCCACTGAACGAATGCGCAGACCAAGCGGTGTCCGGTTTAAGAGATAGTAGACAACAAACACAGCAATAATAGATACATACGTCAAAATGTGATGACCTGATAGAATAGGCCCAAGCACCGGAATATCCTTCAGCAAAGGAATCTCTATACTAGGTAGCACTTTACTTGCCAGAGAAGTAGAAGAACCCTTGTCTCCACTAAGCAGATAAAGAATAAACACGGTTCCTCCCGAAGCGAACATATTAATAGCTACTCCGCCGAGAATGATATGTGTTTTGAATTTCAGTGTGAAAAAAGCTAATATTCCAGCGATCAATGTTCCGGACATCACAGCCCCAAGTAAACCTACCCACGCGCTATGCGTGTAGCTGCTTACAATGACACCAGCTAATGCCGCGACAAGCATGATGCCTTCCATACCGATGTTGATGATACCCGCTCTATTAGAGATTAACGCTCCAAGCGCAGCGAATAGAATCGGTGTTGTCACTCGAAGGACAGAGAAAGCAAAGTCAGTCGTAAAAATCACATCAAACAAACTGTTCATGCTTCCTTCGCCTCCTTCAAGAGCATCCGATTTTTCCAGAACTTCAGGAATTGCTCAGCCGAAATCAGAAGAATGATAATCGCCTGTATGATAGAAATCATCTCAGAAGGTACATCAGACAGACGTGCCATCATATCGGCTCCGATCCGGATATACGCAAGGAACAATGCAGCACCGATTACGGATAGCGGATTATTCTTGGCTAACATCGCTACAAGAGCACCGTCTAGGCCATAGCCTGGTAACGAAGTCCATTGGAATCGGTTATACATCCCTAGCACTTCTACGGAACCACCCATTCCCGCAATAAAACCAGCAATCAAGTGAACCAGTATAATAACCTTCGCGGTCTTCATGCCTGAATAACGTGCAAAGTTCCGGTTGATGCCTGTCATACGCAGCTCGTATCCCCATTTAGTCTTGTATAGAAATAGATGCGCTGCAATAATAAGCACGATAACGATGATCAGTCCGGTATGAATACGAGTGCCAGGTACCATCTTACTCAGCAGTGCCGTTTTCTCGAATTTGTAGGATACATTGGCGAACGCTTTTGCATCACGTAAATGATAGTTCAGTAGATATAAACCTACTCCAAACAAAATATTATTGAACATTAAGGATGTAACCAGCTCATTGGCATTCCATTTGGCTTTGAGGATCCCAGGGATTGCAGAGAGCAGCGCCCCTACAATAGAACCCGCAGCAATAGCTACGATCGGATGAAGCCACCCGTCCAGCGTTAAATGAATAGCCAACACGGAGGTTACAACACCGGAGAAATAGAAAATCCCTTCAGCTCCCAAATTGAACATATTTGCCCGGAACAACAAAGAAACTGCTAGCCCAGTGAACATGAGCGGAATGGCCATCTCAATCACATTACCGATATGACCTTTACTGGATAGCGGCTCAAATAGGAATATCCCAATCGTCTTCACCGGCTGATTGCTGACCAATGAGATGATCAGAAAAGCAATAGCGAGTGCAATTACGATTACTGCCGATGTTCGAATGTATTCAAAATATTTTACTTTAAACATGATTTACGGCCCTCCTGATGTGCTCCTCGTCCTGTCGATGAATCCCTAGCATATAAAGCCCTAATTCTTCTTCACTAACCTTAGAAGGCTCCTCGAAAAAGGCAACAATCTTTCCTTCATACATCACTAGTAGACTATCGCTGATCTCTAAGATCTCATTTAAATCTGCTGACACAAGCAAAATCGCACAATCGTCTGAGCGTAGCTCCAAAAGCTTCTGATGTATGAACTGCGCTGCACCTATATCCACACCCCGTGTCGGCTGCTCTGCAATAAGCAGTTGCGGTTCAGTAGAACACTCTCTAGCTACGACAACTTTCTGCATGTTACCACCTGATAACATACCTATTGGCTGAGAAGGTCCAGAACAGCGGACTTTAAATTCCTCTACAAGTGATACGGCTAGCTTAGCAATTCGTGATCCATTCAAAAAAGGACCTTTATTCATTTCCTTTGTACGATACTGAGTGGACAGCAGATTATCCGCTATGCTCGCATCACTAGCTATCCCTTGATGCATCCGATCCTCTGGGATATAAGAAACACCCAACTTACGAATATCCAAAATATCCGATTCTCGAATATCCTTTCCCTTCACTAGCACAGAACCCTGGCTTGAAACCCCTCTTAAGCTCCCTGTAAGAGCCTCAATGAGCTGTGTCTGCCCGTTTCCTTCTACACCAGCAATCCCGACGATCTGTCCTCCGCGTACCGCAAAATTAATATCTGATAGCAACGCTTTGCCGTGTGCATCATTTACACCTAGACCTTGCACAGTGAGCACCGCCTCACCAATAGACAGAATCTCCTTGTCATATTTCAACACGACGTCTCTACCCACCATGAGTCGGGAAATTTCTTGCTCCGTGACATCCTTCGTTTGGAAGACACCTTCACTACGTCCACTACGCATAATCGTAATTCTGTCGCAGATCGCTTTCACTTCTTTCAACTTGTGTGAAATAAACACAATCGTATGTCCCTGCTCTCTTAACTGCTTAAGCTCACGGAACAATTCTTCTGTTTCCTGTGGGGTTAACACCGCGGTCGGCTCATCCAGAACTAGGATTTTCGCACCACGCAGCAGCGCCTTCAGGATCTCAACCTTTTGCTTCATTCCAACCGTAAGATCCTCCACTTTTGCTTTTGGATCCACTGCCAGATTGTATTTTTTCGCAGTCTCTTCGGTCATGCGCACGGCTTCAGCATAATTGATGCCGACTCCCTTACGGGGCTCCATGCCCAGCACCATGTTCTCTGCTACCGTAAAAGAAGGAACCAGCATAAAATGCTGATGAACCATACCGATCCCTCTATCAATGGCATCCTGAGCCGATTGCAGCTTCACTTTTTCGCCCTTGATATAGATCTCACCTTCACTAGGCTCTTCCATGCCGAACATGATCTTCATTAAAGTTGATTTACCCGCGCCGTTCTCGCCCGCAATCGCGTGAATTTCTCCCTCACGTAAAGAAAAATGCACGTCTTTATTTGCAACGACGCCATTGGGATACACCTTCGTAATTCCCCGCATTTCCAACAGAGCTTTGTTCATCGGTCTCAACGCCTTTCCACTTGGAGGTCTGCAAAAATATACAGCTGGAATTCTTCTAATAGAAGAATCTCCAACTGTAGGTTTATCACTTTATAGCTATACTTAAGGCTTAACTGCGTTACGAATGGCTTCTACTTCTGAGGTTTCCATTCCCATCGCGTTATCTACTGTAATTTCTTTATTGATCAGCTTTTGCTTCACTTCTTCAACTTTAGCCTGAAGATCGGCTGGGAAGACATTTTTATATATCTCATTCTCTGCAATGCCTACACCATCATCTACGAAGCTCAATACATCACGTTTACCCATTTCAAGCGTGCCCTCTTGTAATTTCTTCACGGCACCTAGAATAGCACTATCAATCTTTTTAATAGAAGAAGTAACGATCAAGTTTGCTTTTTCGCTATCTGTTTCATTAAGTAACATCGCCTGATCAGAGTCTACGCCAATAGCGTATTTCTTCTTCTCTTTAGCTGCATCAAAGATCCCAAGACCTGTACCCCCAGCTACGTTAAAAATAACATCCACACCGGAGTTATATTGAATCAGTGAAAGCTCCTTACCTTTAGCCGGGTTAACAAAATCACCAGCATACGATACAGCTACCTTCACATCAGGATCAACATATTGAGCGCCCTCAATGTAGCCAACCAAGAAAGCGTTAATCCCTGGAATATCCATACCGCCTACAAATCCGATCACATTCTCAGGATTAGCATTAGGCATATCTGATTGTGTAGCTAGCGCCGCTACAGCACCTGCCAGAAAAGAGACTTCATTAGTCGCATAAGACATGTTGTACATGTTCTCTGGTGCTTCATCTATATCGGTATCATAGTTAATGAATTTTTTGTCTGGATATAATTCAGCCGTTGCATTAAACATCTCTGTAATTTCCGATCCGCCAGAAATAATAACATCCCAATCCTCAGCGGCGATATCGTTAAACGTAGGCTCCCATTTCGTTTTATCGACACCCATTTCTACAACCTTTGTTTCTGCACCCAGTTCATCCTTAACCTTTTGCAAACCGCTATTCGCAGAGTCAAAGAAAGATTTATCTCCAAGCGTTCCTGGAATCAGAAGTACAACTTTGAGTTTATCTCCTGAACTTGTTTCTCCACCTTCAGCCGCATTAGAACCTGCATTCGCAGAAGATCCATTACTCGACGTATTATTTCCACAGGCTGTGACCATTACCATTACTACTAGCAGCAACAAAGAAAGAACTTTCTTTTTCATTTTTCTATTCCACCCCTATATATAGTTGGTTAGTAATTTGAGAGGTTCTCCATCTTAGTCTGTTGTATATTTCACGATTTAGATGGAAACTCTCATTTTTCATGTAACATTGTCAAAATTTTAATGATTTTAACGAATACACTCAAAAATAGAGAGAAAATTATAATTTTTACGAATTATCCGACTAATTTCCGAACGAGATGGCCAGTCAGGTTGCTAATTTTCGGATTTGTTGATACGATCATAACAAATATTAATGAAAATAATTATATGATTTCGGTCATATTTTTGTACGATTCGGCTAAAACATAATTATTGGAGGATCATCATGGATCGTGTTCTATATATTGTAAATGCAGCGCATGAGGTCAATACCTATATTCCACCACACCAGCATGAATGCTATGAACTAGTCTATTATTTAAACGGTTTAGGAACTACGAATGTGGGTTCGCGAAGTTATCATTTTCGTTCTTCTTCATTCGCACTAATACCACCCAATCATAAACATGACGAGAATCATCGCGAAGATGCTACTATACTATTTGTAGGCTTCCATTCAAATCACCCAAATATGGAGAATTTGCAAGGCGTATATGAAGATGATAAAGACCATACTGTTCTACAGATCTTACTTAGAATGAAAGCAGAGTTTACGCGCAAACAAGATGGATTCTCTGAACTATTGAACCTTCAAATGAGCGAAATCACTGTTCATCTGATACGGCTTCTTAGCGCCTCTGGGTTTCAATCGCCAACGGAAGACAGAGTCCAATATGTTCTAAACTATATGAATGAGCATTACCGCCATAAGCTATCGGTCGCAACACTCTCTGAGATGTCTGGATACAGCTATGATCGTTTCCGCCATTTATTTAAAGAGCGATTCGGTTCTTCACCTCTTCGCTATCTACTATTGAAACGTCTGGATTATGCAAAGTCTCTCTTGCAACATACCCAAATGCATATCTCAGAAGTATCCGCTGCTGCTGGGTTTGTCAATGATGCTCAATTCTGCAATATGTTTAAACGTGAAGTTGGTCTCACGCCGCGGACATTCCGACTAAGCAGTCAATAAAATTACAATTCAATTCACTCCGCTTCACATAAAAAAGCCGTTGAATTAGAAGTGTCTCTAATACAACGGCTTAAGAATAAAAGTTCATAGACAAAGAAAAAAGGTTTGTAAAGTTGCTTATACAAGCGACTTTACAAACCTTTTTGATATACCGGCGAGAGGACTCGAACCTCCACGGTTTCCCTCTCGATTTTGAGTCGAGCGCGTCTGCCATTCCGCCACGCCGGCACATATGAAATTAATGGAGGCGCCACCCAGATTTGAACTGGGGATAAAGCTTTTGCAGAGCTTTGCCTTACCACTTGGCTATGGCGCCATATGAAAACATTGGAGCGGACGACGGGAATCGAACCCGCGACCCTCGCCTTGGCAAGGCGATGCTCTACCGCTGAGCCACGTCCGCATAAAATGGCTGGGGATATAGGATTTGAACCTATGCATGACGGAGTCAAAGTCCGTTGCCTTACCGCTTGGCTAATCCCCAATAACATTTTAAAGTAAAATGGGGCGACTGATGGGTCTCGAACCCACGAATGCCGGAACCACAATCCGGTGCGTTAACCCCTTCGCCACAGTCGCCATATTAAACTCAATTTGTTGCTGTTCTTCTTAAAGTAAATGGGGCGACCGATGGGACTTGAACCCACGAATGCCGGATCCACAAACCGGTGCGTTAACCCCTTCGCCACGACCGCCATATTAAACTTTAGAGAAAGACTCTGGATAAAGATTGGCAGGGGCAGCAGGAATTGAACCCACACCAACGGTTTTGGAGACCGTTGTTCTACCTTTAAACTATGCCCCTAAAAAAATGGTGGGGGATGATGGATTCGAACCACCGAACACGTACGTGAGCAGATTTACAGTCTGATGCGTTTGGCCACTTCGCTAATCCCCCAAAGATGGTGCCGGCGAGAGGACTTGAACCCCCAACCTACTGATTACAAGTCAGTTGCTCTACCAATTGAGCTACACCGGCATATTAAGTTGTATACTATATGGTGGCTCGAGACGGATTCGAACCGCCGACACGAGGATTTTCAGTCCTCTGCTCTACCGACTGAGCTATCGAGCCAAGAAAATGGCGGAACCGACGAGATTCGAACTCGCGATCTCCTGCGTGACAGGCAGGCATGTTAGGCCAACTACACCACGGTTCCAAAAGATATAATTACTTGATGAAAATTGGTTGCGGGGGCAGGATTTGAACCTGCGGCCTTCGGGTTATGAGCCCGACGAGCTACCGGGCTGCTCCACCCCGCGTCGTTCTTAAATAAATATGGTGGAGGCTGAGGGGATCGAACCCCCGACCCTCTGCTTGTAAGGCAGACGCTCTCCCAGCTGAGCTAAGCCTCCGTAAACAACAATTGTTATTGTACCAAAGTCCACTATGTAAAATCAAGTGAAAATTTGGTGACCCGTATGGGATTCGAACCCATGTTACCTCCGTGAAAGGGAGGTGTCTTAACCCCTTGACCAACGGGCCATACTAAGTAAAATTTGTGGCGGAGAGAGAGGGATTCGAACCCTCGAGACGCTTGTGGCGCCTACACGATTTCCAATCGTGCTCCTTCGGCCAAACTCGGACACCTCTCCATATGGCTCCCCGAACAGGACTCGAACCTGTGACAACTCGATTAACAGTCGAGTGCTCTACCAACTGAGCTATCAGGGAATATTCATACCAGGCTTAATCGCCTGAAAACTGAATCCGAATTGAATTTGCGTTCTAAGTATAGGATAAGCCCTCGACCGATTAGTATTGGTCAGCTCCATGCATTACTGCACTTCCACCTCCAACCTATCTACCTCGTCGTCTTCAAGGGGTCTTACTAATTGGGAAATCTCATCTTGAGGGGGGCTTCACGCTTAGATGCTTTCAGCGCTTATCCCGTCCGTACGTAGCTACCCAGCCATGCTCCTGGCGGAACAACTGGTGCACCAGCGGTACGTCCATCCCGGTCCTCTCGTACTAAGGACAGCTCCTCTCAAATTTCCTGCGCCCACGACAGATAGGGACCGAACTGTCTCACGACGTTCTGAACCCAGCTCGCGTACCGCTTTAATGGGCGAACAGCCCAACCCTTGGGACCTACTTCAGCCCCAGGATGCGATGAGCCGACATCGAGGTGCCAAACCTCCCCGTCGATGTGGACTCTTGGGGGAGATAAGCCTGTTATCCCCAGGGTAGCTTTTATCCGTTGAGCGATGGCCCTTCCATGCGGTACCACCGGATCACTAAGTCCGACTTTCGTCCCTGCTCGACTTGTAGGTCTCGCAGTCAAGCTCCCTTATGCCTTTGCACTCTTCGAATGATTTCCAACCATTCTGAGGGAACCTTGGAACGCCTCCGTTACTCTTTAGGAGGCGACCGCCCCAGTCAAACTGCCCGCCTGACACGGTCCCCGTACCCGATTAGGGCACTAGGTTAGAACCTAGATACGATCAGGGTGGTATCCCAACGGCGCCTCCACCGAAGCTTGCGCTCCGATTTCTACGGCTCCCACCTATCCTGTACAGATCGTACCCAAATTCAATATCAAGCTGCAGTAAAGCTCCATGGGGTCTTTCCGTCTTGTCGCGGGTAACCTGCATCTTCACAGGTATTAAAATTTCACCGGATCTCTCGTTGAGACAGCGCCCAAGTCGTTACGCCATTCGTGCGGGTCAGAATTTACCTGACAAGGAATTTCGCTACCTTAGGACCGTTATAGTTACGGCCGCCGTTTACTGGGGCTTCGGTTCATAGCTTCGGGTTACCCCTAACCACTCCCCTTAACCTTCCAGCACCGGGCAGGCGTCAGCCCGTATACTTCGCCTTGCGGCTTCGCACAGACCTGTGTTTTTGCTAAACAGTCGCTTGGGCCTTTTCACTGCGGCCCCCTCGTGCTATTCACACTACCGGGGCACCCCTTCTCCCGAAGTTACGGGGTCATTTTGCCGAGTTCCTTAACGAGAGTTCTTCCGCGCGCCTTAGAATTCTCTTCTCGCCTACCTGTGTCGGTTTGCGGTACGGGCACCTTCTCCTGGCTAGAGGCTTTTCTTGGCAGTGTGAGATCATGACCTTCGCTACTATAATTTTCGCTCCCCATCACAGCCCAGCCTTAACGATGTGCGGATTTGCCTACACATCAGCCTCACTGCTTAGACGGACATATCCATCAGTCCGCGTCACTACCCTCCTGCGTCACCCCATCGCTCATAGCGGATTACGGTGGTACAGTAATTTCAAACTGTTGTCCTTCGACTACGCCTTTCGGCCTCGCCTTAGGTCCCGACTTACCCTGAGCGGACGAGCCTTCCTCAGGAAACCTTGGGCTTTCGGCGGATCAGATTCTCACTGATCTTTTCGTTACTCATACCGGCATTCTCACTTGTATGCTGTCCAGCGCTCCTTACGGTACACCTTCAACCCACATACAACGCTCCCCTACCCCAGATACATACGTATCTAGCCATAGCTTCGGTGGTGTGTTTAGCCCCGTTACATTTTCGGCGCAGAGTCACTCGACCAGTGAGCTATTACGCACTCTTTCAATGGTGGCTGCTTCTAAGCCAACATCCTGGTTGTCTGTGCAACTCCACATCCTTTCCCACTTAACACACACTTGGGGACCTTAGCTGATGGTCTGGGCTGTTTCCCTTTTGACAATGGATCTTAGCACTCACTGTCTGACTCCCGGCAATAAGTATATGGCATTCGGAGTTTGACTGAGCTTGGTAATCCTTGCGGACCCCGCACCCAATCAGTGCTCTACCTCCACTACTCTTATACCGAGGCTAGCCCTAAAGCTATTTCGGGGAGAACCAGCTATCTCCGAGTTCGATTGGAATTTCTCCGCTACCCCCACCTCATCCCCGCACTTTTCAACGTGCGTGGGTTCGGGCCTCCAGTGCGTGTTACCGCACCTTCACCCTGGACAGGGGTAGATCACACGGTTTCGGGTCTACGTCCACATACTCAATCGCCCTATTCAGACTCGCTTTCGCTGCGGCTCCGTCTTCTCGACTTAACCTTGCATGTTAAACGTAACTCGCCGGTTCATTCTACAAAAGGCACGCCATCACCCATAAATAGGGCTCTGACTTTTTGTAAGCACACGGTTTCAGGTTCTATTTCACTCCCCTTCCGGGGTGCTTTTCACCTTTCCCTCACGGTACTGTTTCACTATCGGTCGCCAGGTAGTATTTAGCCTTAGCAGATGGTCCTGCTGGATTCATACGGGGTTTCACGTGCCCCGCACTACTCGGGATCCGTCTCGGAGAGAACACAGTTTAGGTTACAGGGCTTTTACCTCTATCGCGGGCCTTTCCAGACCTCTTCGCCTACCATATTCCTTTGTAACTCCATGTGAGACGTCCCACAACCCCTAAGAGCAAGCTCTTAGGTTTAGGCTGTTCCGCGTTCGCTCGCCGCTACTGACGGAATCACTATTGTTTTCTCTTCCTCAGGGTACTTAGATGTTTCAGTTCCCCTGGTCTGCCTCTACATACCCTATGTATTCAGGTATGAGTAACTGCGAATTACCACAGCTGGGTTTCCCCATTCGGACACCCCCGGATCAAAGCTTGCTTACAGCTCCCCGAGGCAGTTTCGTTGTTCGCCACGTCCTTCGTCGGCTCCTGGCGCCTAGGCATCCTCCGTGTGCTCTTATTAGCTTAACCTTGATTTTTCCGCAGGAAAATATCATACGATATCTCTCTTGGAATCATCTCACTAATAACATTTACTTGTTTGCACAAGTTGCTAAAAGATGTTCTAAAACGCAAATTCGTTTCGGTATCCAGTTTTCAAGGATCAAGTCTTACTTGAGAGCTTAAACTCTCAAAACTGAGCAACGAGTGAGTAACAGGCCTAAACCTGAGATTGTGGAAGTTAAACTTCCGATTTGAATGTCTTCACTTCCGAAGACGATTCTCCATAGAAAGGAGGTGATCCAGCCGCACCTTCCGATACGGCTACCTTGTTACGACTTCACCCCAATCATCTACCCCACCTTCGGCGGCTGGCTCCCTTGCGGGTTACCCCACCGACTTCGGGTGTTGTAAACTCTCGTGGTGTGACGGGCGGTGTGTACAAGACCCGGGAACGTATTCACCGCGGCATGCTGATCCGCGATTACTAGCAATTCCGACTTCATGCAGGCGAGTTGCAGCCTGCAATCCGAACTGAGACCGGCTTTGATGGGATTGGCTCCACCTCGCGGCTTCGCTTCCCGTTGTACCGGCCATTGTAGTACGTGTGTAGCCCAGGTCATAAGGGGCATGATGATTTGACGTCATCCCCACCTTCCTCCGGTTTGTCACCGGCAGTCACTCTAGAGTGCCCAACATTACTTGCTGGCAACTAAAGTTAAGGGTTGCGCTCGTTGCGGGACTTAACCCAACATCTCACGACACGAGCTGACGACAACCATGCACCACCTGTCTCCTCTGTCCCGAAGGCCGCTGCTATCTCTAGCAGATTCAGAGGGATGTCAAGACCTGGTAAGGTTCTTCGCGTTGCTTCGAATTAAACCACATACTCCACTGCTTGTGCGGGTCCCCGTCAATTCCTTTGAGTTTCAGTCTTGCGACCGTACTCCCCAGGCGGAGTGCTTACTGTGTTAACTTCGGCACCAAGGGTATCGAAACCCCTAACACCTAGCACTCATCGTTTACGGCGTGGACTACCAGGGTATCTAATCCTGTTTGCTCCCCACGCTTTCGCGCCTCAGCGTCAGTTACAGCCCAGAAAGTCGCCTTCGCCACTGGTGTTCCTCCACATATCTACGCATTTCACCGCTACACGTGGAATTCCACTTTCCTCTTCTGTACTCAAGTCACCCAGTTTCCAGTGCGACCTTAGGTTGAGCCCAAGGTTTAAACACCAGACTTAAATGACCGCCTGCGCGCGCTTTACGCCCAATAATTCCGGACAACGCTTGCCCCCTACGTATTACCGCGGCTGCTGGCACGTAGTTAGCCGGGGCTTTCTTCTCAGGTACCGTCACTCCGGTAGCAGTTACTCTACCGGACGTTCTTCCCTGGCAACAGAGCTTTACGATCCGAAAACCTTCATCACTCACGCGGCGTTGCTCCGTCAGACTTTCGTCCATTGCGGAAGATTCCCTACTGCTGCCTCCCGTAGGAGTCTGGGCCGTGTCTCAGTCCCAGTGTGGCCGTTCACCCTCTCAGGTCGGCTACGCATCGTCGCCTTGGTGGGCCGTTACCCCACCAACTAGCTAATGCGCCGCAGGCCCATCCCTCAGTGACAGATTGCTCCGTCTTTCATTCTTCCTTCAGGAGAAAAAAGAAATTATCCGGTATTAGCTACCGTTTCCGGTAGTTATCCCAGTCTAAGGGGCAGGTTGCCTACGTGTTACTCACCCGTCCGCCGCTAAGTTATTTTGAAAGCAAGCTTTCAAAATAACTCCGCTCGACTTGCATGTATTAGGCACGCCGCCAGCGTTCGTCCTGAGCCAGGATCAAACTCTCCAATTAGTATTGAAAAGAGCGATATGCTCATTTTGAAACATCTGACGAGAAAATTAATTCTCACGATGAAATCCCAAAAGCGTAAAATACGCTGTGAAACTCATCAGTTTTGGATTTCACTTTCGTGATTTCCTACTCACTCGTTGTTCAGTTTTCAAAGATCAAGTTCTTCATTTCGTCGTTGTTGTTGTTCAGCAGCGACCTTTATAATATATCACAGCGTCCTCGTTTTAGTCAACCTTTTTTTTAATTTCTTTTTTTCGGTTGTCTTTCGAATGTTTTCGAAAGCACATCTCTGTGTCAGAGGGACGAGTTATAATTTAACACATGAACAAGGAATGAGTCAACCATAAATTTATTAGAATAAATATGAGCCCATCCTAATAGTGAGCAAACAAAAAAGAGAGTGCTTAGCCTCTCCCTATCCCTACTTACTTTTTATCTATAGATTACCGTGAAACCCTGCATCTAGTTCTTCTCTATAAGGTATATCGGATCGCATGACCCTCTCCCCCGTATCCAGCAGTCCATAAAGTAATCTCACGGATTAACGAACGAGAAACAAGCTTTCGTAATACCAATGGCAACTCAGCCTCTAATTGACATAGTCCAGAATGCTGAAGCAATTCTTTTATGCTCCACGCTTCCTTGCGGCTATTCAAAATATTAAAGAGCAACGCACAACAATCCGTCATTTTGGACATAATTCCAAATTCACATGCTAGAAGAACAAGCTCAACTCTTTGCTCTAAGGTCTCCGTGCTTATAGTTAGTTCCTCATATAATTTATGGACCGAAGTATTCAAGCTTTTAACTTGCTCCCAAACAGCCGGCTCTGGAAATAAACCAGCTTCACTCACTTCTATTCTTGCCCAATGATATAAAGCCATCAATACACAGTTATACGCATCCATAATGCAGCCGGCTTCTATATACCTTTTAGATTTCACATACAAATGCAAGAATCGCGCAAACTCCATGAACTCGACTCGTTCCTTTAGAGGGCCTTCGAATTGCAAAATTTCCCGACGCATATCCCCTAATATTCCTTTGGGATCCCAGATCACTTCCCCAATCATCAAACTAGTAAGGAGCTCGTTATTATCGCCCGCCATGACAGCCCGCTCCAAAGCGGAAAGGCCAATATGGACTGACTGTGTCCGTTTGTCACCGGCAATGGTGTGGCGAACAATATGTTCTAAATCCTGTTCCTCGTGCAAAACTAACACAACCATATCAAAATCGTGAAGTAGCGCGCTTTGAAAGGGAGTACTTCCTTCCTGCCGCAAAGCGACAGCTCCCAAAACATTCTCTTCAAACGTTTCTCCACTCAACAAAGTTACATTGGACAATGACAATTCCATGCTTCCCTCCATTAAATTTGGCGAATTTGCGTCCAGTCAGTTATAATTCAGTTATAATTATTATTCTACATATGAAAGACAGTTCCTTCTGGACAACCCAACTATATTTAGTTAGGAGCAAACACTCATGAAGTTTAAAACGGCTAAGATCAACGCTTTTCGCACATGGGGATTACTGCTCACAATGCTCGGAATGGGACTTATGGTTTTGGGTACAGCAGGCATCGTATTCTGGGGATCAACCGGAAAAGTATTCGCTGGAATCGGACTTGTAATCGGTTTAATTTCCATGATGGCAAGTCTTGCGATCTATTTCTGGGCTGGCATGCTGTCAACGAGCGCAGTTCAGCTAGAGTGCCCAGAATGTCACAAGCTAACCAAGATGCTCGGCAAAACAGACCGTTGTATGTTCTGCCACACCATCCTTACTATGGATCCGGCAGAGGCCAATATTACAGCAGAACAGCTTGAGCAGCAGCAGCTTAACCACTAAACACATCTTACAAAAGTTCACTACTAGCGAAGTATATGTACTCTATTAATGTTCACCAAACATTACCTAGAACAAAAAAGGGCCCCATTTGGGGCCCTTTTCGTTATTATCTAAGATAAAGAATTATTTATGGATTCCTTGTAATGCTTCCCATGCGGATGGGTTACTAAAGCTGCGATTCCATGACCCAATGCCTCCAAGTCCCATGGACTTAGCAAGCTCAACTCTTGATTTTAAGCTCACCTCATCTTCTATCCATATTTTCTTAAGAGCGCCATCTTCCTTGTACTCTACGTAATTCTGCCCAGCATCCTTATCAAATGTCGGGGTTAGCTTCTTCTCTTTAATAATTTTTTCAACGGCATTCATACTAACCGATTTAGAGCTTACCTTTGTCTTGCCATCTACTTGAGCCTCAGTCCAGATGCGGGTGTACAATGGGATCCCCAGAATCACCTTCTCAGGCGGCACATTGTCCTCCTCTATGATCCGGCTTATTGAATTCTCTACCCAAGGTAAGGAGGCAACAGAGCCCGCGATAGGGCTAGCCGCCCAATGTTCATCATATGCCATCACTATCAGATAATCGACTAGTGTCCCAAGAGCCTTGCGATCAAGGAACGCAGACCACATCTCACTATTAGATTTAGGTGTCACGTCTATGGAGACGATTAGGTTCTTAGCCTGAGCCATTGGCTTTAACTCTCTCATAAATTGAGTGACATTCTCTCCGTCTTTCGTATACACGTTCTCAAAATCGATATTAATGCCATCCAAATTGTATAAATCCGAATATTCTAAGATCTGAACGATTGCATTCATCCGTTTCTCATAGGTAGACAATGCCTCAGTAGTCATGTCTGGATCGAAGCTATTGCTGAGCAGCCCCCATACCTCTAGCCCGCGCTCATGCGCCCACTGCACGTATGCACTGTCGGCCTGACTGCGCACATTGCCATCACCATCGATAATACTGAACCAGGTTGGGCTAGCCACATTGACGCCTGGTAGCTCACCGAAGGTTTGTGGGTTAGGTTTGCGTTGGTAAACAGCCTCCCAATACAAATTCACTGATTTCCCTTTCCAGTTACGTTCAGCGCGTGTTGGCGCGGATTTTTTTGGTTCCACTGTCTTTTGACCATCCGGAATAATGTCACTTGCCTTGGCATAACCTGCATACCCGCTGCTTAATTGTACAAACAGCCAGTTCTTATTTCCCTCATTCCAAATATTCACGACTGCCCCAGGAGACATATCCGCAACGATAGGTGCGTGAATAGATGCCTCATTTCGAAGAGCTACTGACTTGCCTCCTTGTTCACCTTTAACTTTCCCAAGCGAGACAGTCTCTCCTGCCGTCATAAGTAGTATTGCGCCAGTAGTTGTATCCTCCTGAATTTCAAACCCATACAGATCTTCTAATACATCCGCGGGAAGGTAGGTTACTTTCTCCTTCACTTCAGGCGCTAACCGCAGCTGCAATGGACGATTGTTCAGACTGGCATCAGTTTTATTCTCCTGCATGTATAACAGCTCGCTATCCGTTGATAAAATGACCGATTTCGTCTTCTCTTCATAACGAATGGACGGATCCACATACTCTTGCAACAACGGTAATGGGAACAACATGCTATCCCCAGTCCCGCTGGCAGAATAACCTGTGTGCTCTCCTTTTACAAATATGGGATGCTCTTGAGCTTTCCAGTCCACATCTATGTGCTGACGATTTGGCAATACATAAAATACTATCCAGTAAGCTGCAGCTGCAATAATTAAAAGTCCAAACAAGCGTCTAAAAAAACCTCCGCGCTTTTTAACGCGTCTATGTCCCTGTCTTATGTCCAAAATATATCCTCCAGATAATGAAATGATTTTTAATAGAGTCTAACATTACGATTATAACATCCACTTGGTTTCGTATAACCAGTATAAAAAAGTTATTATTCCTATAAAATGTTATATCCAAGAAGAAATGACGTTGTCGTCCTTTATAGATGACAACCGTTTCTCGTAGAGAAATAAAGGATAATGCATAGCGTGAAACTTATATGTTCTTATATGTTCTTATATTTTCAAAAAATAAAAAACGTGAGTCCTCCGCTTTCGGATTTCTCACGTTTATTGTGGTAACTTGGCAATATTGCCTTGACACATTCTATTCTAGTCCTAATGCTGCTTCTCTCTACAACATTCGCAAATTCCATGCAGCTCCATACGCAATCCTGTAATCTTAAAGCCTGTAGCTTGCTCAGCATGCAGCTCTACATCCCTAAGTGAAGGATAACTGAAATCCTCAATCTTACCGCATTGCTGACATATAACATGATAATGATCAGACACATTAGCATCAAAACGACTGGAGCTATCCCCATAAGTCAACTCACGAACCATGCCTGCTTCCATAAACATCTTGAGATTATTATATACGGTTGCTACGCTCATGCTCGGAAATTTAGGCTCTAATGCCCGATATATATCGTCAGCTGTAGGATGATTCATTGCTTCCATCAAATACGTAAGAATCGCATGACGCTGGGGCGTTATACGGACACCTGTTGTTTTTAATTGTTCCAATGCATGTTGTACGCCACTCCCCATGACTGTCACCGCCTTTTAAATTTAAAAATAAAAGAAATATTTCTTATAATTGTAAGACTGGGTTTTCAATCTTGTCAACGGAGTCGATACATTATATTCATTATTATATAAGAAAAATTACTTTTTTCAATAACCTCTAACATTTAAGTTGCTGTTTCCCTCAACCTGAACTTTGAATTCACCTGTGCCCACTTCACCAGATATCTTCTTCTTATCAATGGTTAAGCTAGGTAAATCCGAAGTGATATCACCATATCCACTAGAGCCATTCAACTTATAGTTCCCTAAAAGCGGTAAATACAAATGGATATCGCCAACTGCGCTATAAATATCCCAGTCTCCTCCGACTTCCTGTGAACGAACATCTATGATTCCATTCAGGGATTCTGCATGCAGCTTCGATCTGGCTCCATCAATCTCTAAATTACCATTTTTGCTGGAAATATCAATCTCGGCTTCATTCCCGATTGCACCGATATTGCCAACTGCCGTTGATAATTTCAAAGCCCCTGTAACGTTCCAAGCATTCATGTTGCCACCGCTCGTCGATAAATCAACACTGCCCTGGACAGATCTGGCCCGCACAGCTCCATTCAGTGTTTTCCCCTTCACATTGCCAAAGACACGATGAAGAATAAGTTCTCCATTTCCTGTTTCAAGTGAAATATCTTCAATCGCTTCTATGTTCTGTAGGGTGATCCCGCCATTCATTGTACGAACATCAAGGTTAAACCGACGATCTTCCGGCAAGGTAATGTCTAGATCCATTCGCGGCTGACGTTTGCCGGATTCTCCATACGCCTTACTATTCGAAGTGATTTTTATGGTTGGTCCTTCAACAACATCCACAAAGGATTGTTCCGAAATGGCTTCAGCCATCGGCCCCTCCAATTGATCTACCCAGATTGTAGTAGTAATTTGAATGTTATCTACCGGAGCACGATGCAATAAAACATCACCATTAATACCATCTATGGATATTTTGGCCGTATTTAATTCGACGGGAACTATAATCGGAGCCTTCTGAAATTTGCTGCCCTTAGCCTCGCCATAGTCCACTGCTGCTGCAGTAAAGTTAAGACTGACATTTTTCCAGAGATATAAATAATGCTCTTGTTCTGCAACGATAAACACACTAACAGCAAGCACTATAGCAGATAAAAGACCGCGTAAGTCCAATCTGATTCTTGTTCCCTTTTGTACTGAGCCTGAACGACCGGAGAAGAAATACATGATCAAGAACTCAATCCCCCATAATACTGGGATGACTGGCCACCACTTCAAGAGCAGAAGCATATAATCGGTTCCGTCTCTCCAATCCAGAAACAACGGGATGGCAATAGCAATCAGCAAGACCGATGCCGTATACCTTCCTACACGCCGGTTATGAGGCTCATTTTTTTTGCGCCAAACGATTCCTCTAACAATCTCTCTCGTTCCTATATATAGACCACCACATAATAAAACGGCAGCTACGGTCACTTCGGAATAATGCTCAATAAAGAACTGCAGCCAAGCTGGCTTTTGGCGAAACAGAATAAGTAATGCTCCCCCTAAGAGAAGCAGAAATCCAAAGGATATGCCAGGTTCAGTGACGATACTGCGACGCTTTGGAGATGTAGTTACTGTTGCCGCCGGATCTTCAAGCTCTTGATCTTCAGGGTAACGAATAATCTTGTCCGCTGATTGAAGCACATCATAGACATTGTAGAAATATATCGCCGGAATAATTAGTGCAAGTAAAATAAGTAACGGTACATTAATCTGCATTCCAATGGATGAAAAATACAGTAACGCCGAAATATCCAATAGAATCAAGAAGATAAAGGTTATTCCTTTGCGGAGAAGCCCAAAGTACAAATGTCCTGTTCCTGGGATGAGAGCTGCCAATAGTCCAGCGATAAATTTGCGTTTGCGGGGACGCCGTTTCGGACGCGGAGGAATGATCTTCTTCTGTATCTCATTCTCCGTATTCTCTAGGTCGACAGAACCCTCCTGCTCTTCCTGCGCCGCGAACGTTGCAGAGTCATTCGTCATATTCTGGACTCCTCCTTTCGTAAATACTTGTCTGTGCATACGTTTCTTCAAAGTAAACCACTCCGGTAAAAGTCAATCAATTCCACGCCGGGGGCAACCTCCTGCGACCCAGTAGGCACAAATCCATGCTTTCTGTACAAAGAAACGGCAGGCAAGTTTAGTTTTCCCGTAGATACGATGAATTGCTCCATCCCTGAAAAATGTTCGAATACATATTCCAAGAGTCTGCTAGCAATACCTCTACGAAAAAAGTCCGGACCTACCATCATTCGTGTAATCGTGAGTTTGCCTGGGGATTCCTCCTCTATAGCAATCGCACCCATCAGCTCTTCCTCTTCATCGAAGCAGCCATAAAAGTCCTCTTTAGAGTGGCTGAGCATCTCTCTCGTCTCCATAAGTGGGGGGATCTCACGAAACCCTATTAACTCCGCTTCCAGTCGGTAGGCCTTGTGCTGGAGGCTCCATAGTTCATTAACGGTATTATCATCCTGCAGATTAAGCTTAATAATTGTATTCATCCCTACCAGTCCCCTTATATGCCGCGAAAGGCCTGCCGTTGCCGACAAGCCCTTTGCTTATTACATAAGTATATTACCCCGAATATAAACGCCCTCGGCGTCCTTTTATGGACGGCAAGCGTTTCTCGTAAAATATAAGGATAAAGTATAGTCTTAAACTTATACTTTCTTATATTTCTGATAAAGGCTTAGTTGCCCAATACCTCGATCAGAAGTTTATTCGCTAGACCTGGATTAGCCTTGCCTTTACTTTCCTTCATTACTTGTCCTACAAGGAAGCCAATGGCTTTCTGTTTTCCTGCTTTATAGTCCTCAACAGATTGCGGGTTAGCAGCTACGACAGCTTCCACAATTCCTTTAATGGCACCTTCATCACTGATTTGTACCAGACCCTTTTCCTCAACGATTGCCGCAGGCAACTTACCGCTCTCTAGCATTTCTTTAAATACCGTTTTAGCGATCTTACTGCTGATGGTTCCGCCTGCAATAAGACCGATCATTTCCCCGAGCCCTTGCGGCGTAATCTTGACCTGAGACAATTCCAGGTTATTACTATTCAAATAAGCCAGCAGATCACCCATGATCCAGTTTGCAACAGCCTTGGCATCCTGCGTATAAGCAAGGCAACCTTCGAAAAAGTCCGCTAACGGTTTAGAGGACGTAATCACACCAGCATCATAAGCTGTAAGGCCCAGTTCTTCACTATAGCGAGCTTGTCTTGCGTCCGGCAGTTCCGGGATCGTCGAGCGAATGGATTCTTTCCAGGCATCGTCAATATGCAGTACGATCAAATCCGGATCTGGGAAATAACGATAATCGTGTGCTTCTTCTTTACCACGCATAGATAAAGTTTTTCCTTGCGCTTCATCCCAGCGACGAGTCTCTTGCACAACTACTCCACCATCATCCAGGATCTCAGCCTGACGATATTGTTCATACTCCAGTCCACGCAGCACACCACGGAAGGAGTTCATGTTCTTAAGCTCTGCTCTAATGCCGAATTCCTCTTGTCCTTCTGGGCGTAGACTGATGTTCGCGTCGCAGCGCATCGAGCCTTCTTCCATCTTTACATCAGACACATCACAATACTGCATGATCGCACGGATTTTCTCCAGATAAGCACGGGCTTCTTCTGGGGAGCGTAAGTCTGGCTCGGATACGATTTCGATAAGCGGTGTTCCCACCCGGTTAAAATCGACAAGAGACGCAAACCCACCATCTACGTGTGTCAGCTTACCTGCATCCTCTTCCAAATGAAGTCGAGTAATACCAATCCGTTTTGTTTCTCCATTCACTTCAATGTCGATCCAGCCGTTCAAACCGATAGGCTGATCGAACTGCGAAATCTGATAGGCTTTCGGAGAATCCGGGTAAAAATAGTTCTTACGGTCGAATTTACTAACATCACCGATGGTACAATTCAGCGCCATCGCTGCTTTCATAGCGTAATTTACCGCTTGTTTGTTGAGTACTGGCAATACGCCGGGGTGACCCAGGCAGACGGGACAGGTATGCGTGTTAGGCGGGGCTCCAAATTCAGTGGAGCATCCGCAAAAGATTTTGGAGTTGGTATGAAGCTCTACGTGAACCTCTAAGCCGATGACCGTTTCGTATTTAGACATAAGTAATTCCATTCCCTCCTTTACTACAACTGTGGACGCTGCTTGTGATGATCTGTATTTTGTTCAAAAGCATGAGCAACACGCAGAATCGTGCTCTCGTCAAATTCTTTACCAATAATTTGTAGACCAACCGGCATACCTTCTGCAAAGCCGCATGGAACGCTAACGGCAGGAATGCCTGCCAAGCTCACAGGAATCGTGAGAATATCGTTCAGATACATGGTCAGCGGATCTTCAGTCTGTGAACCTAATTTGAATGCTGTCGTAGGCGCTGTTGGGCCGATAACCACATCATATTTTTTAAAGATGTCATCAAAATCCTGTTTAATCAGAGTACGCACTTTTTGTGCTTTTAAGTAATAAGCATCATAATACCCGGAGCTCAGCGCATAAGTCCCTAGCATAATACGGCGTTTCACCTCAGGACCAAAGCCGCGACTGCGGGAGTTTTGGTACAGATCGAGCAATCCTCCACCTTCATCTACACGTACGCCATAACGCACACCGTCAAACCGTGCAAGGTTAGATGAAGCTTCCGAGGAAGATAGCAAATAATAAGCCGCTACTGCGTATTCCGTATGTGGTAATGAAACTTCCTCCCAGACAGCACCCATTCCTTCCAGCACCTTAAGCGCGGACAAGACCGTCTCACGAACAGAAGCATCGACACCAGCTCCCAAGTATTCCTTAGGTACAGCAATACGAAGACCGGAAACATCACCAGTCAGTGAACTCAAATAATCAGGAATTTCTACCTTAGCTGAAGTAGAGTCCTGTGCATCATAACCAGCAATAGCTTGAAGCACATATGCAGAATCTTCTACATTACGTGTAAGCGGGCCAATCTGATCAAGAGAGGAGGCAAAAGCCACCAGTCCGTAACGCGATACAAGACCGTATGTAGGTTTGAGACCTACGACACCGCAATAAGAAGCAGGCTGACGGATGGAACCCCCAGTATCCGAACCTAGTGAGAAGAACACTTCACCTGCAGCTACAGCTGCAGCAGATCCACCACTAGAACCTCCAGGAACACGTTCAAGATCCCAAGGGTTACGCACAGGTCCAAAGCTGGAGTTCTCGTTAGATCCGCCCATCGCGAATTCATCCATATTCAATTTACCGATCGTTACAGCATCTGCCTGTTGCAGTTTAGATGCTACAGTTGCGTTATAAATCGGCTGAAAATTATTCAAAAATTTGCTGGCACAAGTCGTGCGCAATCCTTTAGTTACAATATTGTCCTTGATTCCGGCAGGAAGACCAAACAGCAGCCCACGTGCTGCTCCAGATGCCAGTTTGTCGTCCAAAGCGCGTGCAGTGCTACGAGCGCCCTCCTCGTTCAAGGTCAAAAATGCATTTACTTTCTTATCCCGTTCAGAGATAATTGCTAGCGATTCTTCAGTCAGTTCACTGACTGATACTTCTTTAGCAGTCAACATACGATGTACTTCTGGCAATCGATTTTGAAACAGGCTCAAGATTCTTCCCCCTTTCTAATTATGTAGTTATTCCAAAACAGCTGGAACCTTGAAATGTCCGTCTTCATCATCCGGCGCGTTAAGAAGTGCTTCCTCTTGCGTTAAGCTTTCCTTCACAACATCATCCCGCATCACATTACTGACCTGCAGTACATGCGTGGTCGGCTTCACATTCTCCGTATCTAGCTCATTCAACTTCTCAGCATATTGTAAAATAGCATTCATTTGTTCTGTAAAGGTTGCCTCTTCTTCCGGGCTCAATTGCAGACGAGCCAGCTTGGCCACATGCTGCACATCTTTAACGGTAATGCTCATAAGTTAAATCCCTCCTGTTTAAAGGGCTAAAGCGCCCGGATAACGTTTTTAATTATATTGTAGAAACTTGGACAATTCAATGATGGGCTGTAAAACAAACGCTCCTTTATCCAAGTGAAGGGGATTCCAACACTTTTTAAAGGAGCGTTTCATTCATTAACGTATAGGGATTGTCATTTCAAGCTGTAGAATATATTCGATTGCCGGGTAACCGTGACTGTCCAGTAAATTCCGTTTTTCGCTTCCCTCCCCAATATATTTGTAGAGATAAGGTTTGACAGTTAGTGCTTTCACATCCCTTGGCAACGGCACAATATTAACATCCTCTTTAAGACTATAATGGATTGCATCATCTACCTTCTTCGAATCTGACCAACCATTGCTACCATTCACATATTTCAACAAGTTGCCTTTATCATCGTAGAATTCATAATGGATTGCCAGGTTGTTTGTATCTGTTAGGTAAGTATCAGGAATATCACCCACGGCTTGAGTACTCATTTGTATTTGTGTGGTTGCCGGAGTCTGAGTAATCTTTTCCACAATGGTCGTTACATGATTATAGGCTCGACTGATTCCGGGCTGCTGAACATTATTATGACTTTTATCCTTCTTTACAGGGATTTCAATTTGAAAATCATCCTCCATTCCGGACAGCCGGCCTTTCACTGTCATTTGGAACTGATCCGGTAAAGTAGTTCCCCCCTCATCATAGGATTTCTCTGAGAATTGCAAAATTAACGATTGCTCATCAGTCCCCGGAGAAATAATAATCCCAATATTGTGTTTAAAAGAGTTCTCTACTTCTTCTCCAGCGTTTAGAGGTTGTCCATCAATGAATACCCGAAGATCCTGAACAGATTCACTGAATGCTCCCTCTTCACCTTCACGTGTCAGCGCTACAGAAAGCCGTGTACCATCATATATAACTTCACTAGCACGGATAGTAACACCTTGAACTTCGTCGCTATTATTAATTGAGGTCGTAAAGCCTTGGCGACTCGCTGCTTGAAGCCCCATATCACCAGCAAACTCAAAAATACTATTTACTAACGGGATACGTTCGAGCGACCTAGCGAGAGCAGGAGAAGCAAAGCCGCTTCCAAGCACGATAACTCCTAAAACCAGAGCTACCCCAAATCCAATCGCTGTCCGCTTCAAAATATTAAATCTGTACATAGGCTTCGTTATTTCATCCAACATCGCATACGTTTCCTCTTGGCGTTGGCGAATCACAGCGGGTAGCTCATTTGCCGGGAGAAGATTCATATTTTTCAAAAGCAACTCAAGCTGTTCCGATGTTCTCTTCTTCATGTGTTTCTTCCCTTCTAAATATCATTAGAATCCATTCAATAAGCTTTTTCTTGCCCTATAGAGACGCGATTTAACAGCCGTTTCGGAAATATTCAGAAGATCTGCAATCTGCCGAATAGGCATATCCTGAAAATAATGCAGCGAAATCACGGTCTGCAGCGGAGTATCTAGCCGCTCCACTGCTTCTCGCAACTCGATTTTTTCGTATTCTGCATCGGAGGAATGGCATTCCAGAGCCGTAATGGTATCTCCAACTTCCACGATATTGGTCTGTTTGCGCTGAAGCTTGTGACATTCATTTATAAGAATTCGAATCATCCATGTCTTGAAAAATTCCGGCTGTCGTAAGCCTTGGATAGACCGATAAGCCTTTAATGTGGCTTCCTGCATGGCATCTGCGCAATCCTGATCCCTGCCCAAAATAGATCGGGCCATGCCATACATTTCAGGTTCAATCTGCCGGCACAGCTGAATAAAAGCTTCCTTATCGCCTTTTCTCGCTTTTTGAACAGCGGTTATCATCTTCACTAGAGGTTCTCCTTTATATAGGTTAAAGCGCCTATACCGCAGATCTGCATTCTCGTATTCGGCTCTCAATAATTTAGATACATAAAATTGGCAGTTGGTTGTACCCCGAAAAAATAAAAATGAGCGTTCGAAAATTATAAAGAAGGAATTAATAAAAGTTTTTGAAAGTGATGTGTCCTTTCAGGGGGGTTATGATGAGGGGGAATTCTCTTTATGACATAAGTAAAAACGCCTTCGGGGTCCATATAAGGACGGTAAGCGTTTAAGGGAGAAATATAGGACATAAGGTATGGTGTGAAACTTACACTTTCTTATATCAAAACAAAAAAGCCGGCTTGCGCCGGCCTTCCTTAAATCCAAGCTCTAAGATTCACTTGTTTAATGAAATCTGCTTGGGACATGCTTTCAGTTGACGTTGTTTCCGTCTCTTCTGTATCCATATCTTCACCGTTCATCAAATGATGGAACAGCTTCTCATTGTACGTGGACAAAGCATAATCAATTAACGCTTCATGCGTTGCTCTTTCAGCCTCAGCTACTAATAAATGTTCTTCCGCCTCAATGTCTTCAGCCGGAACATAAAAGTTCCTGTTGGCTTCCGGTACACGTATAACATAGTCAAACGCATTATCGGGATTGCGGTCGTAAGCAATTAGGTAGCCGTATTCCCCGATAGGAAGACTCTGCTCAAAAGCGTCCGCAACAATGACAATCTTTTCTCCTAAACGCAGCATCGCCCTACCTCCTGACCCCAAAATCTATCATGATTTTGCTTGTTTCAACAGTCTACTAAAAAAAGATAGAACTGTCTAGCAGCAGTCCGGGTGATCCTGAAAATTCTACCAAGCAATAACGCCTTCGGCGTCCCCTAAGGACGATATGCGTTTATGCGAGAAATAGAAGGAAAATGTATAGTGTGAAACTTATACTTTCTTATATTTTTAAATATACTATATTCGATACCCCACAGCTTAATAATCAGTCGGGAAAGTTGTTCTTCCTTGTCAAAAATGAGGCCACAGCAAGGCAAATCATGATCAATATACTCGCAGACAGATATGGACCTGCTCTAAAACCTTCTCCATCTGTTAGAATTCCTGCTGACAGTCCGGAAAGCCCGGCGGGTGTCCAGTCAAACCATGTAGGCAATAAACTTAAACCTAGTGAAAATCCAGCCATTAACGCCAATGCTAGAAATGCGGCTACTGGAGGTCTTAAAAAGGCACTAAACAACAAAGTAGTCGAGACAACACATAATAGCCACAAACCATACACTCCAGAAGCTACGATAACATTGCCCCATGATAGTGAGCCAATTAGCTGTTCCGTGTAATATCCAGCACCCGCTGCACCCAGTCCAAGAGCAACAACAAGCAAGGTCAATTGGGCTGCCCATTTAGCGAACACAATTGCTGCCGGAGAAACGGGTCTTACTAGAATTAACTCCATAGTTCCGCTATAACGCTCACCCGCTAAAGTGTTCATAGAGCCAAGCGCCAACACGAGCATCCCAATCGTTCCATACTGTCCTAGAGCTTGCGCCATCACAATTGCGGCACTCGGTATTTCATAACCTTCCAACAGACCCGGGGGCACATCACCTGAGGCTTTTAATATTTCTGGCAAATAATAAGTACTTAAGGGCTGCATAATACCTAAGATGATGAACACGACAGGTATCCAGATTAGCTTATAATTACGAGCCATCTCGAGCATTTCTTTTCGATAAAGGATCCATGTGCTGCTCATACGCCCACCACCTTCATAAATAAATCCTCTAATGTGGAAGAACCTGCTTCAAATTGCAGCAATGGAACTTCGAGCTGCGCCGCTTCGTGCAAAATCGTCCGGCGGGCCATTTCTACATCGTTCACATTAAAGACGGCATGATCTCCGAACAACTGAGACTCCAGTACAAATGGCTTGGAGGCAAGAGATTCCAGCCACTGAATGGCTTCTTTGTGCTTCTCGGTACGTAAACGAATAACAGGAAGACTGTATTGTGAACGAAGCTGCGATAAAGCCCCCTGCTCAGCGATGAGTCCATGATTCATTAAAATAATATCATCACAAATCTCTTCTGCATCATGCAGCACATGTGTGGAGAAGACTACCGTTGTCTCTTCACGTATTTCTCGTAGCAATTCCATTACTTCCCTGCGGCCAATCGGATCAAGTGCAGATACAGGCTCATCAAGTAAAAGAAGTCGAGGGCGATGCACCAGCGCCTGTGCGAGACCCAGCCGCTGCTTCATCCCACCGGAATAGCCACCAATCTTGCGACGAGCATCGTCTTTGAGGCCTACACGCTTAAGCGATTCTAATGCGCTGGTTGTCGCTTCTTTAGTGCCCATCCCACTAAGCTTTGCAGCAAATACTACATATTCCTGTCCAGTCATCCACCCGTAAAAGGCCGGTGACTGCGGAACATACCCTAATCCCTTGCGATATTCTGCTCCAGGACGGCTCCCCTCAAAAGAAATTATTCCAGAGGTAGGTTCTAAAAGTCCAGCCAGCATACGTAGTGTGGTCGTCTTTCCAGCACCATTAGGCCCCAGCAAAGCTACACACCGTCCTTTTTCAATCTCAAAACTTATATCCTTTACGGAAATAAACGCCCCATAGCTTTTACGTAAATTTGTAACTTGAAGGAGTGACATTAGACATCTTTCCTTCCTATCGTAAAGTAAGCTATGCTGCCTAGCATATTTCCAAAAATAATAATGATGATCCACATCCATTTTGGGCCACGCACGCTATCGGCTTTGGCTAATGAAATCAAACCGATAATTGCCAGTAAAGCCTGTAAAATGATCAACGGCATAATTAAACCCCAATTTACATCTTCCATGAAGTACCACTCCTTTAGTGTTATGAAAGGAACGAGCTCACATCCTAGACTCTTACAATTTTTTTCTCCTACGTCTTTCCGGTAGAATGACAACAAGTAAATAGACCAGAGCGGGAGACGGTACTGTAGTAATAGCCCATAGTCCCCAGAACCAAGCTTTTCTTCCGCGTCGTCTTGCGTCCCGGAACAAAAACGTGCCTTGCAGCATTAATAGGACAGCTATCAATAACCATAACCATAGAGGTACATCTTGCAGTTCATTCATTCTTGTGCACCTTCTCTATTCCTCCTGATCCTCGCTATCCCTAGAGCACTGAGTCCCGCAATAGGAATGATCGCTTGAATAATCCAGTAAATCTTCGGAGCAGAACCAAGAATGGATAGAAATACGCTGATCAGAATCAACGATATCCCCCAGAATATCAGCAGCTCTTTACGTTCCATGCTCTTTCTATGCACAGAGGCATCAACCATTAACCTCTCCAGTTCCTGTAATGAAGGTGGTGTGATGTCATTATATTGTGCATCTAACCGGTCAAGCTCATCTGCAAGCTTATGCAAATACAACTCAGGCTCCTTATCTTTATCCTTCTCCATCCTCATTCAGCTCCTTTCGTAGTTGGTTAAGACCAAGCGATACACGCGACTTGACTGTGCCTGAAGGAATTCGCATGATTTCGCCGATTTCGTCATAGCTATAGCCATAATAATGCTTCAGTAACACAGCTACCCTTTGTGCAGAAGGCAATCTGGAGAGGGCATCCAGCACTCCACTCCATTCCTCCCCCCTGCTCTCAAACCGCCATCGAATCGAACGTATCCCCTGTTCCTGTTGCTCGCGCTGCTTCCACTCCGCCTCAAGCTTCCAGCGTCGCTTTCGATCAATGAATATTCTGGTAGCTATTGTGATTAACCATGAGGAAAACGAAGAGGTTCCGTTATAGGTGTTGATTTTTTCCATACATCTGACCATAGTGTCCTGTACAAGATCCTCTGCCAGCAACGGGTCCATAGTCACCTTGATTAAATATTTAAATAAAAAAGTATAGTGTTCTTGCAGCAGTGAAGACAGTGCTGAAGCATCTCCCTGCTGTGCCCGTCTGATTCTCTCCAGCGACTGATCGCTCATCTGCCCCTCCATTCAAGATTTCGTTCCTATATTTGTAGTACGAATATGTATTGTGAATCGTTCACTTTGCTTAATAATTATTTTTTGAGATCCCACAACTTGCGCCGCCAGGGCTGAATGATCCCATCCCTTGCCGGAAAACGCCAAAAAAGCGACGCACTTCTGCACTCGCCCCTTGAATTCACTTGTACTTCCATGTAATCCACACTGCCCTCTCGGAGCAAGGATTCACCATAATTAACTTTGGAATCATACCAACCGCAGTCCAACGGGTAGTATATATTCTTCTCCATTCTACTTCCCTCCATGCTTTTAAGCCTATATGAAGACAAAAAAAAGAACGCAAACCGGGATTAATTCCGCAGTCTGCGTGCTTCGCGAGGTAAATGTTACATTTAATTAACCTCATTGTAGTCCTTTTGTAGTCTTTTGTCTATCATAACTTCCTCGGTTTTTGTCGGTTCTACTAGAACCAACGTCTATTGAGGAACATAAGGGTTGCGAATCTTTTCAAAGCCAATAGTTGTCCGTGGGCCATGCCCTGGATAAACCTTCACTTCATCATCCATTTTGTATAGCTTACCGCGAATAGAATCAAACAGATCTCGTTCCCTACCACCGGGTAAATCTGTGCGTCCAACCCCCATTTTAAACAGTACATCACCGGAGAACAGATCATTTCCACAAAGGAAACTTACACTGCCTGGAGAGTGACCAGGTGTATGGTACACACGGAAGGTGTGTCCGATGAACTGCAGAACTTGTCCTTCTGCCAGATCATATTCCGCAGGATCTGTAGTTAAAGGAGATGACACCTCCGGCCACATTAGTGAACCGTTCAGCTTGGGGCTGCTTAGCCATTCACTTTCAAGTGGATGTAAATAAACAGGGCATTTCTTAGCTTTACGAATTTCGTCTACACCGCCCATATGGTCAAAATGCGCATGTGTCAACAAAATAGCTTCGATTTCCATCCCTTCGATACTCCGCACTAATGCAGCTGGATTCATACCGGGATCTATAATGATACCCTTCGCAGGATCCGCACCTGTCAGCAAGTAGGCATTCGTCTGAAGCGGACCTAGATTAAATGAACGTATATTTAGCATCGGTCTAGAATCCGGAAATCAGACTACGCAGTTCTTTTGCGATAACTGTCTGATATTCCGTTCCTTCCCCATAGGCTTGCCCCATAGCCTTACGTGCTTCTGCGATTTTGCTGTCGTAATCAGCGGCCTCACGATCAGGATTCTCACGTTTGAACTCTCTCATAATACTCTGCACATGCTCTGGTCTAGGACCCCAATGTCCGAGCACATATCCGCCGGTGTCCGCAAAAATTACAACAGGGACAGATCTTCCACCCATGGTCAAGAAATCATCCATAAGCTCCGGATTCTCTTCCAAAATGAATACCTCTGTCTTCATTCCTGCCGTCTCCAGAATACGGAATACAGCAGGAACGTTGCGAACTACGTCTCCACACCAATCCGCTGCAAGAATAAGTACCCGCAAATCGTCGCGATGGTTCAGACTTTCGAAATATTCCTTATCGCTCTCATCTTCCCAATTAAACTTCTCATACCAGGATTCAAAAGCCTGTTGATTCTTCGTCATACTTTCTACGAATTGGCGTGGTGTTAGGCCTTTTCCAAACTTATGAGCTACATTCTGCTTCATTTTGTAGTCCCCTTTTTCTTGGATTTGTACCATTTGAACACAAAGTAAATGATGATCAGAGCGATCGCTACAAGTATAATTTCGTTGGTATACTTAGCTGCTACTTTGTCAATATCTTCCCACTTATTCCCTAAGGTCATACCCAAATATACAAATAACGCACTCCATGGAATAACAGCAAGCGTAGTCAGCAAAGTGAACTTACCTAAAGGCATTTTCGATATCCCGGCTGGAACGGAAATGGCATGGCGAACAACGGGAATAAAACGTGCTGTAAAGATTACGCCAGTCCCGTATTTATTGAACCACTCTTCTGAATGGTCAATATGCTTCTTTTGAATAAAAATATATTTCCCGTATTTCTCCAGAACAGGCCTGCCACCATAACGACCAATCCAATAAACAAAAATCTGTGCGATGACTCCGCCAATCGTACCGAATAAAACGGCACCAAAAAAGTTAATATCTCCACTCCATACTAAAAAACCACCGAAAGCCAGTACAATTTCACTCGGAATGACTTCAATCATAAGTCCGATCATAATCCCAAAATACCCAAGACTCTGAATCCATTCAAACAATGTCGAGATCAGATCAGAAATAAAATGCAACCGAACTCCTCCTCCCTTTTCCGCAGAATATGGCTATGTATCAAGCGTAAACATCTTCGGCATCTATATTAAGACGCTAAGCGTTTAAACGAGAAATATAAGAATATTAAGTATTGATGCTAAACTTATGCTTTCTTATATTTTCAAAAGCTCTGCCGCTCTGCTCTATTTTCCAGTTTCTCTTAGCCTATTCTAGCACAAGCAACCTTATCACATCTACTTACAGCGGCAAGGCCGTCACCCTATTTCGATCCTCTCTTAAAAAGAGTTGGAGCAACACGTATAACCCAAAAAAGTGTGCACTTCCACCAATGAAGATGGAAATAGACACCTTTTCAGCTAAAATCTAAGAGCTAACAATTATTAGAATTTTAAGAAAAACATTACCTTGTTAATAAGCGGTCCATCCAGCATCCGCCGTTATTACCGTCCCATTCACGAAGCTCGCTGCATCTGAAGCCAAGAATAAAGCTATCGTTGCAATCTCGCTGCTCTCCCCTGTTCGCGGCATCGATGCCATCCCTTCTCCTGCTCTTTGACTACCAAAAGCACTCGGATTAGACAAATCAATATTAGTCTTTACCCCACCTGGTGCTATGGCATTACAGCGAATTCCAAGCTTGGTGTACTGATAACCTATATTCTTAGTCATACCGATTACAGCATGCTTGGAGGCAGTATAAGCCACCCCTGCACGTGATCCCTCTAAACCTCCGATAGAAGCTACATTGATGATACATCCACTTTCTTGTGCCATGAAAATCGGCAGTGCCTTACGAATGGCTCTCATGGGTCCGGTGACGTTCACTGCAATCACTTTATCCCATAAGTCATCTGTGATTTCATGAGCCGGGGTCATTTTATCCATAATCCCTGCATTATTAACGAGAATATGGAGTCCACCAAATACTGTACTTGCGGCATCAATCATTCGCTGGGTATCCTCTTCCTTCGAGACATCTGCCATTACAGGATAAATCACCCCGTTGCTCTTACTTTCTGCTGCCTTCTTAGCCACCGCTTCAACATTCTCCAGCTGGATGTCCGCAGCAATAACCTTAGCCCCTTGCTGGGCAAAAAGAAGGGCGATTGCTTCCCCAATCCCCGAACCCGCACCTGTAACAACCGCAACCTTGCTAGTCAGCATCATACGTCCACTCCACCTCTTGTTTGATTAGATCTATTTATCGACTACATGCCCACAGTTAGTATTAGCATGGACAGAGGCTCAGGCGCCGATAATTTCAAAGATTCGATGACACTTTTGTTTGCAGTTATAAGGAGGCGAATACACATTGACACATCATATAATAAATAGTTATTATATATTTAGATAATTACCTAAATATCGAAAGGCTGGGTGGAACATGAATGAATCTTTCAAAGCACTAGCTGACCCTACCCGTCGCCAAATCATTCGGTTACTAAAGGAGAAAGATCGAACCGCAGGTGAAATTGCCGATTTTTTCAACATGTCTAAGCCAAGCATTTCTCACCATCTGAATGCACTGAAGCATGCCGATCTCGTACAGGATGAAAGAAAAGGTCAATTCATTATGTATTCATTAAATACGACGGTTCTCGAAGAGGTTCTTGGCTGGATGCTTGAGCTAACAGGTACGGGAAAGCAAAGTCGTCAGAATTCTGATTCTGAGAAGGAGGCTGATTAACGATGAAGGATTTTAAATGGAGATGGCAAGATACACTGATCGTAATCTTAGGTTTAGCTTCACTGTCTTACGCTTTAATCAATTACGGCAAGCTCCCACAGGAGCTGCCCGCACAGTGGGGAATTACGGGTAAGGTCAACCGGTACTGGGATAAAAGTATAGCTATTCCCCTGTGGGGTATTTTAGGCATTGTGCTTCCGCTGATCATGCAGTTCACCCGCAGCATCGATCCTAAACGGGAAAATTACAAGAAGTTCGAAAATGCCTATGCCATGAGCAGACTTGCTATTGGTGTGCTTTTTAATCTAATGCTCGTGCTCACGGTTGCTTACGGTCTGGGTAAAGATATTAATGTGGGCAAAATTGCTATAGGAGCTGTCGGAGTGATGTTTATTGCGCTCGGCAACTACATGCCACAGGTAAAAGATAATTATCTATTCGGTGTTCGTACAGCCTGGACGCTCTCCAGCCCAGAGGTGTGGCGAAAAACACATCGCCTTTCCGGGAGAATGTGGATGGTCGGTGGGTTGCTTATTTTTGGGGGAGCCTTCTTGAGCGGAGTCTTGTCTCAGGCTCTTATTATTACAGCACTTGTGCTTGCTATTATTGTCCCTGTTCTGTATTCCTGGATCATCTCGCGTCAGTTAAAATCTTGAAGCTAATACACTAAGCCGCCGACTAAGGTCGTCGGCTTGTTCTGTGATATGGAACTTTCGATCATTATGCTGCTCCCCTTTGCTAGCCTCGAATTCCACCAACACTCTATACTGCCGCAAAAGCTCATTCCCTGAGGCAATACAGCTTATAGCCTCCGTTCGATTCCCTTCCGCTAACTTTTTCCAGCCCATCATAAGCATACCTTCAATCCCTTTGACCCACTTAGCATTGTTGTATTTATCTAGTCGAAGACTTCGGCGTACCCAATATAGTGCAGCTACCGGATCATCACTGTACATCCATCGTCCAGCCATTTCCCAGCTCAAACCTGAATTCTCTGGGGAGTATTGCAAGCTCTGCCGGAGTATTCTCACGCTCTTTTCACCCGTAAGCAGCCTGGATAATACTATAGCTGTTCTAGAAGACCGCGGATTCCACGCTAGTGATTGTTGCAGCAAACTAACCTTCTCCAAGGAAACAACCGTCTGAACTGCTTGCCGGTAGTACCTCTCTCCTTGGGCTGCCTGAAAGGACAACACGAATAGCACGAGACAAAAGGAGCCGGCGACAGTAATGAGTAGCCCGCGAAAAAATGGATAGACGGAATTTAGCCGGTTCGCGAATGATGCGGAATGAGTAGTCTGTAAATTGACGGACGTAGAATGTGAGGTCTGCAAGTTCGCGGACGGTGAGTATGTTGGCGGCAGGGTCGCAGTTTCAGAGTCCATGGTCTGCTTATTCACGGACGTAGAATGCATGGTCTGCAAGTTCGCGGACGACGAGTGAGCTGGCGGCAGGGTCGCGGATGCGGAATGAGTTATGAGTGAACTTTTGGTTATAAAGCGGGGTGTCGCTGATTGATATTCCTGCTTATATTCAGCTAGCGCAAGTGCTGGCAGCCAAAAAAGCAGCAGCCAGATTAATCCGTAGCTCCAGTCAAAATCGACTGCGCTGTGTAAAACGATAACCAAAAATGGCGGCAACAGGCGCGGCGAGCTCTTAGCCAGCAGCCAGCCTGCTGCTAGCAGCATAAGCAGTATGGCTGCTAGGCCGGCAAATCCTAGGTTCAACAGGATGTCGAGATAACCGCTATGCACCTGGCTGCCTACATAGGGGCGAGACTGGGCGGCGAGGTATGAGCTCCGCCAAGTCTCACCCCCGCGCCCCAGCCAAGGTGCCTCTGCCGCCAGCCTCCAGGCGTCGCGGTAGAACAGACCACGCGCGGATACCGTCGATGACGGTCCGGTGATCCGCTCGCGCACGTGCAAGAGGACGGCGGTGCCCGCCGCCGTCCAACCTGCCGCCGCCAATGCCAGCATGGCGGCTCGGGCACTGCCCGCCGCGCTGCGCTGGCGGCGGCACAGCCATAGGCCGGCTAGCAGCGCGCCGGCCCAAAGCCCGGCCAGCAACAGCAGGCCGGGCAAAGGCTCTACCGCCAACCCGGCACGGGCCAGTTGGCGGTAGATCAGCGCCGCGGCGACCACAGGCGCGGCGCCAGCGGCAAGAAGCGGCGCGATGAGCTGCCGCTTCCAGAGCAAGACGGCGGCGCAGGCGCAAGCCGCCGTCAGCCACGCGCCGCGCGACTCGCTGAGGAGCAGCGCGGCGGCGTACGGGAATAGCGGCAGCAAGCGTAGCAGCGCGGCGGCCGTGCTTCCCGTTTCTCGCTGCTCCACACCTACGCGTCCATCCCCTACGTTCACGCTCACCGTGTCACACTTTGACCATTTCTTTCCACTCCCACGTTTCACCTCTACGCACTTTGAACCTGTCTCGTTACTCCGTAGTCCTTCCCCAGCATACTCTAGCCCTGTCTGTTTACACTCTCGCCCAATCGCCCGCTCTCCTGCTACCCGCTTCTTCGCACTCTTCTGCGGAGTTACATAATAAGCAGCGGCAGCAAACAGCCGCTCCAGTAGAAAAATAGCCATCACAGCTCCAAAAGCATTAGGATATTCCATCACCCCTGCTAATCTGGCACCTGTGATGCTTACTTCCGATGAATTACTATAGGCTACAGCAAAAGATAACTCTACCACCCCGCACACTGCCAGCAAAGCACTCATGCTCAAGAACATACCCAAAATGGACCAAGACGCAATGATAAGCTGACGCCCCACCCTATTCAACGCGCAAAAACAAACCAAAAATGCAAAGCTGGCATACAAGCCCCACCGTAACATTTCATTCATTGTTCCCTGTGCCGAAAGAGGTTCTCCTAGCCAATGAACCAGATAGAGTAATAGAACTAGCAAAGGTACGATCAACATTATTCTCACAACTCTGGGTGCCCTACTTATTCCCCACACACTGCCACTCCGCGTACCCACTCCAATATACAAATAAAGCAAAATCGCAGAGCACATCACAAACCATAGGACCAGAAAGGGATACATCTCCTCCGTAAAAAAAAATCCCCGCAACAAACAAGCTCCTACTCCGGCTGCGATTACTAAGGCTGCACTAAAATATACGAATACTGAATCAAGACTCCGCGCTTTGTTAACGTTCCACATTTAGATACCCCTGTAATCGTTAAGTTATCTCTATCCTTTCCACATTTCCCCTTTGCAAAACTAGAATACAAAAAGGACCATACCTCTCCACGAAGGAGCTGCACCGCCCTAATGCTCAACATGAGCTATTTAGTTGTAAAAAGTACAATAGATCTGTTTAATTCGCTGCCTAGTTTCATTTTAATTGTATTATGTGCAACCGTTTCGCGAAAATACCGCCAAATACGGAGTATTATTCGTTTTAGAGTGTACAAAGTGCAATTAAATCCTTAAAAAGTAGCTTCAAAGCATATTCTGTTGCACAAAATACAACTAAACCAATTTTCCGCTCTTAAAATGTCGTGTTACCCCTCCACCGAACTCTCACCCGGAAGCAGGTCAGCGCATACGCGCTCAAGATAAGGCTTCGCACCTATAAAGTCACGGAATGCGGTATATTCACGCCATTTGACGGAGTTATCACCGCCTGAGCTCTTAACGGCACGGATCAAAATGTTCTTAGGTGTATTCTCCAGGTCGATGAATTCCAGCAGCTGGCTGCTATAGCCCATCATATCGAGTAATTTGGCACGGATGGCATCCGTAGCCAAGGCGGAGAAACGCTCCTTCAGTATCCCATGCGACAACATCGGACTCATTACTTCATTCTCAATCTGTGCGAATAATTCGTGCTGGCAGCAAGGGACAGACAGGATGACGGAGGCCCCCCAGCGTACTGCTTTTTCGAGTGCAGCATCTGTAGCTGTGTCACAAGCATGAAGCGTTATAACCATATCTACCTGATCCAGCTCATTGTACTCGGCAATGTCACCCACAAGGAACTTCAAGTGATCGTAACCGATCTTCGCAGCTAGCTCGTTGCAATGCTCAATGACATCAGCTTTCAAATCTAGTCCTATAATATTGAGATCCCGCTTCTTGCGAACGGTCAGATAGTGATAAAGCGCAAAGGTCAAATACGATTTACCACAGCCGAAATCAACGATCGTCAATGGTCGCCCAGTTGGAAGATCGGCAAGTACATCCTCGACCATCTCCAGGAATCGGTTGATCTGCCGAAACTTATCATATCGTTTAGCAAGCACTTTACCTTCTCTATTCATAATGCCGAGCTCCACGAGAAAGGGTACAGGGTCCCCATCTTCCAGCACATAACGCTTACGGCGATTGTGCGCTAGATCCGGCTCTTCTTTTTTAGTGGGAGACTTGGTAAGGATCGACACTTTAAATTTCTTGCTAATCAGCACCTGATAATCCGCTTCTACTGTACATAAAAGACCTTGGCGGAATGTCTCTCCAAATAGAAGAGTCATTTCCTCCGCCGCTAATTCAGCCGGTACGTTACGATGTTCAACCTTTGTACCAATATAAGATGCAAACTGATAATGCAGCTTACCCTTTAGTTCGATAGGTTTAACCTGTACTTTCGTACAAGTCTCCCCTTTATAACGTACTTGGCTTAGGGTTGCCATAATCAAAGTACGGTCACTTATCAGTTGTTCAATAAGAGCTGTTAAAGATTCCACAACGCACATCTCACTTTCGGGATTAAAAATGGAGAATCTATGTCTCCTAACCATCATCATTTCATTATATCACGGCTCTACAAGAGGCATCCTAGCAGGGCTTCACATGCAGCTCTCCACTAACGATAGTTATTGCTCGGCCAGACATCTTAATCTGATCTTTGCTTACCTCAAGTTGAAGCAAACCTCCCCGTTCGGAAGCTTGATAGGCGGTCAACTGCGTACGGTTGAGTCGACTAGCCCAAAAAGGTGCCAGCGCAGTATGCGCTGAGCCTGTAACCGGATCCTCATTTACCCCCATCTTCGGTGCAAAGAACCGTGACACACAATCTATGCCTTCCGTGGAGCTAACTGCAGTTACCGCGAAGGCTCTCCCTTCAAGTCGGGATAAAGCCCCGAAGTCTGGGCTAAGTTCGCGAACTAGGGATTCCTGATCAAGTCGCACAAGCACATTGTCCGCATATAACATAGTTTCCACTACATTTGCCTCCGTAATACCAAGTGCTTCTGTAAGACCCGGAATTGTAGGAGAAGACTTAAGCTCATAAGGCGGAAAGTACAGTGAGATCAGATCACCTGCACGAGAAGCTCTAAGCAACCCGCTGCGTGTATAGAATCTAGCCTCCACATCGGGGTCCAGCAATCCCGCTCCCCACAATACATGTGCACTAGCTAGAGTAGCATGACCACATAAATTAACCTCAGCCTTGGGTGTGAACCAACGCAGGCGATATCCATCATTCTCTGGCCAGAGAAAGGCCGTCTCTGACAAATTCATTTCTGCTGCTGTCTTCAGCATGAATACCTCATCAACTGGATGCTTCAGCAAGCATACTGCCGCCGGGTTTCCTGAATAAGCTTTTCCTGCAAAGGCATCGATAATAAATAAGGGTGTATTCACTAGGCTTCCGACTCCCTCCGAACTTCTGTGATCCGGCTCCACTCTTTCCATCCTTGTTCCACTTCATGTATAGGAAGCGAGCCTTGTTCCAATTCTTCCGGTGATTTAAGCAGCAGCCGTCTGTACAATTGATCGCCTTCCAGCAAGACATTCTCCCCCTGCTCCCATAGTCGATACAGACTGTCCTCCGCTCTGCTGTAATGCCCGATCGACTCCATATAAACTAGCAGCAGCCGTTCCGTCTTGGTAGGAAGACGATATGCTTTGACTTCCTCCAGGAGTTCATCGATATCCGCTGTCATCTGCAGCAGTTCTCGATCAGCTCCGTGCAAATCTGCGTACAAATATAAATGCAGTGCCCTCATGCTTCGAAATAGCGCTGCATCATGATCACCGCTAGCAGCATAAATGCTGCCCTCTTCCTTAAGCAGTTTGGCAACACCTTGAAGCTTATCTGACTCCAACACCCCGTTAAAACGGAACATATCTATGATATCTTCTACAGATAGTGAGTTTAAAAGACGTGAGTTCAGTGGAAAATGTCGGTTCAACAGCTCATCAATTTCCCATAAGGCTTCCGTTGTCTTCCGCTCCTGCTTCAGCGTTAGAACCTTGGCAACCATCGCCGTCATATCTTCGATCATCCGGACAATATAGTCTCTTCGGAACATGAACTTCCCCCTTTTCCATACTGTAACTGTAAAGCTTGTGTATCCGGTTATTATATATGTTCTATTCATTTATCTTAAACCATTGCACTACGCTATGCCACTAAAGCAATTATAAGAAAAGGAATGATCAAGACCCTTCTTCTTATTGAATGCCAAGTTAAAATATACTTGACCCCACCAACCAAGGATGAATACATAGGAGGCAATACCTATTCATGATCTCTGCAAATACTACTGAATCTAAAAGCCGTAACCCATTCCGGGGATTCGCTGCTCCATTTGCTGAATCAAGTGCTTTTCCTTTTCTATGGCTAGGTCACCTGATTTCATTTCTAGGAAGTTCAGTTACGATGGTTATTTTACCTGTCTTAGTCTATTCCTTAACTGGATCTACAACGATTATGGGCATCGTAATGGCCGTCTACATGCTGCCAAATATAATAATGCTTCCTATCTCTGGCCATATCGTAGACCGCTATGACCGTGTAAAGATTATGATGCTGGCTGATATTGCTCGGTTCTTAATCATGCTGGCAACTGCCGCTCTTTCTTTGATCGGAGTTTTGACAATCCCGCTTCTACTTATATTGGTAGGCCTTTATGGTTTGCTTGATGGTCTGTTTCAGCCTGCTTATGCAGCAGTCCGTGCAACAATCTTCACGCCAAATATTCGTGTTGCCGCTAATGCGCTAACCCAAATGACTACTCAGACCGTACGCCTTATTGGTCCTGCCCTTGGCGGGATATTGATTACTCATTTATCGGCAGGTGTAGGATTTGGGATGGATGCTTTACTTACTTAATGTCCCTAGTCTGTCTGATTTATTTACGAAAAGTACTACTCAACAAATCAAATTCCGAAATAGCTAAGCCCCCTACATCATCTATTGCACAGCCCTTGGAATCTTCTCCGAATTGGAAACAGGATTTCATGGAGGGGTTATTTTTCAGAAAAAGAGGCAGCCCACGCCAGTTACTTTGACGCGGATCTGCCTCTTTTTGAATTATTATTTCAGCGATCACGAATGACTGTTAATACTACCCGTAGCTTGGGTGAATTCCTTGATAACCTCAGCTAGCCGTTCAGGAGCTTCAAACAGGCTCATGTGGCCTGCTCCAGAAATCGTAGCTTGCGTTATATTTGGTTTATCCGAAGTGAAGGTGCGCTCCGCAGGAATCAGTTCATCCTGCTCGCCAGCAACAAGTAGTACCGGCAACGTGGTAGCTGTGATCACATCACGTCGATCCGGACGCTCGCGCATCGCCAGTGCAGCTCCCGCTGCTCCTTGTGGAGGTGTTTTGTAACCAATTTCTTTTGCTCGCTCCAGCAAGTGCGGTGATGTAGAAGCGGTTGCTTTAGCAAAAATCCCCGGGACAAAGCTGTCCACAAAAGGAGTAATACCTTCATTTTGAATCCTGCTGACACTTTTCAATCGATTCTCCCGAGCTTCTTCACTATCCGGATATGCCGTAGAATGGATTAATCCGAAGCCCTTCAATCGAGAGGCATACCGCTGCGCGAACGAAAGTGTAATATATCCACCAAGTGAATGTCCCAGCATGGTGCATTCAGAAATTTCCAGTGTATCTAACAAGCCCAGAACATCGTCTGCCATTTGTTCAATAGTATAGGGGCCTAGTGGAGCCTCAGAAGCTCCATGACCACGTAAATCGGGAGCAATCACTCGGTAGTCGCTGCTTAAGATGGGAATGACTTGTTCCCAGTATTCAGCACTTCCACAAAAGCCATGCAGTAATACAATAACCTCGCCTTTCCCCTGATCGCTATAGCAAATATTGCTTCCGTCACAACGTACTCTTTCCATGGCTGCTTCCCTCTTTCCAAAATACTAAGATATATTAACTAATATCTATTATTAAGCAAAACAGCTCTCCTTGAAACCGGCATCGTATTCTTAATACCCAATTCCAAACCCTTTTGCTGCTGCGGCGGCAATTTGTTCAGCCATAACCATAACTCTATGTAGTGGAGTCGTCTGCAGCGTCCGATAGGGTTTTGGGCCGTTGATATCTACAATCGCCGCCAAGCTATAATGCCCCACTGCGGGAAGGCAAGCCCCCACTGATTGTGCTGGCTGAAGCGGCTCATTCGAAACGAAGAAATAACCGAGAGCTACTGGTGGTCCTAGGCAGGCATCCACAGCAATAATGATATGCTCCGATGGAATCTCAGCTACTCTGGCCATCAAGTTATCTGCATCGCAAGGAGATGGCAACGTACCGATTACGTGTGGAAAGCCATATTCCAGAAGTTTGCTCCCTGTTAACGGACCGAGGGCATCACCTGTAGAACGATCCGTTCCGATACACAGAAATGTGACTTTCTCAGCGGAATGCAGTGCAGCAATTTCCATAAAAAAGGACACTAATCCTACATCGTCCAATTTGCTTCGTTTTCCGCTTCCTTGTTCTCTAATTGCCAATCCCTTTCCTCCCTTCGATGATATTTTTGATTTCATGCCTTTAATTTAACATGATTTCTGTGGGCTCGACAAAAAAATGGTGATCAAGCTCACAATCATGGTAAAATACATGGATCAGTATACAGAGAGGATGTTAATAACCAATGGATTTAACACAACCTAGTCAGGAAAATGTTGAATATATGATCGAGGCCATCAAGAACAAGCTGAAAATGGCTAGTGCTGCAGCGATGCAAGCCTCTGCTTTTTCAGTAGATAAATATGAGGATATCTTCGATGTCTATGAGGTAGCCATGAGCAGCGATAGACTCAGTATTTCTCAGGTGGAAGCGCTCGTCTCTGAACTCGGACGCCTACGTCAGAAATAATTGTTCTGCAGGTAAAAAAAGAGCCTCTCGCTTACGTATCCAGAGGATGGATACGTAGTCGAGAGGCTCTTTCCCTATGCGCTTATTTTATGAAATGAAGCTGGAATTCTGTATCGGCATGGCCTACCCGTGTACCACCGTCATTGTAGATCACACCTGAAAATGCATGACGCAGCTTTTCCAAAGTGTTTTTCTGACTGTATCCAATCTGATTTAGAATCCCCTGTACAATAAGTCCCCACTCTTCTTCTGATCCATCCAGAATCTTAAAGGCAATACCCAGTCGTTCACGGCGCAAGCCGAAGCAATATACGCCCTTAAATCCACCCTTAGCAATAATATTGTCATCTTCTAAAAGAATTGAATCGAGTCGTCCGTGACCAGAAACCATTTCCGGATGTGCATTCATCGCCGCCGTGATCGTAGAAACCGCCTTGCGGGTAGCCTCGTCAGCAATTAAATCAGGATTGGCTAATTTCAAATACGCGGTCGCCAAAGCTGTCAAAGGCATAGCAAATACCGGCAGACCGCATCCGTCCGTACCTAGGCCAATACTATCTGGGGCTACGCCAGCCATATAAGCAATGGTATCTATAATCTCACGCTGAACCGTTTGCTCCGGCTGTGAGTATTCCTCAAGCGGCAGCCCTTTGAGCTTACTATACGATAAAATCCCCATATGCTTACCTGCACAGTTATGATAGAACTTTCTTTTGCCCGCGCCGCGAATGGCATTCTCTCTACTCGTATAATCCAGAGGATAGCTTGTGGCACATATCATTTGTTGCTCATCGATGCCAATCTTGGTGGAAATGCTCTCAAGCGCAGCAACATGATAGCTCTCTCCACGGTGCGAAGCAGTCATTAGGGCAATCTCAGCGGGTGTAAAACCATAATGCTCCGCGATTCCTCCACGTATGCCTGGAATAGCCTGAAGTGGTTTGGCCGCTGAACGAGTAAAGGATACAAACTCAGGATCACCTGCATATCCCTTCACATCACCATTTTCTCCTACGATGGCAATATGTCCACTATGAACACATTCCAGCAAATCTGACCGATATTCTCGTACTAATACTGTTTCCATTATATTTCTCCTCTTTTCTCATGGTGCTCTATAACTCACAAGGATTTATCAGGATTCTACATTTAATTAATGCTAGAAAATAACCCCGTGCTCCGGGGATTTATTTGTACAGACATACTCCCTTAAGTGTTAGTTCCATGAGGAATTCTACTCCTATTTTCATCATTCTTCAATCCTCTCCACACTAAGAAGATTTTAGAAGCTACACAAAAACAATTACAACAGCAATATATTCCGAATGACATGAGTATAAATGAAGCTTTCAAATAAAAAAAACCACTTCCTCCTCAGAATTTTGATTTTCTGAAAAGGAAGTAGCCTATATGGAATTCGGCACTGTTGTAGTGTGGGAGCATGCACAAATCGATCTATCCCTTGCTTGCACCCGCGGTCAGACCATCCACCAAAAAACGCTGAAGGAAAATGAACAACAGCGTGACCGGCAGAGCAACCAGCACCGCTCCAGCGGCGAACAACGTGAATTCGGTCGAGTTGCTTTGATTCACCATCCGGAAAAGCCCGACAGCTAGCGTCCTCGTCTCTTCCGTACGTAATACAAGGTCAGCGAAAATGAAATCCACAAAGCAGCCGTTAAATATCATTAGACTGGCATAGGTAAGCATTGGTTTGGACAGTGGGATCATTATAGAGAGAAAAACTTTCATATGGCTCGCCCCGTCCATCCGCGCAGCATCTTCCAGACTTTTGGGAATGGTATCAAAAAAACCTTTAGCCACAAATACATTCGTGATAATGGCCCCGCTGCTGTATACAAGCACAAGCGCCCAGTGAGAATTCAGCAGCCCAAGTGTATTCAGCAGCACGTAAACTGCAATCATAGCCATGAATCCCGGAAACATCTGCAGAACAAGGAGCGCGGTCAATGTTGTTTTTCTGCCTGTAAACCGATACCGAGAAATGGCGTACGAAGTCAACAGCAGCAGAAAAGTGCCAAGTAGCGTAGACAGCGCTGCAACCTTTAGCGTATTCATGAACCATATCAAGTATTTAGTTTGCTCAAACAGTTCCTTGTAATGAATGAACGTGAAATTTTTAGGAATCAACGAGTCACTGAACAAACTGTTACCCGTCTTGAATGAAGACATAATAATCCAAAACGCTGGAAAAAGACTAATAAAACTGAGCACAATCAGTAGCAGATGGCTTCCAATCGTTTTAAACGCTTCTGTCAGTTTTGGCTTCATGCAATCATATCCTCCTCTTTGTAGGATCGCGTTCGACGGTAGCTCCAGATGGAGAAGGTCGCTACCAACAGGAAGATGACAATCCCGATGACAGAAGCAAAGCTGTACTGCGACTGGTTAAGCGCCAGTTTGTAGAGCCAAGTCACCAGTAGGTCGGTGTGACCCGCGTACTGGTAGTTTGGATTGACCGGTTCTCCGTTGGTCATTAGGTAAATGACGTTAAAGCTGTTAATGTTACCGGCAAACTGCATGATCAGGATCGGAGCGGTTGCGAACAGCACCATAGGCAGTGTAACCATGCGAAACTTGTAGAATGCCCCAGCTCCGTCCACTTCAGCCGCTTCGTACATATCCCTTGGAATTGTTGTCAGTACCCCAAAGGCCAGGATCATGGTGACCGGAATTCCGATCCACATATTAGCCAGAATGACGGTCGCTTTGGCCCAGAACGGATTAGTCAGCCAAGCCACACCGTCCAGTCCCATAGCTCTTAAATAACTATTAATCGGTCCAAACTGATTATTGAACATATTGCGCATAACGAGCAATGAGATCATATTCGGGATGGCGAAGGGAACAATCAGAAGTGTCCGCCATAGCTTTTTGCACCGAACACGAGGCTGGTGAATAAGCACGGCAATGAGAACACCCCCGATGTAAGTCGTCACGGTAGCAATAATCGCCCAGATCAGTGTCCAAATCAGCACTCCGCTAAAGGTAGAACTCCATACATCCAAACTTAGCATCTTCATGAAATTTCCAAACCCCACCCAATCCACCAGGTGCGCTGGCGGAAGAATCGGATCAGCAAAGTTCGTAAATGCCAAGAGTACTGAGAAAACAAGCGGTAGTATCGTCAGAAAAACAACTGCCACAAAAGGAATTACAAGTACAAGATAAGCAAAATTTTTGCGACCCATATGTCTGAGCGATTCACCAAATGAATGAATTGGCTCTCCTCTGTCGCGTGCCGCTCCAACCAGAAAAGCATCTCTGATGTTCAAAACATGAAAGGCTGAGTAAAAAAGCAGTGCCAACAAAGCAATCAAACCATCGATCATCATAAAAATGGAATGATCGCCTTCCACCATCCGGGTCAGCTTTCCGACCTTGACCATACGACTAGGAAATTCACCGAGTGTGACCAATCCATGTAAATATCCAGTCAGATTAAAGACGATAAAATAGATCCCGGCAGCCCCTACCAATAGAAATATTAATCCTTTTAGCCACTGACGGTTATAGAATTGGCCCAGTCCCGGAATAACCGAGAGTAGCGCTGCGCCCTTTTTTTTGTGCATAGGTCAAATCACCCGTCCTTTACTTCGACGCCAGATCGGCCTGAATCGTTGATACGGTCTGATCTAGTGTCTTCTTAACATCAAGACTTGGGTCATTCCACAGGGATACAAATGCTGCCTTTAGCGGGTCCCAAACAGATTTGATTTCTGAGATGGAAGGCATCGGCACGGAGTGTTGGAACTGCTCGAAGAATCCGCTGATAATTGGATCATCCTTGATTTGCGGCGCTTCTCCAGCTTCGATGTTTGCAGGAATAGCTCCCGTCATTTCAAAGTTTTTGAGCTGATTCTCCTTATTGCTTGCAAAGTGTGCAAACAGACGGCCAGCGACGGGATACGCCGTATAGGAATTAACATAATACGATTTGACGCCAGAGAAAGAAATACTGTCCTGTCCGTCAGGTCCTTTTGGAAGCGGAGCCACACCCAGATTAACATGATCCTTGAATGCCGCAACAGACCAAGGTCCGTCGATGTTCATTGCCAGTTTACCTTCCTGAAACAATTGGGTCTTAACGTCATAGGTGATATCTCCTGCGTTCAATGGCAGAATGCCCTTTAGGCTTTGAAGAAAGGTAAATCCTTTGACAGTACCTTCGTTATTTAATCCGATATCCTTGGTATTTGTATTGTTATCACCGTAGATGTATCCGCCGAAGCTGCCGATGAATGGATAACTGTAATACCCTACGAATTCCCACATGATCGCAAATTTGTTCTCCTTCGGCTTGTTATACGTGTTGGCAAAAGCAACCACATCATCCCAGGTTTTTGGAGCCTCAGGGATCAGGTCCTTGTTGTAGAAAAGTGCATAGGTCTCTACCGATTTAGGATAGCCGTACAGGATGCCGTCATAAGTCGATGCTTGAATGGCTGTCTCCACCATCGTTGATTTCGTCTCTTCCTCAAACACATCATTAGGCAACAGTAGCCCCGCTTTTACAGCCTGACCGATCTGGTCATGCGGAAGAGTCAGCACATCGGCAGCTAGTTTGGACGGGCCGTCTGTTGCCAGCCTTGCACCCTGATCTCCACCCGCCATTTCCTCCACCTTGACAGGAACACCGTATTCCTTTTCGAAATCAGCGGCTAGCTGCTTCATGTATTCAACCTGCTCCTTGGCTTCCCAGACGGTCAATTTGGCCCCAGCTTCCGGTTTCAGCTCTTCTTCGGCAGGATTTGTCTCATTTGTAGTCTCCGCCGGTTCGTTTACTGCGGAATTCAGGCTTGCGTTCGGTTCTGTTGCAGAGTTCCCATTGCCTGAACCGCAAGCCGTAACGGTCAATGCCAACAGCAGACATAAGACTGTACTAAATGATACCGCTTGCATTTTTGAACGTCTACTCTTCTTCATTTGCTCATCTCCCCTTTATTCTTGAGTGATCAGACCTAACACACATAGAAAAAATAAGCATACAAAAAAGGTACAACCTCATTTGCACAAAGTGCCGAGGTTGTACCCTGTCAGGTAACATTGCCTTTAATTTGTATGCGTGTTATGAAAAATCAAGTTCATTCGCCCTCATTCTATAATACCCATAATTTGGATTGCAATAAGAATATAGACCCAAATGGGACGATTTAATAATGTTTTTCAGGTTCTTCCTTATATTTTCTCTTTATTTCAACCGCATACTTAATATTCCATATCGTGGATTTATGTGAAATTATCTCTTGCTTTGATCTTGAGGGGTATGATAAGATTCAGACAAAATTTAAAGGCAATGAAACCGCCAAGGGTTCAACCTCTGAAAATCATGAGGTTGAACCCTTTTTTGCGTTTACTTGCCGCGAAGGGATGGAAATTGAATATGATTCAACCAGAAGCCGTTTATCATCGTATGGGGCAAAATTGGTCATATGCCTACAATGAGTCTACACTGCATATTCGCATTAGAACTAAACGTGATAATGTGTCCCGGATCGATCTTTTATGCGGAGATAAATACGGGTGGGATAAAACCCATGAGATCATTCCTATGCAGATCCTTGCTTCTGATAGCTTATTCGATTATTGGCAGGCTGCGGTCCGTCCTATTTATCGAAGACTCACTTATTACTTTGGACTTTATGATGGAGATGAGGTCCTTTATTATTTGGAAAAAGGCTTCTTCTCAGAACCTCCAGTAATTATATATGAAGGCCTATTTGACTTTCCTTTTTTAAACCGTGAAGATGTACACTCCCCTCCAGCATGGGTGAAGGATGCAGTATTTTATCAAATATTCCCGGAGCGTTTCGCAAATGGTGACCCTACCAATGATCCGGCAGATGTGCTGGAATGGGGTGGCACGCCGAGTCCACGGAATTTCTTCGGAGGCGACTTGCAAGGTGTGCTAGATCATTTAGATTATCTCTGTGAACTGGGCATCACTGCTATATATTTCAATCCTATATTTGAGGCAACTACCAATCATAAATATGACACAAAGGATTATTTCTTGGTGGACCCTCATCTGGGAACCAACGCATTGCTAAAAGAACTTGTAGACGCCTGTCATTCCAAAGGCATTCGCGTCATTCTAGATGGTGTCTTTAATCATTGCGGCCATACCTTCCCTCCATTTGCTGATCTGCTCGCCAATGGGCAATCTTCTCGTTACGCTGACTGGTTTCATGTACGGGAGTGGCCACCACAGGTTGTCGACAAAGTTCCCACCTATGACACGTTTGCTTTTGAGCCTATCATGCCAAAACTCAATACAGAGAATCCTGAGGTCAATGAATATCTTCTGAATGTTGGTCGCTATTGGATTGAGGAAATAGGTATAGACGGCTGGCGGCTTGATGTCGCGAATGAAGTCTCTCATACATTCTGGCGACAATTCCGTAATGCGATCAAAAGCATTAATCCAGAAGCCTATCTCGTAGGAGAAATTATGCATGATTCCTTGCCGTGGCTTCTTGGTGATCAATTTGACGCTGTAATGAATTACCCGCTAACCAATATTCAGATTAATTTCTTCGCTCACGGACAAATCAACGCTGCACAATTCTCTCTATCGATTGCTACTATGCTAGCGAATTACCCTCAGCACATTACAGAGGCTACCTTCAATCTATTAGACAGTCATGATACAACTCGTTTCCTGACCCTTTGCGGCGGTGATGTCCGAAGATTAAAGCTGGCTGTTTTGTTTCAGATGACCTTTCAAGGAGCACCATGCATTTACTATGGCGATGAAATCGGTATGGAAGGTAGCTATGACCCAGATAACCGAAAATGTATGGAGTGGGATCCCCAGAAACAGAATAATGAACTATTCAATTTCTACCGCTGGACGATTGAACTTCGTAAATCACATACAGCATTCCGGAATAGCGGCTTTAAATCGCTGGACATCCCGGATCACCCAAGGCTGCTTGTATATGAGCGTTGGGACGAACATGGCCGTTTCTTAATCGTGCTCAACAATGAAGACTTGATAGTCGACGCCAAGATTCCCTGCCCTGTGGCGCACTCTATATGGGTAAATCTAGAGACGCAGAAACGCACAGAAACTATCACCTCATGTCTCTCTTTGAATCTGCCTGAATTCGGCTACGCAGTGCTCCAAGCCGTTCATCATTAGTCCATAATAAGCGTCTCTCGCAATCTACGCCTTGCTTATCCATTGTTTCAGCCTATACTCCAAAGTTTATATACGAAGTAAGATAACTTATAAGGAGTGATTGGTGATGAGTAACGTAGAACATAAAGTAGAGCATGAAGTAGAAAACGGAAGCAACTTTTTCAAGGGCATCTTTATTGGTAGTTTAATAGGCGCTGCAGCAGCTCTATTATTTGCTCCAAAACCCGGTCGTGAAATGCGCAGTGATCTGTCTGACAAACTTACACTTGCTACTGACAAAACAAAAGAAGTTGCTGGTGTAGTAACTGACAAAACTAAAGCTATTGCCACAACGGTAGGTGAAAAGGCAACCGACCTGGCTAGTACAGTTTCAGTTAAAGCCACGGATATCTACACTACGGTCAGTGACAGCAAACAGCAAATTGCGGCCACCCTTCAAGACGCAGGCAGCAAAATTGGTGACACTGTAAGTGAAGCCTCAAATCATGTAGCCTCTGATGTTAAAGACGCTTCTAAAGAAGTGGCTGACGAAGCCAAATCATCCTCTAAAGAAATTGCTGATGAGGCTAAAGATGCGAAAGAGGATGTTAAATCTTCTTATAAATCCAGTTATTAAACTGCGGCCATTACACAGCTATATCAAACAACAGCCAGCTGTCCGCAGCTGGCTGTTGTTTAGTTATACCCTCTATAAAGTTTCATCTGATTGAATAGATCCTTAATGAATGCCCGTTCGGGCTACAGAAAGCAGGGGTGCTCCATGGGAGAATCAAATGGCCAAACAAAAACATATGAAATTGATGAACATCCTTTTGAGCTACGACATGAAGTAAAACGCCTAAACCATCGCCTCGATAAGATTGCTGAATCACTGGAGAAATCAGAATTCAAAGATATTCTCGAAAATTACTCCGATCCCAAAAAAAGAATCATCACAAACTTGATGGCCGGCATCTCCCGAGGTCTCGGACTGTCGCTCGGAACATTCGTAGTCCTTGGTGTACTGGGCTATATTCTTAGCCTGTTTCTTGATGTTCCTGTGATCGGTGAGTACCTTGGCGAGATCAAAAAATACATCGATGCAAATAGCTAACAGATGCGTTATCTATCGCCCATCTATCATCTATCACCTCTCCCCCTTACCCCGCTTGACCGTCTATCCTTTAGGGTTAGACGGTCAAGCGGGGTAAGAGCTTTGTAAAAACATAAAACACAAATAAAGGACATGCTATTCTCCAGGTGCGGAGAGAGGCATGTCCTTATCGTCGAAAAGTGGCGTTCAAATCAAAGTAATGTTTATTACACATAAAGGAGCTCAATAGGATGAGTTAGCCATAATCTGCTTTAACTTCTCAGTGGCCCGCTTCTGTATCCGTGAAACACTCATCTGTGAAACCCCCAGCTTCTGAGCGATTGCCCGCTGGGATTGACCATCTTGGAAGGCTAGTAGCAACACTTGCTGCTCTTGCTCCTTCAATTGTCCTAGTGCTTGCTGAAGATCCATTCGTTTCTCTACCGTCTCGTAATCGTTCGCATCAGAGCTGATAAGCTCCCCTAGCGTAGCTCCAGTCTCCTCTTGGGAAAGCGGTGAATCAAGAGATACGTAATGGTAACATTCTCTGCCTGCCAGTACTTCTACAGTTTCTTCAACAGACAGATCAAGATAATGAGCAATCTCATCGACCGCAGGAGAACGCTCAAGCTTCACTGTAAGTTCATCAATCGCGTGTTGAACAAGCGCTCCTTTTTCTTTAATCCGTCTAGGAACCTGTATGTACCAAGATTTATCACGCAAATAATTCTTCATATGTCCAATCATGCTTTTCATCGCATAGGGCTCAAAAGGGATTCCGAGACTGATATCATATTGCTGCAGTAACCGGATGAGCGCCATTTGCCCGACCTGATATAAATCCTCATACAAGTCGGGGCGATTACGGGAAATTTTCCCGGCAGCCATCTTCACCATAGGCTCATATTTCTGTATCAGCAATGTCGCCTGATCGTTATCCTTGGTCTGCTGATACTCCCAAATTTGGGTGACTGCTTCATTCATGGACTCGGGGGGAGTCACTTTGTCACTCATACTTTCTCCTCGCTAAAATTAAGGTGCTTCTTCAAAGTTACCACCGTCCCTTTTCCGGCTTCACTTACGACACTCACGTCATCCATCAACGCTTGCATTAAGTAGAACCCTAACCCGCCAACCTGAACGTCACTTAACTCCTTATCGTGCAGTGTCATACGTTCATTAGAATTGTCCAAGCCGTCAAAGCTCTCCCCTTCGTCTTTGACTGTAATGGATAAGGAGCTTTCTTCTACCTCAAAAATAACATCTACCACTCCGTCTTTTTGGCCATAAGCATATAATACTGAATTGTTACACGCCTCTGACACTGCCACTTTCATGTCTTCTATATCCTCATAGGTGAAACCCATTTTCGAGGCAATGCCGTATAAATTCAACCTAACAATATCCACATACTCTGCGCTAGCAGGCAACTGAAGAATTACTTTTTGCACATCATCACTCATTCTTTGTTCTATCCTTTCCTAGTGGGAATTCTCTTGGGAGGCAAAAAACTTGGAAATACCAGTCATGTCAAACAGCTTCTGAATTTGTGGAGGAACATCCTCAACCATAAACTTAACGTCCATTCCTTGTCTTGACTTCAAGATCGAAAGTAGAATACCAATCCCTGTGCTATCGATGTATTTTAATTCCTTAAGATTAATAACTAAATCTAGTTTGGTATCTCCTACAAGCGGCTCCATCACCAGGCGGAAATCCGAAGCAACTGATAAATCAAGTTCACCACTCAGGAAAACGGTGCATACATTCCCTTTAGTTTCTGTCTTCGCATGGAACTTGTTACTTTTATGCGTATTCATTAGACGATCTCTCCTGAACAAATATTTTCTATATTAATAACCTTAATGATATACCTTTGAATCAAACAACGTTAAAAAAACCAATTGGTAAATACTAGATTACGCCTGGAAAATAGATATATCAGGTTCAAGTATTACATTGTCATTGCTAGAATATCGAGAAATCATTTGTTTTATACTACTCATCTTCAGCGGTTTGCTGATGTAATCATCCATTCCTGAGGCCTTACAGCGATTCTGAATTCCCTCCATGACGTTCGCCGTCATTGCAATAATAACGGTCTTCTTGGCAGCAGGACCACCCTCTCGCCGAATTTGAGCGGTCGCCTCCAAGCCATCCATCACAGGCATTTGAAGATCCATAAAGATAAAATCATAAGGATGCTTAATTGCCATTTCCACAGCCTGTTGTCCATCTTCAGCCATATCCGCCGCATAGCCCAGCTTATCCAGCATACTGACCATTAGACGCTGATTAATCGGATGGTCATCTACAACAAGGATTCTGCTTCTACCCTCTTGATTTGGAACAGGTTGCATGGATTCCTCTTCTTGATAACCGCCTATCAAATCTTCTCCTGGCATAGATGCCTGAATCGTAAAGATAAAGGTAGCTCCCTTTTCCTCCATCGATTCTACCCGGATTTCTCCACCCATCATTCCGACAAGAGATTTACATATAGCTAGTCCCAGACCTGTTCCCCCATATTTCCGTGTCATAGAAGAATCAAGCTGCGAAAAGGGTTCAAATAATCGGTCACATTTTTCCGGAGAAATCCCAATCCCTGTATCCATGATCGTGAATTCAACTTCCATCTTATGATCAGCAATGCTCTTAATGGAGGCGACTAGATACACCCCACCTTGATTTGTGAATTTAACGGCATTAGCGATCAGATTAATTAGAACTTGGCGTAAGCGAGCCATATCTCCATATAAAAGTCTAGGCAATTTCTGATCAATAAAATACGCGAGTTCCAGGTTCTTCTTTCCCGCTTCAATCGAAAAGAGGCTGAACACCTCTTGAATACAATTTCGGAGTTCAAACAAATGCTCTTCAACTTCCATTTTTCCAGATTCCATTTTAGTAAAATCAAGAATGTCGTTAATTACCGTAATCAACGTGTCGGCACTTTTCCGAATGATCTCCGAATATTCCTTTTGCTCAGAAGTTAGATCCGTCTCCATTAATAGATCGATCATGCCAACTACGCCGTTCATAGGTGTACGAATCTCATGACTCATCATAGCAAGAAATTCCGACTTTGCTTTAGAGGCAATCTCCGCCTCTTCTTTTGCCTTAATAAGCTCACTGTTAATAATTTCTAGTTCTTTCGTCTTTTGCTGCAGCAGCATGGTTTGAGTCTGATGTTTCTTAGTCGTGATGTACATTTCGACAAAGCCTTGTATCTTAGAGTTCAAAATTTGTGGAATGAAAGGCTTGACCATATAATCAATAGCCCCTGCCGAATAACCAGCGAATAAGTGCTCCGCTTCCTTGCTGTTCGCAGAGATAAAAATAATGGGGATATCCTTTGTTTTTTCTCTGGCTTTGATCAATTTTGCGGTTTCGATCCCATCCATACCTGGCATCTGTACGTCCAGTACGATGACAGCAAAATCATACCTTAACAAACACCGCAGTGCCTCTTCACCGGAGGTGGCTTTGACTAGCTCGTAATGCTGGCTCTCAAGTACCGCCTCCAGCGCCAGCAAGTTTTCAGGACGGTCGTCGACTAGTAGTATATGAATTGGTTCTTGAAACCCCATAGGACCACCCTCCTTCATGCGTTATTTTATGTTACGGTATATTTTCTCCACTCTGTCTAAAGATTCATAGCAATCGCTATATTTCGTAAAGTGAATAGACTCTTTAGAGCCCAGAACAAGGATTCCAAAGCGACTTAGACTTTCATGAAACAATCCGTGAACATGATCACGAAGCTCATCATTGAAATAAATCATTACATTTCGGCAGAAAATAACATTAAATTCATTAAAAGAAGTGTCTGTAGCTAAGTTATGCTCAGCAAAAATAATATTTTTGCGTAAATAAGGTTGTAAAATAACGGAGTTATACTTCGCAGTGTAGTATTCGGAAAATGCCCGAGTACCTCCTGCCTCCAAATAATTCTTTGTGTATTGCTTCATTCTGCTAATATCATAAACGCCTTCCTTAGCCTGCTGTAAAGAACGCTCATTCATATCTGTGGCATAAATCCGAGCTTTATCATAAAGCCCTTCTTCATGTAGCAGGATGGCCATAGAATAAACTTCCTCCCCAGTGGAACATCCGGCATGCCAGATACGAATATAGGGATAGGTTCTTAACAAAGGAACTACCTTCTGGCGAAAAGTTAAAAATAATCCCGGATCCCTGAACATTTCAGTAACAGGAATAGAGAGACTGTAGACAAATCGTTCAAAACAAGCGCGATCATGCAGCACTTTCTCTTGCAGCGCGGATATACTGAGAACATTCTCCGCATGAACATGATGCCAGATACGTCGTTTCAATGAAGGCAACGCATAATTCCGGAAATCATAGCCATATAAACGGTGTACCCCATCAAGAAGCAGCTCGATCTCAATTTGCTCCAGTTCTTCACTTCCCGCCAGAACGGGCTGCTCCTCATATCCGTGTTCTAATGCTTTCATTGTTATCCGACTCCCTTATCAACACGCCGTACTTTTTTGAAGAATGGCTTTTTGTTAATTCTTTTAAAGTATTACCCCAATATTGAGGTTACGAATACAGCCAAACTCGCATTAAAGATAGAAGTTGACCTGTAGCGATTGGCTTTTTCATATAGTCAGAGGCTCCAGCTTCAATACATTTGGCACGATCCTCTTTCATCGCTTTGGCGGTAAGTGCAATAATTGGCAGTTTCTGATACTGCGGCATCTCGCGGATCCGGCGCATAGCCTCATATCCGTCCATCTCCGGCATCATCATATCCATAAGCACAAGATCGAAATCTTCTTGCTCTACCAGCATTTCTAGCGCTTCGCGTCCATTCTCGGCAAACTTCACTTCCATATGATACTCTTCGAGTACGCTGGAGAGCGCAAAAACATTACGAATATCGTCATCAACGAGCAGAATCTTCTTTCCTTCAAACAATTCTTCTTTATTATGAAGTTTCTGCAGAATCTTACGTTTATCTTCCGGAAGATTGGCTTCTACCCGGTGTAAGAACAATGTAGTCTCATCCAATAAACGTTCTGGCGAACGTACATCCTTGATAATGATTGATTCCGCATACTTGCGTAGCTGCGTCTCTTCTTTACCATCCAAATCCTTACCTGTATAAATAATAATAGGAAGATCATTTAATTCCTCATCATCACGAATCTGATCCAGCAGATCGAAACCTGTCATATCCTCAAGCATCAGATCTAGAACCATACAATCATATCTCTGCTTCCGCAGCTCATTCAGTGCCTCCCCGCCAGTTGAAACTGCGGTTATCGCTACATCGTCATGACCGATTAATTCCATGATAGAACGACGTTGAATCTCATCATCCTCAACTATCAGCAAGTACTTCAACGTACTGGAGGTATAGTTCTCAATTTGCGAGAACGCCCGCTCTAGAGCCTCTCTGGAAGATGGTTTTCTTAAATAAGCCATTGCCCCCATCATAAGCCCCTGCTTCACTTCATCATTTACAGAGATGACATGGACAGGAATGTGACGAGTCTGTGATGCACTCTTTAGCTCTCTAAGGATGGTCCAGCCGTCCATAACCGGCAGCTGAATATCTAGAATAATCGCATCCGGCAGATAAGTCTTCGCCATCTGCAATCCGGTATCGCCTTGGAGGGCTACCAGTCCTTTGAATTTGCGGCCATGAGCCATATCCAGCAATATTTTAGCAAAGCTCTCATCGTCTTCAATAATAAGCAGAACCTTATCATTTGCAGTCAAATGATCCCGGTCATCATCGATCATCAATTGTGGGATCGGTGCATGGACCGGCGTGGGTACAAGGGCTGGAAGCCTATCTCCGAAATATTCCTCAAAGGGTGCATCCTCTACAGAAGCAGCAGCTTCTATCACTGCAGGTTGCCTATTATAATTTCCTTTAACCGGCAAATACATAGTAAAGGTACTACCTTGGCCCTCACGGGATTCCAGCACAATGGCTCCGCCCATTAAACGTGCTAACTCACGGCTGATAGACAAGCCCAAGCCTGTCCCCCCAAACTTACGACTGGTTGTTCCATCCACCTGTTGGAAGGCTTCAAACACAATATCGGTTTTGTCCGCCGGAATACCAATTCCGCTATCCTTCACAGCAATAGCAATATAATCAGCTTCGCCTGGCAGATCTAGCGGAATAAGATTATCATCTGCTTGGCTAACAGAGAACTCAATAAATCCTTCCATCGTAAACTTAAAGGCATTAGAAAGCAGATTTCTTAGCACCTGCTTCAACCGATGACCATCGGCAATAACGCTATCTGGCAGCGGCTCGTTAAAGGTAATCCGTAAGGAAAGACCTTTTTTAAGTGCTTGCGGAGCAAAATTCTGCTTCACAAAGCTCTTCAGCTCAGTCAATTTAATTTCTTCTTGGTTTAGTTCCATTTTGCCTGCATCAACCTTGGACAAGTCCAAAATCTCATCAATCATCTTCAGCAAGTCCGCACCTGACATATAGATCGTATGCGCAAATTCAACCTGCTTCTCTGACAAGTTGCCATCCTTATTCTCCGTAAGTAGCTGGGATAGGATCAAGAGACTGTTGAGCGGAGTTCGCAATTCATGGGACATGTTCGCCAAGAACTCAGATTTATATTTACTAGTAACGGATAATTGCTTAGCCTGTTTCTCTAATTGAATTTTTGCATGCTCAATCTCATCTTTCTTCTCTTCTACCTCTTGTACCTGTTCCTCTAAAGCACGGGTCTTGGCAATAAGTTCTGTATTATAATGCTCCAGTTCTTCCTGCTGACGCTGAAGCAGTTCTTCCGAGCGTTTAAGCGCATCTGTCTGCTCCTCCAAATTCTCATTGGAACGGCGCAATTCCTCTTGCTGAGTCTGTAATTCCTCGGATTGACACTGCAGCTCTTCCGTAAGTGCTTGGGAATCACGTAACAATTTCTCCACGATCAAACGGCGGCTAATATTATTAAAAATAATACTTAAATTATTTGCGAGCTGTTGCAGCAAATCATTTTCCAAGCTGCTAAAAGGCTGGAATGAAGCAAATTCTACTACGCCAAGCAGTTCGTCTTCAAATATAAGCGGATGGATAGAAATATATCCAGGCTGTGCATCCACGAATCCGGACTTAACAGATGAATAGTCTTCCGGGGCCTTCTCCAGTCTGATCGGGTGCATATCGAGCGCGCTTTGACCTACGAGCCCTTCTCCAATCACAAAACCGTCCTTAGGTTTCTTATCATTGTCTACTGCATAATATCCACTGCTTCGTAAAAAATCAGGACGATTGGCATCTTTTAAATATACAGCTCCGAACTGTGCTCCCAGCACAGGGGTAAACTCATTGATGAAGGTCTGTGAGACCTGGTCTAAGGAGCTAACACCTCGCAATAGTTCCGTCACCCGAGCAACATTCGCATTCAGCCAGGATTGGTCATTCTGCGCTTGCGCATAGGCCTGTTCCATTTGCTGCTTCTGTTCAAGATCTAAAGCCATCTTTTTAAAGACAAGAGCAACCTCACCAATTTCATCTTTTGTAGTAACCTTTATACGCCGTATGGCCCTCACCTTACCGTTGCCAAAGCTGGTAATCATCATCGAAACGACATTAAGCCCCCGAGTGATGCTTGGGATGATCCATAGAACTACTCCAAGTCCGAGAAGTAAGCCCATAATCATCATTAGAACTACCATCTGAGTCGAACTTTTATAAGCTTCGTTGGCCTTCGTACTCTCTTCATTCATAATAAAAGCATTATAATCAGAGAGACTGTTCAGAGCGTTTAACACGGCATTCTGAATCGCTTGTCCCTCTGTGTTGGAATACGTGCTAGCATTCTGAAAATAACCAGCCGATAGCAGTTTCAATACCTTTTCCTGATAATTTAAATAAGTAGTGTACGCACCATCTATTTGACTGACCATTTGCATTTCTTCAGCGCTAGTCATCGACGCTTTTATTTTCTCGTAGTGCTCATTCGCTTTAGTAATCTTTTTATCAATCTCATTCTTTTGAGATTCTACCGATGATGCATCTGCACTTAACATGGTCGTGGTCAATATTCGTGCCATATCATTGACTTCTCCACGCATCCCCGAAGAAGACCGCCCCTTCATATATCTATCCTGATATCCTTCCAGTTGGTTATTCATATAATTTAAGCGGTCGTATCCTATCATCGTAAGTGCAAGCATAATCGCTAACATGGCACTGAAGCCAATTAAGAGTTTAGCCTTTATCTTCATTCTCTATCTGTTCCCTTCTTCAGTGAGATCCACACAATACACTTATCATCATCACGCTCTTTAGGAACCTCAACATTGAAAAAAGCAGCTCGAATAGCTTCTTCATTCCACTCATGTTCAACATTTAAATGTTGAATCATAAATTTCAACTGCTCCTCTTGTTCGCCCTCAACCAGTTCCAATAGACCATCTGTATAAAGAACTAGATGCCCTTCATCTTCATAGGTTAAGCTCTGTGGCTGAATATCAATCCGTTCAAACAGACCTACCGGGTGACAGTTACTTTCCAGCATCACTGGAGTCTTAGCCACACCTTCGAAAAACAGCGCAGGCGGATGCCCGGCGTTGACGTAGTCAATACGTTTCATACGGGTATCTATCACGAGATAAATAGTCGTAAAGTAGTATTGAATCAACTTTTTTTCAATATAGAGCTGATTAAACCTTCGATTGAGCTCCTGAATAACCTTTTCCGGTTCTACATACGTAGTTACCGTGTCCTTTAAGACAGATGCAAGAAACATACAAAAAAGTGATGACGATATTCCGTGTCCCATAATGTCCAGCAGGATCACGCCATATCGGCCATCACCAAGGGGGTACCACGCATATAAATCACCGGCAAGCTCAGAGGATGGCTGATAGATGGCATTGACCTCAAAATTCTCTTCCTGAAGCGGCAAGCTCAACACAGCATTCTGAACAAGTGCGGCCAGTCTCAATTCTTCCTGAATACGCTGATCTCGTTCCTTATGCCAATCTTTCTCTCGCTTCAATCGAAGCGCAAGCCGAATTCGGGCCATGAGCTCCACTTTGTTAATCGGTTTCGTAACATAATCTACTGCACCTGCATCCAGTGCCTCAGCCAGCTTCTTGGAATCACCAACAGCTGTAACCATTATTATTGGAATATCCTTAAGATGTTCGTATTGCTGTACAACACGACATGCCTCGATTCCATCCATTTCCGGCATCATCATATCCAGTAAAATCAGATCGATATCTGACATCCGAGGACGTCCATCTTCACTTACAGTACCGATTCCCAGCCGTGTAAGCATCTCTTTTGCAGAGGATGCAGTTACGAAATTTCGGTAATCTTCTTTTTTCAGGATTTCACGGATAATGATAACATTAGTCGGATTGTCATCTACGATTAAGATTCTCATCATCTTCACCTCACACAAATAGTATTACGACCGTAAAATTCTGCGACTCATTACCTATATCATACGCTATTTAAAACCGTTATATCTATTTTTATAATATGTAAATATAGTAATAGGTTCATTTACGTCTTCAGCAAAGTAACCTCCCGAACCACTACACCTAGTGGTTCGGGAGGTTACTCTATGGTAAAGACAGCCCCTGATTATTAACCAAAATGATCAAAAGTGAAACACATTAAGAAGAAATACTATCAAATAAATCAATACCTTCGAATTCCCCTGCCAAATTTCGATATATTTTGAGCGCATTATTTCCTCTCATATATACGTCACCATCTTCGGCTATAAAATACGGTTTCCCCAAGGTTGATTGCACATTATCCTTCACGGGATCAATTCCTACCCCATCTACCTGCAGACCGAACTGCTGCGCTTGAGAAGGGGAGACATGCACATATAATACAAAGCCTTCGCCAACACCGACTGTCACATCTGCGTAGTGGTACTCCACTGTCCCTTGCAATGGATCATTTGTTACCGTAAAGGGATTCCCCTTGGTCAGAAGCAGTTCTTCCTTTGTGGCATATAAAGAGACTCCTTGAAGTGAATCAAACCGATTTATAGAAGGGCTGGATTCTGCAATATGCTCAAAAGCCAGAACAGACTTAGGCTGTTCAATAAATGTTGAGATAGGTGTCAACTGTGGAGACGCATCAAAGTATGGGGAAAGAAGACTAAACAAAAGAATGATAATGTTCATGTTGTTATCCCACCTTTCTTATCTGCAGCCGCCATTTACAGAAGACTTGCTGCCTTAAGTTTAATGACGGAATTTTTTCCAAAGAGTTGCAGCTACATCTACACCTTTTAACACAGTAGCTATTTTCCCCGGTGCTTTCTCGGCATTAACAGCATCATAGGAGTTAACCGTACGTTCCTCGGCTGCAGTCAGTGGGACTTCTTTTACGGATACTCCCTTACGCTTCTCCCTCAGTTCATGCGATTTACGATATCTCTCAATCACAGTTACTGAGACTTGCTTAACGGTTAAGGTTAACTCATTCATAACTTCTCCCAAATTCTTCACAGAATCTATGACAGGATCAATCTTCTGAATTTTATTCTGTACATCAGCGGTAATTTCATTGGCATGTCTGACTGTAGTCTTCACTTCATAAGTCAGTTCATCCATCGTCTTCTGCACTTCCACCAAGGTCTGGCTTACTTTGTCGAGAGATTGCTTCGCTGACTGCAAAGTCTTAATTAGAAAGAAAACAAGTATTGCGAATGCGATAGCAACGAGAGCTACACTAAGTTCAATAATCATATTCATAACCCCTTCCAAATCTCATAAATAGCGGCTTTTCAGCCTTGTATACTGCATAGTTACCCCTAGTACCATAGGCCGAAACATTCTGTCGAGCGTTGTCAAAACTCCCTGCTCCCCCTTTGTTTCAGAATCAAAGTCCCCGTTTATACAATGACTACAAATACAAAAAAAGGATAGGTGATATGTAATGTTAAAATGGTCCGCAATTCTACTAGTTGTAGCTGTAATCGCTGGTATATTTGGTTTCTTTAATCTTGTAGCAGCTGCTGCAGGTCTTGCAAAGATACTATTCTTCGTCTTCTTGGTTCTGTTTGTTGTTTCCCTCTTCACGGGACGCAGAGGTCGATCGATGTAGCCTCCTCCCATAAGTATCCATATATCTTATTCATCATGCAGAAAGTATAGGTCATTCGCACACAGATGTCACTTGAGAAAATAAGAAAAATATATGAATCTGGTTCATAATAAGGAGGAACTAAACATGAAAAAATTCGCCAGCATTACACTAGCCTTAGGACTTATGGCTTCAATAGCAGCTACTGCATCAGCCGCAGAGGTAACAGGTACAACTACAGACACTACGACAGTTAATGGGAGCACTTACACAAATACTTTCGAAACGATTATTACGCCATCGGATATTACTCCAGCTACACCACAAATTGTTCTAACCGAAAAAACAGCCTTCCACTTTTCAGTTGGCAGTATGATTCCCGCAGGCTGGCTTAGTGCTCAAACGCTTGACACTACAGGTGAAGTGATTACGGATACTTGGGGCAATGAATGGAGAGAAATTTACACATGGCTAGGAAAAGCGTGGGTAAAGGTTCCTGTGGCTGCCAATGTAATTATGTAATTAGCTCCGAAAAGCTGATAACAAGCATAAACGCCTTCGGCGTCCCTATAAGAACGGCAAGTGTTTATGCGAGAAATATAAGGATAATTTATAGCACGGAACGTATAAATCCTTATATTTACCAAAAGATACCCCCTCAGTAGATATGATTCTACTGAGGGGGTATCTTTTGCACTTACGCCGCCTTTGTTCACCCGTCACAAACATGCGATGCTGCCGCTTCTGTGTACCTATATAATTATCGGATGACCGATCCCCCAAAGAGGAAACGATTCGTCCAAGAAGCGCTTAACTGATCTACTTTTACCCCGCCTGAAGCTACGGAATACGTATGAATAATTTGTCCATCTCCCAGATACATAGCAACATGTGATATTCTAGCCTTGGATTTATCAATCCCTGCATAAGCGGAAGCGGAATTCCCTTTATAATCCATGAAGAACATAAGATCACCGCGTTTTAAACCTGAGGTAGACGTAACCACCGTACTGTTTGATTTCACCCAATCTCCCTGTTGACGAGAATCAGCAGGTAGTTTCAGATTCAGAGCATCCATGAAAATTTGGCGAATAAAATCAGAACAATCGAAGGTACTTGTATCATTTCTGCTAGATCCAAACTCATACGGTGTACCAAGATAGCCAATACCTGCTGAGATTACACTCTCGATTTGGGCCGAAGCCCCAGGTGTCGAAATAGGTGGTGCTGGTGGTACCGATGGTGTTGGTGTTGGTGTCGGTGTCGGTGTTACCGTCCCAGTCCCCCCGTTACCAGCAAACGAAATATATTGATCACTTGAACTTATATATCCAATGCTACCATCAGAGGTTTGAATTTGATACCAGTAGCTGTTCGGCTCTGCCAGAAGTTGTACTTGTTCCCCCTTCTTCAGAAGTCTCAGTACTTTTCCGCTTGTAGAAGGAGTAGTTCGAAGATTCACTCCGTACTTAATAGTTCCCGTTTGTGCTGATGGTGCAGTTGATGTACCTACTGAAGATGAATTTACGCTGATATACTTATCATCCGTGCTAGTGTAACCGACGGATCCATCTGCTGTCTTCACCTGATACCAATAGTTATTCGGTTTCGCCACAATCTGCACTTGATCGCCCTTTTGCAAATACTTCACTACTTCTCCACTTGTAGAAGGTGTGCTGCGAAGGCGAACACTTGCCTCGATGACCGCGGTTTGACCGGCTGCTGCCGCCATAACTGAATTTGATGGACTTGAGGCTGCTGCTGCATTTCCAGGAGCAGATACTCCTAAACCTGCAACAATTGCAGCTGTAACCAACAAGGATGCTGTTAATTGCTTATGTGATTTAATCATACGTTCCCCCAATACCATGATGAGATTTCAACAAAGGTGTGTACTACATTCCTTTATGCCCTCATTATAGGCTTGCCCGGGATTTGGAACATGCTCCAAATTGCACATATAATCATGCCACTTTATGGTAAAATACAGGACTAAAGTCTTGAATCCTCCTTAAATATGTTTGTTTCTTCCTTAATTTAGTATTTTAAGTTTAATCTTTAGGTTCCACATGCACCTGCACATTCATAATATTATGTAGCTTGCTCATTCTCTCTTCGATGGAATCACTGATTTTATGACCCTCTACCACTGTAATATTTGCGTCAACCTCCACTACAACATCCACGTGCACATGGTTCCCATGCACCCGTGCCTTTACATTTTTAATTCCTTCTACTCCAGGTGTACGAGCGATAGTACTGCGGAGATCCATCAACCGATCTTCATCAAAGCCATCCGTAAGTCGATAAGTTGAGTCACGGAAAATATCCCATGCTGTCTTTAAGATAATCAGCCCGACAACTACGGCTGCCGCAGAATCAATCCATGGCAGTCCGAACTGAGCACCCACAATTCCAACAGCAGCCCCTACACTAACCATAGCATCCGAAAAATTATCTTTTGCCGCTGCCATTAGTGCGCTACTATTTATCTGCTTAGCCAGCCTTTTGTTGTATATGTATACTCCCATCATTGCCACTGCACACACTAAAGCCACACCCGCAGACCATAGCTGCGGCGTTTCTTTTGCACGATCGAAAAAAGAACGCACCGCCTCCACAATGACCTGAATACCTACTACCGCCATAATAAAAGAGGCCAACAATGCAGCTACTGTCTCTGCCCGAAAATGTCCATAAGCATGGTCAGAGTCAGGAGGCTTTCTCGAAATCCGCAGACCAACCAATACGGCTGCCGATGCCACGATGTCAGTTAAATTATTGACCCCGTCCGCGACCAATGCATTAGAGGCGAATAGATAACCGCTAATCAGTTTGAATGTCGATAAAATGAGGTAAGCCGCTATGCTAACCCAAGCGCCACGCTCGCCTTTACGTATATCTTCGTAAATATCAACCATCTTGGCTATCTCCTCGTTTTCTGTTTGGTTAGAAAAGAATTCTTTCAATTATTCTTGCCCTTGTAGCAGCATTTAAAAACAATTAGAATAAAGTGAAGGACTTGCTTCGAAGGAGGTTATCATAATGAGCGAAAGCAATGAAAAAGGAAAAATCAATTTAGCTGAAGCTATCCGGCAAAAGCTGGAGCAGAAGAAACAACAATCTTCCTCCAAACCTGGATCAACTTTTCAGGCCGGCTCCGCCAAACCGCTAAAAAGTCAGAATAACAAAAAGCCTAACAACCAACGCCGTCGTACCGGCGGATCCTAGTACTATCTTATAAACATAAAAGGCTGCCTATCCCTCAGGGACAACGCAGCCTTTTATGCGTTCGTCTCCCTTTAAGGATGGGCTAGAACTCATCAAATTCATTACTGATTCTCTTTATTGTACAATTAGCCAACTGAAAACATGCGCTTTGGGAAACCTCAAGTGTTAAGGTCTCCTGTCTTGTAAGCCCCGCGTATGCTCCGCGTAGAATTCTACTTGTTAATCCATGTGTGACCGCTATGACCTGCGGAGAAGAAGATACGCTATCCAGCCAGTCTGTGACACGCTCCTGAACCGCCTCGTAGCTCTCCCCGTCTGGAGAGTGAAAGTACCAATCATACATAGTAGTTCCAGTAAGTCTATTGGCCCAGCCCTGTTCAATCTCTTTCAGCGTTAACCCTGACCATGATCCGACGGATACCTCACTTAGCCTGGAATCGGTTTCTACTTTATTGAAATCGTAACCTAAGATTTCACACAAAATCTGTGTGCTTTGCAGCGCTCTCCCAAGCGGACTTGAAATCACCCTCCACTTGGAGGAATGATCTACGGAATAACGAAGCAGCCTCGCCATTTGTCTGACTTGTTCCACACCATGCTCAGTCAGAGGTGAATCCAATTGGCCTTGGTAACGACCTTGCGTATTAAACTCGGTCTCCCCATGCCTCATAATAAAAATTGCTCTGTCCACAGCCTTCACCTACCGTTAACTTTTCGAAATTGAAATTATAAAGACAGCTACTCTAATCCTATAAGGATTAGAGTAGCTGCTTAACGGGTTCCTTCCGCTTAGCGGAAGGCAAATATTATACTTCTACAGGATACATGCGTTGGCGCATTTCCTTAATTTCAGGATTCTCCAAATACTCATCGTAAGTCATCGTGCGATCAATTACACCTGTAGGTGTGATTTCGATGATACGGTTAGCAATGGTTTGGATGAACTGATGGTCATGGGAAGTAAAGAGAATAGTCCCGTCGAAATCGATCAGTCCGTTGTTCAGTGCCGTAATGGATTCCAGATCCAAGTGATTGGTAGGTTCATCGAATACAAGCACGTTCGCACCGTTCAGCATCATCTTCGCCAACATACAGCGAACCTTCTCGCCCCCGGACAGTACACTTGCTTTCTTCAGTGCTTCTTCTCCGGCAAACAGCATCCGTCCAAGGAATCCACGCAGGAACGTCTCATCCTGATCTTTAGAATACTGACGCAGCCATTCTACGAGATTCAAGTCCACGCCATCGAAATAGCTGGAGTTGTCTTTCGGGAAATAAGCTTGAGTTGTAGTGACTCCCCATGCATATTCACCCGCATCCGCTTCTTGCTCGCCCATGATCACATCAAACAGAAGTGATTTAGGCTGAGAGTAAGGGCCCACGAAAGCAATCTTATCGCCTTTGTTAACTACAAAGCTGATTTCATCAAGAACCTTCTCACCTTCAACCGATTTGGTCAAGCCGCTGATCGTCAGCAGCTGCTTACCTGCTTCACGTTCAGGTTTGAAGTTGAGGAACGGATATTTACGGTTGGATGGACGAATGTCATCCAGTGTAATTTTCTCGAGTTGTTTCTTACGAGAAGTTGCCTGTTTAGACTTGGAAGCATTGGCCGAGAAACGCTGGATAAAGGCTTGCAGTTCCTTGATCTTGTCTTCCTTCTTCTTGTTCGAATCACGCTGCAAAGCTTGAGCAAGCTGACTGGACTCGTACCAGAAGTCGTAGTTACCAACGTACATCTGAATTTTGCCAAAATCAATATCCGCAATATGCGTACATACTTTGTTCAAGAAGTGACGGTCATGGGATACGACGATAACAGTACCTTCATAATCCATGAGGAAGTTCTCTAACCAGCCAATGGATTCGAGATCCAAATGGTTGGTAGGCTCATCGAGCAGGAGGTTATTTGGACGGCCAAACAAGGCTTGTGCCAAGAGTACCCGTACCTTCTCATTGCCGCTCAGTTCGGCCATTTTCTTATCATGCAGTTCACGCATAATGCCAAGACCGATCAACATAGCCGCCGCATCCGGCTCTGCATCCCAGCCATTAAGTTCTGCAAATTCGCCTTCTAGCTCACCGGCACGTAGACCATCTGCTTCCGTGAAATCAGACTTCGCATAAAGCGCGTCCTTTTCTTTCATGATTTCATAAAGACGAGTGTGACCCATAATAACTGTTTCAAGTACTGGGAATTCATCGTACTCGAAATGGTTCTGCTTCAGAACTGCAAGGCGTTCACCTGGTGTTATATGAACATCACCCGTGTTCGCTTCAATCTCCCCGGACAGAATTTTCAGAAAGGTTGATTTACCAGCACCATTGGCACCAATCAAACCATAGCAGTTACCAGGGGTGAATTTTATGTTTACATCTTCGAAGAGAGCGCGTTTTCCGTAGCGGAGTGTTACGCCGCTTGTGCTAATCATTACGCATTACCATCCTTTTCACTTTAGGGTTTCGGCTCATTATAGCATAAAATCAGTGCAAAAATCCCATGAAATAGGCATTTAAGCTGATCTCTCTCCTACGAAACTTATTCCAACTGTTTTACGACGGCAACTTTCAAGGAGGAAATTTTTCAATTATTGTCCAGATGTGCGATTCTCCGATTGTACAACCAGTGTTTCTCCATAACTGAGCGTACGAATTCGGTTCTCAGAAATCCCGTGTTTAACTCGGGCGCTTTCCATGCGATCCAATGCTTCCCGGGCGGTATCATCAGCAAGTCTGAAGGTACCATAATGCATCGGAATCATGGTCTCTGCTCCTACATCTAGGAAGGCTTGTATCGCCTCCTCTGGATTCACATGCTGAGAGGTCATGAACCACTCCGGTTCATAGGCCCCAATCGGCATAAGCGCGATATCAATCTTATAACGGTTTCCGATCTCCTTAAAACCTGGAAAATACCCGCTGTCCCCAGCGAAATAAAGGTTCGGAGAAAGCCTCTTGTTCTCAGACTCGGCGGGCTCCAAGATATACCCACCCCAATGAGAAGTATTCGTATCCCAAGGCGTTCTCCGCGTCCAGTGCTGGGTAGGTACAAAAGCAAGCTTGATTTTCCCTAGCTTAATCTCCTGCCACCACTCCATTTCCATACAGTTGCGGAACCCTTTGCGAAGCATTTTTCGCTTCAGACCTACAGGAACTACAAGCGTCGTCCCTGCCCGATATAATTTGCGGATAGAGGCTATGTGTAAGTGATCATAATGAGAGTGCGAAATCAAAATCAGATCAATCGGCGGCACTTCACTAAGCGGAATCCCAGGTTGTCCCAATCTTTTCTCAAAGCCTAGCCTTCTTGCCCAGATGGGATCTGTAATGATATTCATCCCCTCATATTGAAGGAAAAATGTTGAATGCCCAATCCACGTAATGGTAGACTCCAAACTATTCTCCGACAGATAAGATAATTCGGGCGGCGTATTTGGCACAACATATGAATAGTCCTTCTTCTTGCGACGACGCTCCTCACGCCACTGGCGAAATTCTTTTAGTGTTTTATCTGTACTTACATTGTCGACATTATGGTAACGAGTTCTAGGCATAAAACACCTCTTCTACAGAGTTTGCCGCGCAATCCTAGCTTTAGCGAATATACTACAACTATATTGAACAGCAGCGCATTTTGCAAAATATACAAATAGCATAAGAAAGGTTCGCCCTTTTATTCATCGCATTGCAGAACTTAGTGAAATAAATAGAAGTGTTATTTTGTGTTTCACGCCAGAAATGAGATAATATGTGTATAAAGTATGACGGTCCATATACCGTTCAAGGGGGAGCTACGTATGAAGATTACATTTATTGAACCGACTCCTAGTCCAAATACGATGAAGCTTCATTTGGACGAAAGTTTAGAACCCGGAATTCGCAGAACCTATACGCCAGAAAGCGAGCGTTCCGCACCTGCTTGGGCACGTGAAATGTTAACGATACCGGGCGTTACTAGCATTTATCATGCTGCTGACTTCGCAGCACTTGAGCGCAAAGGCAACGCCGATTGGGCAGCCATTCTTAGAGAAGTTCAAAGCCGCTTCGGGAGTAGTGACGGATTGACCGGAGATTGGAGCCTAGCTGACGAGGATGCCGGTGCGCATTTTGGGGAAGCACAAGTCTTCGTCCAAATGTTCCGCGGAATACCGATGCAAATCCGAGTAAAAACGGGCGCGAATGAGGAGCGCATATCCTTAGCGAACCGCTTCACGAAAGCGGTTATGGATGTAGCCAGCGCCGTAATGATCAAAGAGCGCAAGCTCACCGATTACGGCGTTCGTTATGGCGAGCCCGCGGACATTGCGCGCGAGGTCGAGCAAGAGATCGAAGCGGCGTATCCGCAGGAACGCCTCGACTCCCTCGTGCAGCAAGCCATTGCGCACGGAGCCGAAGGCGAGTTCGTCGAGCAGAGACGAACTCGCACTCAGGATGAGCTGCTGCGAGACCTGAAGCATGAGGATTGGCGCGTGCGCTACGCCGCGCTAGAGGATCTTACGCCGACGGCGGAGCTCCTGCCGGAGCTAAAGGCGGCGCTACACGATCCCAAGCTGCATATTCGCAGGCTTGCGGTCGTGTATCTAGGCGACCTTCGCACGCCCGAGGCGATGGAGCTGCTCTATGAGGCGATGGCAGACAGTGCGCCAGCGGTAAGACGTACGGCTGGCGATACCCTGTCCGACATCGGCGATCCTGCCGCCACGCCAGTGATGACGGCGGCACTAACGGATAAGAGCAAGCTTGTCCGCTGGCGCGCGGCTCGTTTCCTTTATGAAGTCGGCACATCCGAAGCTCAAGACGCGCTCACACTTGCTGCGGATGATCCAGAGTTCGAGGTTGGACTTCAGGCTAAGATGGCTTTGGAGCGCATCGCCTCAGGTCAAGCTGCAGCGGGCACCGTCTGGCAGCAGATGTCAGAACGCCGTCGCAATTAACAGCGAAGTACCTGATTTTGTCATTGCTTTGAGATGTAAACTTGCTTTATACTAATTCCTGTTGTTTATAAATGAATGAAGTAAAGATAGCCTCGTCATACTAGGATGAGGTAGAGGTCGCGGATATAAAGAGTACGCGTGTGGAGACGTTAGAGCCGTCTATGAATCACGCCGAAAGGAATATCTGCCGAAGCTTGCGCTGTAGCTCTTACAGCGGTGCAGGCTGGGGCCGTTGCCGAAAGGCACGGAACTGTCACATTGTAGAGCCTGCGTAAGTAGCAGACTGCAGTGTGTTGCGCTATCTTCACAGGGAGTATGATGCGGAGCTGTATAGATGGAGGCCGCAGACATAGTTTGCGGCTTCTTTGCGTTTACAGAATTTGTATGTTTCGTACATTCATCCATAACCTTCTGGAAATCACGAAGTATACCTCCCGCCTTGCGGGAGTCAGCAGCTCAGCACTCCCCGTTCATGAACAGTAAGATTAGATCATAAGGAGTGTCATATTCATGCAGGGCAATCAGCAAAACCCAGCGCAAGGCAACATGAATCAGCCTGCGCTAAAAAAATCATTCAAAGCAAGACATTTGACCATGATCGCGCTTGGCGGATCTATTGGTACGGGTCTGTTTCTAGCCAGTGGCGGCGCGATCGCTTCAGCAGGACCTGGTGGAGCGCTTCTAGCTTATACGGCAGTGGGTGTAATGGTTTATTTTCTCATGACTAGTCTTGGGGAGCTCGCCACCTATTTACCGGACTCCGGGTCTTTCAGTACCTACGGTACTCGTTTCGTCAGTCCCGCCTTTGGCTTCGCCATCGGGTGGAACTTCTGGTATAACTGGGCGGTTACGATTGCAGCAGAGCTATCGGCGGCTACCGTCATCATTAAATATTGGTTCCCGGACAGTCCTTCCTTTCTCTGGAGTCTGGTGTTCCTACTGCTGATGTTCGGCCTTAATTTCCTATCTGCTCGTGGCTACGGGGAATCAGAATATTGGTTTGCCATTATCAAAATCATTACCGTTATCGCCTTTCTCGTTGTCGGGGTCCTCATGATATTCGGCATTATGGGTGGAGAAGCCGTAGGCTTCAGTAACTTCCAAATCGGGGGCAGCTCCTTCCACGGTGGTTTCTTCGCCTTCGTCGGAGTCTTTATGGCAGCCGGATTCTCGTTCCAGGGTACCGAGCTAATCGGCGTTGCTGCTGGTGAGAGCGAGAACCCACGCCGCAACGTTCCAATAGCGATCCGCCAAGTATTCTGGCGTATATTAATCTTTTATATCCTTGCTATATTTGTAATCGGAATGTTGATTCCTTATACGAATCCAGATCTTCTGCGCGGGGGTATCGATGATATCGGAGTCAGTCCGTTTACGATCGTGTTCAATAAGGCAGGGCTTGCAATTGCTGCATCCGTAATGAATGCTGTCATTCTAAGCTCTGTATTATCAGCCGGGAACTCCGGGATGTACGCCTCTACCCGTGTCCTGTATGCAATGGCTAAGGATGGCATGGCTCCGCGTGCACTGGGCAAGCTCAATCGCCGTGGTGTCCCTGTTGGCGCTTTGCTAGTAACTACGGCTGTCGGAATGCTCGCCTTTCTCGCTTCATTCTTTGGTGACGGAGCCGTATATAACTGGCTACTGAACGCCTCTGGTATGTGCGGATTTATTAACTGGTTGGGTATTGCGGTCTGCCATTACCGTTTCAGACGTGCTTTTATAGCACAAGGGCATTCGCTAGATGAACTACCTTACCGAGCTAGATGGTTCCCATTCGGTCCTATCTTTGCCTTAGGACTTTGTATTGTAGCTATCCTCGGTCAGAATATGGGCGCCTTCTCAGGCGGAAATATCGACTGGTATGGTATCGCCGTTTCCTATATCAGCTTGCCGCTGTTTGTCTTGATCTGGGTCGGCTATCGCTGGTTCCGGAAGAGTAATATTATTCCTTTAGATAAATGCGACCTAAGTACTCACCCAGAATAAATAGACCCGGTAAAAGTGGGTGTCTCAAAAGTAACTTTGGGCAACCTGAGTGGTAAAATATTGTTAAAATGCAAATAAAGGAGCTAAGCAGTCTGTAGACGCTTAGCTCCTTTATTTTTGGCTTTCCCTGCAGCTAAGCTAGGTGAGAGGAATTAGGGAAAATCTCCCTAGCAATAGATGGAAAGCTCTTTATTTGAATGCAATTAGGGAATTACTCCCTAATAATTGAGTGAATTATATATATTTACCACCAAATAGGATGAATTTCAGGGAGGAATTCCCTGATTATTAGTCTTAAGAGCTAAAATCGCTGAATTTTAGGGACATTTTCCCTAATTGTTAATCGGTGGTAATCCAGTTTGTAGGCATTAATGAAGTAACACACAAAGAGACTTACAAACAAGAACCATTAAAAGTCAAGGAATATCCCGTAGCCATTTAGACTTATGGGATGTCCTTTTTTGTTATCCTTCTATTCCCAAGTCACAAACACTTTGAGATCACCCGTATTGTCAAAAGCAGAACTGGAGTAAGATACATCCTCTAATCCAAGCTTATATAGCTCCTGCAGGTCATTCTTAAGCTTGGTCCCACTCCCTTGATAACGGAATAATATAGACACCTCACCGGAGGCAATTGCCTTATTCGCTAGCCGAGTCAGATCTCCTACCGAACGTACAATTAGCTCCTCGGCATATAGCTCATAATTGAGATCCTTCTGAAGCTGTTTATAGACAGCCGCATTCTGTCCCCCACGTTCCACAAGCACAGACAAGGTCTTATGATAACCTACAGAAGCTGCCGGATAAGACTTCGTCCAGCTATGGTCCTGACGCATCTGGACATCCGTTCTCAAGTAGTATGCTGTGCTAACCACACCTGCCTTATCAGGTGTCGGGTCATCCCAAGTTGTGTCGAGATGATACCACCGTCCATCTAACAGCACAAGATTCCAGGCATGCAACTGGCTGCGTCCTCCAGGCTGTTTGGCTGTACCCTCAACGATTTTATTCGTGAATCCAGCCTCCTTTAACAGCTTATAGGTCAACAGCGAATACCCTTGGCAAACGGCGCTGCCACTCTTCAATCCTTCATAAGCTGTGTACTTGCGATATGAGGTATCATACTTCAGATGAAGCACAACCCAGTCGTGGATAGCCTTCACCTTCTGATGATCGTTCATGCCCGGCGTTATGATCTTCTTCAGCGCAGCCTTCACTTCTTTGTTCACAAAAGCCGTCTGCTCCAACGTCTCCAAATATTTCACTTCCACCGTAACTTTTACAGAGCTTGCGCTTCCTCGATAAGTATATCCGTAGCTGTCTATAATGTAATACAAATAAGGGTCACTAGCCATCGCTTGATCCAGGGCCGCTTGTATTTTCGTTTTCAAATTTGAAGCTTTGCTCTCATAAGTAAAAGTAATGGTCTCTCTACGGTTGTTCATTGCACCCGTTAGCTTCTGCGCTACTTCGTTTACAGAACGAAGGGTGGGTGAACTCGAAGCCGCATAAGCATGACCCCAGCCCCAATAAATCATTGGTGGAATAGCAGCGAATATAATCACTCCTCCCAGAATGATCTTTACTAGTGTAAAGCGTTTTTTCCACATATATATTCCGTTCCTCCGGCTCCTATAGACTTATAATGAACCCTACCATTTAATAGATAATGAGCGTTTAGGCAAAAAAAGACTGCTCCCTGTAGAATAATTCTACTCTGAGAACAGCCTATATGCTAGAAGGATATGTTTTATTCGCTTTGCGGTGTAATGATGTAGGTCTCTCCTATTACAGTTTCAAATTCCATCTCTAGCCCTATTCGTGAACCACCAGAACTTTGAATGAGCAAAGGCTGACGACTATAAATCCTGCACAGTTGTCCATGAGTCGAGGTCAGTTCTGCCTTCTTTAAGCGCCCCTCACGCCATTCTATATTTGTGATAAAGCCGCCTCGGGCTACCAACCCTTTCACACTACCGTCAGACCATCCTTCTGGAAGAGCAGGCAATAATTCAAGCCCTTCCTGATGACTCTGCAAGAGCATCTCAGCAATCCCGGCTGTAGTTCCGAAGTTACCGTCAATCTGAAATGGAGGGTGATTACCGAATAAATTGGGCAGACTTGAATCGTGCAAAATACGACGTAAACAGCTATATGCACTCTCTCCATCCTTCAAACGTGCATATAGATTAAGTAGCCAGGCTGCACTCCAGCCCGTATGACCACCCCCGCCTTCCAAGCGCTTCTTAAGCGATAACGCTGCCGCCTCTGCTAGCTCTGGTGTGGAGGAAGGACTAATTACATTCCCGGGATATAAATCATACAAATGAGAGACATGGCGGTGCCCAGGCTCTTGTTCAGCAAAATCCTCATTCCATTCACGAATACGTCCGTCCGGTGCAATCCCCGGGTGGGCAAACAGCTTTTGCATCTGCATGAGCTCTAGACGCAGTTCGTCATCGGTATTCAAAATCTCAGCAGCCTGAATACAATGCTCGAACAACTCCGCGATCATCGATAAATCCATAGCTGAGCCAGCTGAAACACTGCATGGCGTGCCATCAGCAGTCAAGAATACATTCTCCGGTGAGGTAGACAGACCCGTTGTCCACCTTCCATCAGGCAGCTCTACCAGCCAATCCAGACAAAATAATGAGGCTCCCCTTAACAAAGGATAAGCTGTGTTTCGCAAATATTCCTCATCTGGACGGAAAGCGTAACGCTCCCACAAATGGCGAGAGAGCCAAACGCCTCCCATTGGCCAAAATGCCCACATCGCCTTGCCGTCTGACGGAGACGTCATACGCCATAAATCTGTATTATGATGCACCGTCCAGCCACGCGCGCCATAATGAACATTTGCTGTACGGCTGCCAGCCACACTAAGCTCCGTAATAAAATCGATTAGAGGTTCATGGCATTCCCCCAGACCGCATAACTCGGCAGGCCAATAATTCATTTCAGTATTTATATTAGTAGTATAATTGCTGTTCCATGGCGGCTGAAGATAAGGATTCCAAATCCCTTGCAGATTCAGAGCTTGCGTTCCCGGCCGTGAGCCAGCAATCATCAGGTAGCGGCCATACTGGAACAGCAGCGCTTCTAGCGCAGAATCTGCTTGACCTTCGCGGTACCGTGTCAGTCGCTCATCCGTGGGAAGCTCTATTTCGGAGGAAACTGGTGCAAGCGTTAACTCCACGCGCCGGAATAAGGACTGATGGTCCTCCAGATGGCGCTGCTTCAGCTCTGCATATTCAGTAGAGGATATAGCCAGTTGTTCTAGGCACATCTCCGAAGGCAGCTTACCGCCGCTTCCTGGCTTCCGGTCATACCCGGCAAAATCGGTTGCTGCAGCCAGACGGATGGTAATGGAGCGAGCACCTGTAACCGACAACATGCCGTTCGCTGCTGCACAATTACCGCCATCTGTACGGATTTTCAATCCCGCTGCGAAGCTTATGCCAAGGCCTTCTTCGTATAACACAGCACGTGGATGATCCCCTGCATAATTATCAGCCACATGCGATGGGGCACGGCCAGCCATGATCAGCATGCCGTCCGAAGTTAGCTCCGAGCAGAAAGGATGCGGCGAAGTTAGCTCCACCGAGAAATCAGGTAGAACTCCCCGCCCTTCTCTCCCTTCTGCACGAATATGAATAGCTATAAGTTCATCCGGCCTGCTGGCCAGCACTTCTCGCACAATCCTTACGTCCCCTGTCGTATAGGATACAGTAGCCAGCCCCTGAACCAAATCAAGCCCCCTCCGGTAATTCTCTACAGGACCCGCAAGATTGAACTTCATTCGCAAATCCCCGAGCGGTTGATAGGATTCGGTCCGTCTGCCTAACATCTTGGCTTCCACCAGCGCTTCTGCTTCCTTGTATTTCCCCTCCGCCACTAATTGCTTAGCCGGACCCAAATGACGTAGCGCCTCATAATTTGCTGTATCCCGCGGAAAGCCCGACCATAAGGTGTCCTCATTAAGTTGAATTAGCTCTTCTTCCGCTCCGCCAAAGATCATGCCGCCTAGTCTGCCGTTACCCACGGGCAGTGCCTCTTCCCAAACAGCTGCCGGCTGCTTGTACCAAAGCTCATCCCTTCCAGTATTTTTGCTCTCTCCCACGTACATTCCTCCTATCCTATAATTATAGATGAAAAGAAATCGGCGGGAAGCCCGGACTTTCGTTCGGACTTCCCGCCATCTACTTGCTTCTATTGTATTAGCCTTGAATTAGCAATTAATCATTCCAAAGCTTCACGCGTTGTTTAACCAGCTCTTCACGCATATCTTCAGCTTTCGTTACACCGGCTTTATCCAGTTCAGCCATGTAAGTATCCCAAACTTTATCGAAATCAGCTGGTTTGGACAAGATGGCTTCAGGAATACGTTTCCAAGTGATGTCTTTCAGCTTGTTGTCAAGAACAACAATTTCGCTATCCCCAGGAATGGTGATGTTCCAAGCTGCGCCCCAAGGCTTAACTTTGAATTCATCTTCGCTTGGGAAAAGATCTTTCCATGTTGTTGCTTTATAAGCTGCAAGTGTTTCTTTTTCTACAGCATTGTAACCTACGGTTACTTGTTCAGGGAAACGGGTTGTGTAGTAGTTACCAGTAGGGTCTAATACACCATCGCCATAGTGAGCACTAAGCAATGCGTAGTTTGATCCGACATTACCTAAACCAGTTTCCTTTTGGAAGTTGGTTGTGTCATTATATTTACGGTTGTTTACATCTTCAGGAATGACGCGTTTGCCATCTACAACGTTGTAGTGCTTGCCTTCAATACCCCAGTTAATCAATACTTGACCCTCATCGGAAGCGAGGTAGTCCAAGAACTTAATCGCACGAACCGGATCTTTAGCATCTACACTGATCCCGACTCCGCTACCGCCCATGAAGCCTGTTGGCCAGAAGGAAGCTTCTTTGTACTCCTCAGACAAGGTTACTGGATAGTGTCCATATCCTTGATCCAGCTTACCTTCCGCTTTTAAAGCTCTTTCTCCATCGCCATAACCCCAGTCTTGGTCAATCAGGCCGATAACACGGCCGGTAGCGATTTTTGCTTTATATTGGTCATACTTTTGAACGAAGCTTTCTGGATCAAGCAATCCAATATCGTTCATATGGTTGAGCCAACGGAAATATTCTTTTTCAGCAGGACGACGGAAGTGGTATGTTACTTCTTGTGTATCGATATCAATTGCATATTCACCATCGTCAGGGGAACCCGTAGTAATAAACGCTGGGTTGGTTACTGTGATGTACATGTACCAATCGTCTGCATTCAACGTTAAACCAATGTTTTTGTTACCATTTTCATCTGTAGGGTGTTTTTCAAGGTATGACTTGATTACATTCTCATAATCTTGAACGGTTTTAATTTCTGGGTATCCAGCTTCTTTAACCGCTCGGTGCTGTAGCTCGAATCCACCGCCTGCATCAAAATATTTATTATCTACACCTGCATAAGTAGGAATTGCATAAATGGCATGGTCATCATCACTATAACGAGAGCGTTTCATACCTTCTTCGCCCAATACTTTTTTGATGTTCGGAGCATATTTTTCAATCAGATCTGTAAGATCTAGCATGGCACCTGCATCTACCAGCTTACTCACGTCAGTCTTGGCACTGATCAGATCCGGATAATCACCGCTCGCTGCGATCAGCGCTACTTTTTGAGCAGGGTCACCAACCGCGTACTCAGCATTCAAGGTTACGCCTGTTTTTTCTGTGATTACTTTACCTACTTCATCTTGCATACCCGTCCAGTTTGGGTTAGGGTCAGCACTAAAGAAAGTCATCGTGAGCGGAGAAGTATCTTCAACCGCATTGGCCGCATTGGACGAATTCCCCTTATTTGTTGCATTTCCAGCTGCATCTCCAGCTGCGTTATTCCCGTTGTTGCCACCACAACCTGCGAGCATACCGAGCATCATAATAGAAGTGAGTGTAAGTGCAGTTGCTTTAGCTTTTATTTTTCTATTATTCCCCATTAATAAACCCTCCTTAAAATTGTTTATCTATCGTATCACAGATAAAACCTGTTAATACTCATTACAAAACTTACCAAGTATAAAGAAAACGGATACATAATACTCTTAAAACTTAGGGGAGACTATGCTCCCCTATAAGCTGTGATTAGCTCTTCACAGCGCCAAGTGTCATCCCTTGAACAAAGTACTTCTGAATGAACGGATAAACCAGCAATATTGGCACGGTTACGACAATCGTAATCGCCATTTTGATAGACTCTGGCGAAACCTGATTCGATGCTAGAGAAGCAATGTTGGAGCGGTAATCTCCACCATTCCCACTGGTTGTACTCTGCAGAACCTTCATCAGTTCATATTGCAGTGTAGTCAAATGTGGACTTGAACCATTATACAAATACGTATCAAACCATGCATTCCATTGACCTACCGCTAGGAACAGCGCGATCGTTGCCAGCGCCGGCTTCATCAGCGGAAGGATGACACGCCAGTAGATAGTAAAGTCATTCGCTCCATCCAGCTTCGCTGATTCCTGCAGTGCATAAGGCAGACCATCAATGAAGGAGCGGATAACGAAGACGTTAAAGGCACTAACCAGTCCAGGTAATACATAGACTGCAAAGCTGTTCATCATATGGAGATCCTTGATCAGCATGTATATTGGAATCATTCCTCCAGAGATATACATGGTCATCGCCAAGAATGTGGAGACGAACTTGCGGCCTGCAAAATCAGGACGGCTAATCGTAAACGCCAGCATCGAGGCACTGATCAGCCCGAACAAAGTACCGACGATTGTCCGCAAAGCGGAAATTTTGAACCCGGTGATCAGTCCTGAGAAACTGAAGATTTTCAAGTAATTGTCCCAGGTAAATTCCCGAGGATAAATGGTGATACCGCCGCGCACACTATCCACTGAATCATTCAGCGAGATCGCAAGCACGTTCAAAAACGGGTAGATCGTGATTACAACCACGAACAGGATTACAAAGTAAACAATGAAGTCAAAGATCCGGTCTGACCACGACTTTCCGGTGATAGCTGTGTTTCCCACTGTAACGCTCTCCTTTCAAGAAAAGGGCAATTTTGCTGCCACGATTGTTAGAAGGGCCCTCTGTGTTACAGAAGGCTCTCTTTAGTTGTACGTTTGAAGATTCCATTAATCGTAAACAGCAGGATTACACTGATCACTGAGTTGAATATATTGATCGCGGTACCGTAGGAATATCTCGCCATGCCTAGTCCATATTTCAGAGAATACAGATCCAACACTTGAGAATAGTCGGTAACGAGGTTGTTTCCAAGCAAGAATTGCTTCTCAAAGCCGATATTTAGCAAATTACCGATCGACATAATGAGTAGCACTGTAATCGTCGGGCGGATACCAGGAAGAGTAATATGCCATACCTGGCGGAGCCTGCTGGCACCGTCCACTCGAGCCGCTTCGTACAGTTCAGGTCCAATACCCGAGATGGCCGCAAGGTAGATGATCGCATTCCATCCGGTTTCTTTCCAAACATCAGATAATGTAACGATTCCCCAGAAGAGATGGCCCTGAGCCATGAACTGGATTGGCGAGTCTATAAATCCAATTGTTAACAAGAGATCGTTTACAAGACCATTTTCGCTAGATAACATTTTAGTTACAATTCCCGCTGCAACCACCCATGATACAAAGTGAGGCAAATACGAGACGGTCTGAGCAAATCGTTTAAAAAATCCAAGACGCAATTCATTGAGCAATATTGCAAATGTTATCGGAAAGATAAAACCTGCGATAAGGCCCATTCCGCTCATCGCCAGCGTGTTCCGTAGTGCCAGTAGGAATTGCGAATCGCTAAACAGTGTCTTAAAATGTTCGAAGCCTACCCATTCTTGTTCAAAAAAGCCGCGTGCGGGCTTGTACTTTTGAAACGCCATCGTCCAGCCCCATAATGGGAGATAACTGAAGACGAATGCCCAGATCACAAAGGGTATCGACATCATCCACAAATACTTTTGATTCTTAAAGCTTCTCCAAAACCGTCCTCCTGAAGCAGGCTTTTTGTTGCGCATTCGGGTGTCCGGCGGGATTTGAGCAGTTACTGTGTCCGCTTTCATAAAGCCCCTCCTCTCTATGTCATCATTCTAAATCTTTGTAAGCGATTGCAGTACCCTATAAATTCGACTTAAAATCAGGTGAAAATTAGAGATTTTTGTCCAGGGTGAATTCTCATTTCGGCTCATCGACACAGGGGGGGCTAATGCTGCTGACGTCTGCATTATTCTTTGGATTGAACTCCTAAAAACACTTTGCTTGCTGGATATTAGTCACTACGAGGAATATTTGAACTTCCGATCGCTGTTAATCCTCAGATTTCCTGATTTGAACCGCTTCTCGCAGTAGAAATCCGAGGATAGCATATGCTTTCGAAGCGAGCTTTTCTACGAAAAGCTTTCGGGCGAACGCTCCGCTTCTACAGTTCCAAATATTCCTCTTCGCTCCTTTACCAGCAGATGTTTAGAACCCTGATTCTAAAGAAAATGCATTAGCCTCCCACCCGCATAAGCTTAAGCAGGTGTCTATTTAACTACATTAATACTTCACCACGTACAATTGGTGGGAGTAGGGAAAACAAAAAAAAGACCCGTGGACTGAAGTTCAGAAAACCGCCTGAACTCAGCCACGGGTATAACAGACAAGAACACCACACCAACCTTAAATGCTTTTACGATAAGAAGTTGGTGAGATTCCTACATATTTACGGAACTTAGCGTTGAAATAATCGGGGTTCATATACCCAACCTTCTCGGCTACCTCATATACTTTCATTCCTTGCGTCAGAAACTCTTTCGCCTTCTCAATCCGCACTTTGTCCACGTACGTATTAAAGTATTCTCCTGTGGTGTTCTTAAACATCTTACCTAGATAAGCGCTGTTGTAGCAGAATAATTCGGATAAGGTCTCCAGCTTTAGGTTCTCATTGTAGCGGCGGTTGATGATCTCCGTGATCTTCTTAATTTCATTTCCGCGCCCACTGGTCATCTGACCCGCAATTTCTTCGAGAAATGAGACAGCCTGATCCTGCAAATCGGACAAATAATAACTTTGATAGAGTTCCCCTATTGGTGGGGAGTGCTCTGCTGCATAGGTACGAATTTCCGGATACGTAGGCTCCAGACGAGCCAAAACAGTACTAAGGAGTCTCACAAAGGTCTCTTTAATTCGCAATTCATCACTGCCCGCGGCTATAAGCTCAGCACAGATGGTCTGCACGATCGGTCGAATCGCGCTCAGACTTCCGGTTTCTACTGCAAGCAAAAGTCGGCTCTCCGTATCTTGCAGCTCTTCTGTCTCCTCCTTCATTCCCGTCAGAAATCCTGAAGCATCTGCACTGATGATAATCCCCTTCTTGAAGAAGAAAGCGCGTCTTGATAGCTCCCGTGCTATACTCAATGATTCTCCCGCCAGTTCAGGTCGGGATACTACTCCCCCCGCTACTGCAATGAAGTCGTATTCCATTTTTACTATCATATCTGATAATTCATTGTATAATTCTTCTCGTTTAATAGCACTCGGGTCCGGATCCTTCATTAGAACGCCCAGATACTGTGACCACGTAAAGAATGAAGCGTTAGGATGTTTACTAAAATGCTGCTCCATCACTGTTTTGATTTGCTGGAGACCCTCCTCATTGGCACCAGCTTTCTTTCTTAACTCAATGAGGATGACTTCATAATCCCCCTGTTCCAGTCCTAGCGCCTCCGCATGTCTGCTGAGGTCCGCGTCCGTTTCCTCCTCCGAAGTCGGCTGCAGCAGCGTTCGAAGTAATGCTTCCCTATTGCGGGCGGGCTCCTCCTCATTCCAGTCACTAAACCGCTGTTCCTGCTCAATCGTTTCGCGGAGCTGCTCCAGACATACAATCATCTCATCTTCATCGACTGGCTTCAGTAAATAACCGTCAATCCGAAAACCAATCGCCCGCTTAGCATATTCAAAATCCGCATGTCCACTTAGGATTAGCACATGGCTCTCTGAACCTTCATTACGAAGCTCACTGATCATTTCCAGACCATCCATTCCAGGCATGCGGATATCCGCTACTATAAGCTCCGGGTAGAAGGTATGATATTTTTCGATGGCTTGCAAGCCATTAGCTGCTGTTGCTACCACCGTATAACCGAGCTTCTCCCACGGGATCAGACTACGTAGCCCTTCCCGCAGCTTCGGTTCATCATCGACAATCATCACTTTTATCATAGTTTGTTGTCCTCCATTGGTATGCAGAAGAAAATTATCGTACCTACATTAGGTTTACTCTCAATCGTTAGCCCATATTCTGCGCCATAGGATAGCTTTAACCGGTCATGGACATTGCGAAGTCCAATCCGCTCGCCTTCACGCTCTTCTTGGCGCTCAAGTGTATTCAGTAATTCCTCCAGCTTATCGGGAGATATCCCTACCCCATTATCTGTAATCGTAAATTTCGCGTGATTTCCAGCTTGTACAACTTCCACCGTCACAAATGCACCTTCCATTTTATTATCCAGTCCGTGGATGACTGCATTCTCGACAAGCGGCTGAATAAGGAGTGGTGGCATATAGATAGACTCTACAGCCGGATCTATAATAAATTGATATTTCAATCTTTCTTCATAACGGAATTGCTGAATATCCAAGTAACAACGTACCACCTCTAATTCCTGACTCAGCAAAACATTACTCCGGCCTACCTCTAAGACACTTCGCATCATTTTACCTAAAAGACGCACCACACGGGCAATTTCCACTTGTCCCTTCATATGTGCTTCCATCCGAATCGCTTCTAGTGCATTGAACAAAAAATGCGGGTTAATCTGACTCGCCAGCATTTTGAATCGTATATCATTTTGCTTCTGCTCTAGCAGACTGTTTTGAGCATTGGATTCCTGTACTTCATACATCAGATCATTAATGCTGCGTACCATGGAATTGAATTGACGGGCTAACAGGGCGATTTCATCCTTGCCATCAATCTTCAATGTCGTATCAAAATCCCCAGTACTGACTCGGTTAATATGTCTGCTTAAATGCAGCAACCGTCGTGAAAACAATGAGGAGAAGCTATATATAATTAAAAAGGCCAATAGAACACTTATCGCAATGACAGTAATCGAAAGCTTAATGACTTGATTGGGTTCTTTAACTATACTTTCAATCGAAAAAACAGATATAATTCGTAGTGCATTTCGGCTGGCTTGTGGTTTAAGCTCCTCTATCACAATTTTAGAAGCTTCACCATCTACTACCGCTTCATAGCTTCCGCTTCCTTGACCCAAGAGGGTCGTGTCAAAGGAAACGTCCGCCAGCGTTTTGCCTGTCCGCTCTTTGCGGTTCGCTGCAATGATATTGTCCTGATCATCGACAATCATAGTATCAAAAGATTCTTGGCTTAGAATGGATGCAAGCTGCTGACTGTTCACATTAATAACGAGTACACCTATTTTGCTGGAGCCCTCCAGCTCAATTTTGCGAACAAGGCTTAAATAATTCCGCTTATCACGCTCATCTTCAATATATTCCCAACCGACAAGACTATCGTACCGCTGTGCTCTTTGATACCACTGGCTCTCTCTAATCTCCGCCGTTGGATTGATTAGCTCCCAGTTGTTAAGCAGCGTAGCATTATCAGTGTACAAGCGAATGTTGGATATTTCTTTATATAACCTTAGGTATTCACGCATATCTGAGTAATCCCGGTATGCTTCCACCACATCATAAGTGCTAACATACTGACGTACGGCAAGTTTTTTCAACCGTGCATCATAACTTAAACGATAGGCGATATCTTGAGATACACCAATGACTTCTTCCGTTCTTTTCTTTACCCTGTCTACGTTAATTGAAGCTTGCTCCAATGCACTCTTGAACGCCATGGTCCTCATTTCAATCGTAAGATATCCGCCTACCAGTAACACAGGAAGTAATGTAGTGAGTAAAAAAGCGAGCAACAGCTTATTGCGGATTTTGATGTCATTCAACAACTTTACCATCCATTGGAACATGGCCTTCCGCCCCCCGAAACCTTGACTATCTCATCCAGTGCTTAGCTCTGCCCTGATGATATCCCATACTTTACAGAAGTATAATGAAAACGGCAACAATTTTGAACATTACCTATCCACACACTCCTCCATAATTAAGCTGGTTATAAAAAGGTCCTCCGCCATATGCGAAAGACCTTTATCATCAGTTATAAATACAATGGCACTTTATTGGCGGTATGCAGCCAGCTTGTTATTCAGTTCACGAGTCTGACCGTAGACTTCCTGATAGAGGTTGAATAAACCGTCATAGATTGCCGCTTGCTTTGGATCTGGTGTATACACATCCGCAGGACGGATGAAGGCTTCTGCACATGCACTAAGGGATGCGAACCATCCGCTTCCATAAGCTGCCAACATCGCTGCTCCCATGGCCGGACCTTGCTCACTTTCAAGCTTCACGATGGATGCATTGAAAATATCTGCTTGCATCTGGAGCCATGCCTCATTTTTAGCCCCGCCGCCGATCGCAATGATTTCTGTAATTTCTTTGCCTGAATCACGTACAATCTCGATGGATTCACGTAACGAAAAGGTAATACCTTCTAATACGGAACGTGTAAAATGAGTCAATGTATGCCCTGAATCCATACCAATAAAGCTTCCGCGAATATTCGCATCTGGATGCGGTGTACGTTCTCCTACTATATAAGGTGTAAAGAGCAGTCCGCCGCTACCCGCTGGAATGGAAGACACTCCATTTAGCAATTCATCAAAGCTCTTGTCTGCCGCAAAGGTTTCTTTGAACCATGTAAGGCTATGACCCGCAGCTAGAGTAACACCCATGATATAGTAGGCATCCTTTTCACCATGGTTGAAGAAATGGACTTTACCTTCGAGATTTAAATCTTTGTTGCTCTCATAGGAAAGAACTACGCCAGATGTACCAATACTGCACATCGTCCGGCCTTCACCTAGAACCCCTGCTCCAAGTGCTCCACATGCATTATCCGCACCACCAGCAAATACCTTTGTTGATGATAAGAGACCAGATGCTTCAGCAATATCCGGCAATAACGTTCCTGTCTGTTCAAAGGACTCTACCAGTCTAGGACAAAGGGAAAGTGGCAGTTCAAAAGCTTCAGCAATTTCAGCACTCCACGTTTTAGAACCTACATCCAATAGAAGCGTTCCAGCAGCATCGGAATAATCCATCGCATAATCACCGGTCAACCGGAGACGCACATAGTCTTTTGGTAAAAGGAACTGGTACGCTTGTGATAATACCTCAGGCTCATTCTCTTGCACCCATAGAATTTTAGGAAGCGTGAAGCCTTCTAACGCACGGTTTCTAGCGACCTCAATAAGCTTTGCACCGAGCGTCTTCTCTATTCTTCTGCACTGTGCAGTAGTACGTGTATCATTCCAAAGAATGGCCGGACGAAGCACTTGACCTTCCTTATCCACTAGTACCAATCCGTGCATTTGCCCGGAGAAGCTAAGACCATCAACTTGCGATGGATCAATGCCCGATACTTCAATTAGGCGACGAAGGCTGACCAGCGTTCCTTTTACCCAGTCCTCTGGATTTTGTTCGCTCCAGTTCGGCTGTGGTCTGCTTAGCGGGTAGGATTCAGAGTGCTCAAAAGCCACCTTGCCTTGTGGGTCCACTAGCACAGTCTTCACTGCGCTAGTACCCAAATCTACACCTATAACGTATTTCATTTTTGACCTCCTAAAAGTTTTATGGAGCTTAGCTACTTGATTCTCTTCGAAATAAAACTTACTTCGTAAGCATCCTGCTTAGTTTTGTGAGCATAGGCTTCATTGAATTACTTCGAGCAAAACTTACTTCGTAAGCATCCACTTAGTTTTATGGAGCTTAGCTACTTGATTCTCTTCGCAATAAAACTTATTTCGTAAGCATCCTACTTAGTTTTGTGAGCGTTTCTAGAATTTCTTTGTACACAAAAGGGGCTGCCGAAGAATGCTCTCTTCAGCAACCCCCGTTGCATTTGTTCAAACTGGATTCAAAGCCTAAGCTTCAAGCTCCCTGTAAATCCTACTCAGCCAAAATGTATTGGTTAAGTGTAGCTCTCAAGTATTCTTGACGTCCGGATTGGTTAGGACGTGGGTTCTCATTGTTCAAAGCATATTCAGCCAAGGAAGCCAGTGTTGCTTTCCCGGATACGATATCCGCGCCAACACCTTCATTGAAGCTGCTGTAACGTTTTTCAACGAAATCTTCGAATACGCGATCTTCGATCAATTTAGCAGCTACTTTCAAGCCTTTTGCATAAGTATCCATACCAGCGATGTGTGCTAGGAACAAATCCTCAGGCTCGAAGGAAGGACGACGTACTTTAGAGTCAAAGTTGATTCCGCCTTTGCCAAGACCATCATTCTTGAGTACTTCATACAGTGTGAGTGTTGCATCGTAGATGTTAACTGGGAATTCATCCGTATCCCATCCGAGCAATGTATCACCTTGGTTAGCATCAAGCGATCCGAGCATACCATTGATACGAGCTACACGAAGCTCATGTTCAAAAGTATGACCAGCAAGTGTAGCATGGTTAGCTTCAAGGTTCAGCTTGAAGTGCTTGTCGAGGTTGTATTTTTGCAAGAATGAGATCGTTGTTGCTGCATCGAAATCATATTGATGTTTCGTAGGCTCTTTTGGTTTAGGCTCGATCAGGAATTGACCATCAAAGCCGATTTCCTTAGCGTAATCTACAGCCATGCTGAACAGACGAGCAATGTTATCTTGTTCAAGGCCCATATCTGTATTCAGCAACTCTTCGTAGCCTTCACGGCCACCCCAGAATACATAGTTGCTCGCGCCTAGACGTTTACCCACTTCCAGACCTTTCTTCACTTGTGCTGCTGCATGTGCGAATACATCAGCATTTGGAGTGGAGCCTGCACCGTGCATATAACGTGGGTTAGTGAACATATTAGCTGTATTCCACAGCAATTTCTTGCCGGAAGTCTTCATGCCTTGTTCAAGGATATCAACGATGGTATCGATGTTGCTGTAGAATTCACGCAAAGATGCGCCTTCTGGTGCGATGTCCACATCATGGAAGCAGAAGTAAGGCAGGTCCATCTTGTCCATAAATTCAAAAGCTGCTTCAGCGCGAGCCTTAGCTTTGTCCAGACCGTTCAATTTGTTCCAGCTACGAATAGCAGTTTCAGCGCCAAACGGATCGGAACCGCCAGCAGTTAATGTATGCCAATAAGCCATTGCAAATTTCAGATGTTCTTCCATAGTTTTGCCGGCTACGACTTCTTTAGGATTGTAGAATTTAAATGCAAAAGGGTTGGTGGAACGGCTTCCCTCGTAAGAGATTTTGTTCACTGTCTCAAAATAAGCCATTGTGTAATCCTCCTCAAATTGTACTTCGCCCGCAAGCGTTTACAAGATCATCTTAACACATCTTTCGGACTTTGTATATTGGTTAAACAAAGTTTTGTTTAAGTTTTTTTCGTCCATTTTTTGGAGCTTTGTCTAGCTTCCTCACTCCTCTTCCCAATTATAGGAGATCTATCTTGGAAAATTCCCTCTAGACGCTATGTATTGCAATTTCCAGCACATCACTCTAGACTAAGTGGCATACAACAAATGGGAACAATGACAAGCTAAAACGCCTTTAGCGTCCTTTTAAGGACGGTAAGCGTTTATGCGAGAATTATAAGGAGAAAGTATACCGTGAAGCTTATACTTTCTTATAATTTAAGAAGGATGTGTGATTTGTGAAGGTTACTGGAGACCAAGCGCTGGTCAAAAAAATAAATAAATCGATCGTACTACATACCATTCGAAGACACTCTCCACTCTCGCGCGCGAAGGTTTCAGAGATGACCGGATTGAATAAAGCTACTGTGTCCAATCTGGTAGCTGAGCTGTGCACGCAAGAATTGGTAACTGAAGTCGGACCTGGGGAATCAAGCGGCGGCCGTAAACCGTTAATGCTGCATTTCAACGCAATGGCTGGCAGTGTAATTGGCATAGAACTGCGGGTAAAGCAGCTAACAGCAGTCTTATGTGATCTGAGTGGGGGCATTCTTTACGAAAGCGATTTCCCCTTAGACAATCATGATCTCCCTTACGTACTGGAACAAATGAAGAAGCTTATCTCCGGCTTGATTGTCAGCGCTCCTGAATCGCCTTATGGCATCGTCGGTATCGGAGTAGGTGTCCCCGGCATGGTGGATGAAAATGGTGTTGTACTCTTTGCTCCCAACCTTGGCTGGGAAATGGTCGACCTGCGGGCGATACTGGAAGCTGAATTTTCTGTCCCAGTCACCATTGATAACGAAGCGAACGCAGGCGCACAGGGAGAACTCAACTTTGGCGCGGCAAGAGAGGTAAGGCATCTGCTTTACATCAGTGCGGGATCAGGGATCGGATCAGGAATTATTATTGGTGGAGAGCTTTACAAGGGTGCAAGAGGATATGCCGGTGAAACCGGACATATGACGATTGAAGCACAAGGCAAGCCTTGCAGTTGCGGCAGTCGTGGCTGCTGGGAGTTATATGCCTCTGAGAAAACCTATGATAATCCCGACCTCCCCCTCCCTGCCCATACTACGCCAGAGCTGGTTCGTTATGCGGCTGGGGGACAAGAAGACGCCCTTCATCACTTCTCAACGATGGGCGAATATCTCGGTATCGGGGTGACAAATCTAATCAATAGCTTCAACCCAGAGCTTATAGTAATCGGTGGAGCATTGTCTGAGGCTGAAGAATGGCTAGGTGAGCCGCTGCGCCGGGTTGTAGCTGAACGTACTCTTCCTTACCACAAGCAGCAACTCGAAATCACATTCTCTAAGCTCGGCAGCCGTGGAACGATGATCGGTGCAGGTTTCTCTGCCGTTATGCAATTCCTAGGCGACATTCGAGTGACCCTATAATTATTAGTTTGATGGATCAATTGTGTTCATTCACTGAACATCTTTATAGGCGAAAATTCATAAGACAAATAATTGACGTAAAATTGACGCATTTGAGTGAATCAAAAGTGCAGTAAAAGGAACAGAAATCCTATATAATAAAGGCTAAGCTAGTGTGACATTTATCACTACAACCCCTTTTTTGAAATGGAGAGCGAGTCCATGACCTATGTTGATACGTCTGATATCTCGGCACAGATGTTCATCACTGTGTTGCTTTTTCTGCTCATTATTGCCCCTTTGATCAGCCTCGGTGTGCTCCGTTTTTTTCAAGCTAAAAAGAAATCAGGATTTATTCTTATTGGCAGCGGCGCTGCTGTATACGTACTATTTCAGATCATTACATCTTTCACTCAAACCTAACTCTACTTCTAGATCTACTTTCATAAAAATAGTCTGCGCACTAAAGCGTCAGACTATTTTTTGTATACTTAAAGATCATAAAAAAGACCGCCTCCTGATCGGAAACGGTCCCTTACAATTTCCTTGCGGAAATCTTATTTACTTAAACAGTCGCCAGTGCTTTGTCGAACTGAGTTTTGTTCATGCCCACAATTTTATGCTCACCAATAACAGTTACAGGAATAGCTCTCACTCCCATGTCCCATACTTGCTGCGCAAAATCATCATTCTGCTCGACGTTGCGTTCTTCGTAGGAAACGCCTTTTTCGCTAAGAAAGCTCTTAACCTGACGGCAATGCGGGCAATTTGTTGAGGTATATACAATAACCTTCTCCATGGTATGACCTCCTCCTATAAAAGATATATAGTGAAGATATCTAATGTAGCATTGAGTTTTTTTCAAACCAAATTATAGAATAACTGCACTGTGCTCCAAGCTTTCGATATATTTCTCAGCATCCATAGCTGCCATACATCCACTGCCTGCTGCAGTAATCGCTTGTCTGTAACGAGTATCCTGCACATCACCACATGCGAACACGCCTGGGATATTGGTTTCAGAAGTGCCTGGATTCGTCATGATATAACCATCCGCATTGGTTGTGATCTGTCCACCCAAGAAAGAGGTGTTCGGGTGGTGACCAATCGCAACAAACACGCCGCTTGCTTCGATGATTTCTTCTTCTCCGGTCTCATTGTTAAGCACTTTTAGACCATTGACGCCTCTGTCACTCGAAGTCACTTCCAGTGGAGTGCGATTCAGGTTCCAGTCTACTTTAACATTAGCACGAACGCGATCCTGCATGATCTTCGAAGCACGCAATTCTCCACGACGATGCACCAAAGTTACTTTGGAAGCAAAACGAGTCAAGAAGCCAGCTTCCTCAAGTGCGGAATCTCCGCCACCAACAACCACGATCTCTTTATTACGGAAGAAAAATCCGTCACAGGTAGCGCAGGTGCTTACACCGCGTCCCACATTATCTTGCTCCCCTGGGATACCGAGGTATTTTGCCGTAGCGCCTGTGGAAATGATCAATGTATCTGTAGTAAGAACGCCCATTCCTTCAACATTCAACTTAAAAGGACGCTCTCCAAGTTCTACACTGTTCACCCAGCCCGTACGGAACTCCGCACCAAAACGTTCAGCTTGTTTACGCATATTATCCATCAAGTCAGGACCCATGATGCCTTCAGGAAATCCAGGAAAATTCTCCACTTCTGTTGTAGTGGTCAATTGTCCACCGGGTTGGGGTCCTTCGATTACTAGTGGGTTCAAATTGGCACGAGCCAAATAGATAGCGGCGGTTAATCCTGCCGGTCCAGTTCCAACAATTATTGATTTATACATATCTATGTCCTCCTTGAGCTAGACGGCAATGACGTCGCTTCTTAATTAAAATAATTATAATGTAGTGTTAATTATGATAACTGAAAGCAAATATGTCAATATGCCAGACTCCCTCACCCCAAAACTATTTTGTGAACAATTTAATTTTGATAAATATTATCGTAATAATCTTAGTCCATTGAGAATCACTAATATCGTACTGCCTTCATGACCTATTACGCCAAAAGGAAGTGCGATCCCTTGCACAAAATTGCTGATCATAAGCACTGCAATCACAGACACAGCAAAAATCATATTTTGCTTCACAATACGCTGTGAACGACGCGCCAATGATATCGTTGAAGCAATCTCTTCTATATTATCATTCATAAGCACTACATCGGCTATTTCGAGTGCAGCGCCGCTCCCTTTCATGCCCATACCCATGCCAACGGTTGCTGTCGCCAAAGCAGGTGCGTCATTCACACCATCCCCTACCATAACAACGTGACCATACTTTTCACGCAGTGCCTTGATATGCTTCACTTTATCCTCCGGTAAAAGGTCAGCAAACACTAGATCTACCCCCGTTGTAGCTGCAATGACCTGGGCCGTAGCGTCACGGTCACCCGTAAGCATTGCCACTTTAATCCCAAGCTCCTGTAGCTTCCGCACTGCGGCTTCTGCTTGTGGACGAACCGTATCCTGCAAAGCAATCATTCCGGCAATTTGCTCGCCGTCCAGAATGATGGAGACGGTCTTCCCTTCTTCAGCCAACTGCTGCCGCTTAAGTTTCCAATGCTCCAGTTCAGGATTCATAGTAGACTGAGCCAGCTCATCGAGCAAATTAGACTTCCCGATTTTCCAGAGATGTCCATCGATTTGACCTTCAATCCCCCAGCCTGTGATGGTTTTACTGTCTTCCACTCCCCGTAGCTCCAGGCCTTCCTCTTCCGCTTTACGTACAATCGCTTCCGCCAGTGGATGACGGGACATATTCTCAATGGATGCACTAACCGTTAGCAACTCTTGACGACTGTAGCCTTCTCCTGCAATAAAATCAGTTACTTGTGGAGTTCCTTCTGTAAGCGTCCCTGTCTTATCGAACGCCACAACCGTTGTGCGTGCCATATTTTCCAGATGGACCCCGCCTTTAAAAAGAACCCCTTTTCGCGCACTTTTAGAGATCGCCGACAGCATCGCTGGCATAATGGAGGAAACCAAAGCGCAAGGTGAAGCTACTACTAGAAACACCATCGCTTTATAGAAGGTTGCGCTCCAGCTCCAGTCCAGCAAAAACGGCGGAAGGAGAATCAGTGCCACGGTCGAGGCTACGACAACCCTTGCATAAATGGCTTCGAGTCTTTTTATAAAACGCTGCGAATTGGGAACTTCCGTTTCTGCCTCTTCTACCATTTTGATGATTTTGGCAAAAAGGGTGTTCTCAGCAGCTTTCGTTACTTCAATATAAAGGGGACCTTCTCCATTCACGGTGCCTGCAAAAACTTCGCTACCGGCATATTTTTCAACGGGTACGGATTCTCCCGTAATGGAAGCCTGATCTACTGCCGACTCCCCCCGATATACCTTACCGTCTGCCGGAATCAAATCTCCCGGGCGTACAAGCAGCAGATCTCCGATCACCAACTGGTCGATATGGACCTCGTTCATACTTCCTTGTTCAATACGCATAGCCGTTGCCGGCTTGAGAGCCATCAGCGAGGAAATATCCTTTTTGCTGCGTTCCATCGTATAACTCTCTAAGGCTCCACTGAGTGCAAAAATGAAAATAAGCATGGCGCCTTCATTCCAGTACCCAATGGAAGCTGCGCCTAGTGCGGCTGCAATCATTAATAGGTTCACATCGAGATCCCGTTCTTTGACGAGCGTTTCTACGCCTTCTTTTGCTTTATTCCAGCCACCAATCGTATAAGAAATGACATAGAGTACTATGGAAAGAATTTCTGACCATCCACCAACAGACCATGCTAAAAGCATAAGCAGTCCGCTGCCCAGAGCAGCCTGCATTTCGGAATTGCTAAGCATGGCACGCGGATCGAACCGACGCTTTGGACCGCCTGGCTTCTTCATACTGCCGGAAATAGAGGATTGCTGGGGTAAATGTTTTGATGTTGCTTGCATAATAATCGCCGTCCTTTAGAGTTTTGTAAGATAACTTCATTAATTAATTTCTCTTCGCAACAAAACTTGCTTCGTAAGCATACGCTTTGTTTTGTGGAGCCTAACTTCAGCCAAGTGAGAATGAGAGCCATTATTAAGACCCCTAAAATGACACATGCTGCCCCGGCTTAGCCGGGACAGCATGATTGATAACTATAGGTAGTGAGAATGATAATCATTGTTGCAATAGTACAACTATATTTCCTTAGTGCAACTTATATTTTAATCATACCACCAGGAATGAAAAAGTAAAGCCTATCTATTCAGCTAACCGCCCTAAATTTCAGAGTATATGTTAGCTGCTCGCTTAATGGCGGATTTTATCTAACAGTTCTGTTAGGACATGTTCCTCGACTGGAGTCGAATAAGATCCATCCTCAAAACGTTTCATCGAACCAATCGCCTCTTGGAATACAAACCGTATGCGCCCTTTGCGTACTTTTTTATCTGTATACATTTTATCGATTAGCATTCGGTCTGTAATGGTTGCTGGAATTTCAGTCGGCAGACCCGCCTTCTGTAGTAATGCAATCACCCGCTGAGTTTGGTTCGGAGTTACATATCCCAAGCGCTCTGCCAACTGCACCTGAATAGCAAGACCTATCGCAATAGCCTCACCATGTAACAATTCATAACCGCTTAAAGCCTCCAGCGCTCGACCCGCAGTATGCCCTAGATTAAGAATTTGCCGCAGATTGCTCTCCAATTCGTCCTTCTCTACCACACCGTATTTGATCTCACAATTATAAAGTGCAATCCGTTCGCAGACCTCTTGGTTTAAAATAAGCTCTCCCTCTAAAGAAACAACTTGTTCCAAATTCTGCTCCAAATACTTAAAAAAACCCGCATCCGCCATGCAGGCATGTTTGATCGTTTCAGCTAAGCCGCTACGCAACTCACGAACCGGAAGTGTTCTCCATGTCGCTAAGTCGATGTACACCTTTCTGGGTTGATGAAATACACCGATTAGATTAGTAGCGACCGGTGTATTTACGCCTGTTTTTCCGCCAATGGATGCATCTGCTGCTGCTAATAAGGTGGTCGCATAGTTCAAACTCGGCACTCCCCGGCCAAATGTCCCTGCCAGAAAACCTGCCAAATCCGTTACCGCCCCGCCTCCAATCGCAATAATACAGCAATCTCGTCCATAAGAACGGCTTAATAGCTGATCCTCCAGCAACGCCTTCGTTTCACGGGTTTTGGATTTCTCTCCGGCGGGGAAAGAAAAAAGCTCCGCATGAAAATCATTCTGAATCAACTGTTCCAGCAAGGCTTGTCCATAAAGTGCTTCAACTTTGGAATCCGTAATTATCGCAAATTTGCTTACATTTTCTACGATACCTCGTTTTAAGTCCTCTATTAATGCGCTAAATAAAGTTTCTCCTATCTCAATGTCGTAGGAGTGGTCAACAACCTTCTTCAGGGCAACTCTAAAATTTGCGGACATGTGCAGCGCCTCTTTTCAGTAGGATGCTAATAGATTCGATCCGCTAATATAATTATCCTTTTTATGTAAAATAAGTGAGAGTGCTGAAAGAAATTGTGCGCTCACCACTCCACATGCCCCAGACGGGAGGCAGCAACATGAATGATATGCTGGTCACAGGACGAGACCTTACTTGATCTACAGATAAATACATTTGAGAGACATTGTTGATAAAGCAGGAAGGCTGTGAGCGAGCCGCTACGGACACAGCTTCTATTGAATAATGTCTCTGGAGTCCGAAACTGTGCTCCAAAAGCATAAATCATACAAATAGGGTCCTCCGAGTCCGTGCGCCCAAAGCGATGATGAATATTTTTTTGAAGCAAGCAGTCAAAACGTACTAAATGAAGAGCAGTGATCCTCCGATAACGGGAGAATCACTGCTCTGTCGTCTCATTTAGAATCGCAAGTGGCATATGGGACAGCCACTTCGATGCTGTGTTACTGCCTTCCACCGGCGGCAGTATCCAGTGTTTCCTGCTGCCTGGCGATCCAGATCAGACAGGCAGCTCTAAGCAGCGCTTCGGTCCGCTGACCGGCGCTGCAAAAGATCCCGCTGAGGCCGATCTGATACAGACCGGCCAAAGCCGACGCCGCCGGAGTCCCCGCGGCGAGCACTACCGCCGCCGGCTTCACGCTCCGCACGGCGGCAAGGATCTCCCCCGCCGCCAGGGCGAAGCCCTCTGCGGCGGCCCCTTCCGCCGCGAGCTCGCTCGCCGCGCCGTCGAGCACTAGGAAATCGGCGATGCGCGCGATTTCCGCGGCGGCGGCGGGCTCCACATCGGGCGCGATCAGCGCCCCGATGCGGCACGCCGCCGCATAAGCGTGGCCGAGTGTCTGATCGGCCACGAACTCGATGAATTCGCGCTTTGCCGCGAATTCGGCTCCGCTTGCGGTGTAGGCGACCAGCAGGTCAAGGCGGCAATCGCCGCCTTGACGCTGGCTCTCCGCCACCGCAGTAAAAAGCGCTTCGAGCTGCGCGTCCTGAAGCGCGGCGAGCTTTGCGGGCTGCGCCGCAAGCTCCTCTGGATGCAGCAGGGTGACTGCTGCCCATTCACCATCCGGTGATTCCAGCAGAGCTGTGGTGGCTGCTTGCAATCGGTAATAGATCCGCTGCAGCATTCGATTAGCCTGCAGCTCATCCTCACTGGATAACCAATGCTCATAAAGACAAAACAGTTCAGGTTCAAGCAGCCATTCCTCACTTCGTATCAGACAAGGACCGGCTTGAACGGACCTTGCGCCTTCCCGTGTAATCGGACGCTCTTCTCGTTCTTCACGTCCTTCACGCAATACTAAGAAGGCCGACTGTTCTCCAGGTCGTTTAAAATAAGAACGGTTCAAAGGTTCTACGACATCCTTCTGCTCTACCCCGGTGATAAATTCTGCGGCAGCGGAGGCTACGGATCCGGCTTGGCTCATTTCCATCCCTACAGCCCGATCACCGGCCTTATACATGAACTTGAACGGGCGCTCTTCACTACTCCGAAAACCATCCTGCTGACGTTCACCCTTCATCTTCGCACCCACCCTTTATCTTTGGATTGCTGCCGGTACGCCAAGTTAATTAACTTCATGCCACCGACATCTTATTACCACACTTATAAATACGGGAACCTCCCATGAAATATGCAAGCGTTGCCAAATGATGTGAATAATTTAGCCTTATTTAAATCACAAAAAAAAGGCATCGCCGCATAGCAGCAAATGCCTTCCTTGAATTTCATTGTTCTATTGTTGACTGGCGGCGATTGCCTGCTCCAGATCATAAATAATATCATCAATGGATTCCGTACCAATCGATAAGCGGAGCAATTCCGGAGTTACTCCCGCTGTGGTTTGCTCTTCATCCGACAGCTGTGCATGTGTTGTGCTTGCAGGATGGATAATCAATGACTTGGAGTCACCGACATTCGCCAAATGCGAGAACAGCTTCACATTTTCAATCAGCTTGCGTCCCGCAGCACTTCCACCTTTAATACCGAAGGTAAGGATCGCTCCTTGACCTTTAGGTAAATACTTTTGCGCTAATTCATGAGATGGATGAGTAGGAAGTCCAGAATAACTTACCCATTCTACGTCAGCGTGTGCCTCCAAATATTGCGCAACCTTTAGTGCATTCTGGCTGTGACGTTCCATCCGCAAATGGAGTGTTTCGAGCCCTTGCAGCAGCATCCAAGAGTTAAATGGTGAAATAGAAGCACCTAGATCACGAAGCAGTTGAACACGGGCTTTAATAATATAAGCAATCGGACCCACAGCTTCCGTGTAAACAACACCATGATAACTTGGATCAGGTTCTGTAAGTCCTGGGAACTTACCGCTTGCCTTCCAATCGAACTTACCACCGTCCACAATAATTCCACCGATAGATGTACCATGCCCGCCGATGAATTTAGTTGCCGAATGAACAACGATGTCAGCTCCATGCTCAATCGGACGCAGTAAATATGGACTCGGGAACGTATTATCCACAATCAGAGGAATTCCATGTTCATGCGCAATTGCTGCAACGGCTTCAATATCTAGTACATTCCCCTGTGGGTTACCAATGGTTTCTGCATACAAAGCTTTGGTTTTATCATTAATCGCAGCACGGAAGTTCTCAGGATTATCCGAATCCACAAAATGCACCTTAATGCCAAGCTTAGGCAGCGTTGTAGAAAAAAGATTATAAGTTCCACCGTATAGGCTTGCCGCAGATACAATTTCATCCCCAGCGCCCGCAATATTTAGAATGGAGAAAGAAATAGCCGCTGCCCCGGAAGCTGTAGCAAGTGCACCTGCTCCACCTTCTAGTGCTGCCAAACGCTGTTCAAATACATCTGTAGTCGGATTCATCAGCCGAGTGTAAATATTACCGAATTCTTTGAGCGCAAACAGATCCGCTGCATGATCAGCATCACGGAATCCATAAGACGTGGTCTGATAAAGCGGTACAGCACGTGCGAAAGTAGTTGGATCAATTTCCTGGCCTGCATGAACAGTCAAAGTTTCAAATGACAGCTTACGGTCTTCTGACATAGGTATTTCCTCCCTTTATAAATAAGAATAGAAATCTTTAACAAATAATAATTGTACTCATTCTCTCATAAACGACATCATTTGAAAAGAAAAAAATCTTATTATTCCGGTGTGAATTATTATAATTTTATTTTGCGAATGAAAGCCTGTTCGATAAAAACCAGATAACGCTTTCAATAACAGTTTTAAGCTAAAAAACAGGTATACCCTATGTATCTAGTAGAGAGCTTCTACGCATAAAAAAACAGAATAGCGGCGGACAAAGCTTGTCCACCTTATCTCACCGCTACTGATTTACTTATCTTCTATTAGTAACTGCTTTGGCTTGTTTCTCCCTTAGCAATCGCCACACCGCCGCTAGTACCAATACGACTTGCGCCTGCTTGTACCATTACATGAGCGTCTTCCGCACTACGAACACCGCCGGAAGCTTTCACACCCACATTAGGTCCAACTGTTGCACGCATCAGAGCGATATCTTCCTTCGTTGCTCCACCTGTAGAGAATCCTGTGGATGTTTTTACGAAGTCTGCTCCAGCTTCAACAGAAAGCTTGCAAGCACGTACTTTTTCTTCTTCCGTTAATAAACAAGCCTCGATAATGACCTTAGTCAGCGCTTTGCCGCGAGCTGCTTCTACAACTGATGCAATATCATGTTTAACCAGTTCATCGTTACCATCTTTCAGCGCTCCGATATTGATAACCATGTCTACCTCACCTGCACCATTCGCAATAGCATTGGTAGTCTCGAATACTTTAGTCTCTGTTGTCGAAGATCCGAGCGGGAAGCCGATAACCGTACATACTTTAACTTCAGGCGTATCCTTCAATACTTCATGGGCAGTAGCTACCCAGGCAGGATTTACGCAGACCGAAGCAAATTTATAGGCTTTTGCTTCTTCTGCTAATTTAACGATATCTGCTTTCCGTGCATCTGCTTTAAGCAGTGTATGATCAATGATCCCCGATAGTGTAATTTCGCTCATTTCTGTCATTCCTCCATGATTTGGATAGTAAATTTTTTTCATCTCTGTAATCATACCAATAGAACTCAGCTTTGCAAAGTCGACAGGGCAATCAAGCCCACTCCAATCTCGGTTAACTCATTATAAATATACTTGGAGCAGGTCATTATTAACTTAATTATCTTTTCAAGTTAAATTTATACCTTCTTGTATTTTTTTAAATATAAATAACAATCCCCCTAAACTTTCCCATTTAAAAATACGATAATAGTTATATATAAATGGGTTTTTTAGCCTATTTATTAAAAATTTTCTTCAAACTTACTTAGGAGGAGACTGTTTAATATGGGAAACTTTAATTTCGCCTCAAACGCTGCAGCCCAGAAACTGAATGTACAAGTGGAAGGTTCTATGTCACCTGAGGATGCCGGACGTTTCATTCAGGAGTACAACCAAATCATAAGTACATTTAACCCGACACAATTTGAGATCATTTTAGATTGCAAGACACTAAACGTATCCTCGCCGGACACTCTTCCTATGCTTGAACAATGCTACATACTGTATAAAGAATCTGGATTTAAAAAAGTGACCTTCATTATTGCCAAAAGCCCTGTCCTAAAAATGCAGCTAAGCCGAGTAGCCCGGGCAACGAAATTAGAGAACTACGAAATTATTGAAGCATAGGAGGTTTCATTTGGGACATATAACCATCCGCCAAGCTGCTTATTACCATCCGGAGCATGTCGTAACTAATGATTATTATCTGGGGCATTTCCAGAGTATGGGCAAGGACATCAAGCGATTCCTGGAAGTCATGGGTCGTGACCGGAGATACATCGTAAAAGAAAAGGATGAGAATGCCCTAACGATGGGATTCAAAGCCGCCCAAAAAGTGTTAAATGAAGCCAATTTACATGGGGAAGATATGGACATGATTACGTTCGCTTCTCAGACACCGGAATATACCTACCCTACCAACGCACTTCTGCTACACCGTATGCTGCAAGGCAAACACCGGACCATTACCCAAGATTCCAATGCCAACTGCGCAGGAATGGTATCCGCCGTGGAGCAGACAAGTCGTTATATGCAAGCTAATCCTAGCATTCGGTACGCGCTCGTCGTGGGCAGTGACTATAGCTCGGTAAACTGCAATACAGATGATGAAATTACTTACCCTAACTTCGGAGATGCCGCAGCAGCTGTCATTCTGGAACGGAGCGAGCAAACTGGCTTCATTGACTCCCTTTATTACACTGATTCTGAGGGCTCTGAGAACATTATGTTCCCTGCTTGCGGTCTTTCGAATATTTATCATGAAGACATTACACCGGAGCAAATTCGGATACGCTGGACCCCCTTTGACGGTACAGTATGTGTAGATGCGGCCGTTGCAGACATGAAGGAGCTTCTCTCAAGAAACGGCCTGACTACAGATGATATATCTGCCTTCTGCCTTTCACAATTCTCTCTCAAAAATATCGAACTCATCCAAGAGGGTCTTGGACTTACTGATGAGAAATTCATCTACGTAGGTGACGAGTTCGGGTATACAGCAACAAGCAGTCCTTTTATCGCCTTTCAACGCGGAGTCGAAGACGGACGAATCAAACGTGGCGATTATGTCTTCTTTTGGTCAGTCGGCGCTGGCTGGCAAATTCCTACAATGCTTTATCAATATTAATAGTATAAAAAGCCCTACTTCTATAGAAGTAGGGCTTTCCCATCAGAGGAGTAGATGTTGAAGCAGACAGCCACGAACTCAAACAGAACAGCAATTGGAAAAATAAATCAGAAATCCAACAATGAATTATTTCGTCAGGGATTGAATATCCACAAATGGAGTCGCTCCCCCTGTTACTGACGGCAGCACGCCGTTCCATTTTTCTAACGCTTTCTCTTGGACCTCAATTTGCTTCAGCTGCACCAGCTCAGGTGTAACCTCCTGCTTCTTTAGTCTTAGAGATTCAGCCTCTGCTTGCGCCTGGGCGATTTTTTGCTTTGCTTCGATTTCAATCCTACGAAGATCATTCTCCGCTTTTAGCGCCTGCTGCTGAGCAACCTGCTTCGCTTCAATGGACTGATTGAACGCCTCCGAGAATTTAAAGTTAACGATGTTAATATCGTTGACGATCAGGTCATATTTTGCCAGCCTAGCAGTTAAATGCTCACTGATCTCACTAGACACTACATCACGGCGCGTAATCAAATCTTCTGCTGGATATTTTGCCGTCACTTCCTTGACGATTTCTTGAATGGCCGGATTGATAATTACATTGTCAAAATTACCTCCGATATTGTTCATCAGATTAAAGGCGGAAGCCTTGTTTACGGAATAATTCACTGCTACATGTGTGGATACAGGCTGAAGATCTTTTGAAGAAGCTGAAGTATCGGTCTCCGCCTTCGTTACCTGCGTGTTGACCTGAATTACCGTCTGAATAAATGGAATTTTAAAATGAATGCCGGGTGACAACGTGTTGTCATTTAATTTACCAAAGGTTTTGTACAAACCTACATGCCCATATTCCACAGATACAAAAGAGTTCGCGCCAATCAACAATACAATGAGCACTGCTGCAACACCGCTAACTATTTTTCCCGGACGCAGCTGTTTCAATTTCGGATTCATTTGCATATTCATCCAATACCCCTCCTAGATTATGGATAATCATTTAAGCTTAATCGTCTATACGGAGGTTTGAGCGAATTGGTCGCAGGAAATATTTCAGCAGCACTGGTCATGACGTTATTACTCTTGGATCAGTCCTTCTAAGTTCAACCGGAATCTTTTGCTCTGCTTGTCCCCGATATTTAAAGCTTCATATATTCCTTCATCCGTTAGTACCACGGAATCCGCCTTTAAAGCATCATTAACGAAAGTTACCTCAGCGTGATCAACATTCCAGCGGTAAATGTAGGCACTCATCGGATTTCCATGTGCAGCTACACCCTCAATAGATCCATCCCCATCAACATCCAGCTCTTTGGAATGTCCGGTATCTATCTGCAGCAATCCCGAGGGGTTACCACTCTCGTCGATTAAATAATAGTTAGTGAGCGAATTATTTGCTCCTAGTCCACCGGTGATTTTCAGCACCTTTTCGCTAAAAATCCGCACCACTTCTACCTTGATATTCTCCGGCTGACGATAATTATAAGTTCCTATCGCCCCTAGACTGTATTGTCCTTGGGATGAAGAAACTCTGGCATATACATAGTCTTCGTCACTAGCCATCGTATACACACTCACTTTGACTCCTCCGAAATCATCAAGCTTCTTTTCTGTAATCAAAGTAGCGCCTGTAGGTGGAGCACTTAGTTGAGAGACTACAGGGATTGTATCCACCAGATTCCATTCCAGCTTAATGAGGTTAGCAGCGGTGTCTGTTGGTTTCGGTCTTGATGTATGGTAGTCGTTGGCCGATTGAAGGGGGGCTGGATCAGCCTGATGTTGGCAACCCGCCAGCAGATTCATTAGAAGCAAAGCTGTCAGCGTAACGGATTTATGTAAAGGAAACATCTCTTGGTCACTTCCTATCCTTTTTTTAAAATTAAATCTTTCATTAATCATAGATGAAGTTAAATATTCAAATGTTACTTTTAGGGGGCGGGAGGGTTAATTTATTGTCTTTTGAGGGCATGCGTCGATCAAAAAGCTAAATTGGGCATACAAAAAACCCGCATCAAATGCGGGTTAAGATGGGAAATTGCTATTATAATCAATCACTCACTCTTAGCTCTCCAGAATCAAGAACCGAGCAGTTCACTCGCCAGTAACCGGTAAACCTCTAGCCGTTTTTCCTGCGAATGCGGAATGCTGCATATCATCGCTTCCTGGAATCCATATTGTGCTTGTTCTTCTTGCAGGCGTACGGCGATGTCTTTAACCGCACCGACCAAATGAATCTTACGACCTTCCTTGATTGCCATCCGGTCAATTTCTGATAACGATATGTTCTGAGCTTCTTCTGGTGTCAGCACCTGCGTAATTCTGCCCTTACTCATCATCAAGCGGAAAATATCCTGCGGTAATGCCTCATACTCAGCTTCTTCCTTCGTTTCTGCTGTAGTCACCATATAGGATACACTGATCTCAGGTTTGTCCATGAAGATAGAAGGCTGATAGTTATTCCGATAATGGTCCAAGATCTCATTACTCATCGCACCGTTAAAAAATTGCGCAAAAGAGTATCCGACTCCCATTTGTGCAGCTTTTCGCGCACTGTTGCCGCTCGAGCCTAACAACCATACTTCTGGGAGCGCCACCTTCGTTGGAGCAGCGAGATTTTTGGCATACAGCTCATCTTCCGGAATCTGATCGCTAAGCAGCTGCATAGTAATGCCAAGCTTATCATACATGTTATGAAGCATTAACTCGCGGCCTTCAGACAGAGCGTACATGGCGCTTGTATCGCCGCCAGGCGCTCTTCCTACACCGAAATCAATTCTCCCCGGGGAAAAAGCACTTAACGTTTTAAATACTTCCGCCAGCTTAAGTGGAGAATAATGCATCATCATCACACCGCCGGTGCCGATTCGAATACGGTTGGTCTTGGCGGCTAAACGCGCTGCCGTTACTTCAGGAGCCGAGCTAGCAAATGTATTTCCGCCATGGTGCTCAGCCATCCACATTCTGCTATATCCCAACTCATCTGCTAAAATAGCCAATTCTTCTGCTTTATTCAAAGCACCTTCCGCTGTGTTACCACTAGTCACGGGTGCCTGATCCAATACGCTCAATCTCATGCGAATACATCCCTTCTTTGGTTAGATGACCATTTTATTGCGGATCCATTCCTCTAAGGCTGCAATCTTATCTTTAAACCGTTCACCGCGCATTTCCTCCGACAACGAAGCAATAGTCTCCCGTTTTAATACAGCTTTCCAGGAGGATTCAGCTTCTTCCATCAGATTGGTTAACAGGCAGCAGCTATCTTCTTTTTCTAAATCCAACATGTCTACCAGAATACCATTGGATGAATACAGCGACTGCTGTCCCTCCACCGCGAGGTAAACGTCATATACACGAATATCCTCAGGTCTCTTCTTTAATTTAAAGCCGCCCTTAATACCGGGAACAGATGTGATGATGTCTGCGGTAACCAGCTTTCTTAACAGTTTCTGAAAATAGGTCGCCGATGCTCCGAGTTGCTGGCTAATCGCTTCCCCAGACAGCACCGCCTTATCCGGCAGCATGTTGAGTAGAACCAGTGCATATACTGACTGTTCTACCCCTGTTTTCATATGCATGTACAGCACCTCGATTTACGTAGATAGCTTGAATAGAACTGTAGATGATAACATCCGTGTATAAAGCGGATAAACATTATCCACTTTATACTTTATATCAATTTGCACCAAAAGTAAAACCTTGCACTTCTTCTATTACGGTTATCCCTGCTATAAAAAAAAGATCGCGCATATAGCGCAATCTTTTTTCATAATGATAATCCCACCCGCTGAACCAGCTGCGAGCTCTGGTCATTAAGTCCGGTAATGGTGACTTTTTTGCCACGCTCGGCGTAGTTGCTCATCGTCTTCGCTATGGCATGAACTGCGGACTGGTCCCACACATGGGAGTGTGAAAAATCGATAATAATATGATCCGGATCGCTATCGTAGGCGAATTCATGAATGAAGTGGCTTGTCGTGCCGAAGAACAGCTGGCCGGAAACCGCATATGTTTTGGAAGAGGCAGCTTCCTGAACAGTTAGGCGGATCGAAGCTATTTTCCAGGCAAACGTTAGAGCACTTAACAGAACTCCAAATAAAACACCAATAGAAAGGTTGTCCGTAGCCACCACGGTGACCACCGTCACAATCATAACCAGCGCATCACTGAGCGGAACACGGGTTAAAGTTTTGAGCGAGCCCCATTCAAAGGTGCTGATACAGACCATTATCATTACGCCGACCAGCGCCCCCATCGGGATCTGCTTAACCACATCGCCAAGTACAATAATTAGGAACAATAAAAAGATCCCTGACACAAACGTAGACAGACGCGTGCGTCCTCCAGACTTCATGTTAACCATTGACTGACCGATCATCGCACAGCCTGCCATCCCTCCGAAAAAACCAGTGACTACATTCGCAAGTCCCTGTCCCTTCGCCTCTCTGTTCTTATCACTACCTGTGCCCGTAATATCGTCTATTAAGGTGGCAGTCATCAGTGATTCCAATAGCCCAACTACGGCCAGTGAGAGTGAATATGGCAAAATAATAAGCAGAGTATCCAGCGTGAACGGGATTTGCGGAAGATGAAATAGTGGCAAAGTTGCTGTAATATTCCCCATATCGCCTACGGTTTTTACGTCCAGATGAAGAGCGATGCTAAGAACAGAAACGATAACAATCGCTACAAGTGCTGAAGGTACGGCTTTGGTAAACCGAGGAACCGTGTAGATAATGAGCAATGTCAGAGCTACCAGGCCGTACATCACCCAGCCCTGTCCATTAAAATGGGTAAGCTGCGCCATAAAAATCAGTATTGCCAGAGCGTTGATAAACCCCGTCATAACCGGCTGTGGCAAAAACGTGATGAAACGGCCCAGCTTTAGCATCCCCATCAATATCTGAAACACACCAGCCAGTACAGTTGCTGCGAACAGATACTCTATTCCGTGTTCTAGTACAAGACTTCCGACTAACAAAGCCATAGCCCCTGTAGCCGCCGAAATCATTCCGGGTCTGCCTCCGGCAAGTGCTGTTACAATCGCAATACAGAAAGAGGCGTATAAACCAACCATCGGACTTACTCCCGCCAGGATTGAAAAAGCGATCGCTTCAGGAATCAGTGCAACGGCTACGGTCATCCCCGATAAAATATCGGTTCGAGTGTTAGAAAACCACCCATTATTTAAGGTAAGCTGCTTCAAAATCTAATTTCCTCCTGTGACTATTAAGGTATATAGGCCTTTTTCCAAAAGACCCGGGGCCGGTGCAACGCTAATGTTGCTTATTGTACTCGACCCGCCTTCACCTTCACAAAAAGATTAGTTAGACTTGTAAGCGCTTATTCACCTCGTTTTCTAGTCAATCCTTGAAAAATCATTCAAATTCTATATTTCTAGATTCGGTACAGTCCGGATGCTTTCACTTCGTTAAAGAAGGTGTTGAACTCATCAATATTCAGCTGCTGTGCGGCATCGGACAGCGCGGTTGCAGGATCAGGATGCACCTCGACCATAATCCCATCGGCTCCGGCTGCGAGCGCGGCTTTTGCGCAAGGGATGAGAATGTCTTTGCGTCCTGTAGAGTGAGTAACATCGACCAATACTGGCAAATGGCATTCCTGCTTGAGAATAGGCACTGCTGAGATATCGAGCGTGTTGCGGGTCGCTTTTTCATAGGTACGAATTCCGCGTTCAATCAACATGATTTGTGTGTTACCACGAGACATAATGTATTCCGCTGCATGTATGAATTCATCAAGTGTGGCAGCCAATCCTCGTTTCAGCAGCACTGGCTTATTAACTTCTCCGACTGCCTTGAGCAGCTCGAAATTGTGCATGTTCCGTGCACCGATCTGGATGATATCTACATAATCTAAAGACTCTTCAATATGTCTTGGATCTACAATTTCACTAATGGTCAGCAGACCATAGTCATTTGCTGCTTCGCGCAATATTCTTAGTCCGTCCATACCTAGACCTTGGAAGTCATAAGGAGAAGTACGGGGCTTGAAGGCACCGCCACGCATAACACGTACGCCAGCCTTTTGCAGAGCAGCAGCTACGGTGCGGGTCTGTAGTTCGCTCTCCACGGAGCAAGGGCCAGCTACCATCAGTGAAGAAGAGCCGCCAACCGTAACATCTCCTGGCAAAACAATCACTGTATCTTCTTTGTGACCCTTGCGTGCTACTAGTAAGGTTTTTTTATGTTCATCGGATTGTAAGTCCAGAGAAGCTGAAAAAATTTGTTTGAAGAGGCTGCGGATGGTCCCGTCAGTGAAAGGTCCTTTGTTGCTGGCTACGAGCTGATCCAACATTTTCTTTTCACGTTCTGGATCGAACTTAGGCACACCTTGCTTTTCTTTAACTACTCCAATCTCCTGCACAATCTTAGCCCGCTCGGAGATCAGCTCCAGCAATTGCCCATTGATTTCATCCAGACGACCTCTAAGAACATCCAATTCCACGTTACTCATTACCCTTCCACTCCCTCTTCTTTGTTATAATTTGAAACGCAAAAAGGCCCCCCGTCGCAAGGGACGAGGAGCCGTGGTACCACCCTTATTTAGAATTAACCCGAATACTAGCACAAAGGAATAGAATATTGAATTCCCTTGACTAAAGATTAACTCTATCTTAAACCCGGTAACGCGGGGCGCGGGCCTCCCTACTCATACCTGTCACGACCTGTGACAAACTACTTCAGGGGCCGACTCGGAAGTGAACTTCGGCATTAATCGTCTCATGAGGGTGCTCTCAGTCTCCGGCACGCCTTCCCTGTTAAGATCCGCTATAATGCTTACTCTCTTCGTCATAGTCCTTGTTTATGTCAGCGCGTCTTTTGCGCTGGTTTCTGCTATCTTAATCAAAAAATGTTTTCGATGCAAGATAATAATGGAACGCAGAGTAGCTTTAACGCATTAAAATGAAATGAGGTAGAATTATTCCTATAACAGCTGCTTTGAATAGACTTTGAAATATGAAATAACCCATAGCCATATCCATACTATTCTAGTTCTGCTTTAAAGGTTCCACCCCTTTCTCGGTATGAAGTTGACAGTGATATTTACATTGTTTACAATTAAATCATTGAAAATTTTTCCTATTCTTATTCACTGGCAGCTTTAGGGTTTACAATACATAACTGAAGGGATGTAGCAGCATGAGCATTTATCCATATACAGCACGCAGTATTCGCGGAAAAGATATCGAATTAGAGCAATACAAAGGTAATGTACTTTTGATTGTAAATACAGCAAGTAAATGTGGGTTTACCCACCAATACTCCGACCTGCAAAAGCTCTATGAGCGATACGAAGATCGCGGCTTCCAAATTCTCGGTTTTCCTTCGAACCAATTTGGAGAGCAGGAGCCTGGCACCAATGAAGAAGTGAATGTATTTTGCCAAATTAACTACGGCGTTACATTTCCTCTCTTTGAAAAGGTTGAAGTAAAGGGTGAACATAAACATCCCCTCTTTACTCACCTTACGGAGCAAGCCGGATTTGAGGGCTTCGACATGAACCATTCTTCAGGAAAGCTGCTCCAAAGCATGCTTGAGAGCAAAGATCCGGAAGCGCTGAACAATGACGAAATCAAATGGAACTTCACTAAATTTCTAATTGATCGCGAAGGCAATGTAATTACAAGATTCGAATCTACTGTAGATCCGCTGGATATTGAGCCAGCGATCGAAGCACTGCTATAGATTTGTCTAGATATATACCGAACTAATAATATTAACTTAAAGCATAGTAGTCACTGCGGTGAATAATTGGACTTCCGGCCGCTGTTGTCCCCAGATTTCTTGATTGAAACCGCTCTTCGCGGTGGAAATCCCGGGACAAAGGCGGTCGCTATCGCTCCTACAGTTCCAATTTCCCCCTCCGATCCCTCTCGCTTTTTGTTATATTCTTATGTTCAACCTATATAGATTGAATTTCTATACAACAATAAGCCGCCCAGACTCCAACTCTGGGCGGCTTTTTCACGTACGGTACTGCTCGGTAAACACTTCAAAATAAGGGGTAGTATCTCTTTCCGCCATCGAACCGTTAGCGCCCGGTCCCCAGCCGATCTCAGCCCGCCAGCTCCCTAGCAGCCCTGTCTGGATTAGCGCCTCCTCATTTACACCGATCAGCTGATCTGCCTGTGGTGCTACATAGAGTGCATCTACAGGGCAATAAGCTTCACACATAAAGCAAGTCTGGCAATCTTCCTGACGCGCAATTACCGGAATCTTCCCCTGCATTTCGAATACGTTTGTCGGACATACTTTCGTACACAGTTTACAACCCACGCAGCGTTCCACGCTGATTAGTTCGATCATATCGCCTGCCCCTCCTTTAGTAGATTCAGTTCATGAGCATGGGGCACAGCCTCGGTACCGATGCTTATTTGCTCTATACCGGATACAATCAGCCGGTGGGTTTGACGCGGATCAAGCTCCGGATATTCCGCGAGCTTTTGCAGGCCGCGCGTCTCCTTCCGAGCCAGCGCGGCGGTGTACATCCACCTGCCGACCGCTAGCATAGCCGCGGCTTCACGCGCTTGCACGATGCCCTGTACGGTGGCGGGGACCCGCCCGTTCAAGAAGGGCATCAAGGCATTCAGCCGCTTCAAGGCTGAAGAAATGCCCGGCTCGCTGCGGAAATAATTAATCTGCAGCGGTAAGATTTCACGCTGGATCGCCGCGACTAGCGGCTTCACCTCCAGCGTCTCCGAGGTGTCGGCGCCAGCCGCCAGACCGTAGCGTCCCGCTGCGGTAAGGTTGCGGCTGTTCGCCTGCCCTCGGCAGGACCGCGCATGCTGCGCGGCTCCCTGGCCTGCCCAGCTTCCGCTGCATATGGCCCAGGAAGCGTTGTAAGCCCCGCCGCCGGAGATGGCGCCGGTCACTTTCTCGCGAGATGCGGCATCTCCAGCCGCATAAAGTCCGGGCACGGTCGTCCGGCAGTCCGTGCCGCTCAAGCGCAACCCCCCAGTACCGCGCATGGTTCCCTCATAGCGCAGGGTGAGCGGGAATTTCTGCTTAAACGCATCAATCCCCGCCCGCTCCAGCGGCATAAAGAAAATCGGATGCGCTTTTCGCAGAAAATCCTGTTTCTCCGCTGTATCTGCCAGATCGAGCGAAGCATAAACCGGACCTTTGAGCATCATTTCAGGAATGCTGCCAAAAGTCCGATCCCCTTTATGCAGCGGATGACCGTCCGCGTCATAAAGCGTTGCCCACGCCAGCATACGGCCGCGGGTTACGGTTCCATCCGCAAAGCTCGGCGCGTATTGGCGGCTGAATTCCATGCCCGACAGCTCGGCTCCCACTTCAGCAGACATCAGCAGCCCTTCGCCTGTCAGTACGTTGCAGCCAAGACCTTTGCTGAGAAAAGCGCAGCCTCCGGTTGCCATCACTACGGCATTAGCCTTCACTTCCCAAGACTCCCCTGTCAGACGGTTGATTCCACGTGCCCCGCCAACCCCATGTTCATCATGAAGAAGCTCTAGCGCTGGCGACTGATCGAGGATCGTGACCCCCGCTTTGCGGACAACTCTTCGCATAATCCGCATGTATTCTGGCCCATGCAGATGTGTACGAAGTGAGTTGCCTGCCTCATCCTTCGGAAAAGGATAACCCCACTGCTCGACTAGAGCCAGATTCTGCTCTACCTGATCCAGCACTCGGTGAATCCAAGCATTCTCCGACAAATATCCACCGGATTTCAGCCTGGATTGAACCGCCTGCTCTCGCAGTTCGGCAATCGGAGGGATAACGAGCAGTGTTGTACCGCCCGGAGCAGTAGCCCCGCTTGTACCCAAGTAGCCCTTATCGGCCAGGACTACCTTTGCACCTTGCGACGCTGCACTCCATGCCGCCCAAGCACCTGCGGGGCCTCCTCCAAGCACGAGGACATCCACTGTCATTTCCTTCTTAAGCTGCGACATTTGACTTCCTCCCAAAAAAATTAGCTAGCACATGCTATTTTAGACCGCTTCAAATTCAGGTTGTGCTTCCCAGCCATCGTTATTTCAGCTGCCAATCACTAATATTAAAATCCTTTTTCGCAAGCTTTTCTTCGACAAGGAAGTTTTTAGTACCCTCCAGCAGCTTGGTTCCCTCATCAGTAAATGCGGTATCCTTGATATCGCTGATCGGATTTACTTGCTTCGCCAGCTCAGGGGTTGTATCTCCGATTTCGGCGAGGAATTGATAATATTCATCTTCATGCTGCTTCAAGTCAGCCAATGCTTTCTCACGAGCGGCATTCCATACCTTAGGGAAATCAGGGAATTTCGCCAGATAATCCTCAGACACAACGGTTGCGCTAGTGCCAAGCAGGTTCGGATGCTTCGAGGCATCATCCAAGTGAGTATAGCCTTGGTCAATTAACTTTAGCGCAGGAACACCCAAGTTCGTAGTAGCATCTACATCTCCACGGGCTAAAGCTGCGGTAGCATCCGGAATGAGCATATGGACAAGTTTGTAGTCAGTCACGCCTTCTTCTTGCAGTAATCCGACCACATAGCGGTGCATGAAGGAGCCTTTTTGAATCGCGATAGTTTTACCTTGCAGATCTTTCACCGTCTTAGGCCCATCCTTCTTACCGATTAAATAACCGATAGTGTTGGCTGAGGATTGTGAAATCAGACGCGTCTTGGCGCCAGAAGCATAAGCAATAATAGCAGGTGTATCCCCAAGACTGCCGATATCCAGCCGACCACTAATTAAGGATTCTGTCTGATCGGGACCGTTTGGAAAGCCCGTAAGCTTCACCTCAGTAATGCCATATTTCTTTAACTCTTCCTGAATGATCCCCTTATAAAAGCCCCAGCCCTCCGCGCCACCTGGCACATTCAGCTTATTGGAGCCGATAAAACCAAAATTTAGAACCGCTGGAACATTACTCGCGGTCTCTCCTCCAGATTTCTCTGTATTAGAGCCGCCGGATGCAGATGCTCCATTGCCTCCAGTGTTATTTCCGCAAGCCTGAAGCACCAGCATGATCATCATTATCGTAGTTAAAAGTGCAAATCGTATCCTTTTAGATTGTTTCCCTTGAATCTCTCTGTACGCTTGTTTCATTACTTTCTCCCCCTAGTAAATGTTATTTATTTAAATCTTAATCAAGATCAGAACCCTGCCCTCGACGCCAATTTGTACATAAAGTCATGGCTTGCTACCGGCTGTCTGCCTTTGCCCCAGCCTACTTTTTCACGATAACCACCAAGTAGACCCTGCTCCTCTAGCCCTGCCTCTGTCACCCCAATCACTTTCTCTGAATCTGGCGCTACATAAAGAGCATCCACAGGACAGTACAGCTCACACATAAAGCAAGTCTGGCAATCGCTCTGCCGGGCAATAACAGGAATACCATCCTCTACCTGTTCGAAAACATTGGTCGGGCAGACCGATACACATTGGTTGCACTCTACACATCTGGCAGCGCTGATCACCTCAATCACGATAAAACACCCTCCTTGGCCACGGCTTCTGTCTTCACCCATACCTGATCCAATCCACCGCTAATCAAGCGATGATGCTGATCTTGATCCGTTCCCTTAAAATCTTCACGCTTATGCATGCCCCTCGTCTCAGTACGGGCAAGCGCGGAATTGTACATCCAGCGGGCGGTTGCTGTCATGGCTTCTGCTTCACGCGCTTTAACCCCTTCAGGTGTACGCTGAATCTCACGGCTGCGCTGATCTTTCCACAGTTCATCCAGACGACCTAATGAAGAGGTCAGCCCTTTGTCCGTACGGAATAAATTAATGTCATACGGCTTCACTTCAGCCTGCACAGCAGATACAACCTCTGTCGTTTGAGCAGTCACTCCTGGCTTCACTTCTTGATGAACCAGTGGGGAAGATGATAAGCCGACTGGATTACGGTGCGCTGCATGTGAGCCAAGGCTCTGCGCATAGACAGCTGCCCCTTCTCCTGCAAAAGAGCCGGATGACATAGCCCAAGCCGCATTATGACTGCCACCACCAGTAAATCCCCCGCAAATCAGCTCACGGGTTGCTGCATCTCCTGCCGCATAAAGTCCCGGAACACCTGTGCCACAGCTTTCGTCTGTGATATGAATACCACCCGTCCCGCGAACCGTTCCTTCCAGACGAAGCGTAACCGGAAAAGCATCCTTGAACGGATCGATCCCTTGTCGATCAAAGGGCAGGAAAAAGTTCGTCTGCGCCACCCGCAGCAGCGGTCTTAAATCTTCGGGCGCTCCGTCCAGTTTGGCGTACACCTGATTGCCTGCCAGCAAATTCCGAGCGATCACTGAACGTCCTTTCTTGGAACCTGCCCCTTCCACAATGCTCCCATCCTCATAATAAAAGCTGGCATAGCTGTAATACGCCGTCTTGGTCACCGATGAGAACGTAGGGCAAATCGCGTAGGCATTAGAGAACTCCATACCTGACAGATTTGCTCCGGCCTCAGCAGCGAATAAATAGCCGTCACCAGTAAGCACGTTGCAGCCGAGTGCCTTACTTAAGAAGGCGCATCCCCCAGTAGCAATAACGACCGCTCCGGCTTGAACCGTCCAGGTCTCACCACTCTGCGTATGAACGCCAGCCGCTCCGGCTACGCCATGCTCATCCGCAAGGAGCTCCATGGCTGGGCTATGATCTAAAATTTTAACGCCCGCCTTTTTCACCAGTTTACGCATTAATTTCATATATTCCGGTCCCTGAAGACTCCTACGAAACTGATTGCCCTGCTCATCTACAGGGAATGGATATCCTGAAACGCCAAGTTTGTTCATATTGACATAGGTACGGTCTAGCACTCGGTCCATCCAGCGGGATTCAGCCAGCTGACCGCCCAATATATATCGACTTGCCTTAGCTTCCTCGCGGAGCTTTTCATCCGGCTTGACATACCAGACCCCTGTTCCCGAAGGCGCAGTTGCACCGCTCGAACCGCAATAGCCTTTATCTGCGAGGACAACTTTCGCACCCTTTGCTGAGGCCGTAAGGGCTGCCCATGTTCCTGCCGGTCCTCCGCCTATAACGAGCACATCCGCCACCAAATTCAACGATCCTTTTTGTATCGATCTACTCATGTCCCAAGACCTCCTCAATTGGTTTACCCTTCGTAACTATCGCGCCAGAACAAGAACTTGCGTTCAATGATTCGGAACAAAGAGTCGATTAGCTTACCGACAATAGCAAAAATAATAATGCCTACAAATACAACCTCTGTATTTGAATTCTGCTTCGCCTCATTGATCAGGAATCCGATGCCGGACTGTGAACCAATGAGCTCAGCTACAACAAGACCAATCCATGCTACAGCCAATGACAGCCGCAATCCTAACAAAATTCCGGGTAATGCTGCCGGCAATATCAGCCTGCGCAGCTTCTGATACGGGCTAAAGCCTAACACCCGAGACACTTCAAACAGCTTGTTATCCACATTGCGGATGGCCATAAACGTATTAATATAGAGTGGAAAAAATGACCCTGTCAGAATGATCACTACTTTAGACATCTCCCCAAAGCCAAACCACAAAATAATCAGCGGTGCTATAGCTAAATGCGGGACAAGCCGCAACACCTGCACACTAGGATCTAGCACATATTCCACACTGCGAAATAAACCAGTCAGGACTCCGAATAAAAGGCCTAGAACACCTCCGATGAGAAAACCAATTCCCGCTCTCCCCATACTGACACCTAGATGATGAGTTAACTCTCCAGTAACCAATAGGTCTGTAAACGCTCTGGCGATCGACAACGGAGTCGGCAAAAACTGCGCGGAGATCAGTCCGGTGCTTCCTGCCAGCTGCCAAAGAACAATCGTCACCACCGGTATGATAGCGCCCGTTCCCCAATCTGACAGTAGAGATTTCCATGCTATAGGTACCGCGGATCTCTCCGATTTCTTAGTCGATAAAGGAGCAGTATCACTGCTATCTAACGATTCCCGTGCTCTTGTAGCGTTTTTTAAAATAGCTTCTACTCCATCGCTCATGGTGCATCCCCCTTTCGTTTCTTGCGCGTTTTCTGTTTATCCACGATAGTTGTCCTGCCATCTGAGCAGCCGTCGTTCAATGTAGCGGACAATAGAGTCACTCACCAGTCCTGCAATAGCAAAAATAATAATTCCCACGAACACCACAGGGGTATCCGCGAATTGACGCGCGTCCGACATCATATACCCAATGCCTGAAGTGGAAGCAATCAGCTCTGCTACTACCAGACCTAACCAAGATAGCCCCAAGGAAAGGCGCACTCCGAGAATAATGTTCGGCAGCGCCGCTGGAAGCACTAATCTTACAACTTGCTTAAACCGACTGAACCCAAGCACTCGAGAAACTTCGAACAGCTTATTATCCACACCGCGAATGCCCATGAACGTATTAATATAAAGTGGGAAAAATGCGCCTTTAGCAATCAACAGCACTTTAGATTCCTCGCCGATCCCGAACCATAAGATGAACAGCGGCACTACCGCCAAGCTCGGAATCATGCGAATCATTTGCAGGGAGGGATCTAGCAATTTCTCTGATCTGCGGAACAGACCTACAAGAATGCCTAACAGCAGTCCAAGTCCACCACCGAGCAGGAAGCCGGAAAGAGCTCTCACCAAGCTGATCCTAAAGTTCGGCCATAAATCCCCTGAGACGGCCAAGGATACAAATGATTCCGCAATGGTATACGGTGTCGGGAACAGCATCTCTGAGATCATTCCATAGTGTCCTAGGGTCTGCCACAGAATCAGCACAGTGCCCGGCAACAGAAGACCCAGTCCCAATGTTGTTACCTTTCCGGGGCGTCCGGAAGTTCTTACGGCCATAGCTCGATTTGTCATGCTCTGCACCCGCCTTTTTTTAGCTTTACAATCTCTTTAAATAACAAAAAGAGACCCTCGAATATTGAACACTTTCGGAGGTCTCCATTGGTATGGTCGACTTATTTATATTCCTGCCCCGTCAATAAGCTCAAGCTCATCGACTTTTTCAAAATAATTCAGCACCTTCAAACGTAGCTCTTGAAAGGAAGACGTTGTTTTTTTACGTGGATACGGCAGATCAACCGGTACAACCTTACGTATCTTACCGGGGCGCGGTTCTAGAATCACTACCCGATTGCCTAGGAATACAGCCTCATCAATATCATGTGTTACAAAAATCATGGTTGTTTTATTCGCACGCCAAATGTCCAGTAATACCGTCTGCATATGTGCTCTGGTGAACGCATCCAGTGCACCAAACGGTTCATCCAGCAGCAGGATTTTGGGATTTCGCAGTAGTGCACGGGCTATCGCCACCCGTTGGGCCATCCCTCCTGATAACTCCCGGGGATAGGATTTCTCAAATCCATTTAACTTGACGAGATCAATCAACTCATCGACCTTCCGTCTAATCTCCTTGTTCCCTAGCGGTAAATCGGAAGCAATATTCTTCTCTACGGTGAGCCAAGGGAAGAGACGATGTTCTTGAAAAATAAACCCTTTATCAATTCCGGGACCTCCAATTTCCGTCCCTCCTAGGGTAACACTCCCCGTATAACCGCTGTCCAAACCGGCCACGATGCGCAGCAGCGTGCTTTTGCCGCAACCGCTGGGGCCGATGACCGTAATGAATTCACCTTCTTGCACATGGAGATCAACATTATACAGTGCCTGAACATGACCCCCTGCAGACTCAAAACGTTTATTCAGATTTGAAATAGACAGCAACGCTTCTCCCACCGGAACCCCTCCTTCTAGTTTGATATTAAAGCCCAATCGCCTTCGGCATCCTTATTAGGACGATAAGTGTTTATGTGAGAAATATAAGGATACTATATAGCGTGAAACTTATACGTTCTTATATTTACAAAAAAACAGAGGTATTGCGCTTTACATGCGCAATACCTCTGTAGGAACAGTCGGTAAATTTTATTCAAAGTAAATCAATTGGAATTATAATATTTAAAATATCATCCATTTGAAAAGCTGTCAACAATAAAACTTATTTCTGACACACTTATTCACATCAGGTATCTTAAATATAAATATACACTTGAGATCACAATGGACAGCAGCATCAAAGGGAAGCCCACCTTTAAGTACTTCATGAACGTAATCGGGTAGCCCTCTTTTCCGGCTAGACCGGCAACGATCAGATTGGCACTGGCACCGATCAATGTACCGTTGCCGCCCAAGCAAGCACCCAAGGCCAAACTCCACCAGAGGGGCTCCAAATTGGTAATCCCCATCTGTCCCATCTCCTGAATCAAAGGAATCATCGTAGCTACAAAAGGAATATTATCAAGAAACGCAGAAGCGATTGCACTTACCCATAGGATCATCATCGAGCTCATGAGCACGTCCCCACCCGTTAATTCGATTGCTTTGGCAGCCAGCTCCGCGATGACACCCGTCTCGACGAGTCCTGATACCAGAACAAACAGTCCGATAAAAAAGAAGATCGTAATCCACTCCACGCTGTGAAAAGCTTTCTCCAGCATGTGTTCTCCTCCAGTTAGTAAGAGCAGTAAAAAAGCCCCTGCTAAGGCAACCGTAGCAGACTCCAAATGTAACGCCTGATGTAAAAAGAAGCCTGTAATCGTAATTCCAAGTACGATCAAGCATTTTCGCAGCAGCTTATGATCCGTAATCATCGCCTTCTCATCCATGCTCATGATGCTTTGCTGCAATTCCGGCGTAGATTTAATTTGCTTACCAAACATCAACAGGAAAAGCGGGATATACGCCAACATAATGATAATAATCACGGGCGTCAGATTGCTGATAAAGGACATAAAAGTCAGCTCTTTCACAGCACTGCCAATCATAATATTCGGCGGATCTCCGATCAATGTTGCTGTCCCACCGACATTCGATGCGATAATTTGTGACATCAAAAAAGGCAGCGGATTTATGCGCAGTTGTCTTGTAATACTGAAGGTAACGGGTACCATAAGTAGCACTGTTGTAACATTATCCAAGAAGGCAGAAGCCACAGCAGTAATAACAAATAAGGCAATCAGTATCCGTCTCGGCTTCCCTTTCGCCAGCTTAGCCGATTTCACGGCTGCATATTTAAAGAGCCCTGTCTCTGCAGTAATTCCTACAATCATCATCATGCCTACAAGTAATCCAATGGTATTAAAATCGATGTGATGCAATGCCGTCTCCTGATCCACAATGCCCATCGCTACCATAACAATAGCACCTAACATCGCTAGGATCGTACGGTGAATTTTTTCAGATATAATCAGTCCATAAATCAGTAGAAAAATACCTATCGCCCAAATTGCTTGCTGTTCCATAAAATCCCCCGGTCCTTCTATTTAATTTCTTAAATCTATATCCTATTAATCATAAATTAGAATTGTGTTTTTCGCACTGGGATTTTAAAGTCCAATTCACAGAAAACGGCTCTACCGAATATTCTTCGGTGAGCCGCTTATGAATTCTATTATTTCATCTTCAGTGCCTGCGGCTCCTTGAAAGCAGTTAGCTTCCCTTTGCTCTGTACAATAATCATCCCGTTCTCCAGCAAGGTTGGGCCAAATACTCTATCTGGTGTTTTGAGCTGTAAGATCGGTTTTGCGGTAATCAGGTCTATCGCGATTAATTTTCCGTCAGTCTGGGCCACATACATACCATGTCCGAGCAGATCAAAGCGTGCAATCGGATTGCTAATTCCACTATACTGAACCGCTGATTTATTCGCCATTTTAACACCATAAATACTTTGTCCCTTACTAAAAAGAATTCTTCCATCATAAGGACCAGCTGCGTATTCTAAATTCGATCCGATAGATGCATACGAGTAATTATCTCGTGTTACGGTAGCAGGATCTGCATTCAGGGGGTAACTAAAAACACCCTTCTCCCCTGTTATATAAATTCTGTCACCGTCACTCCAGGCACTGCCTCCCTTAAATGCTTCGGGATCATTCGGGTCAATATTAGCAGGATTATACTCTACGGTTTTTACCACTTTCCCTGTCTTAACATCCAGACTGTCGAGTGTCGGAAGTGGGTAAGTATCGAATAAGGTAGCTTTCCGTTGTACGACAAGCGTTCCATTAATCTCTGCAATCGGAAGCTCATAATCTCTATTATTCCAAAGCTCCTTACCCGTTGTTCGATCAAACGCATGCAAGATGTCATACGTATATGCTCCAGATACTGAGTTTTGAGCTAGTACCAGATTCCCCTCAACCATAAACGGTTCAAACAGCTGATCTCTGAAGTTATCACGCCACTGCAACTTGCCATCCTTCAGATTGTAGGCTTGAATATCACCATTGGCTGCGGCAAATAGCTGATCTTTATCAAGAACCAATTGACTGACACCTTTACTATTTGCTGACGAGCTCCATTTATTTTTTCCAGTAGCTGCATTCACTGCATAGATGGTACCCGCCTCAGAAGTCGCGTAAACCACGCCGTCTTGATAAAGCATCGGTGTTTTTAATTTAGCACCGTATTTCCACACAACTTTTCCTGTCTGAGCGTTAACGGCAAGCAGTTGACCCTTTTGAAGCATAAAAACTTTACCTGCACCAACAGAAACAACCCCCTTCCCCATGAGGTAATCCGTCGGTACATTTTCTAATGCTGGTAAATCCATCGTTGTTGACCACTCTACCTTCGCAGCAGGCAGATTTGCATAATAATCCTCAAAGTTTGAGCCTATATACGAGGTGTGTGAATCAATCCCAGCAGCTTGTACCGGATTTACCATAAGCAATACCCCTAAACCAATAACTGCAGTACGAAGATGTGATTTTAATAATGTTCCTCCCACTACCACACGCCTCCTCATATAAATGCTATCTTTGGATATATTTTTAAAATGAAATATAATACTAATGACAATTATAATGTAATAACATGGATTAATCTTCCTCATTTTGTAATTTAAAAGACTGGAATTCAAAACATTTACTCATAAACTTACAATTTGTAAGTTATTGTGTTATAATAATCACATTCTTTCATAAACGAACAAGCTTTATCAAATATATGAATAACAAGGGGTTTGTGATCATGAGTAACGAGGTAACCACAGCATCAGCAGCCGATTTTGAATTCGGTATCTACACCTTAGGAGACATAGTAGCTGATTGTCATACCGGCAATAAGATCAGCCCGAAACAACGACTTGACGAAGTTGTAGCTGCGGCGAAGTTAGCGGATGAAGCGGGGCTTGATGTATTCGGTGTAGGTGAGCATCACCGTCTTGATTTTGCAATTTCTTCGGTTCCAGTCGTTCTGGCCGCCATCTCTCAGGTTACCCGTAGAATCAAACTGACGAGCGCCACCACCGTATTAAGCACCATTGATCCCGTGCGCGTGTTCGAGGATTTCGCCACGCTTGATTTACTGTCGAATGGACGTGCAGAGATTATTGCTGGACGTGGTGCTTTTGTGGAATCTTTCCCGCTCTTCGGGTATGAACTTGAAGACTATCATCGACTTTTCACCGAGAATATCAATCTGCTTCTCGAGCTTAATAAACATGAAATTATGAACTGGGAAGGTTCCTTCCGTTCATCCTTGAAGGATTCTGAGATTGCTCCACGCCCCCTTCAACAAAGCCTGCCGGTATGGATTGGTGTAGGAGGTTCTCCTGAAAGCGCGGAGAAAGCCGGCGTACTCGGAACTGGAATGGCCATCGCCATTCTTAGCGGTAGTCCAGAACCTTTCCAAGAGCTTGCCGCAACTTATCGACGCGCTGGAATGCAGGCGGGGCATTCACCTGAGGCATTAAAGATTGCGATTACTAGCCACGGCTACATTGCCGAAACTTCACAGCAGGCGCTCGATGAATATTACCCTTACTATTATAGTTATCGTAATTCCATCAGCCCAAAACCTGGACAAGAATACAACGTCTCTCGTGACGACTTTGGCCAATATGTATCTGCTGATAACACGATGGCTGTGGGCAGCCCGCAGCAAATTATCGAAAAAATCCTTTATCAGCATGAGCTGTTCGGCCATAACCGCTTTATGACTCAGCTCGACATCGGCGGCCTTCCTTACGCCAAGGTAGCCAAGGCAATTGAACTATTGGCAACAGAGGTTGCACCTGTCGTACGACGCGAAATTGCCAAGAAAAGCAGTCGATAGAGCTGAAGGCTGTCCCAGTAAGCATAGAAGCGCTTCTCCTGTTAATGGAGAAGCGCTTCTATTGTGCTGCTGCAGCATTGTTTGTGGCTTGGTGCACTATGTATGACTTGCTATAACACGTTGTGCAGAGCGCCCTCACAACGGCTGAAGAATTGAAACAGAAGCTCTGCTTAGGAATTAGGGAATATCTCCCTAATAATCGGAGATTTCTGCTCATTATTCTAACAATTAGGGAATATCTCCCTATAATTGACCTGATTCGGTGCTAAATATAGATATTCCCCCGATTTTTAGGGAGGAATTCCCTAATTCCATTCATTTAGAGTTATTACCAGCTATTTTTAGGGAGTTTTTCCCTAATTACTCCAAAAATTCCATTAGTCCCACAGCTTAATGCCTCAATCGATCGTTACATTTACGCAAAAAAAAAGAAGCTGCCCCTTAAGTAGATTTCTACTTTCGAGACAGCCACTTATGCTTATCACGCAAAGGAAGGTTTATTATTATCTACCTTACCGCTAATAAGCTTCTTATATTCATCGTCTCCGCCGTCTAAAGAAGGCGCAGTATAAATTTGAGCTGAAGCTGGTTGCTGAGCAGTATGGCTCGAGCCTGCTTTACTTGAGGTGTTCTTATCTCCTGAACTACTGCTTCCACCACTTGCAGATCGGAGAACAGCACCCGTTAAGTTATTCATACCCTTTATTCTCTTCATGCTGAATCCTCCCCTACTAAATGATTGATGGTACGGAATAAATCCTGATTATGCCCAACTACCGCCTTAAGATCATCCGCAGATAACCCATCACTCCCTGAAAAATGTACGGAAAGAACATGTTTCTTACCTAGAGGATAGCATAGGATATATACCTCTGCAACTTCTGTTCGTTGAAAAAAAGTCCATTTGCTCGATAAAAATGCATCCACCACACTAGGCCGCTTCTCATTCCCTCTCGTTACAGACAGGGGGTAAGAGTGACCACGCCCAACATTCCCTCCGACCTGAACAAGAGTCTCCTGCTCTTGAGCCTGCCAAATCGCTGCACCGATTACACGACAATGCTTCGGAGGTAAAAAGGAATTGCGTATCGCCTCGCTGAGTGCGTGATACTTCTCTCCATTTTCAGAGATGGTCACATTACTATTATATTGCCAAAAGAAATGAAGGATACTTTCTTTGCGCCTTAATTCTATCTTTAGCTGCTCTAAATCTTTAACCGGGTCCCGGAATCTCCCACGCTCTTGAATACTATCAATAATCTTACCACAGCTCACATCTACAGCAGCCGTAGGATTATCATGGTGCACTTCATACTCTAGAGATGTAATTCCTGATAAATCAGACAACAGATGGTACTCTTCAACATTCTCTCCAGGGATTAAATCATCACGGGCAGTCACCTGATCAGGCACTAGACAAAATACGCGGCTACGCCGTAATCTAGCCCAGAATAAACCCATTTCAAACCCCGTATTATCACGTGTCACATAATAAAATTTACCGCGTATTTTGGCGACATCATCTGGTGAGAACACAAATACAGCAAAATCACTCTCATCTAAATTTCGTTCCAGTGCCTCCATAGTATATTCATTCGCTCGAAAGGCATTGGCATACCAAGGATGAACTTCAGCATCCCTCTTTAGCTGCTCATGAATCGCTCTTGCATAACGTATGGATTCCCTGGAAGATCCAATGAATAGCTTTGGTTTAGTCACGGCAGTCTCCTTCATCCTTTTCCCATTATGTAATAATTATACAAGTCTTTAGACAGCTGGAAAAGAGGCCTTATTCTCAAAAAATATTATTCTAAACCTCGTAAAGTGGGTAAAAAATTACGACTACTTTGAAAAAGCGAGGATACTATGAAGAAAATGATAGGTGTCACATTACTTGCGGCAAGTCTTATGGGTATGGCAGCGTCACAGCCTGCTGAAGCTAAAACAGCAGCCAGTTATACCGCTCAGGTATACGCGAACTCTTTAAATGTACGCAGCGAGCCGGCTAAGAATGCAACTGTAGTAGGATCTATTAAGAGCGGCGCCAAAGTAACTGTGTCCGATGAGCAACACGGTTGGTTAAAGGTGAAGACCGGAAACACCTCTGGTTGGGTAGCCGGCTATTACCTTAAAAAGGTGAACAGCAGCTCCCAGCAATCTGGCGCTTCTAAATCTTCCAACACCAGTACTGCTTCTTCCACCTCAACCAGCCCTTCGGGTAACACCACAAAGGCTACCGTAACGGCAGATTCATTGCGTATCCGAAGCGGTCCGGGAACACAATATAAGATGCTTGGTTCTTTAAAAGCCAAGGATACTGTTACCCTCATCCTTCGTCAGAACGATTGGGCGCGGATTCGAACAGCTAGCGGTGAAACCGGTTGGGTCGCAGCGCAATATATCCGTGCCGGAGCAACGCAAAGCATCACAAGCACCGTTTCGCGCACAGGAAATTTACGAGGAAAATTAATCGTCGTAGATCCCGGTCATGGCGGCAGTGATCCAGGAATGCTCGGCACTACATACAACACCATGGAAAAGGATTTGAATCTGCATACTGCCCTTTATCTCCGCGATGCCCTTTTAGCTAAAGGTGCACGGGTTGAGATGACACGTACCCGGGAGGACCAGAAGCCTACACTCGCTCGGCGAGTTCAAATGACTGAGGCTCTGCATGCTGATGCATTTGTAAGCATTCATTATAATTCCTCACCTAAAAAAGTGTCCGGAACACTGACCTTCTTTTACTCCGAGTCCGATGATCTGAAGCTGGCACGGGCGATAGAATCCCGGCTAGGTCAGGGCATCGGTCTAAAAAGCAACGGGTTATCCTTTGGCGATTATCACATCCTGAGGGAGAATCGAATTTCAGCTACCTTAGTTGAACTCGGATTTCTTACCAATCCTACAGATGAGTCAATTGTCCGCAAATCCTCCTATCAGAAAAAAGCAGCCAAAGCCATCGCGGAAGGATTGGCAGACTACTTTAGAAACTAGCCAGACCTACAAATAATCAGAAAAAGAAGCAGGCTAGAAAATTCCTAGCCTGCTTTAGTTTGCATCTCATATTTAGCCTTCTATTAATCCCTTCTTGATCAGGAAATTACGAGCTACATCCTCTTCCTTGAGCGCATCCACATCAACTTCTGCGTTCAATTGTTGCATTTCTTCATCACTGATCTGTCCGTTCAATTGATTTAAGATACCCTCTAGTTCAGGGTATTTATCTAGCGTTTCCTGACGAATAATCGGTCCTGCATCATAAGGAGGGAAGAATTCCTTATCATCCTGCAGAATCACCAGATCATGTACTTTAATTTGCGCATCCGTTGCATATGCATTGGTTACATCTGTTTCCCCATCGTCGATCGAACGGTACATGATACCATGGTCCATTCCTTTGCTCTGCTTAAAGTCCATACCATAGAGTTTTTGGATACCAGGGTATCCGTCCTCACGATCCAAGAACTCGAACTCTACGCCAAGAACCATTTCTCCAGATACTTTCGCCAAATCGCTGAAGGTCTTTAGATTGTACTTCTCAGCCGTTTCGCGACTAACAGCTAAAGTATAGGTATTATTTATGCCGAATGGATCCAGAAAGGCCAGTCCATCTTTTTCAAGCAGTTCTCTTGTTTTAGCCAACGATTCCTCGGAGTTTCCTGTCTTCTCCTGATAGTAATTAGCTACAATAGTACCGGTGTAATCCGGATATAGCTGAATGTTATTATTCTCAAGCGCACTCCAAGCTACATTAGAGCCTCCCAAGTTCATCTGGCGCTTCACTTTAATATCTGTTTTATCTTCTATCAGATCTGCCATCATATGAGCGAGTAGAACATTCTCCGTGAAGTTTTTGGAGCCAATTGTGATTTCTCCACTGTTACCAGCAGCAGCGTTATTATTCCCTCCACCACATCCAGCAAGTAGCGCGCCCATTAATACTGTAGTTAAAACGCCTGTCATCAATTTTGGAATTTTCATATATGATCTCCCCTTTTATATTCTTTCTAGACCAGAGCTTAAGTTATACTTTCAATCCCTTTGGAGTCGTTAGCCGTTCGAGCAATCCGAGTAGATAATCCAGCACGAGTGCAAGAATCGCGGCCGGAATAGCTCCAAGTAGGGTTAGAGCTTCGATGTTCCGTTGAATACCCAGGAAAATAAATTCACCCAATCCGCCAGCACCGATAAAGGCTGCCAGTGTTGCTGTCCCGACATTAATAACTGCAGCAGTACGGATTCCTGCCATAATTACACTTAAAGCTAAAGGGAGTTGGACCCGGAATAGAATCTGCCAGTTCTTCATACCCATTCCCCGGGCCGCTTCCACTATAGATTGGTCCACATCAGTTATTCCCGTGTAAGTGTTGCGGATAATTGGCAGCAGTGAATACAGAAATAAAGCTACAACCGCCGTCTTCATCCCTATGCCGAATAGAGGAATCATAAATCCGAGCATCGCCAGACTAGGTATCGTCTGAAGAATCCCAGCTGCACCAAGCGTAACACCTTTCAGAGGTTTAACCCTTGTAATCATAATTCCTAGCGCAATGCCAACAATAATTGCAAATAACATGGACAAGAGCACAAGTTGCATATGCACGCCCATAGAATGAATCAAATCTTCCCTACGTATATCTAATTGATATATGAGTTGTTGCCATAATGATTGATCTCTCATATAGACATTTCCTCCTCTTTCACGCCTCCCCATTGTGCGGCAAACGCCGTCAGAAGACTGCCTCTTGTAACAATCCCGGCAATGATCCCCTCAGCGGTTACAATCGGAATAATGCCGTAAGGAGCTTCCGTAATCAATGATAATGCGTCTCTTGCTGTTGCTGTATCCTGCAGCACCACCCCAGGTGGTGTCATAATTTCTTCGATAGTAAGGCTTTGTTCCATTTTGGCGGTAACATCATAAGCGGAGACTATGCCAAGCAGCTTACCTTTCTCGTTTCCAACCAGTAATGTATCCATTTTGCGTTGACGCATAAAGGTAAGAGCTTTGCCCAGCGTCCGCCCTGGAAGCGATGTAGATGGATTGTCGCGCATAACTTCTGTTACGGGGATATACTCAGGGTTTTGGTAAATACGGTTTTTGCCGATAAATGATTCTACGAAATCATTAGCAGGCCGGCTGAGCAGCTCATATGGTGTATCCAGTTGAACGATTTCACCGTCTTTAAGAATAGCGATCTTATCTCCAAGCTTCAGCGCTTCATCCATATCATGCGTTACAAATACAATGGTCTTCTTTACTTCTTGTTGCATGCGTAGCAGTTCATCCTGCAGCTGCTCACGGGTAATAGGGTCCAAAGCACCAAACGGTTCATCCATCAATATAATCTCAGGATCAGCCGCCAATGCACGGGCTACTCCTACACGCTGCTGCTGCCCACCTGATAATTGTTTCGGATAACGTTTGGCATATAGGGTCGGATCAAGTCCGACTAGACGGAGCATTTCTAGCACCCGTTCTTTTTTCTTATTAACATCCCACCCCTTTAGGTCAGGAATCAGGCCTACATTGTCTTCTATGGTGTAGTGCGGAAATAAACCAGCTTGTTGAATAACATATCCGATGTTCTTGCGGAGGGTTACGGGGTTCTCCTTGGTGATATCTTTGCCGTGGATAAAGATATGGCCTGAAGTATGCGGAACAAGACGATTTATCATTTTCATCGTTGTTGTCTTTCCGCAACCACTAGGACCGATCAGCACTAGTATTTCTCCAGCTTCAATTTCAAAGCTAATGTTCTTAACTGCTTCATAACCATTAGGGTATTTCTTACCTACTTTTTCAAATTTCAGCATAGGGTCTCTCCTTCTTATCTCTATCGTCAGATCATCTCGCCGGGCGACTCTGTAAGTTAAACTATAACAAACAACTCCCGAACTGACAACCTATAATGTGTATATAGGTTGTTTGTCATTTATTGTAATTTAATAATCAAAAAAAAAGGCTATCCAGTGATAAACCCCGCTGGATAGCCTTTTCTCGACCTATTATTATAAATGATTCTCAGAATTTTTATTAATAAATTGCTCTGTTCTTTGGTACATTTTCTCATCACCAACTGCTACAAGTACATCATTTTCTCTGAGTATGACATGCGGACCTGGGGAAATTGTTACGTTCGCCCCTCGGCGAAGCGCTATAATAGTTGCCCCTGTATTCTGCCAAAATTGTAGTGTGCCAATGGTTTTACCGACCACATGTGATTGTTCATGGATTGTAATCTCTTCCGGGTGATATGGTTTCAAATTCTTCATCCGGTCTGACGCCTCGATAATTCCAGTGAGCAGCTTCTCAAATTTGCTGTCGAGCTGCTTCTTTTCCAGCAATAATTGCTGTAGATCCTCTTTCAGTGAATAAACTGATTTCAAATAATTATTTCTAGTGATATACTCATACGCCTTTTGATCAGAGATGACAATAATCTCTTTCCCCTGCGAGACAAATACTATATTCTCATCCTTCAATAATCCCATAGCTTTACGGATCGTCTCGGGAGAAACATGGTATTGGCCTGCTAATAGAGAACGCCCGGAAAGCTTACTCTGTACGGGGAATTCCCCGCTTACAATTCTTTGTGCAATATCAAGGGCTATAGACTTATAACCGGATATTTCCTGCATGGACATTGTCGATCTCCTTACTTTGGCGTGAATTATGAATTATAAACATGCTCCAGTATACCTTTTTTCATTCACCAAATAAAGATGTCCTGCCTTATACAAACATTTGATAGACCAAAAATAAATTTAACGATACAACCAGACCGGAGATAAGCCAGCCGAGAGCAGCTGTCATCTTACGATTCACTAACCCGCCCATAATCTGACGATTGCTTGTAAACATAACCAGTGGTACCAGGGCAAATGCAATCCCAAAGGATAAGACCACCTGACTGATAACGAGTGCCTTCGTTGGATTTACACCAAAACCGATGATCGCCAATGGCGGAATAATCGTAATCGCACGGCGTAAGTACAGATTAATTCTTTTGTTGATAAAGCCTTGCATCACCACATCACCAGCCATAGTGCCTACAGAAGAGCTCGATAGTCCCGCGATAAGTAGTCCTAAGCCAAACGAAATCGCTGTTACAGGTCCAGCCAAGTGACTAAATTGCTGAAACGCGACATCCAGGTCCTCAACCACAAGACCATTTTTGAAAAACAATGCCGCGGAGACAATGACCATCGCCAGATTAACCGCACCTGCAATAATCATCGCAATAATAATATCTATGAATTCCAATTTAAAAATTTGTTTCTTCTCCGCTTCATTCACCCCTACGATGCGGTTCTGAGTAAGTGATGAATGTAGATAAATGGCGTGTGGCATTACGGTTGCGCCTAGAATTCCTGCAGCCAAAAGGATGCTGTCGACCCCTTCAAACTTAGGTGTAAACATGCCTACAGCAACCGCACCCATATCCGGTTTAGCTACAATAACTTGAAAGGCGAAGGCTAAAACGACAATAAGAATCATTGCAGCAATTCCGGCTTCAAGTGAGCGGTATCCCCTACGCTGAAGCTCTAAGATAGCAAAAGAACCCACGGCAGTGATCATTGCTGCAGGCAGCATAGGGATATCAAACAATAAATAAAGTCCTAATGCTGCCCCGATAAACTCCGCCAGATCCGTAGCTATTATTACCAGTTCACTTTGAATCCATAAGAAGATCGATACACTCTTCGGGAAACGATCATGAGCGATCTCCGGAAGGTTCTTCCCTGTAGCAATACCAAGCTTAGCGGACAACGCCTGAATAAGAACAGCCATCAGGTTCGAAGCTACAATGACCCATAATAAGAGATAGCCATATTTTGAACCCGCCGTAATGTTGGTGGCAAAATTACCTGGATCCAGATAAGCAACCGCAGCGATAAACGCTGGACCTAAGAAAGGCAGTAATCTTTTAATTCCTTTGGTCTCCCCATTAAGTACGGCTTGCGCCGAAATGGAGTTTTTATGTTGTCTCATATGCGGTTGTTCTATATGTGGTTTTTCTATTAAAGTTTGTTCCAACATGTCAATTCCTCCTCTTGCCCAAAAAAGTTGTCTATATACACGAAAGTTTCCTCTGTGCAACTTATATTTAAAGTATATGCTCATTTCTGAAAAATGTAAATATGTTTCATTAGGAATTTTCATATGCTTGTACACTTCTGATCGACAAAAAAAACCGGACAACATCAGGAATTACCCGATCTTTGCCCGGCTTAAGCCAATTACTCCGCATTGCTTATGGTGTGAGACTTTGAATATCTCTTCTCATTTGTTCATTCTGTGTTTTCAGCTCATTCAATTCTTTCTGAAGCTCCTGATAATCAGGTGACGCTTGCTTTCTCGACCCATGCCCGTGTCCATGTTTCCCGCCCAGTCCAAACATCATAAATATCATCATTAAAGGGCAGATCAATGTAATTAACCAAGACCAATTCATAGCTTTACCTCCTAGAAATTCTTTATGACCTCTATATCATAAAGAATACTTGTGGAGAAAGGATGTGCTGTGAATTACGAATTCTTCTTCCATGTATCCTTCAGCGGTACAATCCGGTTCAGTACCAGCTTATCTGCTGTCGTATGCTTCTTATCCACACAAAAGAATCCATGGCGGATGAATTGATATTTATCTTCTGGAAGTGCACTATCCATGGAAGGCTCCAGCAAACAATTCTTCAGAATCGTTAAAGAATCTGGATTAAGATACGCGTCCCAGCGCTCATCGTCTTCTTTAGGACCGTCATTCTCTTTTAGCAGCCGCTCATATAGATGAACTTCCGCCTTGATTGCGTGTTCTGCCGATACCCAGTGGATGGTCGCTTTGACCTTACGTTCATTAAATCCACTTCCACTCTTCGTTCTCGGATCATAGGTACAGCGAAGCTCCATCACTTCTCCGGTTGCTTCGTCCTTGATCACCTCATTGCACTTAATGAAGTAGGCACCTTTTAACCTTACCTCATTCCCTATAGTCAGCCTGTGATAACCTTTAGGCGGCTCCTCCATGAAATCCTCTTGTTCAATATAAAGCGTACGTGAAAAAGGAACCTCTCTATCCCCAAGCGTCTTATCTTCACTGTTATTCTCAATCGTAAGCCATTCGCTTTGATTCTCGGGATAGTTAGTAATAACCACCTTTAGCGGCTTTAGAACAGCCATTACGCTAGGTGCCTTCGCCTTCAAATCTTGTCTAAGCGAATGCTCTAACATGGCTATATCTACAATGGTGCTATGTCGGACAAATCCGATTTCTTTCACAAAATTCCGAATACTCTCCGGCGTAAAACCTCTTCTCCGAAGTCCGCGAAGCGTGGGAAGCCTTGGATCATCCCAACCATCCACATAATGTCCTGCAACCAATTGTCTAATGTACCGTTTGCTAGTAACGACACCGGTGATGTTTACGCGTCCAAACTCCCTTTGCTTTGGAGCTTCGGGGGTATCCAGCTCATTTAGTACCCACTCATACAGGGGCCGATGATCCTTAAACTCAATGGAGCATAGGGAATGCGTAATCCCTTCGATCGCATCTTGTATAGGATGTGCAAAATCGTACATCGGATAGACGCACCAATCGTTGCCTGTTCTATAATGTTCCGCATGGATAATTCTATAAATCACCGGATCACGCAAGTTGATATTCGGTGAGCGCATATCTATTTTGGCGCGTAATACTCTGGCACCCGTAGGATAAACGCCATCCCTCATCTCTGCGAATAACTTCATATTTTCTTCCACAGAACGCTCCCGATAGGGACTGTTCCTTCCCGGCTCTGTAAGCGTCCCTCTATATGCTGTCACCTCTTCAGGTGATAAATCGCAGACATAGGCTTTTCCTTTTCGGATTAGCTTTACTGCGCTATTGTAAATTTTTTCTGAATAGTCTGATCCATAGAAAATATGGTCCGGTGAGTAGCCCATCCATTCAATATCTTCGATGATGGCATTTACATATTCCAGATCCTCTTTTAAAGGATTCGTGTCATCGAAACGCAAGTGGAACTTTCCGCCATACTTTTTTGCAGTTGTATAATTCGTGTCAATGGCATACGCACTGCCAATATGCAAATATCCGTTAGGTTCCGGTGGAAATCTGGTGCAAATGTCTCTGCTGTAAGTTTCAGCCTCAAGCTCTTCTTGAATAAATCTGTCAATGTAACTTTCTGCCACTACTTCTGATGGCTTATTCATTGTTGTTACCTCCTGTATATTAGCGATATCCGCCTTGTTTATCTGCAAAATAAAAAGAACCTCACCTCCAAGACTTATGGTCTTGGGGACGAAATTCTCGCGGTACCACCCCAGGTTCATTAATATGTCGCCATATTAATCTCATCAAGTACGGCAATGCATCTTTCGCAGTGCTTATACTCTAGCTCTATAACAGGAGCTCCCGTCATACCATCCCCGTCACCCGGTTCCGACATGCCGCTCAGAGGCTTGTTTCGATAAAATCCTCCTTACCCCGTTCTCATCATCCAGGGCTCTCTGTGAAGGAATGATTTTATTTACTCTTCTCGTCATCGCGTTTAATTATTTTGTATAGGATACCAAATAGATGGTCCTGTGTAAATGGTGTGCTTTCTCTTCTGTCCGCTTACGATCTATTCCTCGCTCAGAGCTGTTATCAGTTCCAGCACCACTTCATTATCCGGCTCTACGGTCAAAGCTCTACGCGCGTATTCCAGTGCAGCCCCTTCAGCTCCAAGCTCATAGTTACAAATCGCCATGCTATAGAGCACCGATGCTAATGGTTCTTCCGCATTGGCATGCATAGACCGCTCTAAGTAGACTAACGCCTCCTCGAACTTATCCATTTCATACAGCAATAAACCAGCGTCCAGTGAGAGGTCATAGCTCTGTTCCATCGGATAATAACCTGTCCACATGAGCTGAATCCCTCGCTGAAGATCCAGCATTTCTTCATCACTGGCATCCGGCAGCAGCTCCGAGATCTGTTCAGCACTATGGATAAACCATTCTGCATCATACCCACCTAAGCGCCAAAAAGCCAAAATCTGCTGAAGCCCCATCGTATCTACTTGCTGATCCATCCATTCCTTCATACTGAAGAAATCATCCGGGCCAAAACGCTCTATAAACCGTTTGTAACCTAACCGAGTGTTCGCATAGCTCATCGGCGATTCCAGCATAAGAATACATCCGATGTTCAAGTTTTTATAATGATGAGAGGTAAATAAGGAATGCGCTCCTTGTTGCTCTAACGTATGCTGAATCGCATGATAGTTCGCTGTTAAGGAGAAGCTACCATGATGAATTAGCATAGGCGGCTCCGCAAATTCCCAATTCTCTATTCGGTGATCGCCCTTATCCGCTGTAAGGAGTACAAACCCTCCTGTAGATAACTTAGCTAGCCTCTCCAAACAAGTAAGCCCCACCACTGGAAACAGAATATGCGAATCCTCCAGCTTCTGCTGATAGAGCTTTATAACATCGTGATAGGGATAAGTTTCCGCTTCGTAATCAGCCGCACGACGATAATGATATTGCGGGATAATTGTACCGAGTACCTCTGAGGGGTTATCCGAATCTGCATCCTCAGAATACTGAATCGACATCTCACATTCAAATATTTTACCTTCATCCACATAAATTAATTCCTGCGGGATACTGTCAAAAAAATAATTCGCCACAAGCAGCAGCGGCTGCTGTAAATCACCAGGTTTGATGCTGAGCTTAGCGTGCACTAAATGCAGTTCAGTATCCTGTACAGCATCAAAACGTGCAAAATCCAGTATACCCTGCTCTACGAATGGAAGTAAGCTTGGGTGCTGCTGCCAGCTGGTTATATTTTTTACGGGTAAATCACTCATCACATAACGAAAAGGAGGAAGTGGAGTCCCCGCATAATCTATGATTTCGCATAGCTTCTTAAGGATATGGAACGCCAATCGCCCAGCTCCTGCTCCCAATTCCAGTATGGTGACTGTTTCAGAGAGATGTCCTTGTCCAGCCCGGTCTTGCAGGAATCCAAAGATCATTTCCGCATATGCTGTCGCAATCATAGGATTACTCGTAATGTACTGCGGAACCTGATCATTATTCCAAGCCTTTAATCCCTGTTCTTCATAATAAGCCCGCTGCAATTCCCAAATGGGTGCTTCGCTGAAGCGATAGTGCTGCCCTTCTTTACCTGTCATCTATTTCTTAACCTGCTCTCTGTATATCTTGTTAGAACACCTATTATACTTATTCCGCTCTCAATGTGCGTGATCTGAAAATGACGTATTCAGCCTCTGCAGGAATGGAAACGGAAAATGACAATAATCCCGCCTTAGAGGTTAACGAATCAGGTCCTTTTAACGTTTGGTAATAAGAATTCCCTTTGCTGTCCACACTCACCAGTTCCAGTTCCGCATTCCCTTTAGGGATGACGAATCCGGAGGTATTTTGCACACCTAAGGTTAGTTTGTATTCTTTCCCGGATTGAGTCTGTGTTAGTGTGCACGGATATAACGGATATGGATGTGCTGTCGTTTCCACTGGGTAAGGGGTAAGCGCTCGATCCGCCTCAGGCTTCGCCCATTCCTCGCCTTTTCTAGCGCCAATTCCAAGGGTTAATTTATTCACGTTATTGAACTGAGTTTCCCAGCGAAATGTCTTTAACCCCTCTAGAATAGGGGATGCTGGAACAAACAGGATTCCATCCTTGATCTCTGGGGCGATTTCTAATGAATCTTTTGTCTCCCCATTAAATTCTGCCTCTAGCTGCCCTGCTTTAATCTTTCCAATCGATCGATCCAGTAGTGAAACCGTAACACTATTCGTTAAGGCGTCATAGAGCAAATCTGCACCAATCGCACTCGAAAAAGCCCGAATCGGCACCATTAATTTACCTGATTTAAAATAAGGAGCGAGTTTACCCGGAAAAAGGACGTAATACCCCCCGTATGACAGTGGCATTACCTGAGTCCCTAACTGGACAGCCGCCGACACCGATGTAGGTGTAACCGCTGAACCTGCGGCGAACATGATCACTAACAGACCGATGATATAAGCTCTTATTTTTCCTAGTCGTTGTAAGGACTCCTTAACATGATTCATCTTAAACCCCTCTCCCTCTCTGCTCCGTTTAGATCCTCAATCTATATAAGTAATAATCAATGATCCCTTGGCGCATGTCAACTTGTTCCACTTTTGTTATTCATCATAAAAGACAGGATTCTGCATATATTTCCATTGAGTTATTTAGAATCAAGAAAGGAGTGCGATGGATGACCGATGCTGGACAGGATTCACCAAGAAAGACAAATATCCCCCAGCCCATTCGAAGCGATGGCGCAGGGGGATTAGATAAAGGACCGCGTGATATTATGCGGGATTTGGAGAATCCGGATATGTTTGTCCCTCCCGTGACCGATGCCGGTCTTGTCCCCAATTTAAAATTCTCTTTCTCCGATGCGCATATGCAGCTTAACCATGGCGGCTGGTCGAGAGAGGTGACGGTCAGGGACCTCCCCATCGCCACTACACTAGCCGGCGTAAACATGAGCCTTACCCCCGGAGGAGTACGCGAACTCCATTGGCACCAACAAGCAGAATGGTCCTATATGCTGCTAGGTCGAGCTCGAATTACTGCCGTGGATCAGAATGGTCGAAACTTCATCGCCGATGTGGGACCAGGCGATCTTTGGTATTTCCCTCCGGGTATTCCCCACTCATTACAGGGTCTTGAAGAAGGCTGTGAGTTTCTGCTTGTATTCGACGATGGAAGTTTCTCTGATCTAAACACCTTGTCCATTTCCGATTGGTTTGCCCATACTCCGAAAGAAGTGCTTTCGGCTAACTTTGGGGTGCCTGCCGCTGCATTTGACTCTATTCCCACCGAACAGGTCTATATTTATCAGGATCAGGTTCCGGGTTCATTGCAAAGCCAAAAGGTAGAATCTCCATACGGAGAGATCCCACAAACCTTTAAACATTCCTTATTGGCTCAACCTCCGCTGAAGACTCCCGGCGGGAGCGTCAGAATTGTCGATTCCAGTAACTTTCCCATCTCCAAAACCGTAGCTGCCGCATTGGTAGAAATTGAACCCGGAGGGATGAGAGAGCTGCACTGGCATCCAAATAACGATGAATGGCAATATTATCTTACCGGAAAAGGAAGAATGACTGTATTTGCCGGAAACGGTGTAGCACGAACGTTTAATTACAGAGCAGGCGATGTAGGGTATGTTCCTTTTGCTTTCGGACATTATATTCAAAATACAGGCGAAGATTCCTTATGGTTTCTTGAAATGTTTAAGAGTGACCGCTTTGCTGACGTTTCTTTAAACCAATGGATGGCACTCACTCCTCATGAATTGGTTCAAAGTAACCTAAACGTTGGACCAGAGGTTATAGACGCCTTAAGGAAGGTGAAATGGCCCGTAGTGAAATACCCTAAGCCAAGCAAAAACGCCTCCGGTGTCCCCAAAGGGCGGTAAGCGTTTTTGCGAGAAATATAAGGATAAGGTATCGGGTGAAACTTATACTTTCTTGTATTTTCTTAAAAAGGATGCTTCATCTAATAACTATTCGCCAGACTCCGCAAATTGTTTGATTCTTTCCTCTATCTGGTCACGCACACGCTGGAACACTGCCCACTTCTCTTCATCGGTGCCTTGCGCTTTTGCCGGATCATCGAAGCCCCAGTGTTCCCGCATCACCTTCGGAGGTGTCGTTGGACATTTATCCGCAGCATCCCCGCATAAGGTAATGACTAGATCAGCGTTATTCAGCAGATTAGAATCAATCATATCCGAGGTCTGTCCGGTGATATCAATTCCTACTTCGCTCATGGCTTGTACAGCTTTTGGGTTTAGACCATGGGCTTCAATTCCAGCGCTATACACGTTCCATTCCTTCCCTAAATATCGCTTAGCCCAGCCTTCGGCCATCTGACTCCGACAAGAGTTTCCTGTGCATAAAAAATAAATGGTTTTTTTGTTCATCATGATCTTCCCCTTTTCAAATTAGGTAACCAATAACCACAAATAAAGACCGAGAAGCGTAATAAACAACGTCGGGATGGTTAATATAATTCCTGTCTTAAAGTACGTTCCCCAGGATATCTTCACACCTTTAGCCGACAGTACATGCAGCCACAGCAGCGTGGCTAATGAACCAATTGGAGTGATTTTAGGCCCTAAATCTGAACCTATAACATTCGCATATATTAAAGCCTCTTTAATGATTCCGGTTGTATGCGTTGCATCAATTGCGAGTGCGTCAATCATTACAGTAGGCAAATTGTTCATCATCGATGAGATCAATGCGGCAATGAAGCCCATACCCATGGTTGCAGCGAACAGACCCTGATCAGCAATCACGCCAATCGCTTTAGCAAGTAAATCTGTTAGACCCGCATTCCGAAGTCCATATACCACGACATACATTCCGATAGAGAAGAACACAATTGCCCAAGGAGCTCCTGTAATCACTTCTTTCACCTTGACGTAAGGGCTTCTTCTCGCGAGGAGCAGGAACAGAATTGCAATAATTCCCGCAATCACTGATACTGGAATATTCAAAAATCCACTGACGAAATATCCTATTAGAAGAATAGCCAGTACCATCCAAGACAGTCGGAACAATTTCTTATCCTTGATAGCCTCTTGCGGTTCTTTTAGCTGAGAGTCATTAAATTGCTTCGGAATACTTTTGCGAAAAAAAATATAGAGCACCACGATACTCGCCATCAAAGAGAATAACGTAGGTACGATCATCCTCCCTGCATACTCCATAAAGGTAATCCCAAAAAAGTCGGCCGATACGATATTCACAAGATTGCTAACCACAAGCGGCAATGAGGTGGTATCCGCTATAAAACCACTGGCGATAATGAACGGAAATACTTTTTTCTCATCAAAACTCAGCGCCCTTACCATCGCAAGCACAATAGGCGTAAGAATAAGGGCCGCTCCATCGTTCGCAAAAAAAGCAGAAACCAATGCACCAAGAACGATAACATACACAAACATTCGTGTTCCGTTCCCCTGTGCCGCCCGCGCCATATGTAACGCAGCCCATTCGAAAAATCCGATACTGTCTAGAATTAATGAAATTAAGATAATTGCGACAAACGCCAAAGTAGCATTCCACACCATCTGTGTTACTTCGAGCGCATCATTAAAGCTGACGACACCTACTAATAAAGCGATGATAGCCCCGCCGCAGGCTGACCATCCAATCGATAAATTTCGAGGCTGCCAGATCACAAAGATTAAAGTTACTATAAATATAAGTATGGCTAGAATGGCCACTGTGCCATCCCCCCTGAACTGTACAACCACATCTTTCTCAACACCCCTATAATCTACGAATACATATCACCATATAACTATATAGTTATATGTAGTCTAAAAAAATCCACAACTAGTTTGAATCGCAGCACGTTGCCTTAAGTTCTTTATTCAGAGCAGTCAATATTGATTCAGAACTAGGCATCTCTTGAAGAACAGCTCTAAGATGCGGTTTATCCTCCACATTTAACGAATAATGTACCCACTGTCCTCGTTTGCTTTCCCTTACGATCCCTCTACTCTTCAGTTTTCGTAAATGCTGACTAATCGCCGGCTGGGATATATCAAAAATATCAACAAATTCACACACGCACCATTCCCGTTCCTTCAGAAGAGAAAGCATAGCGAGACGTGTCTTATCTCCTAGTAGCTTCAAGTCATCAGCAATATTCGTAAGTGAATCCATTTCTTCTTCCCCTCCCTCCAATGCTTATATAAGCGAATGCTTATATTATAATGATCTAGATAGGAAGAAGCAAGAATTTTATGTACTCGCTTCTCTTAATTGTTCTCAGAGTTTATATTTTGATTCAGTCCGTTAACTATTCATATGACTTGATATTACATGTAAATTTGTCAGATCATATTTATGAAAAAAAGACCGACAGCTCTCTTGCGAGAGCTATCAGCCTTATCTATTTCTATGGACTTATTTAGCATGTGATTTAGGTTCTTGGGATGGTTACAATAAACTGAGTACCTTCTCCTACTTTGCTCTCTACATCAATTTTACAATCATGTATTTTTAGAATTTTCATTACAATGGAAAGTCCTAGTCCATTCCCTTTAAGGGCACTGCTCCGCGCTTTTTCCACCATATAGAATCGATCAAAGATGAGCGGAAGTGCTTCCTCTGGAATCCCTCGTCCTGAATCTTTAATATATACCTTCACAAACGGCTCAGATACCTCGATTTCCACATGAATGGTACCCTCTGGTTCCGTATATTTAATAGCATTATTTATCAAATTCTGCCAGACCTGATCAAATAAATCTTTATCCACCGTAATCTCGCAAGGCAATAAATCCAATTCAATCGTAATATCCTTCTGCTCCCACTGTGGTTCCGCAAATACAATCGTTCTTCTTAATTGTTCGTCTAATTGGAAGGTGGTGGGATTCACCGGATGATGTTCCGTATCGAGTGACGCTAACCGGAGCAGATTATCACTAAGCCTAGAAAGGCGTAATGTTTCCTCATAAATAATATCCAGATGCTCCTTTTGCTCTTCCAGTGGAATGACACCGTCTTGCAGCGCTCTTGTAAAGCCTCTAATCGATGTAAGGGGTGACTGCATTTCATGGGAAACATTGCTGACAAAATCATCACGAACAGAGTCCATTTTCTGCAGCTCACTTGCCATACGATTAAAGCTTTCCATCAATTCACCTAACTCATCTTTATTACGATAAGTTAATCTGACAGATAAATTGCCTGACGCCATTTCCTTAGCTGCATCTGTCAGCTTGTTGATAGGCTTCACTATATACCTGGACATGAACAAGATAAGCAAGCTTCCAATGATTAGTACAGCTAAAAGTGTAGACAAGAGCGTAATTCTCAACCCTTTTACAATCGATGAAAAATCAAGCTTGATGATGAAAGCGCCTTTCGCATCATCTATCTTAGGAATCCCTACGATAGCAAGTCCACTCTTGCCCGATAGAAAAACGGCATCGCTTGTGTTTGGTTTGAACAGGGTTGCGATTTGTTCCTTGTTTAACGAAAATACAGCGTTGCTTGGCTCATTAACGATCGCTATATCTATACCAAATCGATTAAGCAGGTCTGCAAACGCATCTACTTTTTCCGGATCATCGATTAAAGTTATCACCTTAGCTATATCTTTAGCAATATTAATGAACATATGGTTTGGGGTATTATTTTTTTCTGAAAACTGCGTAAAAAGAACAAAGGAAATAATTAAACTTACTAAAACAATACCAATAAAAGTAGCAACGATTCGAAGACGAAGGCTTTTTCTCAGCATCTAGGCTAGCTCCAAACGATATCCAAGTCCTCTTACCGTAGAAATAATTAGCTGCGGAATGGGTTCAAGACGTTCTCTCAAGCGTTTGATATGCACATCAACCGTCCTCTCATCGCCCTCATAATCCATTCCCCAGACATTTTCTATTAGCTGAGTCCGTGTGAAAATTTGCTTTGGCGAACCCGCCAAAGCAAATAACAATTCACATTCCTTCTTTTTTAATTCAACCGTTTGATCGGCATTAGTGACTGTTAAATTCCCTAGATCAATCGTTGCTCCCCCTAATTGAATAACATTCGAAGGGGTCACATGATATCTCTTCAATAATGATTTCACACGGAGAACCAATTCTATGGGATCAAACGGTTTTACTAAATAATCGTCTGACCCGGCATTAAATCCCCTGACTTTATCCTTAGACTCTCCTTTGGCTGTAACCATAAGGATTGGCATATCGATATAAGATCGAATATCTTCTGTCAGTTCAATACCATCGATATGCGGCATCATCACATCCACAATTGCTAAATCAATTTTCGTATGAGCCAGAATATCTAATGCCATTCGACCATCTTCCGCTTCCACTACGGAAAACTGATTTTTTTCAAGATATAATCGGATTAATTTTCGGATATGGGAATCATCATCAACCACTAGAATTGTGCTCATACATCAATGTTCCTTTCCAAAGTTGTATTTATTCGTATCTTAGAGATTCCATTGGATCGAGCTTGGCCGCCTTCGATGAAGGCATCAAACCAGCAATAATACTAATCCCTGTACTTACAACTAATCCGAATACGATATAAGATCCAGAGAGATTAATAAGCTTGACTCCGAAAGCATTTTCCAAGAAAATATTTAATCCATAGCTAATGACTGCTGCAAAGACTACCGCAATAATACCACTAAATATTCCCAATAATGCAGATTCGGAAAAGAATATTCGCTTGATATCTTTCTTTCTTGCCCCAATTGCACGAAGAATTCCAATTTCTTTAGTCCGTTCGACTACACTAATATAAAGCACAACCAAAATCATAATCCCTGATACGATGAGTGAAATCCCTGCAATACCAGACAAAACGATCGTAGCCATATCCACATAAGTCGTAATACGCTCCATGATTTTTGCTGTTTGGGAGCCCGAGAAGCCCGCATCAACAGCCGCTTTATTAATATCATTCACATATTTCATATCCGTTGCAAAAGCATTAACCTGAATCGGCCCAATGGCAATCCCTTTATCGGCATACATTTGCTCCAGTGTCTGTGTTGGAATATACCCTGTCGGTGACATTTGCGCTCTTGGATCAGTGGCTTCATAAACACCAGAGACAGTAATTTCTTTTTCCAACGTTATCGGTTTATGTTGAGCATCCATTTCAGTAATATACAGATGAATAGACTTCCCTACCATAGTATTTGGTTGGTCATTTCCGCTTAATTGACTCGCTATTTTCGTTGGTAATAACATTTCATTTTCTTTTGGTAAAGCCCCTGCTTTAATCGTCGCTTTATCAAACGTATCGTTTAAGGTGGTTAATTGTGTGAGACTACCCGTTTGATCACCAAAAACCGTAGTAGATTTGCCTGTAATGGTTGTAATGGTCTCCACATGATCTACATTTGGAAGGTTCCGAATCGTTTCAACATCGGCCTTTGTAAACGAAACGCCTGGTAACATCATCGCTTCTGGACCTTTCATGTCCTTGGCTTCTGGATTCGGCTTAGTGATATCCACCAGTAAAGGGTCCATACTTGAATTAATTTCGTTATTAATATAGCTCGTGATCCCATTCCCTAAGGAAAGCATCAAAAGTACACTTAAAATACCTATCGAACCGCCCAATGCTACCAATACATTACGTTTGGCGTTGAGCTTCATATTTTGAAGGGCCATTTTGAAAGAAGCCATTAAGCTGAGGTTTCGGGCTGAACCATCACCCCCATCGTAGGTAGCCATGGAACGTTCCTTCAAATGAATATCGTCTTTCACCAATCCCTCTTCAAGCTTAACGATACGGCTACCGTAATCAGCTACTTTTTGTGAGTGGGTCACAGTAATGACCAAAATCCCTCTTTTCGCAATGCTGTCCAACAAGACTAATATTTGATCACCTGTATCTTTATCCAGCGCACCCGTAGGTTCATCGGCCAAAATAATGTCTGGATTATTCGACAATGCACGTGCAATGGATACCCGTTGCTTCTGTCCACCGGACAGTTGATTCGGACGTTTTTTCAGATGATCCTTTAATCCTACCTCAGTCAAAATCTCTATAGCACGCTTATTCCGTTCCTTCTCACTCGTATTCGTCATCTGCATCGCAACCGTAACATTCTCCAACACTGATAAATGGGGGATCAGATTGAAGTTTTGAAATACGAAGCCGATATTATTCTTCCGGTAATCATCCATTTCCTTTTCGGTCATCTTGCTCAGGTTCTTTCCGCGAACAAGAACATCGCCCTCATAATCAGAGTCCATTCCACCGATGATATTCATCAGTGTGGACTTACCACAACCAGACTCACCGAGGATGGAGACAAATTCACCTGTCTCAAAGCTTAAGTTGACATCATGGAGTACTGGAACTTTTTCCTTACCATACAAAGTATACGATTTCTTAACATTCTTAACCTCTAATATGTTCATTTTGATTTCTTCCTCTCTTAGATCACGCACGTTTTCTCTTCCTTTGATGTTTCCAATCCTAACAAATTTATGTGAACTGAAAATGAACTGAAAACTTTCATGATTTCCACAAAAAAAGACAACCTTCAATAACTGAGGTTGTCTTGTAAGGATTATTAAGAACTTAGTGAGTCAAATTATAAGCTAAATGGCCAATTTCTTTTCCTGCATAATAAACAATATCTATAATTAGTACCGTTACTATAACTTTCGAGAGCAGCGGATACTTTTTAAATAAGGGCATTATACTTTCCTCTATGAACTTCATTTATGTTCCTCTTTCCTTTAAGCTAGCGCTCTTTTTCGTATTAATCTGATTTGACCTCTGTGATTGATTTCATCTTCGAATACATGAAACCACATGAAATAGCGATTCGCTGGTTTGTTATACCAGAACTCTTCTTCAACATCTAACCAGTCATCATCCACGGTTGAAAATAATTCGTAAGTTCTTTCTCTTACTTCATTTAAACGGTCTAAATAATAACTAAGCTCATTTCCTTTAATAACCGTTCGACCTTCATCCCCTAAGTTCAGTGCCGGTCCCCAGATTGTTAGCTCTTCTTCGGACAAATCTCTTCCCTCAAACGTTGACACTTGATACGCATATTCCACGGCAGCGTAGTGTAATAATAATGCGCCAATAGAGTTACTCTCCGAATCCAATAAATAGTCTAGCTGATCAACACTTAAGTCCTTAACAGCCGCTAATGTTGTGTGTCTTGCATAATTCATCATAGATAAAAGACGACTAATTTGCGGTGAGTAACCAGGAATATCTGAGATAAGATAAATTCTGTTCATATCGATCATTGGAATCTCTCCTTCATATCTTTGGAATTATAAATCCACATCCCTGAATGGTTCAGAAGCATTCATTACAGGTAATGACAAACAAGAAATCAAAGTGAGGTGCTTAACACCATGAATAAGACTAACAAAACTATGTATTGGGTCGTATGGATAATTGCTCTTATAGGAATTAATTGTTATGCCTTTCCACTGGCGATTTGGTCCACCTTTGCTGGAACAGAAGAAGCTAAATGGCTATGGATACTTATAGCCGTTGGAATTTATCTTCTATTAAACTTAGGAATCATTCAGATGTATATTGCCATCAAGCAAGACAAGTTTCGGTTTGTATGGATAGGCTTAATCGTTGCCGTTGTTCAGTTTATTGCAATGATGATTCTAGGTGGCGAATTTGAAGGAGATATGCCTCTTCTTTTGGGGACCCTTGCCGTCTTCATCATTCTGATAATTGCTCAGCGATATGATAACCACACAGCAAGATATTAAAATTGCTCTGATCTAACAAGTCCCAGACGCTTTCCCTCCACGATTGCTTCGGATCTGGAATGTACACTCAGCTTCTCGAAGATTCTCGTCAAGTTATACTCCACAGTCCTTTGTGACATTAAGAGCTTGCTGGCTATGTCTTTATTGCTTTTTCCACTGGCTACTTCTTGGAGTATTTCTTGTTCCTTTTGATTAATAGATACCTCTTCAATGAGTTGAGTACCACGATTGTTAGTTATCTTAATATCATTTCTTCTTAGCTGCTTAAGTAAGGAAACTGGAATAACAGCCTCATTTCTTAATGCGCACCGAATGGTATTTAACAACTGCTCTCTGGAAGCTGTTTTAGAGATAAATCCCGTAACCCCCGACTCTATCAACAGGTTATAATGGGCACTGATTTCATATCCGGTGTAAATCACCACTTTAGATTCGGGATCACGCTGAACAGCCCTTTTAGTGAATTCAAGTCCGCTAATTGTAGGCATATTAAGATCGCATAAAATCACATCAAATTCTTGCTGCTCTAGCCTATCGAAAGCTTCCATCGCTGACAAAACAAAGGTTACCTCCATATCAGCATCCTGCTCAATCATATTCCTGGTTCCTTCTCCGACTGAAGGATGATCATCAACCAACAAGATACGTATCATCGCCATCGCCTCCTCTGTTCTTTTCTTCCGCGAAAGTCGTTGTCGGTAAATAAATAATGACCTCTAGCCCCTTACCCTTCTCAGAGTTAAACGTGCATTTTCCTTCTAAACTCGCTACACGCTCTTTGATACCAGACAAGCCCATATGCTGAAAGGATTCCTTAATATCCACGATATTCATGCCTACTCCATCATCCTTGTAACGGAAATAGAGATACTCTTTCTGATCAAGCTCAAGCTCAATCTGATTTGCCTTAGCGTGCTTCGCGGCATTCCGTAAAAGCTCCTGTACAATTCGATAAATGGTGATCACTAGTTCGTCATCCAGCTCGCCTATCGGACTTGAAGTAAAGGTAATAGTATAATTGGACTGTAACTGAGCATACTCAAACAAAATCTCCAGCGCCTTCACAATTCCAGCTTCTCTAAGAAGCGGAGGACGCAGTTCATTGCAAGTCTCCCGAATCTGATAGATGACATCCAAAAGCCCTTCTTTAATCTGAAGCAGCTCCGGTAAGATTTCCGTTGAAATGTCGTGATCGGAGATCAGTGTTTCCAGCCTACGAAGCCAAATAAGCTGATCCTGAAGTGCAGAATCATGTAAATCCGCCGCCAACTTTCTACGTTCATTCTCTGATAAGTTAAAAATCAGGCGCAAAACCCATGGGGTCCCATGGTGTTCTTTTTTCATTTCAGCTTCAAGGTCTTCAATTAGGCCTTCAATCAGATATAAATTTTCATAGACGATGCTTGCATAGTTTGCGATGGTACTTAACCAATTTATCTCTTCTCTGTTAAACTTGATATGATTCTTCTTATGATCGATCCATAAGAGATGAACACTCTTTTTATGACGGCCTATCACTAGTAGGATCCCTTGCTGGAGTTGAATCACCTCACCTACTTTAAGAACAGGAGATTGTGATACAAAATGCAAATGGATTTCTTGGCCTGAATCGTCCACAAGTGGATGAAGAGTACGCAAATTCTCAGCCTCATCTATCTCAAAAAAAGCTGACCGATTCACCGGCAGAATCTCATTGATCTCCTTGTTGAGTGCAGCTTCCAAATCAGATATCTTCATAACCTTTGAGATTTGCTTAGAGAATCGTTCCAAACTTCCTTGATAATGGTGAAGTTCACGGAACAGCTTAGGCCGGAAATAATAATCTATTTTCTCCTTGAAGAATAAGAAGGTCGTAATCGATAAATATACTACCAAAAACATCTGCACCCATTTGATCCAATCATATTCCGGTCTACTCTGAATGATCGCAAGCACTGACACAATCATTAGCGCCGGAATAAAAGCAATGAAAAGATCATATTTGAATCGACTAAAAGCGAAATCAATATCAAAAAGCTGTTTAGCAGTGAGCAGATAAAAATAGGTAACCGGCATTAAAAACAAGAAAATCGTAGTGATTTCGTAAGGAATCAAATCGACCCCAAAAACTATCGGCACCGCTGATAGAAGAACAAAAGGTGTAAACGAAAGGATCTGTCCGGTGAGCATTATTTTAAACATCGATTTAAGTGCTGTGCTCCGATAATTGATGTATAAATAGAGCAGCTTAACTATGCTGTATAGGATGCCAACTACAAAGAAACCGATAACAATCAGACGTATCAAGGAATATAAAGACCTATCCCAGGAGTAAATAACTAAACTTAAGGTTGCCAGCATCCCTAACAAAATGACGAACCCATAAAAAATCTTAATTAGAAAAGTCGAAAGAAATAGAACATTAAATCGTTTCAGATGCACTTGGAGAAAATGGATAAACACCAGCGGGATTAAAGGTAACAGGCAACTCATAGTAATTCTAGCGATGAGGTCTGATCTGCTTGAGGCATATCCCGCAAAGTACGTCACGCCCACCAATAAAAAGAACAAAATTAGTAGTTCTGCTGCGCGTTCTCCACTTTTTCTACGGTATAAAAGAAGACTCAACACGGCCAAAAAAACAAAGGTCGCTCCAGGAACTACAAGCTGTGCAAACGTATGATATACGGAGGATTTATTCTTGATATCATAATGTTCTGCCACCTGAGCACCCTCTCTAGAAATACGGAGTAGGTCAATGGAATGAACTTGCGTCAGATTTCCATATCTCACGGGTCCATCCACTTTCTCAATCGGTGTTCCATTAACCGCTACTATGATATCTCCTTCTCGCAGATTCTGTTTATAACCTTCACTGGAAGCATCAATCTCTGCGATAAAATATTGTCCTTGTTCATTCTGCGCCAAGCCGACTTCAAGTAAGAGGTTGGAGTGAATGATCCCCACAAAATGAATGATAAGAAACGCAAAAATACAAAGTGATCCTGATATGTAAACATAACGGAGCTTCACTCTCATTTGAATCCCCCGGAACAACAAAATTATACATATTTGTAATCCAATCCGTGTATTCTCTACCATTTTAAATGAATTCAACAGGGAATAATATACTTTTATGCATGATATTCCTTCATTTATAGACGAACGCGCAAAGCTATTGCCCTAAACTGATCGACTGCCGTTTTATCTTGAGGTTTCGATTCAGCATCCAGATGGCCACAGCGCCATATAAAATCACCGGGACCCAACCACTCTCTCCAGCTACATACTCCAGCATCGGCGATGAACTGGCAGTAATATTGCGCAACACACTATCCACCGCATTATTAGCTCCATGCAAAAGCACTGCCGGCCATATGCTGCCAGAGGTCAGACGCAGTTCATTAATAATGATTCCCGCAAATACAACGGATAAGGTGAACAGGGTCAACACAAGCCAGCGGTTTCCTGAAGAATGATAGGCCCGCGGGCCAAGAATCGCCGGATAATGCCATATCGCCCAGATCAAGCCCATCGTGATACTGGAACTAACTCTTCCCATCCATTGAAAACGCGGGAGCAGCCAGCCTCTCCAGCCTATTTCTTCACCCAATGCGGATAGCGAACCCAGAACAATATAAACGATCAAATATATAGCAGTCTTGATCCATGAATCTGGAGGCACCAAGCTTGATGCCCATCCTGTCCAATAGACAGCATATCCTGCTCCCAGTGAAATTACAGGAATGACTAAAGCCAATGCGTATTCTTTCCCTCCTCTAAATTTGAAGCCTAATCTCCTCCATCCCTCAGCACGATAACCGTCTCGCACAATCAAAAACATCATGAGACATACTGCCAGTAACGGAGTGAATCCGTACAAACCTTGTGCTGATTCTGGGAGTAGCAGCATTCCAAGCGCCATTGCCCACACGATAAAAATAAATAGAAGAGATTGTTTCTTGTCCGAGAGCAATACTCTCACCTCACTTTTTTCGTTTTATAGCTTCCTATTTTTCCTATATAATCCAATTCTACAACGACAGTCAGGACCTATCACCGAAAACAACTGCCGTTAAAACCACAAATATATTGCGTTGGTACGTGTGTGTACCGCAATATAAAGACTTTTGCACTTCACAAAAAAAGTCGATTAGCGCTCCTGGATCCGTAGCAACCAAGGGCTGGCATAAAATTCAAACTTCCTTCTCATACTATGGGGAGAATATGGAGGTGAATGTCATACCTAAAAATAATGCCAGTCCCAAAGGTGAACCGGGAAAACATCAACCGAGTAAGAAAAACAACGCACAGAATAACAATAATTTTAATGAAGCGGCTCAGATGGTAAACATCGATAAAGCTGCCGATTACGTCCCCAGCTTAAACGGTGTCTCTAAAACAGACGTCTAAAGTGCATTGCTAAACCAAAAAAACACTCCTCAGAATATTCTGAAGGAGTGTTTCAATTCAAAGATTATATGCGATACGTTAAGCCTACCACACCGTTGCTGTAAGCTTTTGAGTCCACAAGCTGAAGAGGAACCAGATTCGTGATTTCGTCAAAAAGCCGCATTCCAGAGCCAACGACTACGGGACAAATATTAAGCCTAAGCTCATCTAGCAGTCCATTCATCAATAGGGATCGAACTAATCTCGGACTGCCAGGAATCTGAATGTTCTTTCCAGGCTGTTGCTTTAGCTTCGTAATTTCCTCGAAGAGCTTCCCCTTAATCAACGTCGCAGGTTGCCATTTGAGCTTATCCTCCGTAATTGTACTTGAGACCAGATATTTAGCAGAACGGTTCAGAAATCTTGCCATAGGCAGATCGTCACTCTGATGCTGCCAGAACTGGGCTAGCATTCTGTAAGTACGTGGTCCAAGCAGTACAGTGTCCGCCTGAGCGACACCTGCAGCAATCGTCTCGTTCATTTCAGTACTCCCCCACTTCTTAGGTGAGGCTTCAAGCGAGTCTACCACTCCATCCAGCGACATGAATAATCCTGCCACGATCTTTCTAGTTGAAGCTTCTGCATCTTGTACATAATGTTCTACGGACACACTCATCGCTCCCTGTATCAGGAATTGAGACTTAATAAATCAATCAGCAACTTGCTTGTTCACTTCAATTTTTCTAACTCAACGGTCACTTTTTCAATCAGACTCACGAAAGATACCAGTTCTTGAGAGCCCTTCACCTGATCTCTGGAATACATAGAATTGTGTTCCGACTCTTTTTTCACCTTGGACAGTGTGGAGTTGATATTATTCAGCTTCTCATCAATCGTACCTACTGAATCTTTAGAGCGACGCGCTAACTTTCTTACTTCATTCGCAACAACTTCAAAGCCTCTTCCATGCTCCCCTGCTCTTGCCGCTTCAATCGCCGCGTTTAAGCCCAAAAGATGCGTATGATCAGCCACTTCTCTAATCATTGTACCCACTTGATGAATAGACTCTACCTCTTTGTCGAGATATAACACAGTTTGATGTGTTTTCTCTTGATAATCAGCATTCTTACTAGCTAATTCCTCTATAGATTCACTGCTGTCTTTTAGTTGAACCATTAAGGATACTAATTCTTGAACCGCAGAACTAACCCCTGTAAGCAAGTGGTTTTGCTTTTCCAATAAATTTTCTATTTTCGCTTTTTCATCGACTTCGTAGGCTTCAAGAACCAACTGAGAATCCAGATTAAACATCTTAGTTAATGCATGAATGACGGGTTTCCACTCGGTCGGTAATATCCGTTCAAAATAAGCTGTAGCGAGATCCAAATATAATATGTAAGTGCCCAAATACCAATTCGTTGTCAGACCAATACGCGAGTGAATTTTACCAATAAGCAGGCGTCTTTCAATAAATGCTTCATCAATCACACCCGATGCCATGGATAAAAAATACCACTGTTGCGTTTCCTTCAATCGATCAAGTGTACTGTGCTGTTCAATGATGTGGAGTAGCTCAGGCTCCTCAATCATCTGTTTATACAATTCATCTACAAGCGAGCTAACGATTTGCTTGAATTCTTTTTCCTTACTTTTCAATACATTTAAATCAGCCTCAGTAATCCCAATATAGCTAACTTGCTGTTGTCGCTCTGAACTAAGATTGATCATAATTTGGTCAACTTCCCTCTCATACTGTTTATATAATGATCATCGCATCTTCCATGCCATCCCCTATGGCATCTATTTATCTTGATAATAAAGGTATTATTTTAATAAATTTTAACACTATATTTACTTAAATAGTTTATTAATTTTACAAACTTTGCATTTCGCAGCATTATTCTTAGATCACACTAAAAAGAGGAGCTCCTATAAAGGAAGCCCCTCTTAAAATTATAATTTTACTATACTGCAACAACTTGTTGCATCGATTCTAATGTCATCCTGTCAATAAACTTTCTGAATTTCTCTTTCCCTTTGGCGTTGGCCTTATAGTAGTTAATCAATGACAAAATCAGTGGAATGAGTTGATCCTCAGTCAGCCCTGATCTAAAGGATTGTGCGATTGAAGTCTTAAGCCCCTTAGGTTCTCCTCCAACAAAAACCTCATAAGTATTACGCATTTTCACAACGCTAATATCTTTCAACAAGGGTTCACTTGTTCCGAGTGCACAGCCCGCATAACCAATCTTCAGTGGCCAAGGTGTTTCAATCCCTGCTATAGACTGATTTAATTTCTGTGCAACTGCCAGCCCCGCATCCTCAGCCCCTCTGCAAAAATTACAGGCAATCAGACTTTTTGTGACAAAACCTGCAGGATATACTTCCAAGCCCGTACGCTCAAGTTGTTCCACAATCTCTTCTCGTTGCTCCAGAGGCACCTCCAAATAAAGCTGTTTAAAAGGTGTCATCTCAATTTTTGCATTCATCCCTTGAATAGCTCCTATCGTAGCAAGCTGCTCTGGTGTAAACAGGCTTCCCCCCACTTGAATTGGAGGCGCAACTGCGATTTTCATTATCTCTCCCATATCCTTATCTCCGTCTCCATTCCTCTAGTGATTTAGTTACGGATCTTCACACGTTGCAGACGAAGTGCATTAAGAACAACGGAAACCGAACTGAGAGCCATTGCTGCACCCGCTAGCCATGGAGCCAAGAAACCAAGTGCTGCGATTGGAATCCCAAGTGAGTTGTATCCAAGTGCCCAGAATAGATTTTGTTTAATATTAGTCATCGTTTTACGGCTCATGTAGATGGCATCAGGAATACTGGATAGATCGCCACGCATTAAAGTAACATCCGCAGCTTCCATAGCCACGTCCGTACCGGTACCGATGGCCATCCCAATATCTGCAGTAGCTAGAGCTGGAGCATCGTTAATACCATCGCCGACCATAGCTACTATCTTCCCTTGCGCTTGTAATTTTTTCACTTCCTCCGCTTTTCCTTCTGGAAGCACTTCAGCGCGTACATGATCAATGCCAACTTGGGCAGCGATCGCCTTTGCCGTACGTTCGTTATCTCCGGTAATCATAATGACCTGGATGCCCATTCCTTTCAAGCGACTGACAGCAGCCTGAGAGGTTTCTTTAATGGTATCCGCTACAGCTACCATACCCACGTACCCTTTATTTATAGCAACAAGCATCGCTGTTTTACCGGATTCTTCTAAAGTAGACATGATGTTATAAGCATGACTTGCCTCTACTCCGTATTTGTCCATGAGCCGACGAGTACCAATTAACAGCTCTTTGCCTTCCACGACAGCCTTGATTCCAAAACCCGGTATGGCTTCAAAAGATTCTGTCCCTGGCAATTCAATATTTCTTTCTAAGATGCCTGCGACAATAGCTTCTGCAAGTGGATGTTCTGAATTCTTCTCAGCTGCACCCACCAGTCTAAGAAATTCCGTCTCGTTTCCTTCAACCAAAATATCGGTAAGCTCAGGTTTGCCCTTTGTTACTGTACCTGTTTTATCTAAGATGATCGTGTCAATTTTATGCGTTTGCTCTAAATGCTCTCCACCTTTGAACAGGATTCCCAGTTCAGCTGCACGTCCGGAACCAGCCATAATGGAGGTTGGTGTAGCCAGACCCAAAGCACAAGGACAAGCGATAACCAGAATCGCGATTGCCTTTTCCAAGGCTCCTGCAAAATCACCTGGTGTTACGATGAAGTACCACACTAAAAATGCAATAACGGCAATCCCAACAACGATAGGAACAAAGATACCGGAGATGACGTCAGCAACCCGTTGAATAGGAGCTTTCGAACCCTGCGCTTCTTCAACCACTTTAATAATCTGTGCAAGAGCAGTTTCTTTACCTACTTTGGTTGCTCTGATTCGAAGCATACCGTTCTTATTAATCGTCGCTCCAATGACGGAATCTCCGGCTTTCTTTTCAACAGGGAGGCTTTCGCCTGTCAACATGGACTCATCTACCGACGAGATCCCTTCCAGAACTTCACCATCCACAGGGACTTTATTCCCTGGACGAACAAGGACTATATCACCTGCAATAACTTCCTCTACAGGAATACTTAATTCTTCACCATCGCGGACAACCAAAGCCGTCTTAGCTTGCAGACCCATCAAGGATTTAATTGCTTCCGATGTCCGTCCTTTTGCCAAGGATTCGAACAATTTTCCCATTAGAACGAGAGTAATCAATACTGCACTCGTTTCATAATACATTTCTGGTCCATGATGCGCGCTCCCACCATCAACAGCCCAAACTATGGTTAGGTACAAGCTGTAAAAAAAGGCTGCTGAGGTCCCCAGTGAAACCAGTACATCCATATTCGCACTGCCGTTACGTAGCGCTTTATAGGCACCGATGTAAAACTGTTTACCAATATAAAATTGAACCGGTGTTGCCAAAACCAATTGGAACCATGGATTCATAAAAAGATCCGGCAGCCATATCCACGAAGTGAACGAAAAGTGGCTCACCATCGCCCACAGTAGCGGAAACGATAGAATTGCGGAGATCAGAAGCTTTCGTTTTTGCTTGGATAAATCTTGTTGTCGCTGCTCTGAGGGGTCACCTTGCTCCTGTTTGGGAGCAGCCTTGTATCCAAGCTTCTCTACCCGCTTCTGCATATCAGATACAGAAACTTCAACGGGGTTATATTCGACATGGGCTGTTTCCATCGCAAAGTTCACATTAGCCGTGCTTACGCCTGGTAGCTTATTGAGAGTCTTTTCAATTTTCAGCGCACAAGCGGCACATGTCATACCTACAAGCTGTAAATCTACAGTTTCTTTAGCCGTGCTATACCCAAGCTTCTGAATACTTGCTTCCATCTTACTTACGTCCACTATGTTCGGATCATAAGTCACTGTAGCCCTCTCCATTGCGAAGTTTACGTTGGCTTCACTTACACCTTCTAGTTTATTCAAGCCTTTTTCTATGCGGTTTGCACATGCTGCACAAGTCATCCCTGTGATCTGAAGTGACGTTTGCGATTGCCCCGCCCCAGTAGTAGCCATTATATAAACACCTCTTCCACTTTTGTGATGATTCCATGGTTTGTATCATCTTCTTCTTAATGTTAATATACCCCCCTACCCTATATTATGTCAAGCAACAAGCTCTACTGCAAATACCTAAAAAGGAGCATTCTCAGAAACAGAAATCCTGTTTCTGAGAACACTCCCTCTTTACATTCGTCTGATTTGAAGCACTCTCTACTAGGTTAAGCGGCCATTTCACGACAAACTTTTGCACAGGCAAAACATGCTTCTGCACATTGCTGGCAATGCTCGTGGTCATGTCTTTTACATTCGTTTCCACAGGCTTCACAAGCCTCTGCACAAGCTAAACATAGGGCTTTAACATATTTACTATTCATCGACATGGCATGCGCAGTGAATCCGCATATCTCTGCACATTCACGATCAAGACGAATGCACTCCTTCATCATGGCAATATGGTCTTCCTCCAAGCAAGATGAGTAACAGTGATTACAAGCAACCATACATTTTAAACACTCTTCAATACATGCTTTATAATTTTGATGTGACATCGTAAAAGCTCCTCTCAAGTTGTAGTTTAGGATAGTCCCCTACTCTATATATACCCAATTGTGAGCTAACTTATCATGCTCTGAGAAATTGCCGGATGATGATTATAAAAAGTCCTGAGCCTTAGACAAGAAGCTGCTTCTTAATTTCTTGACGATTGAACACAAATCCGAAGAATACCTGATTGTTAATGAAAATGGTAGGAACCAGCCTTTTTCCTGTTCGATTAAATAGTGTATCTGCATGCTCAGGATGATCTGCAATATTAAATTCAGTAAATGGAATACGATGCTCATTTAAGAAGTAAATGGAATACGATGCTCATTTAAGAACTTTTTAAAACTTCTGCAATCCTCACAGGTCGGTGTTGTAAATACCTCTACATTCATATGGATCTCCTTCCTTCAGTATATTCTCTAGCATCATTAGTATACCCCCCTATACTATATTTGAATCTAAATAAAAAAAGGATTCCACCAACGAATCCTTTCTATTATCCATTATTTAATTAATTTATTGATGGTAATTAATAACTCGTCTAACACTTCATTTTCACCATCTTGGATTCGTTCCACGACACAGCTCTTCATATGATGTTCTAACAAAAGCTTTCCTACGCCGTTCAAAGCAGATTGGACCGAAGAGATTTGATGCAGCACATCATCACAATAGGTGTCCTTTTCAATCAATCCTTTTAGCCCTCTTACTTGTCCTTCAATTCTATTGAGACGGCTAACCAGGTTCTTTTTAGTCTTTTCAGAGTGATGACTTTTTCGTTCACCCGTGCTACATGATTCGTGCTCGTGCGTATGATCTTCCATGCACCAATCACTCCTTTCCATATAGTTTTATTATACTATAGCCCTCCTATTCTATTCAAAATATAAAATACCGTTTAGACTTTCATCACATCATGGGATATCACCGATGTCTCAATTTGAATAGTAGTATGCTGGATTTTGAAGCGTTCCGCTATTAACTGAATAGCTTGCTGTAAAATACGTTGATCATCCTCCTGGTCATTGATTAAGAGATGGCAGCTTAGTGAATCAAGTCCGGAGGTAATCGTCCAAATATGAAGATCATGAACATTTATAACGCCTTCGATATTTTCTAGAACTGCCTTCACCTCAGATGGATTCACTGTAATCGGAGTACCTTCCATAAGAACATGAACGGTATGTTTGATGATTCCCCAAGCGCCTCTAAGAATTAACAGAGCAACTAGTACACTTATAATCGGGTCGGCAATATACCAACCGAAAATCATCATGGCTAAACCTGCGATAATAGCCCCTACGGAGCCTAAGGCATCGCCAAGCACATGAAGATAAGCACTGCGAAGGTTAATGTTATTCTTTACATCCCCTTTTCTCATAAGAGACCAAGCACTTGCAATATTGGCTAAAAGACCTATACATGCGATCAGCATCATAGAACCACTTGCAACCGTAGGCGGCTCGAAGAATCGGCCATAAGCTTCCACGATGATAAAACCAGCAACTACAAATAAGGTGACCCCATTCAATAGTGCCGCTAGAATTTCAAACCGATGAAATCCATATGTTTTATTAGGAGAGGCAGGTTTAGTTGCAAACCAGACCGCTACTAAGCTTAATGCTAAGGAGCTTGCATCGTTTAGCATATGCCCACTGTCCGATAGCAGCGCTAAGCTGTTAGTGACCAGTCCGCCAAAAAACTCCAAAAACATAATTCCTACTGTAATTATTAATGCAATCATTAGTCCTTTTTTGTTTCCGCTAGGATCAAAATGATGATGACCGTGAGGTCCATGGGAATGATCGTGTCCTGCATGGGAATGATTGTGATCGCTGTGATCGTGATCAGAGTGTTGCCCGTCTACATGCTCAATCTGATGATTGTGATTATTCTTCTTGTTCTTCATGATTTACCTCCTATTTACCTTCAGCAAGATAGTATTTGTATGCGCGCGCAGTGGTATTCAAAAGCTCCAGATCATAACAACATATGAACAAGTGCTCATATGTTATTATGATCTGGATTTTTCTTCTTGTCAATAATTAACCTAAGGGGTATAGTCTCTTAAATCTTGAAAACGCAAAAAAACATCTCTATACAATTTCTGTATAAAGATGTTTTAGTTTATCTTTCACTTCTTAATCTTAAAGGGAAATCGCTGCTTCTAATGCAACTTCCATCATGCTGTTGAAAGAATTTTGTCTTTCTTCTGCCGTGGTTACTGCATGGGTAACTAATGAATCCGAAATGGTAAGAATACATGCTGCTTGTTTACCTAATACTTTCGCATTATGGAACAGTGCATAGCTCTCCATTTCTACACATACACAACCATGTTCATTGTAAAATTCATTGTGACCTGGCACGTTGTCTTCATGATAGAACACATCGCTAGAATGAATTCTTGCAGTCAACAGTGGCTTATTAATGCGTTTCGCTGCTGCTTCAATGATCTCATTCAATTCTTTACTTGGCAGTTGCACGTCTCCTTCTACACCACTTTGCACATAGGCGTATGTAGATTCACTCCAAGCACTATCCGCCAGCACTACGTCAAATAAATTCAATTTATCTGTGTAGGCACCAGCACTACCGATGCGGATGATGTTCTCCACACCATAGTTTTTGTATAGTTCATAAGAATAAATACCGATACTTGGCATTCCCATTCCCGAACCCATTACTGACACTTCTTTACCTTTGTAAGTACCTGTATATCCAAACATATTCCGTACCGTATTAAATTGGGCCCAATTCTCCAAATAGGTTTCTGCGATATACTTCGCTCTTAACGGATCTCCTGGCATTAATACTGTTTTGGCGATTTCACCATTTTGTGCTGCATTGTGCGGTGTTGACATGATTTATTCCTCCTAAGTTTGTTACTCCACTACTATCTTACTATACCATCCATGAATTTAAATATACGTTTAAAATATTCTTTTGTTTCAACAAAAAAAGAACTGATTCTCTTACTACAATTTATTCGCAAACTCGTTAAGCTTTTGGGACATCATTTTTATTTCCTCAATAAATGCAGAAGTATGCTGAACAGATGCCGCCTGTTCTTGTCCGATCGCAGCTATCTTCTCTATCGAGTTAGCCATTTGGTTCGTAATCCCCTAAATCTGTAGCATGGTTTCATTTATATTTTGTGTCGAGGAAACGGTTTCCCGTGAAAATTTTCGAATTTCCTTGGCTACGACTTCAAATCCTCTTCCCTTCTCACCTGCATGCGCCGCTTCAATGGCTGCATTTAGCCCGAGTAAATTCGTTTGGTCAGCAACCTTTTTAATAATCGATAGGACCTCTGTAGTATTCTCCACATCTCTTCCAGCTTGCTGGGATTGTATAAGTAGTTGCTGAGTGTACTCCGCAAGTGAACTTGCGCCATATGAAATATTATCAATTTGCTCATTGGCTTGGGTTAGTGATTCTGAGATCTGTTCTACAATAGCCTTTAATTCACTTTGTCTACGAATCTGAACTGCAATCCCGCCAATGACTTGACCCGTTTGATCGTGAAGAGGTGTCGCTGTACCCGTAAACTCGAATCCATAAAAATTGGCCGGAACATCGGACTTTAATGCTTGATTCTCTCGTATAGCTATGTAAAGCGGTTCTTCTTTGTTTAAAAGCTGTCCTTCGGTAATGTTTAAATTAATGGTATCGCCAGGAAAATAAGCAACAAACCGTTCCAAATCACAGATGGCTATAGATAAATCAGCCGGAATAGATAATTTTATTATAGGTATAATCGCGATAAATTTGTCTAAAGATTCAATATTATTAATCACAGAAATATAGTCTCCATTCCAGCAAAAGGTTTTTCCAACCGTGCTAAATTCTCAATTTTACTTAATTCATATTTGAAATATGTATTCGAGGAATTCTCATAAAATCCTCCAAAAAAGTTTACAAATCCCCTTTTTTCGCTCATAACATACGGATAGCATACAAAAAAGCCCCCACCTTGTGAAAAGTGAGGGCTTTGGGCTACTTGCTTTTATTAACTGTATCGATTAGTTGCGGATCAGATAATCAAATGCACCTAAAGCTGCAGTTGCACCGGATCCCATCGAAATGATGATTTGTTTATAAGCACTATTAGTGCAATCGCCAGCAGCAAATACTCCTGGTACATTTGTGGCACCATGGCTATCTACAACGATCTCGCCAACGCGAGTACGTTCAACCATGTCACCTAACCAATCTGTGTTCGGAACCAAACCGATCTGTACAAACACACCCTGTAATTCAATATGGTGAGTTTCTTCTGTCGCACGATCGATATAAGAAATACCATCTACCTTATCCGTTCCGGTAATTTCTTTCGTTTGCACGTTCTTAAGCACAGTAACGTTAGGTAGGCTGTAAAGACGATCTTGCAGTACAGCATCTGCTTTGAGCTCTGGAGCAAATTCCAGAACCGTTACATGCTTCACTATACCCGCAAGGTCAATCGCTGCCTCAATCCCTGAATTACCGCCGCCGACAACGGCAACATCTTTGCCTGCAAACAAAGGACCATCACAGTGTGGGCAGTAGGCTACGCCTTTATTCTTGAATTCAGCTTCACCAGGCACACCCATATTGCGCCAACGAGCACCTGTCGACAGAATGACCGTCTTACTCTTTAGAACAGCACCGTTCTCGAGTTCAACTTCAATTAAATCATTCTTATCTAAACGTGTGGCACGTTGTAACTTCATCACATCAATACCGTACTCTTTCACTTGCTCTTCGAGTTTAGCCACTAGCTGAGGACCTTCAATGTAATTTACACTGATAAAGTTCTCAATGCCAAGTGTGTCGTTAACCTGTCCGCCTAAGCGTTCAGCGACAATCCCTGTGCGAATTCCTTTACGCGCTGCGTAAATTGCTGCACTTGCACCTGCTGGGCCACCGCCAACAACAAGTACATCATAAGGAGCTTTATTGTCAAACTCTGATGCGTCTACAGTACTACCCATTTTAGCCAGAATTTCTTCAACCGTCATACGACCACTTTCGAAAAATTCACCGTTAAGGTAAACGCTTGGAACAGACATAATTTCTTTGCGTTCTACCTCTTCTTTGAACACTCCGCCGTCAATCATCGTATGGGTAATGCCAGGATTGAAGATACTCATTAGGTTCAGTGCTTGTACAACATCAGGGCAATTATGACAGCTTAGGCTGACATAAGTTTCAAACTTATATTCGCCACTAATGCTCTTGATCTGATCAATAACACTTTGCTCAACCTTAGGTGCTCTTCCGCTAACTTGCAATAGAGCCAACACTAATGAAGTAAACTCATGTCCTAGCGGAGTTCCAGCAAAGGTAACGCCCGTATCTTCACCCACACGATTTACGCTAAAGCTTGGGGTTCTAGGCAGTTCGGTTTTTTCTACCGTGATCCTAGCTGACATTTTGGCAATTTCATCAACCAGCGCTTCCATCTCTTGCGATGCTTCGTCAGATCCTGCACTGATTTTCAGTACTACGTCGCCTTCCAAGAGTTCTAGGTATTGAGCTAGTTGAGCTTTGATTTCTTGATCTAATTTCATTTAGCTTTCGCTCCTTAAATCTTACCTACAAGATCGAGACTTGGTTTAAGCGTTTCTGCACCTTCGGACCATTTTGCTGGGCAAACTTCACCTGGATGATTGCGTACATATTGCGCTGCTTTGATTTTGTTAACAAGTGCGCTAGCATCGCGACCAATACCACCAGCGTTAATTTCAACGGTTTGGATAATACCGTCTGGATCAATGATGAATGTACCACGATCAGCAAGACCGTCAGCTTCGATCAGAACATCAAAGTTGCGGGAAATCACATGAGAAGGATCGCCGATCATAATGTATTTTACCTTGCCGATGGCTGCAGAGCTTTCATGCCATGCTTTATGTGTAAAGTGAGTATCTGTGGAAACGGAATATACTTCAACACCCAGTTGTTTCAGGGTTTCATATTGGTTCTGCAGATCTTCAAGTTCAGTTGGGCATACGAATGTAAAGTCAGCTGGGTAGAAGCAAACTACACTCCATTTACCTTTAAAGTTTTCTTCTGTAACATCGATGAATTTCCCATCTTGAAATGCGCTTGCTTTAAATGGTAGGACTTCTGTTCCGATAAGTGACATATTATTTAAATCTCCTTTAAGTTTTATTTTTTGTGGATACAATATTCAAATCTGCAAACATCACATATCTGAATACTATTTGTAATTATTATAATTAACCAAATTAAGGCCTGTCAAGTTATTTATAATAATTCTAATATGATAATCGTTGTCAGTCGCTAAATGTTCATAAATTATCATACTTATGAACTAGTATGGGTTAGTTTAGACGTTTTATGTAGGGCAATTTCTACAATTCGAAGTCATCTGCTATGAGATTAATTATTTCTAAGGATTCCCTCGCTACCTTTGGGGTAGAATATCGATTTCCATTATATGTGATTAAAGCTTTCCATAAAGCCCATCCTCTTGCTCTATTCCAAGTCTCTTCATCCATCTGTAATACATCCTTGAACACCTTTCTGCTATCCTCATCAAAAAAGGTCCATGCCATTGCCGCATCACAAGCAGGATCGCCTACACCCAAGATTCCGAAATCAATGACTGCACACAACTTTCCATCTTTAACTAGTAAATTCCCTGGGGCAATATCTCCATGAACCCAAACTGGCTTGGAATTCCATTTAGAAGCTAATGCCAGTTCCCAAATTCCTCTCAATAGCTTCTCATTAAAAATATCTTTATTATGCTCAATCGCATGTCTAGACTCTTCATCATATACAGCTAAAGCTCCACCTCTATAGAAATTATGCTCTCCTGCTAAAGGTCCTCCACTAGCATCAATAGATTGTAACTCTATTAAGAATGCTCCCAATCTCTTGCAAACTGATTAAGATTATTAATATTTTGGTACGTTAATGTTTCACCCTCTACCCACTTATTGATAGACCACGGCAATGGATATTCTTCGTTAGGCTTCCCTTTGGCTAATGGTATTTGAATAGGTAACGTGAGTTCTTTACTTAATATGGGCAACCATAGTTGCTCTTTCTCTACTTGTGGAGCATAAGCTGCTGCACTTGGTACCCTCACGCTCATATGCTCACCTAAATGAAACGTTCGATTATCATTCCCGCTGAATTTTACTGGTCTAATCTCTAAATCGGACCACGCGGGAAATTGTTCATTAATTAATCTTGCAACTAAATCGACGGTAATTGTATTCATAAATACCTCGCTAACATAAGTTTTACTAGCCATTTCCATATGAGACATCTAATATTATGTTAGCTATACTAGTGTCTGTATGCAAACTATGCAATTAGATCAACCGCAAAAGGGACAAGCTAAGCAAATAGAAAGCTTTATATAATTACGAGGAAGAAGGGTGTTCCTTAATGACAAATAGCAGAACCAACGCTAAGGTGGACGGATTCTTAAGAAAAGTAAAACAGTGGCAGGAAGAATACGAGACGTTGAGAAATATCATTCTTGACTGTGAGTTGACCGAAGACTTTAAATGGATGCATCCTTGTTACACGTTTGAGAACAAAAACATAGTCTTAATCCATGGATTTAAAGAATATATTGCACTGCTGTTTCATAAAGGTGTCTTATTAAAGGATACCCATGGGATTCTGATTCAACAAACGGAGAATGTACAAGCAGCACGCCAGATCCGGTTCACCAATGTTCAAGAGATCCTTGAAAAAGAAAGCATCATAAAAGAATATATTTATGAAGCCATCGAAGTTGAAAAAGCTGGTTTGGAAGTGGAATTTAAAAAGAATACAGATTTCATCATTCCTGATGAATTTCAAACTAAACTTAATGAAATACCTGCCTTGAAAAATGCTTTTGAAGCCTTGACGCCCGGTCGGCAAAGAGCATACCTTCATCATTTTTCAGAACCCAAGCAATCCAAAACCCGTGTGTCTAGAGTTGAGAAATGGATGCCTCAAATTCTGGATGGAAAAGGATTAAATGATTAAGTTGTATATGAAGAAGCAACCTTAGATCGGTGAATAATCCGAACTGAGGTTGCTTCTTCTCTTTTTACTAAAAGACTTTATTCTACTTCAGGTAGGTTCCGGTTACTCCAATTCCACCGCTACCGTTCAATACATACACTCTAGCGTTTCCTTTTCCGGAGCATATCAGAGTGATTGTACCGTTAGTAACGTTTTTGGTATCGCCAGTCACCGCATCCACGTAAGTTCCGTTCGGAATTCCGGTAAATGTCGCATTTCCTGAGATCGTAACTAACGCAAAGCTATCAATACCTTTTGCGCTGTCGGTATATCTTCTTTTAAACGCCAAATCACCGGATACATTTTCTGTGGAATACTGGCCTTTTTGCAAGGCTGGAACAGCTCTTCTGATTAAATTGAGTTGTCTGATATGTTTTGCCAAAGGATAGTTCAATGAATCGGCAAGTGTACCAGTAGCATTTGTATACTTACCGTAGTCCTGAACCGTAACGCTACCCTCAATATGATCTCCAAAGTAAGCACGCCCTGTTGAGCTAAGTGGTGCATTTGGACCTACATCGATGACTGATCCTTTTTTAAACTCGATTTCAGAACCATAATAGATCGCAGGTATTCCCCGGAAGGTGAACATCAGCGAGAGATTCTCAGCCCAAGTGTCTTGAGTCCCTGCAAATCGTTGATTCTCAGGGGCTTGGTCAGGTGCATAGTCATGAGAGTCAACATAAGTTACATTCCAAGTAGCATCGTTATAGTACTGATCACCGCTCTTCATACTGAATGCTTCCTGTGCAGTCTTGAATGCCCAATGCATTGGGAAATCAATAACATCCATACCCGATTTCATCGAATAGTCAGGTGCATGATAATTATTGCCTATTAAAAAAGCATTATTTGAGGTTGGTTGCCCCGCTGTAGTAGAGTTATCTGCCCACTCTTGTTCTACTGACAGCTTGTTGGAAGCGTAGTCATTTTGTCCGTCACCCGGATAGGCTTTCGAGCTTTTCCAAGTATAGAATGGAGTCGATATTGCCGGAATTCCACTATTCCATACATCTCTGTACCGAGTAGCCACTTCACCAAAGACAAAGAAGTTTGAGCCCCCTCTTGTTTTCCAAGCAGGAACAAAGTATTTGTTAAAAATATACCGGCTCACATGCTTCACAGTATCGACCCGGAAAGCATCAACACCCATATCAATATACTGATTATAGCTGTCAATTAGATACTGATTCACTACAGGGTTTTCCGTATTCAAGTCTACGGCGTCTCCTGCAATCTGTCCTGTCTGTACAGTGTAAGATTCCCAGGAAAGACTTTTTTCAGTATGATACATGTTATTGTTGGTTTCCGCATTTTTCATGATTGCGAGTCTGGCCTGATATTGCTGATCAGGGGTCATCGTATCATAGTTAGCTGGCAGTTTATCCGTAATTTCAAGCATGTTATTTACGGTGTCCGCTGCAGTCGGATCTTTCTTGAACATAGGCAACAGATTCTCTTCCCCAAAATTACCGGTATGATTCACAACAACATCCTGAATAACCTTTATCCCTTTGGCATGAGCTGCATTAATTAATTCCTGATAAGAAGCTCCTGCTGACTCATACCTTGGATCTACTTTGGAAAAATTAATCGCATGATAGCCATGATAATCATACCCGCTGGCATTCTGCACAACTGGGGTAATCCAAATAGCACTGAATCCGAGCGCTTTAATGTAGTCGAGCTTTTGAATCAGTCCTTTAAAGTCACCTCTCCAAGCTGGGTCTAAATCCGGATTGCCTGCCTTGGCATCCTCCCATGAATGCACGTTATTACTCGGATCACCATCATAGAATCGTGAAGTAATCACGAAATATATGGTGTCTTCACGGAAATCGCCTTTATTTCCAATCGTATAGACAAAGCTCTGTTTCGTTTCATTTCCGGCACCGTCGACCACCAAGAATTTCAGTGTCGTCGTCTTATTAATAAGAATGGACGGTCCTGCCAGAGCAGTTAAAGCATTGCCAGAGATATAGAGATTTGAACTAGTAGTTGGTTCCGTACCATTATCTGTGTAATATGCTGTGGTCGTTGCTGCTTTGTTATCTTTTATATTAAAAGAGACGGTAACCGCAGAGCTTGAATTCCCAACAGGTAGATTAGCTGTTATGGTTGGGGCTTGCAGGTCGAGATTTAGGTCAATGACATAAGCAAAAGTGCCTACACTGCCTGCTTGACCTAAGGAGTTAACACCAAAAGCCTTAATAGTTGTAGTAGAGGCTACTTGAATTGGTGTCGTGTACAAGGTAGAAGCTGTCGTAGGGGTCGACCCGTCTGTCGTATAGTAGATTTTATCGCCAGTATTGATACTGGAGAGCTTCACAGTTTGAGCAGAATCATATGTTTTCGGCGTAGGAGAGACTGAAATCACAGGAATCTTCGGAATTTCCGGATTAGCGTCATACCATACGTTATCTGAAGAATACCAGCCCTCTTTTACACTGCGGGACAAGTCAGCAGTCTGTTTGCCGTTGCCATCATTAAAGATAAGGCTTGTGCCGGCGGCATTGGCAATAGTATAGCTGTACCAGTCGTTTCCGTCCGATTTCATCAGAATTCCTGGCCAAGCTCCGCTTGTTGGAACCGTTGACGGACTCAGATTCCAGTAATGAATTCGGATCGTTGAACTCCAATTTGCTGGTTTCTTAAAATGAACTGTTAAGCCAGCCGAAGTTGGCGTTGGGGTCGGCGTCATAGTTGCGGTTGGGGTTGGGGTCGGCGTTGGTGTTACGGTCGGCGTTGGCGTTGGTGTAGGAGTTGGTGTTACGGTCGGCGTTGGTGTTGGCGTTGGTGTTGGCGTTGGTGTAGGAGTTGCAGTTGCAGTTGCAGTTGGTGTAGGAGTTGCGGTAGATGTTGGTGTTGGCGCGTTTGAAAGAGTTACATAGTCGATATTTATATTCCCAGTATCATCCGAGTCATATTTGTAAGCGATCGTATTATTGCCTGCTTGTAAGGAGAGCGTTTCTGTTTGGTCCCCCCATGCATCCCAGTTTGCCAAGTTCGCTAAAGTGGTCTGCTTTACCTTTACTCCATTCACATAAATAGAAACTTTCTTGGCACTGCCCGTCGCATTGGCATAGTGGAGCGTTGCGTTATAGTCACCTGCATCGGAAGACTGAACGTTAAAGGCGGTTGTTGCTCCTGCGGTTGTGTATCCATCAACAAAACCGGTACCAGTATATCCGGTGTGATTCGTATTTATTTTTGCGCCACCTGACAAGGCTGCGCTCTCAGCTTCGTATTTCCCAGCAACCGGAATAACAACCGTCCAGTTCTTCCCTCCGTTGCTGTCCCAACTATCCGTTGGGGCTGTGATGTGATAACAATATATAAGTGTGGCGCCCTCCTGAACATTGAGGTTGGCCGTAAATGTGGTCCCATTTTTAGTCATGACCGTGTCGGTAATATTCGTCCAGTTATTCGTGGTCCAATGTAGTGTTACAGCAGATGCTGTGGAGTTCGTATAAGAGACTGTATAATCAGTGTTGCTGGCTGAAGCCCCGCCGGATAAACCGAATAAACTAAAGATAAGCGAAAAAATGATCAACCAAGAAACAAACCGCCTAGATTGTTTACGTACCAAATAAATAACCTCCTCATTAATTTTAAGTGCAAATTCCGTTGTGCAAACGTTTGCAAAAATGAGAAAAAAAGAAACAATCAAACTTATACAATCTCCTCCTTCTAAGAAAACATGGAAAAACCTCATTGTATGCGTTTACAAATAGGGCTGTTGAGAAATCCTCAGGTTACAGATAGCTCTATATCTAATGAATTTTCCCTGTTTATGATTATAGGCTCCAACCTTTTCCGGGTCAATGCATCTTTTAGGCTAAAAATATATAAATTTAGTGGTATAATTTCAAAAGTTCAATCGTTTTCATTCAACAGTTGTTCAAGGCATTTTAAAAAATTTAAAACTACCGCTATTTATAGAACTATAGTTTCCCGTTTGTTGAACGAATGATTATCAAGACTTGGGTGACAACTTCTTCGAACTTACCCAGTACTTCCGAAATCAGTTCTCGGGATCATGTACTTTATTCACCCATCCGTGTTTTCAATGGTTCTAAAACTTCCGTTTATGATACGGAAGACCCTCGCCTTCTTCGCAATACTGTTTAAGACTGTACAAAAAAATAGCCCAGTTATAATTACATACGCGATAAAATGAGGTCACTTCCACCCATTTCATCTGACGAAGAATGATTGACCGTTGAAGCTGGAACATTCACGGTCTGTAAGTGCTCGATATTTGCCGTATTGCTCATCCCCTTTTTTTAAGGATTTAATTTATGTAATTATTTGTATACGAAAATCATACCATCAATCATATCAACTCTGAGATAAACATTGGTGTAGCTCCATCCTCTGTATTAAAGCCAAATTTATTATAGAAATCCACTGCATAAGGATAAGAAATTAATACTTTTGTTTTACACCCTTTATATCTATCAAGCATTATATTCATCATTTCCTTACCTATACCGATACTCTGATAACTCGGATTAATAAGCATATAATGAAAATATACCGTTAAAACACCATCTGACAAAGCATTTATTAAACCGACAAGCTTTCCTCCTTCCCAAGCGGTAACAATTGAATGAGACCCTCCGATTGCTTGTAAAAGCTCGTTTGGATACTTGCCAGACTCCCATTCTACCGAAAGAAATAACTCTTGGAGTGCATCCTTAGTGATATCCTCTTTGCTTGAAGCGTAATAAATGCTCACCCTATACCTTCCTTTCATAAAACTAACTATGGCACAACATCTGTTTTAAGCTCCCATATTTCGATGGATTTGCAATCCTTAAGAAGCCATAAAATAATACCGACATAGCAATTTCGGATTTATCAAAGTGAATAATTACTTTAATTTACCTCAATATACTCTTAAAAATATGTATAGATAATGGATTAACTGAAGTGTAATTTGTATTTATTCAAATATAATCAATGAATTCATTAGTTTTGTTATATCCATAAATTATGATGGAGTCGGTAGTTACTTCACCTGGAACATGTATTTTTTCCAGGAATTGAATTAAATCAGTTTTTATCAAGTCATCTTCAGCATGAATTTCTAACCACTCAATAAATTTGTAGCCACCATCTGAATAATGGTAATACCAATCTCCATCCCAAAGGCTGATATAGCCAGTATCAATGTCTTTAGTTCTCCATTTGGTTGGAAAGGCATAGTTGAGCATTGCTTGTCTTATTTCTTCCCATTTTGTGTTGTTCATTAAAGGTTTTAGTTCATTTGAATCCATATATTCACCTTTTTCTCCCATCAGTACTGCAAGTGTTTATTCCAGCTTATCATTTTCTCTTGTACAAAACTGCCCGTTAGCAGAACAAAGCTGCCGATTCAAGTCGGCAGCTTCGTTCTGATGTTATTGAGCTATAGTTTCCCATTAGCTTAATCGTTATTTATGATACGGTTCTCCGCGCTGTCTGTAACGGTAAGTTTTAGGGCCATCCTTTTGTGGGATGGCCCTTTCACTTTTCTCATTATGTTGAACTATGTTCCCCGTTAACGAGCCGCCAACATAAAAACAGAGCATCTGAGGTCGCGCCTCAGATGCCTTGTATTTAGTATTGTTTTATGACCTGGTTCAATTTTATAAATCTTCTACACCGGTGGGTAAGTTTTTACTCGCTACATTTGGCTTCGTGTACATTTTATTGAGTATGATCGTTTGCACGATAATGAATATACCGCCAACTGCCCAATATAATGGTAACGCGGCGGGCATCTGAAAAGAAAATACACCCATCATAATCGGTGACAACAATCCGATGAAAGCCATTTGGTTATTTTGATTTTGCTGATACTGCGCTGAAACGGATTGAGACACGCGGAACTGAACGTAATACACCGCAGCGGCAATAAGCGGCAAAATCATATCTGTTTTCCCCAAGCTAAACCACAGAAAATCGTCCGCTGCAATCTCTGGGGTACGACGAATGGCGTAGTAAAATGCGAGGGTGATCGGCCATTGGAGAAGCATCGGTAAACACCCCATATTTAAGGGATTAAATTGATGCTTCTGGTAGAGCTGCATCATCTCGACTTGCTGTTGTTTTTTTGCATCCGCACTGACGTCGTTCTTATACTTCTCCTTAAGTGCAGTTAACTCCGGTTGGAGGACGGCCATCTTTTCTTTCATGTCCATTTGTTTCTTGGTTTGATTCATCATGAGCGGCATGATCGCGAGTCTGATGATGAAAGTCATCAGCACGATCGATAATCCGTAGTTTCCGTGAAATGCATTCGCAAAGAATTTGATCAAGATCGAAAATGGATAAATAAAAAAGTGGTTAAATACCCCTGCTGAATCGGCATTAATCGAGTTTGAATGGGATGCTGTCGAACACCCGCTGAGCACAATGATCGGAATAACTCCAATCAACATGACGAGAATGGGCTTGGCCCATTTTTGAAACAACAAAATCTTTTTCATCGTTGTCCTCCCTAATTGAAAGTATGGAATATCAATGTGGGGAAGGACTATGGTCTTCTTCATTAGGTGCTTCTCTTCGTCTGGTAGTACGTACTATCCACCGCAGAATGCTGCTCGGTTGTGACAGTCTGACAGCCACAAACCAAGTTAAACCGGCTGGAGCAATTTCATAACCCCAGTGAATCTCTTGTGTAGAAAAATAGGTGAATGGAATTGACACTAAGGAATAGATGAGAGCGATCGAGAACGCCAATTGAACCAAGTCATAAAAATGCTCCAGTCAAGTTCACCTCTGTATGAGCAATATTGGAAAAAAATTGAATAATGATTATACGTTTAAGAAAACTGTGTGGTTTCATTAACCTGCCCGTTAGTTGAATAAATAAAAAAAAAGGCTGCCGAAGCAACCGCTATTCCACTAATGTGCCCCGCTAGCTTAATCGACATTACGCACCGAGTCCAATGGATTTAGCCTTGCGGGGTTGTCTGCTGATTACGTTTCACCGAAACCCCTTAGCAGACCAAGGAGAGCGCGACGCGGCGTAGATACGATTTTATGAGCTGTCGGCACGGCAGCTTTTTCGACCATACTTTCTTTCAAATTCTTCTCTTACAGACTATGATTTATTAAATGAGCAATTTCTTTAACTCTCGCCATTGTAATTCCTTCTCTTTGTTCAACTGCAAGTGGATGATCCGTTTGTACTAATTCGATTAACGGAACAGCTCCAACTTCTTGTGTATGTACCATTGTCTTTAACGATAATGTAGTTATTGGATATATTGAAAGTTCAGTCGATAACCAACCAAAATAAGGTTTTTCAGTTTCCCTTCCTTCTACGTGCAGTAATTCATTAGATTTCAAAAAGTTTTCTTCACTAAGAGAAACCCAAACACTCCATATAAATTTCTCTTTACTATCAATTATTGGTATTTCGATATGTCCTCTAATAAAGAAATGCCGTTCATCAATTACACAAAAATCTCTAATTAATTCTGTTCTTTTCTCTTCTGGTACAGTGTAAAAGTAATAGGGTGCTTCACTTCCGTAACATAAAGGAAGTTCAATTAATTCGTTGTTACAGTGAGGGCATTTCATGTTTTCTGCTCCTTATAGTTTCTCGCTGATTTCTTATAGCGTCTTATTCGTGAAATTACTGTGTTATCCTGCCCCTTACTTCAATAAAATGGGCAGCTAGCATCTGCCGGACATAGAAAGACCGCCATTGAAGGCGGTCTTAAAAATTTATCATTTTTGCCCAACAATAAGTCCTGGGGATTTTAAAAACCTGAGATGATTCGCTGTAAGCCTAATTAGAGCGTCTCAACCAATTTCTGAATCTTTGAGTGGGAGATTAAATATACAGGACCCATTATTTCTATTTTCCCGTCCTTTATACGCATTGCACTCTCCTGTTCTGCCGCATAAACATCAATCTCTTCAGACAAGGGGAACAGGTAACCTTGAACAAACGTAGCGTAGTTGCGTTTAGAATGAGATTCATAGGCAAAATGATCAAAGCCAATACCATCATAAATAGTACTTGTTTCAACTTCATTGCCAGTGTTTTTCAAGCATAACCATTTTGCAGCCATGTTTATCGCACCGGCGCTGGCACCCATTATAACGGCATTGCTGTTCTTAATAACATTTGATAATTTATAATCGGCCAAAAAATCGTTTTGTAAAACAGGATCTCCACCGCATAAAAAAATGACAGAAGCGTTGTGAATTAATCGCTGAGCATCTTCCTTCTGCATGCGGTAATCAATGAAATGATATTCATCAAAAATAATGTTAGCCTGATTTAACCATGTACATTCAGAAACATCATCAATGTTAATTTGCTCACCTGTATAACCAGACGGTTCAGCGCTAATCATAACAAGTGATTTTCTGTCTTGTATATCCTCATGCAAACAATGGACCAGCTTCTCTGGAAAAAAATTATTAAACCAACTGAGATAGTAGTGAGTACTCAAACTTAATTACCTCCATATGTATTTTTTACAATTATAAAATGGAGTTACATATTAGTTATCTAATACGTAACTCCAATTATAAACAATAGCTTCTGTTAGTAGAATCTCAAGCAATGGTCTCCATTAAAAATTCGATCACCGGGTAAGAGATCATATGCCGATCACGGTAAATCGAGGTAATAGCATCTGGCCGTGTGCTCAGGATTGCCTTCTGTAAAAGGGCTGCTTGAAAGCCTCTTTCTTGTGCACCGTTAATAGTAAAGGTTACACAATGTTCTGCGGCGAAGCCCGCAACGATGATGAATTCAACACCATGTTCACGTAGAAGTTGTTCCAAATCTGTTTTCCAAAAAGCATTAGAGAACTCTTTTTCTATCTGGATATCCGTAGGTAACACTGTAATTTCCGGAATAATATTTCTTGCTTCTGGATCCGTATCTGCGTTTGCCCCTTCCACGTCTTTTATATGAACGACAATTTGGTCTTTTGCACGAAGTAACCCCGACACATGATTAATGTATTCACAAGCCTGGCTTACATTTAACTTCTCCATATGATCGTGTAAGAAAAGGTTTTGCATATCAATAATTAGGAATCCAACTTTTATTTTAAACTACCCCTCTCAGAACAAATATAGTTTCTATATTAATCTGGATGTAAGTTCAGCTCAAGGGAATAAATGAATTAGACTATTTTGTACAATAGCATCAGATGTTACGCCATTCCTCTTCATTTAGTTCGTTGTTAATGCCCACCCCAGCTAAGGAACCCATAGAAGCGGCAATAATGGCTTGATGAAGATGTGTTGCTGCATCACCGGCACTATAAACGCCTGGAACGTTCGTTTTACCGAGATTATCGACAATAACTGTTCCAGCTTCTGTGATCTCGCAACCGATGGCTTGCGGCAAATCTGATCCGATCATTAGCTTTGGTCTGAAAAATATCCCTGTACATACGATGCTAGTACCATCCTTCAGCACAACTTGCTGTACCATACCATTGTCAGATTCGATCGATTGAATCGGCAAATCATAGACCGGAATGTTATGTTGTTGAAGTTCCTCGCATTGTGCATTCGTCAAGTCATCAGATCCATTAGTACATATGGTAATGTTATTCGTCCAACCAGATATCACTTGGGCCATATGCGTTGCATCGCCTCCCTTAACAATTACTACAAGAGGCTGATCTCTTAGCTCCCAACCATCACAATAAGGGCAGATAAAGGCGCTTTTGCCATACACATCTGAGAGCCCCTTAATTTCCATCGGAAGATCCTTCATGCCTATCGCAAAGAGCAGCTTTTTACTTCGATAGGTCTGACCCTGAACAGTCGTAACTTGAAAATCACCATCGGTTCCCGTAATCGATATAGCGGTATCTTCCGCAAAAGTAACGGATGGATAGGCACTTATCTGCTCCTTCGCAATTCGTCTAAAATCGCTTGGACTTATGGAATCTCTAGTAAGAAAACCATGCGTTTCTCGAGTAACCCTATTACGTGCGCGTCCTTCATCAATAACAACCACACTTTTTCTTGCCCTGCCTAGCACCAGAGCAGCATTTAGACCTGCCGGTCCTCCTCCGATAATAACACAATCATAAGTCATTTCTATTCTCCCTTTCGCTTTTCAATTTATATTAAAGATATTAAAGACTTATATTATCCATTATAGTCTCAAAAAAAGAACGAACCTCACTTCGTTATAATTAAAGACTTCACGAATCCATAATAACCTCAATATATATAGAAGGCAAGGTTTTATTCTATTCAATCATTGCCCCTTCATAACCGCCTATAGTATTCTGAGTCTAATGATGCAAAGTCTATCCTGCTGAAAAAATATCCAAAGGAAGTCATACGCCTCATTAAAACAGCAGACCTGAACGGGGACAAAAAAGACGAAAGCATAATACTTACGGACTCCGGAAATTTATTTTTAGTTAATTCTAAAAATGTTGTAGACTATTTGCCTTCCAATACCCAAGTCTATGTATATTGTTTAGAACAAGGAACATTAGTTAATAAGCTACAATTTATGGCTGACTATTCTGCTGAAATCGATGAAAAGGGCCGATTCCATCAATACTGGAAAAAGTACGCAACAGAAGGCGGATATAGTTTAGTCCATGGTACTTTTACATGGGATACTAAAAACAACAAATACAAAGCTAGCGGTCAGTTTGTACTTCAATAACCAATTAATATAGCTCCTAGCGTAATCACCCACAATAACGGAATAGCACTAATAAAAAAGATAGTTAAAGATTTAAATCTAACCCTAAAGAACCAAGATAAAATCGAACAAATAACAACAGCAACTGGATACAATGAAACAATTATCATTATTGATATTCCCCATGCTGAGATCCCATTGTCAAAAACCATAAAGGATAATCCCCAAATTACGAACCAAGGAATTAGAGATAATAAATATAAGACTTGAATAATAACCAGATAAAATTTCATTGCTTCAAATCCTTTGCGTTTTATTCCATGATTATACATCTGCGATCCATAGAGCGATAGCCCTACAAAATGAATACAATATTAGATGATGCTTTTTACCTTCTAAAATCATAGCGCCCTGACGAAATATAAAACAACAAATAAGGATGTCTCTGAAGTATTAGCTCCAAGACATCCTTAAGTAATTTCATAATACACCCTATAAAAAGGGAGGCTCTACCTTCAATTAGAGTATTACCGGCCGGATTCTGCCGTCTTCCTCATAATGAAGCTCTGTAAATTTCATACTGCGTTTATGATCTACGCCGCCAGACAGAGATGCGTCATGGTAGAACAAATACCATTTCTCGTTAAATTCCACGATGGAATGATGGGTCGTCCAGCCGATGACTGGATTCAGGATCGTCCCTTGGAAGACAAAGGGTCCGCAAGGCTTGTCACTTACCGCGTAGACGATCTTATGGGTTGTGCCCGTGGAGTATGAGAGATAATATTTCCCTTGATACTTGTGCATCCATGGACCCTCGAAATACCTCCTGTCCTCATCACCCGCAAGAATTGAGTTTCCCTCTTCATCAGTAATAATGATTTCCTGAGGGGCAGATTTAAATGCCAGCATGTCTTCACTCAGCTCAGCCACCCAAGGACCATAAGCCGGCTCCTCTGGGCCCTTTTCTACCGCATCTTGCTGAAAAATACCGTCCTGCCACTTTTCTAACTGTCCGCCCCATAAGCCGCCAAAATACATATAGGATCTATCATCCTCGTCCACGAATACAGCGGGATCGATGCTGAAGCTACCTTCTATATAGCTTTCTTGAGCCTGAAAAGGACCCGATGGTGAGGCTGACGTAGCCACTCCGATGCGGAAGATCCCCTCCTTATCCCGGGCCGGGAAAAACAAATAATATGTCCCATGCCGGTATGCGGCATCTGGCGCCCACATTTGCTTCGAAGCCCAAGGCACATCCCGAAGATGAAGCGCCTCTCCGTGATCTACACAGGGGGATGTAGGATCTTCCAAGGAAAACACATGATAATCTTCCATCGCATATTGGTCACCATTATCATTTGTAGGTCCACCATGGTCGATATCATGGGACGGGTAAATATACAGCTTGCCCTCAAATACATGAGCGGAGGGATCGGCTGTATAGAGATGGGTAACTAACGGCTCATTTGGGGTTGCCATAATAGGATTCTCCTCCTCATTGAGATTACGCCTGTTGATTAGCCAAAAAGGTACAACAAGTCTCTTTCAGGGTATTTTTAGCTAATCAACAGGCCTAGATTGGAATAAATTCTTTCCACGGTGCTGCCCTTATTCGAAGCCAGCAGCCGAGGTTATTCTTTGACGCCTCCGAGTGCTACGCCCGCAATAATGTATCTGGATAACAAAAAGTAAACCACAAACAGCGGTAAAGCTGTTAAAGCCAGCCCCATATAAATCGAACCGAACTCCATCTTGTAGATATCACCTCGGAGTAAACTTACCATGATCGGCATGGTGTATTTCTCCTTCTGCGTTAGCAATATCAGCGGCATGAACAGGTTGTTCCAATTGGCTACAAAGGCAAAGATAGCTTGTGTTGCTACTGCTGGCATCATCAGCGGTAAGATGATCCGGTTGAAGGTAAAGAACTCTCCAGATCCATCTACGCGCGCAGCTTCCACGATCTCTATCGACAGAGTTGCAAGAAGGTATTGGCGCATAAAGAACACTACCGCCGGTGCAGCAATCGCTGGTAGAATCAGCGGAAGAAAATTGTTGGTCCAATGTAACTTATACATGAACTGATAGAATCCGATAGCGCTTGCCTGGGAAGGAATCATCATCACGCACATGATAAAGGTAAAGAATGGCCCCCGCAGCTTCCAGCTGTAGGTTACGAGCCCATAGGCCGCCAAGGACGAGAAATAGACTGTGCAGAGGGTTGCAGAACTGGCAATAATGAATGAATTCATGAACCCTTGAAGCGGATCAAAGCTCTTATCGAGCAATACTTGCAGATTGCTCATCATGTGGCTCGAAGGAAGCAGTGAAAGACCACTTTGGATTTCCGGTGTAGAGCGTGTGGCATTTACAAACATGACCCAAAACGGCAGAATACTAAGTACCGCCAAAGAGATGCAAACCACATAGATAATCGTCTTATTTATCTTTCGGTTAACGGTTCCGCTTTTCTGATTATTTGCCATGTGTTACGCCTCCCTCACGGGCTGCTATAGCAGCTTTTCTATACTTTTGCTTTTCTATTTTTTTAAGTCTTGACGCATCGCGGTCACGCATCACATAGAACAGGATTCCAGCCAATATCGCCGAAATCAAGAACATGATCATGCTCGCTGCTGCAGCACGATTGTACATATAGCTGCCCTTGAATGCTTGCCCATAGATAAACATGGACGTGGTAAGCGTAGAATCATCCGGTCCGCCTGCAAGGAATAATTGCGGAATATCGAACATGGTCAAACCACCCACCATAGATGTAATCAATGTGAACAGCAATATCGTACGCAGACTCGGCAGTGTGATGCGGAAGAAGGTTTGAAACCCGTTCGCCCCATCAATCGATGCGGACTCGAAGAGCGCAGGATTTATACCCATAACGCCAGCGATCAGGACGATCATGGTATTGCCGTACCACATCCAGAACTGGATGAACGCGACAATGCCCCGTGCTGTCGACTTATCCTGCAGGAAGAACACTGGAGCGTCTGTCCATCCCAACATTTGAAACAAACTGTTTACAGGACCCATCGGATAGGCGAATAAAGTACTGAACAACACGGCAATCGTACTAGCAGTGATGATATTAGGCATATAGAGCAGAATCTTGAACAAGCCTTGTCCCTTTATGTTGAGACGCTTATTCGTGAACCATGCGGTTAGCAAGAGCGCGAGAAGCATCTGGGGAACGAAGTTAGTAATCCAGAGCAATCCGGTATTGAATAAAGACTTCCGGAACGAGGGATTATCAAAGAGAAGATCTTTGAAGTTTTGAAAAGGATTATCAAGAATATGGATCGGTTTTGGTATGATTCCTTTCATATCGGTGAATCCAATGACTGCGGTATATAAAATGGGATACAGTGAGAAAATCAGAAATGCAAGGACAAACGGGAAGGTAAAAATATAACCGTATTTCGAATAGTTCACATTTTTGCGGCGCATGCTCTCACCTCTTTAGTTGATATGAAGGGGCGGGATTACTCCCCCGCCCCTCCGAATCCTTCTTATTCGCTTTCAATGCCAAGTTGGTCTTTGACTTGTTGCTTAAAGGTTTCGATCGCTTTGGCACGGTCCTTGTTGCCCGCAGTGTATTCACGTACTTGATCACGCCAGAGCTTGTTGATTGTTTCGTCGTACTGGGTCAAGTTCTTACCTGAAGCGTTTGCATTGGCCGGTACAAACACATCGAACATATTTTGACCACCGAGCAGTGGAACTTCACCGTTTGACTTCGACATCACAACAGAGGATGCAACGCTGTCCTTGGTACCTTGCTCGCCTTCCTTCATGGTACCGTTAGCCCAGTAATATTGGAGTCCCGTTTCTGAGGTGTCGAGTGTAACCCACTTCACAAAGTCCGCAACAGCCTGTTTCTTGGCCTCATCCTTGGTGACGTCTTTGTTGGCAAGCAGCCAAGTGCCACCCCAGAAGAAGCCTGTTGGTGGTTCGGAAACCGCCCAGTCGCCATTCGTGTCTTTCACTTGACCGTTCATCACGTAGTTGATGAGCCAAGCAGGACCGAAGAAACCGAAGATCGGTTGGGCGCCGGTACCGGACATATCCGCATACCATGCTTCCGTCCAGTCTGTCGTATCGTTATGATAGCCATTGTCTTTCAACTTTTTAGAGAGATCCAGGAACTCTTCGCGCTTCGGATCGATATGAAGCTTACCATCAACAAGCCAGCCCTTGTCCGAGCTGTTCTCGATTGGATGCCAGATATCTCCGTCACCGGAAACGATGCCGTATCCTTTAGCTTTCAGCTTCGCAGCTGCATCGTAGAATTTATCCCAGCCTGGTCCAATTTCATTTTTGATGGTGGCTGGATCATCTGTTCCAAAAACTTCCTTCGCAATGGAGCGGCGATAGATAAAAGCGCCGCCAGTCGCTTGATAGCCGAGGGCTTTCAATTTACCGTCTAGACTACCGATGTCAACCGAGTATTGGGCGATGCCAGCGTCTTTAACCATTTGGTCATCCAGGCCTATATCAGAATAGTTAGCTGCATAGCTTGAGGCGTCGCCTTGTGTATACTTGAGCACGAATGCTGATTCAGCTGCAAAAATGTCAGGGGCATCTTTGCCTCCAGCTGTCAGAGCCTGATCAAGAGCAGGCTGATAAGCTCCGTCAGTGGTTGCGATAACTGTAGTTTTGAACTCTACATTTGCGTCAGGATGGATTTCCAGATACTTCTTAGTCATGTTAGGAATTTCGTCCGTAAAGCTCCAAAGATTGATGGTGACTTTCTCACCTGTTCCTTTTGCTGGAGCTTCGGTAGTATTGGCTGCTGGTGCAGGCGCTGAACTTGGGCTAGTTGAGTTGGAATTTGAGTTCCCACCACATGCTGCGAGAGCAGATGACATCACGAGCAATGTAGAGATCCCCACTAAACTACGTTTCATACTTTTCATACTTTGCCTCCCCTTTTATATTGATCCTCGGTTTTATGTAACCGCATACATAATTATAGAGCCTATGATTCTCTAGCATAAGGACACCCTCTTTAGGAAAACTTCCACTATTTTTAGATTCAGTTCTATAGAGCGCAAAAAAAAAGAGACATCAAGGCATCTGTACCTTGGCGTCTCCATTATCTGTTTATATTTTTGATCATTACTTATCCGCTTTTAGCGCATCATCCTGCTTCTTAATGAATTCTTCTGGCGTGACTGCTTCGCCGAACAATGCCTGAATCTGGTTCATGTGTATAGTAGAAGCGACCGGTTTCATTTGTGTATCCAGATAAAGAGTTACTTTATTAGCCTTATTTAACTCGTTTAAAAGATCAATGAACATTTGCGGTAGCTTGATGGTCGCAGTATCTACTTTGGTAGCCGGGATTACGCCAGCATTGACAACAGAATGCTCTCCCCACTTTTGAACGAAAAAGCTGACGAATTTTTTGGCTTCGAGAGCATGCTTAGAATTCTTGGAAACGAACAATCCAGTACCTGGACCACCGACCCAATCATCCACGTTGCCTTTGCCGCCTACAACTATCGGGAACTTGAAATAACCGATGTTGACTTTAAATTCTTGGGCTATATCCGTAGTGGTCGTAAAATCCGGCAGCTCCCAAGTCCCTGTTACGAACATGGCTGACTTTCCATTCATGAACTGTACCTTGGCTTCATCATTGGATAATCCGTTGTAACCTTTGATGAATGTATTTAAGTTTACCAGCTCTTGTACTTGTCTTGCCGCCTCTAGCAAGGAAGGGTCTGTGAAGTCCTGATCCGCAACAGCCTTATCCATCAGGTTGGGTCCCCCAATACGATCAGCTAGATACATGTACCAGAAGGAAGCCGGCCAACCGTCCTTGCCACCAAGAGTAACGGGGGTTATACCATTGTTATTTAGTGTTCGAATGATCGCTTTGAGATCATCCAAGGTCTGGGGAGGCTGTAAATTAAATTCTGAAAATATTTCTTTATTATAATAGACTGGGACTATGTTCAGTTCGACAGGAAGAGCATATGTCTTCCCATCAAAGGAATATCCCTCCGTCGTACCGGCTACGAATTTTCCCTTCAACTCATCCTGTAAAAGATCGTCCACGGCTGCAAACTTGCTTCCTCTAACATAAGGATCCATAAAGCCTGCCGCCCAGGTGAATCCGATGTCCGGTAGATCGTTAGATGCGGCAAGCACCTTCAGTTTGCTTTTATACTGCTCATTTTCAAGAACTTCCGTCTTGATGGTGATATTCGGATTAGCTTCTTCAAATTCTCTGATGATTGCTTTCACCATTTTGTTTTGCGCGGAGTTATTGCTATCCGGCCACAGATGCATCATTTTCAAAGTGATCTTCTCGCCGTCGCTCTTGGTGCTATTCCCTTGGTCCCCATTGCAAGCTGTTGTTATCATCAATAATGTTAAGAAAAGTGTACTGTATAAACCGATTCTCTTCGTAGATATCCCCCCCTTGCCAAGCCATTATTGGATATTCGCTTCTATACCATTCCTCATGGAAGAACGATACTGCCCTGGACTCATTCCTTCGTACTCCTTAAACAGCTTGTTGAAATACTTAACAGTCTGGTAACCAGTAAGGCTTGCAATTTCCGCTATGGGCAGATTTGTTTTCAGTAATAATTCCTTCGACTTCTGCAATTTTCTGCGGGCGACGTATTCGCTGAAGTTCATCTGGCATTGCTCCTTGAAAAGGGAACTGAAATAACTCCCATTCAGATGTACTAGCCCAGCTACTTCCTGAAGGCTGATCGCCTCCTCTATATGCATTTCCACATAGTCTATCGCCTGGCGAACCGGGTCACTTAATGTGGCTTCTTCATTTCTTATGGCCATTAATTGCGGATCGGCCATCTTCCGCATGAAGCCGATATGTTCCTGCTCTTCCCCTGCCTTCAGGGCATCCTCCACAGATGCGATCAGCTTTTCCCGGCTAGCTGGCTTGAGCAAATATTCCACTACGGACAACTGGATCGCTTGTTGAGCATACTCGAACTCCGCATGACCGGAGATGAGAATAACGGATGGCTGACGCTGTATCTTTTTATCCCTTATTTGACTAACTAAAGAAAGACCACTGATTCCCGGCATGCGGATATCCGTTATCATAAGTTCCACCGGTGTCTCCTCCAGAATTTCTATAGCGGAGATCCCATTGCTTGCCGTAAGGATCTCATATTGACCGGCTGCCCACACCTCAAGTATTTTCTTCATTCCTTCTCTTGATCTTGGTTCATCGTCGACAATAAGAATCTTTCGGCTTCTCATGGCGTTATGTCTCCTCGGACAGGAATTTTAATGTTTATACGGGTGCCTTGACCCTTACGGCTATCTATGGTCATTACTGCACCCTGTTCGTTTTTTCCTGAAAAAAACAGTTGAAGCCTTCTATGCACATTGGCAATTCCAACGCCGGAATCTTTAGAAGAAGACACCTTCCCGCTTTCTAGCCCTTCCACAAGAGAGCGCAGCATCTCCTCGTCCATTCCCATCCCGTCGTCTTCCACCGTAATGGTGATCCATTCTTCGTCTCCAGCGACCGTTAGCTTTATCCATCCCGGTTCAATCTTGCTCTCGACCCCGTGTAATACAGCGTTTTCCACGAGCGGCTGGAGTAACAATCGAGGTAACTCCACATTCGAAAATTCAGAAGGAGCAACAATTTCCCACTCCAAGCGATCTTCAAATCGCATCTTCATAATAAGCAAATATCGCTTTACATGCTCCAGCTCATCATGTAACTTCACCCATCCCCCTTTACTCGAACCGGTGATAGTATAGCGGAATAAATCAGACATGGCGACAACGTACTCCGCTAGCTGATCTTCATCCTTATCCAGCAGCGACCAGTACAGAACATCCAGAGTATTAAACAAAAAATGCGGATTAATTTGTGCTTGAAGTGCTTTTAACTCCGTATGACTCCGGGATAACTCCTTCTCATAAACTAACTGGATCAGCTCGTTGATATTATCAACCATTTTGTTATAGGAATAATTCAGTTCCTGAATTTCCATAGTGGAAGATACGTTATCGATAGGCTTCAGAATACCTAGACGAGTACTTCTCATAGCTTTGATCAACTTGAATACGGGTCTCGTAATAAGAATTGACAGGAAAAATGAAAGTAAGGTGAATAACAAGGTACCCATCAAAGCCGATACGACGATGGTCGTTCGCAAGACCGATATCCCCTTCGTAATGACGTTAACCGGGGTTAAGATGAGTAATGTCCATCCCGTTACGGAAGATCGCTGTTTGACGACGATAAAGGACTGCTTGCCGATAGAAGCGATCTGATCGTCGGATTCTTCCACCAGCTTTGCTGCTGTCTTTTGCGAAATAGTGTCATCGTTGGACGTGATGAACTGGCCATCAGGAGCAAGGAGCAACACCGTTTCTCCGTCTCCCTCCCCGGACAGGGAACCCTTAAGCGCAAACTTGTCACGGTCTGAGCGGATGAGTAAATACCCGCCTGTCATGAAATGCCGATCGATAAGGCTGATCTGCCTGATCGCCACAAGCGAAGTGGAATCTTGCGGATCGATACCGAACCAGACGAGGCCTCCTTCCTTACTCGTCGCCATTTCAACCCAATCCTCCGGTACCTTATCTCTGAGGGTGCTGCCATCGAGCGGATACAGCCTCACTCCGTCTTTGTTGTAAAGCTCCACAGATTTAATGCCGTCCGTATAGATTTGGACCAGATTGATAATAGATGGCAGCGCTTGCCGCTCTGTAAAGGTAGCGGGATGACCTTCTATATCCCGTAAAAGCAGTTGCTGGATATAATCGTTGGTAGATACCAGCGTCGTCAGAGAATTAATCTGTTCGAGAACGCTTTCCAAACGGCCGTTAGCCTGAATCGCAGTTTGCTGAATATGCTTCTCCGCATTGTTCTTGAGTAGCGTCGAGACCGAATGGAACGTAATCCCTCCAACGAACGTTAGAATGATGAGCATGACGGCGAGAAAACCAAGCAACATTTGATTTCGCAGCGTATTTAACTTTAACATTAATAGTATCCGCCGCATGCAGTCTCTTCCCCTCTTCGTCATATAAGCAAGGAATGATCGCCCCTATCCGGAAAAAGTAAGGGTTTTCAACCTTTTCAGTCATTATATTAGCATGTTTGCTAATGATCCGCTAAGGAAGAATTAAGGAATCGACAAAAACAACTAAAAAAAGTCCCGATGATGTTTTCATCATTGAGACTAATCCGTGGTTTATGATATTCATATCACTAGTAAATCTGTAGCTTTTTTATATTTTCATTTTCGCCAAAACGTTGTACAGTCTGCCTTATCCATAATGTTAAACTCGATCATTTGCTCAAGCAATGAGTAATCAACCGGATGATCCCACCGGATCCGTAACAACTGCTTAGTGTGATCATATCCAGCCTGCACAATTGCATCAGAGAAATGATTAATCCCTGCAATTTCAGGTGCTACAGCCATATGTTGTTTGGATACGCTAAAGCCAATTATATAAGTGTCGTGATCGGTGAACATAGGTTGATTCCACGCAATTTTTGGTTTTAGTTCTGTGAATTTCTTAGTTACCCAACCCAACACCTCTTCCATTCGTTCCCGATGCTGCGGGTTATCAATTTGCGTTAAATATTCTGTAAAAACCTCCATGTTGATCACTCCTAACCTCAAAATCGCCGTTTGTATAGGCGTAGTTTGTACAAAAAACACCCCGTTAGATAATCATATCCAACGGGGTAAAAGGGTGCAACTTTTCATAACGTCGGTTCTCCGGATCTGTAATCCGTGCAAGACGAGCTATCTGCATGTAGGTTAAGGAGGAATCCTATATTTTATCTCAGCCGTTATCTTCTCGCATGGGTGGAGAAAACGAATGTCCCTCGGACCGATCTGAATTATTAGTGCGAAAAGTTTGTTAAACTTAGGATCATCAAAAACCCCCTCGACCTGAGGGGATTTTTTCTATTGCATGTATTATGTCTCTTCTAACATTTCCTACAAGCGCTAATATTAGATGAAGATGACGGAGAGAACGGCTTTTTTATCCCAGTCAGCATATTGATGTTCGACGCGAAAGCCGTGTCGTTTTAATAAAGAATGTAGCGTATCGTGACCCAATGCATGATGTGCTGGCTAGCATCGTAACATTGTGTGCCTGATCGCCATTCTGTCTCCTCTTGAAAGGATAACTCCGTTTCATCCGGTTACGGGCTTCGAATGCAAAGATTCCATTGGAAATGTTTGTGAAAGGTCGTGAGCAAATCGATTTGATCTTGATCACTTAAGAATACCTGAAATGCATTACCAGTCAAATAAATCATCGAAAATCGCAGCGCCATTCCTTACACTAACGTTCTCCGTTATCTTAATGATGCTGTTTCAATACAGTCTGAATTTAACAAATCACCTTTGAAGTTAATACTTAACCTCTCTCCCATTAATCCTTCCAGGGATCTTCGTGCAGTCTTCCGTAGGCTGCGCCAATGCTGCCGCCTTCCATCAGACGAACCTTGATTTTTTTCTGTAAGGATGTATGTTCCGGAAGTTCTTGTATTGGAATATCAGTTCTTCCATAAACCCATCTGATAGAGCTGTCATTCGCATCATCAACACGCATCAAGTCGAATGCCTTCTGAAAACCGACTATATTTGAGCTCTCTTGCAACAGCTTAGCAAGGACTGGAGAAAGCAGCCAGGAATCACATACCATATCCGACTGACCATACTCCGGATAATATTTTGCGAAAAATTCCCTAGCATCCTCATATGACTTCCGCAAACTCTCTCGCCTCATATCTGCGTCAGCAGGGATATGTATATTTATTAATTTCCTTTCTTTCTGCTCAATCATTTCATATTCAAGTACACCGATTCGGAATTCATGAAGTGAAATCTGTCTAGGAAACCACCATCCCCACGTGAATGCATATGTCCCATACACACTGTAATGTTCCATAATGAATCTGGTACAAAACTTCATCGTATCCGTAAAAATTGTCTCGCTAATTCCTCTTTTTTCATATTCCTTATGTGCCTTTACTGCATGTACAAGCATAAAAGAGAGCATTTTGCTCCCATTCGGATCCTCTCCCAGAACGTCTATTAGTTCTTTAACTCCCTTTTCCCAGGCAGACGGATCATACAGAGCAGCAGAAAGAGGCTTAATTGTTTTCTCATCAAATCCGCCAGCAAAGTCAAGCACTTTTCTTTTCATTTGATCTGGTAAACAAATACTTTCACACACTTCTTTTAAATTCATATTTACATTCTCCTGTATCAGATAATAACAACATTTAATTAATTTAGGACCAAATCCAGTCGGATTAAGGTTACAAATCAAGATATACTTCCACAACTCCATGTCCTATAGCTTTTTCTTTCTTTCTGAAAGAAAACAATAAATTGGTTTAATGCTATTTATAGTTGGGATTGTTCCTTAAAAGAAAGGCATATTCTATTATAACCTTACGTGTAAACTGCCTGTTGTCACGGAGCTATCGTTCACCTTTAGCGTGTTGCAAATCACTGGCAGTGATGAAATGCAGTTTAGTTCTTCAAACCTTCCTACTGGTTTGTTACGATTGACCTCCGAACTTTTTTTCCTTCATTCTTGTGCCCAATATGATAAATGCGACATAGATTAGGATGGCAATCGAATCGATTAACGTATCCGTAAGTGCCGAAACATCATAAAATGCTGTTATGCCGAGAATAACCATCAGACGAACGAGCAGAAGTGACGCGATCGTCCATGCAGCAGACCGATTCTTCGATCGCTCGCTTTGCAATGACAGGATAATGAATACAATACCGAAGACCAGATTCTCTGCAGTGATTATGTGCCAGACATACCTAAATATTATCTGTGTATCCACGGCTATATCATTCACAAAGAGCGTCGGCAGTACAACGGATTGCCCGTTCATAGCGTGCGTAACGGCAAACAGTATCGCAAGAACGCCAGCAATCAGATAATAATAATTCTTAATTTTGATGTCCATCACAATCCTCCTTAGTTCCAGGATCCTTCCTGTGAAGATCCCGGTAAATCTCCCGAACGAACACTGCCAGTCGCTGGTCGCTTTCATGATTTAAGTCCCTTAGCGCTTCAACTGCTACGTCGAGCAACTGACTGACCTTTTCTAGATGTGCAATTTTCTTGCGCGTTTTTTGGCATCAAGGAATTCAGCGACCTCCTGATAATAAGCAGGATCTACACTCTGCATTCTGTGGAACTGAAACTTCCCCTTTATTTCTTCTAGAGAAAAGTCCGCATACTGCATGATTTGAATATTCATCAAATCGACGAGGTCGTCCTTCGAATACCTACGGTAAGAATTGTGTTCCCGGGACGGCGATACGATTCCAATACGGTCATAGTACCGAAGCGTATCCTTCGGAATACCAAGGATCTGTGAAACCTCTTTTATAGAATATTGATTTTCCATACATTTACAATAACATTGGAGTTAACTCCAATGTCAATTCTTTTTTTACACGGTATTCAAACAATCTTTATAACTATCCTTCTCGTTAGCGTAACGATAGCCCTCGATTAATGCTTTATTCCTCTATCAAGCTCTTGATAATTTTCAGCTTCTTTGGACACTAGAACGGAGATGTTGTCCGCGCCTAGCACCGCCTGCTCCGAAGTATCTTGGTTTGCGGAACAGCTAGCTGCCTAGCCGGATGGGGTTTGCGCCAGTCTATAACTTTATTTGCTGAGTCTAATACTCTTTTTTAGTTTAGTTCACTATTTTCTTTTTACAGCTCTCATGACTATAAGAATAAACTTCTTTTCAACGAATTATATATTAAAAAAAGCCGCTCAAAATATGAGCGGCTTAATGGTATACAAATGATTTTGAATAGTAATTACGATCTATTTTGTGAAGACACAAACATTATTGTTAGGTTACTCACATTAATACTAGTACCTAACTTTAATGTCATTTTACACACATTGTCTATTCCCAACAAACCCTACTCCACAGTAACACTCTTCGCCAAGTTACGTGGTTTATCCACATCATGACCCAGCGCAAGAGAAGCATAATAAGACAATAATTGCAGAGGTACTACGGACAACGCTGCTGTCAGCATTGGCAGTGTCTTAGGAATCACAAACACTTGATCCACTGATCTAAGCAGGTCAGTCAAATGCTCTTGATGAGTGATCGCAAGCACGTCAGCGCCGCGAGCCTTCACTTCTTTAATGTTGCTCACAGTCTTCTCAAGCACAGCTTCCTGAGTTGCCAGGGCAATAACCGGAACGCCCTCTTCGATTAGAGCCAGCGTACCGTGCTTCAATTCACCTGCGGCATAAGCTTCGGAGTGAATATAAGAGATTTCTTTCAGCTTCAAGGATCCTTCTTGAGCAACAGCGTAGTCTACGCCGCGGCCGATGAAGAAAAGGTTTTTGTGCTCAGAAATTTGTTCTGCATAACCTTTGATCGCTTCTTTTTGAGCCAGGATCTCTTCTACTTGCTCTGGTAGAGCTTGCATAGCTGCTAGAATCTTAGCCACTTGTGCTTCGGTTTGTGTACCACGAACTTCAGCTAAATAAAGAGCAAACAATCCGAAGGCAACCAATTGTGAAGTATAGGCTTTGGTCGAGGCTACTGCAATTTCAGGACCTGCCAAAGTTACCAACACATCATTCGCTTCGCGAGCAATAGAACTGCCCACTACGTTAGTGATCGCTAATACATGTGCACCGTTAGCTTGCGCTTCACGCAGAGCAGCCAATGTATCCGCAGTCTCACCGGATTGGCTGACAACAATAACCAAAGTTTCTGGTGTCACGATCGGTGAACGGTAACGATATTCCGATGCGATATCATTCTCAACCGGAATACGAACCAAAGATTCGATCATAGTACGTCCTACCACACCAGCGTTGTATGCCGTTCCGCAAGCAACAACTTGGATGTTACGGATGTTCTTGATTTGTTCTTCCGTCATGTTCAGCTCTGGCAAAACAACCTTGTTGCCTTCGGCATTAATACGACCACGCATAGTGTCGCGGTAAGCCTTAGGCTGCTCGTGGATCTCTTTCAACATGAAATGCTCGTAGCCGCCTTTTTCCGCGGTAACTGCATCCCAATCGACAGTAATCATTTCCCGAGAAATAAAGTTGCCTTCAATCGTCATCAGTTCGACAGCATCTCTTGTCAGGACTGCCATTTCGCCGTCGTTCAAAATATATACATTACGGGTATACTCAAGCAATGCAGGAATATCTGACCCGATAAAGTTTTCTCCTTCGCCAAGACCGATAATGAGCGGGCTCGCTTGACGCACAGCCACCAATTTATCTGGTTCATATTCAGTCAGGACGCCTAATGCAAACGCACCGCGCATGAAGGTAATCGCTTTTTGCACAGCCTTCACGATATCCCCGTCATATTCACGAGCAATCAGATGTGAAATCACTTCTGTATCTGTTTCAGAGACAAAGTGGCACCCGCCAGCAATCAGCTCTTCTTTCAGATCCAGATAGTTTTCAACAATACCGTTATGAACGACCGAGAACTTCATGCTGTTATCCGTATGTGGATGCGAATTCTCATCGGATGGTTTACCGTGAGTTGCCCAGCGTGTATGTCCGATACCGGCGCTACCTGCCAGTGGGCTGCCTTCCAGCTTCGACTGCAGATTCGCCAAACGGCCTTGTGCTTTCACTACTTGCAATCCTTCCCCAGTGAATACAGCAATACCAGCGGAATCATATCCCCGATACTCCAGCTTCTTCAATCCTTCAACCAAGATCCCCTGCGAATTCTGATTACCAATATATCCTACAATACCACACATTATAATTTCCCCCGTCCGAGTTATCGTAATGTGGCGGCATAAGGAAAGAAACGTGCCGTGCGGCATGTTTTTGAGAAAAAGCAAATATTCTGTTGTGTTTTGGATCAACAAAATAAACTGTCACTTACATCCTATGTTCATGAAATGCACAGCCTTCTTCTCTGCCGTGGCAGAACTACCGTGTTTCTTTACGATGCGCGCACACATGAATTTTTATATTTCTTATGCACCCATGAAAACGTTGTGTGAAAGGTCGCCCTTCCATTTTCCGTCTCCATTTACGGCTCTGGTACATCACCGGGAGGTCCCCGCCGAACATTTCGAACACCTCCACCTCGTCAGCTTACGTCTGCCGTGATCCGGTCAAGCCCTTGTCTACATAACCATGTAGCAGCTTTCCCTTCTCCCCCGCGCTAGACCAAGCTCTGGCGCTTGCTATTGCAAACCTCACAATCCCCGCTTTCCTTCTAGAATGACACTTAATCTATTATATGCACCTTGTAGTACTTTGGCAATGCTGTACCAACCCAAATTTCCATTTCCTGTTCATTGGATCCATCCTATAAGTGATAAACACCGGTGTAATGAGTCCGAATTAATCTCGCTCACTACACCGGCTATATAATTATGGGAATGAATTATACCAATTCGCGTTGAACCACTTCTACAATTTGATTCACATAAAGATCTAGATCTGCCTTATCTGGTCCCTCTGCCATAACCCGGATTAGAGACTCCGTACCGGACGGACGGACAAGCACACGGCCATTGTCGCCTAGCTTGCCTTCTACTTCAGCGATAGCCGCTTCGATAGCCTGGTTGTTAGGATAATTGGTCTTATCCTGAACACGAACATTAACCAGTACTTGAGGATACTTTGTCATCATGCTTTTGAGTTCACTAAGCTGCTTACCTGAAGCTATAAGTGTATCTACCAGCTGAATAGCCGTCAGAATACCATCACCTGTAGTATTATAATCAAGGAAGATAACATGTCCAGACTGTTCTCCACCTAGATTAAAGCCGCCACGGCGCATTTCTTCCATCACATACCGATCGCCCACAGCTGTTTTAGCAGTGTTCAGGGATAATTTCTCGGTAGCTTTGTAGAATCCAATATTACTCATAACCGTTGATACAATTGTGCTATCTTTCAGCTTGCCGGCACGGTTCATTGCATCCCCGCAAATACAAAGGATAAAGTCTCCGTCAACTTCATCACCTTTATTATCAATCGCAATCAATCGGTCAGCATCTCCGTCAAAAGCAAGCCCCAAATCCGCTCCTTGACGCAATACTTCTTCACGCAAAGTCTCTGGATGTGTCGAACCAAATCCAGCATTAATATTCAAGCCATCAGGCTCAGATCCAATAGAAATAACTTCAGCGCCAAGCTCTCTGAACAATCTTGGTGCAAGTTCATACGCTGCGCCGTGAGCACAGTCGAGTACGACCTTGACCCCTTTAAAATCCTGAGAAATTGTAGTCTTCAAATACTCTAAATAGAGGTACTTAGCATCATTATCAACCGTAACCATACCTAAACCTGAACCGATAGGACGCGGCAATTCATCTACCTCAGCATCCATAAGCTCTTCAATACGCAGCTCAGTTTCATCCGTAAGCTTGAAACCATCTCCGCCAAAGAACTTAATGCCATTATCTTCAACCGGATTATGTGATGCAGAAATCATTACCCCTGCATCGGCCTTTAATAATCTAGTAATATAGGCAACAGCAGGCGTACTCACTACACCTATACGGATTACATCTGCTCCAATAGACAGCAAACCAGCAATAAGAGCCGATTCAAGCAAAGGACCGGAAATACGTGTGTCCATTCCGATGACAACCTTTGGTTTATGCACGTTACCCGCTAGTACATATCCTCCGCAACGACCAATGCTATAGGCCATTTCTGCTGTTAATTCACGGTTCGCTACTCCCCGCACACCGTCAGTTCCAAAATACTTCCCCATTATTTTTCTCCTTTGAATACGCTACATTAGCTTAATGTTCTATCATATGACTTGAATACTATTTTGGTGTACCTTTGGGACATATCCTAAAAGACGTATTTCAATAAAAGGTTATGTTCCCCCTGTACCTACAGGATTTTCGGAATTCGTACTTGTGTTAGCTGTGCCGTTATTCTCTGGATTGCTATCTGTCGGGTCAGGCGTTGCTGTCCCACCAGCCTCTCCACTATGGGTGGGCTTCTCAGTGGCTCCCTCATCGCCTATAACAGGCTCAGAGCTTGGCTCAGGAGTAGTTACACTCCCCGTATCTGGATGAGGCGTAGGCACCGGCGTTGCAGGTGATAGTAGTTGCACAGTCACCGTAAGAGGCACGCCTGAATTAGCCAGTGCAATGAATTTGGGCAGTGATACCCGTAAAGAAACCTCATGAGTCCCGGCAGTAAGGCCAGTCACATCTGCCACAACACTTAAATCTTTCTTATCTAGTTGATTTAACAAAGTAGGTGCACCCGTTAAGGTAAGGTCTATATCCTTACTTGGTGGATTAACAATACTTCCCTCTAGCCCATCACCCACACCTTGTAATTTGATGGGTACCGCTTCAACCTTCCGTTCAGCAATTTCTGAAATCGTTAATGAAACATTCACAGTTTCAGGCATGACCTTCTCAGTTCCAGCCGGAGGCTTCAGATCTAACTTCAGCTGCTTCGTTCCTGCAGAATCTATAGCGCTAAGATCAACACTTGCTTCATAGGTTGATAAAGCTGCTAATGCATTTGCTTGACCATATACAACAACTGATTCCAGTTCTGGTGTCACATTCGATAAGACGAGAGAATCTGGAAGTTGACCGGTAAAGCCGATATCCAGTGGCAGGCTCTTAAAAGGCAAAGTAATTGGCAATTCCACCGATACGGTAGCTGGTTCAATTACAGCGTCCTTCACTTCTTTTCCTTCACTATCATAAGCGTGTAGCTTCAATTTCTTCTCTTTAAAGGTTTCATTCTCCCCATTTAGCTCAATGGTGCCTTGTACCTTTACCACTTTGCTTAACTCATTATCAGGAAGCGTAACCTCAACAGTATCTGTAGGCTGCATGACAGGGGTGCCCAATTGATAACCCGCTGCTGGTTCTCCCTTGGTAACCAAGGTTATGGGAAAAGACTTTGTATTTCGCAGCTCTACATGTACGTTGACCTCTTTAGGGGTCATTCTGACGAGCGTTACACCTCTAGGTAATGAATAAGAGAGTGGCAACGTATTATCTCCAGGCTCAACCTTACTTAGATCAAGAGTCACTTTATAGTCGTCCGAGAACTGAAAGGAGATATCAGAGTTCTTCCCCTTAACCTCCATACTGACACTATCTACATCCTTGTATTCCAGCACATATTTATCTTTATCTAGACCGACCTCTTCGATCTTTACATTCTCAATAATCTTCGACTTAGTATCGACCGTGGTCTGTCCAACAGGTGCTGTGTCGACACGGACCATTGTAAACAGAATAATCCCAAACGCAAGGGCAAGAATCTTATTGAAATTGTTATTGCTCATCCACTTATCCATGATTTTTGTCCCCCTTCCGTTTCCAGAAAGTTGAACCTTTCTCCTTCAGCGATGAACTTACACTTAGCTCTTGATGGAGCTTCGAAATCATTGATTCTTCTTTAATGTCCCTCACAATTTGACCATTGATGGCCAGAGAAATCTGTCCTGTCTCCTCTGAGACAATGACAGACACAGAGTCCGCAACCTCACTGATCCCTATAGCTGCACGATGCCGTGTCCCCAGTTCCTTGCTAATAAAAGGGTTCTCAGACAAAGGTAAATAACAAGCAGCGGCGGCAATCTGGTTTCCTTGCATAATAAGGGCTCCGTCATGCAGAGGTGTGTTAGGAATAAAGATGTTAATCAGCAACTCCGAGCTGACTAGAGAACGCATGGCGATACCCGATTCCGTATATTCATTGAGGCCTGTCTCTCGCTCGAATACGATTAATGCCCCTATTTTTCTATGTGATAAATAATTTACGGCTTTAATGACTTCGCCAATTAATTTACTGAGCTCTTCATCACTTTCCCCAGCCCGTCCGAAAAATCTGCCTCGTCCAAGCTGCTCCAGTCCCCTTCGTAGTTCCGGCTGAAAAATGATAAAGACCGCCAGCACCCCGAATGTAAACATTTGATTCATTAGCCATTTGAGCGTATAGAGATCTAGGATGGTACTCACAGCCCAAATCAAAACCAGTACGAGAATCCCCTTTAGCAGTTGAATCGCTCGAGTTCCGCGCACCATATTAAGCACTTTATAAATAATGTAGCTGACGATCAAGATATCAATTATATCTTTAATGGAGTCTTTCCATGTTAAATCTGTAAAATAACTCATTGCCTAAAACCCCCGTCATTTCATATTAGCTGGGTTTATGTAAAATGTCTGTTAGATCTATATCATATCTAGGTTATAACGTTCGGGCTCCAGTTGCAAGTTTAGTACCTCACGCATTTTCTAAATTTTCTAAATTAAGGCAACAAAAAAGCGCCATCTTTCCGGAAAAAGAGGCGCAAAATAATATTCCAGCTCAAGGTAACCACTGCCCGCATTAACGGTAGGCAACTTCAGAGAACATGTTCGTCACTTTATACCAGAGCCAACTTACTGCTTGGTCTATGCTTTTGACTTGCCCAGAAATATGAGCCGTTGAAGCCTGATACAAAGAGCCGTCAATAACTGTTACGTTGCCGTTCACTTCCCCATATACCTGTGCTTTACCATTCTCTATGGTAAGGTCACCGGTAATAATCTTGCCGGAAGGTACGATTACAGTATCCCCTTTGATGACCACTTGATCCAGATCTACTCCTCTAACTACAAGTTGTCTATCTGGACTCCAAAAAGTTACGGTGCTCATTAGCATTACGACAAGAAACAGAGATGCCGCTGTAAGTGCAGGGTGTCTCTTGATCCAGGTAATGAAAGCTTTTTCTTTCTTGGACTTTGGCAATGAACTCATTATCCGGCTCACAAGATCATCTGAGGCGACGGGATTCTGATGCATAAGGGAGAACATCAACATATCTGTCTGTTCTAATTCTTTAAACTTTGCACGGCAATCTGGACAGGATAGAAGATGCTCCTTCAATTCCCTCTGCTGCTGTTCGGGCAAGTCGTCATCCAAGTAATCGTGCATCATAGAGACGGCCAGTTTGCATTCCATAGGAGCCAATCCTTTCATGAGTGCTATTTAATTATCCTAAGACAAAGGGTCAGGACACATAAGACTTGCTTAACTTACATACGTTGCTCTTCAAAAGATGTTTCATAAAAAAAATCAATTATTACATTTTCGGGCCTAATTTTTTACGCAAAAATTCACGACCGCGGTGAACACGCGTTTTAATCGTGGTAACAGGCATGTCGAGCACATCACTGATCTCCTGAAGTGATAAATCCTGCAGGTATCTAAGAATCATTACAGACCTGTATTTCACAGGCAGACTGTCAATCGCCTCATAGATTAGCCCCTGCGTCTCAGAGAGCAGTAATTCGGTCTCAGGTGTCACATTATCACTTGGAATCAATGAATAGCCGTCAAGGCCCTCCTGATCGTTCATTTCTGCATCGAGCGAATAGGTTGGTTTCCGTTTACGTAATCTATCAATACAGAGGTTCGTTCCAATCCGATAAATCCAGGTAGAGAACTTCTGTTTATCATCATACCGATCCAAGTTTCTATACACACGCAAAAAAGTCTCCTGAACAATATCCTCCGCCTCATGGCGATTGTTCAGCATCCGGTACGCCAGATGATATATTTTGTCTTTATATAGTTCCACAAGCTCGGCAAATGCCCTTTGGTCGCCTTTTAAGGCGAGCTTTGTCAATCTGCCTTCCAAATTCTCCACCTGTTAACTCCCCCAGACTTGCCGCCCTTGGTATTTATTTTGAAATATCCACGGTACAAGCAATTAAATCGTAATTCAAGTTTGTATAAAAATCAAGGATTGTATTGTAACCTTCTCTGTAAACTGAGTTAATTTCTAGGAATAAAAGATAGGGTGAATCCAATGACATTCCTAAGAATGTTGGACTTTCGGTCGCTGTTATCCTCTGATTTCCTGATTATAAACCGCATATAGCAGTCGAAATCTGAGGATAAAGGCGAACGCTGGCGCTCCTACAGTTCCAAAATTCTTTTCCATGCACTCTTTCCCCTAATTTTATATCCCTCCTAATTTACCTCCGATTACATCTCGGTTACTTGGGTAGGGTAAAAAAAGAAATATCGGGTTTGACTCTCCAATATTTATGAACAAGTAAAATCCACAGCAACAATAATTAGTTTATGATCATAACAGCTCGTATTAAGCACAAAAAGTCCGCCCAATAAAGGGCGGACTTTTTGTGTTAAGACTATATCAGCCGGTATTCCGAAGGCCGGCGGCAATGCCATTGATAGTAAGCAATACTTCGCGAAGCAATTCGCTATCGTCTCCATCGACTTCACGGAGCGCTCTAAGCTCAGATAGCAATTGAACCTGCAGGTAACTAAGTGGATCAACGTAAGGATTGCGGAGTCTAATTGACTCCTGAATCACAGGGACGTTATCCAAGATATCCTGCTGCCCAGTAATCTTCAGGATCAGCTCAGAGGTCAGTTTGAATTCATCTTCAATCTGGCCGAAGATCCGTTGACGTGCTTCCTCGTTCTTGCCCATGCTGGCGTATTCCTTAGCAATGATCAAGTCCGCTTTTGAAATAGCCATTTGCAGCGTATCTATCAGTGTAGTAAAGAATGAGAAGTTCTCATACATATGCTGCATTATCTTCAGATTCTCTTCCTTACCCTCATAGAAACTCTGCAGTCCGGTTCCAGCAGCATACCACGCTGGAAGCAAATAACGGCTTTGTGTCCACGCAAATACCCACGGAATTGCACGCAAGTCTTCAAAGCGATCACTGTTCTTCCGTTTGGAAGGGCGTGAACCAATATTAAGCTCTCCAACCTCAGGCAGAGGTGTGGATTCTTTGAAGTAAGTCAGGAAGTCCGGATCACGGAATATCAAATCCTGATATTTGTGAAGCGAAACTTCAGAGATACGGGCAACAATCTCTTCCCACTTCTTTTCATATAAATCCGCTTGTGGAATTCTCGCATTGATCGCTGCAGTCACAAGCGCAGATGTCGCTTGCTCTAGACTACGGTAAGCAATCCCTTGCATCGAATAACGGGAGGAGATTACTTCTCCCTGCTCGGTGATCTTAATGCCTCCGCCAATCGTCGAGGCTGGCTGAGCCAGAATGCTGCGGTTAAGCGGCATGCCGCCACGGCCGAGCGCTCCACCACGACCGTGGAAGAACTTCAGCTTGATTCCGAACTTATCGGCTGTAGCTGTAATCTCTTTCAGAGCAACACGCAGTTCATAGTTAGCGGTAACCACGCCGCCATCTTTGTTACTATCTGAATATCCAAGCATGATTTCCTGCAAATCATTCATTGCTCTTACTGCATCGCGGTAGATAGGCATGCTGAGCAATCTATTCATAATTTGTGGTGCTTCATGCAAATCATCAATCGTTTCAAAAAGTGGCACAGCTTGCAGCGTACATACGACTGTACCGTCATTATCTTTGCGGAATAGTCCTACCTCTTTGGAGAAGACCATAACCTCCAGAATATCGCTTGCCGCTTCTGCCATACTGATCAGATAACTAGTGATACATTGTTTGCCGTACTCTTCTTGCGAAGCGAAGATCGTCCGGTACACTGCAAGACATTCCTCTGTACCCTCACTATACGTCTGATAAGAAGAAGTGATTGGACGTGGATCATTCAACAGCTTCTCCAGTAGCTCAATCTTCTCATCTTCAGACAGTTTGGAGTAATCCGGCGTAATGTTCATTTTCGCCAGAATTTCAGTCATAGCATTCTCATGTTCTTGACTGTGCTGACGCACATCAAGTGTCGCCGTATGGAAACCGAACAGCTCCACTTGGCGGATCAATTTCTTAATATAAGTGTCGGCCACATAATCGGCATAGTGATGCCGTAAGCTGCGGTCAATCACGTTCAAATCATCGATAAACTCTTCAGGTGTAGAATAACGCTCAAGAGTATCTTTTTTCTCATCATCCAGAACATTTTGTGTCTTGGAGATCATATAACTAAGCTTAATACGGTAAGGTTCATTGTCATTGCGCCATTCTTCCATCTTGCCGAGATTGATGATCTCACGATCAGCTTCGATGGATTCAATGAGCTCCGGCGTTACCTTAACAATACTAGTGCTAAAGCTTAGATATTTCATGAGTTCACGCATAATCCGCTGATATTCCCGAATCGCCAGCTTACGCTGCATACGCAAAGTCTGTGAGGTAACTGTGGAAGTTACCGAAGGGTTACCATCGCGGTCTCCACCAATCCATGAACCAAAACGCAAGTAGGTTGGTACATGCCAGTTCTGTCCTGGGTAGTATTTACTCAGACAACGTTCAAGTTCTTGATAAACGTCCGGCAATACATGGAAAATCGTCTCGTGGAAATAGTACATCCCATTGCGCACTTCATCGAGTACTGTTGGCTTGCGGTCACGCAGTTCATCCGTTTGCCATAACGTAATCACTTCATTTAATAACTTCTCACGGAGCTGTTCACGCTCCCGGAAGGTTAAAGTAGGGTTATCCAGACCCATAACATCATCAGATATCCGCTTATGAATATCGAGAATAGCACGGCGCATAGCTTCCGTAGGATGTGCCGTCATTACAAGTTCCAGAGATAATCCTGCAATAATCTCGTTAACTTCCTCATGAGAGAAATCACGTTCACGAAGCTCTTTAATCGCGCTTTCTATAGAACCGGGTTGGACTGTCTCCCCAGCTGAACGTTCATAGTCACGTTTGCGGCGAATCCGATGGTTCTGTTCGGCAATATTCACGAGCTGAAAATAAATGGCGAACGCTCTTATTACCTGATGACGGTTCTCTGGATCCAAAGAATTGATTAACTCCTTAAATTCACTGTGCAGTTCAGGTAAAAATAGTGAGCGCAGCGATTTACTGGTTTCGCGAATTTTCTCCACGATCTCTAGTAGTTCGTTACCGCCTTGGTGAACCAAGACCTCTCCTAAAATGTTCCCCAAGAACCGTACGTCCCGTCGCAGCAGATTGTTAGAGTTGCTTTTGCTGACGGTAGTCGTAAGTTCGGTCATGCTGCTCCCCCCATTCTCTTCCGGATCAATGTGTTAATTATTGTCTGTCTAAATATCTTCTATTAAAGCTTTCCTCATATCATACAATAAAACCGCGTGAAAATCTCCAACTTTTTTGTGCTGTAAAGCGACACAGTAATTAAGATTATACACCAATTTCTCAATTTATACAGTCCTTATATTTTATGTATTCTTTCTTATATATAATGGCTCTAGAATGCCTTCAGTATGTGTATTTAAATACGGAGTGTTCGGATCTGATCGATGAACAGGCCAATAAGCGGAGAATAATGACGATCGCGGTTATACGAATAATAAATATGTCTTTGAAAATTATAATCTGGAATGGTGCGCATTAGCAATCTTCCTCTGGCTACCTCGTCCTCCACAGCAAGCCGCGAGATAAACGAAACATACTTTCCACTCATAAGTGATTGCTTTATGGCCTCCAGTGAATCCAGCAGAATATAGGTTCTGGGTTCATTCCCTTCACGCTCAAACCATTTATCCGTCAGTTGGCGTGTACTTGATTCCTTGTCATGTAATATAAAACTCGCTGAAGCAATCATAGCCGGGTTTAAATTAGAAAATGCGGCAAATTCGTGGGATGGCGCAAAAACAAGCACAAGCTCGTCTTCACACAAAGCTTGAGTATGCAGATCAGGCAGATAGAAAGATTCCGTAGACAAAATACCAAGGTCAATCTCATGACTAGCCAGCATTTCTTTGATCACAGGGGAAGGCTTAACCGATAAAGAGATCGTAATCCCCGGATGTTGTTCTCCAAACAGCCCTAATATTTTCGGAAGAATATAAGTAGCTGGAACGTAACTGGCACCAATCTTAAGCGTTCCCCGACCCGCCTGACTGAACTCTTTTACAACCCGCTCCGCTTCTGCAGCCAGTGCATTGATTTTAGTCGCATAATGAAGAAACGCTTTTCCACTCTCCGTAAGAATCATTTTATCCATTCTGGATTCAAATAACTTCTCCCCCAATTGCTGCTCTAAATTCTTCAAATGATACGTAACGGTGGGCTGCTTCAGTCCAAGTTTATCGGCCACTGTGGTTATTTTTTTATGTTTATTTAGCAGTTCTACGATTTCCAGCTTGATTAAATTAAGGTTCATTATCATCCACTCCCTCGCCTATTCCCTAAACGGTACCATAGAAGAATTCTATGAATGTTAAAATAAATCGGCAAAAAAGTTAATATCACAGTTACATTCAGCAAATATAGCGGGAATTCTTTACCTTTACACTAAGAACAAGCTTAAGAACAGGCAGGTAGATAGAGATGAAGGAAATTACAATCCATAGATTGGAAAAGAAATTCGGAGATGTGCATGCCTTGAAGGCTGCAGATCTGAAGATTCCCGCTGGAAGCTTTACGACATTACTCGGTCCTTCAGGTTGTGGAAAGACGACACTACTCCGTCTGATTGCTGGGCTAGAAACACCGGATTCTGGAGAAATCCTAATCGATGACGAGTTTATTTTCTCAGGTAACAAAAAAATTAGTCGCCCTATCCATAGCCGAAACTTTGGGATGGTCTTTCAAGATTTCGCACTCTGGCCGCATCTAACTGTCTTCGAGAATGTCGCCTTCGGACTTCGTGCCTCTAAGCAGAAAAAGGATTTACGGATTAGGGTTCAGCAAGCCCTTCGTTCCGTAAAGCTGGAAGGACTGGAGCTGCGCTTTCCCCATCAGCTATCCGGTGGACAACAGCAACGGGTTGCTTTTGCCAGAGCAGTAGTGACTAGACCCCAGCTTGTATTGTTCGATGAGCCGTTAAGTGCACTGGATGCGGTCTTGCGAGATGAAATGAGGCTGGAGTTAACCTCCTTGGTGAGGAACATGGGCATTACTGCTCTATACGTCACCCATGATCAAACCGAGGCGATGTCTATGTCAGATGAAGTGGTCGTGATGCAAGGAGGAACTATTTTACAAACAGGTTCACCTGAGGAGATTTATCAGAAACCAAATCATCCTTTTGTAGCCCATTTTATTGGAAAATCCAACTGGATCCTTCCCGATAAGCAAATGCTTCGTCCGGAACATTTACGTTGGTCTCAGGAGGATGCTTCCTCTCTTCCTTTTACGGGGACGATTCGACATGTGAGCTATATGGGTGATCGCTATGAGGTCATTCTGGACATGGAGAACCGAACTACTTGGACCGCTTATCATGATCAACGTCTACCTGTTGGAGAAACGATCCAGGTCTACGCTTCTGAGCACCAGATCCATCATCTGAATTAAGCGTCCACTGCATGGAATAGCTCGTATGATGCTGTTCCATGCAGCAAGATGCAAAAAATATTAGGGAGGCATTCACATTGAAACCAATGAATAATACTAAAGGACTTAGCGCACTTCTTCTAACAACTATAATCGGAGCAAGTCTAGCCGGCTGTAGCTCTACTAACACGCCTGCAGCTAACGCAAGCAATCCAACCTCAAACGCTAACACTACAGCTCAAACTGAAGCACCACAACCAACAGAGAAAGCTCTAAGTGGCAATCTTATCGTCTACAGTGCAGGTCCAGAAGGTCTAGCCAATAAAATTAAAGAAGGCTTTGAAGCCAAAACCGGCATTACGGTCGAAATGTTCCAAGGTACTACAGGAAAAATATTAGCCCGTATGGAAGCAGAGAAGTCTAATCCGGTAGTCGATGTTGTCGTTCTTGCCTCCCTTCCGTCTATGCAAGGGATGAAGAACGATGGATTATTACTTCCATATAAAGAAGCAGTGAATGCAGATAAACTCGTAAGCGATTGGTCAGACACAGCAGATGGAAATTATTTCAGCTACAGCGCATCCGCACTGGGGATTGTCTACAATACAAAAAAAGTTAGTACGCCTCCGACTTCATGGGATGATCTCACTAAAGCGGAATGGAAAGGAACCGTCAATATTCCAGATCCTTCGCTATCTGGCTCGGCTCTAGATTTCGTAACTGGATATTTAAGCGCTAAAGGGGACAGCGGCTGGGATCTTTTCAAACAATATAAAAGCAATGATGTAGCGATGGCGGGCGCCAATCAAGAGGCACTTGATCCAGTTATTACCGGCGCTAAATCCGTCGTTGCTTCAGGTGTAGATTATATGGCTTATAAGGCAAAAGCTGACGGTGAGCCTGTAGATATCGTCTACCCTGCTGAAGGAACAGTGATCAGCCCTCGTCCGGCTGCGATTATTAAGACAAGCCCAAATGTAGATAATGCTAAGGCTTTTATCGACTATCTTCTATCTGATGAAGCCCAAGCCCTTGTAGCCAAAGCTTACTTATTACCTGGCAGAACCGACGTGAAAGCAGAGAATCGTGCGAATCTCGATGAAATTAAGACATTTGATGTGAAATGGGAATGGATGAACGAGCACAGCGATGAAGTTTCCTCGACCTTCACACAAATTTTTAAATAAGCGTAATGAATATTAACTCTTTACGCTCATTTAAATGGGTGAGCGGCGGACTTGCTTTATTTATACTGGCAGTGCTCGTACTGCTGCCACTCCTGCTCATTTTTTGGACCAGTATCTATCCCAATAAGCAGCTGGATATAGCCGCGCCACTACGAACCATTATGAGTAGTCATGACCTGGTTGAGGTACTGCTGAATTCTATCGGGCTCGGGGTAAGCGTTATTCTACTAACTACGCTATTTGCACTACCTCTGGCCTGGATTATGGCTAAAACGGACTTAGGGCATCATAACTGGCTGGATGTTGTGCTGCTTATCCCATTTATGACGCCACCATACATTGGTTCAATGGGTTGGATGTTATTTATGCAGACAGGCGGGTATATGGAACAGTTTCTGCCCGCTTCCTCCGTGCTGACTCCGTATTTCTTTAGTTATGAAGGGATGGTGCTGATCATGAGCCTGCATCTCTTCCCATTCCTGTATTTGCTGCTGCGCAATGCGCTTTTGCAGATTGGGGGCAATCTGGAGGAAGCAGCCTCTGTTCATGGCGCTCCGTTCTTTTACAGATTTAAAAGAGTAATCATTCCCTTGCTGTTATCCAGCTATGGGCTTGGAGCTCTTCTCATCTTCGTCAAAACGATTGCCGAATTTGGTACCCCTGCGACCTTTGGTCGTAGGATCGGCTTTTACGTTCTGACCTCTGAGATCCATAAGTATATCTCTAGTTGGCCAATAGATTTTGGAAAAGCTACTTCACTAGCTTCCTTGCTGCTCGGAGTTTGTCTCGTCATGTGGTACATCCAGACTCTAATAAGCAGCCGCTTCTCTTATCGCTTAATAGGCGGAAAAGGGACGCGTACCAAACGTTATAGAAGTACGGGAATCGTAGGGGTCCTTAGTTGGGGGTATGTCGTTCTATTACTGCTATCATCCATCGGCATTCCATATTTCTCAATCATAACAGCCTCATTATTGAAGCTGCGAGGAGAAGGCGTATCTTGGAGCAATTTAACTTTAAAACATTATGCAGAGCTGCTATCACCGGGTTCTCAAGGACTTGAAGCCTTATTGAATAGCTTTACATTAGCCATTGTTGCTTCCAGTATCGCTGTTATCCTTGGGACTTGGTTTGCCTTAACCGTAGGAAAAGGGGCTACATTCAAGCAGAAAATTACAGATTTGTTCAGCCTACTTCCCAACACAGTTCCTGGAATTGTAATCGTAGTGGGGTTAATCCTGCTATGGAATGCTCGCTGGATGCCTATCCCGCTCTATAATACCTACTGGATGGTTGTGCTAACCTACGTTGTGCTATTCATCCCCTATACTGTTCAGTATGTAAAAGCGAGCTACGGGCAGATTGATTCTTCCCTCATGCAAGCGGGACAAGTATTCGGAGGAAGCAAGCTTTATGTGTTCCGCCGTATCCTGCTCCCACTTATTCTACCGGGGATGGTGGCTGGATGGATGATGACCTTCACCATTTCCAATCGGGAACTGGTAGCCTCCTTACTCATTCTTCCACCTTCAATGCAGACCTCGGCGACCTATATTTTTGCCCAATTTGAACAAGGTGCAGTGGCGATGGGGATGGCCATGGCAGTAATCTCTGTCGGCGTTACCACTATATTACTACTAGTATTAGAATATTTAAGCCCAGATAGAAAGCGGAGACAACGATGAGCACACTAACGATTTGGGGAGGGGCCGGAGAGCATGGCCGTTCCTCCTATCTTTTGCAGAAGAAAGATGGGCAATCTGGTATTCTACTCGATTGTGGTGTCAAAAAAGAAGGTCCAGGTGAATACCCCCTGCTAGACACAGACATCATCCCACATTTGCAGGCCGTGTTTCTGTCCCATGCGCATGAGGATCATTCCATAGCACTTCCCCTACTATATAAGTACGGATATTCAGGTAAGGTATGGACAACGAAAGCTACTGTTAAACAGCTTCCCGATTACTTCGAAGCATGGGATAAATACGTGGCCGCTCAGTCTGTATCACTACCTTACGAAGAAATAGATAAACAATCTATTGAGTTCATGTATTTAGAGGAGCATATCCCCCCTCAGACTTGGCTGAGGATTGCCCCTAATCTTCGAGTACAATGGGGGCGAAGCGGACATTTAGCAGGTTCGGTCTGGCTGATCCTCGAATGGGAGAGAACAGTCGTATTTTTCTCAGGGGATTATACGAAGGAGTCGCTGCTGCTCATGGCAGATTCACCAACGATTATGGAAGCCGGAGCTAAAGATGTCGTCGATCTATCCATTATCGATGCCGCCTACGGCGCGGATCCTGATGAGCAGCTTGTAAAGTTACAGCAATTAGAGTCTGCGATCTGTAGCACGCTGCAAAAAGGGGGATCCATCCTCCTGCCGGTGCCTATCCATGGCAGAAGCCAGGAATTGATCGTATGGGCAAGCGAGTGTTTCCCGGATGATCAGCTGATCGTCGAAGAAGAGCTCATAGCACCTTTAAGAAGTTTGAGCGATAAGACCGAATGGCTGAAAGAGGGCGCTATTCAGCGCGTAGATACGCTTTTTAACAGAAAGAACTTGAGTATTGTATCTAATGCAGACGAACGTGCAAAGGCATTGTTGAATCTTAAGGGTGCAATCGTATTTACCAATGACGGGATGATGCAATCGGCAAAAGCACAAGCGTACTTTCATCAGCTCTCTGCTTCTCCTGACAACCATGTGATCTTCACGGGACATTTGGCGGCAGGTAGTTTCGGGCACCGTCTCGTTAAAGGGTCTTTGGGAGAAGAATCTAGCAACACGAGTTGTACAATCTCATTAATTCGCTATAAAGTCCACCAAGGCTTACCGGACATTCGAGAAATGCTCCAAACGGTTCCCAGCCGCCGGTCGGTGCTCGTTCATGCTCCCAAATCGCATATTGATCATGTCACTTCTATATTAGAAGGAGAAGGTTTTGCAGGGCTGTACTCTTTGCTGCCTGGAAGTACGCTTTCGTTCTAAAGTTTAACTATGTAGTCTCGTTAGGAGAAAATAGGGCTCTTCCTTAGGTCTATTCAGACGTTTTGGAACAGCCCTTTTTTATGATTCGTAACTATTATCCATTTACTCTTTCGTCGTCCCCGGACGATTCTTAAAGACTAGCTCGAATAGCCCCGTTGCAGATAAACCAGCCAGACCTCCAGCCCAAAGGCGAAGAACGATATCCAGTTAGGTAAAAGGATACGCCGCCGCACCAATGAACAAACCTATCAATAGTCCGATGACAGGGACTACATTACGGGGGATGTTGATACTATTTTTGACCAATTGGACCAGCGCCAGTACGAATACTGCTAATATTGAGGCAAACGCCATAACTTCATCTAAAATCTCTCTAGTTTCCATGATAGATACCTCCTTAGTGAGTACTTTTAATCTCAACCGTTCGAGTGGCGGAATCATAACCCACCTGTGCACCTAGCGCTTCTGCAATAATACGAACGGGAACGTAGGTGATGCCTTTTTCAAGCACTCCATCTGCAACCTTAACTCCGTTAACCTTTACGACAGCTATTGCGTCACCCTTCAAGGTTTCCTCCTCCTTCCGATTGATGATTTTGTACGCTGACTCCACTGCGGATATTGAGGGCTTTGCCCCTGCTCGTAACTGTGTGAGCGTTAAGCCAAATGCCATTTGAAAATGTGGGTAATCTTTAAAGTTCGTCCAATCGCCTCCCCATTCGAAGCCAAGTGCCTTAGCCTCTTTTACAACCTCCTGCCAATCTGCAATCTGATCGTTATTCCCGTCCAGTCTCATATCCCATGACACACTCGATCCATTCGGCAGCAAAAGAGCAAAATCTATCGCTAATCCAAAATTATGATAGCTGTACCCGCCACGCGCATTGGTGACAATCGCTCCAGGCTTAGTGCGTCCTTGTGCGTAAAGAGCATCCTGCTCGGCTATTGTGCGGAGGCCTTGGGTAATGAGAATGGGAATGTTGAATTTGTAACAGCGTTCGATTAGAGCAGTAGCAGCAGAACGGACTACGGGATGTAGGTTGGTTAGACGTTGGGCTGATTTATTTTTGATTTGAGACAAAGTGAGCATCTATACCCCTCCTTTAAATAAAAAGGCAATAATAGCAAAGATAGTACCAGCCAGCACGTATTTAAGTAGATCAACAAACACTTTTCGTTCGCTCTTGCTGTCCGTCTGAGATTGTTGCAATAGCTGGAACACACGTGAGTCTAAAGTGTCCCAACGCCTCATAATCTCGTTAAATTGAATTTTCATTTCTATTGTTGATTGTTTAATTTGCTTCACATCTTCCTCATGGCGTGATTGTTTTTCTTTTAATATTAGAAGCTCATTACTAAAACTTAGATGTTCCGTTCCAAATCTAAAAATCTCGTCTTGGATGACTACAAGTCTATTTTCAACATCTTCTAAACGGTGCTCAATGGGCGCTGCTTCAGCATCGCCTCCTCCTGAATTTACTCCCACAATGGTCATATAACAGCCCCCTTCTAAGTGATAAATAAAACAGCCCCCGTAGCAGCTACGAGGGCAAAATAAAAACGCCTACTATTTGGCGCTATCTGTAATCTCTATAGCTTGCTCTGATGTGATCTTGTTGGCAGTTACAAATACTTGAACTTGATCCTTTGAATAACATCCTGCGTCATAATAGCTTTTAATGATTACGTACCAATCCATTATAATACACCTCCCGTTACAAGAGTGAGCAACAAGTCGGCGTGGTCTTGTTCCGCCTGGTTGAGTCTAGCCTGTGTTTGCGCTAGTTCTAGCGTCAGCCCGGCATTATCGGACTCCACAAGCTCGATACGCTCGGACATAGGTACTTGATATACAAGCGCTTGCGGCTCGTCAGGTTCGATGTTAGGGTCAGGATAGCTAAACTCCAATCTTCCCGTTTCGATGCTTACCTTGTAGCCGCTGCATGCTGCAAAGTCTTGCTTGTATTGCTCGTAATCAAGCTCTAAGCACCCCACCGTTTCCGCTACGCGTTCGGCTAGTGCTTTATAGACTGTTAAATCCAACGCCTGTGTTGTCTCCACATCGCCGGAATGCTCTCCGGTATCAACTAATACGTTACCTGTGGCGTTATCATAATAAATTTTTCTGCCTATTTGCATTTATATTCACTCCCTTTCTTAGCCCCAAGCCACTCATTTATATTCTTGAGCTACAATCTGATTATATGAATTAGTTACGGTAATACCGCCTGCAGTCGTTGTGATAGATCGCGTAAACTATTTTGATGCTGTTGTATGCGCAAAAGTACATTACTATTTTCCTCCTTCTAATTCCATACCGCGGCTCCGCGTGCAGAGGCAGTAGAGTAACCTCCACCGAGCGATGCTACTACGACGTGAACCAACATTACCTCACCATCCATATTGAACGGCTTCGAGAAAGATCCGTCCGCCGCAATGTCCCCATCGTGACCGAAGCCCTGCATATATTGGGTACTAGGCATTGTAATTCGCCGCGACCGCTTATCTACTATTAGCCCCGTAGCTTGCTGTGTTGTGCTCATCGACCATCCGTCCACAAAGTGACGAATTAGCACTAACCGATTTCCATGGATGTCCTGCAGCACGATTGAATGATCCTGGTGGCTGTTGTTGTTCGACGTTCCGAAAAGAATCGAGCCAGCAAACGATCCGATAGTGAACCCGGCTGGAAATCTAAACATTTCCTCAGTCTTACCGTTAGCCCCTGCCTGCGTTTCAAAGTCAACCGATGTAAGCCCACCGACCCAGGGTTGGAGTGTGCCAACTAAGGTTCCAATAGAGACACCCGCGCGGACGTTACTAGGTACGAGAGTTGGAAATGTACTTTTTGTCCAGGTAACCCCATTATAGTAGCCCGCTTGCGGCATTAAGAACACCTCGCCTGTCGCCCATATCTCTGCGGCATTTGACGGGGAGTGATTATTCTCCACAGATCTATTGACTATAGCTCCATCCTGCCCAAACATTGATACCCCTCGTAGCCAATTTGCAGGAACAACGTTAGGATCAGTGACTCGTATTTCGGGGTTTCCTACCGCCGTAGTTTTCAAATATGCCCCCGCTGGTATTCGGACCCAGCATCCACCACCCGCTGCCCATGCTGCACTAACGGAATTAGTGTATCCTTCCGTAGCACCTCTTTGTACTATCGCGCCATCAATTAGCCCGCCCTCTGTCCCTATCGTCTTACCCGCTAGCACGTCCGCTGCTGTCGCTGTTCCATAATCACCTCCTTCACCCTGTAAGATAAAAGCCGTCCCATCATATACAACCGTGTAAACTCCGTTCAGGGCAAGTGTTGCCGCATTTCCATTGGGTTTCTTGATTGCTTTGGCCCCTAAAGTATTAGGATTGAGTGTAGGATTGGCTCCGCTAGCAATATGTGTTTTGAAACTAAATTTAAATCCTGCTATCAGCACCGTAGGTGCTGGGCTAAGTGTAAGGGTATATGCGGTGGCTGTACCAGCCGTAGTACCGAATCCAGTGTTGTTATTCAGTAGTGTCTTGTCCGCAGCAGACATCAAGCCATTCGTAGCAGTTGTAGCTACGGCTGTACCGGCTTTAGCATTCCACGCCGTTTTTTCAGCATCAGTAACAAACCGATTACTCGCGTCTTGAGCAATAATAGCTGGTGGGTGGGTAGCCGGGTGTGTATAGTTAGTTGCACCCGCAGCAACACCCGCCAGCTTAGTTTTCTCCGCCGTAGTGTAATCGTTCGTAGACAGCTGTTTGCCAGTAACTTTATCGACCTTGCTAGTAACGGCATTATCCAAGATGTCCATATTCCCATTCAGATCGGCAATATCAACAATATCTGTTCCCTCGGGCTTCTTTAATCCCAAATTTCCTGTGGTTTGCATGTGTCACTCTCCTATCTATAAGTTCTTAATTCGTTCCATGTCTTACTGTGAGCACTCTCCCAAGTCAAAACCTTAACGGAGTCCCACCAGGTATAGCTGAACACAAATTCATAAGCTAAATGCGCAGGTTTTATCTCTTCGATAATTTGAATCAACCCTGCCATATTCGGAGGTATGCCCAGTGTACTCACAAAATGAATCTCAAAACGGTACTCATCAGGCACTTCCTTAACTTCAACCACTCCACCCGAAAAGGCGGACGCCGTCCGCTGGATCATCTCCGGCGTTGTCGTCCCGTTTCCACGCAGCTTCGCTTTAATCATCTCACGGCGTGTGGCATATGACTTGGATGAATCGATATTTAATCCAAGCTCAGCCTCCCAACGTCCAAGACTTACCGTTGCCGTTTCAACAAACGCCTGATCCAGTACATCTATAGTGCCTACCTTCAGTCCACCAATTTCTAGCCCGATGGTCTCCTGAAGCTTCTCCATTTCACGGACACTCTTATAATAATCCGGCAAATACTGCATTAGATCAGGCGCCTCGACTTCACCCGGATGATTCGAATCTTCATCTGCGGAATACAATAATTCGCTGAATAAAGAGTTGCCATAGCTCATCCCCTACACCCCCTTCATTTGATTCCAGGTTAGAGGGCCTTTAGGCAGATAATCATGTGTATGCGTCGCTGGAGGAAACACTGATGGCTTCCCCTCTACCCCCGCCCAAGCTACACTATCCGCTTGTTGAGCAAAATCTACCTTGCCATTGTTATTCGTATCGTAAATGCTTTTCAGCATGTCTCCGGTACTTTGTGCCGCAACTAGCAAGACATTCCCAGCAGCAGAACCGATATATAGCTTACCTGTGTCTGTACAGTAGCCAAGCTCACCAATAGCCAGTGCTCCAATCGCACCTTCCAATCCGCGGCGTATTTGAATCAATGTCTTTAAAGTCATTGTCCCGCCCCCTAGAAAGTTCCGCCATCAATACTGGCTACGGTAAGTTTATTGCCATTCGCCGCATCATAAATGATGCTGCTTCCATCCACACTTACAGCTACACCGGTACCATCTACAGTGATCCCTTTTCCAGCTGTAACCGCAATCGCGTCTGCAGTAACCGTGATCCCATTGCCTGCACCAATATTCAGCGTCACAGCATCGGCCTGTCCACCACCAATCAGTCCGTTTCCAGCTGTAATGGTCTGTAATGCACCACCCGTTCGAACCCATGCGCTGCCGTTCCAGCTATAAATCTTCTGCTCATCATCAACATAAGTGGTCCAGCCTACGGCAGGAACATAAAATACCCAAGCAGCAGATTGGTACTCCACGATTTGATTCGTTTTTCCCGCCCATGCCCCAGTTGCTCCAGCTGGAATAATGTATCGATCACCCTCAACCGGACTGGCTGGTGGAGCCAGCAGGTTCTGATCTTTTACCGACGCTTGCGGTTCGATGTTATGCTTAGCCAGCTCAATTTCATTTCTAATCTTTTGTGCAGACCACAAGTCTGTAATCGTAGTCCCGGCATCATTGATTGTCCGGTGCTTGGTCACATCGTCAATGTGAGTCTTGATCTCAGCGGCAGTCTTTACATTCGTGCCATCTGATACTTTATTGATATGTCCCGCACTAATATCCGCTTTAAGCACCTTCGCGTAGGTTGCTCCATCAGCGATATCGTCAATTGTACCCGTCAGGTCACTAAGCTTCTGCGCATTCACCCGCCGCCAAGCTGCCCCATCATCAAAATATAAATATCCGCTATTCGAACCCGTAGTCACGTAATACAACCGGCCAACGGCTCCAGCAACTGGACGCGAAGCTTCTGGACCCGATAGCGCCCTTCCGACCATGGAATTAGACGTGCCGTCACCAATATAAACTTCCTTAGTATCATTGCAAAAACCAAGCTCACCCGCCTTCAACACGCCATAACTCGTTAGCTCAGCCTTTGTTCCCCGCTTTATTTGTATGGTCTGTGCCATTTTACACCTCTCTTCTGAATGATCCTCCGTCAATCTGACCCTTGTTCTTATACCGTTCTATTTCAGTTTGAACAGCAGTAAGACTTTCCTGCAAACCGTTAATATCCTCTGCTTCAACGGTATCGCCGGGGGTTTCATAAGTCACATAAACCTCGGGCACATCGGCAAAAATCTTGATCAACCGTCGCCACGGCGCTTCATCCGGAAAAGACACCGTAAAATTACGTAGCTCGATCCCGGAATACTGTGACCCTGTGTACACTGCGATGCTCTGATTATTGATGTTGTCATGCGCAAGTGCACCACTATACATGCCATTTACAAGCGATAATCTCTCTTCAATAACATAACTGGCACCGTTTGCTTTTTTATTAAGCTTTTCTTGAAAAATATCAATTTGCTCTGGATAACCCATGCTACACCTCCAGTAAAACATTGCCGAACAACGGCACTTCTTCTTCGCTCAACATTACGTTGCCCGCTCCACTGTTCAGCTTCAGCTCACTGTAATCTGCGACTCCCTCAGTAGCTAGCAATAGTGCACCAATTACAGACTGACTAATATAGGTTGCTGAAAAAGCCTTCTCCTTGCGATAGCTCTCAAGAGTCGCCTTGAATTCTTCATTAACAGCTTGCAGCGCATAACCTGAAGCAAGGGTTACTTTTGCACTTATACTGATGCTTTTGCCCGTTGCCGACGCCACCGATACAACAGCACCTACAGGGGCTTGCCCCTCACCCTCTCCAGAGACCGGATCAATGTAATGCTGAACCTTAGTCACCAGCAGCTCAGAAGCAGGAAGTTTCTCGGCATCTACGATAATCACCTTCACCGTCTTAGGACCATTCCATAATGGAAAAACACGAGCGCCACCTACCCCTGCAACCTGCATTGCCCACTCCATGTAGTGATATTTATTGCCGCTAGTAGCTGGGCGTCTGGCTGAATCCAAATAACGCTGGCGAAGCGATTCATCACTTTCGGCGTTCTCCCCAGGGATCAGAAGAGAAGCTATTTCTCCGCGTGCAAGGTCTGAAATATAATTCACCGGCAGCAAAGAGCCAAAATATCGGTTTCCTTCTTCTCCAGCGGTTTCACTCTCCAACCGATACAATCCAGGAGATAACTTTTCCACAGCCGTATAATTCAGCATATCGAGAGAAAAACGGCTGCCGAGAGGTACATCCAGAAGTCCCCCATCCGCTTTATAAAAAATCCCCTTCAGCTGCGCCTTGCTCGCTTCACGCCTTACAATTCCTGACCAGGCGATACTTCGCTCCAAGTACTCACCGGTAGCCGTATCTGCAAAATACAGATTATTATTGACATCCAGCTCAATGTACATTTGCGCCAGCTCTGCTGCTGCCGGAGCGAGCGCGTCATAAATGATGCTGCCCTCGCGTTTATCCAGACCTGACGGAACCCGGTCCAGCATCCGTTCCAAAAGAGCCTCATACGTCTGATCCTCATACATCCTCATTCCACTCCTTTCTCAGCTGAAAATTCCCATAACGTGTGACCACCTTACAATCAAAGGTTAGATTATCCCCGTTAAAAGAGACCTCAATATTTTCTAAGCTAAGGATTCGTTCATCCTGAAGTAAGGCTTCACTAACGACACGTCTGATTTCAGCTCTGACTAACAGCCGATCCTTACCCAAAACCAGCTGCCACTCTGTTCCGTAATCCGAACTGTAAATCAGATGTTCAAATCTATCGGTTCGCAGAATTTTGGCCGCTGCCTGCTGCACTGCCTCAAGTCCATCCGCTTGGCCAGTGATCCTTTTTCTGTCCCAATCCATTCGGTAGGTGAGACTAGGGTTTTCCCCACGCTCAAGGTTGACCTCGCCTTCAAGAAGGGCAGTTATCGGTCCAGCTTTTCCAATCGCAGGAATCATATTGGACTCACCAGCCGATCCAGAACAATATAACTTTGCCCACCCTGCATCCGAACCATCAGAACCCGATCACCAGAGGCAAGTCCTCGACGCACTACCACTTCTCTACCCTCTAGCTCGACTTTACATTCCATTACCGATTCAGGCAGCACTAGCGCATTCCCCGATAAAATAAAACGTTGATCCACCTGGATCTGTAAAGGAACTGCCTCCGTTACTGTCCCATAAGAAAAAGCCACTGGATTTGTATTTCCCACGGCTCCTAAGCTTGCTTTTTTTATAATATCCAACATCATTTCTACACCACCTTTATATCGAGGGACATCGTATGCTCCCCACCGGAAATCTTATGACTGCATTGATCCACCAGAAACACCTGAGTCTTAAATTCATCAAGCAGGACATATATGAAATTACCAGCCCTTACGCGCATATCACCAATCGCCTGTACGGAGAGACTAAGCTTTTCGCGGTTGTGCATTTTTAGCAGATTATTTGCCTTCTCCTGAATTTGTGCAGCATTCGCTTTGTCATCAGCCTTCTGATACAAGTGGAGGATACCCCAGCGTTTTACATTATCCTTATCGCTAACCGGAAAGAAATCACGCTTACCAGACTTCTCATTATCCTTGTATAAAAAGATCGTGTTGTACGTATCATCATCAATACTTTTTTTGAGCGAATAGTCATACAGATAATGCCCCGCTCCCAACACCAGATTAAGCAGCATAGACTCCGGTTTTCGCAGCGTTAGCTTACCAAAATCATCGTAAAAGGCCATCAACCGCCCCTTATACTGAAGCTCACTGCCGATCGCTCCCATAATGATGTCCAGCAGCTTTTTGTCATCCTCGATTAAAGAGGGAATCCGATACTCTGTATCCTCCAGCACACCTGTCTGCAGTCCGTAGTCTTGCGTTATTTTTTTGATAACATCATTAGCCGTAACACCCTGCAAAACATAACTGCCATTACCCAGCAAATAACGCATCTGATCATAGGCAGTCAGCTTAATCTCCTGATCCGAGCCTGTATCAATACTGAACACAAACCCGTAGAATACATCCACATTATCTTTGCTGAACTGAATAATATCACCGTTACTGATACCGAACTTAGGATGCTGATAGATTCCACTGTCCACAAGTGTTAACTCTAGCGTTGCCGGTTTTCCTGAGCGGGCCGTTTTCCAAGAAATATCGGAGACGATGCCAGAAATATCCCATAGATTACCTTCCTTATTCTTCACAAGCAGTTCCATAACAGCCTCCTACGGCAGCTTAATGACCTTACCGATTGGAAGCTTCCTCAGCTCACTATCTTTAATGCCATTAAGTCTCTGGATTTCCCAACACCTATTACCATCTCCAAGGATTTCTTTAGCGATTTTCCATAGATTATCTTTAGATTTCATGATATACGTTTTAGGTTTGGGAGTTTCGTTCGCCCGCTTCTGTTCTACCTTCACTTCATCCTTGACGACTTTAACAGCTACCGCCTGATAAAATACATACTTTTTGAGAGATAACGAATATTCAATATCCCCTGATGTACCTGCACTCAGCTTCCAAGAGAAGCTTTCAATACTCATAGCCATATTCACACCGAAATCAATCTCTATGGATTTATCCTCACTAGTCGATGAATCCTTTAACCATTTATTGGCGTCGTTTAGCTTCCCATCGGCTTTTTTCAAGTCATCAGTATAGCTCACCCCGGAAAATACAAAACGAATAGGTCTGCGACTAGTCATCCACTTCTTAATCAGCTCCACATATTCAAAAGGTCTCTTCAACCCGTCCTCTTGTACTAATACAAACGGATACCTTTGTGCCGGAAAAATACTTTCGATTGTGATCTCCGTCAGCTTCGGATAAGCAATCGTATTAATCTCACCTAGATCGATAATGGTATAGCTCTTCCCATCCCCGCTTTCCTTAATTTCCAAGGTCTCTGGATTGACTGGCAGTCGGAATGCTTCCGCCTGATTATTAAAACCAAGAAATATCCCGTACTCTTCCACGTTACGTATACACCCCCTGCGCCGTAGAGACAAACTCCTCGTTCAGCTTTTGCCCAATCTTGTTGATAATCGTATCAATGTCTCCGGCATTATTAATATTTCCAGTCGTCACCTGTACCGTAGGCGTCAGCTCCACAAAATTCTGGATCGCCTGAATCTCCGCCAGCTCCCTCAGCATTTTCAGATCATCGCTAGAGATGTCTACAGTGTCGTTGATGGATCCGAGTTCATTCACACGGTTGACGGTGTTTAGATTACCCGGAGCCCCTGCATTTTGAAAAGAACCCGTAGATGAAGGTGTATTCAACGTAGGAACTGCTGGAATTTCAGGTACGGTAGGCGTTTGCAAAGGTTTTGACAAATCCCCTGGATGAGTAGTATTCCACTGATTTAATGTGTTGTTATTACTCTTATTTCCACCTACGTTCAGTTTTTCTTTAAACTTATTGATATCAAAATTTTGGATGTTTTCTGCCCCTGAATTATAAGAAGCTCCAATGTCCATTTGCAAATCCTTTTTGAATTGACTGCTATCAACCTCTTCAATATGAAGATTGATCTCCGACTCTATACCAATAAATTTACCAACAGCTCCAACTACTTTATTTATACTATCTAGCAAAAAGTTCACGGCGCCAATAATACCATTAACAAATCCGGTCCAAAGATCGATAACAAAGCCTACGAATTCTGCAACGAGCTGTCCCAGTCCTCTGAACATATTCGCCAAAAAGTCCCTAACCGGTTGAAGTGCCGCTACTATCCCTAAAAAAGCTACTATTAGCGCAACTATAAGTCCAATTACAAGTGCAATTGGATTAGCACTCATCACAGCGTTGAAAATGCCTTGGGCTGCGGTAGCAATTCCGGTAGCAATAGATGAAATTCTAGTTGCAATTGTTGAGGCATTCATCGCGATTGCTAATGCAATAACTCCAGCAACAACACCCAAAACAATCGGCAAAACAACAGGGTTGCTAAGAACACTCCAGAGATACAATGCACCTTGTACGACCTGCGAGAATACTTGTGCAAGTATCGCCAGTCCAATCGCTATCCCATCGATAATTGGCTGAAAGCTTCCATCTGAAAATGCCTGGTTAAGAATGCCTAATAGTGGTGACAATGCCGCAAGAGCACCTTCTCCCATACCAGCCAGAGAGTTGTTATAGTTTCCAAGAAGAGCTTGCCATTGATTAACGGGTGAATCCATCATGGTTTGCAGCGAATCACTCGTCATACCTGACGTTGTCATAATATCGCCCAAAGTACTCAAAAAGGCTTCCATATTACCTGTTCCGGCCACTAGATCAAGTCCGCCCAGATCCTCTTTATCCACCTGAAGCATGGACGCTAAATCACTGGAATCGCCCTCAAAAGCAGAAGTAATCGCCGATGAAGTATCACCAATATCCTTTCCCTCCGGAGACATCATGCTTAGCCTTGTGGAATAATCCATTAGCTTATCTAGCTGATCTGTATTTTGAGTTTTAGGATAAAACGATAAGACACTCTCCATGGACTTGTTGACATCCTGCCCGGTATCTAGTGCTCTCTTCTTGAATTTATCAAACATAGCCGTACCAACATCAGCATTTCCGGTTTTGACTTTAAAAAGATCTTCCCACTTTTGCTGTTCGGCCGCAGGCGCAAGCACCTTTTCCATAACTCCTTTAACTTTATCCAGCACACCCTTGGCTTTCCCAAAAGCACCTGTAATCTTTTCCCAAGTGCCCGCCTGCTGTTCAGCCCCTGCTGCTCCTTGTTCTGCCGCATCGTTCAGTCTCTCCTGAGCTTGTACTGCGCCTCCAATAGAAGCTTGAATTCTGGTATAAGCTGCACTGTAATTGTTAGTGATGTTGTACACGGGTTTATTGACTATTTTCATACTTATTCGGTTTAAAGTTGCGGAAAAGGAATTTGAAATATTTGCAGAAACCTGAGTTGTAATTTGATTGGTTATATCATTGATCCATTGGTTGGAGACTTGCTGGATTCCAGCTATATTGTTTTGCATACCTGCCATTCATTCACCCCCTATCTCTTCCTCGCCTTACTCCGTGCCTGATCCCGCTTCTCCTTCTCCACCCGAACAGCGATCATCGCATAAATTGCGGCTCGTTCACGTGAGGACAGCTTCATTAGCTCATGCGGTAAAATATGAAGCTCGTGGAGGGCGTAGTAAGCTAAGTTAGCTTCGCTGTCGCCCTCGTTGATTAGTTTTTTACTTCATCCACCAGCTCGTTCATATCTGTACCAAAGCCATTCAAGGCCTGTACCCGTTCACCCAGCGCGGCGAATTCACCTGGGAGCAGCATTTTACGCAGGAGCGTCTCAGCACCAAGAACACCATAAGAACGTTGTAACTCGGCATTTTTCAGATCTGGATGCACCACACTTGAAGTCATCAGCTTAGCCATATAATCATTCGGTTCAATCTCGGAGGTATACACTCCGTTTTTACCTTTGACCTTACGAGTAGCTGCTTTACGGCATTCCTGATTCTCATCCTCGTTCATACTGCGTAGCTCCCAGGCAACTGCGTTCCCTTCCTTATCCTTAAAACGCTGCGATACCACAAACTCCTCGGTCGTGTCACATGCTACATTTTGCGCAAAAAACAAACTTAATTCACTCATTGTCTTCCTCCTAAAATGATTTAGTTTCTTCTAGTACTACTAACTAGACAGAGAAGAGACCCGCCGCTCACCTGCACGCCCGGGCCTTACTTGCTCCTATCTAGTTGTCTTTATTATTTTCCTGAGCCGGCCGGAGCGCCAAAAGCTTGCACAATCTGCACGTCTTCAAAGGTAAAGCTCACTTCTTCTTCCAGCGCATCTGATTCTGTATCAAGAGAAGCCATGATGACACTATCAAGGTTCACGCCTTTTAAGATAATACGTTGTGCTCCCACACTGGACGATGGGTCTTCGTTCGTAACCTCAATATCGAAATACTGATCGACACCTGTGTTCATATAATCAAGCATCATCTGGCGGAAACGGCTAGTCATATAAAAAATCGTCATCGAACCGCTGCCCGACCATCCAGTCGCTTTATGCTGAACACCACGTCGGCCGAGTGTCTTCACTTCCGCCTTTGTTTTTTCTACCGTTGCTTCAAGCGTCTTCACATAGAACATCTCTTCAGTTTGCGTGCCAATCACCGCATACGCACGGCCCTCCTGGCCGGAAATCGTATCGCTAGCTTTTAAAAATGCCATCTTAAACCACCTTCACTTTCATATATACTTTTTCTACGGAATCAACTGGCTTCACTGCTACGTCGAGTACAATACTATCGCTATCGGTACCTGCCACAACGACAACGTCGGTCTGCGCATTAAAGCTTTCAATCGCCCCAATATCCTGCAGATCATTCATGTAAGTTGCACACTGCGACCAGAACAGAGCCCGTCCATCTTCATTATTGGCTACCTTACCAATGTAGTAGTTCTCAAAAATACGCTTCAGATCATTCGCAATCCCATCCAGCACACGCAGCACACGATTTTTGGAGAACGCTTTGCCTTTATCCGGAGAGAATGCCGTAAACGTGTTAATATCCTGTTCCACCACAGCTCGCCCTCCACTGTAAGTAAAGAGCAGTTCACCTTGCAGCAAAGCTGCTGTCGTTTCAGAATGGCTAAGCCGTACATCAGCATCAACCGAGTCGTCATAGCCCTGATAAGTCAGCGATTGATTCACCGCAGCAGCAGCCGTAGCACCGGCCACCCAAGCAACAGCATTGTTGTTATCAATCGTAGTTCCGTCACTCAGTACTACCCCATTCTTCACGCTGATCACACCCTCATGACCCGCAGTAGCATAATCCGATAGTACAGCCTGCACTTTCTTACCTTCCGCATCCCGCAGTCGTCTCACCCAAGAGCTATACAGTGCCTTAAGCGTACTATCCTGCGATACTAGTCCAACCGTTTGGAACTCAAGCACCTCAAGAGCAGATAAGAAATCGCTGTGTGCACCATTTGTCACCGTACCATTAGCTCCGCCAATAAGCGGCATCCCTGCGGTTAGCTTCAAGCCTTCTGCGCCATTTTTCTGGAATTGTACATAATCGTTAGCGACCAACTCTTCAGCCGTTCCAACCGTTTGTTTATTCAGTTCAGCTCCATTCAGCAGTGTCTTTACATCAAAAAGAGCATTATTCTCAATATTCTTCTCAATAACAACAGAAAGATCGTTTCCGCGTACACCACCGTATTTAGCCGTAACCTGTAGACCATTGTTCGTGACCGCCGCTTTAACCCCTTCATTCAATCGATAGAGCAGTAACGTTCCCGCATGTTTCAGCGCTTCGCGTACTGGCAGCAATGTTGGATGTTCCAAATCATAACCTAGTAGCTTATTCACGTCGTCCTGCGGGGTAATCTCCATGATCACTCCAGCTTCTCCCCAAGATAAAGCAAGTGCCAAAGCAGTAATCCCGCGTTCTCCCATTTTGCCGATGGCACCTTGATTCGATGCTACATTTACGTACACCCCTGGGCGCACTTTGTTTTGAGTTGTCCATGTTCCGCCTGCCATTAGTTCAAAACCTCCTTATTATTAAACAATCCCATAGATTGCTTCGCTTCTTCGATCGTATAACTTTTGTTATCCTGCAAAATAACGTTCAGCACATCCTTTTCCTTAGCCGTAAAAAGCGATGAATTCACAATCTGCTCTTTACCAAAACGATCTCCATTACTCACCTTTGTGCTCATTTCAGTCTTTCTCCTCCAATCATTTGCCCCATCTTAATGGGGTCAGGCTTCTCACTTAGCAAATACACCATATAGTCCGTTGTAAAAAGCGGCCCATGCCCCTCTACCCCAGCTTCCCAGGCTTGCCTAGCTACACGAAAGGAGCCACTCTCTTGCTCCATCCCTGCCATTGCCTCACTCAGCTTATCTGCCATTCTCTCAGCTTCCAGCAGACTTCCTTGTTCATAACGGATACCGAAGCGATAGACCGCCAAATATCTGCCTTCCCGCTGCCGATCCAGAGTCGCTGAGATCAGTCCGGGATAAAAATAAGCCGTCTGAGGTTTCTCTCCCTCCACATATACAGGCACATCTGGAAAGTACTTCTCCAGCGCACTCGTAATGTGTTCTCGTAATTGTTGTACCGACATCACTCCATTCCTTTCTGAACTGCGGCGGTTCGCCGATCTTTGATGGTGTTAATCTTCAATTGCATTAACATTAAAGACACCTCCTCTACTAAAACTAAGAACAAAAAAAGGATACTATCCGATGTTGGATAATACCCTTCTATACCAGGCCAATGCCAAAAGAATCTTTCACCGCTAGATTTGTTCTTATCACCACTAGGGTTGAACTATTAGTAGAGCATTCATGCTCTTGCGGTGTTCTTTTTGCTTCATTTGCCATGTTATAAATATACACCCCTATTTGCCTTGCAGAGACGGTATACCGACGAGGTTTAAGCTAGCTTTGGGATGGTATAGAGCGGTTTTTCAGAGGGGTTATCTGTTCATAAAAAAAGACCGCATCATCCGCTCGGATGACACAGTCTCTTAAGTAACCATCTATATCTCTTAGGTAATACTAACCTTCTCTTTCTTCACTCTAGGTGCTGTTATTAAGGTGTTAAGGGACAGTAGACCGAGATCCGTTAAAGCCAAAGCCATCTTATAAAAAGCCTTCGAGCGTATCTTCACGTAAGTGTCCTTACTTACCGGTGGATCAAACACATGATTGTAAATCGTATAATCGTACGTTTCGTCTCTTTTCATATAACGCTCTCTTACTAATTGCTGTTCCCTCGTATCAAGTCTCTCTACCACAGAGTCTATCGCCGAGCAAAAAGCCCTCCTAGCAGCAGGTATATCCACATTATAAGAAGCTATCGCAGCAGTCTGATCAGTAACAGTATTCGTAGGACCATGAAATCTTTCTGTATAAGAATAAGTAGTACTAGCTTCCTTAGCCTCAAATGTAACGGTCTTAAAAATACGGTATTTCTCCAACATACTCTCTATAGCGACCTGGGTTCGGCGACGGTCTAGCTCCGGTAAAGCGGATAAGTTCATCATTTTATGCACTCCTTTAGGTTTGACAGAATGAGATTAAATTGCGGAAGTTTCCTAAGCAATGTGCTAAAATATAAAAGTGTTCGTATTCTGTTCGTATTTTTCTATAATATACCACTTCTCTACCAATCTCGTAAAACCCCGTTTTAGTCTGTTTTGGGCGAAAAAGAATAGCTTTTCCTCCATTATCTTGCCTTTTGGCAATAATATACGCTTTGTTGTTTACCAATTGGCAAAAATGGCTTATATTAATATCATAAGCTTCAGTCTATAAGGAGTGGTTGAGATGAAACAAGAATTTGGGGATTACATGAAGCAACTTCGCGAAACAAAGGGACTCACCATTAATCAATTGGCAGCAGCCGCGGGGATTAGCGGATCACAGATTTCACGGATTGAAAATGGTCTAAGAGGCGTTCCTAAGCCAACTACGTTACGCAAAATAGCTGAGGCCTTAGGTGTCCCGTACGAGCAGCTAATGGATCAAGCGGGGTATTTGCAGGAGCAAGCCCTTCCAAGCGAAGAGATTGTCCCAGATTGGGCTACAAGCAAGGATAAGCGTGACTTTCGTAAAATGCTAGAGGATGATGGAGAGCTGATGTTTGATGGAATTCCACTAGACAAGGAAGACAAGCAGAGGATTAAAGATGTACTGACCGGCTTATTCTGGGAAGCCAAACAGATGAACAAGAGAAATAAATCCAACAACACTTAATAACTACACTAACATGCTGCAGGTGAAGAATATGGATGAACTGATCAATAATCTGATTAAAAAATATAAAACCAACTGTCCGTTCGAGCTGGCCTCAGCGCTGGGTATTCACATTCGTTTCATGAACCTTGGGACAGGCACAAAGGGATTATATTACCGAAAACTAAGAAGAAGATTTATTGTCATTCATAATGAGTTGCCAGTTGAGTGGCAGCGCTTCGTTTGTGCGCATGAATTAGGACATGATCGACTTCATAAGGGGATTAACCGCTTTTTTCTAGAGGAAAGCTCCTATTTCTCTCCTGGGAAGCTTGAACGTCAAGCTAATGTCTTTGCTGTAAAGCTACTATCCACAGGTAGCAATCCTGAGCAAGAAGAATCATGGAAAAGTTATTATTTACGAATTGGTATTCCACCAGAAGTTCAATTTCTTTTGGAAGAAAGATAGAACATATGTTATATCAATACATGCGTATTAAATCATTACATAACAAAAAAGCTCTTACCGAAGTAAGAGCTTCTAAGAGCGATTAAGCTGAGTATCGGGATGACACGATTTGAACATGCGACCCCCTGGTCCCAAACCAGGTGCTCTACCAAGCTGAGCTACATCCCGTTACTATAAAATTATGGAGCGGGTGATGGGAATCGAACCCACGCTATCAGCTTGGAAGGCTGAAGTTCTACCATTGAACTACACCCGCAAAGGTGAAAAATCGGGATGACACGATTTGAACATGCGACCCCCTGGTCCCAAACCAGGTGCTCTACCAAGCTGAGCTACATCCCGTTATAATGCTATGATTGCTTAATAAAAAAATGGCGCGCCCTGAGAGATTCGAACTCCCGGCCTTTTGATTCGTAGTCAAACGCTCTATCCAGCTGAGCTAAGGGCGCAAAAATTATGGAGCGGAAGACGGGAATCGAACCCGCGACCCTCGCCTTGGCAAGGCGATGCTCTACCGCTGAGCCACTTCCGCAAAATATGGTGCGCGTGAAGGGACTTGAACCCCCACGTCGTGAAACGCCAGATCCTAAGTCTGGTGCGTCTGCCATTCCGCCACACGCGCATGTAATAATAAAAGTGAGCCATGAAGGACTCGAACCTTCGACACCCTGATTAAAAGTCAGGTGCTCTACCAACTGAGCTAATGGCTCGCACTTGGCTGGGGATATAGGATTCGAACCTATGAGTGACGGAGTCAAAGTCCGTTGCCTTACCGCTTGGCTAATCCCCATTGATGCTACCTCTATGTTGCCCATAATCTCTCAGGAAGATTATGGTGGAGGCTGAGGGGATCGAACCCCCGACCCTCTGCTTGTAAGGCAGATGCTCTCCCAGCTGAGCTAAGCCTCCATATCTATGGGACCCTCTAAGGGTAAGTACAAGTAAAAGTTGGTGACCCGTATGGGATTCGAACCCATGTTACCTCCGTGAAAGGGAGGTGTCTTAACCCCTTGACCAACGGGCCTTGCAAATCTGTGGAGCTCTCAACCGGATTCGAACCGGTGACCTCTTCCTTACCATGGAAGCACTCTACCTGCTGAGCTATGAGAGCATGGCTCCCCGAACAGGACTCGAACCTGTGACAACTCGATTAACAGTCGAGTGCTCTACCAACTGAGCTATCAGGGAATATCCGCTTGGCGGCGTCCTACTCTCCCAGGACCCTTCGGTCCAAGTACCATCGGCGCTGGAGGGCTTAACGGTCGTGTTCGGGATGGGTACGCGTGGAACCCCTCCGCTATCGCCACCAAACGGGCATTACAGCGTAATGCTCAGGCTTAATCGCCTGAAAACTGAATCCGAATTGAATTTGCGTCTTAAGTATAGGATAAGCCCTCGACCGATTAGTATTGGTCAGCTCCATGCATTACTGCACTTCCACCTCCAACCTATCTACCTCGTCGTCTTCAAGGGGTCTTACTAATTGGGAAATCTCATCTTGAGGGGGGCTTCACGCTTAGATGCTTTCAGCGCTTATCCCGTCCGTACGTAGCTACCCAGCCATGCTTCTGGCGAAACAACTGGTGCACCAGCGGTACGTCCATCCCGGTCCTCTCGTACTAAGGACAGCTCCTCTCAAATTTCCTGCGCCCACGACAGATAGGGACCGAACTGTCTCACGACGTTCTGAACCCAGCTCGCGTACCGCTTTAATGGGCGAACAGCCCAACCCTTGGGACCTACTTCAGCCCCAGGATGCGATGAGCCGACATCGAGGTGCCAAACCTCCCCGTCGATGTGGACTCTTGGGGGAGATAAGCCTGTTATCCCCAGGGTAGCTTTTATCCGTTGAGCGATGGCCCTTCCATGCGGTACCACCGGATCACTAAGTCCGACTTTCGTCCCTGCTCGACTTGTAGGTCTCGCAGTCAAGCTCCCTTATGCCTTTGCACTCTTCGAATGATTTCCAACCATTCTGAGGGAACCTTGGAACGCCTCCGTTACTCTTTAGGAGGCGACCGCCCCAGTCAAACTGCCCGCCTGACACGGTCCCCGTACCCGATTAGGGCACTAGGTTAGAACCTAGATACGATCAGGGTGGTATCCCAACGGCGCCTCCACCGAAGCTTGCGCTCCGATTTCTACGGCTCCCACCTATCCTGTACAGATCGTACCCAAATTCAATATCAAGCTGCAGTAAAGCTCCATGGGGTCTTTCCGTCTTGTCGCGGGTAACCTGCATCTTCACAGGTATTAAAATTTCACCGGATCTCTCGTTGAGACAGCGCCCAAGTCGTTACGCCATTCGTGCGGGTCAGAATTTACCTGACAAGGAATTTCGCTACCTTAGGACCGTTATAGTTACGGCCGCCGTTTACTGGGGCTTCGGTTCATAGCTTCGGGTTACCCCTAACCACTCCCCTTAACCTTCCAGCACCGGGCAGGCGTCAGCCCGTATACTTCGCCTTGCGGCTTCGCACAGACCTGTGTTTTTGCTAAACAGTCGCTTGGGCCTTTTCACTGCGGCCCCCTCGTGCTATTCACACTACCGGGGCACCCCTTCTCCCGAAGTTACGGGGTCATTTTGCCGAGTTCCTTAACGAGAGTTCTTCCGCGCGCCTTAGAATTCTCTTCTCGCCTACCTGTGTCGGTTTGCGGTACGGGCACCTTCTCCTGGCTAGAGGCTTTTCTTGGCAGTGTGAGATCATGACCTTCGCTACTACAATTTTCGCTCCCCATCACAGCCCAGCCTTAACGATGTGCGGATTTGCCTACACATCAGCCTCACTGCTTAGACGGACATATCCATCAGTCCGAGTCACTACCCTCCTGCGTCACCCCATCGCTCATAGCGGATTACGGTGGTACAGTAATTTCAAACTGTTGTCCTTCGACTACGCCTTTCGGCCTCGCCTTAGGTCCCGACTTACCCTGAGCGGACGAGCCTTCCTCAGGAAACCTTGGGCTTTCGGCGGATCAGATTCTCACTGATCTTTTCGTTACTCATACCGGCATTCTCACTTGTATGCTGTCCAGCGCTCCTTACGGTACACCTTCAACCCACATACAACGCTCCCCTACCCCAGATACATACGTATCTAGCCATAGCTTCGGTGGTGTGTTTAGCCCCGTTACATTTTCGGCGCAGAGTCACTCGACCAGTGAGCTATTACGCACTCTTTCAATGGTGGCTGCTTCTAAGCCAACATCCTGGTTGTCTGTGCAACTCCACATCCTTTCCCACTTAACACACACTTGGGGACCTTAGCTGATGGTCTGGGCTGTTTCCCTTTTGACAATGGATCTTAGCACTCACTGTCTGACTCCCGGCAATAAGTATATGGCATTCGGAGTTTGACTGAGCTTGGTAATCCTTGCGGACCCCGCACCCAATCAGTGCTCTACCTCCACTACTCTTATACCGAGGCTAGCCCTAAAGCTATTTCGGGGAGAACCAGCTATCTCCGAGTTCGATTGGAATTTCTCCGCTACCCCCACCTCATCCCCGCACTTTTCAACGTGCGTGGGTTCGGGCCTCCAGTGCGTGTTACCGCACCTTCACCCTGGACAGGGGTAGATCACACGGTTTCGGGTCTACGTCCACATACTCATTCGCCCTATTCAGACTCGCTTTCGCTGCGGCTCCGTCTTCTCGACTTAACCTTGCATGTTAAACGTAACTCGCCGGTTCATTCTACAAAAGGCACGCCATCACCCATAAATAGGGCTCTGACTTTTTGTAAGCACACGGTTTCAGGTTCTATTTCACTCCCCTTCCGGGGTGCTTTTCACCTTTCCCTCACGGTACTGTTTCACTATCGGTCGCCAGGTAGTATTTAGCCTTAGCAGATGGTCCTGCTGGATTCATACGGGGTTTCACGTGCCCCGCACTACTCGGGATCCGTCTCGGAGAGAACACAGTTTAGGCTACAGGGCTTTTACCTCTATCGCGGGCCTTTCCAGACCTCTTCGCCTACCATATTCCTTTGTAACTCCATGTGAGACGTCCCACAACCCCTAAGAGCAAGCTCTTAGGTTTAGGCTGTTCCGCGTTCGCTCGCCGCTACTGACGGAATCACTATTGTTTTCTCTTCCTCAGGGTACTTAGATGTTTCAGTTCCCCTGGTCTGCCTCTACATACCCTATGTATTCAGGTATGAGTAACTGCGAATTACCACAGCTGGGTTTCCCCATTCGGACACCCCCGGATCAAAGCTTGCTTACAGCTCCCCGAGGCAGTTTCGTTGTTCGCCACGTCCTTCGTCGGCTCCTGGCGCCTAGGCATCCTCCGTGTGCTCTTATTAGCTTAACCTTGATTTTTCTTTCGAAAAATCTCACTAATAACATTTACTTGTTTGCACAAGTTGCTAAAAGATGTTCTAAAACGCAAATTCGTTTCGGTATCCAGTTTTCAAGGATCAAAGTTAAAGAAAGTATTGAATTTAAAAATTATGGTGGAGCCAAGCGGGATCGAACCGCTGACCTCCTGCTTGCAAGGCAGGCGCTCTCCCAGCTGAGCTATGGCCCCATAAAGGGATATAAGTTATATGGTGGGCCTTGGTGGACTCGAACCACCGACCTCACCCTTATCAGAGGTGCGCTCTAACCAACTGAGCTAAAAGCCCATATAACATATATAACATTGTGAATCAACCAAAGAATGGTTGTTCGCTTGGCGGCGTCCTACTCTCCCAGGACCCTTCGGTCCAAGTACCATCGGCGCTGGAGGGCTTAACGGTCGTGTTCGGGATGGGTACGTGTGGAACCCCTCCGCTATCGCCACCAAACGCATATGAAAGAGACTTGCTCTTTCAAAACTGAACACGAGTGAGTGTTCGAACCCGAAGGTTCTATTGTGGAAGTTTAACTTCCGATTTGAATGTCTTCATTGCAGAAGACGATTCTCCATAGAAAGGAGGTGATCCAGCCGCACCTTCCGATACGGCTACCTTGTTACGACTTCACCCCAATCATCTACCCCACCTTCGGCGGCTGGCTCCCTTGCGGGTTACCCCACCGACTTCGGGTGTTGTAAACTCTCGTGGTGTGACGGGCGGTGTGTACAAGACCCGGGAACGTATTCACCGCGGCATGCTGATCCGCGATTACTAGCAATTCCGACTTCATGCAGGCGAGTTGCAGCCTGCAATCCGAACTGAGACCGGCTTTGATGGGATTGGCTCCACCTCGCGGCTTCGCTTCCCGTTGTACCGGCCATTGTAGTACGTGTGTAGCCCAGGTCATAAGGGGCATGATGATTTGACGTCATCCCCACCTTCCTCCGGTTTGTCACCGGCAGTCACTCTAGAGTGCCCAACATTACTTGCTGGCAACTAAAGTTAAGGGTTGCGCTCGTTGCGGGACTTAACCCAACATCTCACGACACGAGCTGACGACAACCATGCACCACCTGTCTCCTCTGTCCCGAAGGCCGCTGCTATCTCTAGCAGATTCAGAGGGATGTCAAGACCTGGTAAGGTTCTTCGCGTTGCTTCGAATTAAACCACATACTCCACTGCTTGTGCGGGTCCCCGTCAATTCCTTTGAGTTTCAGTCTTGCGACCGTACTCCCCAGGCGGAGTGCTTACTGTGTTAACTTCGGCACCAAGGGTATCGAAACCCCTAACACCTAGCACTCATCGTTTACGGCGTGGACTACCAGGGTATCTAATCCTGTTTGCTCCCCACGCTTTCGCGCCTCAGCGTCAGTTACAGCCCAGAAAGTCGCCTTCGCCACTGGTGTTCCTCCACATATCTACGCATTTCACCGCTACACGTGGAATTCCACTTTCCTCTTCTGTACTCAAGTCACCCAGTTTCCAGTGCGACCTTAGGTTGAGCCCAAGGTTTAAACACCAGACTTAAATGACCGCCTGCGCGCGCTTTACGCCCAATAATTCCGGACAACGCTTGCCCCCTACGTATTACCGCGGCTGCTGGCACGTAGTTAGCCGGGGCTTTCTTCTCAGGTACCGTCACTCCGGTAGCAGTTACTCTACCGGACGTTCTTCCCTGGCAACAGAGCTTTACGATCCGAAAACCTTCATCACTCACGCGGCGTTGCTCCGTCAGACTTTCGTCCATTGCGGAAGATTCCCTACTGCTGCCTCCCGTAGGAGTCTGGGCCGTGTCTCAGTCCCAGTGTGGCCGTTCACCCTCTCAGGTCGGCTACGCATCGTCGCCTTGGTGGGCCGTTACCCCACCAACTAGCTAATGCGCCGCAGGCCCATCCCTCAGTGACAGATTGCTCCGTCTTTCATTCTTCCTTCAGGAGAAAAAAGAAATTATCCGGTATTAGCTACCGTTTCCGGTAGTTATCCCAGCCTAAGGGGCAGGTTGCCTACGTGTTACTCACCCGTCCGCCGCTAAGTTATTTTGAAAGCAAGCTTTCAAAATAACTCCGCTCGACTTGCATGTATTAGGCACGCCGCCAGCGTTCGTCCTGAGCCAGGATCAAACTCTCCAATTAGTATTGAAAAGAGCGATATGCTCATTTTGAAACATCTGACGAGAAAATTAATTCTCACGATGAAATTTCAAAAGCGTAAGATACGCTGTGAAACTCATCAGTTTTGGATATCACTTTCGTGATTTCCCACTCACTCGTTGTTCAGTTTTCAAAGATCAATGTCTCTCATTTCGTCGTCGTTGTTTGTCAGCGGCGACCTTTATAATATATCACAGTGTTTCGTTATTTGGCAAGTCTTTTTTTTGAAAAAGTTTTTTTCAATTTTTCTTGCCTTCCGCTTCCCTTTTACACAAGCAAAAGGAGCGCGAGATATAATTTATCACGAGCACTCCTTTTTAGTCAAGCTATTTTATTAAAAAATCTTAAATTCATATAAGACTCTTGCATTTACCTCCTATCCTTAGTGTTTATACTGAGAAGAACGTCCACCCCACGCATACTTGGAAAGCTCTTTCTGAGGAGCAAAACGAGCATACATACGAAATACAGTCTTATATCTATTGGCGATGGCATGCCTGATATTTTGGTCCAAGCGCTGATCGCTCAAATCTAACAGCATCTCATCAAGTTCTTTCCGCAAAACATAATCCAGTTCCTTGCATTCTTTTTCGTTGAACAACATTCCCAACATATGCTTGGCCTCCTTCATGAAGTTGCAAGTAACACATTCACTAAAACCAAAAACCCCTTGTACATAATTAGTTAGTCCATCTCATGGAGAAAGCTGCCTTAAGATCCTCTTACACTAGATTAACCGGAGTACTCTTTTTATAACCATAATTATTAAAAATTCCCTTTATGGTTTCGTCACGATTATATACTTCTGACCTTTAGGCAATCCTTGGATGAATAGCTTTAATGTTATGCTCCATTCTCGGAAGTTTTATGATAAAAGAGAAAAAGTTATTGTGCTTTCAATGATGGCTGCAACAAATAACAGGATTACTGTCCAAATAGATGCCGTAAGTGTTTGACGCATGAACGAAGACCAATTAACACCTCTGTTCATTTTTTTAGTGGATGAGCTAAACATACTTGAAAGTACTTTCCCGCCGAACTGAAGTCCAAATGCACAAGCAATAATGATCGCTGGAATCTCTATAATCCCATGTGGCAGCAGTCCTTTTACTATTAGTTCGAACAAATCCTGTCCTTGCAGTGCTGATAAATGAATCAGATAGCCGATAACCGCTCCGTTAATAAATAAGAATATGGCTGGCAGTATACCGAACAACGCCCCTAAAAATATGATAAGAACACCCTTGATGCTGTTATTCAAAAATATAAATACAAAGAAGCTCCATTGCGGATTAGAAGAATCTCTAAGGTTGCCACTGATTTCACTGAGCCCCTCTAATTGCTGAACCAATAGCTTTTCCAGACTGCTAGTAGCTACCCACCCTATAACCGCTCCTACTGCGAAGAGCAGACAGGATAGCAATAAAGCCTTCCGGATCGTTTTTAAATCTTTAACAAACGTGAAGAACGACAACATAAATACCCTCCTGAAATTGTGATCTCTGTTTCTTAGGTCATAACCTTGCGGTACGAGCATACATTTAGAACAAACAAGCATTTCGCATGGGAGAGGAGCGCTGTCATTATGAATTCTTTTTATGTATTCAGCGGCAAAAAGATTAAACGATTCATCTATATCTTCGCCGCTGTGCTTCTTGCTGCTGGAGTTGTATACGTCGAGAGGGGAAACATAACCGTTTTTTCTGAATCCGGACCTTCCGCGATCTACAGTGTACCAACAGAGAAGAAGCTGATTGCCCTGACCTTCGATATTAGCTGGGGGGAGAAAAGACCTGAGCCGATTTTGAAGGTACTTGAAGACAAGAAAGTGGACAAAGCCACCTTCTTCCTGTCGTCACCATGGAGTAAGACTCACCCAGACATTGTAACTAACATCAAGAATGCAGGTTTTGAAATTGGTAGTCATGGTCATAAACACGTCAATTACAGCACACTAAGCAACGAAGAAATTCGCACACAGATCTCGACGGCTCACACCGTACTTACCGAATTAACCGGCACTGAGCCCAATTTGATTCGTATGCCTAATGGGGATTTTGACAAAAGAGTCCTTCAGGTTGCCAGCGATCTCGGTTACAAGGTCATTCAATGGGATACAGACTCTCTGGACTGGAAGAATATCGGCGTAGACAATATCGTGAAGCGTGTAACGACAAAAGCGCATCCAGGTGATATCGTCCTTCTACATGCCAGTGATTCCTGCAAACAAACACATGAAGCACTTCCACTCATTATCGACGAGCTCCGCAGACAAGGTTATGAATTCGTTACCGTCTCTGAGCTGATTAGTCAAAGCAATACCGAAGGTAAAGAAGTTCGCGACTCAGCTTCACTTAGTAATGCCATAGAGGACGCAGCTGGACTGTAAAGTACATTTCAATCTCTGGTGCCGTAATGGATGTTGATTCGTCCAAAGGATTAATGACGTGGAGAAATGAGTTCCGATATGTCGGGTGTGGGGGTATTCAGCTTCGGATAGCTCAGATCCAGACTCTCCAGTGTCTTTACTACGATGGATAAGGTCAAATAGTTGCGGTACCATTGATGATTGGCGGGTATCCAGTACCAGGGTGCTTTATCTATGCTAGTTTCCTTAAAAACATCTTCATATGCTTCTTGGTAATCATCCCAATACTCCCGCTCCTGGAGATCACTTGCATCGAATTTCCAATGTTTCTTGGGATCTTCAAGCCGCTCCTTGATCTTCTTTAACTGCTTCTCTTTAGAAATATGCAGAAAAAGCTTGATAATTGTCGTCCCCTCTTCCACCAACATTTCCTCAAACTGCCGTATGTAACGAAAGCGGTGCTTCAAATCATCTTTTTTTATCTCTCCGTGTACCCGTGGTACCAATACATCTTCATAATGTGAGCGGTTAAATGCAGAGATATAGCCCTTAGGGGGTGTCTTCTGATGTACCCTCCATAGAAAATCATGAGCCTCTTCCTCTAGAGATGGTTTCTTGAAGCTGGTAACTATAAATCCTTGTGGATTGATGCCTGAAAAAATATGCTTAACCGTTCCATCCTTACCACTGGAATCCATTCCTTGCAGAATAACAAGCAGCGAATGCTTTTTCTGAGCAAACAAAATATCTTGCAGCTCTGCCAAACGTGCTTTAAGCTCTTCTGTTTTGGCTTCTGCTTCTTTTTTAGATTTAAAAACACCTGTGTCGTCCGGATCCAGCTTGTTAAGCCGGATTTCTTTTGTGTCTTTTATCATATAGCGCTTGATGTCCATATATTCCCCTCCTAAAAGTTTTGTAAAGCATATGCATCATTGAAGAGCTTCGTACAAAACTCACTTCGGAAGCATAGGCTTAGTTTTGTGGTCGTATCGTTCTTTAAGATTAACCTCCATACTCAAATTTTAATCGTTAAGCTACAGTTAGAGCAAAAAACCCCGTCTTCTGAAATCAGAACACGGGGTTCATTGTTTAGCGCCTTCCCCATTCATTATCCGGATGCCGGCTTCAGAATACGGTGTAGCATCAAAATTTGGAATGCATTACAAGCGATTAGTGGAACAACAATAAATACCGTCGCACTATCAACACCTATACGGAGTACACCAATAACTTCCACAATTGAAATAGCGGTCATAAAAAAGAAGGTTGGAATCAAAGCTGAGATGTTTGTACTTCTCACTTTAAAATAAGACACAATAATAGCTGCTAGCAAAATAACGATTCCTAATATTAGATCAGACATCACATTTCTTTCCCCGCCAACGACGGTACGCAGAAAAATCAGTTCAAGCAATGCGAGCACAGAAAGCACTAGTTGTATGTATTTCCAAACCTTTTGAGGAAAAACGCCGTTGCCCATATAATTCAAAATCAAATAGGCAAAAAAACCAAGTTGCGAATAAACGCTTACAAGCATACCGTAGCCAAGCAGAATCAGCGGGTATAAAAAGAAATCCCCGACACTTTTGAAATCAATCTTACCATTTACGAATTGCAGTGCCAGACCTGCGATTACAGCTCCGCCCGCTCCTATAAGGAGAGTAGTCCAAAATAAATGAAACCATTTTTTTATACTCAGCCAATTCACCTCCTCTTGTCAGATTTATTTTACCAAGGATACCGACAAAACACCATTACACTCACAACATAAATGTGCTCTAATGCGGCATAATACATCTGGAGAATCCTATAAAGGAGGGCAGCGCCAATGAAATGGAGATTTATCGGTTCTGTGGGTTTGGCTTTGGGCTTTGTTATGGCCTTAACGGCTTGCGGAGGTGAGCAGACCAGTTCTTCTTCCGGACAAGGCAGTTATAAAGAAACGAAGACCATGGTTTTAGATATATTGAAAAGCGATGAGGGTAAAAAAGCGGTTGAGGAATCATTATCAAGCTCCAGCTCTGGCGGCACCAGTGGAATGAGCATGAAGATGATGCCGCTTCAAACAACAGAGGAAATCAAAACCGCTGTTAAGGATACTCTCACTGCGCCGGAATATCAGAAGGAAATCGAGAAAATAATGACTGATCCCAAGTTCGCGGGTGATTTTGCTAAAGCCATTCAATCGCAAAGCAAGGAGCTACACCTTCAGCTAATCAAAGATCCCACTTACCAGAAATCAGTCGAAGAAATTATGAAATCCCCAGAGATGATGACGATGTTTCTAAATCTCACCAAAACACCTGATTACCGAAAACAATCGATGAAGACTATGCAGGAATCCATGCAAACCCCATTATTCCGTATGGAAGTATTGAATTTACTTAAAAAAGTTGTGCAAGAAGAACTCGAACCAAAGGAGAAAAAAGATAAAGCCAGCGAAGGTGCCGACAAACAGGAAGGCAGTGGCAGTGGCAGTGGCGGCGGTAGCGGCGATGATTCAAGTTCTTAAAAAAGAGGCCTCATCCCACTAATAAAGTGTGGGACGGCCTCTTTTTACATGCACAAAAATTAGTGCTCGTATTTTGCAATGATTTTATCAGCGATATCGGCAAATATCAGTCCTGTCGATGTCTCTTCTTTGTATACAGAAGGTGAGAAATCGGATTCGGAAATATGGTTGTCCGGTGCACCTAGCGGCACTTGAGCAAGCAGCTCCGTATGAAGCGTCTCGGCAAGCCTTGCTCCTCCGCCTCTGCCAAAGATATAATCTTTCTTACCGCAGTCAGTACACTCATAATAAGCCATGTTCTCAATGACTCCAATAATCTCATGATCTGTCTGTAGAGCCATAGAGCCCGCTCTAGCCGCCACAAACGCAGCTGTAGCATGAGGTGTCGTCACTATGATCTCTTTGCTGTGAGGCAGCATCTGATGCACGTCAAGCGCCACATCACCTGTACCTGGGGGAAGATCAAGCAGCATATAATCAAGTTCACCCCAACCGACATCATTGAAGAATTGGCGAAGCATTTTACCAAGCATAGGCCCCCGCCAAATCACTGGACTATTCTCACGGATAAAGAAGCCCATAGACATGACCTTCACTCCGAAACGTTCCACAGGAATAATCGTTCCTTCTTCAACAACCGGCCCCTCTTCAATCCCCATCATATCAGGAATGCTGAAACCATAAATATCGGCATCGATTAGACCCACTTTTTTTCCTTTTCTTGCTAGGGCTACGGCCAAATTCACTGTTACAGTGGATTTACCAACTCCACCTTTACCGCTGGCCACGGCGATAAAGTTCACACCAGAGCTCTCGCTAATTAATTCATGGTCATCAAGGCCCGCAGCATGTCCTTTAAGTTTCCCAGGTTCATCAACTTCCTCTGCACTCTCTCCGCGAAGGATAGCACGTTCATAATCCGTTGCATCACGAAGCCGGATATGTACATTTGAAGCCCCACCCGCTTCAAGCAATTCACGAACCTGTTGTTCTAGATCCATGCGACTTTGCTCTTCAGGATTCAGACATACGATTGATAAAGAAATACGATCTTCTTTAATCATAATGTCACGAATCAGCTGTAGTTCCACAAGGCTTTTTCCAGTTTCCGAGTCTGTTAATGGCTGCAGTATTTCCTGAATTTGTTCCTTAGTCAGCATGGAAAGCACCTCTGTTTCCTTTCCGGTTAAGAAATTCTCCGGAGTTTTTGTCTATTATAACATTACCTGTCTCCCCATGAGTAGTCCTTACTGCTCGGAGGCGTACCGAAGAATGCCGCGATAAATGCTAGTTGCTACCTTCCGCTGGTAGACATCATTTCCGAGTAGAGCGGATTCCTGGGGGTGTGATAAGAAGCCTACTTCTACAAGCACCGCTGGTATTTTTAATGCTTTTAGCAGATATACAGTATTCACTGTCTTCGCCACACGATCGGTATTCTCTAGCGTAGTCTTCAGCTCACTCTGCACAAACTCCGCAATTGCTTTATTATCCTTATGATTGGGGTAGTAAAAGGTCTGCGCTCCGCTCCAACGATTCGAAGGGACACTGTTCATGTGAACGCTTATAAAAAGGTCTGCGCCTTTCTCTTCGATGCTTCTTACCCTTTGTTTAAGATCTTCCGTCTTGCGCTTAGAATAGCCCTTAGTGCCTTCCAGAGCCAAATCGTAATCACCCTCACGAGTCATTACTACAATAGCCCCTGCCTGTTGCAGATAATCACGCAAATACAGCGATACCGCGAGATTAATATCTTTCTCAATTAGCCCTTCCCGGCTAACCGCTCCTCCATCAGCTCCACCATGTCCCGCATCGAGAGCAATAACTTTTCCTGACAAGGGCAGACTCCAATAATTTAGTGTTTTAGCGGTAGGCATGTCATACGCTATAATCCCGATCATTATAGCCAGCAGTGTCGCGCCAAGCATACTTTTTTTGATACTGCTCCATGAAATCCAGACCGAGACTTTATTCTGCTTTCGGCCAGACATAACAAAGACCCCCTCGCCCCGATAGATAATACTCATCTATATGGGACAAGAAGGTCAAATAGTACTAGCTGACAGTGATTAAGCTGTAACTTCTTGAGTCATACCTTCAATCAGAATCTGCGCAACCTCAGGCCGTGTAAATTCTGGCGGAGGACATTGGCCGTCACGGAGCAAAGCCCGTACCTTCGTACCCGACAATGTCATATGATCATCGCTAGGATGAGGGCAAGTTTTACTAGAAGCCATATTTCCGCATTTTTTACAGAAGAAGCTGTGTTCAAAAAATAATGGAGTTATATCAAGCTCCTCAGCACTAAAATTCGAGAAAATTTCCTGTGCCTCGTAAGTTCCGTAGTAATCCCCTACACCCGCATGGTCACGACCCACGATGAAGTGGGTACAGCCGTAATTTTTGCGAACCATGGCATGGAAAATCGCCTCCCTAGGACCTGCATAACGCATTGCCGCTGGAAAAACACCAAGGAAGGTGCGATCCTCAGGATAATAATTCTCCAAAAGCGCCAGGTAGCTCTTCATCCGCACATTTGCCGGTACATCATCCGATTTCGTCTCACCCACAAGTGGATTTAGAAATAGAGCGTCTACAACCTCCATAGCGCACTTTTGAATGTATTCATGAGCTCGATGAACCGGATTACGTGTCTGGAACCCTACAACCGTTCTCCAGCCCTTATCAGCAAATATTTTTCGCGTATCCGCAGGATCAAAATAAAACTCGCTGAACTTCTCAGGCTGTGGTCGATTCAAGACTGTAATCGGTCCTCCAACATAAGTCGAAGGACGAGCCAGTAACTTACTCACTCCAGGATGTTCAGGATCTGTTGTTTTGAAGACATTTTGTGCTTCAATCGTTTGATCAACAGTATAAATACTTTCAATATCCAATAAACCGTAAATCTCGCCATCTTCTTCACCGATTAGAGAAACTTTGTCCCCAATTGATAATCCGGCAGCCACATCATCTTCTACAGCCAGTGTTATTGGAATGCTCCACACAGTGCCATCTGCTAAACGCATGCTTTTTACCACTGAAAGATAGTCTTGCTCATTTAAAAAGCCAGTTAGTGGGGAAAACGCACCTACAGCGATAAGATCCAAATCGGATAAAGTCCAGGTATTCAAGACAATTGCCTTGTTGTCACGTGCGAGATTTAGCAATTCTTCTCTTTCAGTTCCCTCTACTACACGGTTAACCAAAGTTCCGCCATGCGGACGTATTGAAGTCATCTTAGTCTCTCCTTCTATGTTCCCACAGGGATATGTCTTATTTGTGCAAACCGCATTCTGTCTTTTCTGATCCAGACCAACGGCCAGCACGCGGATCTTCACCTGGCATAACCTGACGAGTACATTGTTCACAGCCGATACTTGGATAGTTACGGTCGTGTAGAGGGTTATAGATTACGTCGTTTTCACGAATATAGTTCCATACATCTTCTGAAGTCCAATCTGCAATAGGATTAAACTTTACTAAACCAAATTTATAATCATACTCAACCTTTTTAGCATTTGCACGGGTAGGTGCTTGGTCACGGCGAATTCCAGTTATCCATGCCTCATATTGAGATAATATACGAGTCAGCGGTTCAACTTTACGAATTCCACAACATTGGTTAGGATCCACAGTCCATAACGCATCACCGTATTGAAGTGCTTGCTCCTGCGTTGTGAGTTGTGGAGACACACGTACAAACTCTAGTCCGTATTTGTCTGCCATTAAATCTCTGGTTTCGTAGGTTTCCTTAAAATGATAATCTGTATCGAGATAAAAGACGTCAGTAGATGGACTAACTTTGTGAAGCATATCAACAAGCACTACATCTTCGGCACCAAAGCTGCAGGCAAAAGTAATGTTAGGAAATGTTTCAACAGCCCAGCGGATAATTTCCTCGGGTGAAGCACTCTCTAATTCTTCGGCCTTTATTCTGATCAAATCTTCTTTCTCAAGCAGGTTCATTAAGGTATTCCTCCATCCAAAATATTAATCGTATGAATAAATGAGGTAAAAGAAGTAATAAAACCAACTATTTCTATATGAAATAGTATATAACTTTTACGGAGGAAGTCAATGAATTTCACTACTCAAGATTAGTAAATGAATGCAAAAAAAGCCCATTTTTTGTTCAAAAGGGCTTCAGAGTAAAAAAATAAAACCCTCGACCATAGAGGCCAAGGGTTGAATTCTTGATAAATATTAACGTTTCGAGAACTGAGGCGCACGACGTGCAGCCTTCAAGCCGTATTTCTTACGTTCCTTCATACGAGGGTCACGAGTCAAGAAACCAGCTTTCTTCAATGCACCGCGATATTCAGGATCAACTTTAAGCAATGCACGGGAGATACCATGACGAATTGCTCCAGCTTGACCGGAAATGCCGCCACCATGTGCAAGAACGATTACATCGTAGTTGCCCAGTGTTTCAGTCAGGTTCAAAGGTTGTTTTACGATCATTTTCAGTGTTTCAACACCGAAATATTCGTCCATCTCACGTTTGTTAATGACAATGCGTCCTTCACCCGGTACAAGGCGAACACGTGCTACCGAATGTTTACGACGACCTGTCCCATAGTATTGTACTTGTGCCATGAAACTGTCCTCCTCTATTCTTATCCGCGAAGTTCGTAAACTTCAGGTTTTTGTGCTGCATGTGGATGCTCGGCGCCTGCATATACTTTCAATCTCAGCTTCATGTGGTCCCCTTGACGAGTCTTAGGAATCATACCATGAACAGCGAATTCAATTACGCGTTCTGGTTTAGTATTCAGCAGAGTTTCAGCATTAGTAACTTTCAAGCCACCTGGGTGCATCGAGTGACGGTAGTATTTCTTGTTTTGCAATTTCTTACCGGTCAAGTGAATTTTCTCAGCGTTGATTACGATAACGAAATCTCCTGTGTCAACGTGTGGAGTGAATTGCGGTTTGTGTTTGCCACGGATCAAAGCAGCGGCTTCGCTGGCCAAACGACCGAGTGTTTTGCCTTCGGCATCAATAATGTGCCAATTGCGTTCAACTTCGTTCGGCTTCGCCATATAGGTGGTACGCATGAATGTTTCCTCCTTGTTCTCGTACGAAAATCTTCTGTTTCGTATATCTTGTTTCTCATTGAATTACATTTATGTGAGTTAAGCAAAGCATTTTTTTGGCATTTCCTTGATCGGGGCTGTGGGATAGCCATCAAGAAAACACAACTTTTATATTACAGTATAAACATAACAAGTGCAAGTGATTTTTAAACATTCAACCTATTATTTAGGAAGAAATTTATACAAGCATAAAGGCCTCTATCGTCCCTAGAAGGACGGTTAGCGTTTATGCGAGAAATATAAGGATAATGTATTTCGTGAAACTTATACATTCTTATATTTGAAAAAAAGATTCACTTTCGGTCTCATCATATTCTACACTCCACAAAGCCAACCCCTTGGCCATAGCTGTTGGACCAGCAGCAGAACGATCACATGCCGCTAATATCTCAGCAACATGATCAGCATCTATTTTACCTTCCCCCACATGGATCAAAGTCCCCATAATAATGCGAACCATATGCTGAAGAAATCCACTACCCGTTATATAAGTTTGGATCACTCCCTGATCTAATGAAGAGGGTCGGCACATACTGCGATCTACTTCCATATGAGCTTCAAAGATCGTTCGTACATGAGAGGTCTTAGTAGACCTCCGAGAAGCAAACGAAGTGAAGTCATGTGTCCCTAAAATATGCGTTAAGCCTTGTTGCATCGCAGGAATATCCAACTGCACCGGATGGTGAAGCTGCCAGCGCCGTTGAAACGGATCTGGAAACCTGTTGCCGTTAATCGTGTATCGGTAAGTTTTACGCTTAGCTCCTCTACGAGAGTGAAACGTCAGCGGTACTTCCCTAGCCTCAGTAACCACGATATCTTGTGGCAGCCGGGCATTAAGCGCCAGACACCAACGTTCAAGCGGGATTCGAGAGGAGGTCGTAAAGTTAAAAGGCTGACCATAGGCATGTACTCCGGCATCTGTACGACCAGAAGCTGTAATCTTAAGCTCCTCACCCGTCAGATGGAGTATCGCTTGCTCCAGCCGATCCTGAATCGTATTGCCCTGAGGCTGGGTCTGAAAGCCATCATAATTTGTTCCGTCATAATTGACCTTCATCAATAGATTACGCATTCCGTTCTCCTTTATAAACCGTTCAGCAGAAACGTCGATCGAAGCACTGTCTGATCTTATTCACGAGGAAGAAATGGCTTTGCCGTCCCTAGAAGGACGGCATCCATTAACACTTCGCTCCATTATTTCAAAAAAAAGAGCCCCTGCGGGAGCTCCTTCAATTGAACCAAGGTGATTCCCACGGTTATTAATACAGCAGAGTCTTGCGCCTCTGCAGCACAATAACGCTGATATTTCCCCCATCTTTACTCCAAAGAGGGCCGGATGAAAGGGAAGCATCGGAAATCAATACTTGTGATACTACGCGCGGTCTACCAATTCAAGATAAACCATAGGCGCAGCGTCGCCACGACGAGGTCCTAGTTTCAGGATACGAGTGTATCCACCTGGACGCTCCGTGTAACGAGGAGCAATGTCAGAGAACAATTTTTGAATTGCATCTTGTTCACCATCAACAGTCTCGCGGCGAACAAATGCAGCTACTTGACGACGAGCATGAAGATCGCCTTTTTTAGCTTTAGTGATCAACTTTTCAGCGATAGAACGAACTTCTTTCGCTTTAGCTTCCGTTGTTTGGATGCGCTCGTATAAAAATAGATCCGTTACCATGTCGCGAAATAACGCTTTACGCGCACTGGAATCACGGCCCAATTTTTGGTATGCCATGTGTTTTCCCTCCTTTACTGTAGCAATCTGTAGCTATTCTTCTGTACGGAGTCCCAAACCAAGTTCCTCAAGCTTCTCCTGAACTTCTTCCAAAGATTTACGACCAAGGTTACGCACCTTCATCATATCTTCTTCAGTCTTCGTGGTAAGCTCTTGTACGGTATTAATACCAGCACGTTTGAGGCAGTTGTAGGAGCGGACAGAAAGATCAAGCTCTTCGATTGTCATCTCAAGCACTTTTTCTTTTTTGTCTTCTTCTTTTTCAACCATAATTTCGGCGTCTTTCGCTTCGTCCGTAAGACCTACGAACAGTACGAGGTGCTCGTTCAAAATTTTGGCTCCGAGGCTTACAGCCTCTTCCGGTCTAATACTGCCATCTGTCCAAATTTCAAGCGTCAATTTGTCGTAGTTAGTCACTTGACCAACACGTGTATTGTCTATGCCGTAGTTAACGCGTGAAATAGGAGTGTAGATGGAGTCAACCGGGATAACGCCAATTGGCTGATCGTCGCGTTTGTTCCGGTCCGCTTGGACGTAGCCGCGACCACGGCCTGCAAAAATACGCATGTGAAGTCTCGCACCAGGTCCCAGCGTTGCAATGTGAAGATCCGGATTCAGGATCTCAACATCGCTGTCCGCACGGATATCACCTGCGGTAACGATGCCTTCCCCTTCGGCATCAATCTCAAACACTTTTTCCTCGTCTGAATGAATCTTCAATGACAAGGCTTTAAGGTTTAGAATGATCTCCGTCACATCTTCCATTACGCCTGGAACGGTCGAGAACTCATGCAGAACGCCGTCAATTTGGACCGAAGTCACTGCGGCTCCTGGAAGCGAAGAAAGCAATATCCGGCGAAGTGAATTCCCCAGAGTCGTGCCATACCCACGTTCCAACGGTTCAACTACGAATTTCCCATAGGTACCTTCATCATTAGCTTCTACGGTCTCAATCTTCGGCTTTTCGATTTCTATCACGAGTTTACCCCTCCTTCAACGTCGCTCCTATATGAAACTGTCACCCCATCAGGTGCATCATGTAGTATGCCTAAACACCTATTATTAGCAGATGCGTCAGAATTATACCACATTTACAATACTGATTTCACTATACGCGACGACGTTTCGGCGGACGGCATCCATTGTGAGGAACCGGAGTTACGTCTTTAATAAGGTTAACTTCAAGCCCTGCAGCTTGAAGGGAACGGATGGCTGCTTCGCGGCCCGCGCCCGGTCCTTTAACCATAACCTCAACCGATTTCATGCCGTGCTCCATAGCTGCTTTAGCTGCTGATTCAGCTGCCATTTGCGCTGCGAATGGAGTCGACTTACGGGAACCTTTAAATCCTTGGCCGCCGGAGCTTGCCCAGGAAATTGCATTTCCGTGTGGATCTGTGATGGTAACGATGGTGTTGTTGAACGTGGAACGAATATGTGCCACGCCGGATTCGATATTTTTACGGTCGCGACGTTTAGTACGTACGACTTTTTTCGGTTTAGCCATTGTCTCTTATCCCCCCTTATTATTTCTTCTTGTTTGCTACCGTACGACGCGGGCCTTTCCGGGTACGGGCATTGGTTTTAGTACGTTGACCGCGAACAGGCAATCCACGACGGTGACGAACACCGCGGTAACAGCCGATCTCAGTTAGACGTTTAATATTCAAGGAAATTTCACGACGCAGGTCACCTTCAACCTTAACCGTTTTGTCGATCGTTTCACGCAGTTTGCTGACTTCATCTTCCGTCAAATCACGGACACGTGTATTAGCGCTAATGCCTGTTTCATTAAGAATTTTCTGAGAAGTCGTTTTACCGATTCCGAAAATATAAGTCAAGGCGATCTCAACGCGTTTGTCACGTGGCAAATCCACTCCAGCTATACGAGCCATTTTACGCTACACCCCCTTCTTAACCTTGTTTTTGTTTGTGTTTCGGATTTTCGCAAATCACCATAACAGTCCCTTTGCGGCGGATTACTTTACATTTCTCGCAAATGGGCTTTACAGAAGGTCTTACCTTCATGTTAATTACCTCCTCAAAGTTTTGCGAAGCAAAACTTTTTTCGTAGTTCCCATCTATTTACGGTAAGTTATACGACCTTTTGATAAATCATAAGGCGATAACTGCACGACCACTTTGTCTCCGGTCAAAATACGGATAAAGTGCATCCGCAGTTTACCGGATACATGGGCAAGTATTTGATGACCGTTCTCAAGCTCAACCTTAAACGTTGCATTTGGCAACGGTTCAAGGACAGTACCTTCTACTTCAATGACATCTTCCTTAGCCACAGTTAGTCTCCTTTCTCATCAGCACTTATTCCGGTGGGTCCAGCATACTTCATGACTGCGTAACGCAGCTTTCCGTTTGTTACCCGGCCAGTTTCTTCCAAACTATTCACAACCTCACTGCTGATGAAGGGTATGAGCTCAAGATGAAGAATATTCTTCTTCTTTGGCCCATCAAACTTACGTTTGTCTCCATCTGCAATGTATACAAATCTGCTATCAACAACTGCGATAACAACGGCTGCCTCTCCGGCATCTTTGCCTTTGAGAATTCTCACTAATTGACCAACCTGCGGGCTGCTCACAGTATTCAAGTGGAGATCACCTACGCATTCAGTTTTGTGAAAATTTCCATGCCGTCCGGAGTAACTGCTACTGTATGCTCAAAGTGGGCACATAGTGAGCCATCAACCGTAACGACAGTCCAGTTATCTTCCAGCGTTCTGACATGTCTCTTCCCTACGTTTACCATCGGCTCAATCGCGAGTACCATACCCGGTTTCAGACGTGGTCCGCGGTCCGCTATGCCATAATTCGGAATTTGCGGTTCTTCATGCAGTTTTGCCCCAATGCCATGACCAACATACTCGCGTACGACTGAGAAACCAGCCTCTTCGATGTATTGTTGAATAGCATGGGAGATTGTAAACAAGCGCACATCCGGTTTGACTAACGCCAGTCCCGCGTACAAGGAGCCTTCCGTAACGTCCAGCAAACGCTGAGCTTCTTCGGAAATGCTGCCCACACCGTAGGTCCAGGCGGAATCACCGTGATAACCGCGGTATTCTGCACCGATATCCAGCGTTACTATATCGCCTTCGATCAGTTTGCGTTTACCTGGAAATCCATGCACTAATTGTTCGTTGACTGAAGCGCAAATGCTGGCAGGAAAACCGTTGTAGCCTTTGAAAGACGGCACAGCACCTTGACTGCGAATGTATTGATCGGCGATTCTGTCGAGCTCCCCCGTTGTAATGCCAGGCTCAATGGCTTCAGCAATTAGACGGTGACTCTCGGCAACAATACGACCAGCTTCCCTCATAAAGGCAAGTTCCTGTTCGGATTTACAAATGATCATTACATTAACCCCGCAATAAAGATACGATTTCAGAAGAAACGACATTGATTTCGTTTTCTCCATTTACCTGACGCAAAAGACCTTTATTATCATAAAACGCAAGCAGCGGCGCTGTCTTATTATCATACTCATCCAGACGCTTGCCTACACTTTCTTCGTTGTCATCCGGACGTTGATACAATTCACCGCCATCAATGTCGCAAATGCCATCTTGCTTCGGCGGGTTGAAGATTAAATGGTAGGATGCTCCGCAAACTGTACAAATGCGACGTCCAGTAAGACGTGCCATCAGTAGTCCACGGTCAACATTCAAGTTGATGACATGATCCAAAGAAGTGTTCAAACGGCTAAGAATTTCATCCAGCGCTTCCGCTTGCGAAAGAGTTCTTGGAAAACCATCCAATAGAAATCCTTTTTCGCAATCGGACTGCTGAAGCCGTTCTTCAACTATGCCAATGGTCACATCATCTGGTACAAGCAAACCTTGATCAATAAAGGATTTGGCCTTCAATCCAACTGGAGTCTCTTGTTTGATAGCCAAACGGAAAGCGTCTCCTGTCGAAATATGAGGAATTCCAAATTCTTTAATGATTTCAGCTGCTTGTGTTCCCTTGCCTGCCCCAGGAGGGCCCATGAATAATATGTTCACGATTTCTCTCTCCCCCCAAAAGTTCGCCACCAAGCAAGAAACAGCACAATAGGTGCCGGGAAGAATAAAATCTTAAGCTTCACCGGAACCTATCGCCTATTTATTGATGAAGCCTTTGTAATGGCGTTTGATCAATTGGCTCTCGATCTGCTTCATAGTATCCAATGCCACACCGATTACGATTAGCAGTGAAGTACCGCCAATTCGAACTTCTTTAGGCAATCCAGATAAAGCACCGAAGAACATCGGCAATACAGAGATCAAAGCCAAGAACAATGCGCCGGACATAGTCAGACGAGACATTACTCTAGTCAAATACTTCTCAGTAGCTTTACCAGGACGGATACCTGGAATGTAACCACCATTCTTCTTCATGTTATCAGCCATCTGTTGAGGATTCATCTGCACGAACGTATAGAAGAACGTGAACCCGATGATCATCACTACATACAGAAGCATACCAAGTGGTGCATCAGTTGCCAAATACTTAGCAATCCATTGAGCCCAGGCATGTGTTGACCAGAAACTGGAGAGAACAACTGGGAACTGAAGCAGTGATACGGCGAAGATAACCGGAATTACACCAGCCGCATTAATTTTCAGCGGAATGTGCGTATTCTGTCCACCGTACATCTTGTTGCCGACTACGCGTTTAGCGTATTGAACAGGAATCTTCCGAATACCTTGCTGTACGAAGATAACTGCTGTAATAATCGCTACAATCACAATCAGCACAATAACGACTTTAAGAATATTCAGGAACACTTGATCCGGCTGAATAAAGCTTGAGTTAGCCGTACTCGTGATATATCCCGGGATAGCGGCGACGATTCCCGCAAAAATCAGGATCGAAATCCCGTTCCCGATTCCCTTTTCGGTAATCTGTTCACCAAGCCACATCAGGAAAGAAGTACCAGCCGTCAAGATAATGGCAACCAGTAAGTAGTCAGCAAATGTCGCATTCGGCATCATTTGAGTTCCATAAATCCGGTTAAACCCTATCGACGTAGCAAAACCTTGGATCAGGGCCAAAATCACAGTACCATAACGAGTGATTTGCGCCAGTTGTTTTTTACCGTGCTCCCCTTGTTTAGCCCATTCAGCAAACTTAGGAACAACATCCATCGACAGCAATTGCACAATGATAGATGCTGTAATGTACGGATAAATACTGATCGCAAATATCGAGAAGTTTTTGAGCGCTCCGCCCGAGAAGGTGTTCAAAAGTCCCATCAAAGCGTCACCGCTCTGATTTGCTGTTTCCAGTACATCTTTGTTCACACCAGGAACCGGTACAAACGAACCGATACGGTAGATAATCAGAATGAACAAGGTAAACAGGATCTTTTTGCGCAAATCTTCCACATGCCAGATATTCTTAAGCGTCTTGAACATTAGATCACCTCGGTTTTACCGCCGGCAGCCTCGATTTTCTCTACCGCAGATTGAGAGAACTTATTTGCTTGTACAGTCAATTTAACGGTTAACTCACCATTGCCGAGAATCTTAATGCCGCTTTTGGAATTCTTGACAACACCAGTTTCAAGCAACAACTGCGGAGTCACTTCAGTTCCTTCTGCAAAGCTATTCAGATCTTCAAGGTTCACAATCGCGTACTCTTTACGGGTAGGATTAATGAAACCACGTTTAGGCAGACGACGATAGAGTGGATTTTGTCCACCCTCGAAGCCCGGACGAACACCACCGCCAGAACGTGAGTTTTGACCTTTGTGACCGCGACCGGAAGTTTTACCATTTCCGCTACTTGGACCACGACCAACGCGGTTGCGTTCTTTTCGTGAACCAGGAGCCGGAGCAAGTTCATGTAACTTCATCGTTTGCACCTCCTTATGTTTGTTAATTTATGCGAGGCGTTTAGCCTTCAATTTCAGTTACAGATAGCAAGTGACTCACTTTATTGATCATTCCGCGAATTGCAGGACTGTCATTGTGAACCACTGTCGTGTTGAGTTTACGTAGGCCGAGCGTCTTAACAGTAACACGTTGTGTTTCTGGACGTCCGATTACACTACGTACGAGGGTAATTTGCAATTTTGCCATTGACGTTCCCCTCCTTAACCGCGCAATTCTTCGACAGATTTGCCGCGAAGTTTCGCGACCTCTTCAATGCGTTTCAGACGGGATAGTCCCTCCAAAGTTGCATTGACCATATTCATGGAATTCGAAGAACCCAGTGATTTTGTCAAAATGTCGCCAACGCCTGCCAATTCCAATACTGCACGAACTGGACCGCCAGCGATAACGCCAGTACCCTCTGATGCTGGTTTCAGCAACACACGTCCTGCGCCGAAGTGGCCAGTAACGAGATGGGGAATCGAAGTTCCTACGATTGGAATGTGAATCAGGTTTTTCTTGGCGTCTTCAATGCCTTTACGGATGGCATCCGGAACTTCGCCGGCTTTACCGATACCAGCACCGACGTAGCCATTGCCATCGCCCACAACAACGAGTGCACTAAAGCTGAAACGGCGTCCGCCTTTTACAACTTTTGCTACACGGTTAATGTGTACAACTCTTTCTGTCAGTTCTAAACTGTTCGGATCTACACGCAAGTCGTTAACCTCCTTTTAAGAATTATTCTAGAATTCAAGACCAGCTTCACGAGCTGCGTCAGCCAATGCTTGAATCCGTCCATGGTACAAGTAACCTCCGCGGTCGAATACGACCACTGCATAGCCTTTTTCTTTAGCGCGCTCAGCGACCAATTGGCCAACTTTTGCTGCAGCTTCAACGCTGCCGCCATTACCGATATTAGCGCTCAATTCTTTATCAAGAGTAGAAGCGGATACGATAGTAACCCCTTTAACATCATCGATCAGTTGAGCGTAGATGTGTTTCGAAGAACGGAACACGTTCAAACGTGGACGCTCAGTAGTACCCTGGATCTTCTTACGAACACGCAGGTGTCTTTTGAGACGAGCCTTGTTTTTATCTTCTTTTGTAATCATGACTTCCCTTTCACTCCCTTCAGTTTGCCGTAAACAGCTTCACTTTAAGATGCACGGGGTATCTTACAATTAAGTTTAAACTGGTTATTTCTTCTTACCAGCTTTACCTTCTTTGCGGATGATACGCTCGCCTTCATATTTGATACCTTTACCTTTATACGGTTCTGGTTCACGAACGGAACGAATTTTAGCAGCGTATGCGCCAACGCGTTCTTTATCGATACCTTTAACGATGATCTTCGTGTTCGCAGGAACTTCGAACTCGATACCTGCTTCCGGTGTAATTTCAACCGGATGGGAGTAACCAACGTTCAGAACGATTTTATCTCCGGATTTGCTTGCACGATATCCGACCCCAACCAATTCCAGAGATTTCGAGAAACCTTCAGTCACGCCTGCTACCATGTTGCTGACAACGGAGCGGGTTGTGCCGTGAAGTGAACGATGCAATTTGTTATCCGACGGACGAACAACGGTAATTTCGTTATTTTCAACTGTAACCTTCATGTCTTTATGAAGCTCACGAGTCAAAGAACCTTTTGGACCTTTTACTGTAATAACGGCGTTGTCCAAAGTGACATCTACACCGCTAGGTACTGCGATTGGTTTACGACCAATACGAGACATGTGTTGCACCTCCTTATCTTGTGACGTTTATTACCAAATGTAGCAGACAACTTCTCCGCCAGATTTTGATTGACGAGCTTCTTTGTCGGTCATAACTCCCTTAGATGTGGAGATAATCGCGATTCCAAGACCACCGAGTACACGAGGCACTTCATTGCTCTTCGTGTATACGCGAAGGCCTGGTTTACTGATTCTTTTCAAACCAGAAATAACACGCTCTTGGTTAGGGCCGTATTTCAAGAAGATACGGATAATCCCTTGTTTGCTATCTTCAACGAATTCCGCATCGCGGATGAAACCTTCACGCTTCAAAATGTCAGCGATTTGTTTCTTCATAGTAGAAGCAGGCATTTCTACCGTTTCGTGACGCACAATGTTAGCGTTACGAATACGAGTAAGCATATCTGCAATAGGATCAGACATAGTCATGTGTGTAAACCTCCTTCCCGTTTATAAACTTCTTACCAACTTGCTTTTTTCACGCCAGGGATCTGGCCTTTATAAGCTAATTCACGGAAACAAATTCTGCAAATTTTGAACTTTTGCAGTACCGAATGTGGACGACCACAACGTTCGCAACGTGTATATGCACGTACTTTAAACTTAGGCGTACGTTGTTGTTTAACTTTCATCGAAGTTTTTGCCACTTAGCCTGACACCTCCTAAACATTTTCGGAGAAAATGGATTAACCGACTTTATTTTGCGAAAGGCATTCCCAGCTGACCCAGCAGCTCGCGGGATTCCTCGTCCGTCTTAGCAGTAGTTACAATAACGATGTCCATACCGCGGACTTTATCCACTTTGTCATATTCGATCTCCGGGAAGATCAATTGTTCTTTAAGACCAAGTGTGTAGTTACCACGGCCGTCAAAGGCTTTAGTGGAAACACCACGGAAGTCACGTACGCGTGGAAGCGTTACGTTGAACAATTTGTCCAAGAAGTAATACATACGCTCACCGCGTAGTGTTACTTTAACCCCAATCGGCATATTTTCGCGTAGTTTGAAACCAGCGATGGATTTTTTAGCTTTAGTGATTACTGGTTTTTGACCAGCGATCAACTGCATGTCATTAACTGCAGCATCAAGTACTTTGGAGTTTTGAACAGCGTCACCCACACCCATGTTGATGACAACCTTCTCGATCTTAGGCACTTGCATAACAGTTGTATAGTTAAACTTCTGCATCAAAGCAGGTGTTATTTCATTGAGATAACGTTCTTTCATTCTTGCTGCCATGAAGATTTAACCTCCTTTCTTAAGGGCTAGATTAGTCGATAATCTCTCCGGATCTTTTTGCAATCCGAACTTTTTTACCGTTGTCCAATACTTTGTAACCGATACGTGTTACTTTGCCGGTCTTCGGATCGATGTGCATTACGTTGGACACATGAATCGAAGCTTCCTGCTCAATAATTCCACCCTGTGGATTCAGCTGGTTCGGCTTTTGGTGTTTCTTCACCATATTGACGCCTTCTACCAGAACGCGGTTTTCACGAGGATAAGCAGCGATGACACGGCCTTTTTTGCCTTTGTCTTTACCACTAATCACAAGCACCACATCATCTTTCTTCACGTGCAGTTTATTGTTATGGGATTCCAGAACTTTTTTCACTCTAGGCATTTATTACACCTCCTATAACTAACCTTCAACTTATTGGTGCTCGTGTTTATTAGATTACTTCCGGTGCCAAGGAAACGATCTTCATGTAGTCTTTATCGCGAAGTTCGCGAGCAACTGGTCCAAAGATACGTGTTCCACGAGGGCTTCTGTCGTCTTTAACAACAACAGCTGCATTTTCGTCGAATGCGATGTAAGATCCATCTTTACGACGAACGGAACGTTTCGTACGAACAACTACCGCTCTAACAACATCACCTTTTTTGACAACGCCGCCTGGTGTTGCTTGTTTTACGGAACAAACGATCAAATCACCGATTGCTGCTGTACGGCGTCCAGTACCACCCAGTACGCGGATACACATCAGTTCCTTCGCACCAGAGTTGTCAGCCACATGCAAACGTGTAAATGGTTGAATCATTATAATTTCCTCCTTCCGGAAAAACTCTTTTGATTATCTTAGATGATAACCGCTTTTTCAACCACTTCAACTAGTCTCCAACGTTTGTCCTTGGACAACGGACGAGTTTCCATGACTTTTACGGTATCGCCAATTTTTGCAACGTTTTCCTCATCATGTGCTTTGAATTTCTTCGTAGACTTGATGCGTTTGTGGTACAAGTTGTGTTTCTTATAGGTTTCAACAGCGACTACGATGGTTTTATCCATTTTATCACTGACCACTTTACCGATTAGCACTTTACGTGCATTACGTTCTTCGCTCATTAGTTAGCCTCCTTCCTGAATACGGATCTGAGATCCGTCTCACTTAACTAATCCCAAGCACTCTTTGATGGATCACGGTTTTAGCACGAGCTATTTCCTTACGCACGTCACGAATCCGAGTCGGGTTGTCCAGTTGGCCTGTTGCCAATTGAAAACGGAGATTAAAAAGTTCCTCTTTGAATCCAGCGATCTTTTGTTCAATCTCAGCAGTGGTTAAGTTGCGAAGTTCATTAGCTTTCATTTGCTTCACCACCCAATTCTTCACGTTTCACAAACTTAGTCTTAACAGGCAGCTTGTGAGCGGCAAGACGCATCGCTTCACGAGCGATTTCTTCCGACACGCCTCCGAGTTCGAACATAATCTTGCCCGGTTTAACTACGGCTACCCATTTCTCAACGTTACCTTTACCACTACCCATACGAACCTCGAGAGGCTTTTGAGTAATAGGCTTATCTGGGAAAATCTTGATCCAAACTTGACCGCCACGTTTGATATAACGTGTCATCGCGATACGAGCAGCTTCGATCTGACGGTTAGTGATCCAAGACGGTTCCATTGCAACTAGGCCGAATTCGCCGAAGTTCAATTCAGTACCGCCTTTTGCCATACCCTTCATGTGTCCGCGTTGTTGCTTGCGGTGTTTTACGCGTTTTGGTACCAACATGATTAGTTGCCTCCTTCCTGAGCAGCTTGTTTCTTAGCTGGGGGAAGAACTTCTCCACGGTAGATCCATACTTTTACGCCGATAAGACCGTAAGTTGTATGTGCTTCAGCCGTTCCGTAATCGATATCGGCACGAAGCGTATGAAGTGGAACTGTTCCTTCGCTATAACCTTCTGAACGAGCGATCTCGGCTCCGCCAAGACGTCCGCCTACTTGAGTTTTAATCCCTTTTGCGCCAGAACGCATAGTTCTTTGAATCGCTTGTTTGAGTGCACGACGGAACGATACACGACGTTCCAATTGTTGAGCAATGCTCTCAGCTACAAGAATTGCATCCAATTCAGGGTGCTTGATTTCATTGATGTTGATGTGTACTTTTTTGCCACCAGCGATTGCTGTAACTGCGCTGCGAAGTACTTCTACTTCTGCTCCGCCCTTACCAATAACCATACCTGGTTTAGCAGTATGAATTGTAACGTTCACTCGGCTAGCCGCTCTTTCGATCTCGATATGGGAAACAGCGGAATCCTTCAACTTACCTTTAAGGTATTCCCGGATTTTGACGTCTTCCATCAGAAGAGTACCGAAATCTTTTCCTGCATACCATTTAGATTCCCAATCGCGAATAATACCGATTCGGAGTCCGATTGGATTTACCTTTTGACCCACGTGTTATCCCTCCTTATTTCTCAGATACCACCAGTGTAATGTGGCTCGTGCGTTTATTGATCCGACTTGCGCGGCCCATGGCGCGCGGACGGAAACGTTTCATAGTAGGTCCTTGGTTAACGAAAACCTCGCTAACGAACAAACTGTTCACGTCCAAAGAATAGTTATGCTCAGCATTCGCAATTGCCGAATTAAGCAACTTCTCAACGACCGGAGAAGCGGATTTCGGAGTGTGGCGAAGAATTGCAATTGCTTCCCCCACTTGCTTACCACGAATCAAGTCAACAACCAGTTTCGCTTTACGAGCGGAAATCCGCACCGATCTTGCATGTGCTTTTGCTTCCATTGTTTAACCTCCTTTCAAACAGAGACCTTATTATTATCTTCTTGTTTTCTTATCGTCACCCGCGTGGCCTTTGTAAGTACGTGTTGGCGCGAACTCGCCCAACTTGTGACCTACCATATCTTCTGTTACGTATACAGGCACGTGTTTACGGCCGTCATATACACCAAACGTATGTCCGATAAACTGAGGGAAAATGGTTGAGCGACGGGACCAAGTTTTAACTACAACCTTTTTCTCAGCCTCGTTCAGTTCCTCAACTTTTTTAAGCAGGTAGCCATCGATAAACGGCCCCTTCTTTAAACTGCGACCCATGTGTGAATCCTCCCTTCATCCGGTTCTTCAAACCGCGAATCGACGCTTCGCGCTTTATTAACTTGCCAGAAGCGTCTTATTTAGTGCGGCGGCGAACGATATATTTATCAGATGCCTTGTTTTTCTTACGCGTTTTGTAACCAAGGGTTGGTTTACCCCATGGAGACATAGGCGATTTACGTCCGATTGGAGCGCGGCCTTCACCACCACCGTGTGGGTGATCGTTAGGGTTCATTACTACACCGCGAACTTCAGGGCGACGGCCCAGCCAGCGACTACGTCCAGCTTTACCGATTTTGATCAATTCGTGATCTTCGTTACCTACGGAACCGATAGTTGCACGGCATACGCTAAGGATCTTGCGAACCTCACCGGATGACAAACGAACGGAACAGTATTTTTCTTCTTTACCAAGCAATTGAGCTTCTGTACCAGCAGCACGAACCAATTGTCCGCCTTTACCTGGTTTCAACTCGATGTTGTGGATAACTGTACCCACTGGAATGTTTTCCAGTGCAAGAGTGTTACCAATTTTGATGTCGGCTGTTGGGCCGGACTCTACTTTATCCCCAACTTTTAGGCCTTTAGGAGCGATGATATAACGTTTCTCTCCATCAGCATAGTGGATCAAAGCAATATTAGATGTACGGTTCGGGTCATACTCGATTGTAGCAACGCTACCTGGTATGCCGTCTTTAGTACGTTTGAAGTCGATAATACGGTATTTACGTTTGTGTCCGCCGCCATGGTGACGAACCGTAATTTTACCTTGGTTGTTGCGTCCCGCATGTTTGAACAGCGGAGAAAGCAACGATTTCTCTGGCTGGTTTGTTGTAATTTCTTCAAACGTAGACACAGACATGTGTCGTCTTGCCGGAGAGGTCGGTTTGTACTTTTTGATTGGCACTATAGTTTCCTCCTTACTTTAAGAGTATTATTCTACCGCTTCAAAAAATTCAAGCGGCTTGCTGTCCGGGCTAAGCTTAACGATGGCTTTTTTCCACTCTGGAGTGTAACCAGAATATTTACCATAACGTTTCAATTTGCCAGGCACGCGCATTGTGTTCACATTAGTTACTTTTACTTTGAAAATAGCCTCGACAGCTTTTTTGATTTCGGTTTTGTTAGCACGGATATCCACTTCAAAAGCGTATTTCATTTCGCTCATGTAGTCGGAAGTACGTTCCGTAATCACCGGACGTTTGATAATATCACGAGGATCTTTCATTACGCGAACACCTCCTCTACCTTCAGAACTGCTTCTTTAGTGATGATCAGTTTGTCGTACGTTAGTACGTCAAGAACATTAATGCCGTCAGCCGCTACGAATTTCACCCCAGGGATGTTACGAGCGGAAAGCGCTACGTTATCATCATAGCTAGTTGCTACGATCAACGCTTTACGATCTACTTTCAGGTTGTTCAAGATTGCTGCGAATTCTTTCGTCTTCGGAGCATTCATTGTCAAGCTATCCAATACGATAATGTCATTCTCGAGTACTTTCGAGGACAAAGCGGATTTGATGGCCAAACGACGAACCTTCTTAGGCAGTTTCCAGGAATAGCTACGTGGTGTTGGTCCGAAGACAACGCCGCCGCCTTTCCATTGTGGAGAACGAATGGAGCCTTGACGAGCGCGACCTGTACCTTTTTGTTTCCAAGGTTTACGTCCACCGCCACGAACTTCAGAACGTCCTTTTACTTTGTGTGTACCACGACGCAGGGAAGCTCTTTGCATAAGCGCAGCTTCATGTAGAACGTGCTCATTCGGTTCAATACCGAATACTGTATCGCTCAGTTCCACTTCACCAACTTCGTTGCCACTAATATTAAAAAGTGTTACTTTTGGCATTTCATGTTCCTCCTTTCTTCAGTAATTATTTCTTAACGGTTTGTTTAACTTTCACGAAGCTGTTTTTAGGACCTGGGATAGCGCCTTTTACCAGCAATACGTTACGTTCAACATCAACCTTGATAATTTCAAGCTTTTGAACCGTAATAGTCGTGTGACCCATATGTCCTGGAAGGCGTTTGCCCTTAGGAACACGGTTAGCTTGGATAGAACCCATGGAACCTGGTCTTCTGTGGTAACGCGATCCGTGTGCCATTGGTCCGCGGCTTTGTCCCCAACGTTTGATGTTACCTTGGAAACCTTTACCTTTAGATGTGCCAGTTACGTCAACAAATTCGCCCTCAGCAAAAATATCAGCTTTCAGTTCTTGTCCAACCTCGAGAGACCCGAGGTCAACACCGCGAATTTCACGAACGTAGCGCTTAGGTGTTGCATTTGCCTTTTTGGCGTGACCCTGTTCAGGCTTATTGGAGCGTTTTTCTTTTTTATCAGAAAAGCCCAATTGCACTGCTTCATATCCGTCGATATTCAGGTCTTTCTTTTGCAGTACTACACAAGGTCCTGCTTCGATAACAGTAACAGGAATTACGTTACCTTCTGGAGTAAACACTTGAGTCATACCGAGTTTTTTTCCTAAGATACCTTTCAATGTTGACACCTCTTTTCTTTTCCTAAGTTGCTAAAAATGAATTACAATTTGATTTCGATATCTACACCGGACGGTAGATCCAAGCGCATCAAGGCATCCACAGTTTGTGGTGTTGGGTTCACAATATCGATCAAACGTTTGTGAGTCCGTTGCTCAAACTGTTCACGGGAATCCTTGTACTTGTGTACCGCACGGAGAATAGTAATGATTTGCTTCTCAGTTGGTAACGGAATCGGCCCGGATACACCTGCACCCGAACGTTTTGCTGTTTCAACAATCTTCTCAGCGGATTGATCAAGAATTCTGTGGTCGTATGCTTTCAAGCGAATACGAATTTTTTGCTTTGCCATTTTAGTCCCTCCTTCTATCGCCCAATTTGGTATCGGACATACTCCGTGAAAATTTTCTGACCTCGCCCCCATGGCAAAGGGGCCGGGTGTGTCAGTAACCTCTCACATCATCGCAACGTCTCAGAACAACATTTATTATTATATATAATAGGCGGCAGTATTGCAAGCTAAAATAACAAAACAACGCATATTTTTTTCATACGTTGTTTTGTTTCTATTATATAGGTTAGAGATTCTCAGTTGCAGACTTGAAAAACTCAGCTGACTCCGCTGTCTGCGCTGTTGCTGAACCTATTCCTTCTATAGTCTGAATCAATGTCCTTATTTCTTCTTCTACTACAACTATCTCCTGTGTGCTACTGCTCATTGCCTCTACAATATCGGAAAACAAAAGACTAGTCTCAAGAGATTGATGCTTTCCACTTTTGGTTAGCTCTTGCACCTTACGTATCTCCTCAACAACCTGTTGTGTGAGACTGCCCGATTTATTAGTTAGCTCCACGATCTGAATTACAGTATTCTTCGTATCTTCTGCCAACCGACTAACTTCTTGGGCAACTACACTAAACCCTTTACCGTGCTCTCCGGCTCTAGCAGCTTCTATTGTTGCATTAAGAGAAAGGATTTTAGTTTGATCAGCTATATCTTTCACTGAGTTTACGATTTTTTGTATTTGATTAGAGGAATTGCTTAATTCATAAATGGAGTGTTCCATCTCACTAGTGCTTTGATAAATAAGGTTAATCTGTCCTGTTAAGCTATCCAAATGTTCATGTCCATCTGTAGCCAGCCCCTGTGACTCTACAGAGGATCTAGCTGTACGTTGGAATGTTCTACTTACTTCATTACTACTGGCTACTAGCTGCTTCACAGCGGCATTTGTATCGATGCTAAAATCTATTAATTCGCTGCTAAATTCAGCAATTTTCTGCTTTAATTCATTTTTAACCAATAAGTACTGTTGTTCTTTTTCTTTGACGTTCTCTTTCTCGTATTCCTCTAAAACAAGTTGTTGCTCGAGGTTTAGCAGCTTAGTCACAGTCTGAACTACTTGTAGGCGTGCTTTGTCATCATTGGTTTCTTTATAGATAACTTGTATAAATACGTTCTGAAGATTTTGAAAAGCGGATAAGTACCATTTTGGCTCAAGTCCGACCCTTTTATGAATATTAGCAATCTTCAAGCGCTTTGCTATGTATTCATCATCAACTTTGCCATCAAAAATTTCGATGATATGCTCTCGGAGCGTTGTTTTCAATCTCTCGATGCTGCTATGCTTCAAAATTATGGCCTCAAGCTTATTAACACCTAACACCGAATTGTAAAATTGATCAGTAATGTAGTCTATATTCTGTTCAACAATAGGCTTCACCCTACGCAATAAATTCAAATCTGATTCAGTTAGATCAATCATCTTCATTTGTTCATTGAGCTCGCCATGACCTTCAATAGTATGAAATAAAAACTCAGTAGGCTTGCTCTGTTCCTTGATATCTAAGGAATGAGAGGCAGGAGAATCCACATTGTTTTTACGTGCAGTTAGCGCATGCATGAAGGAAAAAGGACATTTCCCCATATTACCACTCTCCCTTAATTCCTATATTTTTACATTATTAATCCTCCTTCATTTTACTCTATGATTAGTATAATTGTAAACAATTGATTGATGTATTTTGACGAATTATGTAGAAACAACTCATATTAATGCGTTTTATTTATCATTAAATGTCGAAAAATATATTATGATTTTCTGAACACAAAAAGCCCCGGATTCTCCGCAAGAAGAATCCGGGGCACTATGATTCAGAGTCTACCCGCAGATAGAATCTAATTTATTTTTGGATGGAAGCTACGCTACCTGCTCCAACTGTACGTCCACCTTCGCGAATGGAGAATTTAGTACCTTCTTCAATAGCGATAGGGGAGATCAAAGCAACAGTTACAGTGATGTTGTCACCAGGCATAACCATTTCAGTACCTTCTGGCAAGTTGATGATGCCAGTTACGTCAGTTGTACGGAAGTAGAACTGTGGACGGTAACCAGTGAAGAATGGTTTGTGACGTCCGCCTTCTTCTTTAGTCAAAACGTAGATTTGAGCAGTGAACTCAGTGTGTGGTTTAACAGAGTTCGGTTTAGCCAATACTTGGCCACGCTCGATCATAGTACGGTCTACACCACGAAGCAAAGCTCCGATGTTGTCGCCCGCTTGAGCGGAATCCAGCAATTTACGGAACATTTCTACGCCCGTAACTACGGATTTCTTAGTTTCTTCGTGAATACCAACGATTTCGATTTCTTCTCCGACTTTAACTGTTCCGCGTTCTACGCGACCAGTTGCCACAGTACCGCGGCCAGTGATGGAGAATACATCTTCGACAGGCATCAAGAATGGTTTGTCAGTTTGACGCTCTGGAAGTGGAATGTACTCGTCGATTGTTTCGAACATTTCAACAATCTTCTTAGCATATTCACCATCTGGGTTTTGAAGAGCTTCACGAGCAGAACCACGAATGATTGGAGTGTCGTCGCCTGGGAAGTCATACTCGCTCAGCAAGTCACGAACTTCCATTTCAACCAATTCCAACAACTCTTCGTCTTCAACCATGTCGCATTTGTTCAAGAAAACAACGATGTATGGAACACCTACTTGACGGGACAACAGGATGTGCTCGCGAGTTTGTGGCATAGGGCCATCAGCTGCGGATACAACCAGGATAGCTCCGTCCATTTGCGCTGCGCCAGTGATCATGTTTTTAACATAGTCGGCGTGACCAGGGCAGTCTACGTGAGCGTAGTGACGGTTAGGAGTTTCATATTCAACGTGGGAAGTGGAGATTGTGATACCACGTTCGCGCTCTTCAGGAGCTTTGTCGATTTGATCGAATGCGATAGCTGCGCCACCGTAAGTTTTGGACAATACAGTAGTGATTGCAGCAGTCAGAGTCGTTTTACCATGGTCGACGTGACCAATAGTACCGATGTTAACGTGCGGTTTGTTACGTTCAAACTTTGCCTTTGCCATTTGAACAGTTCCTCCTTAATGTGGGGTTCCTTATATTTGAGCCGTCCGCCTATATGTTTATCTTAGATGACTGAGTGTTTATACCCGGACGGCAAGTTAAAACTAGTAATTATTCTACGCCTTTGTTCTTAGCAGCGATCTCTTCCGCAATGGATTTAGGAACTTCTTCATAGTGAGAAAGCTCCATTGAGAATACGCCACGTCCTTGAGTACCAGAACGTAGAGTTGTAGAGTATCCGAACATTTCGGAAAGAGGCACCTTAGCACGGATAATTTGCGCTCCACCACGGGAATCCATACCTTCGATACGGCCACGGCGGGAGTTCAGCATACCCATAACATCACCCATATATTCCTCAGGAACAGTTACTTCTACTTTCATGATTGGCTCAAGCAGGACAGGTTTACACTTGTCTTTAGCTGCTTTAAGTGCCATCGAGCCGGCAATTTTAAATGCCATTTCGTTGGAATCGACATCATGGTAAGAACCATCAACGATGGTAGCTTTAACGTCTACAAGCGGGAAGCCTGCAAGTACGCCGTTTTTCATTTGTTCTTCGATACCCGCAAGTGCAGGAGCGATGTACTCTCTAGGAACCGAGCCACCAACAACTTTACTTTCGAATTTGCTACCAGTACCTGGCTCGAGGGGTTCAAATTCAACCCATACGTGACCGTATTGACCACGACCACCAGATTGGCGTACAAATTTACCTTCGACGCGAGCAGGTGCCTTGAACGTTTCGCGGTAAGCAACCTGTGGTTTACCCACATTGGTTTCTACTTTGAACTCACGACGCATACGGTCGATGATGATGTCCAAGTGAAGTTCACCCATACCAGCCAGGATAGTTTGGCCTGTTTCTTCATCAGTATGAGCACGAAGAGTTGGATCCTCTTCAGTCAATTTACCGAGAGCAACGCCCAATTTATCTTGGTCAGCTTTTGTTTTTGGTTCAACAGCGATTTCGATAACTGGATCAGGGAAGTTCATTGATTCCAGAATTACTGGATGCTTCTCATCACACAGTGTATCACCTGTACTGGTGTCTTTCAAACCAACTGCTGCAGCGATGTCGCCAGAATACACGATGGAAATCTCTTGACGGCTGTTAGCATGCATTTGAAGAATACGACCAATACGTTCACGCTTGTTCTTAGTAGCGTTAACTACGTAAGATCCGGACTCTAGAATACCAGAGTATACACGGAAGAACGTAAGTTTACCTACATAAGGGTCAGTCATGATTTTAAATGCCAAAGCTGCAAACGGTTCTTCATCCGAAGAATGACGAACTGCTTCAGTTCCATCATCTAGATGTCCAGTGATAGCTGGAACGTCAAGAGGAGATGGCAAGTAATCAACAACTGCATCCAGCATAAGCTGAATTCCTTTGTTACGGTAGGAGGATCCAACAATTACAGGGAACAATTTAACTTCAACTACGCCTTTGCGCAGTGCAGCTTTAATTTCCGGAACTGTAATTTCTTCGCCTTCCAGGTACTTCATAGTCAGATCTTCATCAAGTTCAGCAACTTTCTCGATCAACTCGAGACGCAGCTCCTCAACTTTGGCCAAATATTCTTCCGGAATATCCGTTACTTCGATGTTTTGGCCTAGATCATCTCTAAACATGTGTGCTTTTTGCTCAACAAGGTCGATAATACCAGTGAAATCACTTTCAGCACCAATTGGCAATTGAATAGCAACTGCATTGGCTTGAAGACGATCACGCATAGTTTCGATTACGTTAAGGAAATCCGCACCGATAATGTCCATTTTGTTCACATATGCAATACGTGGAACGTTATAACGGTCAGCCTGTCTCCATACGGTTTCAGACTGAGGTTCAACGCCCTCTTTTGCACTAAATACACCTACTGCCCCATCCAATACACGCAGGGAACGTTCAACTTCAACAGTGAAGTCAACGTGTCCTGGGGTATCAATGATATTGATGCGGTGACCTTTCCACGCAGCAGTGGTAGCAGCGGACGTAATCGTGATTCCGCGCTCTTGTTCTTGCTCCATCCAGTCCATTGTAGCAGCACCTTCGTGAACTTCACCGATTTTGTGCGTACGGCCTGTATAGAAAAGAATCCGCTCTGTGGTAGTTGTTTTACCAGCATCAATATGCGCCATGATCCCGATGTTACGTGTATTTTTTAAGGAGAACTCTCTAGCCATGAAATGGATCTCCCTTCAAAATATAAGTTATTTGAATGACCTTAATCCTACCAACGGTAGTGAGCGAACGCTTTGTTTGCTTCAGCCATTTTGTGTGTATCTTCGCGTTTCTTAACAGAAGCGCCTGTGTTGTTGGAAGCGTCGATGATCTCAGCCGCCAAACGCTCTTCCATCGTCTTCTCACCGCGGTTGCGAGAGTAGTTTACGAGCCAACGTAATCCCAGAGCAGTACGTCTCTCTGGTTTAACCTCGATAGGTACTTGATAGTTAGCACCACCGACACGACGAGCTTTGACTTCCAAAACCGGCATGATATTCTTGATGGCAGCTTCGAAAACTTCCATCGGATCTTTACCCGTACGTTCTTCAATCAACTTGAATGAATTGTACAGAATGCTTTGAGCGACACCTCTTTTACCACCCAGCATAATGCGGTTAATCAAACGAGTAACCAACTTGCTATTATACAACGGATCTGGCAATACGTCTCTCTTAGTAACTGGACCTTTGCGTGGCATGGATATCCCCCTTTCTTAAATGTTTATTATTCTAGTACTTTTTCTTATTTCTTAGCCTTAGGACGTTTAGCACCGTACTTAGAACGAGCTTGCATCCGGTTAGCTACACCTGCTGTATCCAATGCACCACGAACGATATGGTAACGAACCCCTGCAAGGTCCTTTACTTTACCTCCGCGAAGTAATACAACACTGTGCTCTTGTAAGTTATGTCCGATACCCGGGATATAAGCTGTTACCTCGAGACGGTTCGTCAAACGAACACGGGCATATTTACGAAGCGCTGAGTTTGGTTTACGTGGAGTCATTGTACCAACACGAGTGCACACACCGCGTTTTTGCGGAGCGCTCAAATTTGTAGCCTCACGCTTGAGGGCGTTATACCCTTTTTGAAGAGCGGGAGATTTAGATTTTTCGATTTTGGCTTGACGGCCTTTACGAACCAATTGGTTAATTGTTGGCATGTTGTTGCCACCCCCTTCCTGAAATGATAGCCGATTTAAGAACTCTAAGCCCACAGACCCAGGCGGTTCATAAAAAGACAAATGAAAAGTTCTTGCCGCTGGAGTTCACTCCAGTACAAAAACATTTCCGTAGCTATTGTTTTAAGACGGCTGCCATCGCAGCGCCAACTTCTATTCCGCAGGCCTTGCCCAAATTCAGCATCGTATCCACATATGTGATCTTAACACCTTGTTTGTTACAAAGCATAACTATCCTGGAAGTAAGCCTTTGATCTCCGTCCTCTGCCACATAGACTTCTGCGGCTTGGCCCAACTCTACCGCCTTGACGGTTTGTTTGGTACCGATCTTGACCTGAGCATCCTGTAGTCCTCTATCATCAGTCATAATCATTACCTCCAATGAACAAGGATAACATGGCTACTCACGCACCTTAGACATTTTAGCATTATCAATAGATGGTGTCAAGAAATTCAGCAATAATTTTTATGAATATTGTACACAGCAGATATTCGTGTCACACCTATGAATAGGTATGACACGAGTACACTACCATGGTTGCTAATTTATTCAGCAGGAACCGTCTCTAAAGATTCAAGCGCGCTTTCTGCATTTGGATCACTTAGTTTAACATTACGGTAACGATTCATACCAGTACCGGCAGGAATCAACTTACCGATAATAACATTTTCTTTGAGTCCAAGCAACTTATCTACTTTGCCTTTGATAGCAGCATCTGTTAAGACGCGAGTAGTTTCTTGGAAAGACGCTGCTGACAAGAAGGAATCTGTCTCAAGAGACGCCTTGGTAATACCGAGCAAGACTGGTTTAGCAACTGCAGGCTCTTTACCAGACAAGATGGCTTCCTTGTTAGCACCTTCATATTCATGAATATCCGCAAACGCGCCCGGCAACAGACTTGTGTCACCCGCGTCAATGATACGGATCTTCCGAAGCATTTGTTTGATCATAACTTCAATGTGCTTATCATTGATCTCAACGCCCTGGTTACGATATACACGCTGAACTTCTTGCAGAATGTAGTTTTGTACCCCACGGATCCCTTTGATTCGCAGCATTTCTTTAGGGTCAATCGAACCGTCTGTCAACTCATCGCCGGCTTCAATTTCTTGGCCTTCGCTGACACGTAGACGTGATCCATAAGTAATGGAATAAGTCTTGGATTCTGCTTCACCTTGAACTTCGATTTCACGACGATCCTTAGTTTCACGGATTTCCTTGATTACACCATCGATCTCACTGATTGTAGCCTGACCTTTAGGGTTACGGGCTTCAAACAACTCTTGAATACGCGGCAAACCTTGCGTGATGTCATCACCGGCAACACCGCCGGTATGGAACGTACGCATTGTAAGCTGGGTTCCTGGTTCACCGATAGATTGTGCAGCGATAATACCAACCGCTTCACCGATCTCAACGTGTTTACCAGTTGCCAAGTTACGACCGTAACATTTCTTACAAACACCATGACGAGCACGGCAGCTTAGTACAGAGCGGATTTGTAGCTTAGTTACACCAGCGTCTACGATTGCTTCCGCTTTATCGGAGTCAATCAAATCGTTGCGGTGAACAATGATTTCGCCTGTTTCTGGATGACGAACAGTCTCGAAGCAGTAGCGACCTTCAATACGGTCATACAGATCCTCAATAACCTCTTTACCATCCTGAATTCGACTAACTGTAAATCCTTTGTCCGTTCCACAATCTTCCTCACGGACGATAACGTCCTGAGCTACGTCAACGAGACGACGAGTCAAGTAACCGGAGTCAGCAGTACGAAGTGCGGTATCGGCAAGACCTTTACGCGCTCCGTGAGTGGAGATAAAGTACTCCAAGACCGTAAGACCTTCACGGAAGTTCGCTTTAATTGGTAATTCGAAAATCCGACCCGAAGGTGTTGCCATCAGACCACGCATACCACCCAGCTGAGTGATCTGCGATTTGTTACCCCGCGCTTTGGAGTCAACCATGAGCATGATAGAGTTGAAACGGTCCATCGATTTAAGCAGGATGTTCGTAAGATCATCCTTCGTCTTCGACCAGATCTCAATAACACGGTCGTACCGTTCGTCATTAGTGATCAGACCACGGCGATATTGGTTAGCAACCACATCTACCTTAGCTTCGGACTCTTTCAGGATCGTAACTTTCTCCTCAGGCACGATAACATCCGACACAGCAACGGTAACACCGGAACGTGTGGAGTACGTAAAGCCGAGTTGTTTAATTTTATCCAAAATCATAGAGGTTTTGGTTGTATGATAAGTTTCAAAACAACGTGCGATAATCAGACCCAGATATTCTTTACCTACAGCGCTGGCTTCAGGAGCGGATTCAATCAGCTCGCGAATATCTGCGCCTTTTTCATAGATAAAGTATTTCTCTGGCGTGCCATGCAGCAAGTTAGTCTTAGTCGCTTCATTGATATAAGGGAAACTACTTGGGTAAATTTCATTAAAGATAATCTTACCGATCGTAGTAATCAACATTGCACCTTGTTGTTTTTCCGTAAAGCAAGTCTTACCTAGTGCTTTAACTGGAATAGCTACACGAGCATGAAGACCTGCAGTTCCGCGTTGGTAAGCTGATACAGCTTCATTTACGGTACGCAGAATCATACCTGATCCTTTTTCTTCCTTGTTGTCCATGGTCAGGTAGAAAGTACCAAGGACCATATCCTGGGAAGGTGTTACAACTGGTTTTCCGTCTTTAGGGTTCAAGATATTACCGGATGCAAGCATAAGAATACGTGCTTCCGCTTGAGCTTCTGCTGACAGAGGAACGTGCACCGCCATTTGGTCACCGTCAAAGTCGGCGTTGTAAGCCGTACATACGAGTGGGTGAAGACGAATAGCATGACCTTCCACCAAAATCGGTTCAAAAGCTTGAATACCGAGACGGTGAAGTGTTGGTGCGCGGTTTAGAAGTACTGGGTGCTCTCTGATTACTTCTTCAAGTACATCCCATACTTCAGGACTTACACGCTCAACTTTACGTTTCGCGCTCTTTATGTTGTGGGCTAGGCCCTTGTTAACCAATTCTTTCATAACGAAAGGCTTGAACAATTCTAGCGCCATTTTCTTAGGAAGTCCGCACTGATACATCTTCAGGTACGGTCCTACAACGATAACGGAACGTCCAGAGTAGTCAACCCGTTTACCGAGCAAGTTCTGACGGAAACGTCCTTGTTTACCCTTCAGCATATGGCTGAGTGATTTAAGTGGACGGTTACCAGGACCCGTTACAGGACGTCCTCTACGGCCGTTATCGATGAGAGCATCGACAGCTTCCTGTAGCATCCGTTTCTCGTTCTGCACGATAATGTCAGGTGCACCAAGATCCAGCAGTCTTTTCAGACGGTTGTTCCGGTTAATAACACGACGATAAAGATCGTTCAAATCAGACGTAGCAAAACGGCCACCATCCAATTGAACCATCGGACGAAGTTCCGGAGGAATAACCGGTAGTACATCCATGATCATCCAATCAGGTTTGTTGCCTGAGTTACGGAATGCCTCAATAACTTCCAGACGTTTGATCGCCCGGTTACGACGTTGGCCTTGAGCCGTACGCAGTTCTTCTTTGAGGAATTCCAGTTCTTTCTCAATGTCGATGTCTTGAAGAAGCTTCTTAACAGCTTCAGCACCCATGCCGGCTTGGAAACCGTAACCGTATTTTTCACGGTAGCTACGATATTCTTTTTCGGACAGAAGTTGTTTCTTTTCCAATGGTGTTTCACCTGGATCAGTTACAACATAAGAAGCGAAGTAGATAATCTCTTCAAGAGATCTTGGAGACATATCTAGTGCCAAGCCCATACGGCTTGGGATACCTTTGAAGTACCAGATATGAGATACCGGAGCAGCCAATTCAATGTGACCCATACGTTCACGACGAACTTTAGCACGAGTAACTTCAACGCCACAACGGTCGCAGACTACGCCCTTATAACGGACACGTTTGTATTTACCGCAATGACATTCCCAGTCTTTTTGCGGTCCAAAGATACGCTCGCAGAAAAGACCCTCTTTTTCCGGTTTCAATGTACGATAGTTAATGGTTTCCGGTTTCTTAACTTCTCCGCGGGACCATGAACGAATCTTCTCCGGAGAAGCGAGTCCGATTTTCATAAATTCAAAATTGTTAACGTCCAACAAGGAGCAACCCTCCTTAACCTAATCCTGATTTAGTACCGCTTTGCCCTCCTCTGACTGTTACATCAAAAGAGGGCGCGGTCCTTTATAAAATGGAACTCTAAAGCTCCTAGCGTGATTATTCTACTCCGACTTCTGCGCCTTCTAAATTGAGGCTTAGCTTGTCGCCTGACGTCTCGTCCTCATCGTCCAATTCTCTCATTTCAATTTCCTGCTCGTCACCGCTAAGAATCTTAACATCCATACCCAGGGACTGCAGTTCTTTGATCAATACTTTGAACGATTCAGGAACACCTGGTTCCGGTACATTTTCACCTTTGACGATGGATTCGTACGTTTTCACGCGACCAACCACGTCATCGGATTTCACGGTCAAAATTTCTTGCAATGTATATGCAGCACCATAAGCTTCAAGCGCCCACACTTCCATCTCCCCGAAACGCTGTCCACCAAACTGAGCTTTACCACCCAGCGGCTGTTGCGTAACTAATGAGTAAGGACCTGTTGAACGGGCGTGAATCTTATCATCAACCATGTGCGCCAGTTTAATCATATGCATGACGCCGACAGTAACTTCACGTTCGAAGCGTTCACCTGTCCGACCATCGTACAATACAGTCTTACCATTACGCTGCATACCTGCTTCTTCCATCGTATCAAACACGTCGTACTCACGCGCTCCGTCAAATACCGGCGTTGCAATGTGAATACCCAGACGCAATGCGGCCATACCAATATGGACCTCGAGCACCTGTCCGATGTTCATACGAGAAGGAACGCCTAGAGGGTTAAGTACAACCTGTACTGGCGTACCGTCCGGAAGGAACGGCATATCTTCTTCTGGCAGGATACGGGCAACGACACCCTTGTTACCGTGACGTCCGGCCATTTTGTCACCCTCAGAGATCTTACGTTTCTGAGCGATATAGACACGTACCAATTGATTTACACCAGGAGGCAGTTCATCACCGTTCTCACGTGTAAATACTTTAACGTCCACGATAATACCATCACTACCGTGAGGAACGCGTAAAGAGGTATCCCGTACTTCACGAGCCTTCTCACCAAAGATAGCGTGCAGGAGACGTTCTTCTGCTGTCAGTTCAGTTACACCCTTCGGAGTAACCTTACCAACCAGAATGTCACCAGCGCTGATTTCCGCACCGATACGGATGATTCCACGCTCATCAAGATTGCGCAGAGCTTCTTCACCCACGTTTGGAATATCACGAGTAATTTCTTCAGGTCCCAGTTTAGTGTCACGAGCTTCAGATTCGTATTCTTCGATATGAATCGAAGTGTATACATCTTCCTTAACTAGTTTCTCACTTAACAGGATCGCATCCTCGTAGTTGTAACCTTCCCAAGTCATGAACGCAACGACTACGTTGCGACCAAGAGCAAGTTCGCCCATTTCTGTGGAAGGACCATCTGCCAGGATATCACCTTTCTTAACAATGTCCCCTCTTTTAGCTAGAGGACGTTGGTTAATACAGGTACCTTGGTTAGAACGCATAAATTTGTGTAATTTATATTTAACGATATCGCCTTTAACTTCTTTGCCTTCGACTGTTTCAACCCGGCGCAGCCAAATTTCATTAGCTGAAGAACGTTCGATAATACCGTCATACTTAGAAACAACACATACGCCAGAATCCTTAGCGGATTTATGCTCCATCCCTGTTCCGACCAGCGGAGCTTTAGGAATTAGAAGTGGAACGGCTTGACGCTGCATGTTAGATCCCATCAGTGCGCGGTTGGAGTCATCGTTCTCAAGGAACGGAATGAGCGCCGTAGCGACGGATACGACCTGTTTAGGCGAAACGTCCATGTAATCCACACGATCACTTGGCATCGTTGTAATGTTGTCAGAGTCTTTATTGTAACGAACGATTACCATGTCTTCCTTAAAAGAGCCATCTTCGTCGATCAATACATTAGCCTGAGCAACTACATAATTATCTTCCTCATCAGCAGTCAGATAATCGATTTGTTCAGTTACCTTACCTGTCTTTGGATCTACCCAACGATATGGAGCTTCAATAAAGCCGTATTCGTTGATACGAGCAAAGGTAGACAAGGAGTTGATCAATCCAATGTTCGGACCTTCCGGTGTTTCAATTGGACACATCCGACCGTAGTGACTGTGATGGACGTCACGAACTTCAAAGCCCGCGCGCTCACGTGTCAAACCACCGGGTCCGAGTGCAGATAGACGACGTTTATGCGTAAGTTCCGCAAGCGGGTTCGTCTGATCCATAAATTGAGACAACTGAGAGCTACCGAAGAACTCTTTAATGGACGCGATAACCGGACGAATATTGATCAGAGCTTGAGGCGTAATTGCATTAGCATCCTGAATCGACATTCTTTCACGCACAACGCGCTCCATACGGGACAAACCGATACGGAACTGATTCTGAAGAAGTTCACCCACAGAACGCAGACGACGGTTACCCAAATGGTCAATATCATCGGTATTACCAATTCCGTGAAGCAAATTAATAAAGTAGCTGATCGAGGATATAATATCAGCTTGAGTAATGTGCTTAACAGACTTGTCGATGTTGCCGTTAGCGATCAGCTTAATAACCCGACCTTCTTCGATTGGCGAGAATACGTCAATCGTCTGAAGAGGAATATCTTCGCTGTCCATAACCCCACCAGTAACACGGTAGTTTTTAAAGGCAACATTCTTTTCGAAATATGGAATCAATTCATCAAGCAGTCTGCGATCGACCATTTGGCCGGACTCTGCCAGGATTTCTCCTGTAGCTTCGTCAACCAAAGGCTGAGCAAGACGTTGATTGAAAAGACGGTTCTTAATGTGTAGCTTTTTATTGATTTTGTAACGGCCTACATTGGCTAGGTCGTAGCGTTTTGGATCAAAGAAACGCGCGACCAGCAAACTTTTGGCATTGTCTAGTGTCGGCGGTTCGCCCGGACGCAAACGCTCATAAATTTCAATAAGCGCCTTCTCCGTGGAGTCCGTGTTGTCTTTATCCAGCGTATTGCGAATATATTCATCATTGCCAAGCAATTCCAGAATTTCGGCATCACTACCGAAACCGAGAGCACGCAAAAGTACGGTAACAGGAATTTTACGAGTCCGATCGATACGAACATACATAATATCCTTAGCGTCGGTCTCAAGTTCCAACCAGGCTCCGCGGTTCGGGATTACTGTGGCGGTGTAGGTTTTTTTGCCGTTCTTATCCACTTTTGTGCTGAAATAGACGCTTGGAGAGCGAACCAACTGGCTGACAATAACCCGTTCCGCACCGTTAATAATAAAAGTGCCGGTCTCCGTCATCAGCGGGAAATCTCCCATGAACACTTCCTGCTCTTTGACCTCACCGGTCTCCTTATTAATGAGCCGCACCTTTACACGCAGAGGAGCCGCATACGTCACGTCCCGCTCTTTAGCGTCGTCAACCGTATATTTTGGTTCACCCAGGCTGTAATCAATGAACTCTAGTACCAAATTACCTGTGAAATCCTGGATCGGCGAGATGTCCTGAAACATTTCCCGCAATCCTTCCTCCAAAAACCAATCATACGATTTTTGTTGGATCTCGATCAGGTTCGGGACCTCGAGTACCTCGTTAATTCTCGCATAGCTCCGCCGAGTGCGTCGACCATACTGAACAAGATGTCCTGCCAACTTTACTCACCCCTCATGTCTACTCACTTAAAAATTGATTGCGAACCCTTGTTTGGAACCGTATAATGGAACCATACTACAAGGATTCAGTCATAAATAAAAGAAAAGCCCTTATCGAAATCTTCGAAAAAAGAGCGCACTTATCCATGACCAAAATACTCCTTATCCAGTAGATTTGCCCAAAACGTACATATTATACGTCACCAAGCAACAGTTTATGCGCTATTATCTATTACCGCGTAACACTCGCTACGCCAGAGCATAGAGAACCAATTCGCACAAAACTTGCCGTACGGCTTGCGCTAGCCGGCGACAATATATCGCTTGACATTTTCAGCAAACTAAAGACATGGAGCCTATCTTAATACTGACATTTTATAATAATACCATTATCACTATCACATGTCAATAACCTATTGATTTTTATTTCTGAGCTTTAATAATACGATAACCTTTATCTTTCCCCACTTCTTCCACATTCGAGAACAAGCTTTCAAGTTTAGCTACCGCTGACGGAGCACCCTGCTTCTTCTGAATAACAATCCACAGAAAGCCACCCTCATTCAAATGATCATAAGCTTCTTCAAAAATCTGATGCACTACAGCTTTTCCTGCACGTATCGGAGGATTGGTAAGAATCACATCGAACTTTTGTTGTTCATTCAATGCGCCGAGTACATCGCTTTCCATTACCGTAACATTCCGGATTCCATTGTGCTGAGCATTCTCACGCGCAAGTTCTACCGCACGACTGTTAATATCAATCATCGTCACTTGCCCTTTGGGGGCTAGGCATGCTGCACTTATGCCTATCGGTCCATATCCGCAACCCACATCAAGCACTGCCGAACCGTCCGGAATGATCATAGCTTCAATAAGAACTCGGCTACCGTAATCGATATCTCCTTTAGAGAAAACACCCGCATCGCTCGTAAAACGAAAGCTTTTGCCTCTTAGAACGGTGTCGATGGTACGTCTGTCATGACGCACTTCCGGTTGCTGCGAATAATAATGTTGCGACATCTCTATCCTCCCTTTCCTTTATGTTAATAGTTTGTATTTACAAAACCCTACTAACTCTATTTATAAAATAAACCCCTTGAACAAGTTCAAGGGGTTTTCAGTATAGAAGGAATTACTTCACTTCTACAGCTGCGCCTGCTTCTTCCAATTTTGCTTTAGTAGCTTCGGCTTCTTCTTTGCTTACTTTTTCTTTGATTGCTTTTGGTGCGTTGTCTACAAGATCTTTAGCTTCTTTCAAGCCAAGGCCTGTGATTTCGCGAACGATTTTGATAACGTTGATTTTGGAAGCGCCAGCGCCTGTCAAAATTACGTCAAATTCGGATTGCTCTTCAGCAACTGCTGCTACCGCACCGCCAGCTGCTACTGGAGCTGCTGCAGTTACGCCGAATTCTTCTTCAATTGCTTTAACCAGGTCGTTCAGTTCCAATACGCTCATGCCTTTAATTGCTTCCAAGATTGCTTCTTTACTCATGATTGAACCTCCATTTATAATTTAAATTTGTTTGTGGTAATGATTTATGCTGCAAGAGTCAAAGGCTTACGCGCTTTGTTCTTCTTTTTCAGCAACAGCTTTAACTGCAAGCGCGAAGTTGCGCATTGGAGCTTGAAGTACGCTAAGCAGCATGGACAGCAAACCATCGCGGGATGGAAGCTCAGCCAGTGCTTTCAGTTGGTCCGCGTCGATGACACGTCCTTCTACTACGCCGCCTTTCAATTTCAAAGCGTCGTTTTTCTTGGCGAAATCGTTCAAAATTTTAGCTGGAGCTACTGCATCAGTTGCGCTGAATGCGATAGCTGTTGGACCAGTCAAAACTTCATCCAACTCAGTCAACTCAGCCGCAGCAGTTGCGCGACGTAGCAATGTGTTCTTCAGGACTTGAAACTCAACGCCAGCTTCACGAAGTTGCTTACGCAGTTCAGTCACTTGGGAAACGTTCAATCCACGATAGTCCGCTACAACAGTCGAAAGACTGTTTTGCAGTTTCGCAGTAACAACGTCAACCGCATCCTGTTTTGCTTGAATTACTTTTGCATTTGCCAATGTATACACCTCCTGAAAATTTATGTGTCGGCGTCCTTTCCAAGGAAAGCATCACCGCTCCTACGCAGGCATTAGAAAAGCCTCCGCAGAATCACGAAGGCTTGATAAAACGAAAGTTATACGAGCGAGCTCGTTACTTCTTGTTTCTATCACAACACCTCGGTAGGGAATTAAGCACTAAGGCACCTACTGTCTACGGTAAGCATATTCAAGGTTAAGATTGATACCTTAAGTTTCACAACTGTTATAGATTATCAAAATTGACTCAAAGAGTCAACCCTTATTTATCTGAAGACGGTTGTGTTCACACGAGCGCTAGGACCCATTGTGGAAGAAATCGAGATGCCTTTAAGGTATACACCTTTAGCAGCAGCTGGTTTCGCACGGTTCAAAGCGTCGATAAGAGCTTTAAGGTTATCGTTCAATTGTGCAGCATCAAAGGACACTTTGCCGATTGGCGCGTGAATTTGACCTGCTTTGTCGAGACGGTATTCGATTTTACCGGCTTTGATTTCTTGCACAGCCTTGGAAACATCGAATGTAACTGTGCCGGCTTTAGGGTTAGGCATAAGACCTTTACCACCAAGCAGACGACCTAGTTTACCGACTTCACTCATCATGTCAGGTGTAGCTACGCAGACATCAAATTCAAACCAGCCTTGTTGAATTTTGTTGATCATGTCTTGATCACCAACAAAATCCGCGCCAGCAGCTTCTGCCTCTTTCGCTTTTTCACCTTTTGCAAATACAAGCACGCGTTGTGTTTTACCAGTGCCGTGAGGCAGGACAACAACACCACGAACTGCTTGGTCTTGTTTACGCGGGTCTACACCCAGACGAACTGCTGCTTCAACGGTTTCGTCGAATTTTGCAGTCGCTGCCTTTTTCACAAGCTCTACAGCTTCTGAAGGCTCGTAAGTTGCTTCGCTGTTGATCAGCTTAGCAGCTTCTTGGTATTTCTTACCATGTTTAGCCATGAAAATGTTCCTCCTTTGTGGTGTTAGCGGAAATTCCTCCCACATACTTGCGGGTCACGAATGACCGATTCTTCGAAAACTACTAGTCTTCGATTGTGATACCCATACTGCGAGCAGTACCTTCAACCATACGCATTGCAGCTTCTACAGATGCAGCGTTAAGGTCGGGCATTTTTGTTTCAGCAATTTCACGAACCGCTGCGCGGCCGATTTTTGCTACTTTTTTCTTGTTTGGTTCGCCGGATCCTTTTTCTACTTTAGCAGCGATGCGAAGCAGAACAGCAGCCGGAGGAGTTTTAGTGATGAACGTAAAGGAACGGTCTTCAAATACTGTAATTTCAACCGGAATGATCAAGCCAGCCTGGTCGGCAGTACGAGCATTAAATTCCTTACAGAATGCCATGATGTTGACACCTGCTTGACCTAACGCCGGACCTACTGGAGGCGCTGGATTCGCTTTCCCTGCAGGAATCTGCAGTTTCACCATTTTAATAACTTTTTTAGCCATGAGTGACACCTCCTTGCAAAAATAGTGGTCTTCGAACGCCATTAGCGCTCTCCCACAAGAAACCCTTAGCTTATGTTATATTTTCTCCACTTGAGTGAAATCCAACTCTAGCGGGGTTTCCCGTCCAAACATGTTAACATGCACTTTAATCTTGCTCTTGTCAGCCAAAATTTCTTCCACGGAACCCACAAAATTCGCAAACGGACCAACCATAATACGTACGGATTCCTTGATTTCGAAATCAATCTTCGCTTTAGGTTCAACCATGCCCATATGCTTCAGAATTTGTTCTACCTCTTCCGGAAGCAAAGCTGTCGGTTTAGACCCTGAGCCTGTCGAACCAACAAATCCAGTAACGCCCGGAGTATTGCGGACAACATACCAGGAATCATCAGTCTGAACCATTTCCACCAAAACATAACCCGGGTAAACTTTACGCATGACGGTTTTTTTCTTACCGTCTTTGTTTACGATTTCTTCTTCCATAGGAACAAGAACGCGGAATATTTTGTCTTCCATGCCCATGGACTCAACGCGCTTTTCCAAATTGGCTTTGACCTTATTCTCATACCCAGAATAGGTATGAACGACATACCATCTTTTTTCCATATCAAGCCACCTGGGACCTCTCTAAATAATCGCTTCAATCACAGCGGAAATACCGATGTCCAGAACCCAGAAGTAAATAGCGACAACTACAATTGTACCGAGAACGATCAATGTATAGTTGGTCAATTCTTTACGACTTGGCCAGCGAACCTTTTTGAGTTCACTCCAGCTCTCAGTGAAAAAGGAAAACATAGACTTGAAACTACGTTTCATGCCGACTACACCTCCACAGACTATCTGGTTTCGCGATGAGGAGTTTGCGAGTTACAATACTTGCAAAATTTCTTCATCTCCATGCGGTCGGGGTGATTTCGCTTGTTTTTGGTAGTCGCATAGTTTCTTTGTTTGCAACTTGTACAAGCCAAAGTGATAATTACCCGCATGATGTGCACCTCCCGAGACGTCCTTCTAACTATACAATTAGAAGACGTAAATATTGATCCTAAAAAAAGCCGCGAATTTAGGCCTACCTAAAACACTTTAGCATAATGTCAAGGTCTGTGTCAACGAAAGAATTCCGTTCTGCACTGGGTAATTTCGGGTGTTATAGTCATATGGCCGTACCCTGCCTTTGGGTCTATCTCTTCCTCACACTTCGCTGTCTTCCTTATCATTATGGGGTATTCCGACTGTGTATAAACCTACCCTCAACGGCAACGACTAAAATCGACTCAAATAGGAATTTATGGTATTAGACCCTAATTCTATCCGAGCAATTTCATGAGACTAAAAAAAAGAACTCGATGTACGAGCCCTCTTGTGTTCATTATATCATTAATTGTCGCGCACTTCTAGATATCTTTCTAATTTCCGCTTTACACGTTGTAAAGCGTTGTCAATAGATTTCACATGCCTCTTTAGATCTTCAGCAATTTCCTGATAAGATCTTCCGTCTAAGTACAACATTAGAACCTTACGCTCTAGGTCACTTAAAATCTCTGCCATCTTATCTTCAAGTCCAATGAATTCTTCTTGATTAATAATTAGTTCTTCTGGATCTAGAACCTGAGTTCCACAAATGACATCCATAAGCGTTCGGTCAGAATCTTCATCATAAATGGGCTTGTCCAAAGAAACATAAGAATTGAGCGGAATATGCTTCTGACGAGTGGCCGTCTTAATAGCGGTTATAATTTGACGTGTAATGCAGAGCTCAGCAAAAGCCTTAAATGAAGAGAGCTTGTCACCTTTAAAGTCACGAATAGCCTTATATAGACCAATCATTCCTTCTTGAACAATATCTTCACGGTCTGCCCCGATCAAGAAATAAGAGCGGGCTTTAGCACGTACAAAATTACGGTATTTATTAATTAAGTGTTCCAATGCGCCACTGTCGCCACCACGGAAAGCCTCGACAATATCTTCATCACTTATGAAATCATACTCAGACAGCATTATTTCCTTGAGGTCGACACTCACCAAGAATCCCCCCGGCTGCAACGCAAGACACATCGTTACTTCGCGAAATATAGGATCAGTATATATTATGTTACCTTACACCGTCAACCGGATTTGTCCAAAAACAATCTGGAATAGCATATAATGGAATAAAAACATTACCTAAATCTTCCCAACTATCACTGTCTACGCCAATTTTCCAGTTTACTCCGCACATCAGGTGGCAGTTTGTCTCCTAAAGAATGACGTGTAGAACTGATACTTCCCGGTTCGATAGCCTTTTTCACTTGTTTCTGATTCTCTTCAATCTCTAGATGTAATTCTCTTGCAGAAATCCGCAGTGCACCTTGAGCAAAAATAATATGCTGCTCCACTAAATCACTCGTTGCAACATAGATTTGGCGACGTCGGTTGCTAAATTCCCCAACCAGTCGCTCGATGCACTCGTCTGCGGTTTCTTTTTCCTTGGTGAAAAATACCTGGACTTTGCCTTGGACAAATGACCGTCCCAATCCTGGAACGCGGTATGCATCAAACACAGCAATAACCCTTCGTCCTGAGTAAGCCTGGTAATCAGCCAGCAAATCCATCAAGCGGTCGCGTGCTTCCTGCATACCAATCTGGGACAGTGCCGCAAGTTCCGGCCAGCCACCGATCATATTATATCCGTCCACAAGCAGCACATCACGCCAGTCGGCCATAGTTATCCCTGCTGTTGCCGAAGGCGTACCACTTCATACATAATGACTCCTGCGGCGACAGAGGCATTTAATGAATTGATCTTTCCGGCCATCGGCAGTTTAAGTAATACATCACATTTCTCACGAATCAGGCGTCCCATCCCTTTATTCTCATTACCGATTACAACAGCTACCGGTCCTGTGAAAATATTGGATCCAAACAGATTCTGATCTGTATCCACATCTGTACCTACTACCCAGACTCCCTGCTCTTTCAGACGATCAATGGTCTGACCTAGGTTAGTCACCCGCGCAACCGGAACATATTCAACGGCACCCGCCGATGTTTTGGAGACGGTAGCAGTAATCTGAGCCGAACGACGTTTAGGTACAATTACTCCATGCACTCCAGTACAATCTGCTGTCCGCAGAATGGATCCCAGGTTATGTGGATCTTCGATCTCATCCAGCAAAATTAGGAATGCAGGCTCTCCTTTAGCTTCTGCTGCAGCAAGCAAATCATCTACCTCGACATAGGCAAAAGGTGCCGCTTGAGCAACTACCCCTTGATGTTGAACTCCTGGAGCGAGTTGATCCAGCTTACGCTTGTCCACATGTTGAATGACAATCCCCGCTTTGCGTGCTTCAGCGACGATTGGTGCAGTCAGATGCTTCTGAGCCGTTTCTGCGATCCATATTTTGTTTAAAGTACGACCCGCACGAAGTGCTTCAAGCACTGAATGCTTCCCAGCTAATATTTCCTCTTCTGTCTTCAAATCTTCTTCCATGTCCACTTCTCCTATTCTCTATTTCACAAAAGCCATATCACGGCTGATTCAACATAAACTGTATACCACTGTGTACAATTTCTTGTATTCGCTCTTGTTGACCTGTGTAGTATAAGTAACCAATCAGGCACTCAAAAGCAGTAGCATGACGGTATTCAAGCACATCTGCATTCTTAGGAATACTTCCCGACTTAGCGTTTCTCCCTTGACGGGCGACATCCTTTTCCTCTTCTGTGAGATTCGGCTCCAAAAATCCAAGAATGGCACTCTGCGCCTTAGCGGATACAAGTCCTGTAGCAGAGCGATGCAAATGGTTTGGGCGCAAATTCGGAAGAGATACTAAATACTGACGAACTGACACCTCGTAAATAGCATCTCCTACATAGGCAAGTACGATTGGTGAGAGGAGTCGCGCAGGTTTGGAAGGCTCGTAAGGAAACCACCCGTTCTGAAACTTGCGTTCCTCACTCATTTACGCCGCCACCGCATTCCTTGCGGAGTATCCTCAAGCAATATGCCCAAGCGGCCTAATTCATCACGGATCTCATCGGACCGGCTCCAATTCTTATTCTTACGCGCTTCAACCCGCTCCGCGATCAATCGTTCAACTTCTTCACTCGCGATCTCTTCTTCCTCATGCTCAGGTGTCAAACGCAGCACAGCATTCATTTCCCCAAAAGCTTGCAAGAGCGCAGCAAAATCAGACGGGGCTGCTTCACTATTCGCAAGAGTATGGTTTGCAAGACTCACCCAATCAAACATAGCGGTAATCGCATCTGGAGTATTAAAGTCATCCTGCATTTTAGCATGAAAATTGGCCACTATAGCAGATAACTTATCGTTAATCTCTAAGCTCACTTCACCTTGGGCAACTCCTTCAGCAAGCTCAAGACGATGCTTAACATTGCTCTCAGCTAGAGAGATACGCTCAACGCTCTTTTCGGCTGAAGTCAACGAATCAACAGAAAAATTCAAAGGATTACGGTAATGTGTCGAGAGCATGAAGTAGCGGATGGTTCCAGCTTTAAATTGCCCACGGATATCTTTTACAAGCCAACCATTACCAAGGGATTTGGACATTTTCTCGTCCCCGATATTGAGAAATCCATTATGCATCCAGTAATTAGAGAGTGGCTTTCCTGTCAGAGCTTCTGTCTGAGCGCATTCGCATTCATGATGCGGGAACTGCAAATCTTGTCCGCCACCGTGGATATCGATTGTATCTCCTAAGAACTCTCTTGCCATGGCCGAGCATTCAATATGCCAGCCTGGACGTCCATTCCCCCAAGGGCTTTCCCAATACACTTCACCTGGCTTCGCCGCTTTCCATAGTACAAAATCCTCAGGCTTCTCTTTACGGGAATCAACCTCTACACGAATACCAAACTGTAATTCATCTAGATTCTGACGAGACAGCTTACCATAGTCTTCAAATTTGGAAGTGCGATAGAATACATCGCCGCCGCTCTCATATGCGTACCCTTTTTCCTCAAGGTCTTTAATGAATTGAATGATCAGATCCATGCTTTCTGTAACCCGCGGATTCAATGTCGCCGGCTTCACTCCAAGTCCTTCGAGATCCTCAAGATAGGCAGCGATAAAAATCTCCGCAACCTCCGCTACTGTTGTATTCATTTCCTCTGCTTTGCGTATCAGTTTATCATCTACATCCGTGAAATTCGTAACATACCGTACCTCATTGCCAAGTTGCTCCAAATAATTCCGGACCATATCAAAGACAATAATAGGTCTAGCATTTCCGATATGCATATATCCATAAACGGTTGGACCACATACGTACATTTTCACTTTGCCCGATTCCTGGGGCACAAACTGTTCCTTGCTGCGTGTCATTGTGTTGTAAATTTGTAAAGCCATCCTATTCCAACCCTTTCTGTTGTCCCGATTCCTTAGTACCGGATATGCTTAAATTTCGTAATCACCAATATACTGCTGAGTTTCAGCCAGTCGCTGTGCGGTCTTTTGCTTATCTTCTTCGCCAAGCTTCTCTCTGATCTCTTCGATTTCTTTTTGCAAAAAACGAAGTGAATCTACAAGCGGGTCTGGCATCTTGGTATGATCCAAACGATCGGATACACGTTCACCGTTTCGTTTTACTACACGGCCCGGGTTCCCTACTACCGTACTGTTATTTGGCACTTCACGCAACACAACTGCATTAGAACCTATATTTGAATTGTCGCCGATACGAAACGATCCTAATACCTTCGCACCAGAACCAATAACTACATTGTTGCCAACTGTGGGATGACGTTTACCTTTTTCTTTCCCTGTTCCCCCGAGTGTAACCCCTTGATAGATAATAACATCATCACCGATTTCACAGGTTTCTCCAATAACAATCCCCATACCATGGTCGATAAACAGCCTATTTCCGATGACGGCTCCGGGATGGATCTCAACACCGGTCATAAATCTACTAAACTGTGAGACCAAACGGGCCATTGTATACCAGCGGCGTTTGAAAAAAGAATGAGCAATTCGATGACCCCAAATGGCGTGCAACCCTGCATATGTGAAGACAACCTCGAACCAGCTGCGGGCAGCGGGATCGTTATCGAATACCGCCCGAATGTCCGACTTAATATGCTTAAACATCACGGTTCCTCTCTTCTTGACTCCCCCATCTCCTGTTAACAGGTACACAAGGGAGGTATTGTCTCCCATTCATCATTCTTATCATACATATGCTGTGGGTGTTTGCTTGGTTTGTTATATAAAAAAGATACCTCGAAACAAAAAAAGCCCCTGCAGCATAAAGCTGCAGAGACGTTTAACCGCGGTTCCACTCTGCTTGAACGAATCAAACAGGCTGCGTTGTTACCATCGGCAGAGTTTCTTCGTTCCACTTGGCATCATTAACGGCGATGTACCCGGCACGATCTAACGAACCTTAAGGATCGTTCAACCGTGCAGCTCACAGGCGCATGTTCTGCCCCGGACAAATGAATAACTCCCAGCCCGAAAGGTATCCCTTTCTCGGTTATTCTCTCTGGCAATTGCCTTAATGGACGTACTTCTCCTGATCGCAGCTATTATCATATGGTACTATCTTAGCGCAAAAGCTAAGGGACTGACAAGAGGCTTAGTGATAAGTAATCCTGCTTTAAGCTCCCTTAATTTGTGATTTCAAACGTTCGATAACTCGGTTTTGGCCGAGCAAAGCAATCGTTATATTGAGATCACGTCCGTGAGTTTGTCCGGTCAGAGCTACGCGGATCGGCATAAATAACGCTTTACCCTTGTGACCTGTTTCCTTCTGTACTTCTTTAATTAGAACAGCCATGTTGCTAGCACTGAAATCCTGACAGGCTTCAACCTTAGCCAGGAAAGCAGACAAGACCTCAGGTACTTGGCTTTCCGCCAGAACCTGCGCCGCTTCTGTTTCCAACTCCAGATGACTGCGGAAGAATAGTTCAGATAGCTCTACGATATCGGAGGCAGAGGTCATCTGCTCTTGATACAGTGCTACAAGGCTTTCTGCCCATGCCTGCTGCTCATCATTCAGCTCAGCCGGTATTTTCCCCGCTTTTTGTAGATGTGGAATCGCTAATGCCGAGATCCGTTTAGGATCAGCATGCTTAATATAGTGATTATTTAGATGCGCCAGCTTATTCTTATCGAATACAGCCGGACTTTTGGACAATCGGTCCGCATCAAAAATAGAAATAAGTTCTTCTTTACTGAAAATTTCTTCTTCACCTTCTGGCGACCAGCCCAGGAGAGAAATGAAATTAACCAAAGCTTCAGGCAAATAACCCAATTCGTCATATTGCTCGATAAATTGAATAACGGATTCATCCCGCTTGCTGAGCTTCTTGTGGTTGTCGCCAACAATAAGGGTCATATGACCAAACAAAGGCGGTTCCCAGCCAAGTGCTTCAAAGATCATAAGTTGACGCGGGGTATTGGAAATATGATCTTCTCCACGCAATACATGGGTAATAGCCATCAGATGATCATCAACAGCTACTGCAAAGTTGTAGGTCGGAATTCCATCCTTCTTTACAATAACAAAGTCACCCATTTCCTTCGTATCAAAAGAAATGTTGCCCTTTACGATATCATCGAACGCATACGTACGATCTTCTGGTACGCGGAAGCGAATACTAGCTACCCGTCCTTCAGCTTCAAAAGCAAGGCGTTGCTCTTCCGTCAAATCACGGTGTTTACCGGAATAACGAGGAGTTTCTCCACGAGCAGTCTGTTCTTCACGTTCCGCTTCCAGTTCTTCCTCTGTGCAATAGCAACGGTAAGCCAAACCTCTATCCAGCAACTCCTGCCAATATACGCGATAAAGATCCAGACGTTCAGTCTGGCGGTAAGGTCCATACTCTCCGCCAACATCAACGCTCTCATCCCAATCCATACCTAGCCATTTCAAATATTTAAGCTGGCTCTCTTCGCCGCCTGCGACATTGCGCTTCACGTCTGTATCTTCAATTCTGATAATGAATTTACCGCCTTTATTACGGGCGAACAGATAGTTAAACAGCGCCGTTCTGGCGTTACCTATATGTAAATGTCCCGTAGGGCTCGGTGCGTAACGCACCCGGACTTGATCCGTCATTATATTCCCTCCGCTTCATATGGTTAAAACTTAGATTTACTACTTAGACCATCTCAAGATGATATCACATCTTGGAGTAGACAGACAATAGATTGTGCGGCAATTCCTTCGCCACGACCGGCAAAACCAAGCTGCTCGGTAGTGGTAGCTTTAACATTCACCTTGGACGGGTCTGCATGAAGCGCACGAGCGATGATCTCCGTCATTTGAGGAATATATGGCGCCATCTTTGGTTTTTGGGCAATAATCGTGGAATCGATATTTCCAAGCTTATAACCACGCTCGCTAGCAAGCGCCCATACTTGTTCTAATAATTTCAAGCTATCCGCGTCCTTAAACGCCGGATCTGTGTCCGGAAAATGTCTGCCAATATCACCTAGTCCAAGCGCGCCTAGAATAGCGTCACTTACTGCGTGCAGCAGCACATCTGCATCGGAATGTCCCAGTAGTCCTTTTTCATATGGAATCGTTACTCCTCCAATAATACAAGGCCTTCCCTCTACCATTTGATGTACATCAAATCCTTGTCCTACAGCGATCATGATTGTCCCTCTCCCCTGTTTCTTTCTGTGAATTCTGCAAAATCTAAATCATCAGGCGTCGTAATCTTAATATTTCTGTAGCTTCCCTCTACCACAGAAACCGGAATGCCGGCACGCTCCGCTAAACTGGAATCATCTGTACCTAAAAAACCATCCCGCTCCGCTACCGCATAAGCATCCAGCAATTCAGAAAGACGAAAAGTCTGCGGGGTTTGAATCGCCCACAGACTTCGCCGATCCGGCGTAGAAAGTACTTTGCCTTCGTTATCTACCTGTTTGATCGTATCTTTGACGGGTACAGCAAGAACTGAAGCACCGATCTGCTTCGCTCGCTTGTAACATGCCTCAATTTCAATCGGCTGTACAAACGGGCGAACCCCATCATGCACCATTACCCACTGTGTCGTAAGTTTCAACAATCCTTTATGTACAGAATGCTGACGCTCAGATCCACCAGGCACGATAGCCTTAACCTTGTCCAGCTTATAGAGCTGTATCCATTCCCGGCAGCGTTCAATATCTTCCTTACCGGTTACAAGCACGATTTCGGAAATCAATTCGTGCTGCTGAAATACTTCCAGCGTATGAACGATAATTGGTTTACCCTGCAATAACAGATATTGCTTGCTCTCTACAGTCCCCATTCGCGTTCCTCTGCCTGCCGCCACAATGACGACGCCCACACTGTTTGACATTACTCAGGCTCCTGTCTTTCACGTATATTCCCATCATAACGTGTTTGGCGGGCATTTCCAACCCATAGGACAGTTGTCGTACACTTTATCTTCACTTATTGTGCTTTTTCCAAGAGCTTTGGCTTCGCAAATATCATCCGTCCAGCTGAAGTCTGAAGCACACTAGTGACAAGTACCTCCATCGTAGTCCCGATATATTCACGTCCGCCTTCCACAACGATCATCGTTCCATCATCTAAATAGGCTACGCCTTGTCCATGCTCTTTGCCATCCTTAATGACCTGTACCACGATTTCCTCACCGGGCAACACTACGGGCTTCACAGCATTCGCAAGATCATTAATGTTCAGAACTGAGACTCCCTGCAATTCGCATACCTTATTCAAGTTGAAGTCATTTGTAACTACTTTACCTCGCAGTACCTTCGCTAACTTCACCAGCTTACTATCCACCTCAGAGATTTCTTCAAAATCCCCCTCATAGATTAACACCTTCACATCAAGCTCTTTTTGAATCTTATTGAGAATATCAAGTCCCCGCCGTCCGCGATTCCGTTTCAGTAGATCGGAAGAATCTGCAATATGCTGGAGCTCCTCAAGTACAAATTCCGGAATAACAATCGTTCCTTCAATAAAACCAGTTTTACAAATGTCAGCAATCCGTCCATCAATAATCACGCTAGTATCGAGGATTTTATGCTCCTCCAGCCCACGACCTTCCGGCTCAGCCGCTTGTCCCCATCGTCCAGTTGTCCAAAGCGCAGCTAGTTCCTCTTTTTTCTCCAGCCCGATCCGCAGCCCCATATATCCAAAAGCTAACGTAACGGGTACCTGCAGCAGCTGTCCAGCTTTTCCAAGCCAAATCATCGCAGGATATAACAGAAGAGACAGCAGAAGCCCCCCTGTAAGCCCAGCTGCACCTGCAGCCAATTCATTCATTGGTATACGCGAACAGTACAGAACCGCCTCCCGCAGTTTTGAACCTCCCCATTCCGCGCATAAAGACCCCGCAAACAAAAAAATAATGGCACCCAGCACCGTAAATAAAATGCTTCCCTCTACAGGTAAACTTTCACTCAGCTTTTCCATCCCCTTGGGGAATCCTCTTTCAAGCGCATGGTATAGCGAAAAACCAGACCAAGCTCCACATATTAAAGCAAAAGACAATATCACTTTTTTCCACATAACCTAACGCACCTCCTTTTTATTCATCCTTGAATGATCTATACCTCACCAGTATGTTCCAATTTTCAAGACGATAAACTTGGAATAGCGCTGTAATTGCAAAAAGGCTCTGCCATCCCAAGGGACGACAAAGCCTTTTGTTATAATTGTATGGATTCTCCTTACTACGAGCGAATACTTTAACCGTTCTTTGAGTGATACACTTTATCTTCGGAACGTCTTCTACGACGATGACGGCGTCTTGCTGTCAATCGATCGATGTTTTGTTTAAAACCATATAACGCGTAAATCCCAAGTAAGACGAAAATTAGCTTAGCAATTTCCTCCGGGAATACAACGGCAACTGCTACAGCAACAATAATGACTACTGGCGCACCGACAACCACTTTTTTAGGCAAGCCGACCTTCTTAAAATTAGGATATTTAACAGTACTGACCATCAAATACGATAAGAGCAGTGTAGCCACGATCATAAACGGAGCGGAAACATCTTTATTAAAAAGAGCTAATGTGGCAAGTACACCACCAGCAGCAGGAATTGGCAAACCGATGAAATAACCAGGAACCCCTGGTTGAACATTAAAGCGAGCAAGGCGCAATGCCCCAAACACCGGGAATATTGCAGTTACTGTCCAGGCTAATGCAGAATTCAAATCATGCAGGCTTGAAACGTACATAATAACAGCCGGCGCTACTCCAAAGGAAACGACATCAGACAAAGAGTCCAGTTCCTTACCAAATTCACTCTCACATTTAAGTGCACGAGCAACTCGGCCATCCAATCCGTCTAACAGCATAGCAATAATAACCATGATAGCGGCCATGCTAACTTTACCGTCAAACGCCATCATGATACCAAACATTCCGAGCATCAAGTTACCTATGGTAAAAAGACTCGGAATTGATTTTTGTATCATTTCTTCACCTCAATTTTCTCACATTGGCCTTAAATAGCTCCAATATTACGTGATTGTATGTTATTTACATTTGCCTGTCAATAAGAACTTGCTTCTGTAAACGTTTGAGCCCATCCTGAATATTACGAGCTCGCACCTCCCCAATTCCGTCCACTTCATCCAGTTCGGCTATGCTTGCAGACATCAAATTAGGCAGCATTTCAAACCGCTCCACCAGATTATGAATGATCACATTTGGAAGCCGCGGAATTTTGTTAAGCAGACGATACCCACGTGGTGTAACCACTTCTTCGGATGAAATTGCCGTTGAAGAGTAGCCCAGCAATCGAGCAATATGGTTGTCATCCATTAGGTCATCATCACTAATACGTTTGAGACCGGCAATAATTTCACGAATTTTATCTTCTTGCTCTTCCTTAGCATAGTCTCTGTATAGGAGCCATGCTTCTTCCTCTGTATTTCCAACCAGTTCTTCCATCTGCATGCTGATTAAGCGTCCTTCGTTGCCTAATTCATTTATATATCGTTTGATCTCCATTTTTATGCGTAGAACCATCTCTACCCGCTGAATCACTCCGACCACTTCGGCCACGGTTACGATTCCCTCATACTCCGAAGCAGACAAATTCGTCAGTCCTTGTGTAAGAACCGCTTTGTACTTTTCGAGGGTCTGAATCGCTTGATTAGCTTTAGCCAAAATAGCTCCGATTTCTTTTAGTGCATATCGAATGGAGCCTTGATACAGAGTAATGATATTACGGCGCTGTGAAATGGAAACCACCAGTTTGCCTGTTTGCTTCGCTACACGCTCGGCGGTCCGGTGACGAATGCCTGTCTCGATTGATGAAATAGACGAATCCGGAATCAATTGTGTATTTGCATACAAAATCCGCTTTAAGTCTTCACTAAGAATAATGGCACCGTCCATTTTGGCGAGCTCATATAAATAATTGGGCGAAAAATCGCAGTTAATGGAGAATCCTCCATCCACTACTTCCATCACCTCGGGACTATAGCCAACGACGATTAGTGCTCCCGTCTTTGCGCGCAGCACATTCTCCAGACCTTCCCGAAAAGGTGTTCCCGGTGCCGCCAGTCTGAGCAGATCATTCATATTCTCTAATTGGTTATATTCTTTCATAATCCCTGTGCCCCCTAATCTAACGCGACCGATAGTGCATCTGCTACGGTACTGACGCCTATAATCTGGATATCTTGCGGGTGCTTCCAGCCCTTCAAACTTTTCTCTGGCATGATCACCCGCCGGAAGCCTAGCTTCGCGGCTTCCTTCACACGCATTTCCGCGCGTGAAACACCTCTTACTTCACCTGTAAGTCCTACTTCACCGAAGAAAACATCGTAAGGTTTTGTTGAAATATCACGAAAGCTGGAAGCGATACTAATAGCTACTGCTAAGTCAATCGCCGGTTCATCCAGCTTTACTCCTCCAGCCACGTTAAGGTACGCATCCTGATTCTGTAGGAACATGCCCATTCGCTTCTCCAGTACAGCGATGATGAGTGCCATCCGTTGATGATCCATACCTGTGCACACCCGGCGCGGGGAGGGGAAATGAGTAGCAGCGACAAGAGCCTGAAGCTCAACCAGCACCGGTCTAGTCCCTTCCATACTGGCCACCACGGTGGATCCGGCTACGCCGAGTGGACGTTCCGACAAGAAGAGCTCAGATGGATTTTCTACTTCTGTTAGGCCCACTTCACCCATTTCGAAAATGCCGATTTCATTCGTTGAACCGAAGCGGTTCTTTACAGCCCGCAGAAGTCTATACGTATGATGCCGCTCTCCCTCAAAATACAGCACACAATCCACCATATGTTCAAGCATCCGTGGGCCTGCAATAGCGCCTTCCTTGGTGACATGCCCAACGAGAACTGTTGCAATTCCCCGAATCTTAGCGATACGCATAAATCTTGTCGTACATTCCCGAACCTGAGTCACACTGCCTGGCGCACTGGTTACTTCTGGCATAAATACAGTCTGAATCGAATCGATCACAAGGAATTGCGGCTGAATTTGTTCAATCGCTTCTTCTATGCTTTCCATATTCGTCTCACATAGTACATATAGCTCAGCTGACAACGCACCGAGGCGATCCGCACGTAGCTTAGTTTGCCTTACCGATTCTTCGCCCGAGATGTACAGCACTCGCAATCCCTGAGTTGTTAGAGCATGCGATGTCTGTAACAAGAGCGTAGATTTACCGATTCCTGGGTCTCCCCCTACTAATACCAGCGATCCTGGCACGATCCCCCCACCGAGAACACGGTTAAGCTCACCTATACCTGTCAGTATGCGCGGTTCCTTGTCACTTTCTATACTTATGATCGATTGTGCTTTTTCTTTACTATGAAAAATAGGGGCATTCATTCCCTGTGTTTTGACTACGCTTTCCGTTTCCTCCACCATGGAGTTCCAAGCTTGGCACCCGGGACATTTACCGAACCATTTTGGCGATTCGTATCCACAATCAGTGCAAAAAAATTTAGTTTTTGGTTTAGCCATTTGTTCTCCTTACGGTCCGAACTTTTAAATTGCGGATATTTTCTTCTAATGAAAGTTTACCATTTCTGCCTCTTTAACGAAAGGTCATTCGGCATTTGTACTAAATGTATATTTTTAAGTGAAAAATTTATATTAAAAAAGCTCCCACCCCTCTAAAAAACTGAGGAGTGGAAGCCTTATTTATTCCGTTTTATTATTCGGATTCTACTTCTTTTTCAAGCAATGGCGCTACTGGAGCATCCACTTTATTCACTACAAGTTCTCCGCCAACCTCATCAATGTTGAGGGAATCACCCTTTTGGATATTTCCTCGGAGCAATTCCTCGGAAAGACGGTCTTCAATATGCTTCTGAATCGCACGACGCAACGGACGTGCACCAAAGGCTGGGTCGTAACCTTCCTTAGCTAGGAAAGCCTTTGCTGCATCCGTGAGTACAAAATCAACATCATATTCACGCAGCCGCTTGCGCAGCTCATCAGACATCAACGTAACGATTTCAGCAATATGCTTCTCATCGAGGGAATGGAAGACGATGATTTCGTCAATCCGGTTCAAGAACTCAGGACGGAAGCTCTTCTTAAGCTCTTCCATAACCTTGCCCTTCATATTGCCGTATTCTGCTCCAGCATCTTGCACAGCTGTGAATCCAAGTGTCGAATTCTTCTTGATCGCTTGTGCGCCTACGTTAGAAGTCAAAATAATTAATGTATTACGGAAATCGACTACCCGTCCTTTAGAGTCAGTCAAACGACCGTCTTCAAGAACCTGCAGCAGAATGTTGAATACTTCTGGGTGCGCTTTTTCAATTTCATCAAGCAGCACTACAGAATAAGGTTTACGGCGTACCTTCTCGGTTAATTGGCCGCCTTCTTCATAGCCAACATATCCAGGAGGGGCTCCGACTAAACGGGACGTGGAGTGCTTCTCCATATATTCCGACATATCAATACGGATGACCGCATTCTCATCGCCGAACATAGCCTCAGCCAATGCACGAGCCAACTCCGTTTTACCTACACCTGTAGGACCGAGGAAGATAAAGGAACCCATTGGACGTTTCGGATCTTTAAGACCCGCACGCGCACGGCGTAGTGCCCGGCTAACTGCCTTAACGGCTTCATCCTGACCGATCACTCGTTCATGCAGTAAAGCCTCCATGTTAAGCAGACGGTCGGTCTCCTCTTCCTTCAGCTTGCTTACAGGAATCCCCGTCCAGCTAGCTACAACCTGTGCGATATCTTCAGGTGTAACCTCTGAATCCGTGCGACCTTGTTTTTCTTTCCATTGGTTCTTAGTGGTATCAAGCTCTTCACGGATCTTTTGCTCTGTATCACGCAAGGCAGCCGCTTTTTCAAACTCTTGACTCTGCACTGCGGAATCTTTCTCCTTGCGGATATCATCCAAGCGCATTTCAAGTTCCTTCAGATTTGGCGGGATGGTGTAAGAGTGAAGCCTTACTTTAGATCCTGCTTCATCGATAAGGTCAATCGCTTTATCTGGCAGGAAACGGTCCGGAATGTAACGATCGGACAACTTCACTGCTTCCACAATAGCTTCATCCGTAATCTTCACACGGTGATGCGCTTCATAACGATCGCGAAGTCCGAACAGAATTTGGACCGCTTCCTCTGGAGAAGGCTGATCCACCGTAATCGGTTGGAAACGTCGTTCGAGCGCTGCATCTTTTTCAATATATTTACGATATTCGTCAAGCGTAGTAGCGCCTATGCACTGAAGTTCTCCTCGGGCCAAAGCCGGCTTAAGAATGTTAGATGCATCAATCGCACCTTCCGCGCCGCCAGCACCGATCAGCGTATGAAGCTCATCGATAAAGAGCACGATATTACCTGCTTGGCGAATCTCATCCATAATTTTCTTGAGGCGGTCTTCAAATTCACCGCGATATTTTGTTCCAGCCACTACTGAGCCCATGTCGAGCGTCATGACGCGTTTGTCGCGAAGTGTTTCTGGGATTTCATTGTTGATAATCTTTTGTGCAAGTCCTTCCGCGATAGCTGTTTTACCAACACCAGGTTCACCGATCAGTACCGGGTTATTCTTAGTCCGGCGACTCAGTACCTGAATAACACGTTCAATCTCCTTGCTACGGCCGATAACCGGGTCTAGATTGCCCTCCTTAGCATAGGCGGTCAAATCGCGCGCAAGACCATCTAGAGTCGGTGTGCTGACATTAGCCGGAGTTCCACTATGACTAGAGGCAGCCTCACTGCTTCCCAGGAGCTGCAGCACTTGCTGACGAGCTTTATTCAAGCTGATGCCGAGGTTATTAAGCACACGTGCCGCGACACCTTCCCCTTCACGGATAAGTCCAAGTAAAATATGCTCAGTGCCGACATACGTATGTCCCAGCTTACGGGCTTCATCCATCGACAGCTCAATCACTTTTTTAGCGCGAGGAGTATAAGCAATGTTCGTAGGCTGTTCTTGACCTCTGCCAATCAGTGTCTCCACTTCGTCCTGGATTTTTTCAAGACCTAGCCCTAAAGCAATTAATGCCTTAGCAGCAATGCCGTCTCCTTCACGAATAAGTCCGAGCAAAATATGTTCTGTGCCAATATTGTTGTGTCCTAAACGAACAGCTTCTTCCTGCGCCAGCGCTAGCACTTTTTGTGCGCGTTCCGTAAATCTTCCAAACATCATATCTCCTGCACCTCCATGAATAGTAAATATCTATATTAATGTTGTGTTCCCAATGTCTCTCGGAGCAGTTTTGCCCGATACATATCTCGTTCAGTGGCGTTTAACTCATCGCCGAACATCTTTTGCAGAAATCCTGGCTGTGTCTTAACGTTAAGTTCATTTAGCACTGAAATCGAAAGACCTTCCAGAATGCCAAGATCAACCCCAAGTCTCACATCAGACAGTCGTTGTGCAGATTCTTTAAGCTCCATAAGAGCTGCATAACATAAAATCCCATAAGAACGCTTCACTCGGTCGGTTATTCTCAGTGCGGAATCAACAAGCAACCGTTCACGGGCATTTCGCTCATGCTCTATGATCTGCGTAACTACACTGTGAAGGTTCTCTATAATTTCACTCTCCGTTTGACCGAGGGTGATCTGATTGGATATTTGAAAGATGTTCCCTACTGCTTCGCTGCCCTCACCGTAAATTCCTCTTACAGTCAAGCCTACTTGGTTCACTGCAGACAATATGCGATTGATCTGATGCGTCATTACAAGTGCTGGCAAATGCAGCATTACTGAGGCACGAAGCCCTGTACCCACATTAGTGGGGCAGCTGGTCAAGTATCCTCTTTTATCATCAAAAGCGTAATTGACAGCTGCTTCAAATATATCATCGATCGCCGTCGCACGTTCCCATGCTTCTCTAACCTGAAGACCAGGAAACAGACATTGGATTCGCAGATGGTCCTCTTCGTTAATCATGATGCTGACCGACTCATCTTCATTTAACAAGACAGCCGCGCTGCGCGAATCATTAGCCAAGTTAGGACTGATTAGGTGTTTCTCAACCAGTACCTTTTTGTCCAGTTCATTCACTTCATCAAGCTTTAGGAGTTGAAAAGATCCGAAATCTGCAGCTGCTTCCTCATGAAACACAGGAGCCAACAGCTCTAACACTTCTTCCGATTGCTCTAAGGAAGCCAGCATTGGAAACGGAAGATGCTCTAGATTACGGGCAATACGCATACGACTGCTAATTACAATCTCGGAGTGGCTACCTCCAGAGCGCATCCAATCACTAAGTGCTTGTTCAGTAAATCGGAGACTTGACATGTCATATCCCCCCTATATATCAAAGACTTTACTCTTGTGCTATTTCTTTTTCAAGTTTACGAATCTGATCCCGCAGCTCCGCTGCTTTCTCGAATTCTTCTTGTGTAATACTCTGCTGTAATTCCTGCTTGAGTTCATCAATTTGGCGTCTAAATACAATCTGAGCTCCTGCACGTTTCGGAATCTTACCTACATGTGAAGTACTGCCATGCACTCGCTTAAAAAGCGGGTCAAGTGCGCTGTTAAAATATTTATAACAGGAGCTACAGCCAAAACGGCCTAACTTGCTAAACTGGGAGTACGTCATCCCACAATTCTCACATTGCAGACTCTGCGTTGTCTTCGTTGCAGCCGACTTCTCCTTGCCGGCACCCTCTAGATCAAGCAGACCTGACAGCAGACTGTGGATGGAGAACCCTCCAGCCGTTCCGGGAATGAGTTCCCCCTTCTCCCGTGCACAGCTCTCGCAGATATGAAACTCCGTCTTCTCTCCATTCACGATCTTAGTGAAGTGGAGTGTTGCCGGCTTGACGCCACATTCCTGGCATTGCATAAGCGAAAGCCCCTCCCTTATGGTTGACAATTATTTGCCTAACAAAGAGATTAACATCGCCTTCATAATCTTGGCACGAATCTCATCCCGGTATGGAATCTTAACCGTTAGGCATTCCCGAGAAACAGCAGCGCGCATAAGGCACGCTTCACGCTTACTTAGAAAACCGGCTTCCTCCAGCTGATAAATCAGCCCTTCAGCAGCGTTCTGATCAATCCCGCCACCTATAGTATGGTTTAAATGGGCATGCAGTGCCACGTTTGGTGGCAATTCAAAACGTTGAATACGAATATATCCCCCACCACCACGCTTACTTTCCACCACATAACCTTTTTCCAAAGTAAAGCGTGTACTGATGACATAATTGATCTGTGACGGTACGCATGAGAACTGGTCCGCCAGGTCATTTCGCTGGATTTCCACCGTACCTTCGGGACTTTCATGCAAAATATTCTTCAGATATTGTTCGATAATATCAGAGATATTGCGCATCACTCATCCTCCAGTGCTTAAATCTTTATAATACCGATTGCAACTTGCATTCCTAATGACAATGGTCTTTAATTGAACTTAAACATTTGTGGATAATTCCACGTGTTCAGAGGATCGGATCAATGTCATTAAGTTTCGTTGACTTTGACTTTCTTTGACTTTTTAATATTATAACATATTCTGTGCTAATTCCAAGTGGATTCTCTTATTTTTCACTTTTTTCAGCGAATGTATTCGGAAATAAAGAGCCCTCCCAACATCTTTCGAAGGGGAGAGCCCGAATTTTTATTTTAAAAATGATCAAATAATGCAGTGTGTGCTTGCGGTAAGATTTCTTCAAACCATTCCAGTGCAGCTGAATGACCTGAGATGCATCCATAACGAGCTAACTCTGCCGGACGTTTATATCCAAGCATTAATGCCGTCAATGTGCCGATATCACAGTTTAAGTCTGCTTCTGCCGGTTTCCCTTCCCCGCGTGTAAAAGTTGCCGATCCCTCATTAGAAATATTCAATTCCCACAATCCATCATTCCAAGGTGCGTATTTATCTTCTATATAAATAAGCTGTTTCTTTGGGCTGCTGTTTCCTCTGAAGGTATAACCTTCAATGAATGTCTTAGCATTCACAATACGACCCATAAAATAAGGATAATTCTCCTGCTCTATACGCGGATCTGGCAGCAAGAAGGGTAACATGTCGTCCGAAGGCACCAGCTTCAACGATGCACCGGTCACCATCGAATCATGGTTCGCAAGAAATGTCCACAGCCCCTGCCGAGCTTGTTCGTTCAAAAAAACAAATTCATCAATGACCAGTTCTCTGTTCTCTACCTTATACAGCACGTATCCCTCTGGTTCACCACTTTTAGAGTAAAACACTGCACTTTTTCCTTCGTCATCTAATACAGAATTCTCCCACCAGTCCAAATCACGCTTAAGTGTCCCGTTATATCTGACAGCGAATTGATTGTATAAGCTATCCAATACTTCGATATCTTTAATGTCCCGTTTAACTTTGCCCTCAACTTCAACCTTCTTGGGAAACTTCGCTACAGGAATGGAGTATTTCTTATATTCACAATAAACTTCCCAACCAAATTTACGATAAAAGGGAATCAGGAACGGATGCAGAAAAGAGAGCGTTTGACCCGCTTCATTCATCGTTTGCAGTGCATGTGTTAAAAGCTTTGCCACATGCCCTTGTCTGCGGTTCTCTGGCCATGTTGCTACCCCAGCGATACCACCCATAGGCACTACTTTCCCTTGTATGTACACTTGGAATGGCAGAAGCGTCAATTTTGCTTCGAGTGTCCCGTCTTCAAAGGCACCCCATACCCGTTCCGGCTTGAAACTTTTTTGAGCACTTTCCCGTTTGTCGCTAGGTAACTTGTATTGAAAAGCATATTCTGACAAGTTCATGCTTGCATCGAACTCATCTGGGCGTAACTGTCTTATTACCACAAACTCACCTCATCCTTTATAAAATTACTTTTAGGATAAGTATAACAAGAGCGTCAATTGTGCGCTAATCTATTGCATTATTTATAACTTTATTTTTAGTTATCCACAGCTCTATGCAGTTTTAAAAATAGTCTTGAAATCTTGTCACATCCAAGTTAAAATAGTTATCCACTTATCAATAGCTCTATCCACATAATCCCGGCTATATCCACAGCAACCCGTGTATTACTTAGGTTTTCTGTTGACAGATCTATATAAATATGTATTTAATCCACACTATTTAGGGATTATTTCTCTTTCAATCATCTATCCACATGTGCGTAACTTTTCTGCAAATTCAAAATATTATCCACAAGTTTTCCACAGTCTATAATAAACGCAAAAAAGCCACTGTCGATTACTCAACAGTGGTCTAATTGTGCTTGGCAACGTCCTACTCTCCCAGGACCCTTCGGTCCAAGTACCATCGGCGCTGGAGGGCTTAACGGTCGTGTTCGGGATGGGTACGCGTGGAACCCCTCCGCTATCGCCACCAAACATGATTTTTCGAAGCTTTCGCTTCTCGAAATCGCTGCGAGAAAATATCAGCCCTTATAAAGGACATGCAGCTTATTGATTACAGGCTTAATGCCTGAAAACTGAATCCGAATTGAATTTGCGTTTTAAGTATAGGATAAGCCCTCGACCGATTAGTATTGGTCAGCTCCATGCATTACTGCACTTCCACCTCCAACCTATCTACCTCGTCGTCTTCAAGGGGTCTTACTAATTGGGAAATCTCATCTTGAGGGGGGCTTCACGCTTAGATGCTTTCAGCGCTTATCCCGTCCGTACGTAGCTACCCAGCCATGCTTCTGGCGAAACAACTGGTGCACCAGCGGTACGTCCATCCCGGTCCTCTCGTACTAAGGACAGCTCCTCTCAAATTTCCTGCGCCCACGACAGATAGGGACCGAACTGTCTCACGACGTTCTGAACCCAGCTCGCGTACCGCTTTAATGGGCGAACAGCCCAACCCTTGGGACCTACTTCAGCCCCAGGATGCGATGAGCCGACATCGAGGTGCCAAACCTCCCCGTCGATGTGGACTCTTGGGGGAGATAAGCCTGTTATCCCCAGGGTAGCTTTTATCCGTTGAGCGATGGCCCTTCCATGCGGTACCACCGGATCACTAAGTCCGACTTTCGTCCCTGCTCGACTTGTAGGTCTCGCAGTCAAGCTCCCTTATGCCTTTGCACTCTTCGAATGATTTCCAACCATTCTGAGGGAACCTTGGAACGCCTCCGTTACTCTTTAGGAGGCGACCGCCCCAGTCAAACTGCCCGCCTGACACGGTCCCCGTACCCGATTAGGGCACTAGGTTAGAACCTAGATACGATCAGGGTGGTATCCCAACGGCGCCTCCACCGAAGCTTGCGCTCCGATTTCTACGGCTCCCACCTATCCTGTACAGATCGTACCCAAATTCAATATCAAGCTGCAGTAAAGCTCCATGGGGTCTTTCCGTCTTGTCGCGGGTAACCTGCATCTTCACAGGTATTAAAATTTCACCGGATCTCTCGTTGAGACAGCGCCCAAGTCGTTACGCCATTCGTGCGGGTCAGAATTTACCTGACAAGGAATTTCGCTACCTTAGGACCGTTATAGTTACGGCCGCCGTTTACTGGGGCTTCGGTTCATAGCTTCGGGTTACCCCTAACCACTCCCCTTAACCTTCCAGCACCGGGCAGGCGTCAGCCCGTATACTTCGCCTTGCGGCTTCGCACAGACCTGTGTTTTTGCTAAACAGTCGCTTGGGCCTTTTCACTGCGGCCCCCTCGTGCTATTCACACTACCGGGGCACCCCTTCTCCCGAAGTTACGGGGTCATTTTGCCGAGTTCCTTAACGAGAGTTCTTCCGCGCGCCTTAGAATTCTCTTCTCGCCTACCTGTGTCGGTTTGCGGTACGGGCACCTTCTCCTGGCTAGAGGCTTTTCTTGGCAGTGTGAGATCATGACCTTCGCTACTATAATTTTCGCTCCCCATCACAGCCCAGCCTTAACGATGTGCGGATTTGCCTACACATCAGCCTCACTGCTTAGACGGACATATCCATCAGTCCGCGTCACTACCCTCCTGCGTCACCCCATCGCTCATAGCGGATTACGGTGGTACAGTAATTTCAAACTGTTGTCCTTCGACTACGCCTTTCGGCCTCGCCTTAGGTCCCGACTTACCCTGAGCGGACGAGCCTTCCTCAGGAAACCTTGGGCTTTCGGCGGATCAGATTCTCACTGATCTTTTCGTTACTCATACCGGCATTCTCACTTGTATGCTGTCCAGCGCTCCTTACGGTACACCTTCAACCCACATACAACGCTCCCCTACCCCAGATACATACGTATCTAGCCATAGCTTCGGTGGTGTGTTTAGCCCCGTTACATTTTCGGCGCAGAGTCACTCGACCAGTGAGCTATTACGCACTCTTTCAATGGTGGCTGCTTCTAAGCCAACATCCTGGTTGTCTGTGCAACTCCACATCCTTTCCCACTTAACACACACTTGGGGACCTTAGCTGATGGTCTGGGCTGTTTCCCTTTTGACAATGGATCTTAGCACTCACTGTCTGACTCCCGGCAATAAGTATATGGCATTCGGAGTTTGACTGAGCTTGGTAATCCTTGCGGACCCCGCACCCAATCAGTGCTCTACCTCCACTACTCTTATACCGAGGCTAGCCCTAAAGCTATTTCGGGGAGAACCAGCTATCTCCGAGTTCGATTGGAATTTCTCCGCTACCCCCACCTCATCCCCGCACTTTTCAACGTGCGTGGGTTCGGGCCTCCAGTGCGTGTTACCGCACCTTCACCCTGGACAGGGGTAGATCACACGGTTTCGGGTCTACGTCCACATACTCATTCGCCCTATTCAGACTCGCTTTCGCTGCGGCTCCGTCTTCTCGACTTAACCTTGCATGTTAAACGTAACTCGCCGGTTCATTCTACAAAAGGCACGCCATCACCCATTAATAGGGCTCTGACTTTTTGTAAGCACACGGTTTCAGGTTCTATTTCACTCCCCTTCCGGGGTGCTTTTCACCTTTCCCTCACGGTACTGTTTCACTATCGGTCGCCAGGTAGTATTTAGCCTTAGCAGATGGTCCTGCTGGATTCATACGGGGTTTCACGTGCCCCGCACTACTCGGGATCCGTCTCGGAGAGAACACAGTTTAGGTTACAGGGCTTTTACCTCTATCGCGGGCCTTTCCAGACCTCTTCACCTACCATATTCCTTTGTAACTCCATGTGAGACGTCCCACAACCCCTAAGAGCAAGCTCTTAGGTTTAGGCTGTTCCGCGTTCGCTCGCCGCTACTGACGGAATCACTATTGTTTTCTCTTCCTCAGGGTACTTAGATGTTTCAGTTCCCCTGGTCTGCCTCTACATACCCTATGTATTCAGGTATGAGTAACTGCGAATTACCACAGCTGGGTTTCCCCATTCGGACACCCCCGGATCAAAGCTTGCTTACAGCTCCCCGAGGCAGTTTCGTTGTTCGCCACGTCCTTCGTCGGCTCCTGGCGCCTAGGCATCCTCCGTGTGCTCTTATTAGCTTAACCTTGATTTTTCCGCAGGAAAATATCATACGATATCTCTCTTGGAATCATCTCACTAATAACATTTACTTGTTTGCACAAGTTGCTAAAAGATGTTCTAAAACGCAAATTCGTTTCGGTATCCAGTTTTCAAGGATCAAGATAAAACTATTCTAGACATAACAAATAGATGAAGTTTGTTGGTGGAGCCAAGCGGGATCGAACCGCTGACCTCCTGCTTGCAAGGCAGGCGCTCTCCCAGCTGAGCTATGGCCCCGCAAATTCCATCAAAACCGAACAAATGGATACGCGTTAAATAATTGTGGAAGTTTAACTTCCGATTTGAATGTCTCCACTTCCGAAGACGATTCTCCATAGAAAGGAGGTGATCCAGCCGCACCTTCCGATACGGCTACCTTGTTACGACTTCACCCCAATCATCTACCCCACCTTCGGCGGCTGGCTCCCTTGCGGGTTACCCCACCGACTTCGGGTGTTGTAAACTCTCGTGGTGTGACGGGCGGTGTGTACAAGACCCGGGAACGTATTCACCGCGGCATGCTGATCCGCGATTACTAGCAATTCCGACTTCATGCAGGCGAGTTGCAGCCTGCAATCCGAACTGAGACCGGCTTTGATGGGATTGGCTCCACCTCGCGGCTTCGCTTCCCGTTGTACCGGCCATTGTAGTACGTGTGTAGCCCAGGTCATAAGGGGCATGATGATTTGACGTCATCCCCACCTTCCTCCGGTTTGTCACCGGCAGTCACTCTAGAGTGCCCAACATTACTTGCTGGCAACTAAAGTTAAGGGTTGCGCTCGTTGCGGGACTTAACCCAACATCTCACGACACGAGCTGACGACAACCATGCACCACCTGTCTCCTCTGTCCCGAAGGCCGCTGCTATCTCTAGCAGATTCAGAGGGATGTCAAGACCTGGTAAGGTTCTTCGCGTTGCTTCGAATTAAACCACATACTCCACTGCTTGTGCGGGTCCCCGTCAATTCCTTTGAGTTTCAGTCTTGCGACCGTACTCCCCAGGCGGAGTGCTTACTGTGTTAACTTCGGCACCAAGGGTATCGAAACCCCTAACACCTAGCACTCATCGTTTACGGCGTGGACTACCAGGGTATCTAATCCTGTTTGCTCCCCACGCTTTCGCGCCTCAGCGTCAGTTACAGCCCAGAAAGTCGCCTTCGCCACTGGTGTTCCTCCACATATCTACGCATTTCACCGCTACACGTGGAATTCCACTTTCCTCTTCTGTACTCAAGTCACCCAGTTTCCAGTGCGACCTTAGGTTGAGCCCAAGGTTTAAACACCAGACTTAAATGACCGCCTGCGCGCGCTTTACGCCCAATAATTCCGGACAACGCTTGCCCCCTACGTATTACCGCGGCTGCTGGCACGTAGTTAGCCGGGGCTTTCTTCTCAGGTACCGTCACTCCGGTAGCAGTTACTCTACCGGACGTTCTTCCCTGGCAACAGAGCTTTACGATCCGAAAACCTTCATCACTCACGCGGCGTTGCTCCGTCAGACTTTCGTCCATTGCGGAAGATTCCCTACTGCTGCCTCCCGTAGGAGTCTGGGCCGTGTCTCAGTCCCAGTGTGGCCGTTCACCCTCTCAGGTCGGCTACGCATCGTCGCCTTGGTGGGCCGTTACCCCACCAACTAGCTAATGCGCCGCAGGCCCATCCCTCAGTGACAGATTACTCCGTCTTTCATTCTTTTTTCAGGAGAAGAAAGAAATTATCCGGTATTAGCTACCGTTTCCGGTAGTTATCCCAGCCTAAGGGGCAGGTTGCCTACGTGTTACTCACCCGTCCGCCGCTAAGTCATTTTGAAAGCAAGCTTTCAAAATGACTCCGCTCGACTTGCATGTATTAGGCACGCCGCCAGCGTTCGTCCTGAGCCAGGATCAAACTCTCCAATTAGTATTGAAAAGAGCGATATGCTCATTTTGAAACTGACGATTCATTAAATGAATCTTTTAAAAATTAACGCGTTCCATTTGTTCAGTTTTCAAAGAACTTGCTCCCAGCATTTCGACATTCAATGTCTCTTGCACAGGAATTTGAGTATATCATATTTTCGTATTTCTTGTCAACTTATTTTTTCATCGTTTGTGTTTCATTTGTTCGATGCGTCATAAGCACAAGAGATAATATACCATGCGGTTCTTATGTTTGCAAGCTTTTTTTGAAATAAAAAATAATCGACGCATAAATACTTTCAAACCAGCACAAACCAACACAAATTGATTCCAATCATCCGTGATCTGTGGCTAAATAGAACTTATCGCAATCCCATAATATTAACTTCGAATGATACGTACAGAGAGGAGTCTAAATGAAAAACCAACCATCTAGTGCTGCGATCCCAACAAACACTAAGGACAAGGAGCAGCGTAATCTGCAGCAAGCAACAATCTATAAGATTTTGCTGGCAGTCAGCTTTGTTCATTTATTTAATGATTCTATTCAGGCAGTTATCCCTGCAATCTTCCCTATTCTCAAAGATAACTTATTACTCTCCTTTGCTCAGATCGGATGGATCTCCTTTGCCCTAAATATGACGTCCTCAGTTATCCAACCAGTCATCGGGTATGCTGCTGACCGCAAGCCTCGTCCTATATTATTACCACTAGGCATGTGCAGCACATTTTTAGGCGTACTTTTATTGGCATATGCCAACAACTATATTCTTGTATTGTTTTCCGTCATGCTAATCGGCTTTGGCTCAGCTACTTTTCATCCGGAAGGCATGCGTGTTGCTCATATGGCTGCCGGGCAGCGGAAAGGCCTTTCGCAATCCATTTTTCAAGTCGGCGGTAATGCTGGGCAATCTTTAGGTCCAATGCTCACGAAATGGATATTCATCCCCTTTGGGCAGATTGGGGCACTTGGTTTCACTATCGTTGCAGCTGCCGGTATTGCCGTCCAGACTTACGTTGCTCGCTGGTATCGGGAGATGCTGGACGCAGGATATACATTTCATAAGAAATCAACAGCTCGTGCAATCGATCCTGCCCGCCGCAAAAGTATTCGAACAGCAACAATTATCCTTGTCTTCCTAGTCTTTGTAAGGTCATGGTACGGCGCTTCTATCGGCAGTTACTACGCTTTCTATCTAATGGACAAATACCAAATGACGCTTGATAAAGCCCAAATCTACATTTTCATGTATTTAGCAGCTGGTGCCATTGGTACATTCTTTGGAGGCCCCTTGGCGGACCGCTTCGGACGGCGTAATCTCATTCTTCTCTCTATGGTCGGAACAGTGCCCTTCGCGCTGGCTCTCCCCTTTGTGAACCAAATGTGGGCCGCTGTACTCCTACTGATTGGCGGTTTCATCCTTTTGTCCAGCTTCTCTGTTACTGTAATCTATGCTCAGATGCTTTATCCAGGGAATATCGGAACAGTCTCAGGGTTAATCACCGGTCTTGCTTTTGGTCTCGGGGGAATTGGCTCCTTGGTACTCGGCAATCTGATTGACAGCATTGGGATTTCAAAAGTGTTTATAGCTTGTGGCTTCCTGCCTCTTCTCGGTTTCCTCGCTCTCCTGCTTCCTAGAGATGAGAAACTAGAAGAATGGGCCGCTCAATAAACATCAATAACATCATAGAATCAATAATTACTTAGCGCTTTACTCATCACTGTAGAAAATAGAGCGGCAGCCTTCCCGCTGCCCTCTGTCATATAATTATCCTTATTTGTACGATCAAACCCCATCCACACTGCAGCTGTCCATTCCGAAGTATAACCAACAAACCATAGATCCCGATTTGCTTTCTTGCTCACACCTGGCAGGTCCAATTGAGTTGTTCCGGTTTTCCCTGCTACGGGTCTGTTCATTTGTGCCTTTTTGCCGGTTCCTTCATTGACAACACTACGCAGCATAGTCGTCATTGCATCTGCTGTTCGTTGCGATATCACCTGACGTGATACAGTGGGATGTGTATATACGACTTTCCCTCCTGCATTAGTTATCGAGCGCACCATATGAGCCTCATTGAATTTACCTCCATTAGCAAAGACACCGTAGGCCTGTGTCATTTTAAGTGGAGATACCCCTTTATGAAGCCCTCCTAAAGCTATTGATAAATGGTTGTCCTCCTGCGTCAGTACTATTCCTAATTTCGCGGCAAATTGCCGTGCAGAAGAGATTCCAACCTGCTTCAAAAGCCAAACGGCTGGCGCATTCACGGATTTTTGCAGCGCTCTACTCATTGTAATTTGACCTTGATACACACCATTCAAATTCTCAGGTACATAGTTGCCATAAGCATATTTATGATCAGACAGTATACTATTTGGGCTATACTTCCCGCTCTCTAGCGCGGGTCCATAATCAATGATCGGCTTGAAGCTGGAGCCTGGCTGCCGCGCATCAATTGTAGCTCTGTTCAAGCTCCCCTCGTTTTGCTCACGCCCACCAATCAGTGCCACCACTTCACCTGTACGATGATCCATGATGGTCATAGCTGCTTCCACCAGTTGATCCTTTCCATCGGGCGGGAAAGAAGACGCCTTAAGAAAAGCCTGTTCAAGCGCCTGCTGCGCTTTAATATTCAACCCTGTAACGATAGTGTAGCCTCCCGTTCGAAGCTCTTCTACTGACTTCCCAGTGATCTGAGAAGCTTCTTTAAGCGCAGCATCCACATAATGCACGCCAATGACTTCTACTTTGTTCGCAGCCGGAGGTTGATACTGTTTATCTCTGGCCTCCATCATTTGTTCAGTAGTGATCAGTCCTTGATCTAGCATGATCTGTAGAACGAGATCCCTTCTTGTTTTGGATAATGTACTATTGTCTACCGGATTATAAATAGACGGTCCTTTAGGAATTCCCGCTAGGGTGGCTACTTGCCATATCTCTAGTTTTTTCAAATCAGATACACCGAAGTAACGCTCGGCAGCTGCTTTCACTCCATACTGTCCTCGTCCCATATAGATTTGATTGAGATAAAGTCCCAGAATTTCACGTTTAGATAGCCGCCGCTCCAAAGCAAGCGCAATGGATGCTTCATTTAGCTTGCGCATCACATTCTTGTTCCTGTTCAAATAAAGATTGCGAGCAAGCTGCTGAGTGATGCTGCTTCCGCCCTCGGAGAGATCCATATCCACAACATTATTCAAAAAGGCGCGAGATATCCCTTTGTAATCTATTCCCTGATGGCTATAGAAACGACGGTCCTCCACTGCTAAAAATGTATTTATCAATAATGCAGGCATCTCCTCCAGCTCTGCTAGATGTCTATACCCAGAGCCTGGTAAAGGGATCATCCTTAATGTCGTCCCATCCGAGGTCTTAATGATGCTCGATTCCGGCAGTTGAAGTTTATCCTCTTGTTGTTTAACCACTTGTCCGCCGTATTGAAATACGTAAAGCAAACCCACAAGCGCTATTATTATTCCAATGACACTCGTATCAAAAAATAAATATCCCAGACGGAGTATCCGAGTACGCACGATCCATCTGCCATCTTTGTCTGAATGGACTTCACTTAGTTTTTTTTCGGTAACGGCACTCATGATTCTATAATCAGGTTCTCTAGGAACCGCTCCATACTACGGGCTTCAACATTTGCCGCTTCAAGAAGTGCGTGCGCTTCTGCCCCATCATCTGTAATGTCAGCCTCTTCTACCTCACGAAGAGTACGGAGAATTGCCCGAGTTCTAATCAATAAAGCTACAGCTGGTGTATCTTGCATCGTTTCTGGTGCTAAACCTCTATTCGGAACTTCAATTCTTTGCATACGATTCAGGTTAGCGGCGATTTGGCCTAATTCTCCTCCAGAGAGGACCTTAATTTCTTTTGTTGCTCCCTTGTCTGCCATCTCTGAGGTCCCAACCAATACGGTGTACAAATCATCGGAAATTTTCTGTGAACGTAGAATAAACAGACCGCTGAAGAGCAGAACAAATAGAATAACAGCACAGGGGATTTTTCCAATATGATTAATGACCCAGTGGGTAAGACGGATAAAAAAAGCATCTGATTGCCCCGAATAATGAGCGTACAGCAAAGCAACACCCCGCTGGACAACAAAAAGAAAGGCAGCACTCAAAAGAGCACTCCCTATAAAAATATAAAGATAGTGGATACGAATCGTCTGAAGTTTGTGCATAGTAATCCCCTCCTTGTGCTCACAAGGATATCTTCCAAATCTTAAGAACCCGCCAAGAGTTTTCTTAAGATTCTCTGAAGAATGGGAAATGGGTAATAAAATCCGTTCGAAGGGGGGAGCTTTCTACATAAATAACGCCATTATGGCGTTCAATGATACTTTTTGAAATGGCAAGACCTAGGCCCGAACCACCTGTATGCTGTGAACGGGACTTCTCTGCCCGATAGAATCGTTCAAAAATATAAGGGATATCACTCTCTGCAATCATCTCTCCAAAGTTACTAATGCGAACAACCGCTTCATTCCCCTTTTTACTGAAACCAATCTCCATTTTTCCGCCGCTTCTACCGTAACGGATCGCGTTCGTAATCAAATTCTCATAAGCACGAACTAACTCTTTAGGGGAAGCTTCTATCCATAACTCATCTGCTTGGTCATCGATCTCATAGGTCATTTCAGCCTTTGTTAGTTCGGGAACGGATTCCTCCGCTAACTGCCGTATAAAGGCTTTTAAATCTAATCTCTCCAGAACCAGAGGGTATTCTCCACTATTAACACGTGTATATTCAAAAAGATCGTCGATCAGTTTACGCAGCACAAGCGATTTGTTGTAGGCTATACTCACGTAATAACGTATTTCTACTTCTTCCTGACATCGATCCTGCTCGATATACTCCAGAAAACCGAGGACAGAGGTAAGCGGGGTTCTTAAATCATGTGAAACGCCAGTGATCAAATCGTTTTTCGCGTTCACAGCTTTACGTTCCTCCTCCACGGAGTGCTGCAAGCGTTCAGCCATTTCATTAATATTCTCAGCCAGCACTCCCAGCTCGTCCGTGGTTCTGACTTTAATTCGGTGCGACATCCCAGAGCTTGTGATTTCCCGAATCCCTTTGGTGATCTCCTCCAGATAAAGTACTACTTTACGAGTATAGATAAAAAAGAACAGCAAAAAGCTGATAATACCAGCGGCGGTCAGCAGTGGCATAGAACCAATATGATTAATGATCCAGCGTAAGATACGTGAATAGGGAGCCGACTCTGACGCTGGATTCAAATAGATCATGAAATTAACGAGCTGGTAACCTGCAAACAGCAGTAATCCACCGGAAAGCACACTAAGCAAAAAGGCGTATATAAACTTCCAACGAATCGTAGTTATATATTTGGAATTCAAGAAGCCTCACCTAATCCTTTCAGGAAGGTCCATCTAATTTATACCCAACTCCCCAGACGGTTTGTATATAACGCGGGCGCTTCGAATCCACTTCGATTTTGTCGCGGAGGTTACGAATATGTACCATAACAGTATTACCTCCATCTAAAAATGGCTCGTTCCACACCTTATCGTATATCTGCTCTAAGCTGAGCACTTGACCTTGGTGCCTTGCCAAAAGCTCTAAAATAGAAAATTCCCGGGGAGTCAGCTTAATCTTCTGCTGGTCTATATGTACCTCATGCTTAGACGTATCTATAGTTAAATCTTCAAAGCTCAGTTTGTTGTCAGTTCCCAAGCTATTACTTTCTTTATTGAAGGCGTGGTAACGACGCAGTTGTGACTTCACCCTAGCTACAATCTCCAAAGGATTAAACGGCTTGCCCACGTAGTCGTCCGCTCCTATGCTGAGTCCTGAGATTTTATCCATATCGGTATTTTTGGCTGAAAGAATGATAATTGGCATCTTCCGCTCTTCACGGATCTTCATACACGCAACTAGTCCATCCATCTTAGGCATCATGACATCAAGAATGATTAAATCTACTTCTTCCTTCTGCAGACACGCTAGCGCTTCCATTCCATCATAGGCTTTAAGCAGCCGATAGCCCTCATTACAGAGGTATATCGATAATAGCTCGACTATTTCCTTCTCATCATCTACTAACAATATCGTCTCTCTCTTCACGGAAGGGGTTTCCTTTCAATTATAGTAATAATATCTATAGCTTCTATATTAGCAGATCAATCGAACGATTTTCCTCGAAAATAGAAACATGTACTTACAATCGCATGACAATAAAGTAGGTTACGCGAAAAAGGGCACCCGCTCCTCTCGTACTTAAACGAAATGGAACAGGTACCCTTTTAGGATCTATTGAAAATATGCTTACATCTCCAGCAATCGAATCAGCTCATCCTCATCTTCAATGACTTGTATGCCTAACTGCTGTGCCTTGGCCAGTTTACTGCCTGCCTTCTCTCCGGCAATAACCAAATCGGTCTTCTTGGATACACTTCCGGATACCTTTGCTCCAAGCGCTTCTAAGCGCTCAGCCGCTTCGTCACGTGTAAGCTTTTGTAATGAACCGGTCAACACTACCGTTTTTCCACTAAAGAAGGAATCGGTATTAACAGGACGCGGTGCTTCAGGGGCCTTTGCTTCAACACCCAAAGCTCGCAAGCGAGCAACATTTGCCACCACAACAGGATCTGCGAAGAAATTAACAATACTCTCGGCGACAATCCCACCAATGTCCGGTAACTCGGCGAGTTCCTCCGCTTTAGCCTGCATTACAGCATCCAGATCACGAAAATGATCAGCCAGCATCTTGGTTGTTGCTTTACCTGTGTTAGGGATTCCTAACGCAAATAAGAATGACGCGAGATCGCGCCCTTTACTATCCTCTAACGCTTGCAGCAAATTCTGCGCTTTTTTCTCCCCAAAACGGTTCAACTGTACAAGCTGTTCAAAAGACAATTCATACAGATCCGCAGAGTCATGTACATTAAGCTCGTCGTAGAGCTGACCTGCCGTCTTCTCACTAAACGTCTCAATATCCATCGCATCACGCGAAGCGAAGTGGGTGATCCGACTAATAATTTGCGGTCTACAGTTCAGCTTATTATTACAGAAAAGATGCGCACCGCGCATTTCTAGCGGATATCCGCAAGCCGGGCAGTCCTCAGGAAAAATAATTTCTCCTCCGTCATTCTCCTCTGTTACCTTACCGAGAATTTCCGGGATAACATCATTAGAACGCCGAATAAACACTCGTGCCCCTAAGGCGAATTTCAAATTTTTACGCTCAATATCGCCTACATTATTTAATGTGCAATTCTGTACAGTAACTCCAGCAAGTTCTACGGCTTCAACACGAGCCAGCGGAGTCACTTTGCCTGTACGTCCTACATTCCAGCTAACAGACTCAAGCACGGTCGTTGTTTCTTCAGCCTCAAATTTATAAGCCACTGCCCAGCGGGGGAACTTGTCAGTGTAACCAAGAACTTCTCGAATACGGAAATCAGTCACCTTGATTACAGCTCCATCAATGAGGTAATCAAGACTCGAACGACTCTCCTCGATTCCAGCAAGCTGTTCGGTCACATCATCGAAATCATTACAGTAAGTCAAATAAGGATTTACTTTGAATTTGTTATTCCGCAGAAAATCCATCATCTCCTGATGATCGGCGAATTCTACACCTTCTGCAAAACCTACATTATAGAAATATGCATTTAAACGACGTTCTGCAGTAGTCTTCGGATTTAGATTGCGCAGTGCACCTGCTGCTGCATTACGCGCATTCTTCAGCGGATCTGCAGCCCGTGTATTATAATCAGCTAGCACAGACAGATTCATAATCCCTTCACCTTGAACCTCAATGACCCCTTCTTTAAAAGGAATCGTTAATGGAACAGACTTAATGGTCTTCACCTGCGCAAGGATTCCTTCACCAATGACACCATTACCACGCGTCGATGCCTGTTCAAGAACGCCATTTCGATAGGTTAAATTCAGCGTTAAGCCATCGAACTTCAGCTCTACTGCATAACAAGGATCAGGAAGAGGGTTGTCTGGATTCTTAAGATTGTACTCATTCACTAACCGGAGTACCCGCGTATTCCAGCTCCGCAGCTGTTCAATATTCTGTGCTTTATCGAGACTCCAAAGCGGAGCCAGATGCCGATGCGGCGTGAAGCCCTTAAGCAGCTCTCCACCTACACGTTGTGTAGGAGAATCCGGTAGTACGAAGCCACTTTCAGCCTCCAGTGCTACAAGCTTGTCGTATAAAACATCGTATTCCTTATCACTGACTAGCGGAGCATCCAGCGTGTAGTAGTGGTAATTATAATTATTTAACTCCGCAACAAGCTCTTCCATCACATGCATAGCATCCATGCAGGTACATCCCTCCGTCAATAAGTTTCCTAATGGTTAGCGTGGTCTAAATATCCGTTCGTTAATCGTTTCCTACTATTATTCCACCCTGGTAATCGGTGCAAACCCTGCAAGCAGTCGTTTTACACCCACTGGTGCCGGGAAAGCAATCTGCAGCTCCGTGTCATTCCCGGTGCCCTTAACAGCCACAACGGTACCGGTGCCCCATTTGCCGTGCGAAACCTTATCACCCGCTTTGTATTCGCCAGCTGCTGCAGCCCCTGATCCAGTAGCGCGCTGAGCGCCTCCTGAGGTTACGGTCACGCTGCTTTTGCTTGTCGCTGCGGACGATGTGCTTCCGCTGCCACTCGGTGCCGCACCAGCGGCTCCACTTCGGCCGCCGAAGTTCCCACGACTGCCGCCACTGAAGCCGCGTCCGCCGTAAGCACCGCCTACCTCCGAGCCTCCACGTTGGAAACGGTCCTGCGTCTTAGCTGTATCTTCCTTCAGTTCCTCCGGAATCTCTTCAATGAAGCGGGACGGCTGATTCGCCGTCGTCCGCCCAAAGAGCGTACGCATCCGCGCGCAAGAGAGAAACAGCTGTTTCTCCGCGCGGGTGATCCCTACATACGCAAGGCGGCGTTCCTCTTCGAGCTCGTCATTATCTTGGAAAGCACGGCTGTGCGGGAACACGCCTTCTTCCATCCCGACAATAAACACCGTTGGGAACTCCAGACCTTTGGCGCTGTGCATCGTCATCAGGACTACAGCGTCACTACGGTCCTCTTCATCATCATTCACACTATCAATATCTGCGATAAGTGCAAGATCCGTGAGGAAGGAGACAAGCGACTTGTCCTCGTTATTCTTTTCAAACTCCATCGTCACCGACAGGAACTCATCGATGTTCTCTAGTCGCGAGCGAGATTCGAGTGTGTTTTCATTTTGCAGCTCCAAACGGTACTGCGACATCTCTAGTATTTTTTCCGTCAGTTCGGTTACGGACAAGAACTCCACCATACGATGCAGAGCTTCAATCATATCGTAGAACTCTACTAGCATATTCCGCGTCCGCCCAGCAAAGCCCAAATCATCTACAGTTTGCAGTACGCGGAAAATAGAAACACCACGCTCAGCAGCCGCAGCTGCCAGCTTGCCAACCGTTGTATCCCCTAATCCCCGCTTAGGTACATTAATGATACGCGTCAGACTAATGTCATCATCAGGATTTGACAGCAGGCGTAAATAAGCGAGCAGATCCTTGATTTCTTTACGATCATAGAACTTAATCCCGCCCACGATTTGATACGGAATATCAGATTTAATTAGAATTTCCTCGATTACCCGTGACTGGGCATTTGTACGATACAGTATCGCATGATTCTGATAGGCCTGACCCTGTTTCACATTTTTGCTGATTTCTCCGGTTACAAAGTAACCTTCATCATGCTCGGAGTCCGCCCGGTACACCTTAATCTTGGCGCCTTCCTCGGAATCGGTCCACAGCTTCTTCGGCTTACGTCCACTATTGAGTGCGATCACACCATTGGCTGCATTCAGGATATTAGCAGTTGAACGGTAGTTCTGCTCTAGAAGAATGGTCTTCGCTTCTGGATAGTCCTCTTCAAAATTAAGAATGTTCGTAATATCCGCTCCGCGCCAGCGATAAATCGACTGATCACTATCCCCTACCACACAAATCCGGTGGTGGCTGTCAGCGAGCATACGGCACAACATATACTGCGCTCTGTTCGTATCCTGATACTCATCCACGTGGATGTATTTGAATTTCTTTTGGTAGAAATCAAGGACCTCGGGAACTTCCTTAAACAGTTCGATAGTCTTCATAATCAAATCATCAAAATCAAGCGAGTTATTGCTTCTTAAACGCCTTTGATACATCTTATATACCTTTGCAACTAAGCCTTCAAAATAATCGCCAACCTTCTGCTCATACTGCGCCGGAGTGATCAACTCATTCTTGGAAGCGCTAATGATGGCCTGCACTGCTTTTGGTTCAAATTTCTTCGTATCAATATTCAGTTCCTTCATACAGTTACGTATTACGGATAGCTGATCTGTAGAGTCCAGAATGGAGAAGTTGGAGGTAAAACCAATCCGCTCGATATCCTTCCGCAAAATCCGAACACACATAGAGTGAAAGGTGGATACCCAGATATCTCTTCCCTCAGGTCCGACAAGCTTAGATACACGTTCCTGCATTTCCCGCGCGGCTTTATTCGTAAACGTAATCGCCAAAATCGCCCAAGGCGGCGCCTTTCGATTGGCAATCAGCCAGGCAATTCTGTGAGTCAACACTCTCGTCTTCCCACTGCCCGCACCAGCCATAATCAAAAGTGGTCCTTCAGTAGTTTCGACAGCCTGTCTTTGTGGAGGATTCAGTCGACTTACTGCGTCTTGTATGCTAATAAGTTGCATGTGTAACATGCTCCTTTCTAAATATAAAATCACAAATCAAAAGTAGTCCTAAAAATAACCACTAAGCATAAACACCTTCGGCATCCTTATAAGGACGGTAAGTGTTTATGCGAAAATATAAAGATAATGTATAACGTGAAACTTATACTTTCTTATATTTTAATCAAATTGCTCTTGTACTGTCTTCCTCACAGCCGCAACTGTTAGCAGTGCCTGCTGTACATCGCTATAAATAATATTGCCGACCACTACTGTATCACATAGAGCTGCTGCTTGCTCGGCCTCTGCCTCACAAGTAATGCCCCCTCCATAAAAAAGCTGAGCCTGCTCCACCATTTCACGCACCGTCCGCACGGTGTCCATATCCCCGAATCTACCGCTGTATTCAAGATAAACAATCGGCAGTGACATCAGCCTGTCCGCAACCTGGGCATATGCAGCCGCTTCTTCAGCATCAATGGCCGTCTCAGCCCCTGTAATCCGTGCAACTGAAGAGTCACTATTCAGCACAATATAACCTTCCGCTAGAAGCGAATCCCATGGAATCATAAATCCATAGCGTTCAATAGCTCGGCGATGATGGCCTACAATCCAGGCTGTATCAGGCGTATTAAGCACCATAGGAATCATATAAAGATCAAATCCGGGTACAGCAGCTTCAAGTTCGGATACCTCGAGTGCACAGGGTAACTCAAAATGCCTCACTCTTGATAAGAGATCCACTGTATTCTCATAGGTTACTCCTGTAGATCCCCCTATCAGTATGGCATCCGTGCCTGATAAGCAAACAGCCTCCAAATCCTCATCCGAAATCATCCGGTCAGGGTCTAGCTTAAACACATGCCGCCAAGGTTTGATCATTTGCTGCACTGCTTTCATGAGAATCATCCTTAATAGTCATTTGGGCAAGACAAAGACACTCCTGCCGCCGCAAAAGATATAGATCTAGTCTATGCCAGCACAGCAGGTGTGTCAATTTAAAGCGAACAAAAATGCGAACATTTTTTCGTATATAAATTTTGGGACTCCCGCAAAGCACCTGAATACACATCTATGGAAAGCACCACTTTTTAGAGATATATTAATGGTAATAAGTAGTCAAAGATTTCAACGTACACCTGAGATGTTAATCAAATCCTCTTCCGGCACAAAATCAGTGTAAAAACCATCCACGCCCATACGGGATAACTCCCGAATTTCATCTTCTTCATTCACAGTATGAACATATACACGTGCGCCAGCCTTCTTCAGCTTTTTAACAAAGCTTTTGTTGGCCCGACTAACCGGCATGGTAATATCCACTCCAGCTCTTTGGACAAAATCAATGACTTGCTCATCCGTATCCTGAGATTGGTAAAGGGTATAGAGTACTTTCGAAAAAGTGTGTACTTTATTGATCTCATCAAGCATCTTCTGATTGTATATTTGTGGAATGATTCGTTCCAATATGGCTGGATCCCGGCGCTGCGCCGCTTCTACCAACAATGTAAATTGTTTATTTATAAGTTCAGATTTGATCTCTTTCGTATCCGTCACGATATAGGCATCTGGATAATGCTGCATCAGATCAAGCAACCTCTCAACATCGATTGGGGAGTAAATATTCAGAATTGGACTATCCATGAATTCTTTATAATCTAGTACAACCCCTTGTTTATTAGCAGGAAGCACATCCAACTGTCCTAAGAGCTTGCTCATATTCCCTGACCACTCATGCCGACCAACTAGCTGATCATCAGCCGATAATAACAAGTCTACTTCAAATACGCGAGTTCCTTGTGCATAATTAGCTACAAATGCTTCAAAAGCATTGGTGTACGTATGACCGTTAATGCCACCCATGGCATGTGCTACGACCTTGTGAGCTTCAAAGCCGCTTACAGATTGCTCGTCTTCATTACTAAAAGCGATTACAAGTAGCGTTATAAGAGCCCCAATTACAATTACGGTTGCAACAATCCTTTTCTTATCCATAGTTGAGAGTTTCCTTTGCGAAGTTTAGATTATAAAACCAATAGAAAAACAATACCCCGCTCTACCATAGGTAGAAACGGGGATCCAATTAAAGTTTTAGCAAATCTGAATCAGTGCAGGAATCAATAAGCATTTTTGTTGACGAAGCCGTTGCGAATCGTTTTGAAAATAATTCGAATATCGAACAGTAAAGACCAGTTCTCAATGTAGAAAATATCGTGTTTGATCCGCTCCTCGATGGAAGTGTCACCGCGGAGTCCATTGCTCTGTGCCCAGCCTGTGATTCCAGGGCGTACATGGTGTTTTACCATATACTTTGGAATTTCGTCACGGAACTGTTCCACATAATACGGGCGTTCTGGTCGAGGTCCAACCACGCTCATATGTCCCAGCAACACATTAAAAAATTGCGGAAGCTCATCCAGACTTGTCTTACGGATAAAGGTCCCAAATCTAGTTCTACGAGGATCTTCTGGTGTACTCCAGCCTGTATCCTCTTCGCCGTCCTGCTGCATTTTCATCGAGCGGAACTTATACATCATGAAATTACGTCGATTTAATCCCACTCGTTCCTGCCGGAATATAATCGGTCCCGGAGAAGTAAGTCGGACACCAAGGGCTACGATGAGCATTACAGGAGATATCATAATGATTGCGAACAAGGAGAACACAATATCAAACAATCGTTTTGCCATCTTATTACCCGTCATATCTAGTGGAATATCACGAACATTAATCATTGGCATACCTGCAAAGTTATCAAAGTACGGCCGCGCTGGTAAGTAGTCAAAAAAGTCAGGGATAATTAATGTGCGCACACCTGCTTTTTCACAGGCTGCAATAATTGAAGGATACTTCGAATGCGCATCGAGCGGCAATGCTAGTATAACTTCATCCACAGGCAGCATCTCTAGCATACCGGACAACTGGTCAACTGTTCCCAGGATCGGCTTATAACGTTGTTCTTCAATTCCATCCCAAGTGTGATAGTCATCCAAGAAACCAATCGCTTCATAACCGAGCTCGGGGTATTGCTCTAAATTATTATAGAATCTTTTGCCTAACGTACCTGCGCCGATGATAAGTACAAACTGTCGGTTGAAGCCTTTTTCGCGAAAAGATTTAAGCATCTTCTTCAGTACATAACGGTACAGCATAATAGAAAGAACGTTAAATCCCAAATAAAGCGCAAGATATGTACGCGAAATATTTATTTCTTTCACGAAAAACATCAGACCGAGCAGGATGAAAATACTCATTATATGCACTTGGAAAATCTTAATAAATTCATCGACAAAACGTTTCTTCCGCTTAGGCAAATACATTGACAGAAGTATACCGATTAGGACAGCCACTCCACCGTAAATCATACTCCAGTAAGCGTACGACTCTACAGGCAAAGGATTTTCGTACTCCATCCATCCGCTTCTAAACTTTAGCCACCAAGCTACTAGGAAGGACAGCTGGATGACAAGAAAGTCAGCTACCATATAAAGCTGTGTCAAAAATTTTTGATTCCGCCGAATCATAATCTCACCTCAGTATTTTTTTCGTTACGGGCACCTGTTTCATTAGCAGAGTTAAGACTCTGAGCAGGTGATGTGACCGTTTTAGGAGAGGTTAAGGCATTCCGCAAAAGCGAAAGTGCGAACTTCACACCAACGCCGGCATATACTGTTCCATTTATCATACTGTTGTACTTCTTACTATAATGCTTACGATGAAATAAAATCATTGCCCGGTGGAATTCATAGACGATCTTGAACGGCCTACGTCTAGCGCTACCGCCTTTAAGATGCACGATAGAGGTCTTCGGATAATAATAAATCTCCCAGCCAGCCTCTTTAATACGATAGCACCAGTCCAAATCCTCACCGTACATAAAGAATTCTTCATCTAATCCGCCCACCTGATCAATCGTCTCCCGCCGCAGCAGCATAAACGCACCAACAAGACAATCAATCGGGTAATCAAGATCAGGGTCCAGATAGCCTAACTGGTAACCGTTAAACCTCGGACGATCCGGAAACAGCTTACTGAAGCCAAAAGCATAATAGAAAGAAGCAGACGGTGTAGGGAATCCACGCTTGCACGCTTTATCCAGCGAACCATCCGGCAAAATAATCTTACATCCTGACGCCCCAACATCGGGTCGACCGTCCATAAAGGAGATCATTGTCTCCAGCGTATCCTTACGTACTACCGTATCTGAGTTGAGCAGAAGCACATACCGTCCCGATGAAGCTTCCATCCCCTGATTATTAGCACGGGCAAAACCGACATTGTCGTTATTTGCGATCAATATTACACCTGGAAACTCTCTACTAATCTTCTCTACTGATTCATCACGGGAATTGTTGTCTATCAAAATAATCTCATAGGAATAGTTCGTTTCTGAGTCATACACCGACCTGAGACAGTCCATCGTCAGGCGACAAGTGTTGTAATTAACAATAAGTATGCTTACATCTACATTCACTGCGTAACGCTCCTGACAAATATAGTAATCTACCGACAATTATTATAACATAAAACCTCCCTGAGAGGAGGTGACGTTTCAGGGAGGTTTTTCCATTTTCGGTTTAGTTTTTGTGTTTCTTTCTCTCTTTTATCGTAGTTTGTATATACTTCCGCTTCTTTTTTAACGCAGGGAGCTGAGTGAAAAAGGATTTCCAAGCAACTATTAACTGCGGCTCTCTAAGCAGCATATAGCCGTGAGCTGCAATTTCATAGGGAAGAGAAATGAAGATTGTTTTCAAGATAGTTAGAGCAGGTTCATTCTTGTAGATCATTTTATAGCGGTTAATGTAAGATATTCGTCGGATAAACATCGGCTTGGTGTTACGACCAGATGTTTTCCAGCCACGTTCGTGATACCCGATCGCCTCAGCATCATAATATCCCTGCCAGCCGAATAACTCCGCCCTCCAAGCCACATCCACATCTTCCTTATATGCGAAAAAGTCAGCATCAAAAAATTCACCATTAACACTAATATCATCGATCATCCGCCGAGAGTACATCGCAGCCGCTCCAGATACACCGAATACCGGACCCGACTGTGTCCATTGATCAGCTGGCTCGCCTGCACCGCGATCAAACGCACGCCGTGCTCTATTCATTCGAAGACCTGTGCTGTCTACCAGCCCATGATCCGCCTTAAGCAAAAGCTTGCCTGTGACGCTGCCGATCTGCGGGTTGGCTTCCATGTGTGCAATGAGTCTAGAAACATAGTCAGGAGCCAGCGTTAGGTCAGGGTTAAGAACGAGCACGTAATCTGTACTCGTGGCCGATATCGCCTGGTTGTGGGCTGGGGCGAAGCCTGTGTTGTTTGGGTTTTCTAGAAGGACAAGAGATGGATATTTGGTAGTTCTACCTTCGGTGCTCGAGGCATAATGGTCCGCTGAGAACAATTGTGCTGAACCCGATTTGATCTGTTCGTAAAACCATCTGACCTTGTCTGTCGAATCATCGGCTGAAGCATTGTCCACTATGACAATTTTTTCGAGCGGATAATCCTGGGCAAGGACTGCCGACAAGCATTCAATAATATCATCTACGCTGTTATAAGTAACGATATGCACGCTTACTGTTTTATTCTTCATAAATATCCTCGAATTCAGCCCAAGTTATTTAATAAAACGTAAAATGGCCGATGGTATTTCCATTTGCACTTCTTTTTCCAAAGAAAATTACTGTATAATGTCATGTTACTCATTAGTAATGTATGCTGCTAAGCTTACATTAGACAAAAACATGATTTTCCGACTACTAATCTCTAACAATCTAACAATGCTATAATTATCGCAAACGCGAAATCTAAGCAACACTCCGCCCTTAACTTCTCTTTCCAGCTCCCAAACCTGCATACCTTCTTGTGTAACAGTAAAGTTCATTTGCTGAATAATAGTTCCGTTTTGAACTAGTTCTATTAATAAATTAGCACCAATATTTGAGAATAAAAAATAATAAATCTTACTGCCAACTCCAGATAATGAATACTCGAAGTATTTACTGTAGGGAACTGTATTTGATATTGTTAAAATTGAGTTTCTATTAAAAGAATTATTGAGAAATGTAAGACCATCTATAAACTTAAAATGATTACTAGCTAAAGCACTGTATATATTATTCCCTTTTCTAAATAGCTTCTGCTGACGCCATTTGAAGACAGGGGTTTCTTTGTCCTCCATTAGTTCGAGGACAGATGAAGCTAAACTATTTTTTTCTAATAATAACTTTTGAAGTGAACTTGTTGTTTTCTCATTCTCTTGCTTAATTTTAAGTATTTGCTCTAACTGATCCTTTTCCATTTGTTGGACTCTTTTTCCTAGCCAACTTAGTCGCTCTTCTGATTCATATAATTTTTTTTTAATTTCATTAATATCATTGTGAGCATTTTCAATACTAATTTGAACATCATTAGTGTGACTATCTAGTCGTTTTTCAAGTCTATCATTCCATTTTTTTATATCTGAAAGAATTGAAGTACCCATGTCTTGATTTATTTCTCTATTACGAACTTGTTGTATAATATCAGGTTCATTTTCGTCTGCTAATTTTTTAAATTCTAAAACTTCATCCAAAGTGAAAGGACTTCCCGATTTATTAACCGCTAATACATAGTATATTTGATCACATACATTTTGGAGCGACCTACGAGCATTGCGCTTTTCTTCTTCAGATAAATCGATATAATCAGGGAAATAGAAATATTCCATGCTAACAGTGTGTATATTTACACTCAATTGGCTATTATCGCTCGAACCTAATCCCCAATTATAAGCATGTGGATTGTAATAATCCCTTTTATCTATGGAAGTGTTACTATCGGATGTGAAAAAACGAAAAGTCGCCTCATTAAAAACTTGCTTATGATAAAAATTAGCGAAATTTACAGTCTCCATATGATACGGAGATAAGACATAAATCAACGCCCCATGCTTACAGACACGATAAATTTCCTCCATGATGAAGTAGATATTATCAAAGTGTTCTAATGAATGTGAACATAACATAATATCAACTGAGTTATCTTCAAGAGGAATTCCATTATTCACGTCTGCTGCGATGTCTACCCCAGATAGAAGGAATCGGTCTATTCCTAAGTATCCCTCAGCTTTTGTGTGTCCACATCCTAAGTCGACCCTTACTATATTATCCATTTCATTTGTCCTCCAAGCCGTTTAACTACTCATTCTTTAAGGTCAATGTAAAGTAAATCAGTAATTGGCAGGTGAATATTTACTCTATTTAATATTTTATACAAATAATTTCTTTTCTGTTTATTTTCAAATATTCCGATAGTATTTTGGGCAGATTGAATAGAAAATTCTATAATAAAAAGTCTTTCTGCACAATTTGAAATGGGCTCGAACTTGAAATATGTCCATTCATTAAAGCTAATACTACTAATATCTAATACAGCATCTCGCAGCTTTCTATCATTCACATATAATGCCATATTAACTGTTCCAGCATTATCTTCTCCATTTAAGTTGCCAAAAACAATGCCAATTTCACTTAATTGATTCAAATTACAGATAAATTTATACTTCTTTGAGTTATTAATAGGTCTAGAGAAACTAATGGAATCAGGGTCTATTACTCTGGGTTTAATTAAATGATTAGCTGTTCTATAAATATCATAAATCTTAGTTGAAGAATGAGATATAGAGTTATGTTTTTTTGTTCTAGTTTTTAGTATTAGATGGTCTAACAATCGACTTCTCACTACTTCTAAGCTGTATTCTTTACCTATAAGATCATTTATATTATTTGTGATTGTATACCATTTTTCTTTGCTATCGATAGCTTTCTGAAGCGTTTCATATATACTCATTGTTTCAAAATCTTTAGTTAAGTAGCCAGTTACCCCATCAATTATTAACTCTGAAATTCCACCACAGGGACAAGCAATTGGAATCAATCCACCCGCTGCGCAAATTAATAGAGTTTGTGGGATACTTTCATCAATTGATGTTGATAGTATAATATGATTCTCGGAAATTATTTCTTCCATAGGCACTAGTCCATGTAACCTAATCTGGTCATTCAATTTATACTTTTCGATATAGTTTTGAATTTCTTCAACATAGGATGATAGCATTTGAAGTTTGTACCCGTATAAATTAAGTTCGATATTATATCCATTTTGAATAAGTAAATGACATGCTTTCACAGCTTCTAATTGACGCTTCCTCTTTTGTAATGTGCCACCAATTGCAATGGAGATTTTTTGAGTATCAGATTTTATTTTAATTATTGACTCATTAAGGACTATAGAAGGGATTTTTATAGCCGTTAAATCAAAAGCTCTATTATAGATCTGGGCTGCCCAATCTGAATCAGAAATAATACTACTTGCTGCTTGCTTTAATTCTATGATTTTTTCAAAACTATATCCTGTAGGTTGAAATAAAGCAAACACTGAGTGAACATCCATCATGGACGCTACCGAGACTATATCATCAATGTTACTGCTACTTATTATTAATCCCACTTCTTGTGTAGATATCCAATTGATCAAGGTTTCTCTATAATTATCCTCTTTATTCTTGGAATTGTATGGTGCTTTTAATATCGGTGGCAAACCTTGACTTTGAATATATTTGTTTAGATCATCTTCGCTTTCATCATCCCCATATTTTTTTTGATCTGGAACACAGATTTGTACATTAATACCGACACTACTTAGCATTTTACCGATTTGTACACCGTAAATCTCCGAGCCTGAAATCATAGATGAATTTAAAAATATTAAACACTTTTTATAATTAATATTTGTTAGTAATTGGATAGTTTGTATGATGTAACTACTAAACTCATCTTCCTTCAATTGTAATTTTCTTGTGTTTATTTTAATAATTTTATCATCACAATCAGAGAGATTAACTACAAGATCTGATATATCCATTAATTGTATAGCAGCTTGAAGCCGTTCTTCATCCCATGGAAGTCCCATTTTAGGAAAGTACAAATCCATCTTAAAGACGTTTTGAACACATTCGAGTTGATTGTAATCAAGGATATTCTCAAAAGCATTCTTTTGAAGTCCATACGAGATTAAGTACAAAATAGGAATATTTATTTCTTTGTACTGTCGAATATAGTCCATCATAAAAAGACCTGTACAATCAACCAATAAGAGAAAGTCAATATCAGAAGGCGAATATGATGATAGTTGCCATTCTCCACAAGTTAATATAATAGAATCCTTATGTTGCTTTTGAAGAAGTTCTTTATACTTTGAAACTTTGTCATTATATACATTACAAACTAAAAGAATCCGAAGTTTACGGTTCAAACTGAATTCGGAGTTAAACGGAGAAATCTGATTTTTATCATTAGTACTAAACAATCGGTTATTAAAGGAATTTTCATTATTATAATAGGTATGCCCTTCAAAAAAGGGCTTATATACAATGTTATCTACATTCTGATACTCATCATAGTTTTTTACATATGGTAATAACACGTTAAAATCAAATACATCTAATTGATCAATCGTGTCAGGCAACAATTTTTTAGTTCTTTCATACATACGTTTTTCATCAGTCATTAATGCATAAGTTAGCTTATAATCCATTTTAACTGAGAGGCCAAGTGAAACTGGAGAAGAGGGGCCTAATTCAGTGCTAAGTACCTTATTAACATAATTAAATGAAGCCCCTAGTGATTTAGCTCTAAGCCACAGATCCCAATCACATAAACGTCGCATTCCAATATGAGGATCATATAGTCCATATTGTTCAAAGAAGGATTTCTTACAGAGAACTGAACCATTTGGAATCGTATTTAGATGATACATGAATTCAAGCGTTAGGGGCCATTCCCCTAAAAAGAAATGTTCGTCGTCGCTAACCTTCATTTTCGTTATAGAATATTGTACATCAGCGGATTTTGAATCCATCTGAGTTAATAGAGTCTCCAAAAAAAGAGAGTCCCATATATTATCGTCAAAAATGAATGCGACATATTCGCCCCTAGCTTTCAATATTCCTTCATTTGTTCTGACAGCTGGTAAACCGCAATTGGTATCATGACGTATATATACTATTCTATTGTCCTTTAAAGCGTATTGAGTTATAAGCTCTTGGGAACCATCACTTGAACCGTCATCAATAATGATAAATTCAAAATTCATAAATGTTTGGCTTAATACGGACTCTATACAGCGTTCAAGAAAGCCTTCTGCCATTCTACAATATGTTGGCATAACAATGCTAATTATGGGGGTGTTATTCTCGAAGCCATTATCTAATATTTGTTGATCATGTAAAAATTCATTAAATCTCATTGTTATTTTCCTTTTTCCTTTTGATAGTTTTTTGAATTCCCTCTTCGAGGGTGAATTTCGGTTGCCACGAGCAATCCTTTGTAATCTTTGATATGTCTAGGACATTCACACTAACCCCACTATAATCATTATTATGAAATACGATCGCCTCTTTATTCAATATATGCTCAATTATATGTATGATATCCGTCAACTTTCTGCCTTCGCCGGTACCAATGTTGTAAATCCCATGTTTCTTTTTATCTAATAGTGTAATCAACGCGTCACAAAAGTCATCAATAAAGATGTAATCTCTTATAGAATTCCCAGCACCACTCCATATGGTTATTGGGTTATCGTTTGAAATATTTTGAATAAAAATATCCACGGCTCCCTGTTCTACTTTTCTATAAAAGTGGCAACCGTAAAGGTTTGAAATCCTAAGAATTAAATATTCGACATTATGAATTCGATTATAAAATTTTATGATTTCCTCACTTAAAAGCTTACCTTGGCCATAAGAGGAGAGAGGATTTAGTTCGGTTGACTCCGTTGCAGTTTGTTCTTCACAGTTTCCGTATATAGTTCCACCAGATGAAGGGAATACTATTTTCTTCACATTTAATTCTACCATTGCATCCAGAACATTATCTAATGCAAGAAGTGAATTCTGTAACTCATAGTTTAAATTATCGCGACTTGATCGTGGCAACGAATGTGATACAAAATAAAACACAACATCAACATCTCTAAGCGCTGATCTAACTGTATCTTTATCTAATACATTTCCAACTAAAGTTTCAACGTTTGTTCCATTAAATTTATCTGTAATATTTCGATCTAGCACCTTTACGTTCCAACCATTATTAAATAGTGTCATAGCTACACTAAACCCAATAAACCCTTGCCCACCAATCACCAGAGCTCTATTTACCACTATTAACCTACCTTTAGTTTATTTGAATTTCTATAACATATTTCTACTAAATTACCCTTACTAGTAAATTATACGGCAAGTAATCTTCTTAGTAAACTTAAACGTGTATTAATTTGTTTCCAATAAAACCTTATTGCAAGCACAGTATATTTATATTTATTGTGCAGCTAGAATAAAAAGTAGACGCTCCTTACTTAATGGACAACAGATAATTAAAGCAACGTAAATGGATATGATGTTGGAAATGAAAGCCACTTGATAGAACTATAACGAGACATTCAAACGTGAGGCAGTGAAGTACGTACATAAACAATCGAAATCAATGGAGCAAATTGCCGATAAACTGAATATTAATCTAGGTACTTTACATAACTGGATGGGCAAGTATCGCGAGTCCGAAAATGAGCCATTGGCGAATCACTTCGTCGACACTCACGAATTATTAAAGATCAGAAGAGAAAGATTGATGAATTAAGGGAAGAGGTGCCATTCTGAAAAAGGCCATGCACATCTTCAGCAAAGAAAGGAACTGAGGTTCCAATTTACCGAAGATCATCGCTCTGAGTTTCGATTGTCGAAGATGTGCAAAGTACTTCTTGTGTCCAAGAGCAGTGTTTACAAATGGCAAGTCTCAGAATCCTCTGAACGAGAGAAACGAAAAGAAGACCTGGTAAAGCGCGTGAAGTGGTACTTCTATGACTCCGATGGAACCTACGGAAGCCCTCGAATACGAAATAAGTTAGTAAAACGCACAGTAGGTATCATTATGCGTGAACACAGTCTTCGCTCCTGTATGTCTCGTGAATTTAAAGTGGCTACGACCGATTCCAAACATGATCATCCAGTTGCTCCTAACGTACTGAAACAAGATTTCAAAGTCACAAAAACCAAACGATAAATGGGTTGCTGACATTACCTATATTCCATGTCGACAAGGTAAGCTCTATCTAGCTACATACTAGATCTGTACACTAAAGAAATTGTTGGTTGGAAGCTACGTGATTGCATGACGCTCGATATTACGCTAGATGCACTAAAGATGGCATATGACGCTTCCATACAAAAGTCAATACCCCTTTATAATGTAAACTTGCTTAACAAAACCTCTCATTTATGGCTTTATGGTATCTAAACTAATGATAATGTTCTCACTACAGACAAGTAATTTAGGTTTCTGATGAAGCGATCTCATTAAATCTTGGAATATTATTTTCAAGTCAGTTCTTGCAAAAAATCTCTTAGCCCCTCCCTCCATGGCCGCAAATCCTGAAACCCATTTGTACGAATTGATAAATGCTCCATTACCGAGTTACGGGGGCGTGGTGCCAACCGGTGAAACTCCTCCGTGCTGCATGGTACAAGTTGCGCAGAAAATTTCAGTCCCAAAACTTCTTCAGCTTCCTCGAAGATCGCTTGAGTGAATTCATACCAGGTACAGGACCCGCTGTTAGAAGCGTGGTATATACCATATTTTTCGGTTTGGATTAGTTCCAGAAGGATCTTCGCTAGATCAACCGTATAGGTTGGAGAGCCCATTTGATCGTCTACAACCTGTAGAAACGACTTTTCCTGCCCCATCTTCAGCATAGTTTTAACAAAGTTGCTACCATGTTTGCCATATACCCAGGAGGTACGCACAATAAAAAATTTGGAGGAAAGGGATTGAACCAGTATCTCTCCCGCCTTTTTGGACTTGCCGTAAATGCTCTTGGGATTGGTATTATCATATTCATGGTATGGATCTATCCCCATGCCGTCAAAAACATAATCAGTGCTAATATACACCAGCTTGGACCCGTTCTTTTCTGCAGCTATTGCTACATTACGGCTACCCGTAGCATTTATCATATAAGCAGAATTCACATCACTCTCAGCATCATCAACCGCTGTATATGCAGCACAATGTATGACAACGTCAGGACCGAACTCTTTAATAACCTCCTGACATCGCTCTAGAACAGTAATGTCCATCTCCTTACGGCCACACCCCATAACTTCATGCCCCTGCTTCTGGAGTTGCAACATAACATCCTGACCTAATTGTCCTGCAGAGCCTGTGACAAGCACCTTCATCTGGGTCACCATAGAGTCTCCCCGAGACCGTTTCCGTACTGCTGTTCAGTATATTTATGGTACTCTCCCGATTGAATTCTGCTCAACCACTCTTGGTTGTTCAAATACCATTGAATAGTCTCTTTGATGCCCGTTTTAAACGTATACTTAGGCTTCCAGCCTAAATCGTTTGTTATCTTTGTCGGATTAATGCCATAACGGCGATCATGTCCAGGGCGATCCTGAACATAAGTTATGAGAGATTTGGGTTTGCCCAACTCCTGAAGAATCGTGTTTACGATATTCAGGTTTGTACTTTCATTGTTACCGCCAATATTATATACTTCTCCATTAACACCTTTATGAATAACCAAATCTATCGCACTGCAGTGATCCTCAACATACAACCAATCGCGGATATTCAAACCATCCCCGTACACCGGCAATAGCTGATCATTCAGAGCACGAGAGATCATCAACGGAATGAGCTTTTCAGGAAATTGGTAAGGACCATAATTGTTCGAACAACGAGTAATATTTACCGGTAAACCAAACGTCTCATGATAGGCACGCACAAGCAGATCCGCGCCCGCTTTACTCGCTGAATACGGACTGTTTGGAGTCAAAGGAGTTTCCTCAGTAAAAAGGCCTGTAGCTCCCAGCGTTCCATATACCTCATCCGTAGACACCTGGACAAATTTAGTCAAACCATACTTCAACGCTGCATCTAAGAGTACCTGCGTACCCAAAACATTCGTCTTCACAAACACATCTGGTTTCAGGATACTCCGGTCCACATGGGACTCCGCCGCGAAGTTAACTACAACGTCAACACCTTGTAGAAATAGCTGCTCAATCGCCTTTGTATCGATAATATCTGCCTTTGCAAAGGTATAATTAGAATTACCTTCAATCAGTTTCAGGTTCTCCGAATTCCCGGCATAAGTCAGCGCGTCCACATTAACAATTTGATAATCCGGATGCTGTTGCAGCATGTAAATGATGAAGTTACTTCCAATAAACCCGGCTCCGCCGGTAACGAGTAGTCTCATAAACAAACCTCCCCAAAAATGAGAATGGAGTAATGGCTCCATTTCACCAGCAAACAATCACCTTATTAATATTCATTATCCTTTTAAAAGGTGATTGTTTTTGTCGGGGAGGCTTCTATGAAAAATATAAATAATTAATTGTTCTGATAGGATCCATTCAAAATACTCTCCCACCAGTCCTGGTGCTCAAGATACCATCTTACAGTTTCTCTAATGCCTGTCTCGAAATTATACTCAGGCTTCCAATTAAGTTCTTTTTTAATTTTTGTGGCATCTATAGCATAACGTCTATCATGTCCTAGACGATCCTCCACATATTCTATCAATGTTTCCGGCTTATTCAGTAGTTCAAGTACCAGTTTTACTATACTAATATTGGTATGCTCATTGTTTCCACCGATATTATACACTTCGCCTGCTACCCCATTATGAATAACCAAATCAATCGCTCTGCAATGATCTTCTACGTAAAGCCAGTCTCTTACATTTAATCCATCTCCATAAACGGGCAATTTCTTATCATGAAGAGCATTGATTATCATCAGAGGAATTAACTTTTCCGGGAAATGATTAGGTCCATAATTATTAGAACATCTCGTAATATTAATGGGAAGGCCATAAGTTTCATAATAGGCTCTCACCAATAAATCAGCACCCGCTTTGCTGGATGAGTAGGGGCTATTAGGAGCCAATGGAGTCGTTTCACTAAATAATCCTGTTGCACCCAATGATCCATAAACTTCATCTGTTGAAATTTGCACGTACTTTTGAATTCCGTACTTTTTCGCCAAGTCGAGGAGAGTTTGGGTTCCTAGAACATTGGTCATTACAAATACATTCGGGTCCACAATACTACGGTCCACATGTGACTCCGCAGCAAAATTCACAACAACATCGATCCCTTTCTGAAAGAGGGGTTCTAGTTGAACCTTATCTAGGATACTTGCTCTTAAAAATGAGTAGTTTTCCATATTTGAAACAGCAGTGAGATTATGCAAATTACCGGCATATGTCAAAGAATCCACATTAATAATTGTATAATCGGGATGCTTGTTGCAAATATAGTTGATGAAGTTACTACCAATAAATCCGGCTCCACCCGTGACTAACAATTTCATTTCCGATCCTCCCAAAGAAAATTTATTAGTATTTCACTCGAAAAGCATACAGTTGAATCTTATTAATTTTCAAAAGTATATATCTAATTCGTTATAAAACTAATATTATTTTATTTTCAAGTAGTTCACCTCGAACAAATCTTTGTCCCCCTGCTATTTTGAATTCGGCAACATAGCTTGAAGATAAGCTTGAGATACTTCCTCAGTACCACCAATCATTCTAATTTGTCCTTTATCTAACCATATACACTTGTTGCAAAAATCCTTTAGAGATTTCATGGAATGCGTAACAAAAACAAGAATTTTAACACTTCCCATTAATTCTTTCATTCTCTTTTCAGCTTTCTCCAGAAATGCCGCATCACCCGCAGCAATAACTTCATCTAGCAATAATATATCGGGTTTAATAGCTGTGGAGATTGAAAAGGCTAGCCGCATAAACATACCAGAAGAATAATATTTGACTGGTACATTTAAATATTCACCCAAACCACTAAAGTCCGCGATCTCTTGTGTTTTATTTTTAATACTTTTTGGATGTTCTCCTAACATTAAACCTCTTAAATATATGTTATCCCATCCTGTAGCTTCCATTTCGAAGCCAGTAGCCAGTTCAAATAAGCAAGCAATACTTCCGTCAACGTGAACATTCCCACCAGTAGGAGGATAAATTCCAGCTATCAATTTAAGTAAAGAGCTCTTCCCAGCTCCATTGTGTCCAATTATTCCAACACGTTCACCCGCATTTATAGTAAGATTTAAATTACTTAATGCATTAATTTGCTGTGACTGCCCTTGTTTGTTAGTTTGTTTAAGCAATATATCTTTTAAACGAGCATCTTTTCTAATCTGAAACGTTAAATCAACGGAGTTCAAGTTTACAACACTCATAAGATGGTATTCCCCTTCTATAATCTAAACGTAATTTTTCTTCCCACACGTTTCATTAAAGTTATCGCAGTAAGAAAAGCACTAATAATAATAACAGATGCTATAATCCAAGCATTCGAAGAAGGAAATTCTCCTAGTAAGGGCCGACGAATAATTTCCAATATATAGTATATGGGATTCCATTGATATAACCATTCGAAATTTCCATCACGTAGCATTTCAGCTGGAAAAACAATCGGCGTAGCATAGAACAGTCCTTGTAATAACAAGGATTGAATATGGATAAAATCTCTGAAATAAGTGTTAACCAACCCAGATATTATAGTGATTGATACACCAAGTATCAACCATAGACACATTGCTGGAATTACCAATAACATTTTAAAATTAAAAGAATCAATATTAATAAATAAAATTATCAATAAAAAGGCGGAAAGAGAAATCATCAATTGAATAAATGATCCGAACATTGTACGCAAGGGGAAGACAATTACAGGAATCCTAGTCTGTTTTATATACCCTTCTGCATTAAGAAACGTCATTGTACCTCCATCGGCACATTGCGTAATAAACATCCAAGGAATAAGACCTGAGAAAAGATAGGGAATAAAATCCCGTAGAGGCTGCCCCATTAGCTGTGAGTATACCACCCCTATTATAGCCACAAGACCAAGCGGGTAAAGCAATGACCAACCAATACCCAGAATAGAATTGCGATATTTATTTTTCAAATCCTGTCTCACTAAACTTAACAGAACAAAACGAAATTCAAATAAACTCTTCAACAAAATAATCATTCCTTTTTGCGGAGTTTCCAAATCACCTTTTTAGTTATATATAATGGTGCTCTGAAGCCCATGGATTTTACGATATTGACTAATTTACTAATCAATAACTCCTTGTCCCCTAAATTCAACTTCAAAATATCGGGTTTACAGTATGGTGCTTGAAACTTTGTTAATTCCACTAATCCACTTGATATATCATTTGCTATTTGTGGCGTTGTAAACTCAGCCTCTAACTGAAACCGAGCCGATTTATAAATATTCGTCCTAAGCATCTGATTATCTATAAGAGTTGATAATCCTTCTATCCAAGCCTCATCCGTATTCTCAACTAGAAGACCATTCACTTGATTTTGGATTATTTGTTTGTACGGTTGAACATTGGAATATATACCTGCCGCGCCAATAGACCCATATTCCAAAAATTTATTGTAATACTTACATGAATGAAAATCACTCTCCGGCAATGGGGCTACCCCTATATCCCATTGAACTTCACTCATCTGCCGAATATAACTGTTGTAATCAGATTGATAAGATATATGTCTATATGGAATTTGATCTCCAAAATCCGGCTTTGCCCCCATAAATTCAAATTCAATCTTGTCCCTATACTTTTCCTTTAGTTGATATAGAGGTTTTTTTAGGAAAGTCTCCAGATTCGCTTTATGATCAGTTCCACCGCTAAATCCAATTATAATTTTGCCACTTGCCGATTCTTCATTCTTTTTAAGTGCTATCTCTTTTAAAAGAAGTGCGGGAGCCTTAACAATTAAAGCCCCCCTTTGAACGAATGACTCGTATTTTTCTTTTATATTGATTGTGTTAGTTAATAAATAATCACAATTCCCCATTATAGAAATGATGTTATTTTTAACCAATTCACTGTTGAAATATTCCGTACTTGCTGCATTTTGCGGGATGTTCAGCAAGTCATCATCCAAATAATAAATTATTAGCTTGCCGGCTTTCTTGCATTCCCTAACAATGTTTAGTTCATAAGAATCGGCCGAACGGATGCAGATTATAACATCAGCTTCTGCAAGTATCTCTCGGGTCAAATGTGCTGCTAAGTAAAAATCGAACTCTATCAGTCCTTCTTTTTGCAATTCCAGCATAGGCTCAACAATCCCTATTCTAGCCGAGGGAATATCGCCTAGGCAAAAAGAAACCACTTTAGTTAAACGCATTTCAATTGCTCCTTAAACAACGACATTCGTAATACTTCTTTACCGTCTTTGTAATACTGACCTTGTGGTAAGAACCCTACTTTGGAATATATCGTATGTGCAATAGAATTCTCACCTAAGACCTCAAGACGAATTTCATTCAGCTTCAATTGCTCAAACCCGAATTTGCAAAGTAATAAAGTTACAGTAAACCCTAGCCCCTTTCCACGGGCAGAGGGTTCACCAATTAAAAACCTTCCAAATTCAGCGGTTCCTAGTTCGGTGTTCACATCATATAGTCCGACCATACCAATTTTTGTAGTTGCACCTGTAATATCATTGATAATAAACATTATGTCATCTTCTTTACCCAGATACTTCTGATACCATAACCTCTGCTGTTCTGCTTCAATATAGGAATTCGTTAGAAAGCTTGTCTGATTAATTGGAGCGTTTCTCCAGTCCCTCATGAGCTCAATATCATCTTCACCTATTGGTGTCAGAACAATTTCACTTGATCGGATAGTGTAATCGTGGTTCAAACCAGCATCGGCCTCCCCTTACATACTTGTAAATTTAATAACATGTTCAACCACTCTGTCGACATCGGCCTTCTGCATTCTGAGGTGCATAGGTAGAGACATGATTCTTTCACTTAGTTTGTGAGAATTCGGGCAGGTTCCCTTAGCGTATGAATACATTCTATATTCCGTATTATCTCTATAATGAACACCAGGATAGATCTCAGATTCATTTAAAGCTAGCAACAATTCATCCCGCTTATCGATTTCAATGACATATAAATGTCTGGATGAGTCACAACCCGGAGCCATTTCCACTGGTTTAATATTGGAGTGTCCACGGAATCCTTCGTCATACCACCGAGCCAATTGTTTCCGGTATGCATTATCTTGATCTAGATACTTCAATTGAACCAGACCAATCCCAGCCATAATAGAGTTTCCGTGATATTTATAGCCTACGTATTCAACATCATACTTCCATTTGTATGCGCCTTTATCGTTAGAACGTGCGTAAGTGTCTTTATTAATCCCCAACCAAGTAAGTTTACGGCATAGATCATCATTATCTTTTTCCTTAAAGCAAATCATTCCAGAATCAGCAGTAGGAAGATTCTTCACCGCTTGAAAAGAATACACTACTGCATCTGCTTCACTACCAGGAACTTTCCCATTCAATCTTGTCCCAGCCATATGTGCGGCATCGAGAATAAGGGCTAAATCATATTTTTTACAAAGTTCAACAATTTCGAGATATCTGCCTGTATTTCCTCCAATACCTACAAATAGAACAGCTTTAGTTTTACTTGTGATTTTGGATTCTACGTCCTTAGGATCAAGACACATAAATTCATCTACATCAGCAAATACAGGTTTTAAATCTTCGTACATAATCGCATGGTTTGTAGATACAAAGGTTAGTGGAGTTGTGATAACTTCCGCTTCATCATCCCATCCATTCTGCATTTTTAAAATTTTGAATGCTAAACTTAATCCTACAGTAGCAGAATTCAAAAAGTGGGCATTTTCAAGTCCAGTATACTCTTTCCATTTGTCCTCAAACTGATTGGTTTTAAATCCCAGTCCGGTCCAACCCTTTTCGAGACATTCTCTGATCTCCTCTAGGCATTCCTCTATTCTGAAAGTTGGCATAAACAATTGAATTGACATAGATACACTCTCCATTTATCGATTTATTAAAAAGCTATGTAACGCTTCACTAAAATGTCTTAACGGGTGCTTGTACACCTTCCATTTCGTATTATCCAACACTGAATACGTGGGACGAGCAGCCTTTGTGAGATAGCTACTTGAATGAACAGGCTGAATGCGTGTTTCAAAATCAAGAATATTTTTTTCTTGAGCAACTAACCGAGCAAGTTCGTACCAAGAAGTAGAACCGCTATTTGTAACATTATAAATTCCATAAGGACAATCCAGCAATTCAAGTAAAGACTCCGCCAAATCAACTGTATAAGTGGGGCAGCCAATTTGATCATCTACAACACTAAGAATTTCGGTTTCTCTCAAAAGCTTTTGAGCTATAGTATCAGGAAAACACTTTCCTCCCTTACCGAATAACCAAGAGGTTCTGATGATATAATACTTTTCGTAATTAGCCCTCAATATATCTTCTGCCAGGAGTTTCGATCTTCCATATATATTAAGAGGTCTACAAGGGCTTTCTTCCCGATAAGGAATTCCTTGTTTTCCATCAAATACGTAGTCCGTACTGAAGAAAATAATTTTAGGTTTTAACTCCGAAATAGATTGTAACAAATTGTACATACTGAGACTATTAACGTTATAAGTATCCATCGGAATAACTTCTGCCAGATCGACGTTAGTTAGCCCAGCAGCATGAATAATTAACTCAGGCTGGTATTTAATTATAGTTGTCTTTAGAGACTCAATATCAGTTATGTTACACTCATCTTTGGACATTCTCACTGTTTGATAACCAGCGTGCTGGAAAGCATGATATATATCACTTCCAAGCAATCCAAAACCTCCAAGTATTAATGTCCTCATTATTCACTTCCTTTCACTGGCTCAGCTCGTTAATGCTCTTCCAGTTCTCATCCTTTGTTGAAAGAGAAACCTGTGATATCCCTTCCAACGGCCACACAATGCCAATTTCAGGGTCATTCCATTTCAGACCTGACTCATGGGTTGGATCGTAGAAATTAGTACACATATACGAAAATACCGCAGTTTCTGAAAGCACTAAAAAACCATGGGCGAATCCTTCCGGAATGTACATCTGCTTACGATTTGAAGCAGATAGGTTGACACCGTACCATTTCTTAAACGTAGTTGAGTTAGGTCGAATATCCACGGCAACATCAAAGACCTCACCCTCAAGAACACGAACCAACTTCCCCTGTGGATTGCGAGTTTGAAAATGTAGACCTCTCAACACGCCCTTTTTAGATAGGGACTGGTTATTCTGAACAAACGTTGCACCGATTCCACCATTTTTATAATCTTCATAATGATAGGTTTCCATGAAATATCCGCGGTCGTCCCCGAAGATTTTTGGTTCCACTACGATCAAACCTTCTATACCCGTCTGAAGAAAAGAAAAGTTGCCCATATATTACCTCCCATTAATTATGTGTGGACAGTTCTAATAGATATTGTCCGTATTCTGTTTTAAGCAGTGGTTCTGCTAAAAGTGCCAGCTCACTGCTAGAAATATAGCCCATTCTATAAGCAATTTCCTCGATACATGAGATATACAATCCCTGTCTTTTTTGAATAGCCTCAACAAAATTACTTGCTTCAAGCAGAGACTCATGAGTTCCTGTATCTAGCCAGGCCATGCCTCTTCCCATAATCTCTACACGAAGCTTACCTTTATTCTTATATTCTTCAATCACTGAAGTTATTTCTAATTCACCTCTTGTGGAAGGCGTTACTTTTGAAGCGATATCCACAACATCCCGGTCAAAGAAGTAAAGTCCTGGGACTGCGAAGTTAGATTTCGGTTTATTCGGCTTCTCTTCAATAGAAATCACGTTATTATTAGCATCAAATTCTACTACCCCATAGGCAGAAGGATCTTTAACATAACAACCGAAAATGACTGCTCCTTCTTGAAGTTTTGACGCATTGTTCAACAGCCCACTAAAATTGTGCCCGTAAAATATATTATCTCCGAGAACCATTGCCACAGAATCGCCATTTATAAAAGTCTCGCCTATAATAAAAGCCTCGGCCAAACCCTTCGGCTCGTTCTGAACACGATATTCAAAACTCATTCCAAGCTGTGATCCATCACCTAAAAGACTCTCAAAAAAAGGGAGATCTCTCGGAGTAGAAATAATTAAGACCTCTTTAATTCCGGCCAACATCAAAACAGATAATGGATAATAAATCATCGGCTTATCATAAATTGGCAACATTTGTTTAGAAACTGCACGGGTTAATGGATAGAGTCTCGTCCCTGATCCACCCGCTAAAATAATACCCTTCATCTCTACACTCCTTTGAACAGAACCTCGAACATATTTTTTGAAACTCAATAGTATGTAGCCCCATCAATAATCATATGCTAAAATATTGTCGTACCTACAGGAAAAGGAGATTATAATGTGTCGAAACCAGTATACGGTAAAAACGCCGCTCAGTCGAGAAATGTTGAAAAGATAGCAAGCCCGATCTGGGCATTGGTTATTGCTTTCATTTTATTTTTATGTTGGGCCCCATTTCAAGTGGGATTATTTAACGGACAGCAGTTAGACTTCGAGAAGCCCATATACGTGTCAGCACTAGTAAGTGGACTTTTGCTGCTAGTCTGTCTTGGCTTATACTACAGAAAGTTCAAACTAGATGAACAGAGGGACATAGTGGCTTCAGCTTCAATATTACTACCACTGACTTATGCTCTATCATTGTTTGTCGCAGTTTCGCATTATATGGCGATGAATATGTTGTTTATTCAGAGCATGTATGTTGCAGTATTCATTATAGCCTTTTATCTCTTGAAGCAAAAGCAAGTAAATGTTGTCATTCAAAATGCTATCTTAGCAATTGCTTATTTCATAGTAGGTTTTGGACTCCTAAATTGGCTGGGGAGTAACAAACTAGCGGGAGCTCTAGTGGGTTGGTTCTCAAACACTGTAAGAAATAATATTTACTTAGATGCAGTAATGACTGATTCTAACGGACTTCGTCTGACTTCGATCTTTCAATATGCAAATACCTATGCGGCATTCTTGATGGCCTTTTTATTTGTAGCTATATTCGCTCTTATTCGCTCTAAAAAATGGTATGGAACGTTAACACACAGCTTTATGTTAGTGCCCATCATTGTATCGATCTTATTAACATTATCTCGTGGTGGCCTAGTATTGCTACCTGTAGTATTTATATTGCTGCTGATGTTCCTGAAACCTGCACAGCAAATCCTTTGGATTCTACATCTTGGTGTTGCTGGTATTGCTTCGTTACTCATCACGACTCCAGTGACTAATCTAGGATTAGAATTAAATACGAATTTCACTTCTTCCGGCGCCTTAAAAGGCTGGGGATATCTGCTTGGAGCCTCAATCGCTGTAGCTGTAGTATCTTGGGTCATTCAGAGGTTTGCCGCTCCTTGGCTAGAGAAGAAGCTTAGCAATTGGTCGTCGCGTAAATTAACAGGTCTATGGATTCCACTTGGTTCTGTTGTACTCGTCGGAATTATAGCTTTCCTATTAATAGGTACAAGCGCAAAAAATATTTTACCTAGCAATATGGCAACTCGTCTTGAGAACATCAATTTCCAGCAACATAGTGTTCTTGAGCGGATTACTTTTTATAAAGATGCTATGAAGGTAGTTAAGGATTATCCGATTCTTGGTGCTGGTGGTGGTGGATGGTCCTCATTATATGAACACTATCAAAACAACCCTTACATTAGCCGTCAGGTGCATAACTTCTTTTTACAATTTTTGATTGAGGTTGGGATCCTTGGTTTCTTCGTATTTATGGGATTCATTTTGTATATTTTCTATAAATATATTCGTGGATATGTGAAACGGGATAAAAATGATTTTGAGAATGGTTTCTTTTATCTAATTATTGCGCTATCTATTCTTGTTCACAGTCTACTAGATTTCAATATGAGTTATGCCTTTATGGGAATACTCGTCTTCCTTGGACTGGCAGGCATGGCAGTTGTCATGGATAGCAAACAGCTACGTAAAAGTTGGAATAAAACTAGTTTGCGGCTGGGATATTCCGCTGTTCTCACAATAGGTACTATATTCTTGTTGTTCCTCTCCATTAGCTATATTGGTTCCAGTAATGCTGCTTTAAAAGGTAAGAATTTAATCGGGGTTAGTACCTCTTACGAAGAAATTAAGAAGCCATTAACTGAGGCTTTAAAAACACGTCCCGGTCATCCAGAATCCGTCTTGTACCTATCCTCGTTAGATCTACAGGTTTTTAAGCAGAATCAAGATGAACAATTTCTAAATGAGGCTTATAGTGTACTGACTCGAGCACTAGAGGATGAGCCATACAATAAAAATATTTTAGCTCAGTTAGTAAGCTATTATGACTTAAAAGGCCAAAGTGACCTTGCATACGGTGTTTACCGTGACAATGCTGATAAGTTCAACTGGGATATTGATTGGTACGAAACTCTCATCAGTCGTTCCTTTGCATTAGGTCAGCAAGCACTAAATCAAAAGGATGAAGCTAAGAAACAGGAATATTTCGATGCAGCACTTGAAGCTTATGAGCATGTTCTTGCTGGTGTAGAGCACCTAAAGACTCTTCCACCTGAGCAATTGCAAGGACGTCCGTTCTCGGTAACTCCAACGATTGCATTAAACATCGCCAAAATTCAGCAGATTTCTGGACAAGCAGAAGCTGCCACTGCAACCTTGAAGCTTGGTTTTAATGAGAATTACGCTGATATAATTAATACCGGAACGCTCTGGGATATGAACTGGTATGATGCGCTCATCAGCCGCTCTTACGAGCTGACTGAACAAGCTCGTGCCGGACAAGACGATGCTGGTAAACTTCTTAATCTTAAGATTGGGCTACAGGCATATAACCAAGTGGTCGGTGACCACGAAACCCTTACACCAAGTATCGCTCTGAATACGGGTAGAATTCAGTTAATGTCTGGGCAGTTACAAAATGCTATAGAGACCTTAAAGCTTGGTCTGAGCGATGATTATACGAATGCGACGAATCGTGAAATTGCTCGCTGGTATCTTGCTACATTGAAGAAGTCAAACAATGAAGATCAAACAATTTATGATAAGCTGATCGCAGCAGATCCTGCGGAAGCAGCACAAATCGAGGCTATCGCAAATTCACAATTCTAAAAAGGAAGAAATCAAAAAAGCGCGTCACTGTAATTACAGTGACGCGCTTTTTTTCAATGATATGAGTTCTATTTAAAGCCCAGCCTTAGCAACTTCACTATCTACAAGCTCTTTCATATAACGAAGTAAATCATCTTTTAACTCTTCATGCTGTAGTGCATAATGAATAGTGGTCTGAATGAAGCCCATCTTCTCACCAACGTCATGACGTTTGCCTTCAAAGTCATAAGCAATAATCCGCTCCACTTCACTTAAGCGAGAGATGGCATCCGTCAGCTGAATTTCTCCACCCACACCCACCTGCTGCTCGCCAAGCATATCGAAGATACGTGGAGTCAGAATATACCGACCTAGGATAGCCAGGTTAGAAGGTGCATCTTCTCTCTTCGGCTTCTCTACAAGACGATTGGCCTTATAGACTCTCTCAGCCAATTCAGTTCCATCTACCAATCCATAGCGGGAAACTTCTTCCCAAGGCACAGGTTGGACACCCACAATGGAGGATTTATACTGCTCATATACCTCCATCATCTGCTTGAGGCAGGGTTTCTCCGACTCAACAATATCATCACCCAGCAGTACTGCAAACGGCTCGTTTCCAATAAATTTACGCGCACACCAAATCGCGTGTCCAAGACCTCTTGGCTCTTTTTGGCGAATGTAATGGATATCAGCCATTTCAGAGGATTTGCGAACGGACTCAAGAAGTTCCCACTTCTGCTTCTCTGCTAAATTAAACTCTAGTTCAAAAGAGTTATCAAAGTGGTCTTCAATCGCCCGTTTACCTTTCCCCGTCACGATAATAATATCCTCGATTCCGGAAGCAACTGCTTCTTCGACAATATATTGGATCGTCGGTTTATCTACTATCGGCAGCATTTCTTTAGGCATTGCTTTGGTTGCAGGCAAAAAGCGGGTACCAAGACCTGCAGCGGGGATAATGGCTTTACGGATCTTCATCACATTAACTCCTTCTGTCGGTTACTCTTCCATTTTAAATTCTGTATAGTAAAATGGCATATTTCCTTCAATTATAGCAGTTATACCAGACTAATGTCAGAGAGTTTGTTATATTTGTATATCAATTCCAATCAAACCTGAGAGTGGGGAAATATTTTAGATCTTATACAAGATTAAACCCTTTACTGACTCTCACGATACACTATCTAGTATATGCAAATCATGATAAGGACGAGATTATTTCTATAAAAAAGGGCCAAGCAACACCAGTATCTCCTGGTAGTCACCTAGCCCTATTTCTTTAACCTTTGTTACTTCGCGTTAACCAATTGCCCCCGAGTAACCCCGAGCTGGTTGGTAGCCTTCAAGCTCTTCCATACCTGCGTACCAGAGATCTCACCACGCAGTGCGCGGCTGTACAGGCTAATTACCTCAGCCACTTGCTCTGGTGTCTCTTCCAGGAACTCCACACGGTACGAGGATACACCTAGATCACGGAAATTGTTCAAATACTCCGCACCGGACTGCTCAACTGCGTTGTAGACAGTATTACGGCAGCCTTCATCCACACGAACAGGATGTGACATTCCAATACGGTCTTGCAGGGAAGCGCGATGCTCTTCACATGGACGGCCACAGTTCGTAAAGTCTGTGCCTTCACTCATGAAGGTACAGTATACACAGTGCTCTGTGTGGAACATCGGCAAATGCTGATGGATTACAATCTCCATACGAGAAGTGTCGCTGTGCTCAAGCAGATCGACCATCTGTTGAATGTTCAAGTCATAGGATGGTGTTACCATGTCACAGCCTGCCTCAAGGAACAGATCCACTGCCTTATGATTGGCGATATTCAGTGAGAAATCGCCAATCAAGCGAGGATGCACAGCATCCGGTTGTTCCTGGCGGCGGCGCAGGTAATAATACAGCGCGCCTGTGTTGCGTACTAACACGGCATCCGGCTGCAAACGCAGGATATTGGCGTGGTAGCCGTTCTCGCCCGGCATATGAATGCGCGGCGTGGCCAGCGCGATGCTGGCCCCTGCAGCCCGTACAGCATCTACCGCTGCCGGGAACTGCTTAATAAACTCGAAGTCGGCGTAGATATTTCTCACGCCGGCCTCGAGCGCAGCCTGCACCTGCGGCAGGCTGCGGCACAGCGCGGTGAGCTCCGCTTCACCAGCGCGCTGCGGAGCGACGCCCCTACGGGTAGCGTCGCCATAGACCTCGATCGCCCGTTTCACGTACACGGGCGGTTTCGGGCGCTCGCCCGCAAGCAGCTCCACCGCTTGGCGGCGGATGCTGTTCAGCTCGCGCATAGGGACGATCACGTCGCCTTGCAGATGCGACTCTAACGCGTCAAGCTGGAACACGGTCCCGCCCAGGCGGCCGAATTGTTCTTCCAGCAGCGCGGCATCCATCGGACGCTTTTGCGCGGTTTCCAGCGCGAGCTCCGAGTCCACACGGACGGTAACGTTCTTCTGAACATCCGTCCACCAGGTGGTCAGCTTCTCTCCTACGCAGCCCTGCACTCGCACATGTACCGGGAATACCCGGTATGGCTTCTCGGTTTCATAAGTCTGACGCAGCGCCTTGTCTAGCGCAGGGTCATTCGTCTTCCAAATGCGGTCACCGACATTTAGACGTCGTAGGTCCACATCGTTACGACCGGCTACGATGTCGACGATCCAGCCTTCCCCGGCTTCGCCTTCGAGTTTCACGCCTTTACGACGAAGATCGTATACGCGTCCACCTTCTTCTTTTTTCGTCGGATCCCCTGCATCAAACACGATGCCATCGCCACGCTTCAGCGGTGCATGAATACGGCAGACTACACCATCGCGAAGAATTTGTTCAACTGTTCCGAGATATACACCACGGCTTTTCGGGAAAGTGCCGTCTACGAGCTTCTTATTGTTTGTTCCGTCTAGGAAACCATGTGTGAAACCGCGGGAGAAGCTCTGTTGCAGTTCACGAACTTCTTCCTTCGATGGTTTGGACAGATCGCCATCAAAATACCGATCAATTGCCTTACGGTACTTACTAACTACATTCGCAACGTATTCCGGGCTCTTGAGGCGGCCTTCGATTTTGAAAGAAGTTACACCCGCCTCGATCAGCTCAGGCATAAGATCAATAGCTGCCAAGTCCTTAGGGGAGAGCAAATAAGTCACATCACCCATTGGTTTAACTTCTCCATCCACCATCAGATCATAAGGCAGACGGCAAGCTTGAGCACATTCTCCACGGTTGGCGGAACGTCCACCCCACATTTCCGAAGTTAGACATTGACCCGAATAAGAGACACATAAGGCTCCGTGCACGAATACTTCCATCGGCAGGCGGGCTTGTTCCCCAATCGTCTTAATTTGCTTCAGATTGTTCTCACGACCGAGTACCACGCGTTCCAAACTAAAAGGCTTAGTAAACTCAACCGCTTCCGGTGAAGTGATCGTCATTTGTGTCGAACCATGAATCGGGAAATCCGGTGAGATTTCACGGATCATTTTGACCAAACCTAAATCCTGTACAATCACCGCGTCCACGCCAGCATCTACACAAGCGTCAATCAGTTCTTTCGCATCAGACAATTCATTTTCAAAAACCAGTATATTAAAGGTCAGGAAACCCTTCACACCATAGCTATGCAAAAACGCCATAATTTCCGTCAGCTCGTCCATGCGAAAGTTATTCGCTCTCGCCCGTGCATTAAACTTCTCTACGCCAAAAAAGATAGCATCCGCTCCGTTCGCTACCGCCGCACGCATGCAGTCCCAGTCACCTGCAGGTGCCAATAGCTCCACGTCTTCTCTGCGTATTTGTTGCTCTTTCATTTATATCCTCCCAAACCGCCAGGTGGCGGGTCATTTCTAGTTGATTAACTTGATAATTGTATCAAATATCACATCACAGCGCCATGTGTTTACCAACATTTATATAAAGAAAAGAACGTCCCACGCCATTTTGGCAACAAGGACGTTCTCATCTAATTGAATTACACTCTACTATTAGTTAGTCATGAACTCCAAGTTCGCCTCTAAACTATTCATTCCCCGTAAACCGAAACGATTGCAGCGTTTTATCCAGCAGCGCTTGCTGTTCTGTAGTAGCATTGGCATCATTTAGCATAACAGTAATCGTATAGACCACCTCATTTTTACCAAAAACAACTTGCTTACTGCGGAGAGGCACACCATTCTTGATTTGATTCACAATAAGGATCGTAGCAGGAACACCCGCAAAGGTAGATTCCACTATACTTTCAATGCGGGGACCTTTAGGATCATTATTTTTATTTTGATAAGAATCCTTGAGTACATTAACCGTATAATCCACGGAGCCCTCAGGTTTTGAACTGATCTGGAAGCGTCCTCCGATGAACCGATACTCCACCGACTGTGTCTCGAATACATCTTGATTAGGCGTCCACAAGCGTGGAATATCGATGGCATAGCCGTATCTTTTGGATACTATGGTTATCGTTTTATTCTTGAGTGTCTTATAATCATCGCTAGCGAGTCGCCCGAAGTTCTCCTTCATGAGATCAAAATCAATATCAATTGAGGCTATAATGGCTTTAAATTTGGCCTTATCGTCTTCTTGTCCAGCAGATGTCACATATTCAAAATAGTATCGGAACCCATTCTTGAGCACAATTACCTGATATTCTGTCGTCCACCCGTTGCCGAAATTCAACTGTGTCTCACCTATTTGCGCAGGTACACCGGAGATTTCAGACTTCTTGATATCCTTAAAAATATAAGCATCCGCTACAAAGTTTTCCTGCGTTTTGGTCTTCAATTCTTCAGCCCAGCTCTCTAGTGTGGAACCAGCAGGTGCCGACGTGATCGCCACACTCAAATGACTCCCTTGTTTGCTTTCATAATAGAAATGTTGGTCATCCTTAGTCCAAGCAACAGGAACCTGTAGTGAAATGCCGTAGTCCTCATTGTAGGCTTCGCTCAGGCCGTTTTTTACAGTAGATAGATCACGGATCTTGTTATCCTTGGTGTCAAAAGAGGGTCGAAAGGAACTCAGCAAACCCGAATACTTAGCAAAGTCTTTATAATTAATGGCTTTTTCATCCGTCAAATAAATCTCATAAAGTCTACCTTCTGCATAGATCAACCTGCTTTCCCAGAGTGCTCCGCTGGAATCTTTACTGACCAATCGCGCATAGGGCACAGAGGCCTTGGGGAACGACTCCCGATCTAATATCAATTCCCCACCTTCCTCGACTTCCCGAACTAGTTGTTCCAGAAGCCCATCTGCATCTAGCGAAACCGCCTGATCAATTGCATGAATCTCCAAATAATAAAGATTGTCAGCACTCGAAAAGGTAGCCACGCTCTCATCTCCACCGCTATTTCCAGTAATCAGTCCAGACGGATAATTTAATGTCCATTGAAAATAGCTGTTCCCAATTCGCGTCTTCCCCACATCACTATCAATACCCGTATCCACTGGTACATCTCCTTCATTGTCTGCAGGAACTAGGGTAATTATTAGCTCACCGCCTTTCCCTTGGGAGAGAGTTGCACCCAGTACATTCGCCACAAAACGCAGCGGCACCATTAGCACACCTGAAACCATCCGAGGCGCGGAGCCGAGTCTAACTTTAGTCTCATCCTTCCAGGCGCTAGTACTACCCATTGTCATCAACCCTGTATGAGAGCCGTACGTTACTTTCACTACATTATTTCCCTCTAAGGAAACCGTACTGCCAAATGTCTTTTTAAAAACCCCAAGCGGAACCATAACCGTTCCATTCTCTATAAAAGGTCGCTCAATAGCCACCTTTTTTCCATTCACCGTAGCTGATGTACTACCAACTTTAAGGCTCAGCTGTAGCTTCTTTGCTTCTGCTGCCCGTGCTGCTTGTATGGGTAATATAGAAAAAAATAATAGTAAGGCCAGTATCACACACAATCCTTGTTTTAACACTTTAAAGCCCATTTACCGTCCCCCTCACGAGTTCCCTGATTATTCTTCCGTATGCTCGTCCCCATCTGTTCCTGAACCTTCTTCACTTAACAGGGGATCACCCTGAGTGAGCACGACCTTACGGATAATGATATCCCCTTCACTTTGCATAACCAGTCGTACCGTCATACCTGGAGAATAGCTTTTGAACAATTCATTAATATCCACTAGTGAGACCACACGGTGACCGTCAATGCTGTACAAGACATCGTCTTCGGCAACACCCGCCTTAACTGCTTCAGGAGATACCACCTTGGTTACGGTCAGTGGATCAAACGTTGGCAAGCCCACAATTGAGGACCAACTCGCTTCTAACTCCAGTCCAAGACTCGGGTGTTTTACTTCACCGTACTTAAAAAGCTGGTTCATAATATACTGCACGGTGTCTGCCGGAATAGAGAAGCCCATATTCTCCACACCCACCGCTGAGTATTTCAAGCTGTTTATTCCGAGCACCTCACCCTTCATATTCACTAGCGGACCTCCGCTATTTCCGGGATTAATCGCTGTGTCACTCTGAATCAGACGATAAGCCGCAGCTACTTCACGGTTAAGACCACTTATTACCCCTACAGTCGCAGAATTCCTTAGTGAAAAACTGATCGGTGTGCCGATGGCGACTACCTTCTCACCAACTACTGTTTTGCCTGTCGATGGAATAAACTTTGCAGGTTTAAGGGAGGTGGCATTGATTTTGATCAGTGCCAGATCACTTACTTCATCGAGATACGTTTCTTTAATGCTGTAGGTTTTGGAATCCGACGTCACTACCACGGCGTTCTGCAGATCCTTGATGACATGTGCATTAGTTACAATCCAGCCGTTCGATTTCACAATAATGCCAGAACCATGCGTCAGATTGTACCGATCATCCGGTCCGCTATTCCCACCACTATCGTCTTTGCCGATAATGCCCACTACGGAAGGGGTAACATTTTTAATAATCCCTGGTATGAGGTCTTCTGCTGCTGTCGAATTTTTAATTTTGCTTCTCTGGGCTGTCGACGCCGTGCTAACCGTCTTTGCCGCACTACCAAACGCATAAACCGACTCACTCCATACTCCTGACAGCAACACACCGCACAGCAGCAGGCTCAATCCTTTCTTCACCAGCTTCTCCCCAATCCTCATCGACCTTCACCAGACCCTCTCTGCACATGGATAAATTTTACAATATATAATTTGAAAAAAGACGCCTTCAATGCGCCCACGGCGTTAAAGGAGTCTTTTGGTGCAAAGCTGTTCAGTTTAGTTCTTTCGTTAACTTAACCAATGCATCACCATGGCATAGTCAGAGATTATAAAAACCAGCAAACTAACCGCTCCGAAACCAATGGCGAACTTGTTCTTCTGCGGAGCTCTCAGCAACCGAATGACTCCGACCAAAATTAGGATGGTGAATAAAATCATAAAAACATCAAAGGTATGAAATTTAGACGGTCCTTGCGCGGCAACTTCTGCAAGTAGCATTACCTTACCTCCTCAAAAATGTTGTCAAGCAAGATCCAGTATTCCCCATATCCTCTTCTATGTTATCGCTACCATTTGGGCGATGCAATAGGTTTTGTAGAAAAATTATGTATTTGTCGCAAAAAAAATATTTTATTCCTGTCAATCGAGGAATATGAGTGATGTTATTCATTGACGTTAGCTGTTTCGAGCATAATAGCGAATCGATTAATAATGATCTATCCTCATGAAGATGATTATTAAAAGTTAATTAGCATCCAAAAAATAAGCATTTTAAATTTCAATTAATACTTAGCGCTTCTATTTCGTACTTTTATAGATTAGGGAATCCCTCTCTAAAACCCCTAATAATCCAAGCGTTTTAATAGAGTCTCATGTCTAACTATTTTATTTATTTTTCAAGGAACCCTATCCATTAAGCATGTTTCCATTACCAACATGCTCCTCATTAAATCTTACGACGGATATATCTTATATATGCTACCTTGTCTATTATTCTTTCTTTATATGAGTCTTTTATTTCAAACTTACACTTTTTTCTAGAAATCTTGCATCAGATCAAATTATATTGAAACGTAATCCGATTGATTTTCGAATGACAACGAGCAAAAAGCTGCAGCGAATGCTGCAGCCTTTTCTTTTCAGTAGAGAAACATCCATTATGAGTAATTTCATCGCAATTCCTTGATCTTTTCTCTCATCCATGAACTCATCAATCTCTATACCCATCAGAAATTACCAATGCACTCCAATACACACTCACGAACAGTTTGGTCCTAATACGCAATAGATATTCCACCGTACTTAGTGTACATTATTTCTTGTATACTTGTAGTATAATTACTACTTTATGAATAAAGAAAAGAGGTTCTTCTTGATGTCTTCTTCATTAAAGCCAAATGAACAAAATCACAACTACTCATTACAAATACTTCGAGGCATTGCGGCGCTGATGGTCGTTATTTATCATGTCAAAGGTTATACCAACATCGTTGGAAATTACCCCGATAACTTATTCAACTACATCCCCCAGATTTTCGGGTTGGGAGCGCCACTTTTCTTTTGTATATCAGGCTACGTTATGGCAATGTTAATCGAAAGTAGTTACCCAAACTTTCTATACAAACGTTTTATGCGGATTTACCCCCCCTTCATAATTGCATCAATATTAGTAGTGTTTGCAAAAGCTTTATTTTTAGGAAACGTATCATATAACAAGTTATTCTATGCTATGACCTTATTGCCTTTAGGCATAACACCGAGCTACCCGCTTAATATAGAATGGACCATGATCTACGAAGTTTTTTTCTATATAGTTTGTTCTATATTCACACTGAAATTTTGTAAAAAGTTATTTCTCCCCTTTTTAATTATTTGGGGATTAGTAATTTTAATAGCACATAATGTCTTCGGGATTCAGACGAGTGAGTTAACTACAATTAAACTTATACCTTTTTCAACGTATAATTATTTCTTTATAACAGGTGCAATTGTTTACTATATTCACAGATTCAAAAAAAGCAATTCAATAAAAATCAACTTTACTATGATATTTTTATCCACGACCACACTATTTACTTTCTATTATATCGTATTAAAAAACTCTGTTTTGTTAATGAAATTCAATTTTTTAATCTTTGCAATACTTTTTGGAATAATAATCTATTTTGTTGTTAACCTAAAAGTAAATAAATCAAATATATGTTCGCGATCTGGGGACTACTCTTATGGTATCTATTTAATGCATGCACAAGTCCTTTACATTGTTTTGTCTATGTGGGGCAACTATTTCCCTATAAACGAATTAGCTAGTAGTTTTGCTTTAATTATTTCTCTTGTTGTAAGCTGGAATTTCGGAAAATTTGAGTATGCTCTTCATAAAAAACTTAAAAATAATAATTTCAAAATCCCTATCTTTAAAAGAGGCCAAATTATAACAGCAATCTCTGTCTGTTTATTGCTCTCTTCACTCTTCGCTGTTCAATATTTTAATAGCACAAAACCTATGGAGGATGCAGTATCTTTTGATTCCACAAACGTATTGAGTAACGAATTAAATGCCGGTTGGGTTGACAACATATCGGATTTAAGTGTAGGGATAAACCAAGACTTCACTTTATCTGGTTGGGCGATCGATCCTTTTCTCGTCACACCAGCCTCTGAGGTTATACTGGTTTCTGAAAATAGAATAATCCCAACTCAGTTAAATTGGTACGAAAGAATAGGTCTGCCTGACGTATTTAATACAAACTCCGTTTTAATGTCTGGATTTATACTGACTGCAAACTCACATTACTTTAGTAGTAATTCTATAAATAATATTGATATCTATGCAGTAACAAAAGATAATAAATACATTAAATTGCAAGTATCCTCTCCAATAAATATAAGTAAAAAATAGAACAATAGAAGAGAGACCATTCATAGTCTCTCTTCTATTGCCTTTTTACCATATTGTCCATCTACGCAATATACATCAAAGAAACAAGTATTATAGTAATCCCTCAATCAAATAATCTTTTGTAAAGATACTTCGAAAATTCCACTCCCGGGTTATCAACCAATCAGTAGTATGTATACTTATACACTACAAGAAAAATAAATGATATCCCAAAAGAAATAGCGAGAGCAACCGAATAATTTATACTCTCTATGAGAGAAGTGAATATATGGGAATAACACTAAATAAGACTAGTTATGAATTAAATATATTGAAAATGATATATTTTTCAAAAAAATACAAATGACATAGAACTAAATGTCGTCTGGACAATCTTCGAGTACAAGGAGAAAAGTACAATTAACACAGCAGCTAAAGAGTGATTAATAAGGTAGTAATCAACATTAAGAAGATTAGGGAATGGAAATTTTAAATTTTGATAATTCACGCCACTCAAAGCGTTTGTACTTTCTTGGTAGGGAATGAACCAAATGCAAGTGCTAATATTAATGTGAGTTCCAGAATATAATTATTAATATGGTATAGATAATATTGGGTTATGATTCCGTCGGTATGACCTCTCATTATCTTCTAGTCTCAGCTAGGGATCGAACAATCTGCGTCTTCCCTGTTAAACAACCAAGTGTTCTATAACCTCCCTTTCTATAAATATTTTAGTAGAAAACATAAATCAAATGGACCTTATAATTAACACAGTTCCTTCCGATGATAATATAATTCACTCCTTGCAGGAGGTCTACAAAAAGGCAGACATGTTTGAACCATAGGACATTTGTCCCTCATTCCCTAGGAAAACATCTCCGACTCAGTAGCCAATGTTCACCTCTTTACTTCGGAAACAGCCAGTTTCAATTAATCACTGTTTGACATTGGCGAGGTGGAACCATGAGATAAAAAATGACCCCTGTACAATACAGAGGTCACCTTCTACAATCTGCCTAGCTTTCTTCAAATGTCCTTAATGTAGAGTACAGTTTAAAGATGCTTTGGATACTTTCATTTAATTATCATACTTGGCTTAAGTGGTTTCCGCCGTCTCAAGCATAAGAGCTTTGGTACGCTCTGTATCACGAATCAGAACCGGCTTCAGATACTTACCTGTGTAAGACTCCGCAACGGTAATGAGTTTCTCTGGTGTTCCTGTTGCCAGCACAGTTCCGCCGCCACTGCCTCCTTCAGGTCCCATATCGATGAGATAGTCCGCGGTCTTAATAACATCCAGATTATGCTCAATGACAAGTACCGATTCTCCAGAATCCACCAAGCGATGTAATACTTCTAGTAAACGACCAATGTCATCCACATGCAGACCTGTTGTAGGCTCATCCAAAATATAGAGTGTTTTTCCGGTACTACGACGGTATAGCTCGGAAGCCAACTTCACGCGCTGCGCTTCACCACCGGATAAAGTAGTACCTGGCTGACCAATCTTAATGTAACCAAGACCAACATCCATCAGTGTTTGCATTTTACGATGAATACGAGGAATATTCACGAAGAATTCTGTAGCATCCTCTACCGTCATCTCCAACACATCAGAAATATTCTTCCCTTTATACTTCACTTCTAGTGTTTCCCGGTTATAACGCTTGCCCTTACATACTTCGCAAGGAACATAGACGTCCGGCAAGAAGTGCATCTCAATCTTGATAATTCCGTCCCCACGGCAGGCTTCACAGCGTCCACCTTTTACGTTAAAGCTAAACCGTCCTTTTTGGAACCCTCGCACTTTAGCTTCATTTGTCTTCGAGAACAGATCACGAATGTCGTCAAATACACCCGTATAGGTTGCTGGGTTAGAGCGTGGTGTACGCCCAATTGGTGATTGGTCGATTTCAATAACTTTATCGAGATTTTCCAGTCCCCGAATTTCTTTGTGCTCACCAGGTCGAACCTTCACAGCCTTATTCAATTGACGCGCCAAGCTCTTATAAAGAATCTCGTTAATCAGTGAGGATTTACCGGAACCCGATACCCCTGTTACCGCAGTAAAAACACCTAATGGAATCTTCACATTCACATTCTTCAGGTTATTCTCTTTAGCACCACGGATTTCAATCCAGCGATCATCAGTTGCGCGACGCTTAGCGGTTACCGGAATAAACTTACGACCGCTTAAATACTCACCCGTTAAGGAATTCGGATCATTCATAATTTCTTCCGGCGTCCCTTGTGCCATAACTTGTCCACCATGAATACCTGCACCGGGACCAATATCAATAATATAATCCGCTGCCATCATCGTGTCTTCGTCATGCTCTACAACAATCAGCGTATTCCCTAAGTCACGCATATGCGCAAGGGTTGAGATGAGGCGATCATTATCCCGCTGATGCAGTCCAATACTTGGTTCATCCAGAATGTACAATACACCCATTAAGCTTGAACCGATCTGAGTCGCCAACCGGATACGCTGTGCTTCACCACCAGATAGTGAGCCTGCTGCACGGCTAAGTGTCAAATAGTCCAATCCGACATTTACCAAGAACCCCAGACGATTGCAGATTTCCTTAAGAATGAGATTAGCGATAGCCGTCTCTTTCTCACTTAACTTTATATCTTCAAACCAATGCTGGCAGTCACCAATCGAGAGATCGGTAATATCCGATATGTTGCGTTCGTTAATCGTTACCGCCAAAATTTCTTTCTTCAGACGTTTACCCTTACAGACATGACAAGGCTTAGCACTCATAAATCCTTCGATAAATTCACGAATACCGTCAGATGCAGTCTCCCGGTAACGACGCTCCAGATTCGGAATAATCCCTTCAAAAGCAACCATCGCATCTTTCTTTTGTCCAAAATCATTCTCATATTTGAAGCGTACCTTCTCACTACCTGTACCATGCAGTAGTTTGTTCATATGATCAGGTGATAAACTGCTCACTGGAACGTTCTGTGGAATATTAAAGTGCTCACACACGGACTTTAGAAATTGCGGATAGTAATTGGAGGTACTTCCGGTCCAAGCTAAAAAAGCACCCTCTTCAATGGATTTTTCAGCATCAGGAATAAGCAGGTCTGGATCGACTACCATTTTCATACCAAGACCATCGCACTCCGTGCAGGCTCCGAATGGACTATTGAAAGAGAACATACGAGGTGCTAATTCTTCAATACTGAATCCACACACCGGACAAGCAAAGTTAGAGCTGAAGAGAAGCTCTTCCTGCCCGATAATATCCACAAGGATTTTACCACCCGAAAGCTTCAGGGCCGTCTCCAATGAATCTGTAAGACGTGTCTCCATATCATCTTTAACGACAATCCGGTCAACAACAACTTCGATAGTGTGTTTCTTATTCTTCTCTAACTCGATATCTTCAGAAAGATCTCGCAGTTCTCCATCCACACGTACACGTACGAAGCCTTGCTTGGAGATATCTGTGAAGAGTCCCTTATGTTCCCCTTTACGTCCTGAAATGATAGGCGCCAGGATCTGCAAACGTGTCTTCTCTGGATACTGCATAATCCGGTCTACCATTTGTTCAACAGTCTGCGAAGTAATCTCAATTCCATGCTCTGGACAATGAGGGTGACCGATCCGCGCGAAAAGCAACCGTAAATAGTCATAAATCTCAGTTACCGTACCTACTGTAGATCGCGGATTACGACTTGTTGTCTTCTGGTCAATAGAGATCGCCGGGGACAATCCGTCTATGGAATCCACATCGGGTTTCTCCATTTGACCCAGGAACTGACGAGCATAAGCGGACAAAGATTCAACATAACGCCGTTGTCCTTCGGCATAAATGGTATCAAATGCAAGCGACGACTTACCTGATCCGCTCAGTCCCGTCAGCACGACGAAACGGTCACGTGGAATCGTCACATCGATGTTTTTGAGATTGTGCGCCCTCGCGCCTTTAATTACAATATTATCGTTCGCCAACGGAACCTCTCCTTAATGAATCTAATATCAAAGCTTTATCAAAAGCGTTTTCGATCCCTCCCAAACCCTCCCTTCCAAGGGAGGGCCCCAAGGGTTGCACCCTCTGGACACCCGCATTTTTTGGTGAAGGAGGTTGGTGGGACGGGACTTAGTGACTACGGCGTTCAGATCGCTTATCCCTACAGGACCGCTTGGACGTTAGGCGCACACTAGCTAAAAGCGGAAAGTGCGAGATTACCGCAACTGCTATAACGTTGCGGAACGCTGTCCCTACGGGATGCGCTAACTACACAGGGCACTGGGATGCGCGTCCATCTATTTATTCAAAAAGAACGGCCTGGACAGCACCGTTCATTACATATTTTAAATATCGGTGATGCGTTTATCGTTTGTTACTCGGCCCGAAGCTCCAGCAATGCGTCACGCAGCTCTGCTGCGCGTTCGAATTGCAGGTTCTTCGCTGCGTCCTTCATCTCAGCTTCCAGACGCTGAATCAGACTTTGTTTCTCTTTCTTATTCATCTTGCCACCAACACCCGTAAGGTAATCCGCTTTAGACTCGGCAACCTTGGTTGCCTCAATGATGTCACGCACCTTTTTATTAATGGTGGTTGGGGTAATACCGTGTTTCTCATTATGGGCGATCTGGATGGCGCGACGACGCGATGTTTCGCTCATCGCTTTCTCCATCGAATCAGTGATTCGATCACCGTACATGATTACACGACCCTCGGAGTTCCGGGCCGCACGACCAATCGTCTGAATCAGCGAGCGTTCGGAACGAAGGAAGCCCTCTTTATCAGCATCGAGAATGGCAACCAATGATACTTCTGGTAGGTCAAGACCTTCTCTTAGCAGGTTAATCCCTACTAAAACATGGAATGTACCGAGACGAAGATCACGTAAGATCGCCATCCGCTCCAGCGTTTTGATATCAGAGTGCATGTAACGAACCTTAATTCCTATTTCCTTAAAGTAATCCGTCAGATCCTCCGACATCTTCTTCGTCAACGTGGTGACGAGTACACGTTCATCCCGTTCCACCCGTTCGCGAATTTCACTGATCAAATCATCGATCTGCCCCTCTGTAGGACGAACCTCAATGATCGGATCTAAAAGACCCGTTGGCCGGATAATCTGCTGCACCATAGTATCACAGTGTTCCATTTCATAGGGTCCAGGAGTCGCAGAAACGTATATAATTTGCTTCACCTTTTCTTCGAATTCCTCGAACTGGAGTGGACGGTTATCCAGCGCAGACGGCAACCGGAAACCATGCTCTACCAGCACCGTCTTACGCGCACGGTCACCGTTATACATCGCTCGAATCTGCGGAAGCGTTACATGGGACTCATCAATAATGATCAGCATATCATCCGGAAAATAATCCATTAATGTATACGGAGTTGCCCCAGGCTCACGGAAGGTCAGCGGTCCGGAATAGTTCTCGATCCCCGAACAGAAGCCCACTTCCTTCATCATCTCAATATCATAACGTGTTCGCTGCTCCAGACGTTGAGCTTCCAGAAGTTTACCTGCGTCACGAAGGACCGTTAAGCGATCTTCCAGCTCCTTCTCAATGTTGACCAGTGCCACTCGCATCGTTTCTTCCTTGGTAACAAAGTGAGACGCCGGAAAAATAGCGACATGATCGCGTTCCCCGATCAGTTCACCCGTCAGCACATCAATCTCAGTGATTCGCTCAATTTCATCACCGAACAATTCGACTCGAATGGCATGCTCACCCTGAGATGCCGGGAAAATCTCAACCACATCACCGCGTACACGGAAGGTTCCGCGTACAAAATTGATATCATTACGCTGGTACTGAATATCCACTAGTCTGCTCAAAATCTCATTTCGAGGCTTCTCCATCCCTACCCGCAACGACAAAAGCAAGCTTCCGTATTCCATCGGCGAACCGAGGCCGTAAATACAAGACACACTCGCCACAATAATAACGTCACGCCGTTCGAACAAGGAGCTCGTTGCGGAGTGGCGCAATTTATCAATCTCTTCATTAATACTGGAGTCTTTCTCGATATAAGTATCGGAGGAGGGAATATACGCCTCTGGTTGGTAATAGTCGTAGTAGCTGACGAAATAGTCTACCGAATTATGTGGAAAAAACTCCTTAAACTCACTCGCCAGTTGGGCAGCCAAAGTCTTGTTGTGCGCAATAACTAGCGTTGGGCGGTTTAATTTGGAAATGACTTGTGCAACGGTAAACGTCTTACCTGTACCCGTTGCGCCCAGCAGCGTCTGGTGCTTCTTGCCCTGCCGGATGCCTTGTAATAGTTCCTCTATGGCATGAGGCTGATCGCCCTGGGGTGTATACTCGGACTCCAATTCAAAAGTCTTTGTACTGACGACAATATCACTCATTTGCCCGTCTCCCCTCTATCGTCTAAACTAGATTAATATATTATAATTGTTGTCTGAATGTTCTCTCTCCATACGATGGCAAGCTAAAACGCCTTTGGCGTCTCTAAAAGACGTTAAGTGTTTGTGCGAGAATTATAAGGGTTAAAGTATAACGTGAAACTTATACTTCCTTATAATTAAAAAATATGGAAGATAAGAATATGTGTTCCCGTTCATTATACAGTGTTGATGAAATCGATGCAAACCATAATACATAGAAATGTTAGGAGCTTAAAGCATGGATATCACCTCAATAATCGGCCTATTGGCTGGACTGGCTGCGTTAATCGGCGGCTATCTCTGGGAAGGCGGAAGCCTCTCAGGACTGCTGCAGCTTAATGCAGCTTTGATTGTCTTCGGAGGTACATTTGCCGCCGTTATGATCAGTTTCCCGGCATCTAAGCTACGCTCCATCCCAACAGCACTGCGCATGGCCTTCGGCAGCAACCCTGATCGTGATGTAGAAAAAGCAGAAGAACTCATTTCAATGGCAACCGTGGCGCGTCGCGGCGGTGTGTTAATGTTAGAAAAACAAGCAGAAATACATCCAGATCCTTTTACACGCGAAGGTCTACTTCTGATTGTCGACGGCACTGACCCAGAACAGGTTAGGCAAATTCTTGAACTGGAAATGGACGCTAAGGAACTGAAGCATGAGAGCTACGCCAAAATTTTTGAAGCCGCTGGTGGGTATGCTCCTACAATGGGAATTATCGGGACGGTGATGGGTCTCATTCGTGTGCTAGGCAACCTTACAGACCCTTCAAATCTGGGCACTTCTATCGCAGTTGCATTTACCGCAACACTGTACGGTGTCGCTATCGCTAATTTAATATTTTTACCCATCGCTTCCAAAATTAAATCCCGCAGTCAAAGTGAGTTACATAGTATGGAAATGCTGCTTGTCGGCATTCTTTCTTTGCAGAACGGAGATCACCCCTTGCTCGTTCGTAAAAAATTAAACTCATTCATCTCAGACACGGACACGAATGACCGCGCAGAAACTAGAGGTCTTCTATGAGACAAAGATACCGGCGAAAGCGGCGTGTAGAGACTCGGGAAAGCCGCGACCGCTGGATGATTACTTATGCTGATCTAATTACACTTTTGCTTATATTTTTCGTTATATTGTATGCGATGAGCAGCCTGGACACGGACAAATATAATATTGTGACGGGCTCGTTATCCGAGACCTTCAAGTCTGGAAGCACTGTTCTTGACGGTGGGAATGGCATTTTAGATGCTGGGAAGACAACTGAGAGCAGACAGAACAGTGTGGACGGGAATGGTGGGAACGCAGCTGCAACTGCGAGACCGAATGATGGATCTGCTGAACAAACGGAGAACGAAGCACCTTCGGCACGTGAGCTGGCATTTCGAGAACAAGAGGCAAAGCTTGCTGAATTAATGGGTGTGATCACCCAATATGTCGAGGCAAATAATCTCGGAGAACAAATATTTGTTGCTGACAAACCACAAGGGATAGAAATCACCCTCAGTGACCGTTTTCTCTTTGATGCGGGTAAAGCTAATTTGAAATCTCCAGCCTTTCCTGCCCTTCAGCAGTTGTCTGGTTTATTCAAAGACATCGGCGCAAAGATTAGCATTGAGGGACATACCGATAATACGCCAGTATCTTCGGCTTCGCACTATAACGACAACTGGGAGCTATCAGGTGCTCGTGCGCTGTCAGTGCTGCGCTTTTTCTTAGATCATGAAGGGTTGAATCCCGACAATTTTCAATACGCGGGTTATGCTGATACCCAGCCCACAGCGGAAAACATATCAGCAGCAGGTAAGCAAAAGAACCGCCGTGTAGAGATCATTGTGCTGCGGCAGCTTCAAGAAGGTGAGTAAGTTTAGAACTAATCAATTATTGATAATTAAGCGTTAAAAATTGCAGCATAATAACAATTCAGAAACTGCTTAAAAATACTACCATAATAGAACCGCCACACTAATTACGGAAAACCTCCCTAATTATTTACTTATTATCTTATTCAGGCGCGTAATTAGGGAATTCCTCCCCGATTATTACTCTTTTTCGTCGGAAATAGTGGTTTTACCGAGATTTTTAAGGAGGAATTCCCTAAAAATCATATTTTCGCGCTAAAAACGTCTAAAATCAGGGAGGTTTTCCCTCATTTCATATCAGTAAATTTGATTCCAAGAAAATTTCCACAATTCCCAACAGAATCGAAGATCTAACGCAAAGTTATCCGATGCTCCCATAAGAAACACCAAACAGCAAGTCCCCAAATCACAGAAACTTGCTGCTACAAAAATCACACGCGATGAAATTAATATACAGTAAAAAAACCTTAATTACTCTCCTACCAATGCTCGGTATCCGGCTGCATCAAGCAAACCTTTTACAGCATCAGCATACTCTCCGTCTACTTCAATTTCAAAGATCCAACCTTCGCCATACGGCTTATCATTGATCAGCTCTGGACTTGCTTCTAATCCGTCATTAATCTTGGTAACCGTCCCAGAGACGGGTGAATACAATTCCGATACAGTCTTAACGGATTCGATACTACCTACGCTGTCACCGGCTGAAATGGCCGAGCCCACTTCTGGAAATTCCACAAATACGATATCGCCTAACAAATGCTGAGCATGATCCGTAATCCCAACACGTACTACGCGTCCTTCCACTTGCTGTGCCCACTCATGCTCTTCGCTGTAAAGAAGGTTATCTAAAACTTCACTCATTTCAAGCCGCCTCATTTCCAAATTGGAATTCTAAATTTAGTTATAGCCTAAGTGATCCCAGAGCATAATGTCAATATTACTAACAGTAAAATAAATTTGTCGTTTTTTTGACTTTTTCTTGTTGACAGCGCCCTCCTATACCCGTTTAATGGAGACATACAAGAAGAAACAACGATGTCGTCTTTTTATAGACGATAACCGTTTCTCGAAGAAATATAAGGATAATGTATAATGTGAAACATATACTTTCTTATATTTGAAACAAATACAGTTGCGGATGATGGCATAGGGAGAGACTGTCTCACTTGAAGACGGCGCCGAAGGAGTAAACCCTAACAGGGTGAATCTCTCAGGCAAAAGGACCTTTGTCGGACGTATCTCTGGAGAGCATCAGACGCAGGGCGAAGGTGCGTCAGGTCACCAACGGGGAAACTTGCAGGTTAGTTACGCAGGGTAACTCTCAGGTACAAAGGACAGAGCAGAAAGCGATTAGTGCATTTATGCATGATTGCTTCTGCCTGTCCTTTTTTCGTATGTAATCAGATCAAGGGGAGTGACGACATGGATGCTTTGAAAAGAACGCCTTTTTATGATCTCTATTCCGCTTATGCGGAATCCAGATGCATTGATTTTGGCGGCTGGGAGCTGCCAGTACAATTTACAGGTATCGTGAAGGAGCATGAAGCCGTTCGCCAGCAGGCTGGACTGTTCGATGTATCGCATATGGGTGAATTCATGGTGATCGGGAGCGGTGCAGAAGCCTTTTTGCAAAAGATGACGACTAACGATGTCAGCCGCCTCACCGATGGTTCGGCACAATATACGCTGCTCTGTTATCCAAACGGCGGAGTTGTAGACGATTTACTCGTGTATCGACTAAGCGAAGGTCGTTATATGCTCGTCGTTAATGCCTCCAACATCGATAAGGACTTTCAGTGGCTGAATGAGCACCTGACCTCTGAATTCGGTGAAGTCACACTCACTAATGTCTCCGATGAGACGCTTTTACTTGCCTTGCAAGGTCCGCTGGCAGAGACTATACTCGCGGAAGTTACTGATACTCCTATCTCAGCCCTCAAGACTTTCCACTTCATCGAACACGCTACCGTCTGCGGTGTAGAAGTATTGATCTCCCGTACAGGTTATACCGGTGAAGATGGCTTCGAAATCTACGCTTCGCTGGATGGTGCAGGAGCGTTATGGAACGGGCTTCTTGCTGCGGGTGCTCCTCATGGATTAACACCTGCTGGCCTGGGCGCACGGGATACCCTGCGTTTTGAAGCGAAATTGCCGCTGTACGGTCAGGAACTCTCAGCTGATATCACGCCGCTTGAAGCAGGATTGCAGTTCTTCGTGAAACTAGACAAAGCAGACTTCATCGGTCGTGATGCGTTAGTGCAGCAAAAAGAAGCCGGTCTTCCCCGCCGCCTTGTCGGCCTAGAGATGATTGATCGAGGTATTCCGCGCTCCCATTACCCCGTCTATGCAGACGGCGTTAAAATCGGAGAGGTCACAACCGGAACACAATCGCCAACGTTGAAGCGTAACTTGGGATTAGCTCTGCTTGATACAGCTTATAGTGAAATAGGTACAGAGGTTTACGTAGAGATCCGCGGCAAACAGCTTAAGGCTGTCGTGATTAAGGCCCCTTTTTACAAGTATAAACGCCTTTAGCGTCCATATAAGGACGGTGAGCTTTTAAGCGAGAAATAGAAGGATAAAGTATAGCCTGAAAATTCTACTGTCTTATATTTTAAAAAAGCCAAGGAGTGAAACCTTAATGAAGCACCGTTATCTGCCCATGACTGCACAGGACCGCGAAGAGATGATGGAAGCCGTCGGGATTCAGTCCATAGATGAGCTGTTCTCCGATATTCCTGAAGCCGTCCGTTTTCAAGGCACTATGCCGATGTCTGAACCACTCGATGAATACGCCCTGCTTCGTCACATGAAAGGTCTGGCTGACCGAAATGCCGACTTTGATTCTCACGCCAGCTTCCTCGGCGCCGGATTATATGACCATCACATCCCTGTGGTGATCAACCATGTCATTTCCCGTTCTGAATTCTACACTGCCTACACTCCTTATCAACCGGAGATCAGCCAAGGTGAGCTGCAAGCGATCTTCGAATTCCAATCCTATATTTGTGAACTAACCGGTATGAAAGTAGCTAATGCCAGTATGTATGATGGCGCAACCGCATTATCCGAAGCAGCAGTCCTCGCAGCTGGTGCTACCAAACGTAAAAAAATAATCGTCTCCCGCACCGTTCATCCTGAAGCACGTCAAGTACTACGCACATCGGCTAATGCCTGGGGTCTTGAAGTGGTAGAGATTGACTATAAAGACGGAGTTACCGATCAGGCGATGCTTGCTGAAGCCATTGATGGAGATACCGCAGCAGTACTGATGCAATCGCCTAACTTCTTTGGCTGCATCGAAGACCTAAGCTCTGTTGAGCCGCTAATCCATGCGGTTAAAGGATTGTTCGTCGTCAGTGCAAATCCGATTGCTCTTGGCGTACTTGAAACACCGGGTAAGCTTGGAGCCGACATCGTAGTCGGTGATGCTCAGCCACTCGGTATTCCAGCCTCCCTCGGTGGTCCAACTTGTGGATTCTTCGCCGTAGCGGAACATTTGATGCGCCGTATGCCGGGCCGTATCGTCGGTCAAACCGTTGACCGTAACGGTAAACGCGGCTTCGTTCTGACACTTCAAGCTCGCGAACAGCATATTCGCCGTGAAAAAGCGACATCGAACATTTGCTCCAATCAGGCGCTGCTAGCTCTTTGCGCGTCCGTCTATTTGTCCGTTATGGGCAAAGAAGGTATGCGTGAAGTTGGCGAGTTGAACATTCGCAAAAGCCATTACGCCGCTAATAAACTTAGTGGACTAACAGGTACTGAGCTTACCTTCTCCTCCCCATTCTTTAACGAGTTTGTCGTGAAGCTTCCTGAAGGAAGCAGCGTGAGCGCAATTAATTCCAAGCTGCTGAAGGAAGGTTATCTCGGCGGTTATGATCTGGGCCGTGATTATCCCGAACTTTCTGGACAAATGCTGATATCCGTTACGGAAAAAAGAAGCAAAAACGAAATCGATCAATTCGCTAGCGCACTGGAGGGCTGTTTATGAAACCGGAGCAAAGTCTAATTTTTGAATTAAGTCGTCCCGGCCGTTCGGCCTATTCCTTGCCACTTTGCGATGTGCCGCAGGAAGAGAGCATTGAAACGCTCATTCCGCAAAACCTGCTACGTAGTGAACCCGTCGTACTCCCAGAAGTATCGGAAGTGGATGTCATTCGCCACTACACTTCGCTTTCACGCCGTAACTTCGGTGTAGACAATGGCTTCTATCCGCTAGGTTCGTGTACGATGAAATACAATCCGAAGATTAACGAAGATGTTGCCCGCATCGTAGGCCTAGCTAAAATCCACCCGTACCAACCGGAAGAAAGTATTCAGGGTGCACTGGAATTAATGTATACCCTCCAAAATGACTTGTCCGCATTAACCGGCATGGATGCTGTATCTTTACAGCCAGCCGCAGGTGCGCATGGTGAATGGACCGGTCTCATGATGATCCGCGCCTACCATGAAAGCCGCGGCGAGAGCCGCACGAAGGTTATTGTGCCGGACTCCTCGCATGGCACCAACCCTGCTAGTGCTTCAGCAGCAGGACTTGAAACGATTACGATCCCTTCCACGGATAAAGGGATGGTTGATCTTGAAGCACTGAAAGCAGCGGTCGGCATCGACACAGCCGCTCTGATGCTGACTAACCCAAGCACACTCGGCTTGTTCGAGACCCAAATCGTCGAGATCGCTGAGATCGTGCATGAAGCAGGCGGCTTACTCTATTACGATGGAGCCAACTCCAACGCTATTATGGGCATCACCCGTCCAGGTGACATGGGCTTTGACGTTGTGCATTTGAACTTGCATAAGACAATGAGTACCCCGCATGGCGGCGGCGGCCCTGGAGCCGGTCCTGTAGGTGTAAAATCCATTCTGATTCCGTTCCTACCACAACCAACTGTGGTGAAAAACGAAGATAGCAGCTTCTCACTCGACTTCGGCGGACCTGAATCCATTGGACGCGTGAAAGCTTTTTACGGAAACTTTGGTATTCTCGTTCGTGCCTACGCCTATATCCGTACCTATGGTCCAGACGGACTGCGTGAGGTATCGGAAAATGCTGTGCTGAATGCGAACTATATGATGCATCGCCTGGCGCCATATTTTGAAATCCCATATCCGGGTGTATGTAAGCATGAATTCGTAATGTCCGGCAAAAATCTCAAGCAATATGGCGTTCGCACCTTGGATGTTGCCAAACGGTTACTCGACTTCGGCTACCACCCGCCAACCGTGTACTTCCCATTGACGGTAGAGGAATGCATGATGATCGAACCGACGGAAACCGAAAGCAAAGAAACGCTCGATGGCTTCATCGATACGATGATCCAGATCGTGAAAGAAGCGCAGGAGACACCGGAGATCGTAATCAACGCACCGCATACCACAGAGATCAGCCGATTGGATGAGACACAGGCAGCTCGTAAACCGGTATTAAATTGTTCTTGCGGTTAAGTTCTCTATATTAACAAGTAACAATAAACAAGGCTAAAGCCTGGTGTTTAACACCGGGCTTCAGCCTTGTTTATCTTTTATCAGATAGCATTCTTGTCCTAATAGTAAGGAACAACGGCGTGGATCAGATTTACCTGAAGTGCCTTTAGGACCAAACAGATGCTATTCGTCCATTCACTGGCTTATTGAGTTACTATTGGACTCCTGAGTCCGATGCATCATTGGACAACAAAAAAAGCCATGATTCACACTTCGTTCCGAGAAGAGTTCATAAACAGGAACATCCCAACAGCATTATCATAGCCGTTGGGACGCCCTATTCCTCTAATCGATATTACGCACCATGCGTCGGAGTTTCGGCTTTCACCACGCCTTTGCGCTCCTTAGCAGATTTACGGAAGTAGAACAGTTCGTAAATCGCTGGAACTACAACCAGCGTAAGCAGTGTTGCCGCAGTTAATCCCCCAATAACTACAATTGCCAAGCTTTGCGAGACGATGCTTCCCATCTCGGCATGCCCGAACAGGAGTGGAGTCATGGCGCAAATGGTAGCAATGGCCGTCATCAGAATCGGACGCATCCGTGTTCCGGCCGCTTCCAGAATCGCTTCGCGAATACTCATATGCGCTTCATTTTGCTTAATGCGGTCAATTAGCACAATCGCATTCGTGACGACGATACCAATCAACATTAACGCTCCGAATAAAGCGGTAAAGTCAGGCGTTACACCGGATACGATCAGTCCAACAATCGCACCAATCGCAGCTAGCGGCAAGGAGAACATGATCGCCAGCGGAGCACGAAGCGTTTTGAAGGTGAGGACCATGATCAGATATACCAACCCGATGGAGATCAGCGCTGTCATACCAAGGTCTGCAAAATCCTCTGACTGATCAACCGAGGCTCCGCCTGCAAACAGAGTCACACCCTTTGGAAGGGTAAGACTATCGGTTTCTTTTTTAATACTCGCCCCGATTTCAGACACTTTCTTCGGATCAACTTCCGCTGTAATTCTCGCATATGGCTTTCCATCTTTATGGAACAATAAGGCTGGTTCATTCCGAACCTCATAGGTTGCGAGTTGGGACAGTGGCTTTGGACCTTCAGCAGTCATAAGCGTCATTGCCTTTAAATCCTGCTCCGACTTCGGCTCAACCATAGGATCCAACACTACTCCTGCAGGAGTACCGTCCAGCTCGATCTGCCCCATAGGGATCGGATTCAGCATAGCCGACAATTGCATGGTAATTTCTTGTGCATTCGTCTGAGCCGGATCTACCTTAAATGAAAATACTGGTTTGGTATCCTCCATATTGCTGCTGACCTTCTGAATACCCTCCACAGTTTTCAACTTATTCGTAACTTCAGCTGCAACAGCAGTAATATCTGTAAGATTATCACCTACGATATCAATATACTCGCTGGTAGAGCTTGAACCCATCATACTCATCTCGTTCGCAACGAGTGTTGCTCCAGCGTAGGAATCCTTCACATCACGAACATAATTGATGAACGCCTCAGCATCCGCACCTTTTTTCATAACAACGGTATAATCCACCAAGGTCTCCGAGCTGACAGTACCCCACTGGGCCGCATCCGCACTGTTCCCTGACTGCATGATCACCGTTTCTGCTTGTGGCTGTTTCATCAAATCTTGCTCTAACTGTTTTCCTTTTTCCAAGATCTCTTTAACAGGGACATCCTTAGGATAATTCAATTGAACAGAGACATAGCTGGCATCTGAAGCATCAAGCGCACCTTTTGGCATAGTTACATAAGCTGCGATGGAGCCAATCAGAAGGAGAAGACCTAGTGATAAAGTGATCCATTTCCGGCGCAGATTCCAATCTAGGAATCGGGTGAACCATTTAGATGGCTCGTGCTCTTTCATTGAAGTTCTTCTCAGCAGCCATGAGCTTAACAGCGGAACCACTGTCAAAGCTACAACGAGTGAGGTTAGCAATGAATACGTGACTGTTAAGGCAAACGGCAGTAGAAAAGCCTGCAAACTACCACGCAGAAGACCCATCGGCAGAAATACCGCTACCGTTGCAATCGTCGATGAAGTAATCGCTCTAGCCACTTCCCCGGTTGCGCTTATAATCATTTCACGGGAGAAGGGTTCTTTTTGCAGCCTACGGTAAATGTTCTCGATCACTACGATACTATCATCCACCAAGCGACCGACCGCAACAGCTACCCCTCCGAGTGTAATGATATTCAGACTTATGCCGGATATATCAAGCAGATATAGGGTAACTGCTAAAGAAAGCGGGATAGAAACCGCCGTAATCAGTGTTGCCCGCAGGTTGCGCAAGAACAACAGAATCACGATCGTAGCGAACAACGCGCCGAGTAATACTTCACGCATCATACTGTTCACTGAAGTAACCACCATATCTGATGTGCTGAATACCACCGCTGCTTCCGCGTTTGGAATGGTTTTGTTAATATGAGCAATGGTATCCTGAATATGATCTCCAACACTCACTGCATTCGCATTTGCTTCTTTGGTCACTATGGCGAAAAGAACATCTTTCCCATTCGAGCGGCTAACGCTTTCTTGATCCTGCTTCAATTCGACGGCAGCGATATCCTGTAGCTTAACGCCCGCGGAAACAGGGAGTTTTTTTAACGTATCGATACTATCTATCGTCGAAACCACGTTGACATTACCTGTCTGGCCGCCAATCGTCTGCTCCCCGAGAGATGCCGATACATTACGCCCTTGAAGTAATCCTAGCACTTGAGGGGTACTGATTCCCTTCTCAGCCATTAACTTTGGATCTAGCTTCACTCGCACTTGTGGAGTTACTTTGCCGTATAAGGCGACATTGGCAACACCTTCTGCCTTTTGCATTTCTGGAATGATCGTTTCTTCCGCAAGCTTCAGATTCTCTTTCGTCAGCCCTTCGTCAAACGCTAGCGTGATCTGTGACACAGGAATCATTGATGTATTCAGCTGAAGTACAAAAGGAGCCATCACCCCTTCAGGGAATTGTAACGAATCTACAACCTTTTGGACCTCCCCAGCAGCATCCTTCATATTTGTTTTTGAATCATAAAAAATATTTACCTGTGCGTATCCGTCTCCGGAAGTGGACAATATTTCTTTCTTCCCCTTAACAAAAGCGGCCCCAGCCTCAATCGGCTTCGTAACCTTCGTCTCCATCGCATGGGCATCCTGACCCGGCCCAAGCACCGTAACAGTCACTTGAGGATTATCTGCCTCCGGCATAAATTCCATCGGTAGCGAAGTATAGCTCATCCCTCCCACTACAAGAGCCATGACCACTAAAAGCCCCACCGCAGCCTTGTTACCGAACGACCATTTGGTTAACCATTTCATTTTCGTTTCCCCTTCCACCCCATATATTTCTGGTACTTCTCTTATGACTGCCCCATTATGTATTATTTTCCATCCCGAGATTTAGTTTAGACATTTTTGGCCGAAGTCAAAACAGCCCTACGGCTGGTTTTATACTCCGTCTTAAGACGGGGACCTTGCTCCTCCCCAAGTACAGGGAATTAGGGCGGTGAAGAATAAAACAAGGTGCCCCATAAGCCATTTAATGGCTTCGGAGCACCTTGTTGTTTGGTTTTGCTTTATTTTTCTCCCGCGCGTACTGGATCACGGAACATATATTTTAAGAGCGGCGGTGTTACAAGTGTAGTTACAATGACAACAATAATTACGGAAGTAAAATACTGCTGCTGTAACAAGCCGCTTTGCAGACCTGTTGCCGCGATGATCAACGCAACCTCACCCCGCGAAATCATCCCTGAACCAATAATAAGCGACGAATGGTTATTAAAGCCTGTAAGACGCGCACCCAGACCACCACCAAACAACTTGGTCAGAATGGCGACAACCGCCAGCAAGAGCACGAATCCGATTTGACTGCCAACCCCTTCAAAGGAAACATTAAGTCCGATACTTACAAAAAAGACCGGAACAAAAATCGAGTACGCTATAGGCTCAAGCTTGGTTTCCACCGTATGCTTAAAAGAGGTTTGAGATATAGCAATCCCAGCCGCAAAAGCACCGATGATCCCTGCCATCCCCATAATTTCAGCAAAATACGCGAACGCAAAGCAAATCATTAGCGCCGCTGCGATAACAGCCTCCGTCACCTTTAGCGGAGCCATCCATTTCATAACCCGAGGCACAACGAACCAACCCACAACAAGCGCTACAGCGAAGAACAACACTTTTTTCGTAATCAAAAGACCAATGGACACTGATTCTCCTGTGCCGAAAAAGCTCATTAATACAGCGAGCAAAATAACAACCAGGATATCATCGACTACAGCGGCTCCCAGAATGGTAGAACCTTCACGTGTATTCAACTTATTCATATCCTTCAGTACCTGAACCGATATGCTGACCGATGTTGCACTAAGAATGACGCCCATAAACATAGCATTATGATAAGCAAAACCAAACATTTCTCCAATGGCGAATCCACCTAGAAAAGGTAAAATAATACCTCCGACAGCTACTGCGAAAGCTGATTTCCAGTTTTTTCGCAGTTGATCCAGATCCGTCTCAAGCCCAGCGATAAACATTAATAATAGAACACCGATCTCCGAAAAATAATGAATAAACTCTCCACTCTGAATCCATCCCAGTACCGCAGGACCCAGTATAATACCGACAATTAGCTTACCCAGTACCGACGGTTGTCCCAGTCGCACAGATAAATCACCAGCTAGCTTGGTGAATAGTATAATCAGCATAAGATATAGCACAAACTCCATGTTTCATCCACTCCCTTGTTGTATATAAGAACTGCCAACCAGGGACATCCCAAGCCAAAAAAAGACAAAGAGGAGCCCTTGTTGACAGGCTCCTCCAAAAAACAAAAAATTATTCAATTTAACATTATTAAATATATTATAACCGTAATATAAAAGACTGTAAACAAGATACGCCGATAATATACAATATGCAAATTTTAGTTAATAAAGAATCAGCTCACTATTTTAGATAGAACACTTCGTTTAAGGGCTGCATCGGCACCTCATCATTGAAATCAAATGAGCCTTCAACCATCTTTGAAGTAATGGCATTCCATCGGTTGCAGGCGTCACTTTTAGCAATGTAATCGACAGCCGCTTCAGTATCCTCACATTCAAAGCAATAAAAAAACTGATTGCCATTCTGAAAGATAGAATAGTTAGAAATACCAGCCTTACTGTGCTCCTCCAAAACTTCTGGCCAAGGATTTAAATGCATGGCTACATACTCTTCCAGACATTCTTCCTTCACCCGCCATGTCCAAGCCAATTTATTGCTGCTCATCTGTTCATCCTCCTAGAAATGCCCTCTATTGTACATAATAAGAATCAAATACATTTGATACCTATTATTGTACCTGAAGGAAACAGGTCAGGCTATGAATATCTAACCTTCCATTTCAAAATACCTAAGCGTTGATTCCTGCTTGGCTTGGACGGAGAATGGCAGAACCAATAGCCAGCAGCACAGCGGCCATAAGTCCTAAGATGGCAAAAGGTAACCATAACTCATTCCAGCCACCTCCAGTTGCAGCGATATCAACGGCTTGGATGGCCCATTTTTGCGGAACAAAATTAGCCGCCTTCTGCATATAGTCCGGCATAATGGATAAGGGCCAGAAGCAGCCTCCAAGCATACAAGTGGGTGTGATAATAAGGGAATTCAGCATACCAGCATTATTAGGATTACGAATTAACCCCGCCACTGTACTCGCGATTCCCATGGACACCAGCATAAATGCCGCAAGAACAAGGAAATATAGATAGATTGGAACTTCATAATCATAGTGCAGCACCCAGCGGCCTAAAGCCAGCACTACGACGATCTGAATCATACCGACCATGAAGCTGCCCAGAAAATTACCAATCGCAATTTCGTAAGAACGAACCGGAGCACTGAACATCCGCATCATGGTTCTTCCTTTTCTATCATCCATAATCAAGGATACAGAGCTCGTGACTAGGCTCATGAGGAACATTAGTGTTAAACCTGTAACAACTCCTAGTCCCTCCCGAGGATACAAATTATAATCGGTTCGAATGCTGCCTATACTATGCTGTTCCGCTCTTTGCATAACAGTAGTGAACTGTGCGTCAACGTCACTAGATCCTTCATTTGCTGCTCCAATAGTCGCGGCGGTACTCCGCATCTCATCAGCGATCGCACTTGCTTTTAATTTGATCATAACAGAAGTTTCATTCGTCTTAAGCTCATATACACTAATTTGTGGTTCTTCCCCGGCAAGTAGAGCTGAAGTGAACCCTGCTGGAATCAGAATCCCCGCTTCTCCATTCTGATCTACAACACCTTCTCTTAAAGCAATCTCGTCATTCTTTTCTACAAATTTATATTCACCGGAATTTTTTAGTTCAGTGAGCAAGTGCTTACCTGCAGCCCCGTTATCCATATTGGAATACAATACAACCGCTGGGTTCTCCCCCATCGTTCCAGTAACGGAGACAATACCTGCAAGTACAATACAAGGAAGCAGAATATATATAAGCACACCCTTCCTAGTACCAATGGTTCGTTTCACCATGTTCCAGCCAATCGTTAAGATTTTATCCATGATAACCCACCTTCCGGTACGAGATTGCTGCTGCACTGAACAACACTAGACAGATCAGCGATAAAACTCCCAAATTCGGCATGATTTGTGATACATCAGCATGTAACATCATTTTCAAAATCGCCTGCATTGCCCAATGGTTAATTGTAAAAGCCCCTGCAGAGTTCACCCAAGATTCTGGAAGTGGAGCCATCCCTCCACTAATGAAGGTCATACTTACTGTAAGCAGTGTAACGATATTTCTTGCGCTTGCTCCAGTCTTACTGAACATAGAAATAACGATAGATAATGTCATCGAAGCCACAATCATCAGTAGGCAAAATAGGAGTAACAAGCCCGGCCGATTTCCCCAATTTACACCGAAGAGCACATTCGTTAGAATAATAATCGCTGCGCACTGCACTATACTTACGACACCTACACCAAGCATTTTACCAATGAATAGCTCAGATCCTTTAACGGGCATTGAATTTATCCGGAAGAGGGTATGATTTTCTTTTTCATTAAAAAGAGAAGTACAAACCGTCAAGCCGCTATATAGCAGGAACATCAACATCATAGATACTGCATAGAACTGTGAAGAAGTATATGAATACCCTCCCTCGCTCAATTCTCCAAGTTTTACGGAAGGCTGATTACTGGTGGAATTAGGTGCCATAACGTTTAATGCTGCCGGACCCAGTGTCAAAGCTACAGACTGTTTATAATTAAGAGTCTTTAAAAAGTTATCGAATACCGTTCCTGCCACTCTATTGTCTGTACTTTTTTTGCCAAGTATAAACTCCAGCTGTGCAGCTTCACCATTCTGAACCTTACTATCAAAGCCTGGAGGGACAACAACCGCATAGCCATATTTTCCTGTTCGTAGACCGCTTTCTGCTGCCTCTCGACTATTTACTATAATCGGGATAATAATATCCTTAAGCGCTGTTGATTTCAAAAAGCTGTCCATCATCGTTGAGCTCTCATAGCCCTCGCCAGAAAGATTAACAACTGCCACACGCACAATATCGATATTAGAGGAGCCTTCTTTATCACCAACGACACCGGAGAGCGAAGCACCTAAGAGAAAGATTAATAACAGGGGCAGTAAAAACATATTTAATATCATAGAGCGTGAGCTAAATAATCTTCGCAGCTCATAGATCATAATCGTCCAAGTATTCATCAAAATAATCCCCCCTTTTTAGTCTCGTAAGGTACGTCCGGTCAAGCTTAGAAACAATGTCTCCAGATCAGGTTCTTCAATATTTAGCGAGCCGATAATCCCCTTATGTTTGGCAAAAATAAAAAGGATATCCTGCAGTTCCCCTTGTGAAGAGGGCAAGTACAGCTCGACTACTTCTTCCTTTGCTTCTACGCGTCTAATTCTAGGGTGAAGCGCCAGCTCTTGGATAAGCTCCGGTGTGATATTAGCAGCTTTAATGACGATTTTTTCTTCCTTGGCAACGCGTTCCCGCAGTTCCTTCTCTGTACCACAAGCAATGATATGTCCTTTATCCATAATGGCTACCCGATCACAAATGGCTGCAACCTCCTCCATATAGTGACTGGTATAAATAATAGTTGAGCCGAGCCGATTCAGCTCTTTGACCGATTCAAGGATATGATTGCGAGATTGTGGATCGATCCCCACCGTAGGTTCATCCATAATAATCAACTTTGGACGATGCATGATGGCGCAGGCAATATTCAGACGTCTTTTCATTCCCCCGGAGAATGTTGAGGGCTTCTCTTTACCACGATCGCTAAGACCTGTGAAAGCAAGAGCCTCTTCAACCCGTTCCTTCAAAAGCTTGCCGCGCAAGCCATATAATCTTCCGAAAAAGGTAACGTTATCCGCCGCTGACATCGTGTCGTATACGACCAACTCCTGTGGAACCAAACCAATTCTTTTCTTCACCTCAAGTGATTTCGAAGACACAGGCAGACTGTCGATGACAATGTCTCCTCCGTCAATTTTAAGTAAGCCACAGATCATACTGATCGTTGTACTTTTACCCGCTCCGTTCGGGCCAAGCAAGCCAAAGATTTCCCCTTCTTCTATCGTCATATTCACATGGTCCACTGTTAATTTACCTTCATATCGTTTCACCACATCGGTTAATACGGCGATTGCCATTCGATCATCTCTCCTGTCATTTGCGCTTCTATATTTCCAATTTTATACTACATTTCATTCTACAGGAGGTACGAAAGGTCATCTTTTGAAGGTGACTAAAGTCATCTCCTGAAGTAGTAGGCTAATATGCTAAGATTAGAAGAAACCCTGTAAAGGATGTCTTAGGCGTGACTAGAGAGCTGAATCTATTGCGTTACTTACTCATTATAATTCCAGCTTGTATTAGCATTTACATCTATCCATATGCCGATTATGGAATCTTCACACTGCATATTCTGATGCTTCTATTCCTTGTGGTCATGGTACCAAAGCTGCCCCAATCCCTTCATCCCTTGATAAGCATCATTGAAGTACTATTCACCGCCTGGTTATGCTACCAATACGGCAGTATAATGATTTTTCCAGCGGTCTCGGCCTTACTTTATTATTCTAGACTTCAGCCCCAAGCCGTGCCGCTCGTGTTTACGGTTGTGCATCTGATTACCCTGAACATAGCGCTTCGGGATTCTCCACAGCTCATCATTACGTTCATCAACATTACTTTTCTGCTCATCGCCTATCTCAACGAATTATTACAGCGGGCTGGTCGGGGCCGTGAGAATACTCTCCATCTATACGATGAGCTCCGGAAAAAGCATTTCGAGCTGGATGAAGCCCGCAACCGACTGCTGGAGTTTAACACCCAAATAGAAGATGCAGCCCAGTCCAAAGAACGGGTCCGCATCTCACGCCAGCTCCATGACGATATCGGTCACCGCCTGATTCGTATTAAAATGATGATGGAAGCCGCGCTGCACACCTTACCCACCTCGCCTGAGAGCGGAATGCAAATGATGGAGCTCATTCGAGATCAGCTGTCAGCTAGCATGGACGATATGCGCTCCGCAGTGAAGCGTATCAACTATACGCCACAACTAGAGGGTGCTTACGCGTTAGATCGTCTGCTTGAGGAGACAGGACGAGATACGGGAATCGAGACCTCATACCAAGTACTTGGGATACCTTATCCGCTATATCCTAGTATCCAGGTGATCTTGTATAAGAACGCCCGTGAGGCCATAACCAATGCTCTGCGTCATGGAAAAGCAACAGCAATCTGGATTACGGTCGACTTCAGTACTACTGGAATTACGATGGAGGTTAGCAACAATGGAACACTTTCCGAAGAGAATAAGCTAACTACATTGCCGGGAAGTGGTGGTGTCGGAATGAAAGGAATGTTAGAACGAACGCATTTGATCGGCGGAACCTTGGAACTGCGGCAGGAGCCTCAATTCACAATTGTTACACGATTGCCCATTTATAAGCAGGGAGAGATTGTATAGGGAAGATAGTACCCATGGTTATATAGAAACCTAAATTCAATCAAGGAGACTTGCTAATGATTAAAGTGATGATTGTAGATGATGACCCTTTTATTCGCCAAAGTCTAAAGCTACTACTAGAATTGGACTCGGAGCTTAAAGTGGTCGGAGCTGCGAGTGATGGAAACGAGGCCTTGAGCTTACTCCAGACTGAAGATGTAGCCGATGTGGTTCTGATGGATATACGGATGCCGGGCTGTGATGGTGTTGAAGGAACAGAGAAAATTAAGCAGGCTTTTCCTCAGGTTTCGATACTGATGCTAACTACTTTCGATGACGATGAGTATATCATTGAAGCGTTACGTAACGGAGCCAGTGGATATTTACTCAAAAACATACCGCCAGACCGTATCATACAAGGCATCAAAACGGTCAATGAAGGTAATATGCTAATTCATCCCGATATCGCGCGCAAACTGGCAACCTTCCTACAGCCTGCATCCCGTCCTGAATCTCCACAGGCACAGCCGCTGGAGTCCTTCGGACTGACTAAAATGGAATTGGCTGTTGTGGCCTCTATCGCTGAGGGGCATACCAACAAAGAAATCGCCGGACAGCTGTTCCTAAGCGAGGGTACGGTCAAAAATTACATAACGGATATTCTAAGCAAATTACAGCTGCGAGATCGAACGCAAATCGCGATTTTCTATTTAAAAGGTGGGCGGGGGTGAAGTAGGCGGTTTGTTCAAGTTGATTCTAACGTCTCCTATTTTTGTTTAAGCTTCATTTTCAGTCTTGGTCAATTCTTCTTTTGACAATTATCCTGATATTAAAGATAGTTGATGCATTCCTCCACGCTCGCCATGCTACAAAAAAGCCCGGACTCTATTTCCAGAGTCCGGGCTTAACTTTAGCTATCCTTCCGCTGATTCCTTCTTGGCTTTAGCGGCTTTGTTCCGTTTGAGTCGGCCGTTCGGAAGATTGCGGCTGCGAGTACCTGTCTTCATCGCGATGATACTGAAGATGCTAGAAGGCTTCGCCTCCGCAGTAACCGCTCCATCTGTCTCCGGTACCAGAATGATCCCGAGCTGATGATGGTCCCCGTCGTAGATCGGGCTCTGAAGGTATTTGCTCTCCCCTTCACGGTTCTGCACCTCCAGCTTGCAGAACGCTGGATTCATGCGCAGCGCCTCATGTAGCTGCGCGGCATCGGTCAACAGGACCCCGTTGACCTTCAGTAAGATCTCGCCGGGCAGGATGCCCAGCTCCTGCCCGGGACTGCCCGGCAGCACGGCCAGCACCTTGCGGCCGCGCGGTGGATGCACGAAGATGGGGCTGATGCTGCGCTCTTCCAGAGCGCTGTACCAGCTTAACCCTTCGTGCAGCACCATTGCTGCGAGCGCCGCGAGCAGGGTCAGCGGGCTCCACCAGGCGGCAAGCAGGCTTAAGCCGAGCAGGACGATGCTGTAGATCAGCAGCCGTCCTGAAGAGCGGGCCGCCTTGCGCCCGGGCAGCATGCCCTGCGTCATCTCGCTGAAGCCGATGATGACGGGCAAAGAGACAATGCCAAGCCCGCCGCCCAGCAGCGGCTGCCATGGCAGATCCGTTCCTGCGCCCGAAGGGATCAGCAGGAACAGCGGCAGCGGCCAAAAAGCCTGCAGCTGATAGCCGCCGACAACCATGCCGCGCTTGCCCTTCAAAAAGAGGGGCGTCGCAAGCTTCGCCCCTTGCCAGCGGGCCAGCAGAGCTTCCGCCATATGCAGCAGCGCAGCTAGCACTAGCAAGGCTGGAATATCCATTTCCCGTATGGCTGTTGTAATGTTCCCGACCGTTCCACTATGTAAGGCATCAGGAAAGAAAGACAGTACAAATTGAATCACGCCAAGCAGACCTATAGAATAAGCAAAGCACAAATACCGCACACGCAATAGCGATAACAGCACACTGACTACCCAAATGCAGGCTACAGCTGTACCTGATAAGGAAATCCCTAACAATATGGCTGCAATAGAAACCACTAATCCCATCACCAGCCCACTCCACACCGTTCGCCACGTTTCTTGACCCCAGCTATGTAACTTCACATGAATCAGCTTGCGTTCTAATGCCACCTGCCGACGGTAATACAATGCAATAAATATAATAGCAATATAATAATATGGCTGGATCAGCAAGTGTAAGAACGCAGTGCCCAAGCTTCCTAACAGTTCCTGAATCACATTCAAACTGTTCGTCACACTCCTTCCTTATCTACAAAAAAACTTTTATGAACCCTTGTTCACATACCAGAATAAATGTTCAGCTCTCTTATTCACACCTGTAAAAGTGCAGCATTTTGTACAGATATCCTCTTCATTATACGCGAATACTGCAAATATACAGGAATAACCTCACTTATGGCTCGAAGGCTCCGCTACGGATTAGCCAACCATCCGCATTGAGCTACACCGTGTGTACGCTTATGCCCTTGATCGATTCTTTCATTTATAAAAAAAAGAAGGCTGAATTCAGCCTTCTTACTTTTTCGACGCTGCCGCCTTAATTTCCTTCTGAATTTCAGCAATCCCTCTATTCCGTTGGTTGTCGTTGGCAGGATCCTGAATCACTTTGATCAGTGCCACCTCCAGCGCCTCCGCCGTCTTGACATCAATCATGCCTGTGACTTGAAGTTTCGCTTCACTTTGGAATTTCTTCACTGCATTCTTAGTGCCAGCATCGAAATAGCCATCTTTACGACCCGGCTTGTAGCCTAAGCCGTCCAGCATCGTCTGTGCACTCTTCACATCAGCATTGTTCATGTTATATTGCAGTGTCACACTCTTGTTAATCGGAGCCACTGAGAAGTAATCCGGCTGTGCTACTGCGATATCCGGTTTAATCCCCTTGCCGTGAATCCACGTGCCGTCCGGTGTAAGCCATTTAGCAATAGTAACCTTCAGCAAGCTTCCGTCTCCGAGCTGTTTATCAAAGCTCGTCTGCACCGTGCCCTTACCAAATGAATTATCACCAATAAGCTTAGCTCCTGCTGACTGCTGCAAGGCACCCGCCAATATTTCTGAAGCGCTCGCGCTACCTTTATTCATCAGCACTACCACAGGATAAGCCTTGCTCGAGCCCTTGGACGTACTAACTTCGCGTTTTTTATCTTTGTATTCTATTTGAACTATGTTTTTGCCGGCTGGAACGAACTCTTCAGCCATTTCAATAACAATCGGGAGAACACCGCCTGGATCATTACGGACGTCAATGACCAGTCCCTTCATACCTTGCTTCTCTAGCTTTCCAAGCTCTTCCTTGAATCGTTCTGCGGTATTTAGAGAGAACTGAGTGACCTCGATTACCCCTACTCCGTCTTTTTCCATGGTCGAGTAGACCGTCTCAAGCTTCACATCATCCCGGGTAAGTGCAAACTCCAGAGGCTCTGCAGAGCCGGAACGTTGTATTTTCAAAGTAGCCTTACTACCCTTAGGTCCACGTATCTTCGCAACAGCAGCATTTAGATCCATGCCTTCCAGCGATTCTCCGTTAACGGACAGAATGATATCTTTGGCCTGAATTCCTGCTTTTTCCGCAGGTGAACCCTTAATCGGGGAGACCACGACTACCTTGCCGTTATCTGAAGAGACTTCCGCACCGATGCCTGAGAAGGAACCTTCAATGCTTTCTTCAAACTTCTCGGCTGTTTCTTTAGCCATATAATTGGAATAAGGATCGCCTAGCGCTTCCATCATACCGTTGACAGCACCATCTATCAGCTTCTCCCGATCTACTGTCTCGTAGTAATTACTCTCAATCAGACTGAGCGCAGTCCCAAGCTTCTGAGATTCCTTTTGTTGTAGACCTGTCACCTGCAACGCCGAGGCCAGTCCTTGTCCTGCAGCTTGTCCAAAGACATGAGTATAACCCGTCACGCCCAAGGTTACTAAACTACCACATAGCAAGGCGGCGACAATCATAAACGCCGCTGTGCTTTTTTTCAACATGATTTTCCCACCGTCCCTTCTTGTCCATCTCGTAAACAACACCTATGTCCGTCCTGAAAGGTACGGTATCCATTCCAGTATATACCGTACAATCAAATAATATGAGTTATGAGTTCCTTAAAAGTTAGAGATATGGCATAGGATTTACTGTCTTACCATCAATCCGCACTTCGAAGTGAAGGTGAGGACCCGTTGAATTACCTGTGGAACCAGATTCAGCGATCACATCTCCGCGATTGACTTTATCCCCAGAACTAACCCTAATACCGCCTTTACGTATATGTCCGTAGAGGGTCCAAACTCCGCCTCCATGGTCAATAATTACACAATAGCCGTAACCACTCCACCATTCAGCTAAAATAACCGTTCCGGAATCCGCTGCATGAATACTGGTTCCTTGCGGAACCGCAAAGTCGACGCCAGTGTGCACTTTGCCTTTCTCACCTGTGATCGGATGTGTCCGTGGTCCAAAGGAGGACGAGATTCTTGCCGACCCTACAGGAAGTAGAAACGGTCCGTCTCCACCTGCATAAGCCGTTTCATTCGAGCTGGAGCTTGAACTGCTGCTTCCCTTGCTGGCAGCAGCCTTCTTGGCAGCCTCCGCAGCTCGACGAGCTGCTTCCGCCTTAGCTGCTGCTGCTTTACGAGCAGCTTCCTCAGCCTTGATCTTATCCTTTTGCGTTTCCAGTGCAGAACGTTCGCTTGCCAATTTGACCAGCTTCTCATTCTGCTCCTCACTCAAATCATCGCTTTCTTGAATTTGCTTGTCATAGAATGCGATAAGCTCTTGCTTCTCCGCTTCTTTCTCCTTGAGCAGACTTCTCTGTTGCTCCAAAGAAGTGTACAACTGCTTAGCTTGAGCATATTGCCCTTCAAGCTCCTGTTTCTTTTCTATCACTGTCTGCTTGTCCAGCTTATGTTGCACTAGCAGCTCCTGATCCTGATCCACGATCATCTTAAGTGAATCTGCACGGTCTAGGAAATCAGCAAAGCTTGTCGAAGAGAGTAAAACATCCAAGTAAGAAACCGCTCCATCGGTATACATTAGCCGAACACGGGACCCCAAGACTTCCTCTCTTGAAGCGACCCGCGCCTCTGCTTTATCCAATTCCGTTGCTGTAGCATTCAAAGATTGCTCTGTATCGGAAATTTTGGTTGAGATTTCGGTCATTTTACCCTTAACTTGATCTACCTGCTGCAGTACGTACTGCAGATTGAGATTCGTCTTATTCTTATAATGTTGTGCTTCCTGCGTTTGGGACGCCGCTTTCTCCTGCTGCGCCTTAGCTTCCTGCACCTCTTTTTGCAGCTGCTTTAACTGCTTATCGATTTCGGCAACACTTGTTTTTTTGGCATATCCATCAGAGGGCTGGAATATAGTGACAGCTAGTAACATTACGGCTAGTCCGGCGGCAATCTTCTTCAACTCGCACTCCCCATCCTTCACTTTTTAATATTAAACTTTCAAGAACTTTCGAATAGAAACCGTACTTCCCCAGACGCCGATCAGCACGCCTAGCCCAACTAACACACCAATGATTTGCATCCAAATATCTCCGAATGGAATCAGCTGCAATTGGAGCATTGGATCTCCCTGTACGGAGGACTCCAACCCGCTGTAACCCAAATATAAGATACCAGAGGTGACAAGTGATCCGATCAATCCGATCAGTGCCCCTTCTATAAAGAAAGGCCAGCGAATAAAATAATTTGTCGCGCCAACCAGCTTCATAATACCAATCTCCTTACGACGGGCAAGAATCGTAACCCGAATCGTATTGGAGATGAGGAACATAGACATGAGCGCAAGACCTGCAACAAAAATAAAACCAATATTACGTACAGCGCGCGTTATTTTGAACAAGGTTTCTATCGAGCCCTTGCCATATTTCACTTTGTAAATAGGCTCCTCGGTATGTGTCTTGTTGAGTGCTTCAATCTTTTCTGCCACAAAGGCTACTGTAGTAGGTTCAACAACTTCTACCTTAAGCGTATCCGGGAGAGGGTTATTGTCTTCATCGAACCCTTCCAGAAGCTCCGCTGCGTCCTCACCCATGTCTGCACGGAGATCTTTAAGTCCTTGGTCCTTGGAGATAAACGTAATCTTGCTGACCTCTGGCATATTGCCAATTTCAGTCTGCAAAGTCTCACGCATTTTCTGGTCTACATTCAGTGCCAAATGCACATTAATTTGTACCTGACTGTCTGCCTCATCCGCTACAGCATTCACATTAAGAACAAGAAGAATAAATACACCTAGGACAAAAAGAGAGACGACGATGGAAGTGATCGAAGCAATCGACATCCAGCCATTACGGAATACGCTTTTGAAGCCTTCCCGCACATGTCGCAAGAAGGTTTTAAAACTCATATCCATATTCCCCTCTCGCTTGGTCTCTAACAATATTTCCGTTCTCAATCGCAAGCACCCGTTTGCGCATTTTGTTCACGATATCTTTATTATGGGTAGCCATTACAATCGTTGTTCCACGAAAATTAATTTCGTCCAGCAGTTGCATTATGCCCCATGAAGTCTCAGGGTCCAAGTTGCCTGTAGGCTCGTCCGCAATAATAACAGAGGGGTTGTTAACAATAGCCCTTGCAATTGCAATCCGCTGCTGCTCGCCGCCAGAGAGCTGTGAGGGCTCACGATTCGCTTTATTTTTGAGTCCAACCAGATCGAGAACTTCATTCACACGTTTCTTGATGACCTTCTTCGGCGCTTCAATAACCTCCATGGCAAAAGCGACATTCTCATAAGCCGTCATCCTTGGCAATAGCCGAAAGTCTTGAAATACAACGCCGATATTACGGCGCACATATGGGATTTTACGTTGTTTAAGCTTCCCTATGTTAAAGCCTCCCACAGAAATTTGACCCTTAGTTGGCACTTCTTCTCTATAAATCAATTTCATAAAAGTAGATTTACCCGCGCCGGATGGACCGACAACATACACGAATTCATTGCGGTCAATTTTTACTGAAACTCCTTGCAGTGCGTGAGTTCCGTTAGGGTAGGTCTTCCATACATCTTGCATTTCAATCATTTTCTCACTTCCCAATTATGACATTTTCCACTTGTTTGAATCGACAGGGTCCAGCTTAAGTTTCCATAAACTTCAATATTTCCGCAATGTATCTATTGTAACAAATCTGTAACCGATTGAGTACCCCGTAACTGCTCCACTATTCGAAAGTTTTGTAGTGTCTGTACATATAAATAGAAAAAGCACCTACGGTGCCTGCTCGCAGATGCCATCCAGGAAGGGGATTAATCATGAAAAAAATTCATCTGGCCCTCATAGTACTCACTGCACTCATTCTTATCGGCTCATTAATATATGGGGGACTTCATCTATATAGCCACAATAACACGCTTCCAAAAGGTACAACCCTTGCCGGATGGGAGGTGGGCGGGCTGAACATCTCGGAGGCTCGTTCCGAACTGGAGGAGAAGCTCCATGCCCTTGAATCTGTCCCCCTCGTTCTGCAGGTAGAAGGGAATTCTGAGCTTACCCTCAAGCTTAAACAAGCCGGAATGACCTATGCGGCCGCGGCTTTTGAGCAAGGACTACAGGATCTCACAGAAGGAGGTCTATGGGATCGGGTAAAAGCCCGTTACAGCTTCCCCCAGAATTGGAGTCTTGAAGCCCATCTGAATATCGCTCAATTAAAGACCATCCTAAGTCCCGCTTGGGAGAGAGAATCCTTTGGAGATCCGGTCGATGCTACGCGGCGAATTACGGGGGATGATCGTGTAGTGTATACGCCCGAGAAGACTTCTCTTGAGGTAGACTGGACAGGAATGGTCACCTCACTGTCGGCTGCCGCTCCCACTCGGTTTAATCGTCTGATTACGCTCCAGGAGAAGGGGATTACACTGGAAGTTCCTTTAACTATATTACAGCCGGATATCACCCTAAACGCATTAAAAGAGCAAGGCATTGAGCGAAAAATCATGCAATTCAGCACCTCACTCGGCGCAAGTGGACCTGGACGAATCTACAACGTTGAATCAGCGGCCAAAGCTGTGAACGGAACGGTGCTCCCACCTGGAGCGGTCTTTGATTATGGCAAAGCTATTGAAAAAGCAAAAATAGAATATGGCTTCCGCGAAGCGCCAGTCATTGTGAACGGTAAGCTACAAGCCGGTGTCGGCGGCGGAATCTGCCAAGTGTCCAGTACACTGTACAACGCCGCTCTTCGTACTGGACTAGAGATTGTGGAGCGCCGCAATCACTCCTTGCCGGTCAACTATTTACCCAAGGGCCAGGATGCGACGTTTGCTGAAGGCTATATTAACTTCCGTTTTCGCAATACGACTGGCAAATATCTTGTCATTAAAGCAGCTGTGCAAGGCCGCTCACTAACGATCAAGCTCTTCGGTACCTTTCCGCAAAATGTTACTTATAAAGTCCATTCACAAATCGTAGAGGTGCTGCCTCCAGTCGACAAGTACGTAAACGACCCTTCCCTCCCTCGCGGAGGTACACGTGTTATTCAAAACGGGAAAACTGGCTATGTTGTTGAAACCTACAGCACCCGGTTAGTTGACGGTAAATCCACTGAGGTAAAAAAGCTGTCCCGCGATGTGTATTACGCACAAAAACGATTAATCGCCATCAATCGTGGAGGCGTGAGCAAATCCGTTATTCCAGAAGCACCTAGAAAGCAGTTGGTAGAGGACGGCGTGCGAAGTGAATAGATTACTTACAAAAAAAACGGCCAGACCTCGTGAGGTTCTGACCGTTTTTGCTTGTGAATCTATTTTACCTGTAGATGACCTTTCTCGCCTTTAAAATTTACGATTCGGGGGTACATTAGAAATAGACCTATAATCAGAAAGGATGAACACCATGTCAATAGCTCTTGTAAATGATCTTTCTAATATTGTCCGCAGTGCACCTGCTATTTTCGCCTCACGTACTTGTAGAGAAGCCCTTCGCGTAATGTTCCAGCATCCGGAATCGAAATGTATTGTCGTCTGTAATGCTATGAATGAACCACTTGGATTATTAATGAGCGAACGTTTCTTTTTAAAAGCTACAGGAAGATCAGGGGTAGATATGTTCTACAAAGAACCTGCCATGAAGCTTATGAGCAAAACACCGCTAGTCTATGATATCTCCACTCCACTTGATGTCGTATTCGCTACTGCTATGAACCGCCCAGATCCTATGAAGAATGATTGTGTCATTATTACCCGCAAAGGCAAATTCGCAGGCGTTGTTTATACCTCTGATCTTAAGCGCTGTTAGTTCATAACCCCTACTATCCTCTTTCCTCTAATACCTTTCCCTTTCCTCAAAAAAGAATATCCGGCGACATGTCGATTCTCCAGTATCCCTCCACTTTCTTCAGCTTCACATACACCGACTCACTGCTTCCCTGCGCTTCTGGATAAGGAACGGTCAGTTCAAATTCAGCGGTTGTCGCAGTCTTGGAGAGCATGCGGGCGGTGGCTTTTTCATACATTAATAGATTGCCCACATCTGCATTAACCTGCGACATTCTTCCGTCATGCTCTAAAAACTGTGTCTGTACATAATAAGCTGCAGCGTTGTGAGTGTACGCTTTTTTTATGTAATTCATTAGCTTCGTCTTGGTGCCAAGATCACTGGAAAGATAACGGTACTCCTGCGCTTTATATGTGAAGGTTTCTATCGGGAAGATATTGCCGCCTCGATTACTATAGAAATAAAGAGCTCTTGCATGGACTACGAGCGGAATGATACTTTTCACCGTCAAATTATTGATGGTAGCAGGGCCCTCTTTCCCAGGTGCAGACACAGCCACCTTCTTGATTTCCGTACTTCCTGCTGACGGTGAAGCTGCCATAGCTCCCCCACTTGCTGAGATCAGCCCTATGGAAAGGGCCAACGAACCAATCATCCACTTTTTGTTCATTCGGAATTCCTCCTTTGTCATTTGAAAAATACAGGCGATAGCCACTGTTCCAGCTTATGCACCCCGCAAGCTAAAATACCCAATAAACAGGGGAATGAAAACGGATTTATATATTTTCGGTAACGAAAAAAACCACCCTCCTGTTTTACAGGAAAAGTGGAGTCGTATAATGGTGCAATTGTTTTATTACATGGGTGAGATTTCTAATTCGATGTTGGAGTAACGGCCTCATAAAAAGCTGTGAAAGCTACGTTAGCAGTCAAGATACTTTCTGGAGTGTTCGCAGAACGCTCTTCATAGGACTGTTGGAAATTAAACGAGTCAACATTCACAATACGCGGCAGCTTCTGCAACTCCTCCATCCATTGTCGTATCCCCGTATACGTACCTTCTATGACTGCGGTCATTTTGATCTGTTTGATGGTAGGGAACAATACTTCTGCTGAGCCTGTCATTTGCTGAATCGGATTAGCCTCATCCAGAATAAAGCTAACGTCTCTTAGCCGCGCTTCTGAGGAAGTGCTTACTCCCCGCAAATCAACGATCAAACCTTCGCTTTCATCGCCTTTCGGGAGTGCTGCTAGAAGTTCCTGTTGTTCTGAATCCACAGAAGCTGCATTGCTTTTCAGTTCATTAATTTTAGCTTGGAGAATCTCTGCTTCTTTTTCAAGCTGGCTGACCTCAGCGTTCTGTGCGGATATTTCTTTATTGGTCGGTTGAACCCCCAGCATATAAAAGGCAAACAGCACCAAGAACAGAATCAATACACCTAGTACGATTGGAGAGCGATACTTATTGAACTGTTCCATCGCTATTCACCTCCTCTTGGCTTACATCCGTTCCATTGGCCTGTTGATTATTAGATAATAAGTTTACTTTATAAATCGCTGTATACATATTTAAAGAACTTGTTCCAGCATTCTGACCGGCCGTTCCTTCAGTCAGCTTCGAAATTGAGGCGTCCACTGTAAAAGACATTTGGCGAAGTTGTCTTAAATAATTAGAAGCATCCACCATAGCTGGTACGTTTACAGTCAAGTCAATAGCAGTGCGGTAGGTGTAGTTAATATCAAGGATCACAGCACCCGGTGGCAACCCTTCAACTAATTCATCCAGAATAGGAACAGCAATTACCTTACTATTCTGAATCTTCTCGATAGCTACCTTCCGATCTAACTGCCCAGGTCCGCTGTTCTTAAGTTTGCCAAGCTCTACCTGTAGCATTAAACTGCGATCCTGCAAGCCCTGCAGCTCCTCTTTACCATTAGAGATTTGACCCTTATTAGCTGAAAAATAAATCCCCGTCCCAATCGTTCCCACCAGCCAGATCGCCACAAGACCCATGGTCACATAGGGGAATAATAACGTCTCTCGGTCTTCTCTCGGCAGTAAATCAATCGTATCCACGCTGATGATGCTTTTTAGAGCCGTTCCTGCGGCTACTCGATAATCATTTAGCTCGAGATCAGATACAGCATTTTTCCCCATCTGATCTAGGCTTATCGGTGTAATATCGAGTTCTGCCAGCGACTGCTGAAGCTCTAGGTCTAGCTGTTTACGAATGGAGGGGGTACCTGTTATGACTAGGTTTTTGATACGAGTCGAACCATCGTGTAAGCTGTACTGGTAGAAGCTAAGCATCCGCGAGATTTCCGCAGTGATCTCCACCATTTGCTCCGGTGATAATTGCTCTTCTACAGCTACTGCTGTTTCTGCCAAGACCTCACTGTCTGCCATGAATTCCATTGCCGTCGCCGCAACGTTTCTTCCCTTATGCAGATCAAGCAAGTTAATCGTACGAATGAATACCGGATTCCCGTTTCTGAACATATAAATGTCCATGACCGAAGGCTCTAGATTAATAAGCATTGTTTCCGCAAAGCTTTCCCCATGTCCAGTTGCTATACTTCGCGCCAAGGCCGTTGCCGAAATTTCAACACTGCTTATTCGGAGACCTGCACGCTCCAGAATATCTACATAATCCTGTATCGATTTCCGCGGAGCAGCAAATACGAGCAAATGACTATGTTCCTCATCCACTTCGAGCGTCACGTAGTCGTAAACAGGATTTTCAAATGGCAAATGCAGCCCCGTCTCCACTTCGAGCTTTACAAGCTGCTCTACCTGTTTGTCGTTGGTACTTGGGATGCTCATTTTGCGGATGATGATCTGCGAAGGTGGAATAGACAAGGAAACCTTACTGCCCCTTAACCCTTCTTTCTTCACCCACTGCCTGACCCGATCATAAAGCGCCTCACTATCCGCCACCTGATTCTCAATGATCATGCCTGGAAGGAGCGGAAGATACCGTTTTTTGCGGACTTCCCATGACTGTTTATTCTTAAAACTAATATAACGAATACCGGTAGCCTCAATTGAAATCCCGGCCACTTTAGGGCCTAATCCAAGCATATGATCGGTTTCCTCCTATCCGATGAGCGAGAGATACGCGCCAATGATGTGTGAACCATACCCGAAACTAATTAATGCACCTATTGCTAACCATGGACCAAAAGGAACCGGTTGTTTGCGTTTGATGATACCAAGCAGCATTAGCAGTCCTCCGACCACACTTCCAAGCAGACAGGCCAGCAGAAAGGCCAAAATAACATTCGGAAATCCGATGACCAAGCCTAGTAGCGCAAATAACTTCACATCCCCAGCCCCCATCCCGCCTAACAACACAAAGGGAATTAGGATACCTCCTCCAAGGACAGCTCCTAACAAGTGATGCCATAACGGCCCCTCCGGAAAGAGCAATACAAGAATGAGCAGCAGCGGCAAAAAGAACAGCAACACCTTGTTCGGAATCAGCATGTACTTCAAGTCAGAAACTGTCACAATAACCGTCAGACTCACAAGCACAAATCCGACGACTCCCTTACCTGTCAGCCCAAACTGCAAGTATACCCATAGAAAAAGCAAACCCGTTACAGCTTCTCCTAGCGGATATAAAGGCGACACCCTTGTGCCGCAATAACGACACTTGCCTCCTGACAGCAGGTAGCTTATTACCGGAATCAAATCCCGCACCTTTAGCCGTGTATTGCAGTTCGGGCAATGTGACGGTGGATTGAGTAAGGATTCCTTAGCTGGCACACGCAGTGCCACTACGTTATAGAAGGAGCCCAGAATCAGGCCCAATAATGTGATGTAACTTGCGATGAATATTGTCATGGATTTCCTCTGTTGGCTTTCTGGATTTTAAAAAAGGAATCGGGAAGTCCGATTCCTTGGAGTAAAAAAATTTCAATCTATAAATAAAAGATAATGTTAGTCACCTGAAACTGGAGTTGGTGTAGGAGCTGCTTTCGCACCTAGCACCTTTTCAGCAACATAAACTCCATTATCACTTCCCGCTGGTTTTGGATCGATAGTTACCGAAACTAATTCCCCTTTGGCATTAAAACTCACAAATGTTGTACTATCATTAAGTGATTCTTTTGAGCTTGGTAAAACAAGAGTCTGATCAATATAATTACCTGATTTCAGCTCATCAAGGGTTACTTTCGCAACAGATGTAAAATTGCCATTCTTCTCACCCATTATATACATACGAGACGCGTCATAAAGTTGTCGTGCTGTCGCCAGGTCTGCATCTTTCTTTGAATTATTAATAATCCCACCAATCATCGGTATAGCAATAACCGCGATAATCCCCAAAATAACGATAACTGCCAATAACTCAATTAGCGTAAACCCCTTTTGATTTTCCTCTTTGCTCAATCTTCTCTTAATGGCTTGTGCTAACATTTTATTTCCCCCTCTAAGTGGTGTGTGATAATAAGGCCTATATTTTTTTGTTTCAATGAATCCCGCTACACTAATGATCCTTCCTAGTCAGCGCCAGCAAAAGATCTGTGGCCCTGCCCTGCTCCCTCGGGCGTCACCCCTCTCAATATTTACAAGGAACCGCAAGGTTCACATATTACCGTACAGACTGAACATCGGCAGCATAATAGCGGCCACAATCACACCTACAACACCTGCTAAAAAAGCAATCAGTAACGGTTCAAGTAATGACTTCAGACGATCAACGGTATTTTCTACGTCCATCTCATAGAAATCAGCTACCTTAGACAACATCGTGTCGAGCGCCCCCGTCTCTTCACCAATCGCAATCATTTGTGTAACCAGCGGCGGGAAGACCCATGCTTTTTTCAGAGGTTCAGACAGTGGATTCCCTTGTCTCAGCGAATCTCCTGCACTACGGATAAAACCTCCAATGACCTTATTTCCTGCTACCTCTTCTACAATCACCAAGGATTGCAGGATCGGAACTGAACTGGCATATAGAGATGAAAAAGTACGCGTAAACTGAGCAATCGAGCCTTTTTGATTCAGCTTGCCGAACACCGGAATCTTCAGCTTGGCATAATCAAGCGCATAGGCACCCTTTTCTGTGCGTTTTGTAATCTGAAAAGCTATCACTAGGAGGAGAACTCCGAGTATCCAGAAATACCATTGACCTTGAATGCTTTTGCTAAGGGCCAATACCATCTTTGTAATCGCTGGAAGCTCTGCATTCATCGATTCGAACATCGTTACAAACTGCGGGACTATCGCCCAGAGCAGGTATATAACCGCTCCAATCGCCATCACCCCGACCGTAATCGGATAAGTGAGCGCAGATTTAATCTTCTCTGTCGTAGAGTGCTGTTTCTCAAAAAACATCGCTAACCTGTCGAGCGTCCCTTCAATATCTCCGGATTCTTCACCGGCACGGATCATGCTGACGAATAGCTGCGGGAAGATTTTTTTATGATCCTGAACAGCTTGTGAGAACGATATCCCGCGCATCAGGCTAGAGTTCACATCTGCTAGTGCTTTACGTAGTGGTTTACTTTCTGTTTGCTCTGCCAAAATACGTGTTGCATCCACAATCGAAACTCCAGCACGCATAAGCGTGGCAAACTGCCTACAATAAATGATGAAATGAAGCGGTTTGACTGGATTACCAATATAAATATCCATCGATAGAATCGTTGTTTTGCGTTCGATCAGCGAGAACACCGTAAGTCCCCGCTTGCGTAGCTCTTCCATTGCCGTAGGCTTATCTGTTGCGGTCAGCTTTCCTTTAATGGATTTACCTGCGGTTGTCTTCACTTGATATTCAAAAAGAGGCATCAGCTACTCACCTCCGCCATAAACGCCTTAGCTGCAGCCGGATGAATGAAATCCTGAGATATATACTCACGGATACTCATGTCCAACGTATGCATGCCTTGCGAGCGTCCAGTTTGCATTACATTTTTAATCTGATGTGTCTTTTCGGTACGAATGAGGTTGGCTACGGCAGGTGTATTCACTAAGATTTCTGTTGCACATATCCGCCCGCGTCCTCCTGCCCTTGGAAACAACCGCTGACTGACAACTGCCAGTAATACTGAGGCTAACTGTGAACGAATCTGTCCCTGCTGATGACCCGGAAAAGCGTCAATAATTCGATCAATCGTCTGTGGTGCGTCTGTTGTATGTAAGGTTGCCATCACTAGATGACCTGTTTCCGCGGCAGTAACTGCTGCTGTAATGGTCTCCAAATCCCGCATCTCTCCAACGAGAATAACATCCGGATCCTGACGTAATGCAGCACGTAGTCCGCTCGCAAAGCTAGCTGTGTCACTGCCCACTTCGCGTTGATCCACTAAACAGGTTCCATGACTATGCAGAAATTCTATAGGATCTTCAAGTGTCACAATATGCTTGCTTTCGGTCTTGTTAATGTAATTCAGCATAGCTGCTAACGTAGAGGATTTACCGCTGCCCGTAGGGCCTGTAACTAGAATCAAACCTTGTGGTTTGAGTGATAAAGTGGACAAAATTGGAGGCATCGACAGCTGTTCTAGACTCGGAATCTCTGCAGGAATTGCCCGGGCAGCAATACTAATTTCACCCCGCTGACGATAAACATTCACCCGAAATCTTGCACCGCCATCCAGCGGATAAGAGAAATCTACCTCGCCTGCATTCCGAAACACTTCGCTTCTTTCACTGCCAAGCAGCGCTTCTGCCATTTCAGCAGCTTCATCGGCTGATACTGGTTCACCCTCAAGAGGGTGAAGCGTTCCATCCATACGTATAACTGGAGGCGAGCCTACAGAGATATGTAAGTCGGAAGCTTTGGAGGAGTAAGCTGTCTGCAAAAGCTGTCTTATATCCCGCGTATACGTTGGCATCCGCTGCTCCCCCTAGATTAAAATGCAATTCACCTTATATATCCTAATGTGAGACCGTCTCACGCATGACCTCTTGTAACGTCGTGATTCCCTGACTAACTTTGAGTAGTCCGTCATCCATCAGTTGAACAAGTCCACGCGCTTTTCCTGCGATACGCAGTTCTTCTACCGAAGCGGTGTTCGTAATAAGCTGCCGCAAATGATCGTCAATACTAAGTACCTCATGAATCGCTATTCGGCCACGATAACCGGAACTGCTACAGCTACCACAGCCTCGACCACGATGTAATTCGTCCGCTGGCAGCCCCAAGCTACGTAACATAATCGCTTCCTGCTCAGACGGTTTGTAGGTTTCTTTGCAGTCGGTGCAGATTTTACGAACGAGCCGCTGCGCTACTACACCTATTAGTGAAGAGGCAATCAAGTAAGGCTCCACCCCCATATCTCGCAATCGAGAGACGGAGCTAATCGCATCGTTTGTATGTAAAGTAGACAACACCAGATGACCTGTTAATGAGGCACGAACTGCAATTTCAGCAGTTTCTGCATCCCGTATTTCACCCACCATTACAATATTCGGATCTTGTCGGAGAATCGAACGTAGTCCCGCCGCAAAGGTTAACCCAATAGCCGAGTTTACGTGCACCTGGTTTACGCCCTCCAGCTGGTATTCCACTGGATCTTCAACCGTGATAATATTTGCACTTTCTACATTAAGTTGATTCAGCGCTGAATATAAAGTTGTTGTTTTCCCACTACCTGTAGGTCCAGTGATTAATAGAATTCCATAAGGGCGAGCGATCATTTCCTTAAAAGCTTCCGCATTTCCCTCACTGAATCCCAAAGCATCTACAGATTTGACCCCAGTGCTTAAATCTAGTAACCGCAACACTATCTTCTCTCCGTGCATCGTAGGCAATGAGGATACACGAATATCTACCATTTTGTAATCAAACTGCATTTTGATTCGCCCGTCTTGTGGCAAACGCCGTTCTGCGATATTCAGTCGGGCCATTATTTTCAGACGAGCGGTGATAAAGCCCTGCATCTGCTTAGGGATAATCCGCTCCGTCCGTAAGGTTCCGTCAATCCGATAGCGGATCGTTAGATTATTCTCACCTGGATCCATATGTATATCAGACGCCCGCAGAGCAACAGCCTGCTGAATCATCTGGTTGACCAAACGCACGATTGGAGAGTCCTCGTCTGTAATCTCCGTTTCTTCTATTTCTTCTTGTGTAGGGAGCTCTACTAGCATCTGATTCATAGAATCACGCATCCCATAATGACGCGCAATCGCCCGCTGTAGCTCATCTCTAGTAGAAATAGCAGGTTCGATCCGGAAGCCAGTACTCATTCGCAAATCTTCTATCGCAAAATAATCCAGCGGATCGGCCATCGCAACCATCAGCTTACCTCCTTCTTTCAAGAAGGGAAGCACCTGATAACGCTTAGCCATACTTTCAGGAATAATCTGCGTAATCGCAGGATCAATCTGGTATTTAAATAAACTGACATGCGGAATGCCGAGCTGGAATTCAAGCACTTCAATCAGCTGCTGCTCCGTGATATAGCCTTGAGAGATTAGCAGATCGCCAAGCTTACGCTTGCTTTTACGCTGTTCCGCAAGTGCTTCAAGCAGCTGTTCCTGCGAAATAATATTATTTTCTACCAGCAAATCTCCAAGTCTCTTTTTCGCGATGGCCATGTCCGTTCAGCTCCATATGCCGTTATTGGTTATACCTTTATACCTACTAGATAATGGATAATACTTGGAATAAACGGAGGATAAATTACCAGTTACATTTCTGCAAAATATGAAAATGATTTTTTCCATAATTACGGATTCATCAATTTTGTCAAACTAGCGTATTTTTCAATAGACTTGGGACTTTAGTAATAAATTTATAGGTATATTTCAATAGATTTATGTTGTCTATCAATGCTGAATGTCCTAGAATGTATATAACATAGATTGGATAATTTTACAACGAATTCAGCTGAAAAAGCTGTCGGAAACTAGCATACACAACATACAATTCGACCATATCTACCAATAGTTAACAATCAGGGAGAGATGAACATGAAATTTGCCAGTAACAAAAGGATCTATCTTTTTACAGTAACGATCTTGCTTCTCCTTCTGCTTGTTCTGCCACTCAAAAATCACTTCACGAATGTCGAAGCCAGTTCAAATGATTATCAGATTCGTATGCTTGAGGTTACGGAGAATGGAGTTAGTGAGCTTGCGTCTCTAAAAACGGGAATATCTGGCCTTACCATTGATACGATGAGTATGAAGCGCTTTGTGGCGCTGCGGGATGATCTGGATGGAAGATACGATGCGATTTATATCGGGAAGGGGACTTACAGTACGAGTGGGGTTTCTGGAAAAGACCATAATACCAAATTAGTCATGAACGACATAACTAATCTAAAAGCTAAAGAAATTACCGATTATTTTATTAATAAAGGGCTTTACGTAATTTTCCACAAGCAGCCCTTCTCAACTCCAACACAAAACGGAATTTTATATAAGACCTTTAATACATACCAGGCATTAACTCCAAAATCTAATGTTCTATTCTTTAATGATTCTGAGTTAAATACCTTTATCTCTGAATTGAAAAAAAGTAATTCTACTTATTTGTCCAAAATGAAGCAAAGACCTCAACTAGAGATTACTAACAAGAGTCAAATTATCGAATACGGTTCTACTGTACCCAAGATCTATACGCCTGGCGACGAGCTCACGTTCAAGTTCAATGTTTCAAATGTTAATTTAGGAACGAACCCTATACTTGTTAAGCTCTATCTGGGCTTAGATAAGTCCACAAAAATGACTGAAGATCAAGTCGTTGCAACCACCTCCTTAAGTACTTCGACAACCGGAGAAATAAAATACAAACTTCCCAAGACTTATTCAGGCCTACTTTATTGGAAGCTAGAAGCAGTAGATTCTCTGAATCAAAAATCTCTAAGCGATTTCACTATCGGTACTATTCAATTTAAGGGCAAGAAGACAGTGGTCAATGTATTGCAGATCTTACCAGATGGAAATAATGACAGCAAACTTATTAATAATGAATTAGTTATGGATCCTAGCTATCTACAAAACGTATCTAAGGACTACGAACTAGTTATCGAAACAAAATCAATGACTCAGTTCAATGAATACATTAAAAGTAAGGAAAACTCTACTCCAAAATACGGCTTGAATGGCACATATGATATGCTCCTGTTTGGATTCCGGGATGTATACAATGAAAAAGCTCTAATTGATGAGCTCTCCTCGAATGCTGTATTAAATTTCATCAATGATACCAAGCAAAGTGTTATGTTCACTCACGATACTATTTATATTGCCAGCAACAACAAGAGTAGCCAATGGATTAATAAGTTCCAAGGAATCACAGGTCAAACCAGCCCTCAAACCAATTTGGGCTTAAATGCTCCGAGTACATCAACCTCTGTTACTCCTGTGAACGATGGATTGCTAACTCAATATCCTTTTAATTTAAGCGAGCAAGATGATAAGAATAAGGTAGCCAACACACATAATCAATACTTTACCCTTGACTTAGAAGATTCCACTGTCATTCCTTGGTACAACATTACTGGAAGTAATCGGGATATTAACGACAGCTGGAACCACTACTATACGTACTCTAAAGGGAGTGTAACTTACTCAGGAACCGGACACATCATCGGAACATCTTATAATAGAACTCAAGCAACCTCTTTCCCAAAATGGGAACAAAAGTTGTTCGTAAACACGATGTACCGTGCATTTACAGGTGCCAATCATGCTCCAGAAATTACTGTGCATACACCTATGGACAAAAGCATTAAACCTTCTTACCAGAACCAACTGGTCGTCAGCTATACAGTCGATGACTGGGATTTGAAAGACAAGAACCTATTTACCAGTATTAAGTTTAAACAAAACGATAATGTAATTACCGGCTATACAATGAACGAGAAAGCAATTTTATCTGGAGAGACCGTTACGCAAACTTTTAACAATCCTCTTCCTGCAGGGGGAAATCTTCAAATTGAGATTACTGCCAGGGACAGACAAGGTGCAATCTCTACTAAAACTATAAATGTAAACGTTCAAAAAATCGAATCAAACCTTACGATTCAACGTACACAGTCTAACTCTACTGTTGAAAAAGGGAATCCGATCACTTTTACGTACACAGTAACGCCAAACGCTGTTCCTTATCTTGCTGTTGATCCAGGTGAGCAAGGGATTGAAGATCTAGTGATCTCAAACGTTCAATTTGAAGAGAAATTTCCGCCTAATCTGGAATTTAGTGATCCTCTTCCAGAAGGCATGAGTAAAAGCGGTACTTTAAGCGAGGGATATACTCTATCTAAAAATTTAGGGAACATTAACTATAAGTTAACAGAAAGTAACAACGTCAAATCTTATACACCAATAAACAATTCTGCTAACACTTTTAGTCTTACTGCAATTCCACAAGAAAAGAAGACATACCTATTGGATAATTCTAAGATTTATTATGATGAGATCCATGCAGCGACATCTTCATTCCCTGGATCCAATGCTCCAGTCTCATCACTGGGCATAGCTAATGATTATTCAATCTTTATGCTTGAGAACATTGATTTCCCAAACAATGGATTCACAAATAATTGGCGTATAGCAGCAGGTGGGAATATAAATATTGCATCATTTAGTTTAGGAGGTTCATTAACAAATGCCGATACTACTGCAACTGTTGTGGCAGGTAGAAACTTGACCTTAAATGGTGGTTCAATGAAAGGGATGGCCTATTACGGTGGCAATATAACGGCTCCAGCCTACCTTATTAATCAAACTCAGCATAAAGACAACTATATTGATTTTGCTGAGGTTGGGAAAAAACTTAAAAATCGTTCATTGTATTATGCAGCATTACCGGAGACGTCCAAATCAACCGATCTGTATCAGACCATTACTCTAAAGGGAACCGATCCTAAACTTAACATATTTCATTTAAATCCAACCAATGGAAGTATTAATAGCCTGAGCATTGATACTCCAAGCACTTCCACTACTGTTGTCAATATTTCCGGGGAAAATGTAACCATCAGCAATGGCACCAACACCCTTACAGGTGTAAGCAGTAAAAACGTGTTATACAATTTTTATGAAGCAACATCATTTAGCCTACGCGGATACAAATTATATGGTACTGTTCTGGCTCCATTAGCAAATATATCTTTCACTGGTGATATTGTTGGCTCATTTATCGGAAAATCAATCTCAGGTTATAATGGTGGGCACAGTATCGATCTGTCTCCATTCACCGGAGATTTACCGAACCCTACACCAGTCACCCGAGAACGGGTAACAATAAGTTTCTCTCCGATTTCCTTTGAAGCTATCGTTAAAGTAGCGAACATTCAACTTCAAGATACAGTGATTCGGATAGATAGTGAACTGAAACTGCTACCTGTCATAACACCTGAAGATGCCAACAACAAAGAAGTCAGTTGGTTGTCTAAACAGTCGGATATAGTCTCTATTAGTGACACCGGAGTAATAAGAGGTCTAAAAGCCGGAGAAGCAACATTAGTGGTTACAGCTAGAGATGTAAGAAGCGATGGTAGCCACGTCTTTACTACTGCAAAAGTAAAAGTCGTTTCAGCTGATTTAACGATTACAGGAGCTAAGGACGCTATAGTCGGTGAGAAAGTTCCCTTCGAAGCTAGTTATGAGCCCTTTGATGAAACCATAATTGGCTACGAATGGTCCATCAAACCAGGGGCGAATTCAGCCAATGCTACAATAACTAAAAATACCGATCCATCTATTGGAAGTAAAGCAACCCTGCTGGCTAATCGATCTGGATCAGTGACAATTGTGGCCACAGTCAAAACTGATCGGAAGCCTAACGGTGCTATCTATTCAAAAGAACATACCGTTACAATTACAAATCCTGTTCGTGAGATACAAATTAATGGGGATTCTTTTGTAAACATCGGAAATGAAATACCGTTAAATGTGTCTGTCGTTCAACCTGTAGAGAATTCCGATCCGGTTGAATACGTATGGAGCCTGGAAGGGGATGGAAGTAATTATGCAACATACGTCCCTACCCCTGATAACAAAACTATAAAGTTAAAGGGCAACGTGTTTACCAAATCAGTCAAGGTCAAAGTGATTGTAAAAGGATCCTCCCCTGTTATTGAAGCCTTTAAAGAAATAGCAATTGGTGTTAAATTAACTAACCTATCCTTACCCGCGCCATTCAAAATAGGAGTTGGACCGGATAATTCCAGAGATTTATTTAATAACGGTCTTGTACTTTGGCCAGAAAGCTTAATCAAAAATGACTTTAAAGATAAACTCCTCTGGACAAGCAGCAACATAGCCATCCTGACGGTTTCAGGTGATGGTAAAATAACCGGTCTAAAGAAGGGGAAAGCCACTATTACTGTTTTGTATATTGAAGACCCTAAAATTCAAGCCTCTGTAGAGGTAATTGTAGAGAACGAAGATCGTTACTAAAAAGGCAAAACCCCCGAGTCGCAAAGATACTGCGACTCGGGGGTTTTATATTCCACATTTTATCAAACGCTACTCCAACTGCATGTCTTCTACGCTAATATTCACTGTCTTCACACGGGGAAGTCCGGCCTTCTGATCTTCAAAGATCTGATCGTTATAAGCTGCTTTGAACCGGATCAAATTGCTGTTGCTGTCTATTACAATATTATTATCTTTGCCTACAGCTGTTCCCCGTACAGCATTTATAGTAAGATTCCCCTTTGCAAAGAATCCTCCGCTAAGCGAGAATATAGATCCTACACCATATAAATCCGCATCCGAATCAGTATAGAAAAAAGCATCTAACTGAGTAGGAGTGTTACTGAAGGCGGCCAAACGATTAATAAGTATTGGACCACGGGAGATCAATACTAGTTCCTTACCATCCAATCCTTGAAGTGTTGCATCTTCTACCAATGTAGTATGTTCGGGAATTCCATTAATAGTCGAGGGTTCTTTAAATACAAACATAGTGGAATCAATTTGAACATTCCCCCGAATTTCTACCTTTCCAGTCACCAAAATATTCGCTCGTATCTGTACTGGTTTTTCATTACCATAGTTATCAACGATTAGATTTCCGTCTACAATGAGCCACTTACGGGATGACGTTGAGTTTTTGTCTTCTTCTGAGTATAAGACACCCGGAAAGTCATCACTGCCGTCCAGATCCAGATTTCCATTATAAATAACAGATTTGGTTGGATGCTTTATAGTGTTTAACTTTTTAGTATATTCCCTCATTTCCTCCTTATAATCCTTCTGAGCCTCAGGCGAATCATCCCTTAGAATTGGCTTGATTAAGCCAATCTGATCAATAGCGTCAAAATTATATAGATTCATACCCGCTAAATAGGATGCTAGTTTGCCTTCAGCAAGCTTATTTCGAATCGTAGTTCTGTCAGCCCCTGCCCCTATTGCTTCCGCCACTTTATCCACAAATGAACCCTCAACATTAACTTCTACGAATGTACGACGATTTCTAATTTCCACCTTATCTTGAGGGATTTTCCCAGTCATGGAGGTTTCTTTAGTAATTTCAGAAGCCTTCAACTCACTTTTACCTTCCTCTCGATATATCAGCTTATCAAGAGATTGAACATGCGCCTCACCATCTATTTCAAAGGGACTTGATACAAGTGTATGGAATTTTTTCTTATACGTGTACTCAGCCTTGTCGCTGATAATTAGTATGTCTCCTGCGTAAATGTTCCCAATAATTAAGGGTGCTCCATTAATCGCAAGATTCTTCTCTGACCCAATAGTGTATTTAAGAAAATCTGGAAAAGTGTCTATAAACACCCTTTGCTTAAGATTACGCTTGACCCCGTTAACCTCAGCCTCCGAGTTGATAGTCACTATGTATTTGACCAACGTTCCTGTTCCAATCGTCCCCTCTACCGCATATGTAATTCCACTTATTTTCCCAGCTGCGTTTGCCAAATCAGTACTTGTCTTAAGACCTGCTGAAAGTGTATCTGGAAGTGTAGTTGGAAGTGCAGTCAAAAAATTCTTTATGGACTGATCCAGTTCTGCTTGGCTAATATCTATATTACTCTCTATTTTTTTATTTAAGCTCGATGTAATATACGCCACAGCCTCATCAAGTGTTTTTTCAGCTAAGTGTAGACTTTGCACATCATTTTTACGCATCTCCGTCCGCTGTGCACCGCCCACTGTAGCACTAAGTACACTTAAACCGAGAATAGTAAGAATCAGTACAATGAACATGACCAGTACAAGTGCCGAGCCTCTCTCTTCTTTTAAGCATTGCAAACTAGTATGAGCTATTCTGACGCGGATAGACCGGGATGATTGTCCTGTCATTATGTGATTCCTCCTAAAACCCAAATTTGCTCACCATCTCCATATCATATGTCCTTCCATCGTAATGCTGAGTTAAAAGTAGTTTTATATCAACCAGTCCGCTTCTACAAGGTACATTAACCTTGCAACCCGTACCATTAGAATTGGTAGAAACAATCGTAGAACCAGAAAGATCGGAATGAATTGCGGTACGAGGATCGTTTATGACACTATTAATGGTAAGTGTGGTAATGCCACCTTCCCCGCCCTCAGAAGTAACAAATTGAATAGTCCGCGTAGATATCACACCATCTGAATCCTTTATCAGATTTAATCCATCTGTCGTATTCTCCACTCTAGTTGGTCCGAATACATATAATTCATTGATGATAGATGACATAATCAAATCAGCTTCCTCACGAAGTGAGTTCTCAATCGTTATTTTATGATAGCTGCGGAAACCGAACATCATCACCATAGAGAGCATTCCTGCAACCATAGCGAAGAGGGTAATCGCGGCGATCATCTCAATCAGTGTGAAGCCCTGCTGGTATTTTAGGCGGTCAGCGAATCTTCTCATCCGTAATATATCCCTCCACCACCGTAGTATAAGCTGTTCCACCAGGCCCACCATTACCACTAACTTTCACCTCGACAGGGATAAGATACGGTGCCATCTCGCTCTTGCGGGTATCTACCCCTCCACCACTATTCTTTCCTTCCTGCATCTCCTGATGTAATTGAAACTGGTATCGAATATTAATCTCATATTTGATGTTGTTAACGACTGGATTTAATACATCTGGTAAAGCTCCACCATTTACAAAACTATTGCTATAAACACATGTTATAGTCGTCGTGCACTCAGAAGCCTTAATCATGGGCAGTTCCTCACCTGCATCTACAATCATCTTATGCTTTAATGGATCTGTTACAAAAAAATTACTCATTTCCTCAAAATCCTGCTTCTCCACATAAAACAGCGCGTTCCGCGCCAGATTGACCATAATCGTCTTGTTCTGGTTCGATTTAGAGTAACTCATGGCGTTTGTAAAGTAAGACGTAAGCACCAGTGATACTATCGACAAAATCACAATAGCGGCCAGCACTTCGATCAAAGTAAAACCTTTTTCCTGCTTTAGGCCCGATTTCATCCTACTTTTTGCCTCCCGCCTATGAAAATAATTTCGTATTTGCACGTTTCTTCCTTATTTTTCTACTTCCATTATATTCTCTCATATCTAGGTACAGCAATCCTCAAAATCCTTATAATTCAGATATTTCTACAATATCTCTCACTTTTTCTATGTGCTATTATTTGGAGAGAGAGGGGATGGATGAAATGGCTTTAATAGAGTGTAAATTTTATTCGGAAGTACTAGGTTTGAATACCTCAATGACTGTAATTTTACCGCAAAAAACAACCACACAAATCGGTATGAGCAACGTAACAAGGGGAGAACTACATCCTACATTGTATTTGCTGCATGGTTTGTCCGACGATGATTCGATCTGGCTTCGCCGGACTTCGATAGAACGATATGTAGCAGAGATGGGAATAGCTGTAGTTATGCCGAATGTGCATCGCAGTTTCTATACGGATATGGCGGTTGGCGGTCGTTATTGGACCTTTATTAGTGAGGAGTTGCCTATGCTTGCGCGCTCATTCTTCCCATTGTCAGATAAACGCGAGGATAACTTTGTAGCCGGGTTGTCGATGGGTGGTTATGGAGCGATTAAGCTGGCACTGCGGAAACCGGAGGCTTTTGCGGCGGCGGCAAGTCTGTCGGGCGCACTTGATATGGCGCATAATTTTATAAACTTTGAGGATCCTACCGTCAAAACCAAAGAATACGAAATGATCTTCGGAACAGAAGATATCGCCGGTACGCCCGAAGACCTGCTATGGCTGCTTGAGGAAGTGAACCGCTCCACGGGACCGAAACCAGCGCTGTATCAATGCTGTGGCACAGAAGATTTCCTGTACACAGATAACTTGAAATTCCGCGATGCGTGCCGAGCAACCTCCCTGGACCTCACCTACGATGAAGGCCCGGGTACACATGAATGGGGATATTGGGATGCCAAAATCCGCGATATATTGGCTTGGCTGCCGTTGAGTAATAATTAGCTTCTTCTAATAGACAACAAAAAAGGTGCAGCTATAAGCTACACCTTAATTCTATACTACTCAGATTGCCCTCTCCGGAGGGTTCTTTTATTTCTCGATTAATGGCTTACCGTCCTTATAGGGACGCCGAAGGCAATTATGCTTGTTTGGTGATATTTTTAAATAGAACTGTCTGATCTTTAATTCCTTTTTCAGCAGCAAATCTTTCAATACTCGAGGCACCAAAGAATCCGTCTATACCTTCTGTCCGTTCAATTACATACGCAGCATCTTCTGGTTCAGCAATCGGTCCACCATGACAAATCACCATAATATCTGGATTTACTGCTTTCCCTGCTTTAATAATCGCTTCAATTCTTTCTACACAATCATCCAATGTCAGAGCGGTCTTAGCTCCAATTGTACCTTTGGTAGTCAATCCCATATGCGCTACCAAAATATCTGCGCCTGCTTCTGCCATCGCTTTTGCTTGATCAGGATCAAATACGTAAGGAGTTGTGAGCATATCCAATTCATGCGCTGCTCTAATCATATCTACTTCTAAACCATATCCCATCCCGGTCTCTTCAAGGTTCTGTCTGAATACGCCATCGATCAAACCAACGGTTGGGAAGTTTTGCACGCCGCTAAAGCCTTGATCCTTAAGCCCCTTCAAATACACCTCCATCACTCTAAAAGGATCTGTTCCACATACGCCTGCTAGAACAGGAGTATTTTTCACAACAGGTAATACTTCAGAGCCCATTTCGACTACGATTTGGTTGGCGTCTCCATAAGATAGTAGCCCTGCCAATGATCCACGACCTGCCATTCTGTATCTACCTGAATTATAAACAATCAGCATATCCGCTCCGCCAGCTTCACTGCTTTTTGCAGTAATCCCTGTACCGGCTCCCACGCCTAAAAGAATCTTTCCATTTGCTACTTCTTCTCTAAACTTCGCCATGATTTCAGTTCTTGTATTTTTGTTCATGTGTAACGCCTCCATCATTATTTAAATGTTCTGTGTTAGTGTTATTTGCTCATGAGATCTATTAGCTTCTGCGCTGCTGCTTCTGCAAACTCTACATCATTAATGGCACAATCCATTTCGATAACCTCGACAACATTCCGGTTCACACCATTTCTCAAGGTATCAAATAACATTTGATCTTCCTCTACACCGTAAAAAGCTTCCCCTGCAACATCAATGCCCGATATCCCTTTAAGCGGCAACATTAACACCGTTTTCTCTTTGGCCATATTTAATTTCTCGACAAGTTTTTTGCCGATAGCTTCATTCTCTTCTACTGTTGTTCTCATCAAAGTAACTGTAGGGTTATGCTTATAGAACTTATGTCCAGCAAATTTCTCGGGTACCGTATCATAAGGGCCAAAGTTACACATATCAAGGGCACCTACCGACACAACCTGTGGAATATGATGTTTACCAGCAGCTTCTAACCGATGAGGTCCAGCATTTAGCACACCACCAATAATTTCGTCCGCCCATTCTGTTGTGGTCAGATCCAATACACCTTCAATAAAACCAGCCTCGATTAGCGCTTCCATGGACTGGCCACCTACACCTGTTGCATGGAATACAAGCACCTCATATCCTCTAGCTTCAAGATAGTTACGGGCTGCCGTCACACAGGGAGTTGTTACCCCAAACATTGTTGTAGCTACTAATGGTTTTTTCTCTATCACTTGTTTATTCTCAAATTTAAGCATTCCGGCGATGGCGAAGGCTGCATTGGTAAAAATCTTTGTTGAAATGGAGTTCAGTCCAGCAACGTCTACTACGGAAGGCATCATGACAATATCACTAGTGCCTACATATGGGGCAGTATTCCCAGAAGCTACGGTCGAAACCATCACTTTTGGTACACCAATAGGTAATGCCCGCATACCAGGGGTTACAAGTGAAGTCCCTCCAGTACCCCCAAAGGAGATAATCCCATCAAATTTGCCTTGCTTATATAATTCAGGTACTAATTTTTCCATACCTTTGGCTAATAATTCTGTCGCTAATGCTCTATCCTTCTTGGCAACGAGCTCATCTATACTTACACCCGCGGCTGCTGCTACTTCACGGTTAGAGATATCCGGTGTAAAAGTGGGTTCAAACACACCCGTATGAATCGTAAACGTACCTAGCTCCAAGCTTTCCAGCAAATTTTTAATGTAGAGATATTCTTCACCCTTGGTGTCAAAAGTTCCGGCAATGGCAATCGTCTTCATTTCTTCAACCTCCTCTTCAAATATCTACAACAAAAAAGCATGATCAACTTATGAGTTAATCATACTTCTTTGAATTATGAATGAAAACGCTTTTATGTCTTATGTTTTTGTGTTTATGTTAGATTTATATTGTTTTGGAGAGAACCCTTTGTACTTCTTAAACATTTTGCTAAACTGCGCATAATCTTGATATCCAACTAATGGCGCTAGCTCAGATAACTGGATAGGGTCTCTATGTAATATTTCCGCTGCCTTATCCATCCGAAATTGTACGAGATACGTTTGAAAGCTGCAGCCAACTTTTTTGGTAAACAAACTACTTAAGTAACTTCGGGATACATGCGCCACCTTAGCTAAATCTGCAAACAAAATCTCATTCATATAATTTTGAGCTACGTATTCTTTTACAAATTCAACATAATCATAGTGCTTTGTAATGCCGTCTAACATTTTCACCATAAAATCATCTTCATCCAGCGTCCCCGACACTTTAAAAGCTTTGGTTATATTTGTGATGGACTTCTCCGATGGAATTCTTTCAAAAGCAGAGCCCCCGATGTACCCCATCAGGTTTTGATTATTACTGTACATATACTGCACATCGATCGGCGTTTTCACGGGACCACCATACACCAATTTAATTAAATCTGGCTTTAACGCATTGCATGTATTAAAAATCTTGTCAGCCTTAGCCTTGGCGGCTTCCAGAGAGAATACTTTTTTGGCTCCTAATAATCCCCCTTCGGTTAAGCCTAGATGTGCACAAATAATATCCGCTCCAGCCTCGATCATCTGAGCAGCTTGAATTTCGTCAAATACAAAGGCTATGGTAAACAAATCTTTTTCATGGGCGATCCTTATAGCTTCTACTTCGAGTAGATAACCATTCCCCTCTTCTTCGAGTGCTTCTCCAAATTGACCATCTATTAATCCGACCGTGGGGTAATTATTAATTCCGGAAAATCCCTTATTCTTTATTTCACTAATATAGCTCTCCATATCTTTTGTCGGATCGGTTGCATTGAGTCCAAAAATAATAGGAATATCTCTTACCAGAGGGATGATTTCCCTAGACGCAAAGTCCATCACCATATCATTGCTATTGCAAAATGGCAAAATCCCAGCGAGAGAACTCCTCCCCATCTGGCGGAATTTACCCGAATTTAACATCAGAAGAAAATCAGCGCCACCCTGCTTCGCATACTTTGCCGTTATTCCAGCACCTGTGGCTACTCCGATAATATGATTGCCCAGTTTTAATTGCGATCTAAGCTCGTCTAGGATCTGCTCTCTACTCATACTTACGAACCCTCCAATCCCTAATTTAAGGATAACCGTAAAGAGCACTGTGAATCCAGTTGTGTTGTACTTAAAGCCCCATTAGATAAAAAATCTCGCCTGCGACCTATAAAAGTCTGAGGCGAGATTTGGTATTGATACGGTTTACAAAATAGCTTCACCGTGTTTTACTACCCATTCATTAGCTTCCTGCAGCGCCTGCTCCGCGCGTTCGATCGCAGCCTTCACCTGAACGGTGGCTGTGCCGCCATAAACGTTACGGGCGTTAACTACAGCTTCCGGTTGAAGAACAGCATAGATATTCTCGTCGAACAGCGGTGAGAATTGCTTGAACTCTTCCAACGTCAGATCCAGCAGGAACTTGCCTTCGTTAATGCAGTAGAGCACTGTTTTTCCGATTACTTCATGTGCTTGGCGGAAAGGAAGACCTTTGCCTACCAAGAAGTCGGCGATATCCGTTGCATTCGAGAAGTCCGTGTTCACGGCTTCACGCATACGTCCCTTGTTCACCTTCATGGTGGAGATCATCGGCGCGAACAATTGCAGTGCACCAGTCAGTGTAGTAACAGTATCGAACATGCCTTCTTTGTCTTCCTGCATATCCTTGTTGTACGCCAGTGGCAAAGATTTGAGCACGGTCAGCAAGCCAATCAGGTTGCCGTAAACCCGGCCTGTTTTGCCACGTACCAGTTCTGGTACGTCCGGGTTCTTCTTCTGTGGCATAATGCTGCTGCCTGTGCAGAAAGCGTCATCCAGTTCCACAAAGCTGAACTCTGTGCTACTCCACAGTACCAATTCCTCACTGAGTCTGGATAGATGTGTCATAACAAGCGCTGCATTTGCCAAGAACTCGACGATGAAATCGCGGTCGCTGACAGCATCCAGACTGTTCTCGTACACACTGTCAAAGCCCAACTGTTCCGCTACAAAATGGCGATCGATCGGGAAGGTTGTACCAGCAAGTGCGCCTGCTCCGAGTGGCAGCACGTTGATCCGTTTGTAGCTGTCTGTCAGACGTTCTGCATCGCGGCGGAACATGGAGACGTAAGCCAACAAGTGGTGAGCAAACAGGATCGGTTGTGCCCGCTGCAAATGCGTGTAACCAGGGATGATCGTCTCTACATTATCTTTGGCTTGTTCAATCAAAGCTTCCTGTAATTCATGCAGCAAGCTAACTAGCTCAACTACACGGCCCCGCAGGTAAAGGTGCATATCCGTTGCCACCTGATCGTTACGGCTACGTCCAGTGTGCAGTTTACCACCGACCGGACCGATTTCCTCGATCAGATGTTTTTCAATATTCATATGGATGTCTTCATCCGCTACGGAGAAAACAACCTCTCCAGCGTTAACCTTGTCCAATACTTTGTTCAGACCTTGCTTAATCGTCTCCACATCTTCTTGTGGAAGGATTCCGCATTTGCCCAGCATTGTGACATGCGCCAGACTACCTTGTACATCTTCTTTGGCCAAAGCCTTATCAAATCCAATGGAAGCCGTATATTCCTCCACCAGCTTGTTTGTTCCTTTAGTAAACCGTCCGCCCCAAAGCTTGCTCACCTATAGTTTCCTCCTCTTGGACGCCAGAGGGCCGCTCCTATCCTGACGGGAGGAACGGCCTTCGGGGTTGCCCGTTTAAGTTTATGTTATCGTACTATTTCGAAGCTCCATTTACACCTGTAGAAACCTTAAGGCGCAATGCGTTCAAGTGGATAAAACCAGTTGCATCCCCTTGATCATAAGCTTGTGTAGGATCAGCTTCCATCGTTGCAATTTCAGGGTTGTACAGGCTGACTGGGCTCTTCACTCCAGCGCCGATGATGTTGCCTTTGTACAATTTAAGACGAACAGTACCCGTTACATTTTGTTGGCTCTGTGTTACAAGAGCTTGCAGTGCAATACGCTCTGGAGCGAACCAGAAACCGTTATACACCAAAGTGCTGTAACGAGTGATCAGGCTATCACGCAGGTTCATCACTTCACGGTCCATCGTGATGGACTCCATTTTGCGATGAGCGACGAACAGGATTGTTCCACCCGGAGTCTCATATACGCCGCGGCTCTTCATGCCGACAAAACGGTTCTCAACCATATCCACACGTCCGATACCGTGTTTACCGCCTAGCTCGTTCAGTTTCTCCATCACTTGAAGTGGAGTTAAGGACTCACCATTCAGGGCTACGCAGTCTCCCTTAACGAAATCGAGTTCTAAATATTCCGCTTCATCCGGAGCATCCTCAGGAGCGTTGCTCAGCAGGAACATTCCTTTGTTCTCTGGTGCACTTGGATCGAACCAAGGATCTTCCAATACGCCGCTCTCATAGCTGATATGCAGCAGGTTACGGTCCATCGAATACGGCTTCGCCGCAGAGGCTTGTACCGGAATATCATTAGCTTCCGCATAAGCGATCATTTCCGCACGACCCGGGAATTGATTGCGGAACTCTTCCAGACGCCAAGGTGCGATCACCTTGATGTTCGGAGCCAATGCAGCTACACCAAGCTCGAAACGCACTTGGTCATTCCCTTTGCCTGTCGCGCCGTGCGCGATAGCCGTTGCGCCTTCTGCGATGGCGATATCCACCATGCGCTTAGCGATCAGTGGACGAGCAATACTAGTTCCGAGCAAGTATTGACCTTCATAAAGCGCGCCGGATTGGAACATTGGATAGATGAAATCGCTAGCGAATTCATCACGCAGGTCGTCGATGTATACCTTCGAAGCGCCAGTAGCGAGCGCTTTTTCTTCCAGACCGTCGAGCTCTTCCTTTTGGCCGATATCGGCAGTGAAGGCAATGATCTCCGCGTCATAAGTTTCTTTAAGCCATTTCAAAATAACGGATGTATCTAGTCCGCCGGAGTAGGCGAGTACAATTTTTTCTTTAGCCATGGTGTGGCAACTTCCTTTCGTGTGGGCTATATAAATTAAAATAACCGTGCTCTCGCTAGCACTTTAACGATTAATCGCAACTACGCTGAATGTTTGGACTTCCGGTCGCTGTTATCATCAGATTTCTTTTATTTCAAACCGCATTATGCGAGATGAAATCTGATGATAAAGGCGAACGCTACGCTCCTACAGTTCCAAAAATTCCGCTCCATTACTCTATCGTCCAAAACCTAACTTCGCTCAACATTAATTCAATTTATATAGTGATTTATATTTTATATTATTTAAATTCCTTAACTCATCAGAGCAGCCATTAAAGCCTTTTGCGCATGCAGACGGTTCTCAGCCTGATCAAAGATGACAGAGTTAGGGCCGTCAATCACGCCTGTGCTGACCTCTTCCTCACGGTGGGCCGGCAGGCAGTGCAGGAAGAGATAATCGCTCTTCGCACCTTTTACAAGCTCCTCATTGACCTGATAGTCCTTGAATGCCGCTTCACGCGCCTTTTGCTCCTCTTCGAAGCCCATGCTCGCCCACACATCGGTGTAGATGACGTCAGCGTCTTGTACAGCTTCTTGCGGGCTGTGAGTAACCACAATCTTCGCTCCGGTTTCTTTAGCGATCTCACGGGCTTCTGCTACAACCGCTGCATCCGGCTCATAACCTTCCGGTCCGGCAATAGATACGTCCACGCCCAGCTTAGCTCCGCCAATCATCAGAGAATGCGCCATATTGTTGCCATCGCCGATGTAAGCCAGCTTCAGGCCTTTGAGCTTTCCTTTGTGCTCATAAATCGTTTGGTAATCCGCCAGCACTTGGCAAGGATGTGCCAGGTCGCTCAGGCCGTTGATTACTGGAATAGAAGCATACCGAGCCAGATCCTCTACTTTGTCATGACCGAAGGTACGGATCATAATTCCGTCGAGGTAACGTGACATTACTTGTGCTGTATCGCCAACCGTTTCACCGCGTCCAAGCTGAATGTCATTTTTGCTCAAGAAAAGGGCATGCCCTCCCAGCTGATACATTCCAACTTCAAACGACACGCGCGTACGAGTAGAGGATTTTTCAAAAATAAGACCAATCGTCTTTCCCTTCAGCGGCTGAAATTCTTCGCCATTTTTCTGCTTCTTCTTCAGCTCAATCGCTGAATCAATCAGATACGTAATTTCTTCCGGGCTGTAATCGTTCAGCTCCAGTAAATCACGGCCTTTCAGTTGCTGTGCAATGGTGTGCTTGTTACTCTGTACGCCCTGACTCATGAGCTTACCTCCCCGTTTGCTTGTTTAGCATAAGTATGAATGAGTTCGGAGACGATGTCTACCGCCTGGTCGATCTCCTCTTTACTTACATATAAATTAGGCAGCAGGCGAAGGACATTAGGACCCGCTGTCACGAACAACAGGCCTTTCTTTTGTCCAGCCAAAACAATATCGCCCACTGGTGATTGACATTCAATCCCGATCAACAGACCTTTACCACGGATATCCTTGACAAAAGAACAGTCTGCCAGCTTCTCTTTCAAAAGACCTGTCAGGTATTTACCCATTTCCTCGGCGCGCTGTGGAAGCTCATCCTCCAGCATCGTCTCAATCGTCGCTGCCATAACCGCTGTTGCGAGCGGTGTTCCTCCGAAGGTGGACGCATGGCTGCCAGGTGAGAATGCTTCACGCAAATAGCCTTTGCCAAGCATTAAGCCCGCTGGGAACCCACTAGCAATCCCTTTAGCCAAAGTGAAAATATCTGGTTCAATTCCATAATGCTGATGAGCGAACAGCTTGCCTGTACGTCCCATACCTGTCTGTACCTCATCTACAATCAGAAGCAATCCGTGCTTCTTGCACAGTGCCACTACAGCGTTCAAGTACTCTGGTTCTACCTCAAGCACGCCTCCCTCTGCAAGCACCATCTCCAGCATGATAGCAGCGGTATGATCACCGATAGCAGCCTCTAATGCCGGGAGATCATGCAAGGGTACAGTTTTGAAGCCTGCTGGAAGCGGCAGGAAGCCTTCTTTTACCTTTTGCTGACCTGTAGCTGTTAGTGTGGCTAGTGTACGTCCATGGAAGGATTGTTCAAATGTGATGACCTCATAACGGTCGACACCTTTTACCTTCTGGTGGTAACGACGAGCCAGCTTAATAGCAGCCTCATTTGCTTCTGCTCCACTATTACAGAAAAACACTTGATCAGCGCAGCTATTCTCTGTCAAAAGATTTGCAACTTTGTCCTGTCCAGGAATATGGAACAGGTTCGAGACATGCCAGAGCGTATCAATCTGATCCTTCAGCTTCGCACCGACTTTTTCAGGAGCATGACCTAGACTGGTCACAGCTAATCCACTTGTGAAATCAAGATACTTGTTGCCCTTATCATCCCATACCCAAGTGCCTTTGCCTTTAACTAAGCTGAGATCGTATCTGGCGTAAGAAGGGAATACCGCGCTAAGCTTGCCTGCTGCAACATCCGGTGTACCTGATCCTACTGTATCGGTCTGCTGTGCCCCTGCTTGCAAATCCAATTCAGCTTGTGTAAGCTTGCTCATTCTAAGTCACTCTCCCATCGGCTGCTCCTGTGTACCAGGCTGCACCTCTAAATGATATTCATCTATGATTCTACGAACGAATAATACGTGTGCCTATCGCTTCACCTTGCAGTACTCGGCTAAGCACCCGCGGTTCTTTTCCATCCACAATGATAACCTCTGAAACGCTGCCTTGAATGCAATCGATCGCTGCCCGTACTTTGGGGATCATGCCGCCGTAGATTTCTCCACTTTCAATTAAAGCTTCGATTTCCTGTACGGTAACGGATGGAAGTACAATTTTTTGACCCTCCACCGTACTCATAATGCCAGGCACATCTGTGACCACGATCATTTGGGGAGACTCTACATAAGAAGCGACTGCCCCTGCTGCTGTATCTGCGTTAATATTGTAGCGCTGACCTGCAGCATCTACACCGATAGGTGCAATGACAGGAATATATCCCATCCCAACAATACCATTTACGATCTCAGCCTTCACTTCCGTTACTTCTCCTACCAAACCTACTTCAGCGCTATTAGCTACGGGTCTAGCAGTAATCATATTTCCATCGATGCCGGATAGCCCTAGAGCTAGACCGCCACTTCCTTGAATTCGCCTTACAATTGCTTTGTTGATGCTCCCTGCCAGCGTCATCTCTACGACATCTAGTACTGCCTCGGTGGTTACCCGCAGACCGTTCACGAAGCTGCTTTCAATGCCCAGCTTTGCTAGATTCTCTGAAATGGCTGGCCCTCCGCCATGAACAATTACAGGCTGAATGCCTTCCTGCTGCAAATCTCGTAAATCTTCGAAAAAAGAATCAGGAAGAGCAGCCAACGTACTGCCGCCGCATTTCATCACAAACAATCCACTACCATCTAATGCATCTATGAGTTCAAGCTCGCTATTTAGCGTCATATGTTCGGTATCCTTCCCTTGTGGGCTTAAGCCGCCACAAATTAAGTACGGTATGCAGCGTTAATACGCACATAATCGTAAGTTAGGTCACAGCCCCAAGCTGTAGCCTTTCCGGTTCCATCATGCAAATCTACAGTGATCAGCACCGTTTCACTTTTTTGCAAATAAGCCAAAGCCTTCTCTTCATCAAAAACAACCGGCTTCGAGTGCAGTAGCACCCCAATATCACCTAAAGAAATGTTTACGCGCTCCGGCGATACCGGAACACCCGCGCGTCCAACCGCTGCAATAATTCGTCCCCAGTTCGCATCCGCTCCAAAAATAGCAGATTTCACTAGACTAGAACCTACCACTGTCTTGGCAATCGCTGCAGCAGCTTCGTCATGAACTGCACCATTCACTTGAACCTCAATCAGATGAGTCGCACCTTCTCCATCACGAGCAATCGCTTTGGCAAGCGTCTGGCAGACATACGTGAATCCTGCAGCAAAAGCATCCCAATCCGGATGCAGTCGAGTCAGCTTCTCATTCCCTGCAAGCCCACTCGCCATCGACACTAACATATCATTGGTACTAGTATCTCCATCGACTGTAATCATATTAAAAGTAACGTTCGTAGCAGAACGAAGTAGACTGTGTAAATCTTCCGCTGAAATATCAGCATCTGTAGTCATAAAACCGAGCATGGTAGCCATGTTAGGATGAATCATCCCGGAGCCCTTCGCGGCTCCAGCAATAATAACTTCTACACCGCCAACAAGCACCTTCACGGCAACCTCTTTTTTAACTAAATCAGTTGTAAGTATGGCCTGACAGAATTCCTCCGCTCCAGCAGCCCCACCGTCCAGCTTCTCTGGTATTGCAGCAATACCGCTACGTACGCAGTCCATTTTCAGTAATTCACCAATAACTCCAGTTGAAGCGACAGCAACATCGTTAACTTTCACGCCCAAATGCTGGGCCGCAGCAGCGCGCATCTCATAAGCATCGGCTTCACCTTGTTCACCAGTGCAGGCATTAGCATTCCCGCTGTTCACGACCACCGCCTGCAACGTTCCGTTCACAAGGCTTTCCCGCGTCACCTTCAGCGGAGCCGCCTGAAAAACATTCGTCGTATACACGGCGGCAGCCGTAGCTGGAACCTCACAAAGAATCACTCCGAGATCGTTGCGGTCCGTTTTTTTCAATCCACAGTGCAGTCCTCCGGACTTAAATCCTTTAGGTGAAGTAATGCTTCCACCTTCCAAGGCAGTAAATAATTCAATCTCGCTCATGTTATTTGTACCGCTGATCCTTATGGATACACAGGTGTGTAGCCGAGGCCAAGGGTTTCCTCCCATCCCATCATCAAATTAAGGTTCTGTATTGCCTGACCTGCCGCACCTTTTACAACGTTATCAATGACGGAGACTATGGTCACCCGCCCTGTACGAGCATCTGTCGCAAATCCGATATCACAATAATTAGAGCCGCTAACTTCTTTTGTTGCCGGAATCACACCTACATCGCGCACCCGCACATAAGGTCTGCCCGCATAATATTCACGATATAAATCCACAAAATCCTGCTCCGTATAATTGCCCTTCATTCCTGCATACATCGTACTCATAATGCCTCGGCTCATCGGTACGAGATGTGTGGTGAATGTTACGGTTACCTTTTCTCCAGTAATCTCCGAGAGCGTCTGCTCGATTTCCGGTATATGTTGATGTTTATTTAATTTATAAGTTTTTAAGTTCTCATTTATCTCTGCATAATGCACCATCAGGCTCGTTCCGCGTCCTGCTCCGGTAACCCCGGATTTCGCATCAATAATAATACTGTCATGCTTAATCCAGCCTGCCTGAATCGCAGGAATTAGTCCAAGAAGTGTAGCCGTAGGATAACAGCCTGGATTAGATATAAAATCAACCCCAGCCACACGCTCTCCGAACACCTCACAAAGTCCGTATACAGCCTGTTCTAGGTATTCATCAGCAGGAGCCGTATGTTTGTACCAGTGCTCATACTCTGCGCCATCCTTCAATCGGAAATCGCCGGATAGATCTACGACCTTAAGTCCAACTTCCAGCAGCTGCGGGACCAGCTTTGCACTTACACCCGACGGCGTAGCCGTAAAAACCACATCCGCCCGCTCAGCCATCTGCACCGGATCAACGCCATCCAGCCTTCGGTCAATAATGCCCGTCAAATGAGGAAACCCTTCCTCTATCGCATCCCCTGCACTAGATGAGGAAATTACCGAAGTAATCTCTACTTTAGGATGACTTTGTAGTAGCCGAATCAGCTCTACGCCTCCATAACCCGTTGATCCAACAATCGCCGCCCTCAGCTTGCCTTCCACTGTCATCCCCACTTCCTGCTTATCATGAATATATTATTTAATATAATGCATACCGTCTTAGAAATATGTATTATTATACATCCCTATTAATATAAATACAACACAATATGTGAACTTTATTCATCCTAAATATAACCTCATTTAGAAAAAAAGAGAAGCGTCGCCTCCCCCGTAGGAGAGATTACGCTTCTCTTTTAAACCCTTCGCCTAACACTTCATGTGCTTCGGTAATAATAACAAATGCACTTGTATCTACGGATTGGACTATCGCTTTTAGCCTTGACACTTCATTCTGGCCTACCACTACCATCAGAACGGTACGTGCATCGCCAGTGTACCCGCCATGTGCGTCCAGCTTTGTCAGTCCACGATCCAGATCATTTAATATCGCCGCAGATATTTCATCTGTCTTGTCCGAGATAATATATGCAACCTTCGTATAGCGGAAGCCTACTTCTATCGCATTAATGGCCTTACCTGTCACAAACAATCCAATCAACGCATACAGCGCTTGCTCCATACCGAGAATAAACGCAGCCAGTACAATAACCGTCCCATCCAGCAACACAACGGAAACCGAGAAGCTGAGACCCGATATTTTTTGAATGATTTGCGCCAAAATCGTAAGACCACCTGTTGAGCCCCGTCCGCGGAACACGACGCCAAGCCCCACTCCCACACAGATACCGCCATAGATGGAGGCTAAAAGTGGATTTGTTGTAGGTGTAGGTAAATCTTTTGTCAACAAGATAAATAGCGGCAGCACAAAGCTCCCAAGCAAGGAGCGAACGCCGTATTGTTTACCAAGGAAGATTACTCCGAGCACAAACAACGGGATATTAAGTGCCCATTGCGTAAATGCCGGTTCAGCCCCAAACCAAGCTTCAGCCAATACAGAAAGACCCGATACACCACCAGAAGCTATATGATTAGGCAGAAAAAAAAGATTAAAACCCAGTGCCGTGATTAGCGAACCGATCAGAATAAGCGTTGTATCCACCACATGACGGACGGGTCCATTCAGTGGAATCAGCGGGGGTTTATTACGAGAATTGATTTTTTGCATTTCATGGCGCTCCTTAAAGTGTCATCTTGCTCTACGTAAGAAGAAACGGGTACCCCATTCAGATCAAAGAATGGTATCCGTTTCCCCGAAAAATAAATATATAGATAAAGTATGGAGTAACTTTATACTCTCCTATATTCCCGAAAAAATCCCTTAGTCCGCCTCAACCTTGATCTGGCTACGCAAGTAGCCATCGATGAACGCATCCAGATCTCCGTCCATTACCGCACCCACATTACCCGTTTCTACGGAAGTACGGTGATCCTTGACCATGTTATATGGATGGAATACATAAGAACGGATCTGACTGCCCCAAGCGATATCGGATTGCTCACCGCGAATCTCATCCAATTGCTGCTGCTGTTCTTGCAGTTTGCGCTCATATAGTTTAGAACGTAGCATCTTCATTGCTTGTTCCCGGTTCTTGATCTGTGAACGTTCATTCTGGCAGGTTACCACCACACCCGAAGGTAAGTGAGTAATCCGTACCGCAGAGTCTGTAGTATTGATATGCTGACCACCGGCACCGCTCGCACGATACGTATCGATCTTAAGATCCTCGGTACGGATCTCAACTTCTACGTCATCCGTAATTTCCGGAACTACGTCACAGGATACAAAAGAGGTATGGCGTCTACCAGAAGAGTCAAACGGAGAAATCCGCACCAATCGATGTACACCCTTTTCAGCTTTCAGATATCCATATACATTGAAGCCTTTGATGAGCAGTGTGACACTCTTGATTCCTGCTTCATCACCCGGCAAATAATCCAAAACCTCAACCTTGAATCCACGTTTCTCAGCCCAACGGGTATACATCCGCAGCAGCATTTGTCCCCAGTCCTGGGATTCCGTACCGCCCGCACCCGGATGGAGCTCAAGGATTGCATTCAGCTTGTCATACGGCTGGTTAAGTAGCAATTGCAGCTCGAATTCATCCACTTTTCTGCCTAAGCTGCTGATTGTCTCCCCAATCTCTGCCGCAAGATCTTCATCGCCTTCTTCGTCCGCAAGCTCTGCCATCATCGCAGCATCGTCGTATTCTTGTTGCAGCTTCTCATATTGATCCACAGAAGATTTCACGGCATTCATCTCACCGATCACACTCTGTGCTTGCTCTGGATTATCCCAGAAGCCTGGAGCAGCCATTTTTTCTTCAAAGTTAGAAATCATCTCTTGCTTAAGATCTAAGTCAAAGAGACCCCCTAAGGTCAGTTAGTTTCTTGCCTATTTCACGCAGATCTTGCTTTACATTCGCTTCTATCATAGGTCACTTCACCTTTCAAAATAGGTTGTTACGGTCTTCGCTCTAATGGATAGTTAGTGCGTGAGTGATTAGCCATTCCGAGAAGGATTGGACTTCCGATCGCTGTTATCCTCAGATTCCTTGATTAGATAACCGCAATTGGGGTTGGAATCTGAAGATAAAGGCGAGCGCTACGCTTCTACAGAACAATTCCACCTGCTCCGCTCTATGATCACCCAACTACTAAATATCCAAAAAAGCGACTGGGCCGTAAACGGGGGATACCCCCGGGCCCAGCCGCTCTTTATGGTTAGTATACCCATAGACATCAGGGATACAGACTTACATCTTACTCCTGATTATGAGTGCTACTGAACGTTTATCTTATGCGTTTTGACCGTGGCAATTCTTGTACTTCTTGCCGCTTCCGCAAGGGCAAAGATCGTTACGGCCAGTCACAGCCTCAACATGAACCGGACGTTTCTCAACAGGCTCTCCGTTTGTAGAAATCTTGTCTTCATCAATAACGGATTGACGTTCCTGATTCGCTTCGATGTGAGCCTTCATAATATAAGTAGCTACTTCTTCTTGAATCGTAGCAGTCATAGTATTAAACATCTCAAAACCTTCGAATTGATACTCGCGAAGTGGATCCGTACCCCCGTAAGCACGCAAGTGAATCCCTTGACGCAATTGATCCATTGCATCAATATGATCCATCCATTTGCTATCTACGGAACGAAGCACGATTACCTTCTCGAATTCACGTACGAGTTCTGAACCTAGACGTTCTTCACGTGCAGCATATTTCTCAAGCACACGTTCGAAAATAAACTCGATGATCTCCTCTGCTTCCTTACCCCATAGAATATCACGGGTCAAAGCACCTTCTTCAAGCAGCTTACTGTTTACGTAATCAGCAACTTCTTGCAGTTCCCAGTTCTCAGGAATATCATCGCTACAGTGTGCAAGAACGATACGCTCAATTACTGGTTTGATCATTTCAAGCACGATATCTTTAATATTATCAGACTCCAAAATCTCACGGCGTTGTTTATAAATAATTTCACGCTGCTGATTCATCACGTCATCATATTGCAATACGACTTTACGGATATCAAAGTTATTGCCTTCAACACGTTTCTGAGCAGATTCTACAGCACGTGTGATCATGCGGCTCTCAATCGGCTGATCTTCCTCAAATCCGAGACGATCCATCATAGTTAGAACGTTGTCAGCACCAAAACGCTTCATAAGCTCATCGCCAAGCGATAAGTAGAATTGCGTAGAACCAGGGTCACCTTGACGACCTGCACGACCGCGCAGCTGGTTATCAATCCGACGCGATTCATGACGTTCTGTACCAATAATATGCAGACCTCCAAGATCTGTCACACCTTCACCTAGAACGATGTCCGTACCACGTCCAGCCATGTTGGTAGCAATCGTAACTGTACCCGGTTGACCTGCATGTGTAATGATTTCCGCTTCTTCAGCGTGATGCTTCGCGTTAAGCACTTGGTGTCTAACACCTTTACGCTTCAGCATTTCAGATACGAGCTCTGAATTCTCGATTGACACTGTACCAACCAGTACAGGCTGGTTCTTTTTGTGACGCTCTACAATTTCTTCCACAACAGCTTTGAACTTACCGTTCTCACTCTTGTAGACAACATCCGGCATATCTACACGTTGATTCGGTTTGTTCGTAGGGACTTGAAGAACCTCAAGACCATAAATCTTCTTAAATTCCTCTTCCTCAGTCTTCGCTGTACCTGTCATACCGCCCAGTTTGCGATACATACGGAAGTAGTTCTGGAATGTGATCGTTGCAAGAGTCATACTTTCATTCTGTACTTCAATTTCTTCCTTCGCTTCAATCGCTTGGTGCAGTCCATCGCTATAGCGACGTCCTGACATTAGACGTCCTGTAAATTCATCGACAATAACGACCTCACCCTCGTTTACAACGTAATCTACATCACGACGCATAATTACGTTTGCTTTCAGGGCTTGGACGATATGGTGATTCAAGGTCACATGACTGTGATCATACAAGTTCTCAATACCAAAAGCGCGCTCAGCAGTAGCTACACCTTTTTCAGTCAAGGCTACAGACTTCACTTTAATATCAACTGTGTAGTCTTCCTCAGCTTTAAGCTTTTTCACGAAACGGTCTGCTGAAAAGTACAATTCTGTAGACTTCTCAGCTTGTCCGGAAATGATAAGAGGTGTACGTGCTTCATCAATAAGAATAGAGTCCACTTCATCAATAATACAGAAATACAGAGGGCGCTGAACCATTTGCTCTTTATAGAGCACCATGTTGTCACGCAAATAATCAAAACCAAATTCGTTGTTCGTGCCGTACGTAATATCGCAGGCATAAGCAGCTTGTTTATCAGCATGGTCCATACCGCTCAGGTTAACCCCAACCGTCATGCCCAGGAAGTTATAAATTTGTGCCATTTGTGCGCTATCGCGCTGAGCCAAATAGTCATTGACCGTTACTACGTGTACACCTTTACCTAGCAAAGCATTCAAATACACTGGCAATGTACCTACTAGCGTCTTACCTTCACCAGTCTTCATCTCGGAGATTCGGCCTTCATGCAGAGCCATACCACCAATCAGCTGCACATCAAAATGCCGCATACCAAGTGTCCGCTTGGAAGCTTCACGCACGGTTGCAAATGCCTCGGGAAGAATTTCTTCCAAAGTTTCGCCTTTTTCAATACGGGCACGGAATTCTGCTGTCTTAGCTTGTAACTGATCATCAGACAGCTTTACAAATTCCGGTTCCAATCCATTAATTACATCGACTGTCTTCATGAGACGTTTAACGTCACGATCGTTGGTGTCTCCGAATATTTTCTTTACAAGTCCTAGCATGGTTAACCCCTTTCATGCAACACAGATGGTGGAACCGAGCCCATCCTCACAAAATTGAAAGGGCCATTTATAAATTCGATTCCGCTGCTTCATAAATTGTAACAGTTTGTAAGAGATGCCGCAATACAAGGTGTATCAGCCACATTTTTCAAATCTAGCCGCTTATACGCACAAGAGCCCTATTCGCTTGCAGCGAATAGGGGCTCGGTTTAAATTTCTTAGGTTCTGACTAACTCTCGAAGCCCTTTATACTTAGAGCATAACTGGCATCACTTGGATCTTAGCCCTGTTCAATCAGTCCATATTTACCATCATCACGTTTGTAAACTACGCTTACTTCCGAGGTGTCGATATTGGAAAACACAAAGAAATTATGTCCTACCATATTCATTTGAAGAATCGCTTCTTCAACATCCATCGGCTTCATCGTAAAGCGCTTGTTCCGCACAACTTCTAAATCATCATAATCTTGTTCTTCTACAGCAACAGCGGTACTTGCTCCGTCCACAAACAGCGTCTTGAGTCCCTCTTGACGGAACTTACGATTGATCTTCGTTTTGTGTTTGCGAATTTGACGTTCTAGCTTGTCCACAACGGCATCTATGGAAGCATACATGTCATCGCTGCGATCTTCCGCACGAAGCGTCACGCCAGCAAGCGGAATGGTTACTTCCACCGTATGAAGGCCGCGAACTACGCCAAGCGTCACAGACCCTTCAGAGGTAGGGGGTGCTTCGAAATACTTCTCAAGTTTGCTGAGCTTCTTATCAACATACTCTCTCAAAGCGTCGGTCACGTCAATTTGTTGACCTCGAATGGTGAATTGCATGGCCACTCCTCCTTTAGTTACACCTTCATTATACCAAATTGTTAAGGCTAAGTAAAAAGTAATTCCTTACAGCCCTTACAATTAGATAACAATTATTGTCGTAGTGTTCACAAATAAAACAAGTCCGGCAAGAGCAACTATTCGCCTCACCGGACCAAGAGTAAACCTGTCGTTATTATAGTACGAATTCCATTCTTATATTCCCAAACTGAGACAGTATAAGATTAAGTTACTTGGTATGAATTTGAATGATTTCTACAGGTGACAATTGCGTACCCGATCCTGTAATAACGTATACCTTATAGGCAGTATTGGCTGTCAATCCAGTCAATGTATGCGTATGTTTTACACCAGGAGCGAACGTAAGCGTGTCCGTCCATGGAGCAGTCAATGCTGTACCAGTACTATTCTGGCCTAAAGAAATTTGTGTTGCGCTAGGTGCTTTTTCATTAGCAGGCAATACTACATATCTTACTGGGGTTGGAGCGGCACCTGTCGCACCATATTTAATATATACATCTGCTGTAACTGTACCTACTTGTCCTGGCTCAAAAAATGTAATCGAGTTTGTACTTGCCTGAGCAGTAGTTAATCGAACAGTTGTCACAGTAGACAGATTGCCAGATGCATCCGCTGCTACGATATATGTTGCGTATTCTGTCCCAGGATTCAATCCGTAAACAGAGAAGGTAACCGTTGTGTTGGTCATAGTTGCAACACTACCATGAATTTCGCTTGCAGTTCCATTGCTGATTTGTCCATTTTCCACCTGCAATGCACTCGGTGCACTTACGTTAGCACTATAAGGAGCTACAACATAATATACTGAGCCCGTTACGGTAGATGTCAGGTATACATCGGCTGTTACCGAACCAACGTTACCATAGGTTGCTCCACTTACGGTTGGTGTAGTGACAGTTCCGCCATCACCGTTACCAGATCCACCACCGCTGCCTCCACCTGTACTACCCCCAGGGGTAGCTGTTGGCGTTGGGGTAGCTGTTGGTGTCGGAGTAGCTGTTGGCGTTGGGGTAGGAATTACTCCACCACCTGTACCGCTACCTGGGTAATAGATCACTGAAGTATTGATAATCCCTACAGCCTCTGCACGTGTTAACGATCTCTTAGGACCGAAGGTTCCGTCCGGATAACCGTTAATGATCTTCTTATCGGCTGCAGCGGCTACTGCACCTTTTGCCCATGCTGCAATTTGTGCATTGTCTTTAAATTTGCTAGTAGTGGTATTAGTGCTCAATTTAAGTAATTTCGCAGCCATTACAGCTGCCTCTTGTCTTGTGAGCGGACTATTAGGACGGAACGTATTGTCCTCGTATCCTCCGATATAACCAGCTTCCACGGCTTTAGCCACTTCACTGTAGTTCCAGTTTGTACTTTTCATATCTTTAAAGCTTACAGTTGCTTTTTGTGTAAAACCGAACAGGCGATTTACCAGAGTCACATACTCTCCACGTGTAATTGCCTTATTTGGTTTAACAGTACCGTCTGGGTATCCTCCAAGGTATCCTCTATCTAGCCATTCCTGTAGCTGACCTTGGGCCCAGTGACCTTGAATATCCTTAGGTACGGAGGCGGCAGATGCGCTGCCAAGAGATCCTAATAACATACTAACTCCTAAAACTCCGGTCATAAGACCGCGCAACTTCTTTTTCATCCTGCTAATCATCCTCCTAAAAGTTTTGATAGCATAGGCTATATGAATCTTTTCTTAGATGTATTGACCTAGGCTAACATAGTGTGCGTCGAGGTAAGATAAACAGCTCAACGTACAACTATTACCCACATTTCGAAGAGTTCTAACATTTTCCATAATATGAATTTACAAAGCACGCAATTTTCTAGCTTTTAACAGCCTTATTAGAGGTTTATGAGAGCACAAAATATCCCCACAAAGTGGAGCTTTACTTCGATGCATACTCAGGTACTTTGCGGGGGCCCCAAACACAAAAAAAGGACCTTGGGAGAGTTCCCAAGATCCTTGCTAGCGCTGTCTAAATTGCTAACCATCTACTTATATGTAGGTCGGCTTAGCCGTATGATTATAATTTGATTACGTTAGCTGCTTGTGGTCCGCGTGCACCTTCAACGATATCGAACTCTACGGATTGGCCTTCATCCAAAGTCTTGAAACCATCAGTTTGAATCGCGGAAAAGTGTACGAATACGTCGCCACCGTCTGCAGTTTCAATAAAACCATAACCTTTTTCTGCGTTAAACCATTTTACTTTACCTTCCATTGATTAAACATTCCCTTCGTCATCAGATGAACGTGAGTCTTGCTCACAAATCGACTATACCACCGCAACTTCTTTATTGTCAATTGGAAAAGTAAATGTTTACATGCAATAATTTACCACGTAAAATATGACATTTATCTCTCCCTAATTAAGAAATAGATTTGGTATAACGATAAAATAAAAAGCAGACGGTATTTAATACCCGTCTACTCCTATAGTGAAACACTGAAATCATTTATTTTCTGCGATCCATTAGAAAGCTGTCTGGGGTGTAAGCGGCCTCGTAGGCGCTGCGCTGTACCTTGGCCTGATTACGCTTCTGCAACCATTCCAGAGCCTCGAGGCAAAGAGTGTTCATGCGAGCAGTGATTTCTGAATCGTGATGCAAAATTCGTTCAATTTCGACTTTTTGCGCTTCCGTTGCAGGAACCAACGAGAACTGTCGGATGATGTCATCAATTAATTTCTGACGCTCGTCCACGAAAGACTCTAACTCTTCAAATTCAACTTCGTATAACCGCTCCATTATTTTCTGCGTCAATTGCTTCAACTCTATAATAAGCTTATCTTTATCCATTTGAAATTTCCGTAGAAAACGGCGGCTGACCTAGACCTGCTGCGATTTTGGAAGCCTGCAACCACGTTTCCCGTAGTTCAATCAAATATCCCACCGCTTCCTCAGCCTTTGTTGTATCTTTGCGTATATTGGCCTCAACAAGTAAGAAATTTGTATATTCATAGAGCGAATACAGGTTCTTGGATACTTCATAATTATTATCAAGAGTGCTCATCAACTCACTGACAATGGTTTGGGCCTTGCCAAGATTGATATTGGTTTTTTCAAGGTCATCCCGCTTTAAACCATCTAAACCAGCCCGAATGAAACGAATCGCTCCATCATAGAGCATAAGTACCAGTTGAGCAGGCGTAGATGTCTGAACAGAAGACTGCCGATATTTATCGTAAGGAGAATTAATCAATAATCTCACCCTTTAACTATTATGATGATAGACCTAAGCTGGAGAGTAAACTGGAGGACTGGGATTGCAACTTGCTCATTGCTGTTTCCATGGCAGTAAACTGTTTGTAATAGCGGTTTTCAGCATTAACGAGATTCTTATTCATAACTCCGATTCTTCTATTATAATCCTTTAGTGTCCTTCCCATGACACTTTCTTCCTTGAAACTACTAGTCAGGTCCATTGTAAATCTGTTAGTACCAGCACGATCAGAGATTTTTTGAATCGCACTTGTCATATTAGCGGCTAACTTATCAAATAAACCAGAATCTGAGGCACTTGCTGGACCTTGAAACAAATCTAAAGCAATTTGAGGATTGGCACTGATAGCTTTCTTCAACTTTGTTTCGTCCTCAAGTATTAATTTGCCGTTCTCCATATACTTCCCTGTGGTAATACCAAGCGCACCGAGTGGACCGAGTTGTTGAGTAATAACCATGCGCATCTCAGACAAAACAGTTTTCATGATATCGTCATTTTTGAAGAGCCCACTCTTTGCTTTTTCTGTCCAGCTTTTTATATCATCTTCTTTCAATTCCTTTTTCTGCTCGTCCGTCAATGGCTTGAAATCTCGGAACTTGGCCTCATCAACTTTTGTGTTGAGCATTTTGATCAAATCGTTATAATCTTCTATAAATCCCTTGATGGTTTCTAAAACTTTTTCTGGATCAGATTGATTTTTTACTATAAGGGGGGTATCAATCTCTGTTCCACCACTGTCCTTTACAATAGTCGCCTTCAACAAAGTGAGTTGAAAACCATTAATTGTGAAAGTATTACTCTTTATATTATCAAGTTTTTCACCATTGATAGTAACTTGTGCATTCTTCCCATCTATGACTTTCTCAATAGCATCATTTCCAATTACTTTTGGCACTGTCCCTTTAAACATCTTTAATAGCTCATAGGAACCGCCGCCCATAACTACTGCACCATCATCTTTGCCTACAATTTTTAATTTTTTTCCATCAAAACTAGCTATAACATTAGCTCCAACCTGATCATTAATTCCCTTTACCAAATTAGCAATTGTAGTGTTTGCATCGAAATTAAAGGACTTTCCATTTATACTAAAGTTGTATTTCTTCGAATTAGCTTCTTCCACTGTTAAATTTTGCAGTTGTCCCATTGTTGTTGTAGATTCATCTATCGTTGATTCCAACCCATTTGTTTCAACAACTTTTGTTTTTGAAAAAAGACCAATTAGTGCGTTCCCTTGCGCGGGATTAACAATCTCTACAGTTCCACCCTCACCACTATCTTTTGCAGAAATTGTTAACTTTCCTGTAATTTCATCAAAACTTGCAATCGCATTTGCTTTTTCATTTGAATTAATTGTTGCTACCAATGTAGAAATGGATGTGCTGCCATTGAAAAGCGACTTACCATTCTTATCTTTAAAATCCGCACCATTTATTTTAATATCAAACCCTTTATTCAGATACTCTTCCACTTCTTTTGGAGTCATGATTGACAGATCAACATTATCTAGCTTAGCTAATGATGTAGACCCTGTTATTCCCTGACCTAGTCCAGGTGTTGAGTAGGTCGTTCTGGTCGCCAATTGAGTAACGCTGATCTTCATTTCAATTCCATTGGCCATCGACGTTGCCTCAGCTTTTACCGCATCTGTATTTCCTGTGACAACCGCCTTATTAGCATTCAGTGCGGAACTGCTACCATACTTAGTTCCCAATTTATTAGTCCGGAAATCATAGAGCCTACTGTTCAACTCACGATAACCTTCCCGCTTCCATTCCAGTAGCTGTTTATCTTGATTAAGTTTTTCAAGTGGCACTCTTTTGGCGTTCATCATATTCTTGACCATACTGTCAATATCCATTCCCGAGAATCCGTTTACTCGTGTAACCAAAACAACACCCCCATAATGTTATATTTTTTCGTCTACCAAAATCCCGGCGATCTCCATCATATTGGCTACAAGATCCAGCGTTTTCTCTGGAGGAACTTCACGAATCAACTCACCAGTGTCTTTATTGAGTACCTTCACCATAATTTCATGCGTCTTTTCATGAATTGAAATCTCTAGAGTGGTCAACGGTCCTTGTAATGATTTTACCGCCTGTTCAATTGTACGGATGAGTTGTTTTTCGGCAATTGACACGTTTACTCCCTGCATTTCTTTTGCACTCATATCTTTGCTGTCTCTGATCAAAGATGTTTTACTAGCCTGTGACCCCGCACCTGTATTTTGCTTGTTGTCTGCGGCTCCGCTCTGTCCCGTTATATTGGGAGTAGCAGTAAGCGAGAATTGTATATTCATTAATTCGACCTCCAACAAAGCTCGATTTATACTATATATCGGTTTATTTGAGGGATAATTTAGGACTTTAACCTGTCAAGCAAAAAAATAACACTTCCAGCAGCAGATTGATTACCAAAACAAAAAAAGGCCCCAGGGATATCCCCAGGACCAGAAAAAAGCAGAATTAATTTTAACGAAGCAATTGCAGAACGCCTTGCGGTTGTTGGTTCGCTTGAGCCAACATAGCTTGGGAAGCCTGTGCAAGAATGTTGTTCTTGGTTTGTTGCATCATTTCTTTAGCCATATCTACATCACGGATACGGGATTCAGCAGCTGTCAAGTTCTCTGAAGAAGTTCCCAAGTTGTTAATGGTGTGTTCCAAACGGTTTTGAACAGCACCCAGTTTTGAACGTTCACCAGATACATTTTCAAGAGCGCTTTGAATTGTAGTAATAGCTTTGGAAGCATCTGCTGAAGTAGCGATGCTGATTTTTTCTCCTCCAATAGTAAGACCAAGCGCTTTAGAAGACATATCCTCAATGTCAAGCTTCATTGTTTGATTCTCATTGGCACCAATCTGGAAAGTAGCGGAGCTGTCAGTTCTTGCTGCAAGAGCATCCTTAGCTTTCAGACCATCGACAACAAGCTTGTCTCCACCAGCAATATTAGCTGCACCTTTATTAATAGTAAGACCGTTGTAAGTGATGTTACCTGATCCATCTTTACCAGATCTGTCCACAGTAGTGGATACATTGCCAGACGCATCTGTAAATTTATCTGTTACTGTAAGCAAAGTGGCACTAGCATTAGTGGACGCTTTAGCTGCTGTACCTGCACCTGATCCAAACAAAACGTTAGTTGCACTTGTTGCACTTGCAGTAGTTTGTAAGATATTAAGTTGAGTAGCTGAAGCTGCCTTGCTGGAAACAACCAATTTACCATCAACTAATTCAGCCTTAGCATTAGTTTGTGTAGTGATTGCATTCATTAAATCTGCTACAGTACTGTTAAGGTTAATACCTGTCAGTGCAGTTTCAGAGCCAGAATCACCTACTGCTAGACCTGCCACATCTGTAATGCCTAGAGAAGCAAGAGTTTCTGTTCCATTAAAGTTAGAAGCTGTTCCTTTTACTTCACCAGCAACACCTGTTGAGAACGTAATTTCATGTGTACCAACTTTATTACCTGTAAGAACACCGGTTGCTCCTGTGATATTAGCAGTCGAAGAACTTTTGAAGTTAGCTTGTCCTTCAACTACTCCAGCAGTTGCAGTTCTTGCAGCTCCAAGGTTACCATTCAACAGTTTCTTAGTATTGAATTCTGTTGTGTTCGAGATACGATCGATTTCATCAACAAGTTGGCTAACTTCTTTTTGAAGTTCTCCACGGTCCAGGTCGTTGTTAGTATCGTTTCCGGATTGCACTGCGATCTCACGCATACGTTGCAAGATGCTGTGAGTTTCGCTCAAAGCACCTTCAGCTGTTTGAATCAAAGAGATACCGTCTTGAGCATTACGGGAAGCCTGATCCAAACCACGGATTTGACCGCGCATTTTTTCGGAGATTGCCAGGCCAGCTGCGTCATCACCTGCACGGTTGATGCGAAGACCGGAAGACAGTTTCTCGATATTTTTGTTAGTGTTGGCAGTGTTTGTAGACAGTTGGCGATGAGTGTTCAAAGCCGCGATATTGTGGTTGATAATCATTTGATATTTCCTCCCTGAAATTAAGTTAGTTCCACATCCATGTGGTAAACGCCGAACCATTAAGGTCGGCCGCCCTGCCGGATCAGCGTCTACTACATATATCGACGGCATGTACCCAACTGTTTAGAGCATTTCGAAGTTTTTTTAAAATTTCTTGGAGAATCTGCCTATATCACAAAAAAACCTGAGGCTGCAGCCCCAGGAATGAGTTTTGTAGACACTTATTCGTTATTGCCATTGGGTACGCGAAGCCGATGAATCAGCGCATTAAGATCCGATTGCAACGGAGCAGCCGATTCACGGTTTGCTTCCTGTATAGACAGATATACTTCTTTACGGAAAATATCTACATGCTTGGGAGCGGCAATGCCTATTTTAATCGTATCTCCCTCCACACTTAAGACCGTTAGTTCAATCTGATCTTGAATGACGATGGACTCCCCTTTTTTGCGGGAAAGCACGAGCATATTATCCACCATCCTTTCCGTCTATTGCTGGCTGCTCTTGCAGCAGGCTATGCTTGGTGTGATAAGCTGTTCTGTGTAGAACAATTTGTTTACCCGCTTTACCATCAGGATTCAATACAATGGGAGCCAGCAGATTGATTGTAGACTGCTCAACTTGTTCCTTCAGCGTAATGATGCAGCGGACAACCACATTCGAACCAATCCGGAGCTCTTCAGCTTCATCATCCAGCAGTTCAAATTCATAGGAGGGATAAAATATAAACGGATCACCAAGCAGAAAGGATAATCCTTCGTTCTTCACTGACTGCAAGTACCAGAAGGGAGATTCAGCCATTTCTATCAATGCGAAATCTGTTTCTTCGTCGAATCCTGGGATTCCTTTAGAAAAATGATAAAGCTGTTCCTCGTTCACTTCAAGTTTGCCCCAAGACAGTGTTTCTATAATCAAGTTGTTCACTCCTCAAAAGTTCTGCATAGCAAAACTGGTTCTTAACTTACTTCATTCGGATTCTAAAGAACAGAAAAGCTATAGAGGCGCTTTCCGGCACATCTATAGCTTAAGAAGCTACAATTGAACATTCAGTTCTGGTGGAATAAACTGAATCGAAGCGTATTGCTGCATGTATATGTTCAACTTCCCACGGGTATATTCAATTTCTGGATTATGTCTCTCCACCTGAATATCCACTTTTGCGGCTCGAAAATCGATTTGTGGGGCTCTCGTTTCGATGTGAATATCCACATTGTCGTAGGATGCAGGTCCTCGAATCTCCGGAAACGAATTCGGCTCGGTATCTGTGCCGTAAACTTCTGCAATTGTGTTACCAGGTCTGAAAAACTGAGCCATACGGTTCCCTTGCTCGACCTTCCTAGCAATCCCCTGAAGATACAACTGCTGAATTCCAGAGTAAATCCGTCTATTCATATCGAGCATTTTCCCGCCATTATAGGCTTCCCATGCTCGAGATTGATCTACAGTAAGCTCAGGCCGAGTGGATTGAACCGTTAATTGCCCCGGAGTGGTTGTAACATTGACCTCAGCCTTTGGCTGGGCTATCGAATATGTGCCCGGATCAGCATCAATGCCAATCACTGCAGGCTTCTGACGGATTTGCAATATCGGCTGAAGCAAGGAGCACCACCTCCGTTATCTGATAAAGTCTACGAGTGTTGTGGAAATAATCTTTGCACCCACAGACAAAGAGGCATTATAGATATTCTCTTGAATCTTAGAGTTCATAATCAAACCCTCATAGTCCGCATCTTCAGTCTTAGCCTGTAAATCTGTTAAGTTAATATTCAAATCACTAAGCCGATCCTGCATTAATTCCACACGATTGGTTTTGGCGCCTATTTCAGAGCGCGCCGTCAGAATTTTTTCCACCCTTGTATCAATTAAACCAAGTTGTGCCGATATTCCTTTGGAATCACCAGATTTCAAGGCAACTGATAATTGATTAATGATTGCAAACAAATTGTCAGCATCCCCAGTATTACCAAAAACGTCATTGCCAGTCGTACTAATTGGCATACGTACATCTTCACCTACTATAAACTGAATCTGCCCGCTATCTGTGGTAATCGCCTTGGAGACATCATAAGTGCCATCTGCACCTTTAGTGAAATCATAAGGTTTTGTGTTGTATTGTTCGCCATTAAAGATATACTTCCCATTTAGCGTACTGTTCCCAATATCAACAATCTGCTCTTTCAACTGCATCACTTCTTCGTTAATACTATCAAGTGCTGACTGGGGGTTAGTTCCTGTCGCAGCCTTTACTGTCAATTCACGAATCTTCTGTACAACGTCCCCAGCTTGACCTAGGACTGTATCATTATAATCCAGCCATGAAAGGGCACTATCTACATTCTTGGTATATTGCTCATTAGATGAAAGTTCCGCACGGTAACGCAGGGAGTATGTAATCCCTACAGGATCATCGGAAGGCTTATTGATTTTGCGGCCGCTTGAAAGCTGTAGCTGTGTGTCATTCATCGTACGGGCATTACGGTTTAGGTTAAGCAGAAGCTGTGAATTCATCATGTTAGAGGTTACTCTCAACATACGTTATATCTCCTTTTATCTGCCGACTGTGCCGGTGGAATTAATCAATTTGTCGAGCAGTTCATCAAAAGTAGTCATAAAACGCGCAGCGGCACTATAAGCGTGCTGGAACACGAGCATATTCGACATTTCCTCATCCAGAGACACTCCGCTAACCGATTGACGACGGGAATTAACCTGCTCTACCAGATAATCTGAGTTATCGGTTTGACGCGCAGCCTCTTGTGATTGAATACCTAACTGACCCACCATGGAGCCAAGAAGCCCACCAACAGTATTGCTAATGCTACCGTCCGGCGTAGTGAATTTACTATCCTTGAGGTTCGTCAATAAAAGAGCCAAGGTGTTATTTCCTTTAACGACCTGCGTGTTGCCAGCTGCATCTACAGTAGTACGCAGTGAGGTTGCGAATAAACTAACATCCGCAGCAATTTCCGGATTCAACTTGATCGTTCCAGCGTCACCAGAGGTTACAAAGAAATCACGGCCGGAGCTTCCATCCATTGCATAACCTAACTTGTGAAGTCCGTTCAAGCCTTTAACAATGGTCTTGGTGTCCTCATACATTGTTGCTCCCTTAGGCATAGCCTGACCTGCAGCCAATGTAACTACGGTGCCATCTGCTTGTGTAATCTTAGCATCAGTAGTCAACAACGTACCTTCAGGAAGATTTGAACCTGCAGGTATTGTAATTTCAACATCACCAGTAGCAATCGTACTAGCCATATCGTTGAGTTGTTTCTTGTAGTCGGTAACATAAGTATTTTTGGAGAAAATCATTCCGTAAGCCTCTCCGCCCTTCAAAGTACCGGCGGCGTAAGCATTATTAAGAAATGCGCTATCTACGTTTGCAGTAACTTCTCCACCCTCTACCAACGGCTGTCCACCCAGAGAAACGTTATAACCAGCTTCCGTCTCCACAACGGTAATATTTGCAATCTTGGATAGCTTGTCCGCCATCAGATCGCGTTGATCGCGTAAATCATTCGCTTGATCACCCATACCCTCAATCTTATAGATCGATTTATTCAAGTCTGCGATAGCGGTCAGGTAGCCCTGAGCCTCTTTTGCTTTAACGTCAATATTAGTAGTTAGATCCCGATCAAGATTATCTAATTGCGTGCTCATATAATTCATAGCATCAGTCAAAGATTGTGCAGTCTGTACTACAATCTTTCGTGCGGTAGGGTCTTCCGGGTTTTTACTAAGATCTGACCATGATTTCCAAAAATTATCTAGAACTGTACGAATACCTGTATCCGATGGTTCATTAACAATCGCTTCTAGTTTAGAGAGGGTATCTGCTTGAAGTTTCCAGTTTCCAAATGCAGAATTCTCACCACGGTACTGATCATCCAGAAACATTTCCCGAATCCGATCGATAGACGAGAATTCCACCCCAGTACCCATTTGACCAGGAACAGTAGATTTATTAAATCCGTACGCTTCAATAGGTAAAGCGGCCTTCATATTAACACGTTGACGGGTATAACCCTCGGTATTCGCATTAGCGATATTATGTCCAGTTGTATTAAGAGCTGCGGTCTGAGTAAAAAGGCTGCGTCTCGCGGTCTCTATCGAGTGAAATGTGGATGTCATGCTTCTTACTCCTCCTTATGTTCTGCTCCAGCAGAACACTTCATCAGTACAATTCTAGCCTCTTGCATCAAAAATCCCCGACCGATTTACGTTATTGCCCTTATCGGACGGACGATGATATGTGATATCCTGATTCGGTCTTCCGACCAGCAGATCCAAAGAATAATCTATAAAAGTAAGCGACTGCTCTATCAGCTTCTGATTAAGCTCATTTGCTTCTTTCAAGCGGTGTAAAGTGCCAGAAAGCTTCTGCTGAATATGCAGCAGTCGTGCCTTGTCTTCAGGGTCAAATATAAGTCTGGACAGCTCAGTTAGGTTCAGGTTCAGGTTGGAACGAATACCCACGCCTTGCAGAACGGTATATGCTGCCGCGATTCGCTGTTCCTCGAGCTGTCCAATCAGTTTCATTAACTTGGACTCACGGTTCAGGATGTCGATTAATGCATCCACCTTGTTGTCCATAATCGTCTGTTTTTTCTCAGCGGCCAGCTCCAGCATTTGGTTATGTACTTCGTCCAGCCGCTCCAATAATTCTATTAATGTTGTCAATGCCATGGATGGTTTCACCTAATTCTCGGAGGATTGCTTAAAGTAAGGGGCGAGTTTCTCTGCTAGCTTAGCTGCATCTACTTGATAGGTACCTGCGGAGACCTGTTGCTTCAAACTGTCGATCTTAAGTGCACGTTCAGCATCATTACCAGAATTCTGTGCTTGCAAGAGCTGAATTGCTTCATCAGAGATCGATACCTCATCCTTGCGTGAACTTTTCTTCATTTGTTCCTGCCTTTGCGCGTCGGCGCTGCGTTGATACGGATTAATCGCGTTAATTCGTCCGGTCTCGTTAATTTTCATAACTTCACCTTCCTTCTAATATAAAAAAGCCGATAATCTTTACTAAGTTTATCGGCGTAGACTGAAACATTCTTTATAGCTGCAAACGTTTTTTTGCAGAATTTATAGGCCACGCAGCTTATCTATGGCGCGATATGCGCCGTCTGTTGTCTTTTTGGTAGTATCCTCAGCAGCACTTTCCTTGGCGGCACTGGAAAGATCCTTCCTTAGCCGACTACGGCAGCTGTCGCACATATGCCCATCGCGAATCAGTGTTCCACACACCTCGCAAGGATACATCATATTAGGAGCATTAGCTATAGATATCCGGCCCTCTCGAATAAAGCGGGTGATCTCCTTAATCGAAATTCCCGTAGCATCGGACAGTTCTTGAATGTTGGTTCCTTTGTTCTCCCGCAAATAATTCACGCAGATCTCATATTCATGCTCCAGATCTTTGATGCAGGGCTGGCACAAACCCATAAGATTCTTGACAAACAACCGGCCGCACCTTGGACAATTGTCTAGATTCATAACAAGCAGCCGCTCCTCTCCGTACATTCTGTACAATGCATAATATCCTCATGCTCCTAGATTACATGATTGCAGAGAATTCGTCTATGGGACGGAAGAAACGCTATTAAGCGTATGAATCTCCTTAAATAATGAATGGAGGTGTTCACAATCATGCATTTCTCTCTCCTTAGGAACGTGCCCAAGTTAAGCTATAGACCTCAACCGTATAACCATAATCTAAACCCATTTGTTGTATGATCTCAGCGCACGCACGAATGGTACTGCCCGTCGTATAAATATCATCAACAATAATAATCCGAACAGAACGATTTAGAGGTGCCTCCCTTTTTAGCCAATCTGAAAATTGTGCTGTTACTGCCGGATTCTCTGCAAAAGCGTGTTTCATATCGGTCAGTCGTTCCGCTCGGCTCTTAAAGCTTTGTTTTCCGGTATGGTGTGTGCGGATCAGCAGCGGAAGCTGGGGAACCTTCCTACGTCTAGACAAGACATCACCCAGTCTCTCCGCTTGATTAAACCCCCGTTCTATTAGCCGAGAATCGCTGACAGGCACTGGAACTAACAAATCAGCAGACCAAGAGCCGCGTTGTATATCTTTTTTATTTTTGAAGTAATGCATGATGGATGATTTTCGGGATAAAAAAACACTCTGTTTCTCTTCTTTCAAGGTTAGATACGCTCTGTCCAGCATGAGACCAAGTAAAAGGACGTATCGTTCATTGCCTCGATATTTATACTGACCCAACCATTCCCTCATAACGCTTGTGTAGGCCACTGCACTCCGGTTACAAATAATCGGTGACGGTTCATTACTACGGGAACAGTCAGGACAACCGACATGCCGACCACATTTCAGGCAACGAGGGGAACGTATCCAAGGAATGGATTCTACGCAAGTTCTGCAAACTCCAGGAAATTGTGAGGACCCAGGGTTGCGCTTGCCGCAAGTTAAGCATGGTGTTACTGAAGAGGACAAGAGTGCCTGTGACTTAGTTAACCATGAGAACAGAGAATTCATCTCGACACATCCTTACTGATATATCCTTTGCGGCGAGCGATAATGTTCATAGTTCGGATCTGGGAGATTGCTCTACGTTGGGATCGGGTCCATTGTGGAGAGGCAAATACAACACGCCCGGCAGGATCATCCTTAGATCGCCCTGCACGACCCGCCATCTGAACCAAGGAGGCTTCGTCAAAAAGATCGCTGTCCGCATCCAAAATAAATACATCGCTGCGAGGCACTGTAACTCCTCGTTCCAGAATCGTAGTCGTTACTAATAAGGAGATCGCGCGGCTACGGAAAGCAGTTACCTTCTCTGCCCGGAAGGGATCCTTGGAGGAAGTACCTTCGATGACTACGCCGGGAAAGCTCCGACGAAGCAGAGCCAGTAATCCTTCAATATGTGCAATACGCGACACAAAACAAAAGATTTGCGCCTCTCGCTCGAGCGACTTACGAAGCGTATGTATGAGAGATCTAGGTACCATCCCACGCTTTAGGCATGTTTGAACGGATGTCATGGTCAAATGCTGCGGCACAGGCAAAGGATGACCATGGAAACGGACAGGTACTCTAGCATGTGGAAGTCTGCCTGACCGAACCAACCGCTGCATTTCTTGTGGTGGTGTGGCTGATAAGTAGATAAAAGATCCGTTTGCCTTACAGGCTTGTTCGGCAGCATAAGCCAACATAGGATCATTGTGATAGGGGTACGCATCCAGCTCGTCAATGATTACGAGATCAAAGCCTCGATGGAAGCGCAGCAGCTGGTGGGTAGTCGCGAGCGTTAAGCGACCACCCACCCAGCGTTCTGCGCTGCCGCCGTAAAGCACGGCGAGAGTCTCCGCCGGGAAAGCCTTAGCGAGCCGCGGAGCGAGCTCGAGTACGACGTCGCGCCGCGGCGTCGCTACGAGGGCCCGGCCACCGGCGGCGAGCACGGCCTCTAGGAGCGGGAAGATCATCTCCGTCTTCCCGGCTCCCGTCACCGCCCAGAGCAAGAACCGCTCTGGGCACGCTTTGGCGGAGCGCTCGCGCCGCTCCGCCAGAAAACCCAGCGCAGCGCCAGCGGCTCCCGCCTGCGCTGGGCTTAACCCCCACCGGCCTGCGGCCGCGGTGGGGTCAAGAGCGGCCGTGCACCGCACGGCCGGAAGCGCTGCGCTGCGCAGCAGCAGCGCGCAAGCCCGGCTGCGCCCAAGTGCGAGGCAGGCCTCGCAATAGGCGCAGCCCATAAGGCCGCACGCGGCGCATGCCGTGCGGCCGGTCGGGGCGCTGCCGCAGCGCAGGCAGCGCGAAACCGCGCGGCGGGCGACAGCGCCGCGCCACCACACGTGCGGCAGGCTAGCCGCCGCACGCGCCAGAGCGCCAGCACCTGCAGGGAGCTGGCGGGCCCGCGCCCCATGTGCAGCCGGGGCGTGACTACCCACGGCGGCTGTCAGCTGCAGCCACCCCTGCAAATGTGCCAGTTGTGCCGCCTGGCGCCAACGACCTGTCAGCGCCGGCAATTCCTCTGCCAGCAACGCTTCTATTTCCGGTTGCAATAGTGAGCGCCCAGCCACCGCCCACGATAGTTGTTCTGCCTCCGATTCAAGCAAAGCATAATCGAGATCATTTCCTCTGCAATCATTGTTCTTCTTATCCTGTTCTATACATACCTCTCTTTGCTCAGAGAGCCGCCATAACGAAATCCCATCATAAAGCAATTCTTCCTTCGCAATTCCTCCTACCTCCCTTTCCTCTTTCAACTCAGGCTCAAGGACATTACTCACATATTGCCCCCATTCCTTAGTCCCCCAGCTCCTCATCCCCCCTCTTTGTTTGAAGGAATCGCGTAGCTTCACCGCCCACCCCAGCGGTAGCGCAGGAGATAATAAGACCAGCTTGTCCACCGTTACTAAGCCCCTACCTTGGCTCAACGAGCTAGCGCTGGACCACCACCATATATCTACTGTAAGGTCTAAAGAAATCCATACACTCCAGGTGCCCCTACATTCCAAGGCATATACAGCAGCTCGCATAAAACCCGCCTCCTTAACTCTCACCATTAATCACTCTTGCTTACACCACTTCCCTTACCGTAAACGCAAAAAGCACACTCCCCCATTTCTTGGAGAGTGTGCTTCACCCGTAACTTACATATTTACTTAAGATCTGTCGCGCTTTGATTCGCATCCCCTACTTCCTGCCATCCCCATAAAAGGCAACGAGCCAGACTGCCCTGACAACCGCAAGTCTACCACAATCCCTTGTTGCAGCAACTCTTCTTCACTCACCTGAAAAGTGTACATAGATGTTGCAAGATCGATAGAGCAGCCACTATCAGCCATCCTGGAAACAATTCCAAGGGTTCCATCGCTTGAGCCATCATCCATGAAAGTTACTCGAAATCGTTTTCCGGTTAAAAAAGCTTGAAATGTCAGCGCTCGAATGTACCATTCCACAACAGATGCATGATTGCGGGTAATGAAAATATAATGAATCCATTTCACGGACTGCGGTGTCTGCCGCACCTTCTGCCGATTATGCAGCATATGAATAATCACTGCAGCGGATACATAAACAACCGCAATCCATATCAACTGGGCTACCATGGAGATGCACCTCCTCTGTATACCAACACTATATGCCGGCTTTAAAAGGTCGGTGACTGCCCAGAGTTCCTATCAAGCATAAACGCCTTCGGCGTCCTTGAAAGGACGGTAAGCGTTTAAGCGAGAAATATAAGACATAAAGTATGGTGTGAAACTTATACTTTCTTATATTTTATAGAAACAAGCTGTGCTCTCCTTGATTTGATTCCTATATGTAACGTAAATCTGTAGATATTTTTATAAAGTTACCCAACCATATTTGATCGAGTTAATTACAGCTTGCGTACGATCATCCACTTCCATTTTTTGCAAAATGCTACTCACATGATTTTTGACCGTTTTTTCACTAATAAATAAATACTCACCGATCATTTTATTACTCTTACCTTCCGCCATTAGGCGCAGAACTTCCGCTTCACGACGTGTTAGAGGATTGTTGTCACCGGCTACAAATTTAACACCGGCTTCCTTCACTACTGTATCCGCAGCTACTCCAGTCTCATTAAGGTAAGTCATGCGCCGCAATTGATTGATTAGCTTTCCGGTAACCTTTGGATGGATAAAGGCGTGCCCCTCACAGACCGAACGGATCGCATTAATAAGGGATTCGGCTTCCATATCCTTCAGTAAATAACCATTGGCCCCTTTACGAAGGGTTTCAAACACATAACTCTCATCATCATGAATCGATAAAATAATAACCTTAACCTCTGGGAACATTTCCCGCAGTTTTTGAGTAGCCTCCACGCCATTCTCAATAGGCATATTAATATCCATCAGTACGATGTCTGGTTTAGTTCCGTTACAGAACTCCAATACCTGGATACCGTCACCACATTCACCGATGACTTCGATATCCTCCTCCATATTCAAAATACGTTTCAGCCCTTCACGAAAAAGCTGATGATCATCCGCCAAAAGAACTTTAATGGGCGTTTTAGTAGAGTTTAAGTTCTCCATCACATTACTCCTTCCCTTTCTCCACGTTCGTCGGAATGTGGATCACGATTGTTGTCCCCTGATTCTCGGCTGATATGATTTCCATTCTACCTTCAAGCAGCTCTACACGTTCCCGCATACCAACTAGCCCGAAGCTTTCACGATTGCCCTGCGGATTCTTTAATTTCTGCACATTAAAACCTAATCCATTATCCTTAATCACAATCTTAATTAACTGCGCTTGGTAAGTAATCTCTACCAATACGAAACTCGGGTAGGCATGTTTAGCTGCATTAGACAGAGCTTCCTGGACCAATCGGTATACCGCTGCCTCCATGGCTGAAGATAGTCGATGTTCCTGACCTCTGGTTTCCAAGGTCGTCCTCAGCTTCGTCTTCTCCTCAAAATCATGCACATATTTCCGCAAAGTCGGAATTAATCCCAAATCATCGAGAGCCATCGGTCGTAAATTAAAGATGACCTTACGCATTTCTTCCAGGCTGTATCGAACCTGTCCTTTCAAATCTATTACTTCGTCCTGCACCAACCCAAATTCCTGCTTTACCAGCATTCTTTCTACAATTTCCGTCCTAAGGACTAGATTTGCCAGCATTTGAGCAGGACCATCATGAATTTCCCGGGCAATTCTCTTCCGTTCTTCCTCTTGAGCCAGGATTATCTTGAGTCCTATCATCTGTCTGTTCTTCGCAGATTCGACAATTCTCGTCACCTGACCTAGTTCTCCCGACAAATATTCGAGCACTACGCTCATTTGCGAACCAATTGACTCTGCACGTTCTACAGAATTTTCGACACTGCGCACTCGCATTTGTAATTCATCACGTCTTGATCGAAGATAGACCTCTCTCTCACGCGTCATCATGAGTTCGAGCTGTAGCTCCGTAGCCTTCTCATAGGCTATACGAATATCCTTCTCTGAGTAGCGGACAAAGTCCCGGCTGACCTCTGTCAGCCGGATTCTGGAGCGGTGATACTGCAGCTCCAGCTTATCTACTTTTTTTAATGTCTCATCCGTTTCGTCCATGACCCGCTGCAGTTCTTTATTGAGTGCAGCAAGTTCATCACGTGCAACCTGCAATATTTCAAAAATCTGATACTTGCTGCTCTCCATCACGTCGATGGTATTTTTAATGACGCGATCAATCGCATCGGCTTGAAATTCCACGGATGCTTGCCCCTTTTCTATCGAATCGTTTTAAAGGTTTTCCTTTATATTAACATATCACGATTCGATAGTTACGGTCTTCGTTTTCTGTTCCCATTTTACAGTTAATCCTAGCTGTTCAGAAACTAGTCTTAACGGTACTAAAGTCCTACCTTGCAAAATGATAGGTGCTACTTCAGCACTCTGACGTTTACCATTCAGCAGATATTCTTTTTTATTTACGGTAAGATCCAGTGCCTTGGCTCCGCGTAATACCATGATCTTCTTATTCACCTGATCCCAAGTAGCGCTGCCTCCGAAAGCATCTAGTACATACCGAATTGGCACATAGGTACTGCCGTCTTTTACAATTGGAGCTACATCAATAGCTTTCTTATTTCCATTTACAGTCATTGCTTTCGAGCCAATGCTCATAGAAGCCGTACCTTTTGGTAAGCCCGCATCACTGGAAAGTGAAGGCATTGTAAAGGTGATATTATCAAAGGCAACTGTACCTGTCTTCGCCCGTTCATCTTGACCTTCCTCTACGTTGACTACATAAAGTCTCTTCAGCGTAGCTGGGAATTTAATACCTGAGCCTGACAAGTCGATGTTAATGTTCTTCCAACCGTTCCAATCGATAATCTTTGCAAGATCTACATAAGCTGTAGCTCCGCTGTTGTCTACAAACTCAGCACGCAGCCAATTCAAGCTCATATCTCCCATCACATCAACCGACATCGAGGTTGCAAGCGCTGGAACTGTTTTTCCACTTGTACCATTAAGCTGGGCATAAGCATACATTTTTCCGCTTCCAGCCGTCATATCATAACTGAGTGACAGTACCTTAGAGCCTACTCTTTCGGCTGTTCCATCAACTATTGCTGCAGTACCCTGTACCGCTGGAACATTAGTCGTAAAGTTGATTGGATAGCTTACCTTCTCAAAATCTTCCCACGTTGTAGCCGCTGCTGTCGATAATACAACCACTGCACTAAATCCATCATAACGAGCAATAGCATAACCTGTAGTTACCCCTGCATCTACAGAGTTTACAGTAAGCTTGCCATCTTTCACGGCTCCCTTAAACCCTACAAACTCCCACTTCAGGGCTGAATCTGGAACATTAATAGTTGCTCCACTCTTCGTAGCTGCCGTAACAGGCACAGACACAGTGGTTCCGGCTGTCAGCGGCGCTGTAGCTGTACCTACACTCATACTCGACAGATCATTGCCACCCAGAACTGTAACGGTTGTAGAGGCGCTTGCCGAGCCGCTTTTAGCTGTTAAGGTGACGGTACCTGGCTTCACTGCCGTAACTTCTCCTGCATTTACAGTTGCGCTTCCTCCACTGGATACCCAAGTAGGATTACCTGCCGCTACATCAATAGGGTTATAGTAAGTGTCATACCCTTTTAAAGAATACGTAGCCTTTTGGCCAACTAGCAATGCAGAACTTCCACTAATCTTGATTCCCTTCACTTCACCTTGAGGTGCGTTAGTATAGACACCAAGCGCATTAACGATGCTACGTTGCTCTGTGCCATACTCTGTATTAAACGTGAGTGTAGTCGAGGTTTCGCCGAGGGGCCTGTCTACCATCGTTGTAGAGCCGCCTCCATCGAGATTAAGCCCCTTCCAGACTCCAATATTCGTCATAAATGATTGCAGTTCGGTTAAAGACATTCCTGAACTATTGCCGTTTTTTTCAGCCGCTATGATATATACATAACGTCCATCCTGTGAGTAACCTAAAGCCGTACGTGCACGATAGCCCCCAATGCTGCTAGTTGATCGCGAAAACGTTGCTGCTTTCCCGTTATTTACTAGAATCGTATGTCCGCCGATCATCGTTTGCAGATTCGCAGGATCGAGCGATTGCTGAGTAGTCTTGGATTTCAAAGAATACTCGCTGGTAACAGGTTGTCCTACTGCCAAATGGGCAGTAACATATCGTGCGGCTAAGCCATGTGCCCGTAAAATATAAGCTCCCTTAGGAACCGCTGTAGGAAGCGCAGCATTCTCTGAGATTTGAGTAACTACACCATTCTCAACAAGTACCTCAGTTGGAGTGGTAGAGCTATTTTTAGGACGATCAAGTGCAGTCCATACATCTGTGTAGATATACATAGCATTAGCATGACTATAAGTCGAGCTTCCGCCTTCAGGGCTATAAGCACCTTTATTGATACCGGAGATCTCAAACTGTGCGCCATCTGGTGCGGTTACCATCCCCTCAAAGCTGTACTCGTCAATAATAGGTTTACGGTCTTTTGTCACTGCAAAGGCATACATTCCATTCAATTGTGAAGGGGTAGACACCAGTACTCCACCTGATACTTGTCCACCGATTGGAGCACCCTCACCGCCTGTATTAAAATAATCTCCATTTACAGCAGCTACGGCTCCAGTTTCCTTAGCCATTCCACCAGTACTTTGCCGTGTAGTCAGGTTTCCGCCTTTACCCGTCATCACATCTAAAGAAACATATGGGTTGTTAAGATCTACTCGAATAACATCCGCAAGCCCAGAAGCACTCGCTCCAGAACGTGTAGTAGTATATTTATATTTCATCATAATGGCGCCCGAAGTAATCACTTCTTCTCCCAGCTTACTTACTTTAAAAGGAGCTGTGGCTGCAGCTGCGATTGGTGCAGACCCCTGACCAAACAGCATCATACCTTCACTGCCGATTACCGGCATAATCCATAACACACCAGCCAATGAAGCAGCAATCCACTTTTTAGTGGAAGATAATCTTATTCCCCGTACAACATCGCTACTCTTCTTCTCCATGAAAACTTCATTCATTTCAACGTAACTCTCCCATCTCTTTTGTACTCTATCAGTCCATATCAATGTCTGGAAACTGGTTCCTATTTTTCTAGTACTCTTTTAATAGACTGAAAATAAGCCAAAAAGTTGCGAAATTGAGAGATTTCAAGCTTTATAGAGTCGGAATTGTCATAATTAGACGACAAAAAAAAGCCCGGCATAATTACCGGACTTTACCAATTGATTCTTTGTTTACAAGAGTTGTTTACAGGTAATCTGCCTGTTTCAGCATCCGCTGCAGCATCACGGCAGCTTGAGCACGGGTGGCATTGCCCTGAGGCTGGAACTCACTTGCTGTCATGCCCAAAATTATCCCTGATTGCACTGCCTTGGCGACGAACTCAGCGCTTTGATTCTGAATCTTCGACTTATCCTTGAATTTTGCAAGCGTTGAGGCAGAAGTACCGCTTAGCGTAATAGGATGATTGGTATATTCCATCGCACGGATCATCATAATCGCCATCTGCTCGCGTGTTATATTATCATTCGGACGGAAGGTTCCATCCGTATTCCCCGTAATAACTCCTGCTTTAGCCGCTGCGCCAATGTAGTCTCCAGTTTGTGTGGAAGGCTGCACATCCCGGAAGCGTTGCGCGGTCTCACGATCTCCCAGCAAACCTAAACCGCGACTAAGCATAACAGCAAACTCAGCACGGGTAATTTTTTTCTCTGGATTAAATGCACTACCGTAGCTGCTATCTATAATATTCTTAGCGGTAAGTTCAGCAACAATCGCATTGCTCCAATGCTTACCCATATCCGTAAAGGTTCGGGTGGACAAAAAGGTCCCTAATATCTGATTACCAGCGGTACGAGCACGGATAACCGTATAGTTGCCGACCGTACTGACTTTTGTAGGTAGATAAGCCGCATCGTAATAGGAGAGGTCTAATCTGGCCGCAGATGTTTGCGCACTATTTAATGAAGAAGTAGTACGTACGGTATATTCTCCTGGTACAGTCAGTGCCTTGGCATTCGCATAATTATCACTAATTATTGCTGTCACCCGGACATCCAAAAGACTTGTAATGGTTCGCATCCCCATCGTTTGTAGCTTTTGCTCAAAAGGTGTAAATGTGCCTGCTGGAACTTTATCCAAGCGGAACACAAGTGAAATATTTTTACTGTCTGAAATCAAGCTACTTGCAAGTCCGCTCATATCAATATCATTGAGTCCTACACTAAATAGGTTATCTCCATGTCGAATCATAAACTTTGTATTTTTATTACGGTTCACCGCGTCAAGCAATGGTTTTAGCGGAACGGTCACAAAAGCTGCTTGTTCCGTGGAAGGAACCTCAAATGCCAAAATATCATTATTCATCTTAGACAGATATTCATAACTGGCAGCTATTCGATCTGCATTTAAAGTATATCTTTTTAGAGACAGATTATATAAAGAGCGGTCATCCACAATTTGCGAAGAATCACTCTTTAGTAGTGCATACTCTTTACCAAACTCACTCGTTGCAAGTGTTCCTAGATAGGATGGACGATTTCCAGATCCGGTTGTCACGCCTGTCAGATTCTGAACTGATAGTGCAGAGAATGACGACAGTACATTACCACTGAAATCCTTAATCGTACCGGCACCAGACATATAGGATAAGTCCACTGTTTGACCGGTCTTTACAACAGAGGATAGCGTTATTTTTAGAATATTGCCGGAGATATAGTAGGATTGCACACCCAAGCTGCTGCCATCTGCTCTAACTCCAAACTGATTGGCGTAGAGGGAACCGGATGCTTGCATATTCTTTGCAAAAGTAACCGTTAACTCGTCTCCTGAAACGGTCGCTGAGTTAATCTCCGGTATGGTAGTACCGCTGTTTTCTGAGATGGATACAGGCTGTAGGTTAATATACGCTGCCCGATTGCCATTCAGATCGCTTATCCCGGCAGAACCAGGCACATAAGATATGGTCACATTCTGATTAACTGTCAGCGCAGTCTGAAGCGTTAAAGTAACCTGAGTGCCGCTAACCGATACATTAGTCACATAATTAGGTGTGCTGCCCACTAACACAGAAAACTGACTATTCAGCGGGAGACTGGTTGTAGACAAGCCTTCATTATAATTCAGAATGATCTTAGTGCCGCCTCCGGTTGCACTTTGAAACACTGGCGGAATGGTATCGTTGCTGTTACGGATATTAAAATCAGTAAAGTCCGCAATATTTTGTCCATAAGAATTCTGCAAAGGATATGAACCTGCATAATAGGACACCCGAACGTTCTGTCCATTTGATGCTTCACTACTCAATGTTAAGTATACTGTACTGCCGCTGGAACTTATCGAGTTGACTCCAAGTGAGCTTCCATCTGCAATCACTGAGAACTGGTTATGTGCGTAATAGGAAACCGGTTTTAATGTGTCATTAAAATTCAACACTACGGATCTACCCGTGATTCTCCCGTCTTTAGGTGTCGGCATGGAGGACTCGATAGAGTTCGTAATCTGTTTAGCGCTAAAAGTGCTCGCTGCATTTCCGCTTGGGTCTTGAATTGTCCGCAGTCCGCCATTATAGCTGACCTTCACAATCTGCCCAACAGCTACTCCTGTACTCAATACCAGATAAGCGCTGTCTCCTTGAATATAGACACTTTCAATCGCTCGATTCTCGTCATTGACCGTAACTCCAAAGCTTGAAGTCAGCAGCGCTATGGATGAATTGAGCGTCTCATTATATTTCAGACGAATGGTTCGGTTATTCTCAAGCTGTGCAGATGTGAGCTGTGGAGCTGTTTTGTCCAGAGACAAGGTCTTGAAGCTCCATGAATTTTTACCGCTTAATCCTTCATATAGAACGTTAGCATCACTTGCATCTACAAAAGCCCCTTTGGCGATGTCAATGTAATACGTAGAGTCACTATCTAACGCTACGGAAGGTGTGATGATATATTCTTTAGCTGTGCTGGTACTCCGAGTAACGTTAACCGGCACCTGAGACCCCCCACTTTTATATAGAGCCACACCACTAGCCACAGCGCTGTTGTAATTCACATCCCGATTAAACGCGATCGAAAAGGATCTGTTATTCGCTATAGATTCACTTCGATCAGATGGATTCAATGCACTTACACCAAGTCCAGTCAAAGATACCGTTGTGAAGGTCCAAGTGTAAGCGCCCGAGGCAGGAAATACATTTCCATCTTGGTCATAAAAAGCACCTTGGGGGATGGTAACTGTATATTGCGTGCCATTTAGCAGAGGTGAGGCTGCTGATGCCGGATTCAATGTTATGGTTCTGCTGCTTCCTCCAGTAACCGCTGGCGAGTTCACATTAAGCCATCTCGTTCTAGCATCGTTAGCAGCCCCTGGGGACACCGTAATCACACCTGATGCAGGCATCATAGGTCGGTCAAAAGTAAGCTGTAGCGCTCCTGTGGTAGATACACCACCTGTACCGTTAGCAGGTGATGGAGTCATCGGAATTTCAGCTACACCTTTTGTAGAAAAACTCCATACATTCCCGCTAGAAATACCAGAAAATGTTCGATTATCTACATCTTTAAAAGCGTAGGAATCAATGAGAACATAATAATTCCCTCCGGCTCCCAAGGCTTTATCCAACGATAATTTAACTGTTGTAGAACTAGCATCAGTTTGAACGTTAACTCTGGTGTCATCATCCTTAATTCTGAACTCTTGCACTGTTGTATTATCTGCTGAAGACAGGACTCGGATAGAGCCTCCACCTTTTAACAGCTGCTTATTTAGTGTCAGACTAAGTTCCTTTAAACTCCCGGCATCTACTCTTGCATTACTAGCCGGTGTGAAGTTACCTGCGGTAATAGCCGTATTACTCTCAGGAGCAGTGGTAAATGCCCATGAAGTAAGCCCTGATTCATTCCCCTCATTATCTTTGAACAATCCTTTGGGAATTGTAACCGTGTATGCCTTATTCGGAGTAAATTGTTGGTTTGGACCTAACTTAAGCTCGTAGTCTTTTGAACTACCAATTAATCCATAGCTACCAATAGGAATCGTTACAAAAGGTGCACTATCTCCCTGTCCCGTGATGGTAATTTCTCCAGCCTGTGGGTTGACTTGACGGTCAAAGCTTAGTTTAAGAGATGATCCTATATTTACATAGGTTGCTCCAGGTGCTGGTGACACGCTTATGCCAAATTCCGCTGCAGCATGCACTGCCGATATTCCGATTCCAATAGAAGGATACCCTGTTCCAAGTACCAGTTCTCCCGCTAGAAAAAGCGCCGTCCATATTGAAATTTTTCTTTTCATGCCGTGATAGACTCCTCTCAAACCATACTAACGTCTTTATGTATATTCTTATATTTCGGTTAAAGGGCTTACAAAGTTTAGTAGTCTACTTCTCTATGATTAGAATCAATCCTAATTCTGTTCATTACATAAAAATAGCCCGCACAGTCGACACTAAGTGCCAACTTGCGGGCCTAACGTATTATTAAGAACGTATAATTAACTACAATCCAGCCTGATCTCTGAGTAATTCCGCTTTATCTACGCGTTCCCATGGAAGATCTACATCCGTACGTCCGAAATGGCCGTATGCCGCAGTCTGTCTATAGATCGGTTTACGTAAATCAAGCATGGAGATAATCCCCGCAGGGCGAAGGTCAAAGTTGTTGCTGATCAGTTGAACCATCTTTTCTTCACTGATTTTACCTGTTCCGTATGTATCCACATTAATCGAGACAGGAGTAGCCACACCAATGGCATAAGCAAGCTGAATCTCACATTTATCAGCCAGACCTGCAGCCACTAGATTCTTCGCTACATAGCGAGCTGCATAGGCAGCAGAACGGTCCACTTTAGTTGGATCCTTACCAGAGAATGCACCACCGCCATGACGAGCATATCCGCCATACGTATCAACGATAATCTTCCGTCCAGTCAGACCGGCATCCCCTTGAGGACCACCAATAACAAAACGTCCGGTTGGGTTAATAAAGTACTTGGTTTCGGAATCGAGTAGTTCCGCAGGAACAACCGGCATAATTACATGTTCTTTAATATCAGCCTGAATTTGTTCAAGAGAGATTTCCTCCGCATGTTGTGTGGATACTACGATAGCGTCCACGCGTACAGGCTTCTCATCTTGATATTCAATCGTAACTTGTGTCTTTCCGTCAGGACGCAGATATTCCAATGTTCCGTTCTTACGAACCTCAGACAAGCGACGAGCAATACGGTGAGATAAAGCGATCGGTAGCGGCATCAGTTCTGGTGTCTCATTCGTAGCAAAACCGAACATCAATCCTTGATCACCCGCGCCAATATTTGCCGTTTCTTCAGCCAATTGTGCTGGATCACGGTGCTCTAGTGCAGAGTTTACACCCTGAGCAATATCAGCTGACTGCTCATTAAGTGAGCTCAACACTGCACAAGTATTATAATCGAAACCATATTTTGCACGTGTGTAGCCAATTTCTTTAATGGTGTTGCGTACGATGGCAGGAATATCTACATACTCAGATTTGGTACTGATTTCCCCGATCACCAAAACAAGACCAGTTGCTACTGCTACTTCGCAGGCTACACGTGCATTTGGATCATTAGCTAAAAATGCATCCAATACCGCATCGGAAATCTGGTCACAGATTTTATCCGGATGCCCCTCCGTCACGGACTCGGAAGTAAACAAATGACGCCCTTTAATAGACAAGTATAACAACCTCCCTTATGGTTAGTCTGACACTGTATAAGGAGTTCCTTTATAATCACACAGGCCAAATAAAAAAACTATAAAACAAAACAACTCAGAAGCCTGTTTCTTTTTATGAAGGATGATTGCAGTATTTCATGTTTATATTCACTAAACTCTTCAAAAAATGAACCTTTCCCATATGGAAAAGGTCTAAGGCTTTCCTCAAAAGTCATATTATCTTATTTGGGAGGTGGTGTCAATTACTCCGAAACCCCTCCAACACAGTATAAATATTGATTTCGCCGTATGAAAAAGCAATATCAGATAGGATATATAAGAGTCCCTATACCCTGATATTATTGAAAAAGAGACTGTTCGGCTTGCTTAATGAGTCTCTTCGTGATTTCTCCGCCAACAGAGCCATTATCTCTTGAACTAAGATGTCCAAGATACTGGCTACGGCCAGAACCACTACCTCCGATTGCCCCTAATTCAGAAGCAAACTCCGTGTCTGCTCCGCCTCCATAGTGCGCTCCATATAAACCAAATTCAGCTGCAATCTCATATTGCATTTGCTTCAACATTGCCCGACTTTCCGGTACCACTGTACGATTGTTACGTGCCATGTTACAGCACCTCCTGTGAATTTGTAAGATTACAGGAATATTGTGCGTCCAATATCTACTCTTCAATCGCGCCAATGATTTGTAACTTTGGAAATCAGTTTGAATGTATGATCAAGTACTTTTAAGGGCATTATGAGTATATAATTACAAATTATTTCAGTGTATAACCACCGCGAACCATGACAACAAGGCCAAGGGTTTGTCCTGTTTGGACAGTAATACCACGACTATCCCGAGGAAAGGATAATAAATGGTTAGTCGGCGCAGCTACTCCATTTGCAAGATCTTTACCATCTGTTAAATCAGCCACACCGTTTGCATCCTGAGAGTAGATAACCGCTTTACCTGCGCGAACAATAAATTCAGCACCTGCGGAAGCAATTAAAGTTTGACCTGGTTTTACATCGACAATTACGGATTCATTACCACTAGTAGTTGGAGCTGTTGTTGCTGTTGGAGCTGAGCTAGGACTCGGAGTAGCTGTAGCTACTGGAGCTGTACCTGTACCACCTGTAAGTGCTTTCTGAATTTGCTGATCTACATAGCTTTTGGTAACCACTGGATCATCTGCTGTGCCAGGTTGTGAACCAACACCTGCACCTTCAGCAGTAACATTCAACAGTGACCCAGCCCATACACCACCAGCCAGCAATATTACAGCTGTTGTTACTTTCCATACCGATTTCAATGAAGTTCCTCCTCATGAGTGGGGATAAATGCCTATAAAAAAAGAATAGCCTCCGAAGAGGCTATTCTTGCTTCGTAAAGGAAGCTAATTATCTTACAGTTTGTTTGTTACCTTTAACAATTGTAAGACCATCGTTATCAGCAGATTTAGCATTTTCCTTAACTTCAACAGTCAAGGAATCAACAGTATTCAAATCTGTGATTACTTTACCGTTAACAGTAAGTTTCAACAATACTTTACCTTCTTCGCTACCAGTACCAACAGTTGCATCTACAACTGCTTTAACTGTATCCTTACCATCCAAACCTACAACAACATCGAAGTCACTAGCATCAACAGTCTTAACATTACCTGAGAATGTCAATGTCAGGTAAGTAGAATTGCTGTTAATAGCTGCTTCAGTCAATTTAGGAGCAGTTGTGTTCTTAATATAAGGATTTGCAGAAGCTGCAGTAGTTGTATCCAGTCCGTTTCCTGCTGCATCAGAGATACCAACAACTTCAAACTTGTAGTAGTCAGATTTTGTAATTCCACCTACTGGAATGAATACATTCACATGAGCAGTAGCTGGTTTAGTAGCAGAATCATCTTTACCGATTGAAGCTACAACAGGATAAGAGCCGGAAGGTAGAGCTTTACCGCCTAGAACATAGCTGCTAACATCACGAAGTGAAGCTACATTCAAACCAACGTTGTCATTAGCAGTTACTGTGAACTGATGGTATCCAGGTTGTGAGGAAACCGTCTCATAAACTACAGAAGTAACTGTAGGTCTCTTGTCATCGTTAGTTGTGATTTTTTCAGCTGTAAGATTAACAGTTGCTGCGTCGGAAGCATTAGCTGCTCTAGCTTTATCCTTCACCAATCCAGCAGTCAGACGAACTGTGTAATCTCCGCCCAAAGTAGTGCTAGTCTTAACAGTTACTTTTGCACCTTTAACAGTCATATTAGCTTGAGTAATTGGTGAACCAACAACAGTACCTGTGGATTCATCAATGATGCTAACAGATCCAGTTGCAAGTACAACATCTTCACTGAAAGTCAGTACAAGACCGCTAGAACCGTAAGTAGCAGATACTACAGTTGGAGCAGTAGTGTCTTTAACGAAAGTAACTGCTTGAGTCACAGTGGATCCAAGAGTGTTACCCAAAGTATCACGAACTGCTGCTGCAAATGAAAGTGTACCAGTGAAAGTTCCGGATGATGGGAAATTGAAACCACTAGGTACTTGCAGTTTAATTGTGTCGCTATCGTCAGTTGTAACAACGCTCATGTTACCAACTTTGTCGCCGTCAGCTTTCAACAAGGAAACATTACCCTTGAAGGATGCAGCGTTAACCTTTTTGTTAAATTTAATTTTTACATATTGATCGCTCTCAGGAGTAACGCTAACGATCGTAGGAGCAGCAGTATCAGCTACTACAGTTACACTTGTTTTAAGCGAGCTTGCAACGTTACCAGCAAAGTCAGTAACTTTGTTAAGCACTACATCATTAGCTGTACCAGTTTTCAGTGCAGTATTTGTAGTCAATTTAAATGTATCAGCGGATTCTTTGGATACAGATACAGCAGAACCGTTAACAGTAGCAGTAAAGCTATATTGTTTTACTGGCTCGCTGAATTGTACGAATACTTCTTTAGTAGAATCTTTAGCAACAGCATTGATAGCTTTAACTGTTGGAGCTACTGTATCAGCAACTGTCAACAATGTAGTGTAAGTAGCAACTTTAGTTCCAGCTGATGTCAGAACGCTGTCACTTACTACTACTGTGTATTGACCCTTCAAGTAGTCAGTATCAACTTTGTCAAGAGTGATTGTCAACTCGGTGCCAGCTTCATTCAAGCTTGCAGCTGAACCAACAACAGTTACAGCAGTTCCGCTTACAGGTACTACCTTAACAGTGTCAGCAAGCAATTTACCATCTTCAATCACAGAATCAGCGCTAATTACACGGTTGAATTTAACAACCACTTGTTTAGCGTTTGGAGCTTCTACGGAAAGAACCTTAGGAGCTGCCAAAGTTACTTTAGTTGTGTAGTCGTGGTTATTATGTTTGAAGGAAATTGAAGTTTCAACGCCTTCTACAAGTGCTGTAGTCAAAGTTACAGTAGTAGTAGTTTTGTCAGAGAAAGTTACAACTACGCTAGTTGGGCTTACTGCTTCTGCAGAAGCTACAGTAGGAGCTGCTTTCAATTGATCAACTGCATATGCTGTTTCAACTACCAAAGAACGGCTAGCGTTAGCTTTGAAGTTAGTGTCTTTAGCAATCAGACCAGCATCGATTACTGCTTGAGCATAACCTTTAGCCCATGCAGATGCACTGTTGTCGCTTGTTGCTGGTGCTTCAAGTTTCAAAGCGCGGAACAATACAGCCGCCACTTCTTCAACAGTTACTTTACCGTTGTAGTCGAAGATACCTTTAACAGTATCTTTACCTTGCATCAAGTTAGCTGCAGTAACAGCTTCGATGTAAGGAACTGCCCAGTTACTAGCGTTGTAACCTTTGTCTTTGTAAGACAATTTGTTAGTTACTTCAGTAAGATCGAACAATTTAGTAACGATCTTCGCGAATTCAGCGCGAGTAAGATCTTTTTCAAGGTGAGCTTGACCATCTGGGTACCCATTGAGAATACCTTTTGCTGCCAAAGCGTCAAATTTTTGTTGCGGAGTTGCTGCTGCGTCACCAAACGCTACAGAGGCAAACATCGAGAATGCCATTGCTGTAGATAATGCTACGGATAAAATTTTCTTCATAACCTTTTTTTCTCCTCCTTGGACGTTCATAAACTGAGATTTTTCTTTAGTTGAGTAGCTCGTGTCACTCATTAGCCGATGCACCCCCTTTCCAGAGTTGAGCAAATTAAGTATAAATAATGTCTGTGACGGGTATCACAGAAACTGGTAAACAATGATCAGGACATGACAATACTAGATTCCTAATTATACCTAAGTATTATACAATGTGCCTCAAGTCACGTAAAGCTAATTTTTCCATTTTGTTAAATTCGCTTTACCACCGGTTAATTTCAACTGCCTGTGTAAATGACTCTACACCTTAAACGCAGAAGATTTGGAAAAGTTGCGGTTTCTCAAAAAAAATATTTTCTTTTTTTGTTTTCCGGTACAATCCCAATAGAAGATACATATGTATGTTCTACTAACTATTGTTAATCATGGGTTGCCACGGAAAATAGTATACCATAGTCGTTTTCTAAACGTCATTATGCAATATTTACTAAGTATCATTAACACTAGTGCCATTTATTTAAACATTCCTACAAAATTTGAGTATAAAGGGGCGAAAAGACCTGATTACTCACATTCACCGTAGGCTGTTTATATGGCGGCTCCCCTTCTGAGCTTCAGCTCTTAAAGCTATAACCTAAAACCCTTCGCTTATAGATTCGATCAAACATGTCCTTTCTCGGTTCGCCTCCTGGCTCATTGCTTTGATGATTCGTAAGCTGATGGCTACTACTTACCATCACCACTCGGAGATCCGCTCTATAGATAGCATCATGCTGAACGCAACAAAAAAGCGCCGTTGCCGGCGCTTGCTTCTATTACAGTAGGGTCTAACGAATCTTCATAGATAACTGGATCAATTCCTGACGCTTTTCAGGACTTGAGTTTACATTGTCGTACATTGCATCAATAGCTGCGCGATTCTCGCGGTAGCTCTTTTCATGCTTAATTGTAGTATGAGACCATTCGATCAGAGCGTTCTCAGCAACGACAAGCTCATTGTAAGAATCATGGAATCCTGTAGCTTGCACAAGCTCCTCCATAACCTCCTGTGTAATCTCCTGTAGTGCCCGCTTAGCCGCAATTTCCTTTTCTAACACTTTTGCTCTATTCTCAAACATATTCTTGGCTTTCATGTAATCCAACTGTGCTTTTGCTAAAATCGGTTTCATGGTTGGCTTTCACCTTTCAGAAAATAATATTTTCTACGTTATTGTATCGTAAATCTAAGAAGAATACAAAATATATGTCTTTGGTAATTGCTCTCATTACATTAAAACACCGGTCTGCGAATATTTTTTCGCAGGCCGGTGAACATTTTTTTGCTTTAGTTAAAGTTCTTCGGGAAGATGCTTGTACTCTTTTGCAAGAGCGCAACTGTAATCTTTCCAGCCTCCGCTCTAGTCAATTTACCCTTTGGATTAAAGTTATATACGGGTTTCTTCTGTCCTGTAACCGTCACGGCGCTTCCTTCCATAATCTTAGCTTTGGACACAGCTTCAATGGCAGGGCGTGAATAGAAATCCATATTACTAGTATCAACAAACGATTTACTTAAGGTTGCCAAGAGTTTACTGTCATTCAAAGACATCTTCAGCTTTAGCGCCCTAGCGATCATTACCGCCGCTTGTTCACGTGTTAAAGCTTGGTCAGGTCCAAAGAAGCCGTCACTTAGTCCTGTAACAATACCTGCCCTAGCAGCAGTCTCAATATGTTTGAAATCCCAGGTAGCCGAAACCGCTTGTGGCACAATATCGAAGAATGTTTGCTTATTGGCATCATAGTTTAAAGGAATACTCAGAGATTTCACCAGTAGTGTAGCGAATTCTCCACGTGTTGTTAAATCATCTGCGCCGAATGCATCTGCACGAAGATTAGTCATGAACCCTTTAGAATACAATCCATTCATAATATTTCTACCCCATGGGTGATTCGTAATATCAACAAAACCACGACGTAGCTTCATAACAGTGTAGTAACCAAACTCATCAAATGGAACTGTGATGGTGTGCTTCTTCGTATCTACTTCTCCACCTATGTTTTCCCATTTCCCAGCATCGGTATAGCGGAATACTGTTATTGTCGACCCCACTTCATCCACAATGCTGGAGTTAAAAGTAAGCGTCAATTCACCGCGTTGGGAAGGTACAATTTTACGAGTTTGACTGTACTGCGTAAAATACCCCGTCTTCCCGCTAGCGTCCACAAAATGCGGAGTAACGCCATTGGTTTCAACATTAACACCGTCTTCTCCTAAACCTCCACTGAGCCAGTAGATATCAGATACTCTTGAAAAATTATTTGTAGAGACGGTTGATGTGAAGCGCAAAGCGAGATCCTGCGGGATCACAAGTTGGCCTCCTCCGCCTTCTGTTCTGTCATCGCTGCCAGTGACGTTAATTATATTCCCGTAGTCATTCTTTCGTTCAACGACACCGTCAGCGGGGTCCGCAATACCAAACAATAATTTTGTATTAGGATAATATTTCGCAGCACCAGAGCTCGTAAATCCCTTCATAATTGTCCCTTTAGGGAAATTCAATTCCAGGGCTTTATTGAAAACACTATACTTCGTAGCTACCTTCTCCGCCATATACTGCGTGTCGATCTGTACCGCACTGGCATAATAGACATCTATAGTATCGCTAATTGTAGAGTTAGCACGGACGATTTGTATCTTAATTGGCGTGGATTTGTCTGCCTTCAAACCTACATAATCATAGGTAAAACGATCTTGATTCGGAAAATCTGTGCGTTTTTTGGCTTCATCTTTACCAATAATTACTTTAGTCGCGCCTTCTGCTTCAATATCGAAACGAACAAAGTTCTTGTTAACAACGATTTGTTTACCTACAGTTGGTACAGGTGAGAGAAGACGATATGGAGCCACCTCTCGTACTACCTCGAGACGCTGTGTAGTTCTTGCCCCTGTCTTATTAATAAGCTCAAGTGTATAAACTTGACTTCCTGGAGCATCAAATTTAATGTCACGTAATCGTAAGATAAAGTTCTTAGCGCTTCCGATGTACTCATAGTACAGGCCATTTGCAGCCAACTCATCAGGATAACGTTTTGGACCAATAGGACCTTCAGGATTGTCTGTTAGGAGCTTATCTTGTCCTGTTGAAGTAAATACCAGAGTTGAACCCTGATATAGATTTAACGTCGAAGCTCCGCTTCCTTGTAGCACCAAGTCAAATTTATCTTTGCTTGTTGTATATTTCTCGTCCTTATAAATAATTTCAGATGGCAATGCAAGAATTGCATTACGCTCTACTTCATTAGTAAGAGTTGTCGATGTAAAAGGTAGACGATTATCTCCTAAGGTTGGGTGGAACTGCTTCAACCCAGATATGTTGGTATCAATGATATAGAGTTTCAGTTCTTTTTTAATAATCCGCTGATTTCCTGTACTATCTTTAGAGACCCCTGTAAACACGATTTTATTCTCACCGTACACCAAGGGACCCGACTGGCTAATTCCTAAGTTGAAATTGAAGGTCGTCTTGTCGCTAGTTGAACCATTCTTCACCACACCAAGTGCAAATTTATTTACAATAACTTTACCCTCTGAATTCTTGGTATCAGGTAATTGATTACTATCAATACCATTAATCTGTACTTGTGCACTCTCGATATTCTCAAATCCAATATATTCACCATTAACATTCAGTGTTCTATCGATACTTGAATCGAATTCGTAGGTTTGTCCGTCCTGCAGATTGCTTACGTAAATATAGTTTTTAGATACATATGAAATATCAGCATTATAATAAGACTCCGATCCTGTGTATCGGAACTGTACTTTCTGCTGACCGTTAGAGAAACCCGTAATTTTATAAACGTATTCGTTTGTACCAGTAACCGCCTCAGTAACAGGAGATATACTTAACGGTTTATTACTCAAAGGTAAATAGTTAGCAGTTAACACAGCTGATGTTGATTTATTTGTTTTTGCCAAAATATAAAAGGTATCACTCTCCAACTGTTGACCATTTAGAGGCAGTTTTGAAATGTTTGTAAGAGCTCCTGAGCCTGTATATCCAGGAAGATAGTACATTTCTGTTATAACAGTCTCATCTTTTAAGAATTTATAAGAATAGATATGAGAACTACTATGGGTGCCATAATCAACGGACAGCTTAAAGTCATTTACACCTGGGAGAATATCTAGATTAGTATCAGTCGTAAATTTAACCAATTTGTACGTTGGAGTAACGCCATCAGGACCAGGAATAGTTAATTCCTCTTCCACGCTTTTTATCGTAACAACTTTTTCAGTACTGGCAGTACCTTTATTAAGAGTTAGTACAGCACTTGTTTTGAATGGAGCTACGTTGTAAGGCACCAATATTTGTCCTGTAAAACCTGCAACACTAGGACTAAGATCAGCAGTTAATGTAGGTATTTTATCATTTAGAATATTATAATCGACAGAATTATGATTGATGTTCAAAGAAGCAAACGGTTGATCCTTATCAAAGAAATAAACCGATCTGTCTATGGTTATAGAATCCGAGGCATTTTGAATCACAATTTTTAGAGTACTTAAACCCGGATTCAAATTTAAAGCAGGTGTAAAAAATGTTCCATCTTCCAATAAGGAGGTCTGTAATGCAGTCCCGCCATTCACGGAGACACTTACTTTCGTTGCATTCGCTACTTTACCTTGAAGAGTAACTGTAGATACCGGCACAACAACCTGTGTTCCTTCGTTTAAATTAAGCGCAGAAGGTCCACCCAATACTTTTAATTCTGTTACATAAGGCACTTGATCATATAGCACATAGAAGGATTCTGAACGTTGAAGATTACCTTGCATACCAGAGAAAGTAATCTTATTAAAGCCTGTATACAAAACAAGACCAGACGCTACAAAGCGATTGTCCGGACTATTGTTATCTGTTGTAACTGTTCCTGTAGTCAAGCGAGTCGAATCCGTTACCCATTTTTTGCTTGAGCTATCCTGAGTTAGCTGCTCAACAGTAACCTTCATTGTAGATGAAGTTACCTGTGAGTATGTCCCTGTAATCGAAAAGGTAGGATTACTTATTTTGTAGACACTAGAACGACTAATTAACCCCTCTGGGTTTTGATTATCTGTTGTTGGCACAACGTCCTGCTTCAACAAAACGGTATTACGTAATGTGAGATCATCCGGACTGAAGAAAGTCGTAGAGCTCGTGGTTGCCGCTGCCGCTAACGGCGTGTATTTACCTGGGAACATAGAAACGATCAAAGCCGCCAGCATCAGCCAAACGAACGGTCTCTTAAAGCGTTGCATGTGTTATATCTCTCCTTTGAGTATAAGTTCTCGTAAACCTTCACTTTGTTCTTTATCGGTCATAAGTAGTGATATTTTTAGGGAAAATAACAAAAAACTCATCCGAAATCGAATGAGTTTTGTTAGATATAGAAAATTTTAGAATAATTGCTTAGTCACTTAGGACTTAGAGCCTCTTTCCGGATCAGCCTTCATACGCATTCTTAAAAAGAAATCAATCAGCGGACGTTTTGTCTTGCCGATCAAACCTGTGATTTCAGCACCAATCTGCAGGAAGAATAGCATGATGCAGATGACCACGAACGTAACCCAGTTCGCTTCATATAGAGCTGCTGATGATTGAATGACAGCTAGGATACCGAAAAATGCAGCAATACCATAAATAATAAGTACAGTCTGACGATGGCTGAAGCCAAGCTCGCGAAGACAGTGATGCAAATGCCCTTTATCTGGCGCGAAGATTGGTTTCTTCTGCAGCTTACGTCGCACGATCGCAAAGAACGTGTCCGACAAAGGTACACCGATAATAAGTAAAGGTGTAATAAACGAAACTACAGCAATCTGTTTAAATCCTAGCAAGGCTAGTAAAGCTAAGCAAAAGCCTAAGAAAAGCGAACCCGTATCTCCCATGAAAATCTTAGCGGGATGGAAGTTAAAGAACAGGAATCCAATAATGCTACCCAGAAGCAACAGACACAACATTGCAACCATGGTGTTTCCCATTACGAAAGCCATTGCCGCAATCGTAGCAATAGCAATTCCTGATACACCAGCCGCAAGCCCGTCCAGCCCGTCAATCAGATTAACGGCATTGGTAACACCGACAATCCAGAAAATCGTAAGCGGGATAGCAATCCAGCTCTCCAGTGAGGAATACGTATTGTTAAATGGAATATTCACAAAATCTACAGTAATACCAAAGCCGAAAACAACGATACATGCTGCGATAATTTGGCCCAGTAGCTTCACTTTTGCTGATAATTCAAATCGGTCATCAAGTGCCCCGATAAGTACAATCAGTCCGCCGCCACACAGCAGCGCTTTAATGAAGTTGACCTCCCGCGGAGTGAACTCGTATGGAATAATCGGCAATACGGCAAGCAGGCCTAACACAAACGCTAGAAAAATAGCTAATCCGCCAAGGCGGGGCATTATTTTCGTGTGCACTTTACGAGCATTCGGCACATCTGTTGCACCAATCTTAATGGCGAATTTCTTCACCAAAGGTGTGAGGCCAAGTGCGAGTCCCATGCATACGATAAATCCAGCGATGTATATGATTAACATTTGATCAGTCGACCCCCATTTCTCTACCGCATTGAATTATACGCTGTTACAAAAACAAATTCCAATCCTTTATTTAGGCTATTTATCTGATTTTCTAGGTGAATATCGGCATTTCACTAGACTTTTGTTACTTTATCTTTCTCACGCACCACTTTTAATGCGAATTTCGGCAGTGCAAGCATTCGTTTGTACCGAGTAGGCTCTTTTAGGAGGCGGTACAACCATTCTATTCTCATTTTTTGGAAGGCTTTTGGTGCCCTTTTACTCTTTCCAGAAATCACGTCAAAGCTGCCGCCGACCCCCATCATGATAGGAACACCCAGTTTGGATTTATATTTAGCAATCCATGGTTCCTGACTATCCGCACCTCTGGCAACAAATAGTAGGTCAGGATTAACCTTAACAATTCCAGCAACAATTTCTTCATCTGCTTCCGGACCAAAATATCCGTCGTGATATCCTGCAATGATAACACCCGGATATTGCAATTGTAACCTTTCAGCGGTTTCCCGAATCACTTCAGGCGTAGAACCAAGGAGATATACCTTCCAACTATATCTTTCACCCTGTCGCATCAATTCATGTAACAGATCATAACCTGCTACCCGTTCTGATACCGGCTCATTACAATAATTAGCAGCCCATACAACGCCCGTCCCATCGGGGACAACCAATTCAGCCGATTTCATAATATCCATATAAGCTGGATCTTCCAGTGCAGCCATAACCATAATCGGATTTGCTGTAATCACTTGATGCGGGATACGGGTATGAACAGCCTCCGTCAAATAGGCAACTGTTGCTGCCATATCAACTTTCGAGACTCTAATCCCAAAAATAGGAACTGTAGGTACCGCGCTTTCTGCTTTCACTTTAGATCATCCTTTATGGTGAAAATATTCTACAATTTGCCGAGCTGGTGCCCCTGCTTCTTGAATCAACTTGGAAATGACATCTTTACGTTCTGTTCTCCATTCCTGACCTGTGTTCAAAAGATGGACAATCTCGGCAGCAACATGTTCAGCATCAAGTGCGTTTGTTGCTCCAACAGGATGGCACTGGATTCTTTCCAGAAAATGATCGATCTTCGGATCATAAGAAATACCTATCAGTGGAACACGTCTTCCAGCCGCGTATATCAAGCTATGAAGTCGCATACCGATCAGAACATCGCATACTCCCACTTCCCGTAGCATCTGCTGTGGGTGAATAGCATCCTCACAAATACTGACCTGCCCACCATGTTCGGTTATGCTTTCTTCCAAGCGCTCCATCACATAACGCGAGGCTTCATTATCAGTTGGAAAATGAAACGGAAGGAATCTTAAATGCAACGGCTTATCAAGATTCGCCTTAATCAATCCTTGCACAAGTGCATCCAATTCCTTGCGATCTTGTTCCCAATAACGTACCGATATTCCTACTACAGGAAGTACACCCGAAGAAGGCGGCTGTCCTGCAGAACCAGTCTCCTCAGGCAGAGACAAGCCCAAAACTGGGTCAGGAACAACCTCTATGTTCTTCTGCTCTAGTCCCATAGATAGGAGAAGTTCGCGGGATTGTTCATCCCGCACAGATATATAGTTACATTTGCGAAACACGGATTTGATTAACGGGTGAAAAAGTTTGCGATTCACAGGTCCGATACCTTGAGCATAGATAAAGGTGGGTCTACCCATCCACTGCGCAAGCTTTAAAATACCTAAATAGTAAGGAATGGTCTTGCTACCTGTTACATCCTGCAGCAGGCTGCCCCCACCACTGATCAGACCAGCACTCTCATAAATCGCTTGGCGGACTTCGACAAGCTTCATCCGGTGCACGGATTTCACTCCGTATGTGGCACTGGTCCACTCAGGATCAATCGATAGCACTATAGGCTCAATGGATATACCCAAAGCTTGAGACTGTTTCTGCAGTGCAATTAGAATGGACTGTAGCACCGCTTCATCTCCACTGTTACTGAAACCATAGTAACCAGAGATAACTATTTTTTTAGGAGTGGCGACCATCGTTTCCAACACCCTTCTGCAATCTGCCATACGATTACGGCAATTATACCAATGATCAGTCCGAGACCAAGACCGAGCAATCCGCGAACCAGCGAGATCAGAACAGGTGAATGAATATGTGCAAAGGTATCCACCATGGAGAGCTGACCGATTACGGCAATAATCATGATAAACGCTGCACTCCGGTATCTAAAGGCTAGGAATGCACCCAAAATTAAGAGTGGGTGAGCCAGTAAAAATTCTTTGTTACGTGGCCGGACACCGACCGTATTCTCAAGGAATGTACGGAAAGCCATTTCTAAAGGTGTTACGTTGCCACCATTTCCAGTTCGGCTCAAATAATACATCCCCACTACCCCAAGAACCGCAGCGGCAATAACCCAAGCCAGTGTAATAGGTGTCCGAAGCAGCTTGCCTGTTTTGTTGAAAACAAACTCTCCACGGTATAAAAGTACATATAGTGCCACAAGGCCGATAGGTGCCATGTGCAGTAGACTAACACCACGGAACTGGTCCAGCACTAAACTGTAGGTTATGTTGTTGAGCAGTGCAATCACGAATGGCACAGCACTCAAAGAAATTAATGAGGTCTTCAGATAAAGCACCAGACTATGCGTGAACCGACGTTGCGGGCTCATAGCCTTATAGGTAAGGTTATTGCCCCGTAAAGGAGGCCCCATTTCATTGACCTTACGAATGGCAAGTACAACCGCAAGAGTTGGTGCACTTATCGCGGCCGCTAGCGCCAGTGCCTGCTCAAACAGCTCTGGTTTCAATACCAGCAGGCCTGCACTTCCCAGTAATCCTAGCACCCATGCTGGGATCGTAAGCCAAGGAATAAAGTAAGAAATCAGCAGCGCCACTAACGAGACTGCGCCAACTACTGCAACTAGCTTGAAGTAACGCTGATAAGACGAATCTACAACCTCAAAAGCCGTAGCTTGTCCTAACTTAAACCCATTGTCTTTGATCTGCTCAACGGCACCACCAGGATCACTAAGACTCGTGACAAGGTTGTCCAGCGTATCTGTTATCTGTGCCTTAGCTGTATTCCGTGAAGGAATCGTATTTAAATAAATCATGCGGATATTACGATCCTTTGTTGCCAAAGCGAAACGATCCGAGATCACTTTTGGATCTAAGGCAGAATCACCTTCACTAAGGGAATATAACCGTGTTACGTTATAGTCCAGCAAATAAGCAAGCTTGTTAAAGCCCTTCTGCTGTTTCTTAATATTTTCAATCGCTGCAATTCCGATTCCACGTTCTTTAAGGAGGTTTGCAAAGTCAGTGATACTGCCAGTATCGGCATCATCATTAAACCCTTTAACGGACTCTCCTTCGAATAGGATTCGTTTTACACCCAATTCTTCATAACGATCCAACAGCTTCTCAACTGTTGCTTTATTATAAGTCAAAGAATCCACAAGACGCGGTACAATGGTGAAACCTTTGTCATGCAGCATCTCCAGTGTAAATGGATCTGGCTGAAGTGGCTTCAGTGTAGCATCTTCTATTGGAGTCTCAATAATAAGACCTTGTTGTCCGCGGAAACTCCATTCCTTTGAAGTAATCCCAAGATTACCGAATGCCTCTTTAATAACAGGCGCCAGAGCCTGGTAGTAATCAGGATTAGTAAAAAGAACATAAGTATAATTCTCATTCTCCGGAATGATTGTATCGGTAAGATTAGCGATATCAGCCGCACCCCACATCATTAGACGACGCGCCTTACGATAATCTTCCAGCGTGCTTTCGTAAATCGCCATGCTCTGAACACCAGCATCTTTTAGGCGATCTAACTGTTCAGAAATATAATTCTGCGGATTTGCACGATAGCTGGCGACTTCAACTAAATCACGATAATCAAATACAAATTCCACTGTCTTGGAAGACTTCTCCGTCTGCAGACGGTCATAGACAACAGGCAGGGCAGCTAAAACGCCAACCACAACTATAATCCACAGCCACTTTCGGGAAGAAATATTCCAACGTTGCCATTTTTGCTGCACCAAAAGTACCTCCTCTTTCACTTTAAAACTCTTTTTACAAAAGTAGAAACGGATCGTCATCCTTTTAGAGACGGTACCCGTTTCTACGTAAAAAATATAATTTCACAATATAGAATGCGCTCTATATTCTTATTTTATTGTTCCCCGTCAACACGGGCCATAACCTGTTTGGATAGTGTAGCTACCTTGTCTTTAGCATTCTGCAAGGATTCACCCACAACCGCAAAATAAACTTTAATTTTTGGTTCGGTACCGGAAGGACGCAGGCAGAACCATGAACCGTCAGCGAGCAAATATTTCAATACATTTTCCTTCGGCAGACCATTCAAGCCTAGTGAATAATCCAGTACCTCTGTAACGGCAGATCCGGCAATTTCTTGTGGCGCATTCGTACGCCAATCATTCATAATACCTTGAATTTGCGCAACGCCATCCTTACCCTTTAAGGTACGGGACTCCAGGCTTTCCAAGAAGTATCCGAACTGCTCATACAATTCCTGAAGAACATCATATAGTGTTTTGCCTTGAGCTTTGTAATAAGCACCTGCTTCAGCGATCAACATAGCCGCAAGAACGGCATCCTTATCACGGGCATAGTTACCTGCAAGATAACCATAGCTTTCTTCATAACCGAAAAGATATGTGTAATCTCCGGATTGTTCGAATTGAGTCATTTTTTCGCCAATATATTTGAAGCCCGTTAGCGTATTAAATACAGTTGCACCATAATGAGAAGCTACAGCAGCTCCCATCTCGCTCGTCACGATAGTCTTCACAACTGCACCATTGCTAGGCAACTTACCTTGTTCCTGTAAACGGCTCAAATAATAATGAATCATCAGAGCTCCAGATTGATTGCCCGACAAAACAACAAATTTACCCTCATTGTCGCGAACCACTGCACCCATACGGTCTGCATCGGGATCCGTACCAATTAAGAGATCCGCATTCAACTCTTCACCCAGCTTCATAGCCAGTGTAAAGGCTTCGCGCTCCTCTGGGTTCGGCGATTTCACAGTAGAAAATTCGGAATCTGGTTGCTCTTGCTCAGGTACTACATGCACCTGTGTGAACCCAATTTTCTCAAGCACACGACGAACTGGCAGATTACCAGTACCATGTAGCGGGGTGTATACGATTTTGAAGTCTTTTCCAAGCGTGGAGGCAATCTCTTCACTTGCAAGACTAACCGCAGCGACAGTATCGGTAAACGCTTCGTCATCCTTCTCACCAAGCCAGTGAAGCAGACCTTGGCGCTCCGCTTCTTCTTGGGAAATCCGTTTCACACCATCAAAAGTGTCAACCCCTAATATGTAAGAAATGACCTTTTCGGCTTCGTCAGGAACAAGCTGTCCCCCTTCAGAATTATAAACTTTATACCCGTTATATTCTGGCGGATTATGACTTGCAGTAATAACAATACCACCCGTTGCCTTCAAATGACGCACGCTGAACGAGAGTTGCGGTGTTGATCGCAGAGAAGTGAATAAATGAGCCTCAATGCCATTAGCAGCCAATACTAAAGCAGCCTCAAGCGTGAATTCTGGCGAGAATCGACGGGAGTCATGAGCGATAACAACAGAAGGTCTTCCCTCTCCAGTATGCTTTTCCAGAATATAATTAGCGAAACCTTGTGTAGCTCTGCCTACCGTATAACGATTGATACGATTACTACCCGCACCAATTACACCGCGTAGACCACCTGTACCGAATTCTAGATCTCTATAAAATCGTTCCTCAAGCTCCTGTGGTTCGTTCTCCAACGCACGCAACTCCGCCTTCGTAGACTCATCGACAGAGGCGTTCTCCAGCCAGCGAGATAAGGTTTCTGCCGCTTTTGGGCTTAATTGAGTCATTTAGAATCTCTCCTTCTCCATGTATAATATATTTTCGCTAATTAATATTAGCTCAGAGCAAACATAATTTCCCCAGAGGCAACAACTTTTCCATCAACCGATGCAGTAGCTTGTCCTTTTCCAATACTGCCCTTAAGACGGGTAATCTCCACTTCAAGAGTGAGCGTATCTCCCGGTACAACTTGACCACGGAAACGGAATCCATCCAGCCCAGCTAAAAATCCAATTCGGCCGCGATTCGCTTCTACCCCCAGAATAGCAACCGCCCCAACTTGAGCAAGCGCTTCTGTAATCAATACACCCGGCATTACCGGATAACCAGGAAAATGACCTGCGAAGAAAGGTTCATTGATCGTTACATTTTTGATGCCTACAGCTCGTTTACCCATTTCAATCTCTGTGATTTTGTCCACCAGCAGAAATGGAGGCCGATGGGGGATGATTTCTTGAATTTGGTTAATATCCAGCATTATAACAAAACTCCTTTCGGATGATACTTCATTTATTCTTCGCCGAAATGCATAAATTTAGGCAGCTTCGGTAAAAACTATAACTATCCTTCACCACCTGCAGAAGTGGAGGTTAAGATAAGGGGCTTTCTCCAACGGATGCGACAGCATAGCGGAGAGGGCCCTTTTTGCTGCCCGTGGCCCCCCACCATTATACATTTATCCGTATAAAAAAGAAAACTCCCTTATACAACAAGGGAGTCATTATCCTCTTTAATTATGGAGCAAAAACCAAATCATATACATGTCTCCATGTGCTCCATTGTATAACATCGCTAAACTCTTTTTTGCCAAGGACGACGTAACCGACGACCAGCCCGCCTCCAAGTGCAGCAACGAGAAGCAAAGGAATAAGAATCCACTGGATGAGTGTCCATTTTGATAATCCTCGCTGCTTCGTCTCTTTCTTGTCTTCGGGTTTGTCTTCCGATTTTACCTTTTTCTGACGTTCCATTCCTTCACCTCTACCCGCGCATGTTATTGGCCAGACCTAGCATCTGATCACTGGAAGAAAGCGCCCGAGCTGCGAGTTGATACGTACGTAGAATCTGCATCATTTCTGTCATTTCTGTGGTCATGTCGACATTCGACTGCTCCAGCCACCCTGAGCGCACTCCAATTCCAGAAGCCTCACCTGCCGCTCTTTGAACAAAAGCCTGCTGTACTGTTACTCCATCGGCAAGCATATAGAAATTTCCGTCCACTGCCTTTAAAGCATTCTGTGTCTTAGGTTCTACAATCATTATAGTACCCGCTACCTGAACAGGTCCATTCTCAGTCTGTTTCGTTAATACACGACCAGATTCATCGATAGCCGCATTCACGCCCACAGAGACCCTTAAAGGATTACCTGCTGTATTCAGTACCGGATTCCCCGTATTATCTACAAGGACCATCTTCGTTGCATCGGCAGTGTCCGGAGTAAAGTGAAAGTCACCTTGTCGTGTATAAGCTGTAGTTCCATTGACCTGAACTCCAAAAAGCCCATTCCCCTGAATCGCCAAATCGGTTGGATTACCGGTTTCTTTAAGAGGTCCTTCTTCCCAATTGGTCGTAATCGAAGGCACATAAGTCCCAAAACCGATATTAAAACCCAGCGGTGTAGCGCGGCCCGGCTGATCATAGTCATCTGATTGCTGCTGTACACGAGTCAGCACATCCTCAAAGGAGCCTTGCTTGCTCTTATAGCCATTTGTATCCATATTGGCTAGATTATCCGCTATAATATCAAGCCGCTTCTGAAGGCTGGACATGGAGACTGCTGCACTAATCGTTGAGTTGTTCATAGATCAAACCTCCTATAAGCTTTACCTGTAAAGCTCAGTTCATAAGTAGTGCCTATACCCTGCCGACTTCAGTTACAGCCTTTTGCAAGCTGCTATCATAATATTGAACGATCTTTTGGTTCGCTTCATAAGCCCGGTATGCAGCATTCAAATCTACAGTAACCTGGGTAGGATCAACATTGGAGCCCTCTAAGTATCCTTGACGCACCTGCAAGTTATCAGTTGCATTGGAGTAACGAATGTCCGCCGCCGCTATATCATCAGCGTGAAACACACCTTTACCATCACGTACAAGCTCCTGCGGCTTTGTAACTACACTCACACCAATCTTGGTCCCTGTCGGAAGTCCTGTTTCTGGATTTAGTACATTCCCCTGCCCGTCCACTTTAAGGGTGTCCTGATTTCCTGTCAAGACAAGAGGCTTGCCAGTGGAATCAAGAACCTTGAAACCTCCACTGCTCAACACTTCTCCCGTAGCTGCATTGACTGAGAAACTTCCATTTCGGGTAAATAAGTTATTGCCTTCAGCATCCTGTACTGTAAAAAAAGCCTGTGGACGGTAAATAACCTCACCATCAGGGCTTACATATTTCCCCGAACCATCAAAAGATATATTCTGACCCGTCACAGGGTCCGTGACTTGCAAATCCGTAGATAAAGCAAAATCCATAGACTTGCCGCTCTCCCTTAAATCACCCTGTAAGTATTGGGATATCGACTGTTCTGCAAAAACCCCCGTGTTAAGGCGCCCAACCGGCGTAGTATTGCCATTACTCATAGCCGAGATCAAGACATCCGGAAAAGCATGATTAACACTATCCACCTGCTTATATCCCGTTGTATTTAAGTTAACAATGTTCTGTGTTGCCGTATCGTGTCTACGTTGCTGCGCAACCATACCTGCAGCTGCCGTATATAATCCTCTTATCATGAAGGTAGTCTCCTTCCGAATCTAATGCTACCTTTTATATCGGCTGCTTAGAACTTTTTCTTAACGACCTTGTCCAAATTGTCCAGCATAATCCCTGTTCCCTTTACTACACAATGCATAGGGTCTTCCGCAACCCAGACAGGTACATGTAATTCTTCTGAGAGCAGCTCGTCCAATCCGTTAAGCAGAGCACCTCCGCCAGTAAGAACAACACCCCGGTCAATGATGTCCGCAGACAATTCTGGTGGTGTACGCTCCAGTACCGATTTAGCCGCAGCCACAATGGAAGAAACCGGATCCCACAACGCTTCCTTTACCTCACCAGCCGTAATAGTGAGCGTCTGGGGAAGTCCGCTTACCATGTCCCGGCCGCGAATATCCATTTCGGACTTCATCAAACCAGGTCGAACCGTACCAATAGTAACCTTAATATCCTCTGCTGTCCGTTCACCGATCAATAATTTATACTTTTGTTTAATATATCTTAAAATGGCCTCGTCGAACTTGTCTCCAGCGACTTTAATCGAAGAAGCGGTAACGACGTCGCCCATAGAAAGTACGGCTACATCCGTCGTTCCGCCACCGATATCGACGACCATATTTCCACTTGGTTGATAAATGTCCATTCCCGCTCCAATCGCAGCGGCCTTTGGCTCTTCTTCCATAAACACTTCCTTAGCCCCGCTACGTTCTGCCGCTTCCCTTATGGACTTCTGTTCCACAGATGTAATATTTGTAGGGGCGCATATCAGAATGCGAGGCCGTGAGTACCAGGTACGACCGCCAACACGGTCAATAAAATACTTCAGCATCATTTCCGTGATTTCAAAATCCGCAATGACACCATCCCGTAAAGGACGGATAGTTGTTATATTTCCAGGTGTACGTCCAACCATGCGACGTGCCTGTTCTCCCACCGCAAGGACTCTCTTCGTATCACTTTCAAGTGTGACCACGGAAGGTTCATCCAGAACGACTCCCCTTCCCTTAACATGTATGAGCACATTGGCCGTGCCGAGGTCGATTCCGATATCCTTGCTAAACATAATGAAAGAGCCCCCAAAGTGTTATTTTAATTGAAAAAACAGCAGTTAGTACTAAATTTAAAAATAACATACTTTAGGGGAAGTACACAATGTTTTAAAGCTGAATATTTCCTTAAATTTCCGAAAATCTCATGGCTTTGATGCTACAGCAACCTCACGCTTTTTCCCCGTCGTTTTTTTATATTTAATTTTTGTGGCTTCTCCCCCCCGAAGATGTCGGATGGATTTGTGATATTCAAGAATGTGCTTCACCTGATCAGCCAGATCAGGATTGATCTCTGGCAGACGCTCAGTCAAGTCTTTGTGCACCGTGCTCTTTGAAACGCCAAATTCCTTGGCTATGGTCCGGACCGTATGCCTGGTTTCCACGATGCAGCGTCCGATTTTGATCGTACGTTCCTTGATGTAATCGTGCACGCTCCCGCCTCCCAACTGTGGATAGTTTGGTACATTATATGAGGGGCGGGCTTATATATTCGCGCTTTCAAGACATGACAAGCCTGGGAGGGCTCATTTTATTTAATGGACAACCTAAGAAGCCTTGTTATTCGCAAGCCGGAACGTTATTAGTCCTTTAGAACATGCAGCCGTTTCTCGCAGAAAATAAGGCTCTTTATAAGCATGCAGCTTAAGAAGAGCCTTGTTCACAAAAAAATAGGGGGCTTTCGCCCCCCGCTATAGCTATTCTTATCGCCCTGGCAATAACTCAGATGGATTAACTACGTTACCATCCTTATACACTTCAAAGTGTACATGATTACCGAGGTTCTTCTCGAGTTCACTGCGACCTGCTGTTGCAAGAGTATCCCCTTGTTTCACAACATCGCCTTTTTTAACTTTCGTGTCGCCAAGACTTTGGTACACGGTCTTCATGTTACCTTGATGAGTAATCTCAATTACCTTACCTAATACCGCAACATCTTCCACTCTAGTTACTTCACCGCTAAGCGCTGCTTTAACGTCGAATGTGTTGTTGTCTTCACGGGCAAGATCAATACCGACATTAGGAATAAATTTGTCGTTATACTGCACCATGGCGGCAACGTGATTATCCTCTGTACCATTCTCATCATAGTACGGCTTGACCACTTCTACTTCCCCTGGATTGGCTACTGGCCAAGCCAAGCTTTCCGCTGAAGCAAGAACTTCAAGGGCATCTGGATTACTGTTAGCAGTACCAGCTTCGTTAGTCGAAGCTCCTACTTGCTGTGTTGTGGCGGCGGTGTCCAGCGGCTTTTGGCCGGCATCCTGATAGACCCACACCAAGGTTAGTATAATTGCCGCTGCCGCCGTGTAGACTGCTGGGAACACCCAACGTTTAGATAACATCTTGCTCCATGAAGAAGGTTTAGCACCTGAATCTCCCTGCGATTTTTTGAGAGATTCATCATGGTTTGTTTTGTTTTTGTCTTGTTCATTCATATGGTTATCACCTCAGTAACCAGTGTTACCGGGCTTCTATCTTTTATACGTATCTTTCAAGTTATTTTTTCAGAAGAGTTGAGATTTGCGTAAAAGAGATACCACTGTAATAGTGTTTGAGAATTTGAGTAGCCGTTCCGCCTTCCTTTGCCATTCCATTTGCTCCCCACTGACTCATTCCCACACCATGCCCATTTCCGAAGGTAGTTATAAAGATTTTGTTCCCTTTTCGACCCCAACTGAATTGGCTGGAACGTAACCCTAGCTTCTCTCTTACTTCTCTTCCAGTAAAAATAGTACCGCCGATAGAGATTTCTTTAACCCGATGTCCAGTGGTAAGAGACAACACTTCTACCGGCAATTCAGAAGAAGTAGATATCTTCTTAGTTGGGACTGAATGGGTCATTTCTTTGGAAGCAGGGATTACGCTGTCGTTTAACCCAAGTCTAGTAAGTATTTCCGAAATGGTGAAGGTCGTTGTCACCGCATAGTTTGGCGTAATCTCTTTCTCCCAAGGACTCGTCACACTGCGCAGATAGGGAATAGCCGCATTCCAGTATTCTTCCGAGTTCTCCGTATATCCTCCACTGGAGGCGAAAAAGGAGGCCGTAATCGGCTGCCCTTTATAGGTCATAATGACACCGCGCGTCTCAAGGACCGCGCGCTGAAGCTTAGCGAGCTCGGCGCTTCTTCCGCCGAGCTTCCACTCCCGTTCCAGCGTGTCCTTAGATACGTAAGCCTGATGGCTTACCGTATCGGTTACATCCGCCCCCGGAACGGGGACGCCGCTCCTGTCGCCAGCCAGCAGGCGGCGAAGGATAAAGGTGCGGGCCGCTACTGCCTGTGCTTTGAGCGCTTCAAGCTCAAAGCTGGCCGGCATCTCGGCCGCAAGCACGCCGCTGACGTAGTCCTCCAGCGGCAATGTCTCTATTTGTCCGCTACGCGACAAATAGACGGAGACCTTCGGCTGCGGCGCTTCCTGCGCAGCCGCCTCCGGCCCTGCGGGTGCGGCCGGTGCGGCCGTAACCGCCGGCAGAGCCGGAGGCGTCGGTTGTCCCCGGTGCAGCGGGACAACCACCAGTGGAATCAGCAGCGCCGCCAGGATAGGCGCTGCGAACCAGGCGACGGGACCAAGTCGCCTGAGCCGGGGACCAAGGGGACGCGAGTGCCAGCGCGTTGACTTGTTACGTCGCAAGTAGTGGAAATCTTTCATCTCTATGGCTCCTTCCGTGAGTCACTGTTGATTCTTATAGATATGAATTTAAAGCAACTACTAGAACAACATTTGAGAGAAAGAGAGTAGCATTCTCGTATCTATCACTATGCCCCGTGTTTGAGAAATACAAACCAAAAAAATCCCCACTAGATGAGGATTTAGAGATACATTCTTAACAATAAAAAAAGACCAGGCCGCATCACTGCAGCCTGATCTCACCTAATGACTGATATTATACCCAAGTTGCTTGAACCTGAAAGCGAGGTTTAACTTCTTCGCTTTTATTCGATTCGCTCTTGGCGACTTCTGGTTTAAGAGTTTCATCCTTCACTGTTTGTACAGCTGTGTCTTCCATGGAAATACGCCATATTTCCGCACCTAGTCCAGACAGCTTCTCAGCCAAATGTACGTATCCGCGGTCAATATGATGAGTTCCACTTACCTCAGTAGTACCTTCAGCAACCAGACCTGCCAAAATAAGCGCAGCTCCCGCACGTAGATCCGTAGCACATACTTTGGCTCCGACCAATTGTGCATTACCTGTAACGATTGCTGAGCGGCCTTCGATCTTAATCTCAGCATTCATGTTATGGAATTCGTCCACATGCATGAATCGGTTCTCGAATACAGTTTCCGTAACGACACTAGTACCTTCAGAGCGCAGCAATAATGCCATCATTTGTGACTGCATATCCGTTGGAAAGCCTGGATACGGCAAAGTCTTCAAATCAACAGCTTTAAGAGGTTTGTCACTAATTACACGAACCCCGTTCTCATCAGGAATAATGGTTACGCCCATCTCTTCCATTTTAGCAATGACAGGTCCCAAGTGATCAGCGATTGCGCCTTCCACATATACATCGCCACCTGTAATTGCTGCAGCAGCCATATAGGTGCCGGCTTCAATACGGTCAGGAATCACATGATGCTTAACGCCATGCAGACGTTCAACACCTTCAATACGGATAACACCTGTTCCTGCACCGCGCACGATTCCACCCATGCCGTTCAAATAGTTGGCTAGGTCTACAATTTCAGGTTCTTTGGCCGCATTCTCAATCACGGTCACACCTTCGGCTAGTGTTGCTGCCATCATTATATTTTCGGTCGCACCCACGCTAGCTACATCCAAATACACTTTGGCTCCGCGCAGGCGACCGTTACTTTTCGCTTCAATGTAGCCCTGGCCGAGACTAATCTCCGCACCAAGCGCTTCAAATCCTTTCAAATGTTGATCTATCGGTCGTGTGCCAATGGCGCAGCCGCCAGGCAAAGAAATTCTTGTCTGACCAAGCCGAGATAACAGAGGTCCCATGACTAAAAAAGACGCCCGCATTTTTCGTACCCATTCATAAGGTGCTTCACAGGAAGTGATGTTTGTAGCATCCACCTGGATAATATCGTTTTGATATGTAACCCCTGCACCCAAAGATTCCAGCATTTTTGAGATCGTCATTACATCATCAAGCGGAGGTGCGTCCACAATGACGCTTACTCCTTCTTCTGCCAATAGAGAGGCGGCTATGATCGGTAATACGGAATTTTTTGCGCCGCTAACTTTCACGCTCCCGGTCAATCTGTTGCCACCGCGGACGATAAATTTGCTCATTTTCGGTTTCCCTCCGCGTCCATTATTTCTTAAATTATTTTTTTAGATTAAAAGTAATTGCAAAAAAATTCGCATACTCCATCAATATGCCCTTTTAGCCGGGCATGTTCCTTAAAGTTCAGTGTTGACATAATAAAACCTTATTATTCGACACTTTTTGACCACTGCGACCTATGACACTTATAACCAAACTCCATATTCCTAAAACATATAGCGGATCATCCCACTCCAGCTAAGGTAATCCAGAAAGAATCCTGCAACTAAACGACCAAGTACAATGGCCAGAAGCAAGTGCAGCAGCCTTCCCTGAGGACTCTTGGGATATCTTATGACCAAATCCAGCTTAAGGTTCTGCAATGCCCACCAAGATAATACAACACTGAGCAAAGAAACAATCATTGAGATCATGCTGCTGGTTCCAGCTGCACTAGACCATCCATTGGACAATATATCCCCCATGCTAACCCTCCGTGTTCGTATTACTCGGAAATCGACTCTTATATCATACTTGTGCAGGGCAAAAGAATCCAGTACTTTTACAAATTTTTAAACAATTCAATGCCAATATCCAAGAAAATGAAGAAATCTTAACCTTAAATATATAGATTACTATAACAAGCTTAAACGCATTCAGCGGCGTCCTTATAAGGACGGTAAGCGTTTATGCGAGAAATATAAGACAGAAAGTATTGTGTAAAACTTATACTCTCTTATATTAAAAAAAAAGCAGTCAAGCTTAGAGCTTGACCGCTAATAACCTACTGTTGTCCTTTACCAGTGGACACTTTAATCCGTGTAACAGCGCGTTGCAGCGCCAACTCCGCACGGCGGTGATCGATATCATCTTGTTTGCTACGAGTCTGGAGACGGCGTTGAGCCCGTTCTCTAGCGGCTTCGGCGCGCTCAACATCAATATCTGTTGGCAGCTCGGCACTTTCGGCCAGCACTGTTACCTTGTCCTTATGCACTTCAACGAACCCGCCATGAACGGCGATGGAAATCGTAACACCGTCCGATTTGACGGATAACGGAGCAACCTGAAGTGGAGTCACAAGCGGAATGTGTCCAGGCAAAATACCCAACTCGCCTTCGACTCCCCGTACTGTCAAGCTATTCACTTGTTTAGAATAGACGAGATGCTCCGGCGTGACAATTTCCAACAAAAAGGTATTCACTTCCATTCCTCCTTAAAGCTTTACGAAGTAAAGCTCTCATCGAAAGCATACACTTAGCTTTACAAAGTAAAGCTCGCTTCGAAAGCATTTCACTTAGCTCAGTGTTACATCGATTTCGCTTTTTCAACCGCTTCTTCGATTGTACCTACGAAAAGGAACGCTGCTTCTGGAAGATCATCATGCTTACCATCCAGAATCTCCTTAAAGCTACGTACAGTTTCTTTGATTGGCACGTATTTACCCTTGAAGCCGGTAAACTGTTCAGCTACGTGGAAAGGCTGCGACAGGAACCGCTCAACTTTACGAGCACGGGCTACGATAACCTTATCATCCTCACTCAATTCATCCATACCCAAGATGGCAATGATGTCCTGAAGTTCGGTATAACGTTGCAGCAATTGTTTAACACCTTGTGCCACATTATAGTGCTCTTCACCAACAATTTCCGGAGCTAGCAAACGCGAGCTGGAAGCCAGTGGATCAACCGCTGGGAAAATCCCCTTCTCGGAAATCTTACGCTCAAGGTTAGTTGTTGCATCCAAGTGAGCAAACGCCGTTGCCGGAGCAGGGTCAGTGTAGTCATCCGCTGGTACGTAGATGGCTTGAATGGAAGTAACGGAGCCTTTTTTGGTAGAAGTGATACGCTCTTGCAACTGACCCATTTCAGTAGCCAGGGTTGGTTGGTAACCTACCGCGGACGGCATACGTCCGAGAAGAGCGGATACTTCGGAACCCGCTTGGGTAAAGCGGAATATATTATCGATAAAGAGCAGCGTATCGCGGCCTTCTACATCACGGAAATATTCCGCCATAGTAAGACCGGTCAAAGCTACGCGCAGACGCGCGCCTGGGGGCTCATTCATTTGTCCGAACACCATTGCTGTTTTCTTAATAACGCCGGAGTCCGTCATTTCGTGATAAAGGTCATTACCTTCACGAGTACGTTCACCCACACCCGCGAATACGGAAATACCGCCGTGTTCTTGGGCAATGTTATTAATCAATTCTTGAATCGTTACCGTTTTACCTACACCGGCACCGCCGAACAGACCAACTTTACCGCCTTTAGCGTAAGGTGCGAGCAAGTCGATAACTTTAATACCCGTTTCCAAAATTTCGGCTTGTGTTGACAATTCATCAAATGTCGGAGCCAAACGGTGAATCGGGTTCTTTATTTCGGAAACAACTTCACCAGCGTTATCAATTGGATTTCCAAGTACGTTAAATACCCGGCCTAATGTCGCTTCCCCTACAGGAACCGAAATAGGACCACCTTGGTCAATCGCATCCAGTCCACGAACCAGACCATCTGTAGAAGACATCGCGATACAACGTACCAAATTGTCTCCCAAGTGATTGGAAACCTCAAGTGTTAGGTTAATCTGGCGACCATTGTCCAAGACGGTTTCAATTTTGATAGCGTTGAATATCTCGGGCAACTGGCCGCGTTCAAATTCAATATCGACAACCGGACCCATAATGCTTACAACGCGTCCTTTGTTCATCTTCATTTCCCTCCTCGAAAGCTGTTACGTCAAGAAGAAACGACGTTGTCGTCATATAAAGATGACAACCGTTTCTCGTAGAAATATAAGCATTTTGTATAGTGAAAAACCTATACTTTCTTATATTTTAAGAAGAACTGCAGTGCCGTTCTTAAGGAGCCATACTCCAGAAGCGGGCGATACTCTGTATCGCTCCATGCGGCACTGTTTCTCGTAAAATACAAGGCAAGTCAAGCACAGTGCTTAACTGTTCTTGTATTTTTAAGACTGAGCGTTCGCTCCGGCCACGATCTCGGTAATTTCCTGCGTAATTGCCGCCTGACGGGCACGGTTGTACGTAAGGGTAAGTTCTCCGATCATTTTCGACGCGTTCTTTGTTGCACTGCCCATCGCTGTCATTTTCGCACCCAGCTCACTGGCCTTGCCATCCAGAATTGCGCTATAAATTAAAGTTTCAGCGTATTTCGGAAGTAGCACTTCGAGTACGCCTTCTGGTGAAGGTTCATATTCGTAATTTGCAGTCGCTTCATGATGCTCATGATTTCCTACGCCTTCCATAGGCAACAATCGATCAACAGTTGGAATCTGGGTAATCGCATTGACGAATTGGTTATAACAAACGTACAGCTCATCATACGTACCATCTACAAACTGTTGTACTGCCGAATTAGCGATAGACTTGATGTCAGCAAACTTCGGCGCATCCGATAGCTCAGTAACCTCCTGTACAATCGGATATTCACGGCGGCGTAAGAAGTCACGGCCTTTACGACCGATAACGAACAAGGCGTACTCATCTTTGGATTTATGGCGTTCCGCGATGAGCATCGTCACCTTACGTAAAATATTAGCGTTGTATCCACCCGCAAGCCCTCTATCAGAGGTCACGATAAGATAACCAGTTTTTTTCACAGGCCGACTGACCAGCATAGGATGCTGAACGCCTTCTGTACCGGCAGCAATGCTCGATACAACCTCTTTCAGCTTCTCAGCATAAGGACGGGCGGCAATCGCCTTCTCCTGAGCTTTTCTCAGCTTGGAGGCAGCTACCATTTCCATCGCTTTTGTGATCTGTCTTGTGTTTTGAACACTCTTAATTTGACGTTTAATATCACGCATGCTTCTTGCCATGATTTCACCACCTTAGAGCTTTGACGGAGTCAAAGCTAACTTCGTAAGCATCTTCTTAGCTTTGACCAATTCAAAGCTAACTTTATAAGTAATAGCCTGAGCTTCGGCAGTGCCAAAGCTCACTTAATAAGATTTGTTTACGCGCGATCTATATTAGCTAGTAGCAAAGCCTCTTTTAAATTTATCAATTGCAGCTTTAAGAGCGGCTTCGTTATCGGCTGTCAAATCCTTGGTATCTCTGATGGATTGAGCAACTTCAGCAGCACTGCTATCCATGTAAGCAAGGAATTCCTTTTCAAAACGTTTTACGTCCTTAACAGGAATATCATCCAAATACCCTTTTACAGCTGTGTACAAGCTAAGCACTTGATGCTCAACAGACAACGGCTGATTTACACCTTGTTTCAGAACTTCCATCATACGCGCTCCGCGATTCAGACGAGCAAGCGTGGATTTATCAAGATCTGAGCCAAACTGTGAGAATGCTTGAAGTTCACGATATTGAGCAAGATCCAAACGAAGCGAGCCTGCTACCTTTTTCATCGCTTTAATCTGAGCGGAACCCCCTACACGGGAAACGGAGATACCGACATTGATTGCCGGACGTTGTCCAGAGTAGAACAGATCAGACTCAAGGAAGATTTGACCATCTGTAATCGAGATTACGTTCGTAGGAATGTAAGCCGATACGTCAGATGCTTGTGTTTCGATGAACGGAAGCGCGGTTAATGAACCACCACCAAGCTCATCACTAAGCTTAGCCGCACGCTCCAAAAGACGGGAGTGCAAGTAGAACACGTCACCAGGGAATGCTTCACGACCCGGTGGACGACGAAGCAGCAAGGACAATTCGCGATAAGCCGAAGCTTGTTTTGAAAGGTCATCATAAATGATCAATACGTGTTCGCCCTTGTACATGAAGTATTCGCCCATTGCGCAACCTGCGTATGGAGCAATATACAACAGTGGGGACGGCTCGGAAGCCGAAGCAGTTACAACGATTGTATATTCCAACGCGCCATGACGGCGAAGAGTTTCTACAACCTGTGCTACTGTAGATTGTTTTTGTCCAATGGCAACATAAATACATTTCATGCCGTTGCCTTTTTGGTTGATAATCGCATCGATTGCGATTGCAGTCTTACCAGTTTGACGGTCACCAATGATAAGTTCGCGTTGTCCACGACCAATTGGTACCATCGCGTCAATCGCTTTAAGGCCAGTTTGCATTGGCTCATGAACCGATTTACGGTCAATAACACCAGGAGCGTTATTCTCAACCGGACGGAACTCCGTCGTTTGAATAGGGCCTTTACCGTCAAGCGGCATACCGAGTGCATTAACTACACGACCCAGAAGGGCCTCTCCCACTGGAACTTGCATGATTTGTCCAGTACGTTTTACTTGATCGCCTTCACGAATTTCCTTGTACTCACCCAGAATAACAACACCGACGTTGCTTTCTTCCAGATTGAGCGCCATGCCCACTACTCCGTTGGAGAACTCTAGCAACTCGCCTGCCATTGCGTTTTCCAGACCGTAGACACGAGCGATACCGTCTCCGACTTGAATGACGGTGCCCACTTCGGCAACTTCGATATCGGCTTTATATTGCTCAATTTGACTTTTGATCAAAGTGCTGATCTCTTCAGGTCTGATGCCCAATATCCTCACCCCTATCTTCTATGCTTATCATTAAAGGATTTCTCGAGACGTTCCAATTTACTAGACAGACTGCCGTCATACAGCGTATCGCCGATATAAACTTTCAGTCCTCCCAGCAGGCTTGGATCTACCACATTCGTAACCCGGATTTTACGGTTTACGAGCTGGCCAAATTCTGCAGCTACAGCCGCTTGTTCTTCTTCACTTAAAGAATAAACGGAGTATACCTTAGCATCACCAATGCCAAGAGCGTCTCCTTCAATCTTGATATACGTATCCAGCAGTTCGGCAAAAATATCGGTTCTGCCCCGCTCTACTAACAGTTCTACAATGTTCATCACGATAGGAGAGAGCTTATCTTGAAGTGCTGTGCGCAGCACTTTCAGCTTGTCGGACTCCGAGATACGTGGTGCAAGAATAAACCGCTGTACCTCTAGGTCTGAGTGTAATACTTCGACCACTGCCTTGAGCTGTTCTTCTACTTCAAGGGTAATCCCCTTCTCTACTGCTGCACTGTACAATGCTTTAGCGTAGCGCTTGGCAACTACCGTATCGCGGCTCATGATCGGCCTCCTACCTCATTGAGGTATTGGTTCACAAGCTGCTCCTGCTCACTGCTAGCGCTAACTTCTTTCTTAAGAAGTTTAGAAGCAATACGAACAGATGCCGTTCCAATTTCGCTGCGCAACTCTTCCACTGCTTTATTCTTCTCGTTCTCGATATCGCGCACGGCCTCTTCTTTGACGCGTGCAGCTTCAACTTTAGCTTGCGCCAAAGCTTGTTCTACCTGTTGATTACTAGTAATTTGCGATTGTTGGATAATCTGTTGAGCTTCCTGGCGTGCACTGTTCAGCGCTTGCTTCTGCTCTTCCACATACGCGACCGCTTGCTCTCTAGTCTTCGCAGCTTCATCCATTTGCTGCATTACCAGCTCACGGCGCTTCTCCATCACTGCGAACAATTTGCTGAACGCATACTTACTGAGCAAGAAATATAGAATCCCAAAGGCTACAATTGAAAATACGATGTTTGTCCAAACAATTTCCACTGAGGTCACTCCCTTCCGTTACCGCGTCATGCGGACGTATACAAAAGTAAGGCGCGGATGGCACTGGCCGTCCCCGCCAAACCGTAAATACGGTTTATTAAGAAAACATGATCAGGAATGCGATAACTGTTGCTGCGAGCGGAATAACTTCGACGATACCTACACCGATAAACATTGTTGTTTGTAGGGCATTACGAGCTTCTGGCTGACGAGCGATGGACTCAACTGTTCTACTAACGATCATACCGTTACCAAGACCTGCGCCAAGTGCACCCAATCCAACCGCTATTGCTGCTGCTAAAAATTCCATTTGTAAATATCCTCCTTTAATTTCGGTTCATATTGTGTTTAATGATATAAGATATCTCCCGCGAAAGAAAATCAGACGATAGCCGTTCTCTTCGCAGCAGTTCATTAATGTGCTTCTTCTTCGTGAATCGTCATCTGTGCGATATAAACCATCGTCAGAATCGTAAAGATAAACGCCTGTAGTGCCCCGACGAAAATACTGAAGCCTTGCCATACAGCCAGGAACGGAATACTGAGAATCCCCAGTTTCAAAATGACTGTAATCAGTACTTCTCCGGCAAAAATGTTAGCAAATAGACGAATAGCCAAAGCTACTGGTTTTGCCAAGTTCTCGATAATGTTCAGTGGCAAAAAGATTGGAAACGGCTCAATATAGTGTTTGAAATAATGCTTTCCATTGAGCTTAATGCCCAGGAAGTTCATCAGTATAAACACAATAATTGCCAATCCTGCAGTGATATTAATGTCAGCAGTCGGCGACTTGTACCATAAGATCTCAACATGATCACCATGCGCCAAGTTCTTGGTTGCTTCAATCACATGGCCAAACACAGTTACAGGTCCATGTGCTTCAGTTACAACTGAGAAAGGCAATCCAAGAAGGTTGGAAACAAAGATAAACAGAATCAACGTTAGCCCCAAAGATATGTAAGGTTTTCCTTTCTTCAGGTCCATGGCACTGCTAATGACACCCTCTACAAATTCAACAACCCATTCCATAAAATTCTGAAGCTTAGATGGATTCTCAACCGAAAGCTTACGAACCGACAGCATCACCAGTACAAATACTACTGTACAACTGATCAGAAGCATCAATACGGCTGATATATCTATCGGTATTCCCCCGACAAAGATTTTCGGCATCTCATGCATAGTATCATCCCCCTTTCTCTTTAATCTGGTTAAAGTTTGTTCTTCACACTCAGATATATCCCCGCAGGAATGGCGAGAAGCTGAGGAATGAATACGCCCGAAACAGTTGCTACCAGGGAGAAATGCTCAATCTTGACCGCGAACATGGTGACCAAAATTGCAAAACTAATCCGTGTAACAAAACCGAGGCTGAAGGCATTCCCTTCGTTGCTCGCAATCGACTGCGTTACCCGTCGAACCTTGACGGCCAGATAACGAAAGTTTACCAATCCCGCCACCAGACCCAGAGTCATGCCCAGCGTAGTCTCCCTGGTCTCATGATGAAGCGCCCAGCCCATTAAGAGTCCTGCCATAAGGACGAGCGTAACTCTAGTGACGGTATTGATCATGGGAGTCATATTATCCATTCTGCTCCCCCAAAAATTTTTTAATTAACAGGACGACGTTCATAATCCCCAGAATCATTCCGGTTATTGTGCCAATGGCGAGCCAATATTTCGGACCCTCCATCAGGTCTTTCAGCCACCTTGCCGCAAAAAAACCAATAACAATGTAAGCGGCGAGTATAGTGCCTGCACTTCCAATGATAAGCGCGGTCTGTAACAAGCTGTCCCTGCTATTTTGTTCTTTCATTGGCTACAATCCCAACTAATTTTACTGAATTTCTGGAGACTTTGTCAATTCATTGAACATTGCCTAAAAACCCTTGAAAACATGAAAATAATCACAGCAAAATGTTCCAAAACCATATAAACCGTACAGTTTGACTGTATGGTGTTTTTAATCAGCTCAGATATTACTTTAAATGAAATTATTTATTTTTTGTGAACATTCTGTGAAACTCTTCAGGACGTTCCTTATTTACACCGAAATGGTGCAAAATCGCATTGACAATTCGTTGGGAGGCTTTGCCATCTCCGTACGGGTTGGCGGCCCGACTCATCGACTGATAGAGCTCATTATCAGTCAAAAGAGCATGTGTCCGTTCATACACCTTCTCCTCGTCCGTGCCCACAAGCTCCAGCGTTCCAGCATCTATCCCTTCAGGACGCTCCGTCGTATCACGAAGCACAAGGACGGGAACTCCATATGAAGGAGCTTCCTCTTGCAAACCGCCGGAATCGGTTAAAATCAAGTGGGTATGCGGATAAAAATTATGCAAATCCACGACATCCAGCGGATCAATCAGCTTAATTCTTGGATGTCCACCAAGAATTTCATGTGCAGGTTCCTTAACAGCAGGACTCGGATGCACAGGATAAACAATGGCTACATCTTCGAATTCATCAGCGATTCTTTTAACAGCTCGGAAGATATTACGATGCGGTTCACCTTGCGATTCTCTGCGGTGAGCAGTCATCAAAATAAGTCTTTTTCCTGAAGCAAAATCCAAAACAGGATGCCGATAATCCGGCTGTACGGTATATTGAAACACATCGGTTACGGTGTTGCCTGTGATATAAATACTTGATTCTTTTTTGTTCTCGTGTTTCAAATTACTAGCTGACCAATCGGTCGGAGCAAAATGCAGATCGGCCAATACACCTGTTAGTTGACGGTTCATTTCCTCAGGATAAGGAGACAGTTTGTTCCATGTCCGAAGTCCTGCTTCTACGTGCCCAACCTGAATTTGCTGCAGGAAGGAGGCATAGCTCGCAAGGAACGTTGTTAATGTGTCCCCATGCACCAGTACGATATCAGGCTTAACCTCTTTCAGCACAGGCTCCAAGCCTTCAAGCACACGAATAGTAATTTCATTCAGCGTCTGACGGTCTTTCATCACATCCAGATCGTAATCAGGAGTGATCTTAAACACTTCCAACACTTGATCTAGGAGTTCTCTATGCTGTGCTGTTACACAAACAATTGATTCGATATGCTCAGGATGCTTCTCTAGTTCAAGAACTAGAGGAGCCATCTTGATCGCCTCGGGGCGCACTCCGAAAACAGTCATCACTTTAATTTTGGACATAACCCCTACCCTCTCATCAAAAAATTCAAATATTTCATATCCCTAATCACGAATTGCTATTTACTTAGTTCCGTACAAACGGTCTCCCGCATCGCCAAGTCCTGGAACGATATATCCATGTTCATTCAAATGATCATCAAGCGCAGCTACGTAAATATCTACATCCGGATGAGCTTCTTGAACTGCAGCAACACCTTCTGGAGCCGCAATCAAGTTCATCATTTTAATTTGTGTACAGCCACGCTTCTTCAACGAGGTAATAGCAGCAATCGCGGATCCCCCTGTAGCTAGCATCGGATCGATTACGATTAGCTCGCGTTCCTGTACGTCTGTAGGAAGCTTAATGTAATACTCAACCGGTTGAAGTGTGTCCGGATCACGGAACAAGCCAACATGTCCTACTTTAGCAGCAGGGAGAAGCTTTAGAACGCCCTCAAGCATCCCTAGGCCCGCACGAAGAATAGGAATAAGCCCAAGCATTCTTCCCGAAATCACTTTACTTTCCGTTTCAGTGACCGGTGTCTGTACCGTAATGGTCTCTAGAGGAATATCACGTGTAATCTCATAAGCCATCAATGTGGCAACTTCATCAACATGCTCTCTAAAATCCTTTGTGTTTGTTCTTACATCGCGAATAAATGTTAGTTTGTGTTGAATTAAAGGATGATCGCAAATCACCAATTTTCCCATTTTAATGTCCCTCCGGTAATTGTAAGTCTTGTCTATAACCTCAGAAAGCGCTTTTTGCTTCTCAGTGGCTAAATCCTGTCTATTATAGCATTCCCTTCGCTTCATTTCACCTAGAAAGGCACTTGTATCCATATTGAACACATTCCTATTGTATATCCTTGACCTGAAAGGTAATGATTGGTTGAAACATTCAACCTTTCAATAATAAAACCCAGATTATGTTGTGCAAGTTTTACTTTTTCATACTATTCACATTTTTTTCACTATTGTTTATGAAAGTTCCATGAACTTTCATAAACAATTTCATCGGTTTCCCATCCATTCCCTATGTAATATTGTGAACAATAAACAACAAAAAACCTCCACCAAACCCTAAAATCAGGACTTGATGGAGGTGAACTCATTAATGAATACAAATAAGAACTAGTATTTCAATTCTGGATAAAGTGGGTACTGGTCTGTCAAATCAGCAACTTGACGAGCTGCCTCTGCCAATTTCGCTTCGTCCTTAGGATTCTTCAGAACATTAGCAATAATACGGCCAATAACTACCATTGCTTGCTCGTCCATACCACGGGAAGTGACTGCAGGTGTACCAATACGAATACCACTAGTTACAAAAGGACTCGTAGGATCAAATGGAATTGCGTTTTTATTCACGGTGATTCCGATGGAATCTAGTACTTTTTCCGCATCTTTTCCGGTAATGTTCAGGTTACGGGTATCAAGCAACATCAAGTGGTTATCCGTACCACCGGATACAATGTTAACCCCTTCGCTAATCAGCGTCTCCGCAAGAACATTTGCATTCTTCACTACATTTTCAGCATAAGTCTTAAAGGAAGGCTGCAAGGCTTCACCAAACGCAACTGCTTTTGACGCAATGACATGCATCAGCGGTCCGCCTTGGGAACCAGGGAATACAGCTTTATCGATCGCAGCAGCCCATGGCTGTCTGCACATAATCATACCTCCACGAGGACCACGTAAAGTCTTGTGTGTAGTAGTTGTAACAAAATGAGCATGAGGTACCGGGCTTGGATGAAGGCCAGCAGCAACAAGACCTGCGATATGGGCCATATCTACCATAAACAGAGCGCCGACATCATTGGCAATAGCACCAAGTTTTTCGAAATCAATAATCCGTGGATACGCACTTGCACCAGCAACAATCAATTTAGGACGGTGCTTAAAGGCCGCTTTGCGTACTTCATCATAATCAATTAGGAAAGTATCTTCTTGCACACCATAGGCAACAAAGTTATACAGCAATCCGGAAGCATTGACTGGACTACCGTGCGTTAAATGTCCGCCATGCGCCAAGTTCATACCAAGAACAGTGTCACCCGGGTTTAGCGCCGCCAAATAAACAGCCATATTCGCTTGTGCTCCGGAGTGCGGTTGTACGTTAACATGCTCCGCACCGAACAATTCTTTTGCACGATTACGAGCTAAATTCTCAACGATATCCACATCTTCACAGCCACCATAATAACGTTTGCCTGGATAGCCCTCTGCATATTTATTCGTAAGCACCGAGCCCATAGCTTCCATTACGGCTTCGCTAACGATATTCTCTGAGGCAATAAGCTCAATGTTGGCACGTTGACGTTTCAGTTCCAGTTCCATCGCTTCCAGTACTGCCGGGTCACTCTTACGTAATTGTTCCATGTTCTTATTTCCTCCCTAGTGTGTGTAGATATGTTGTATTTAAGTAGAAACGATTTGCCCGCCATAATAAGGCTTTAGGTCTGCGTTTCTGCAAAAAATATAAAACTAAATTATTAATCACAACCCTGTAAACCACTCTGCTCTGGAGCTCGATAAACGGCACGCTCGCCGCCAATCAGCGGGGGTCTGGTCCAAGCTGCATTCACCCTAGCCGCTCCAATGTAGCGTAAGGTCGGTCGAAAAGGAACCGCTACCCGGCGTAAATGCATCCCTATAAGCGTCTCACCAATGTCTAAACCCGCGTGCGCTTCTATTGTTTCCGCCAAAACAGGATCTTTCATAGAGCGATAGGCAGCCGCCGCCATCGAACCTCCAGCCCCCGGTATGGGTACAGCTGAAACTTCTTTTAACCCAAGCGACTCAAGCAAAGAGCGTTCCATTACAAGCGCACGATTCAAATGCTCGCAGCACTGATAAACGGGATGAAATCCTTTTTCCGCTGCGACCAAACGGACCCCTTCCAGCAATTGCTGTGCGACTTCAAGCGCACCACCGGTTCCAATTCGGACACCAGCGACCTCACTTGTGCTAACTCCAACGACAACAACTTTACCTGATCCAAGGTTACCAGCTTCCGCCAACTCCTTTAACACAGTGACGGTGGCTTCAGTTAAAGATAGATCCACAACTTCGTCCATCACTCAACCTCCTCAAGCTTCAAACAAGCTTTATTTAAACAAAAAAGAGCAGTCCGCAGGTAGCTGCGGATTTGCTCTTTTGCCCAGGCGACCGGCCGTTTATTCCGATGCTCCATCGTGGTTTGATCCACATTTGTCGCCAGTTACATCGGAACCGATTAGTTATATTTTCATCTTAAAGCAAAGCGGACCGAAAATCAACCATTTACATATGGCGTAAAGATTCCAGTTTATCTAGCAAACTAAACAGCGCAGTGCGAATTTCAGCAGCAGTAAGCTCATAATCCTCACGCGTACCCCCAAAAGGATCGGAAATATCAAAGCTCGGAATCCGTTGGCGGATTTCAATCATTCGCTGCAGATCCGTTGCGTTGGGTTCACCGCCTAGAGCAATGCTTAACTCAGCATCTGCATATAGGCTGTCCAATTCCTTAATATCCTCAGTCACAGCTTCTTCGTTATGCACATATTCCTTCAATGTATATGTTTTAGTTACGGCATCCGGAAAATACTGTAGCAAATGCCGCTTATGTCCACTGGTCAGGGTCAGCACAAGATCGGCCCAAGCAACGGATCGACCTGTTAATTGCGACGACTCCAAATGATCATGAATGCCTTCTTCCTGCAAAATAGCTGCAGCATGTCTCGATATAGAAGTGCCGGAAATGGCGGATACACCTGCAGACCGCACTTCCAGGTCGATTCCACGTTCCTTCGCGAGCTTTCGTAAAAGCCCCTCAGCCATAGGACTACGGCATGTATTACCGGTGCAGACGAATAAAATATGCAGCATGCTTTTGCACCCCCATGAAATTAAAATATTGTAATGCCGTTATTGTATCAAAAGATGAATAGCAAGCCAAACCCCAATAAAATAGCCCCGCCCAGTGCTTCACCATAATCCCCGAGCCCACGACTGACATGCCGCCCAAGAAGTAAGCCTACAATCGACATCAGACCTCCACAGACACCGAAAGCTAGTATAGTCAGAAGGATACCATTTACAAACATCCCTAAGGATACCCCCACAGAAAAAGAGTCCACACTCACACTGAGTGAAAGAAGCAGCATTCCCCATAAGGTTCGGTGATTCATAGCTCGCGTACCTACCACTTCCGGACGAAAGGAGTTATACACCATATGTCCACCTAACAGCACAAGAAGTCCTCCGGCGGCATAAGTCGTTACTTGACCCAGCAGCTGCCCGACATAACTTCCCGTTAATAAACCCAGAAGAGGCATCAGCATATGAAAAAAAGCAATGAGCACACTCATTTGCAGAACATGTAACAGACGAATCCCCTTCATCCCGATACCTACACCAAGCGAAAAAGCATCCATTCCTAATGCAATCGCCATTATGGCAATAGTAACCGTCTGCCCCCAACCGGCATATACATCCCCTATGCCCATGCTTAACCCCCCAAGTCCGAAATATCTTGTACAACAACGATATGCGGACAAGGGGGTAATCATGACTTCATAGGAGATTTCAGCTTAGAATAAGCGCTGCAAAGCTGGGTAGAATAGGCGCCGTAACTATCCGGCGTCAATCACGGAACCACCGGCGGCTTTCATAAGCCGGTTCATAATCGCAGCACCGAGGCCCGTATACGGACAAGCCTCGGCCAAGATGTAAGTCGCTCCCGCTTCATCGAAGCGCCGCAACGCGGCATATAGGGAGCGTGCACCTTCCTCCGGCGAGGATAACGAGCCGAGGGAGAGAACGCAGGCGGCAGGATCGGCGGGATAGAGGGGCTTATGCTCCTCAAAGAGGAGTAAGCCCGTCACTTCGCCGCTCAGTTGCGCCGCCTGAAGTAGACTTGCGGCTTCTTCCGCAACTCGTTGCGGAGAAGATCCGCGCACTACACCGAGCCAGCCGCGCGGCGCGTAGTGCGTGTACTTCATGCCCGGCGCGCGCGGCGCCGAGCTGTCGGCAGCTTCTGCACCGGAATGTTCCTGCGGTGCAGTGCCTTCTGGAACTTCCACCGCTGTGGAAGTTTCAAATTCCTTAACCGCAGCTGGCTCAGCAGCAATTGCTTCTGCCCCCACTACAGCAGCCAACTGCTCTGAAGTAATTCCGCCGGGGCGCAGCACGGCAACCTTTCCATCCGGCTGCACCTGCACTACAGTTGACTCCAGTCCAACTCCCGCGGCGCCGCCATCAAGAACACCATCGATATATCTGGACAAATCTTCCATCACATGCGAAGCTAAGGTCGGACTCGGACGACCCGAACGGTTAGCACTCGGTGCCGCAACAGGACAGCCCGCTGCACTGATCAGCGCCAAAGCTACCGGATGGTCAGGCATACGTACACCCACCGTGTCTAAGCCTGCCGTCACACAAGGCGACAAAACACCTGCACGAACAGGAAGCACAACTGTCAGCGGTCCAGGCCAATATGCATCCATCAATGCCGCAGCCGTAGGATGCACTTCTGTAACCAACTCTTCCAAAGCACCTGAATCGGCAATGTGCACGATTAAGGGGTTGTCAGACGGTCGCCCTTTTGCCGCAAAAACAGCCTCAACCGCTGCTGTATTCCGCGCATCCGCTCCAAGTCCGTAGACCGTTTCAGTTGGAAAAGCAACCGTTCCTCCTTCGCGAAGCATGGCTGCCGCCTCTGCTATAGCTAACTTATTCTCTTCACTTGGCTGAAGCACATCTGAATCCGGAGCTGTATGTTCCAACAAATCCAGCTCCCAATAAACAGTCTCATCCCTATTTTCACTCCTCCGCTGAACAGCGAATAAAGGATCGTTTGGTTCATTCATTCTCATCACAGGCTTTCTACAGGATATATATTGAACACTAGCTTTTCTAGCAAATTAGAATAAATACTCAGAATATCCATTCCTTCTAATCTTACCAAAAAGCGGCCCCAATGAAGGAGCCGCAGTCGATCTACTTATGAAATAGTAACATATCTAGGTTCAAAACTATAGACCATTTCCGCCAAAACCAAAGAGCTAGCTTCAGCAATTACGACCATAATCCCGAAATCCAGTTCCAAAGATTTTGCAGCAGCTCCCAAACGAAGAACCGCACCTCTGGCTCTGCGGAATCCGCTGCCGCTGCATCCTTTGCCGAAGAATCTGCTTGTACAGCTGTTCCTACTGCTGGTTGCGCCTTAACTCCGCTATCTGTCCCAGCAGCCGAGACGGTCTTCACCCCTTTGTCAGCAGCAGGTGCTGCCGCATCTCCGGAGCCTGCATCGATAAAGCACAGCGGTGGAAACAGTACACACCACCAGTTCTGACCCTTCCCTTCACCTAACGTAACCCGCACAGCCTCGTACTCTCCAGCCGGATAAACTGTGCCGCCGTATAATTTAGTCGGAAAAGGAACCACTCCGAGCTCCACTTTATAGGAGTATTGAATACCACGTTTCTCCAGCTCCGAGCCAACCAATGCATTAAGCTCTGGCAGATGGGTTCTAATTAAAGCACGTGCCTGTTCTAAACTCTGCGGATCCTCCAGTGCAGTAACCCACTGGTTCATTTGCTCCACGATGGTATCGCGGATTTGCCGTTTCACTAGCTGATCTTGCGTTCCGTCCGAATTCGCCAAAATACGCAGCCGGATAGAATCCTGTGGAATGGTTACTTCGGCTACTGCCGCATCGGTTTTTTGACCCTCCCAGGCCATGATAACAATCATAAAAAAACAAATTAAAATGGCAGTATACTTAAAAGTTACACGTAAGGAATCTCTTTTATCCATATGATTATCGTTCATTTGTTGCAGCCCCTCTCCTCTTAACACTCATGCTAGTAGTATGTCCAGAGATGAGAGACTGCAAACCTATGAATCTATTAAATCTATAACTTTAAAGCAAGCGCCTTAGGCAGCTGCAAATCTTCCTCAACATCCCGCCCATAAAGATGCACACTCATTACAATCCCCATACAGGCCATATTGATTAAAAGTGACGTGCCTCCATAGCTGATAAAAGGAAGTGTAATTCCCGTAAGCGGCATTAGGCCGATAAAAGCTCCAATATTTTCTAAGATTTGATACAGCAGCATAGCCGTAATTCCAATAATTAAAAATGGTCCGCTGCGCTCCCTACTCTCTAGGGCAATCAATATCATCCGATGAAGAAGAATAAAGAATAGCAACAGCAACAGCGCTGAACCCACGAACCCAAACTCCTCCGCAATCTGTACGAATATAGCATCCGAATAGGTATAAGGAACACGGTTACTCTGCACAGAGCTTCCTTGCATGTACCCCTCGCCGCTCATCCCTCCGGAGGCAATAGCCACTTTAGCATTTTTCGTGTGATAGCTTGCATCATCTGACGCCAAATCAGGTACGAGCCATGGATCAAAACGATCTACTAAATGCTTCCTGCCAAGGGTCTCCTCAAAAAAATGAACCGCTTCATCATGATAGTGTATATAGCTTAGAATTCCTGCAAGACCCAATCCGCCAACTATAATTAGCCCGATGAGCGCATGTGAAATTTTGATATTCCCGATCCACAGAAGTCCGATCAATATAACGATGTAACTTAGCGCATTTCCCAGATCATTCTGTACAATCACTATAACAAAAGGAAGCAATGTAAGAAGCGCCAGGGGGACGACTCCCTTCCAGAAGGTTAGCGTAGCCCCTTGTTTACGGACCAGAATGGACGCGAGTAAAAGAATCAATATCAACTTAAAAAGCTCCGCAGGTTGAAAGCTAAGACCGCCTATCTCCAGCCCCAGTTGCGCACCGTTCTTCACCTTACCAAAAAAACTTACTGACACCAGCAGACCTATACCCAAAATATAAATATAAAGAGCATATTTCACAAATATCCTGTAATCCACAAAAGTAAGCACAAAGAAAGCTGCAAACCCTACGATATAGTATTTCAGCATTTGTAAATGGAAACCATCTAGTTTCTGAACTAATCTACCATTAGTCACGCTATATATTGAAAAAATACTAATGACCATCAGCATAACTAGAACAATAAGGATCACACTATCGATTTTCTTGAGCTTTTCAAGCATACGTAAACCCCTTACTCTATTAAGGTTCCAACCACCCTCACCCGAGGAAGGTCGCTCCTTTCTATTGTAGAGCATTTGAGGTTACAATTCCAAATTTATGTAATGCATCCGAATTAAGAGATTCATCTTTCGGATCAGCGGACGGACATCCTCATTATAAAAAAACCGTCAGTTCCTATCCATAAAAGATAAGGTTCTGACGGTTTTTTTTGATTACGTGTTTATATCTGTTTGGCAGCTGCATAAGGAGTAGGCTTAGGCAAATCTTCCTCTACATCCTGACCATGCAGACGTACACTCATTACCAGTCCAATGCTGGCCATGTTGATAAGCAGGGATGTACCCCCAAAGCTAATGAATGGCAACGTGATACCTGTCAACGGCATCAAGCCAATAAACGCGCCGATATTCTCAAAAATCTGATACAGCATCATCGCGACAATACCGACGATCAGAAACGGACCCGCTCGATCTCTGGATTCCAGCGCGATCAGAATCATTCGGTGTATCAGGATAAAATATAGTAGCAGCACAAATGCAGAACCTACGAATCCAAATTCCTCGGCAATCTGCACAAAGATGGAGTCCGAATACGTATAAGGCACTCGATCCGTCTGAACAGAACTGCCGTTCATATAGCCCTCGCCACTCATCCCACCTGAGGCAATCGCCAGTTTGGCGTTTTTAGTATGATAAAGAGCTTTCGCTGTTGCTTTGTCCGGAACAAGCCAGGGGTCGAAACGTTCGATCCAGTGTGAGCGGCCAATATCCGTGAGGAACGTTTTAATTTCATCATGATAATGGATGTAACTCATAATTCCGGCAATCGCAGAACTCGCTACAATTACTAGCCCGATTAAGGCATGAGTGTACTTAATGTTACCAATCCATAACAGACCTGCAAGAATCACAATGTAAGACAAGGCATTCCCAAGGTCATTCTGTGTAAGGACAATAAGGAACGGAAATAAGGTCAATAGACCCAGCGGCACAACATCCCGCCAAAATAAGAGCTTACTCTTATTCTTTCGGACGAGCATAGCTGCCAGGAATAGAATCAATATCAGCTTAAATAGCTCGGCAGGTTGAAGACTCAGTCCACCAGGGAGGGACAACCAGCCTTGGGCATTATTTTTGGTCTCTCCCAAAAAGCTTACGAGGACCAGAATACCTATCCCAAACAAATAAATATATAACGCGTATTTCACTAAAATTCTGTAATCTAAAAAGGTCATTCCAATAAAAGCAATAAAGCCAATTGCATAATACATCATCATACGGATATGATGTCCGTCCAGCTTTTCTCTTCCATGTGTCACACTATATATGGCGAAGATGCTGACAGTCATGAGCAATAACAGAACGACTACGATAGCACCATCAATCTTCTTAATCTTCTGAAGCACGTTCTGCCTCCCTACTCTAAATCTGGGCTTTCTTTATAGTTCTCTAAGAAGTCCGGTTAAATTCTATTGTAAAGGAAGTCGGATTAAAAATACAATTTCACTACCCGAGCACCAGAACTCCCCTGCATAGCATGTAGAATTATCGTGCTATACCAAGCACATGACGCGGAATTCCAGCCAGATCATTAATGGTGATGATCTCTTTCCAATGGCCGGCCGCGACAAGCAGTTCGGCCACTTGCTCGGCTTGTCCGAAGCCGAGTTCAAAGCCAATCAGACGCGGCGGTGCCGGGAGCAGCGCCAGCTGCTCCATCATCCGGCGGTACGGGTCCAGCCCGTCCGCCCCGCCATCCAGCGCAGTGCGCGGCTCATGGTCGCGCACCTCACGCTGCAGCCCGGCGATATCCTCGCCGGGAATGTACGGCGGGTTGGAGACGAGAATATCCGTCTCCATCCCCGCGAACGGCTCGAGCAGATCGCCGAGCCGAAAGTCCACGGCTGTGCCGGAGCGCATCGCATTGCGCTTCGCCACAGCTAGGGCCGCCGGCGAAATGTCGCCGGCGCAGACCCGCCACGCCGGCGCTTCCGCCGCCAGCGTGACGGAGATCGCTCCGCTGCCGGCGCCGATGTCGACGGCGGTCAGCGGACGTAGAGCGCGTCCACTTTCCGCGTCGCCCGCACGATCTTGCGCTGCCGCTAACGAAGCAGCGCCTTCTTCTTGCGCCGCTTCACCCAGCGCAACCATGCCGTCCGGCCACAGCTCCGCGCCGTACCGCAAAATCGCCTCGACCAGTAACTCCGTCTCTGGCCGCGGGATCAGAACATCAGGCGTCACTTCAAAGGGACGCCCGTAGAACTCTTGCTCGCCGATAATATACTGCACCGGCTCACCCTTACTCCGGCGGGTAACCCCCGCCTCCCACGCTTCTTTAACCGCAGCTGGAAAAGGATCCGCCAGCACCATGTAATACACTGCTCCGGACAAGCCAAGCACATGCTCAAGTAGCAATTGCGCACTGCGTTGCGGTTCATTACAACCGCTCTGGCTCAAAAAAGAAGAAGCCTCCGCAAAGGCTTCCCGGATGCTTTTCACTTCCGACATGACAAATACGCCATCGTTCAAAGCATTATTATCCATTGTCCATACTATCCATCAAATCAGCTTGTTCAGCAATTGAAAGAGCCGAAATAATTTCAGTGATTTCTCCGTTCATAACCTGCTCCAAACGGTGCAGTGTCAAGCCAATGCGATGATCTGTAACCCGGCTCTGCGGGAAGTTATACGTCCGGATACGCTCACTTCGATCACCCGTACCTACTTTGCTCTTCCGTTCACCAGCATACTTCGCTTCCTCTTCCTGCCGTTTCATATCAGAGATACGGGCACGAAGCACTTGTAGTGCTTTTTCCTTATTGGAGTTCTGTGACTTACCATCCTGACAAGTAGCAACAATGCCCGTAGGTACATGAGTTACACGTACTGCAGACTTGGTCGTATTTACAGACTGTCCGCCTGCACCACTTGAACAGAAGGTATCCACACGAATGTCTTTATCATGGATTTCAATTTCAAATGCTTCAGCTTCCGGCATCACCGATACTGTAGAAGTAGAGGTATGAATACGTCCACCGGATTCAGTTGCTGGGATACGCTGTACGCGATGCGCACCACTTTCGTATTTCAGCTTACTGTATGCACCGCGGCCGTTAATAAGGAAGATAACTTCTTTAAATCCACCAAGGTCACTCGCATTGACATCCATTAACTCCACACGCCAGCCTTGTGAATCTGCAAACCGGGTGTACATCCGGTAAAGGTCGGAAGCGAATAATGCCGCTTCATCTCCACCCGCGGCACCACGAATTTCGACGATTACGTTCTTATCATCATTCGGGTCTTTAGGCAACAGCAATACACGGATTTGCTCTTCCAGCTCTACCTGACGTTTGGAAAGGTCGTCAATTTCCATCTTGACCATTTCCTTCATCTCATCATCAAGCTTTTCGCCTTGCATTTGTTTAGCGGCTTCAAGCTCTTCCATTACGTTCTTATATTCAGTATACGCCTCAAAAGCAGGCTGTAGGTCTGATTGTTCTTTGGAATAATCCCTCAGTTTCTTACTGTCGTTTGCAACATCCGGATCACAAAGCAGTTCACTGAGCTTCTCATAGCGGTCCGCCAGGGATTGCAATCGGTCCAACAAGGGAATTCACCTCTCCTAGTTCAATTTCAAATTCGCAAATAAAGCGATTAAAACATATGTCATAAAAATAGATATACGACTTTATATTATACCAAAGATATTGTGAAATGGCTACAGTTCTGTACGCGTATATGCCATAATAAATGACTTATATTTTAAAAGAGGACCATCCCAGCAGTAGATACCCCTACCGACTGAGATGACCCTCATATCCTTAGTACGCTTCAGTCCTCTTAAACGTTGAAACGGAAATGCATAACGTCGCCGTCTTGCACCAAATATTCTTTACCTTCAAGACGCAATTGACCACGTTCTTTCGCACCATTCATAGAGCCAGCTGCCACAAGATCTGCGTAAGCCACTACCTCAGCACGGATAAATCCACGTTCAAAATCTGTGTGAATTACACCAGCAGCGCCGGGCGCTTTAGTTCCCTTACGAATGGTCCATGCACGAACTTCCTGAACGCCTGCTGTGAAATACGTATACAAGCCTAGCAGCTTGTAAGCCGCTTTGATCAAACGGTTCAAACCAGATTCTTCTAGTCCAAGTTCTTCTAGGAACATCGCTTTATCTTCGCCCTCAAGCTCGGCAATTTCAGCTTCTACTTTAGCACTGATCGGAACAACTTCAGCACCTTCAGTTGCTGCAAATTCACGCACTTGCTGCACATAAGGATTATCCTCTGCACTTGCTACTTCTTCTTCACTTACATTCGCTGCATACAGCACTGGCTTCAATGTTAACAAATGAAGATCACGAATAATAAGCTTCTCGTCATCGGACAATTCTATACTACGTGCAGGTTTATCTTCGTAGAGCACTTCTTTGACGCGTTCAAGCAGTTCAACTTCTTGAGCGTATTTCTTGTCGCCGCCCTTGATGTTCTTACGGGAACGCTCAATCCGCTTCTCAATGCTCTCAATGTCAGCAAGGATCAGTTCCAAATTAATGGTCTGAATGTCACTGATCGGATTTACTTTTCCATCCACGTGGGTAACGTTCTCATCTTCAAAACAACGAACGACATGAACGATAGCGTCTACTTCGCGGATATGAGCTAGGAACTTGTTGCCTAGTCCTTCACCTTTACTCGCACCGCGCACAAGACCAGCGATATCAACAAATTCAAAAGCAGTAGGTACAGTCTTGTTAGGTTGTACCAGCTCAGTCAGTTTATCAAGACGTTCGTCCGGAACTTCAACGACACCAACGTTAGGGTCAATCGTGCAAAAAGGGTAGTTTGCGGATTCTGCTCCCGCTTGCGTTATTGCATTAAACAATGTGGATTTTCCTACGTTAGGAAGACCGACGATTCCCGCTTTCAAAGCCATTTATATGACAACTCCTATTTTCAGCTAAATTGATCATCCGAATAAGTAATACGATCTAAACCATTATATATTAGAACATATTCTCCAGCAACACCGGATGTCTTGCAGATGTGTCAATCCAGCCTTATCCAAGCGCACCCATTCATTGGGAAGCCGCAAGTTCCAATACCTTTTTAATCGCCGGCTGATCCAATAGAGGTTTAGAGGTATCGGGATCAACCTCAATATCAGGCACGGTCTTTACCTCCTCATTACAGCTTCCATCAGAGTTCAGTCCCATCTCAAAGGAAAATCTGAATACATAACCGCTATTAGGCAATGCAACGACAAGCGGATCCATCCCTAGTCCATCCCCACCTGTTCTGCCACCAACAACCGTCGCAAACCCGGTTCCTTTTGCAAAGGCTGCAAGACCTTCCGCTGATGAATACACAGAGCTATCTACCAGCAAATAGATCTTTCCTTTAAAACCAACGGATTCTTGAGGGATTACTACATCTGTATTTTTACTATATGTCTTAAACATTTTCAATGCTTCCGATGGTAAATTAGGCAACTGTTCGTCTTTGATGCTGGTAATAGGCTGCTGCCCCCTTGTGATCTGACGTGCCTGCATAAAGGTCTCAGCATAGTTGCCTCTTGTATAAAGTAAGTATGTATTGTATTCGATAGGTTTATTGATCAGCAGAGGAGCAATATGAGCTCTCCAGTAATTACTGTTTCCTCCGCCATTTCCGCGGATATCTAGAATTAATGTCTTATAATCTTTAACTTCTATTAAAAAATCACGAATCTCCGAACTATCCATCTCCATGAGACTTCCGGCAAAGCTTCGCATGCCTAGATACGCTATTTGCTCTGGCTCTATAATAACCTTTTTTACATTCCCGGAAGTCTTTCCTGTCTGACTCCCTGCCTCACCACTATTCATATCGTTTACAATGCCATTAGAGCTTTGCTGCTCCGCTAAAGGTTTCTGGTTGTAACGAGCCAACACATTTGGCTGTTGAAACACGTTGATCCAAGGCTCATAACCAAAACCTGCCTGAACATAGGCGTTTAGAAACCATGGATATTCTTCCTTAGATAAAAAATTCGTATGCCCATTATTTAACCTGCTAAGTACGAATCTCATTCGTCTAAAAAACTCATCATCTGTCTTCACTGCTGCAATTTCATTACGGTACTCCTCTTTGTTCGCAAGCCAATCCTCTCCATTTAGACGCTTATTTACCTCTAAGAAAGGGTAGTTCTCCTCAATAATCTTCCACATATAATCAAAATCCTCTAATCTTTGTTCCACTGTCAATGGAGACAACGCCGCTTCTGGCTGTTCTTCCGCTACCTTTGAAGAGGCTACCGGCGCAACCGGACTTGCCTGAACTTGCCCCGACGCAGATTGCTTTTTCCCTGGCAAATCCCCACGGTTGCAACTAACCAGTAACAGTATTGCAGCTACAGATAAAGCCGCTGGTAATACAAACCTTGGTCTCACCTTAATCCCCCTTCCAACACTCTTCTATAATCCATTTTCAGGAATTTATTTAATAATCATATTTTTCTATTAATCCTAATTCAAATATATTTATCACAATTATTTACATCAAATTTTGGAACAACAAAAAAAAAGACCTCCTTCGAGGTCTCCATGAATAGCATTATAGATCTTTAGACATCGTAATGTCGGTTACGGTATATCCCATTTTTTTGTACAGCTCAAATGCACGATTGTTCTGACCGAAGACATGTAACCCGATTTTGGTGACGTTCATCTCACGGGCTTCTTCATCAAGTGCGACCATAGCCTGCTTGCCATAACCTTTGCTCTGATACGGTTCAAAAATGTAGAAATCATAAATGAAAGCCTCTCGGCCACCGCGGCCTTCACTTACATTAAACCAGATATATCCAACCTGAGTATCACTACTTATCTCTACTATAGAATATAGATAAGCACCATCTGTGTTCAACCCTTTGGGCAGAGACTGTGAAATGGCTTCCTCAGATAGCTTCATCGCGATTTCAGGATCCCAAGCACCGGCTTTAATCTTATCTTCCGCATAGTCACGAGTAGCTTGACCTAAGAAAAATTGAAAGGCGGATTCATCCATATGGACCAGTTTAATCATTATCTTTTTCACTTCCTCACTTTTATATTTATTACATACCTCTATTTACGTATTAAACGGGAAGTTCCACGTAAAGTTGCTAAATCGGGAGCACCGATGCCGAACATCGCTATCTTAAGCTCCAGCTCCACTTGAGCCAGTGCAGCTTCGAGTGCCTCTTCAGAATCTACTGCCGGTCCTAACAGATTACGTCCAAAGCCTGCTAAATCAGCACCGAGGGCTAATGCCTTCGCAGCATCCACGCCATGCTTCAAGCCGCCGCTGCCAATCAAAGCCCCCTTCGGGGAGACAGCACGTACCTCTGCAATGCAATCTGCGGTTGGAGTACCCCAGTCCGCGAAGGCTTCAGCCGCTGCGCGCCGTATAGGATCTACACTGCGGAACTTCTCCACCTGACTCCAGGATGTTCCGCCCGCACCCGCCACATCAACAAAGGCTACCCCTGCATTATAAAGACGCCCTGCTGTATCACCGTCAATACCCCAGCCGACTTCTTTTACACCTACAGGAACCTCAAGTGTACGACATACTTTTTCTATCTGAGATAACAAGGACGCAAAACCAGTATTCCCTTCCGGTTGGAAGACCTCTTGAAGACCATTGAGATGCAATACAAGAAAATCCGCACCGGCAATATCCACAGCTCGGCGACATTCCTCCACTCCGAAGCCATAAGATAACTGTACCGCGCCAATATTAGCAATAACCGGAATATCAGGCGCTTTGTCACGTACATAAAAGGTTTCGGTTAGCTCAGAGCGCTCCACCGCTGCTCGCACAGAACCAACACCCAACGCCCACCCGCGACGCTGCGCTGCCTCCGCCAGCCGAGCATTAATAGCTCCAGTTGCTTTACTGCCACCTGTCATCGAGCTGATCAACAGCGGTGTTCGCAGCTCACGTTCCAGGAACGTAGTCTGCAATGATATATCATCGAAATTCAGCTCTGGAAGAGCATTATGCCGAAATCGGTAATGTTCAAACCCCGTAGTCACACCGACGCCACCGACTTCTTCATTTAGACAAAGACGTACATGTTCTATTTTGCGTTCACCTGTCCTTGATGCAGGCATTAAAGACTTGTCTGAACCTTCTACAGTCGGTAGGTCATTGCCATGATCCGCGCCAGACTGCCTATTTGCATCATATGGTACGGCCTCTTCTGGCGTATGATTCATGCTCCGTTCCTCCTATTCCTAAACTGCACTTATTATAACATATCCCTACAGTTGAATTTACAATATGAAGTTAGCGAATTCCCCATGCTGCTTCATTTCTCCCCACTAGGTGTTAATAGGTTGGTACATGCCGGAGCATATTAAGTTTATAGGAAGTGCTCTGCAATACTTTCAGGAGGAACTTCCGATGACATCAGATCGTGAACAACCCGTTCAGCCCCAAACGATTCAAAATATAACCCATGCTTTAGATCAAAAAAAACGCACCTCTTCACGACGCCGCAAACGAGTGATATGGACTTGCGTCATTCTAATTCTCTGGTTAATCGGCGTAATGATATATCAGACACATAAACCTCTTCCCGCAGGGATTTCCTATGAAAGTCCCCTATACAAAGTGAATAATGTATCCTTCTGGCATGATCTAACTTATCCAGACGGGACGGACACAGGTAAGCAGGAGAGTGAAATTCTTCCGAGAATTCTACAGATCGTCGAGGAGTCAAGGGAGTTCTTAGTCATTGACCTGTTTCTGTTCAATGATTATACCCATAAGGATCAGTCATTTCCTCCAGTCAGTCGAATGCTGACTGATAAGTTAATCTCACAAAAGAAAACCTATCCGGAAATGGAGATTGTCTTCATCACCGATGAGGTCAATACTAACTACAACTCAGCGCCCAATCATCTTCTAGAAGAAATGAAGGCCGTAGGGATTCGAGTCATCATGACCGATGTTAATGCGCTGCGAGATTCTACACCTGCATATTCAGCCTTCTGGCGCACCTTCATCCAATGGTTCGGACAATCCGGTAAAGGCTTTATCCCTAATCTTATGGCCAGTGGTGGACCGGATATTACCGCTCGATCTTATCTAAAACTACTCAATGTAAAGGCGAACCATCGTAAAGTGATTGTTAGTGAGAACACCGCACTAATTTCCTCTGGAAATGTTCACGATGCCAGCGCCTACCACTCCAATATTGCTCTGGAGGCACAGGGTCCAATTATTGCTGATATTCTCCAGACAGAGCAGGCAGCAGCCGATCTTTCAGATGCAGGTCCATTGCTACTTCATAAGCCCAATTTCACCCAAGAAAAAAACCTACCATCAGCGGAAGCTCTAGAAGTTCGCTATTTAACAGAAGGAAAGGTATACAAATATGCGCTGCAAGGCATTAGGTCCGCACGGAAGGGGGATACCGTATGGATGGGGATGTTCTATCTTGCTGACGATGCCATTCTGGATGCGTTGGTCGAGGCTACATCACGCGGCGCTAAGGTGAACCTAATCCTGGATCCAAATCAGAACGCCTTCGGGCGTGATAAAATCGGGATCCCCAACCGTCCGGTTGCCATGGATCTGAACAAACGCACGAACGGTGAAATTTCTATTCGTTGGTACAATACAACCAAAGAGCAATATCATCCGAAGCTGCTCTTTATTGCCAAACAAACCGGGAGCTCCGTCGTTCTTGGCGGTTCTACCAATTTCACCACACGCAATCTGGATGACTACAATCTGGAGAATGATCTGTGGATTTCTATGAAGCGGGATCAGCCGCTGTTCACAGAAATGGAAGCCTACTTCAATCGATTGTGGAATAACGAGGGGCATGCATTCACTTTGCCTTTTGAAGCCTATCAGAGCGATGTGACCTGGTTCAAGTACATCCTGTTCCGGCTGCAGACTAACCTGGGCTTTACTACCTTTTAAGCGAAAAAAATAAAAAAACCACCGTTGAGAAGGAAACACTCTCTGCGGTGGTTTAGCTTGTAATGAAGTTATAGCAGAGGGGACATTAATCTGGCGGCAGATTCCAGTATACGTATCACCATGCGTTTATTCATAAAGGTCTCATGCACAATCTGAGTGGTAGACAGTAAATCCCGTTCAAAATCAGCAACGATTCGTGTAACACTCTCTGTCTGAAGCAATAATGCGTTAACCTCAAAGTTAAGATGGAAGCTCCGCATGTCCATATTTGCCGTACCAATAGTCGCTATTTCACCATCCACGATTAAAAGCTTAGAGTGTATAAAGCCCTTCTCGTATTCATAAATCTTCACTCCAGCTTCCAGCAATGCCGGGAAATAGGAGTGAGAAGCCAGAAACGGAATCCATTTATCCGGCTTAGCAGGGAATAACAAGCGAACATCTAGACCGGATATGGCCGCTACACGGATCGCAGTCAGGATATCCTCGTCCGGAATGAAATAAGGGCTGGCAATCCATACTGATTTCTCAGCAGAAGTGATCATGGAGAAGAATATATTTTTGAGTGCACGGCGCTCATTGTCCGGTCCACTCGCAATAATCTGTACTGCTCCGTCCCCTGTCATGAAGTGTAGCTGTGGCGTGAGATAATCCTGCTCCAGTATTTTTTCACCCGTAGTATGCATCCAATCTTGCAAGAAAATGATTTGCATCGTCCGTACCGCTTCGCCTCTAATCAACATATGGGTGTCGCGCCAGAATCCATAAGTTTTGCTACGGCTTAAGTATTCATCCCCCACATTGAGTCCACCCATGAACCCGACATCGCCATCGATGACGACAATTTTTCGGTGATTCCGGTAATTCACCCGGCTAGAGAAAAAGGAGGTGGAATTACCATATGAAGCCACCTGTACCCCAGCATCAACCATCTCTTTCAAAAAGGCTCTGGAAAGCTGAAAGCTACCTACTGCATCATACATGAATCGAACCGACACACCCGCACGTGCCTTCGCGATCAAAATCTGTTGAATACGCGTTCCAATATGATCCGCACGGAAGATGTAATACTCCATATGTATATGGTGCTTAGCTTGTCGCAGCTCTAGCAGTAATGTCCCAAACGTCTCTTCACCATTGGTGAGTATACGCGTCTCTGAAGCAAAGGAAATCGGAGTGCGCGCTAAGGTCTTGGATAATAGCAGTAGTTTTTGGCGAGAGGGATCAAAGACCGACCAATCTTGATGCGTGCGTAAGGCGTCATTCTCAATCCGCTCATAGGCCATAAGATCTCGTTGTGCTTTTTTATCATATTTACGTCGTTTAAACACGTTCTGTCCGAATAAAAAATAGAAGACTAGACCTAGCACCGGAATCAACGCAAGCAAAAGAATCCAAGACATTGTGGTAGAAGGATTACGGTTCTCCATAAAAATAGCCAAACTAATCGAAATGACGGTCAGTGTGGAGAAAATACTAATAATCGTTCCAGCAGTACTCCCAAAAATACCAAAACCAAAATAATAAAATGCTATGAAAGCCCCAATAATAATTATAGATTGAAGTCCTCTTCTCATATTGTACCTACCTTCTTATTCATACAAGCAACACCAAAATGACACATTTATATATTACATGAAGAACCTATATCTTCCTAGACAATTACTGTGTAAAAATCTATTTACAACAAAACTGTAACCCTTCTGTTCTGAAATTTGTAATGACAGGATGGATCGAATATAATTATTTTTGACCGATTAGTCAATTATAGAACTGAGTAGTCAGAAAGGAGGTTATCCCCCCCCAATGAGCGATAAAACTATGGACAAACAAGAGCAGATTATTAAGATCGCCATGCAGTTATTCGCTGTGAAAGGCTCCTCATCCACGTCCATGCAAGAGATCGCCGAATTATGCGGAATTTCGAAGGGAAGCTTGTATCTAGTATTCAAATCAAAAGAAGAATTGGAACGAAGTATTTTTCTCTATTGTTACCGAATGATTCGTGATCCCTTATTGCGTGAAGAACAAGAAACCCAAAGAACACCGCGTGAGAAGCTTAGAAATCAAATAGAAATTCTACTGAGCCATGTATACGAATTACGGGAGTTCTTACAGCGTCAAATTCAGGAATTTGCCGGAAAAGGATTTGATACTGAAGTACCGGAATGGCTACGTAGAAACAATGCCTCCTTCTTGCGCTGGTTTCAGGTGAAGATGGAGAACCTTTATGGAAAAGACATCGTTCCCTATACCGGAGATTTATGTATTGTAGGTCATGGACTAATCAAGTCATATATTGCGGTTATTTTTCGTCAGGATACCCATTTGTCCCTTGCCGTTATGGCTGATCATCTAATGAATCTACTAGATATTATTGTAGCTGGTCTTCTTACAAGTAAGCAGGCGCCTCTCATCAACTCTACTATTCTAGCAAGCTGGATGGAGGAGAATGAGGAGAGTAAGCGCAAGAATCCACTTCAGATCATTAAGGACATGAAGACTGTGGTCAGTAAATTAGATAGTATAGAACCCGAAGAGTCAGCCGATTTGCTGGAATCACTCAACATTCTAGAAGGCGAAGTTCTCTTACCGCACCCACGCAAAGCAATCATACAGGGGATGTTGTCCAACCTCCAATCCTGCTCAGAGCTCACTACACCATTGGAAGAATTGAGGAAGCTGGTTACCTCTTTTTCAAATCATTCATGCGTATTTCGTTAATTGCTCTATAAAGAGTTCGTGAGAGAGAAGAAATTGGATAGCGAGTATTATAAATTTTCAAAATGGCGCCCTATTCGTAAAGAAAAGGCCCGAGAGGAGCAGAAACAACACTTATGAAAAGCTTAATTAATTTCTCGCTCAGGAACAAATTTGCCATTTGGCTTCTGACGATAATCATTGTATTTGCCGGTTTATATAGCGGACTGACAATGAAGCAAGAAACCTTACCTAATATTAGTATACCCTATCTTAGCGTAACAACCATTTATCCGGGGGCTGCACCAGAAGGTGTCGTTAATGATGTCAGTAAACCGTTGGAGCAGAAGCTACGTAATGTGGATGGTGTAAAAACGATCACCTCTACTTCTCTGGAGAATGCCTCCAGTATCCAAATTGAGTTCGATTATGGTACGAATCTGGATAATGCGACAGCAGCAGTTCGCGAGTCGCTAAATGAAGTCTCACTGCCAGACAATGCGCAGAAGCCTTCCATTTCTCGCTTTAGTCTTAGCTCAATGCCTGTCGTTTCCCTCAGTCTATCCAATGGAGATTCAGAGGATCTTGAGGAACTAACCCGTATTGCCGAGAACGACATTCGCCCTGCCCTTGAGGATGTTGAGGGTGTCGCTTCTATACAAATCTCTGGACAATATGTTAAAGAGGTTTCGCTTAAGTTCAATCAAGACAAGCTGAGTCAATATGGATTAACCGAAGATACAGTTAAAGGTATTATTCAAGGCTCTTCCCTCCGTGTTCCACTAGGACTGTTCGAGATGGACAAAGCCCAAAAGGCAGTAGTAGTAGATGGCAACATCACTACTGTTGATGATCTTAAAAATGTGGCCATTCCAGTGATGCCAACTGGGGCTGCCGGTGCTGCTGGCGCTGGTTCTCCTGGAGCTGAGGCTGCTGGGGCTGCCGGAGCAGGTGCCGGAAGTGCGGCTGGTACAGGCGCTGTAGGCGGAGCTGCAAATGCAAATATGGGACTGCCAACTGTGAAGCTGGGAGAGCTTGCCACGATTGAGGTTGTTGGGAATTCTGAATCTATCTCCCGTACGAATGGTAAAGAATCGATCGGTATACAGATTGTCAAAGCCAATGATGCCAACACTGTTGATGTCGTAAATGGCGTTAAGGACAAAACTGAAGAATTAAAAGCACAATATAAAGGCATCGATCTAACAGTTCTGCTTGACCAAGGTAAGCCGATTGAGGACTCCGTAAATACAATGTTGTCCAAGGCAGTATTTGGTGCCCTTTTCGCAGTAATCATCATTTTGGTCTTCCTGCGGAATATTCGTTCGACGATCATTTCTATCATCTCAATTCCATTATCACTACTGATCGCAGTGTTATGTCTGCGTCAAATGGATATCACGCTTAATATGATGACCCTTGGAGCGATGACCGTTGCCATCGGACGGGTAGTCGATGACTCGATTGTAGTCATAGAGAACATATACCGACGGCTCTCCTTATCCGGCGAGAAACTGAAGGGTCGGGAATTAATCAGTGCAGCCACCCGTGAAATGTTTGTACCCATCATGTCCTCTACAATTGTAACCATCGCCGTGTTCTTACCGCTTGCTTTGGTTAGTGGTATGGTTGGGGAGCTATTCTTGCCTTTCGCTTTAACTATGGTCTTCGCCCTGCTCGCTTCATTGGTAGTTGCGATTACCCTAGTGCCTGCAATGGCTCACTCCTTGTTCCGAAATGGATTGAAAGGCAAGAAAACGCACAGTGAGAAACCAGACAGACTGTCTGCCGGTTATCAAAAAATTCTGAACTGGTGTCTTTCTCATAAGCTCGTTACGTTCGGAGTTGCAGTTCTCCTCCTTGCGGGCAGCTTGTTCCTGATCAAGCCTATCGGTGTTAGCTTTATGCCTTCTCAAGAGGATAAAACGGTAATGTTAACATACTCACCAAAGGCTGGACAAAGAACTGAAGAAGTTCAAGAGCAAGGCCTGAAAGCTGAGAAATATATTTTAGCGCAGCAGCATGTGGATAAAATGCAATATTCCATCGGTGGCGGCGGCCCAATGGGTATGGGCGGATCCAGCAACTCAGGACTCTTTTTCATCGTTTATGATAGCAATACTCCTGATTTCGAAAACGTAAAAGAGAAGTTGATCGAAGGCTTAGCCGCAGAAGTTCCAGATGGTGTATGGGGCGATATGTCCGCCATGATGAGCGGAGGTATGGGTGGAAGCACGTTAACCGTAAATGTATTCGGAGATGAACTAGATCAAATTAAGCCGGTAGCGGATGAGATCGCCAAGATCGTACAAGCTGACACCGCTAATTTCAAAGATGGAGAAACAAGCCTCAAAGAAGCTTACGATCAATATACGATTGTAGCGGATCAAGGAAAGCTTAGCTCCCTTGGACTTACAGCGGGACAAATTGCGATGAAGCTTGCTCCTGCAGGCACACGTCCGGTACTCACAGAAGTAGAAATGGACGGCAAGAACTACAAAGTCTATATCGAAACTGATAAAGAAACGTATAAGAGTATTAAAGAAATGGAAGAGGCTACATTGACTTCACCACTAGGCATTTCCGTGCCAATCGGGCAAGTCGCTAAAATTGAAAAAGGCTCTTCCCCTGACTCGATTACTCGGATGGACGGTAAAATGAAGGTAGATGTCACTGCTGAGATTATTTCTAGTGACGTCAATAGTGCTTCAAATATCGTGAAGGAAAAAGTAGATGCTATGGAATTACCTGATGGCGTAACGGTTAGCTTCGGTGGTGTAACTGAGCAAATCAATGATACGTTTGGTCAATTAGGTATTGCTATGGCGGCTGCTATTGCCATCGTATACTTTGTGCTTGTGGTTACATTTGGCGGTGGATTAGCTCCATTTGCTATCCTGTTCTCACTTCCTTTCACCATCATCGGGGTTCTCGTGGCCCTTCTGATCGCTGGGGAAACCTTAAACGTCTCCTCCCTCATGGGTGCGCTGATGTTGATTGGTATCGTAGTCACGAATGCGATTGTCCTCATCGACCGCGTTATTCATAAGGAAAAAGAAGGAATGACCACACGTCAAGCCTTGCTTGAAGCAGGCGGTACACGTTTACGTCCAATCTTGATGACTGCACTTGCAACAATTGGTGCATTACTGCCACTGGTTACAGGACTTGAAAATAGTGCGGGGATCATCTCCAAAGGACTAGGCGTTACCGTTATCGGCGGCTTGATCAGCTCCACACTGCTGACACTTGTAGTAGTACCAGTTGTGTATGAGTTCCTGATGAAATTCCGCAGCAAAAAGGTAATTGACTAAACCACTTGATGCGAATCAAGTAAGCATGCTAGATGAAGAAGCTGTCTCAAAAGTAGTGAATGCTACTTATGGGACAGCTTCTTTTTTTATGGAATGGACAAAGTAATGGGCACTACTTATCCATTATTTTTTTGGTTGAGTAATGGGGCTTTTATACGGTGGCGGCGGGTGATTCGCGATAGGCGACTATGTAACGGACAGTGGGTCTAAAATTAATTAGGGAAAAGCTCCCTAATAAAAGCCGATAATCACTCAGAATTAACGAAATCAGGGAATTTCTCCCTGAAAATCAGCTAATTCGCCTGATTTATTACCCAGTCAGGTGAATTATAGGGAGTTTTTCCCTAATTACACGTCTTGTGAGCATTAACCCCAGAGTTTTAGGGAGAAATTCCCTAATTATTATTCTAGCGCTTCACTCGGATCGGAATTTGAGACTTCACTCAGATCATCATACCTACTTCACTTGGATCACCGCTTGGATCACCGCTTTGTTCACCATTCGACACTTCATTTTTCAGCGTATTTCACAACTCTTCAGCACGAAAAACCCGGCCTAATTTATAGGCCGGGCTCTATATTATAGTGTTCTTATACCATTGCTGTTGCACTGCTCTCCAGCGAAGCTCTCCAGGAACGCAGCATTTGTAAATCAAGGGGTAGAAACTCTGCGAGCATATGGGAAAGTCCCAAATACAACGTACTATCCGTTGCCGCATTTAATTTCTCACAGAACTGCGGAGTCCATTGCAGTAAATGATCCTCTAAAAAGGCTACCTGAATATCAAGTAGATCCATAGCACTTCTAATTGAGAAGCTATTGTACAACATACGCTCATGCATCACTGCCATAAACTCCAGCTCGATAGCAATATGATCATCAGCCTCACCATTACACTTGTTAAATACAATTCCCGCGGAAGTATACACATCAGCAAGCACGTTGCAGAAATCTTCAGAACGCCCTAGAATAGCAGCTTCACGTAATTTAAAAGAGCTTACTGTTTGTTCATGCATAAGCCGTTTATACTCTTGGCTCTCTTTCTCGCAAATATAAGGTAGCTTATTCGGTTCCTGACTCAAATATCGTTTCAGTTCCCGTCCACCTTCCGTCATCTCTGCTGCAACACTCATCTTGCGATTGCGGCTCCACTGAGCCACAAGCGAGAGTGATGGTTTTCTACCCAAAAAATCCACTAAAAGCTGATATATTAATCCCCGACTTTCCAACCAATGGCTAAATGCCTCCGGCACGGCGAGCGATGGAACAGTTTGCATAGTCATTTTGCAAATCCTCCTCAATGGGTTTCCCGGTCACGCATCGTCTAATTACGATATGCATTTTCCGGTATCCTTTCTGTTTTCGCAAAAGTGAACGTAAAAGTAATCCGCACCTAGATTATATCGGATATTTAAAATGCTTTCCGTGAGCATTCTATGTCTAATCACTTCATTTGTCGTACTTTTGTCACATTTTCGCAAGTCTATTTCGGCTTCGTTATTTTATTTAGTTTGTCCATTATTATGCAAAAAAATCATATGCCGACTTGTTCAAAAAGGGAGTGTTCGACCCATCCAACACTTTGCTCATTGACGTACCTCCGAGCGATCTTTAAAATTCTAAACAAGTATAAATGCCTTCGCCTCCTCTTAAGGAGAGAAGCACTCAAAACACCAACAAATGAAGGGAGCAACGCCATGGAGCCGCTGACGGACCCTTTTGGACGTTTACACGATTACATCCGCATTTCGGTTACCGACCGCTGCAACCTGCGTTGCATTTATTGTATGCCAGCGGAAGGGATGGAATTCCAGCCGCAGGACGAGATTCTAAGCTATGAGGAAATCACCGCAATTGTGGAATCGCTAGCCCCCCTTGGATTGCGTAAGGTACGGCTAACAGGAGGAGAACCTCTTGTACGCAAAGACCTGGAGAAGCTAGTGACTATGATATCCGCCATTCCGGGGATTGACGATATTTCACTGACTACGAACGGATTAATGCTTCCAGCGAAAGCAGCGCTGCTAAAAGAAGCCGGGCTGTCACGAGTGAATATCAGTCTGGACTCTTTACGGCAAGATCGCTTTTCTATGATTACACGCGGCGGTGAAGTCTCCAAGGTACTAAAGGGAATCGAGGCAGCACAAGCTGCTGGACTGGAGCCAATCAAGCTTAACGTTGTATTAATGAAAGGGATTAATGATGACGAGATCAAAGACTTCATCTCCCTTACGTTGAACAGTCCACTAAATGTACGCTTTATTGAATATATGCCCATCGGAAGTGCTACTGATTCTTGGCGCCAATCCTATCTGCCGCTGGAAACTGTTATAGAAGCTTGTACTGCGGCCGGCTGGGAAACCGAGGAGGCAGAGATGCCATCTGGTAATGGCCCTTCCCAGAATCGGCGGGTTATTGGAGCGCAAGGAACGTTCGGTCTAATCCATCCCGTAAGCGATCACTTTTGCGATAACTGCAATCGTCTAAGACTAACTGCAGATGGCCATATTAAAGCTTGTCTATATTGGGAAGATGAGTACAATGTCCGCCCCCTAATAAGCGATCCCGCAGCAGTGCAGGCCTTATTCCGCAAAGCTCTGGGTAACAAGCCGCATAACCACGAAATGGCATTAGCCTTGGAGAAAAAAGCACAAAGTCACACGCCGACGGCTCGGCGTATGTCTCAAATTGGAGGCTAGTCCGTCTCATTAAAAACGCCGCTTTCCCCAAGTCATCTGGGAAAAGCGGCGTTTCATTTAGAGATTAAAGGATAGCCTTCGCCATCCACTATTATAGATATAGAGCCTCGAGCAGCTTGTAAAGCGTCGTTGCTGCCTCCGCTCTTGTAGCATTGTTCTCAGGTCGGAACGTATGATCCTCGAATCCACCCAAAATACCAGCTTCAACACCTGCTTGTACAGATGACTGTGCCCATTGTGGAATGGAGGCAAGATCCGCGAAGTTCCCCTCATTATCCGTTTGCTTATGGGCATTGACCTTCAAAGCATTAGCGAGCATAACTGACATTTCAGCACGTGTAATCTTCTCAGAAGGCTCGAAGAACTTTTTACCGTTCACATCATATCCACGAAGGATTCCGGCATCTACCGCCGCTGCTACATCACCTGCAGCCCAAGCTGGAATATCACTTTGATCCTCGAATTTCACTGTGCTGCCTGTAGTTTGCAAACCAAGCGCCCGTACAATCATAGAAGCAAACTGCGCCCGGGTAACATCCTCATTCGGGCGGAAGGTATGATCCTCGTACCCTTTCATGATGCCCATACCAATTAGACGGTCTGTAAACTCTGTGGACCAATGATTATTCAAATCGGTAAGCAATGGGGCCTGATAATTAAACACAGCATATTTGGCAAATTGATTTAAACTTGCAGTTATAGTCCCATCCAATTGGATGCTTCCACCTACATATACCCACTTATTAAGCTGTTCATTGTAATAGTAAATAGCTGCTTTATGCCCTGGTGTAATCTGACCCGCATCGTAATTCAGAGATAGTTCTACGGGTTTATTAAGCATTCCAATCTTGTCGCTAGTAAGCTCTAATGTTGCACTCACAGCCTGAAGATCACCCATCACTGGTGTCTCACCGGTGGCAACAACCGTAAAGACAATTTCACTGTCTGCAGACAATGCTCCAGCCGGAATTGTAAAGCTGCCCATGTCTTTAAGTGTGCCTGTTCCTCCCTGCTGTGCTTTTACATCCAATTCCACATACGGAGTTGTAGAAGGCTGCTCTGTAGGAGATGGCGTTGGCGTAGGGACTGAAGTTGCAACTGGACCGCTGCCCCCTCCACTGCTGTTACCCGCATTTACAACTACGGTGCGTACAACCTCAGCAGCCGCATTACCAGCCAAATCTGTGGCATTGTACTTCAGTGTATAGGTTCCTGGAGTCTGAACATCCACTGTTCCTGTCACCAGGATAGAGCCTGCAACTCCAACCTTGTCAGTAACGTCTGCGCCCGGGTCCTTGAAGTCATCGCCTTGAGTCAGACTAAAATTGCTATCCCCCTTCAAGGTGATCACAGGTGCTGTACGATCGATATTCACAGCAATCGGCAATGTTGTCTTATTTTCTAAAGAATCCGTAGCCTCAAATTGCAGTTGATGTTGCCCTTCTTCCGAAATCTCAACTACTTTCCCGCTTTCATAGGGTAGGAAATCTCCGTTCACATCTTTCGCTAATTGAATAGATACATCTGACCCAGGAATATATACGCTGGCATATACACTTACGGAAACACTCTGATTCGTCCAGTTACCGCTTAAATATGTTTGTCCGTTCTCAGTCTTTAATGTGCTATGAAGCGCCAATGGAGTAATGTTATCATCTCCGCTAAGCGTTACTTCAAAAGCCTTCGTTTCCTTAGCCGCGCCTCGCTGGATCGTAGCTGTTAAGGTTAGCTTCGCATCCTTTTTAGGCTGGTAGATGAGTTTACCTTCATTCGTCATCAGAACCGGATTAGAGCTGTTCCAAACAATACTTGTTCCGTGTTTGCCTTCGGTAGGCAACGTTAGATCAGAAGTTACTGCGCTTGTGTCTCCAAGATCTAACTCAGTCATAGTATCGTTAACGGCCTGCTGATCGCTATACGACTCCACATAAACAAAAATGGGATTGGAATAAAACCACATATCACTATAATTACGGGCATTGATTTCTTCGAAACGAGTCAGGTTATCGACAGTATTATTTTTAGGATCAATCTGCGGTTCACCGTTTACGGTCTCTCCAGCAACGTCAGTTCCAAGATTAGTCCCTCTTAAACGGAAATAACGATCCTTGTCCGCTGCCCCTACCTGATACTTAATAACATTGTAGCCTTCGGCATCTGTAGTCCAGTCCTCCCTTGTGAAACGTTTCAGTACTTTTGTTGTATCGTTAGTTGCTTTGGTGTACTCAGGTGTACCAGGATCAACCTTGCCGTTGACTTCACCGGAGATCAGATCTACATGGTCCACTTTAACGGCATCGCCATTATTATTTTGCTGTGGACTTTTGAAACGGATCGTAAGCTCTAGGTCGTCCCCTTGTTTTACGTCCAGTTCACCGCCCATTTCTTCCTCTTGCCCATCTCCAGATACATTAAACTCTAAGGCGTTGATGAGATCTCCAAAGACAGAGAAGGATTTCCCTGACCGCATGCCGTCTACGACAGCATGAATATCGGAGCCATCCACCCAAGTGTAGTTCTTGGAATACTCACCAGGCCAGTAACCGCTAGAGAATTGATCATTTTTTGTTTTGAAATGAAAATCTGAGTTAGCAAAATTCCAGAACCTGCGGCCCTCGCCAAGCAGAGCATCCCACATTCCTCCAAGCTGAGCAACCTTGACATCTGTACCCCCGTAAGTCTCAGGCGTCTCTCCTCGATCACTCGACATCTGATTGCCCAGCATACCTTCAAAGCCGAAGACAAGATTTGGATCGATATTATTAAAGTCCCGGATATCCTCTATTTTAAGCTCCGAGCTTGTACCATTTTTTCTGGAGGGATGATTGATCAGTACATAGCTATCTGGATAATGACTGCTTAGCCATTTCATAGCTGTGCGTGTATCTTCTTTTGTAGAAAAAGCTCTAGTATCCGCCGCACTCCACTCAGCCACATCTGCCGGATCGAACATACTTACATCCCGATTAGTAAATAAATATTCAAATTGATTAATAGCCTTCAAAGCTTCTGCGGACCTTGGTTCATCTGTAACAATGCCAACCGCTGCATGATCATATTGAGGCATATCCCACTCAAAGCCGGAAAAAATGATTTTTCCAGCGTATTTGCCTTCTGCCTGTAATTTCTTAATTTTCTCATTTTGATAATCAACAATGCCTTGAGACATCGGAATAGAACCGCCAGGGATATTCACTCCTTCATCATCCCGGTCAGATACCCGAAGATGGTCAGCCAGTGCCATCCAGTCAAAACCATTTTGTTCAAATGCAGCATCTAGCACACTTTTCAAAGATTCCTGAGCATCATTCGATTCATAAGTATGTGCATGGTATTCACCTGTCATCCATTTCCCTGAATGTTCTGAAGTTGTAGCTGTGAAATCAGGCGTTGATTCACCTGAAGCACTGTAAACTGTCTGTAATGAAAAGTTGGGTGCTAACAATAATACGGCAAGCGAACTGGTCAGAAAAACGCGAATTTTGCTCTTCTTCAAAATATTTAATCCTCCGATGACTTTTTGATTTTCGTAGATTCTATATTTAGAATAGTAGAAAATTGTAAAGCCATGTCGGATTTTGTTGCATGTTTATGTAAATATTCATTTTTATATTAACATTACCGATTTATTTTACTTGCATTGGCAAGCTCACTATAAACGCTGTTCCTTCACCAGGACGGCTAGCTACGGTTACTTTACCTTTATGCAGCTCAACGATTTTCTTAACCAGTGATAGGCCTAAACCACTGCCACCACCGCTCGCGGTTCTAGCTTTGTCTGCCTTATAGAAGCGATCAAAGACGCGAGGTAAATCTTCGTCAGAGATGCCAATCCCACTATCATGAATCTCCACCTCTACGCGCTCATCTACTGTTCGAAGCTTGATATGAATACATCCATTCTGGGGAGTGAATTTAATGCTGTTATGAAGAAGATTGGTCCAGACCTGAGTCATCAAATCTTTTACCGCAGTTACATTCAATTCTTCCAATTCAGCCTCTACCTCTATATTTTTCTCCAGCCACTGTGGTTCAGAAGCCAGAATCGTATCTCTAAGCTGCTTATCCAGACGGTAAACCTGATTTTCAAACGGAAAGTTGCCCGATTCCAGCGCGGACAGCTTCAATAAATTATCACTGAGCCCAGATACGCGGGTACTCTCAGCCACGATAATATTAAGGTAGTGCCTCCTACTCTCCACACTCAGAGTCTCATCCTGCAGCGCAAGAGCAAACCCCCGAATAGAGGTTAGTGGAGATTGAATTTCATGCGATACATTGGAGATAAAATCCTGGCGCATGGTCTCCATCTGGCTCAGTTCACTGGCCATGACGTTGATACTCTCTACAATCTCACCGAATTCACCATAATCCTTAGTATTATCCAGTACTACATTGAAATCACCTTTAGCAATACGCCCCAAGCCTTCGATGATCGATTTATAAAAAACACGTTCCCAGCCCCGGAATAACTTGGAGGATACCAATGCCATCATGAACAAGATCACAATACCGACCATCACGCTGATTAATTGGACTACATACTCCGAGGAGGGACGCCCAACCCTGCTATATATCCAGTTCATCAGGAAATAAGCTGCACTCCAGCTAATCGCAACGCCACCGAAATAAACTAAAATCATCCCGATTCGCTTAACAATTTCTTTAAATCGATTCATGCCTCAGCCTCCAACCGATAGCCTAGCCCCCGAATGGTACGAATAACGAACCCATAGTTATCCTGATTAAATCTTTCACGCAAACGATTGATATGCACATCTAGTGTTCGTTCATTCCCCTCAAAATCATAACCCCAAATCTCTTCGATCAGTCTGTCTCTAGTCAATGTCTGACCTGGATAGCTGCCTAGCTTAAACAACAACTCAAATTCCTTAAGCGGCAAAGTGATTTCTCCATACTCTGAGGAGACCTCATACGTTTTACGGTTCATTCGCAACCGACCAACGGTCACTCTTTGTGCAGCAGAAATTTGATAACGCTTGAGCAGCGCCTTTACTCGTGCAATAAGCACCACTGGCTCAAAAGGCTTAACGAGATAGTCATCACTACCCAGCTCAAAACCTTTTACAATTTGTGAGGTTTCCCCTTTAGCCGTCAGCATTAAAATCGGAAAATCATAGTTCTGGCGCATCCGCCGGCATAGCTCCCAGCCGTCCAAATTGGGCATCATCACATCAATAATAGCTAAATCTATATTATTGCTTTCCAGTATCTGAAGAGCCTCCAGTCCATCGGAAGCTCCATAGATCTCATCCATTCCCTCAGCTCTCAGAAATACTTCTACCAATTCGCGGATGTGCGGATCGTCGTCCGCTACTAGTATTTTTGTCATGTGTCACTGGAGCCTCCTCTTTCTCTTCTGTGTCCTTAATCTCAATGGTATTCATTTGTAGCTGTTGAGTGGCAAATTCCCGGTATAGCTCATGATTGTCCAGTAACTCTTCATGTCTTCCCATTCCGGTAATCTGACCCTTTTCCATAAAAATAATCTGATCTGCATTTACAACCGTAGCCAAACGGTGGGCAATAACAACCGTGGTACGACCCTTCATTAAATTGGACAGCGCCTTCTGCACTACCGCTTCTGATTGACTATCGAGACTGGAGGTCGCTTCATCAAGCATAAGAATCTTCGGATTCCGCAGCAATGCTCTGGCAATGGCAATCCGTTGCCGTTGTCCACCAGACAGCTTCACGCCTCTTTCGCCGACATCCGTATTATATCCTTCAGGAAGGGCATCAATAAATCCATCTGCATAAGCCATGGCTGCTGCTGTGCGCATCTCCTCACTGCTAACGTCCCGATCCAATCCGTAGGTTAAATTCTCAGCAATCGTACCGGCTAACAGTGGGCTTTCTTGTGAGACGTACCCGATCTGCTTCCGCCACGAGCGCAGTGAGAAGGTCGACACTGGCATGTCGCCAAGCTTAATCTGACCTGACTGAGGTTTATAAAAACGTTCGAGCAACGAGAACAACGTGGTCTTACCGCCCCCGCTCGGACCAACAATAGCCGTCACCTGACCCGGAAGCATACGGAAGCTTACATCCGTCAATACATTCTCACCTTTTTTATATCCAAAGCTTAGACCCTCTACCGAGATTGGACCTTCAGCACCAGTCGCCTCTTCCTGTCCCTCGTATACTTCCTCTTCTGCTGCCAAGGTTTCAATAATACGCTCTGAGGCACCCTTAGCCTTCTGAATCTGTGTGAAGAACGTAGTCAATTGAGTAAGTGGCATAATTATCTGAATAAGATAAAGAATAAAGGCGACTAGTTCACCAGCGGTAAGGACACCGGAAGATACCTGCATTCCACCGTAGCCGATAATGACGACGAGCAACATCATAAAAACAAAGGAAACTAGCGGACTGATCATGGCGCTAATCTTACCTTCACGAATACCAAAGGAAAGCAGATTCATAATTCCGGTTTTGCCTGCTTCGTACTCTTTCTTCTCTGCACCCGAGGATTTCACCAGACGGATCTCTGACAATACACCACTTAATGTAGCGGTAAACGAGGCTGTCTCGTCTTGCATCCCCTTGGAGATTTTGTACATCTGCCGTCCAAGCGGCACTAGAATCAGCGCAGAAAGCGGAAGCACTGTAAAGAGAACCAGCGTCATTTTCCAATTGAGAAATAATAACACTGAAATAGAGCCCACAATGGAGATCACTCCGGTAAATAAACTAGCTAAATGTTCAGAAATCAGTGTTTTGATGATCCCTGTGTCATTCGTCATGCGGCTGACGCTTTCTCCTGTTCGATTGTCGTTGTAATAAGCCACAGGCAGAACTAAAAACTTACGCCACAGGCGATCCCGCAGACCTGCAACCATCTTCTGACCCACATAATTAAGCAGATAGATGGAGATCCCTCCCGCAATGGTCTGCGCGATAAACGCGGCTGCTATACCCGCAATCTGAAGCTTACTAACGGAGGCTAGTGAGAAGCCATCCACTAAATTCTTAGTGAACATCGGAATTACCAGACTGACTAATGTCGATATCATGCTTAGTGCAATGGCTATAGCCAATAAGCCGTATGAAGGCTTGGTTTCTCTTAGTAGCATCAGGAACGGCTTCAGCGCCATCTTGCGCTTGGATTCGGATTTCTTCATGACAATAACTCCCCTTTTCTTGGTACCTCTACGAGAAAAGCATAGTAATGTCTTTCTCGTCTTTCAATTATCCTATCTGCAAATTGTAAACTGAAGTTAAACCCGCTGATTAGCCATTTTGCGTCTTCTTCACCTTTTGTACCACGTTTTATGCGTTTTTTGTCGCTTATCGTCTCAAACCTAAATAAACACCAAAATAATGTAAAAAAGTAAAAAAGGGTGTTTGTATCCCTTTTCAACACGTGTTACAGTGATAGAAGGGCCTACTATTGGTCATTCTACTCCATGCAAGATATTTAGTGAGAAAGGAGTGAACCATTTGCGAAAAGGCGCTATTCCATCTTCTATCACGTCTTTAAAATGGTTCAATTTTTTTGTATATGGAACCATGGTCCTCTTCACCAGCTTCTTTCAACTATACTTGCTGGATGTAGGGATGAACAAATTAGAGATTGGTGTCTTATTCTCTATGGGAGCGCTAGTATCCATATTTGCAAATCCATTCTGGGCGTTCTTAACAGACCGTTCTCAGAATATACGGCGTATCGTTTTGTTTATGTTATTCGGAACGCTAGTGGTCTCACAGTTTATGTTTCGAGCAAATACATATGAGATGATCTACAACGCCATTATTTTATTTTATTTCTTCCAAGGGCCATTATTTGCTCAAAGCAACTCGATGATTCTTAGCTATATTGAAGGAACTAATCAGCGCTTCCGTTCTTTCCGGCTTTGGGGCTCAATAGGGTGGGCACTGATTGCGATTGTCGCCGGTTTTATCCTTGATTGGGCTGGCGTATCCATCTTGACCTATCTGCTTACAGCGTTACTAGGCGCATCAATTCTATCCGTTCTTGTATTACCTAAAATTAACCATACCATTATGAGAGCTCCGATGCCGTTTAAAGGCCTAAGTAAAGTGATTTTCAATCCCTTTTTCCTGTTGTTTTTGTTATTTGGCATTCTGGTTTCCATACCAAACACGATGAACACCACATTCATCTCATTGTATATTACGGATCTGGGCGGTTCTAAAAAAATGATTGGTCTTGCCGTGTTCCTCTCCTCCATTTTGGAGATAGGCGTATTCGTTCTCTGTGACCGATTCCTAAAACGTAAAATTTCTGTTCTGCTCGGCTGGCTTGCATTGGTCAGTGGTTTGTTCGTTCTGCGTTGGTGGTTTATGGCTGATGCGACCACTGCCATTCAAGTAGTGTTTATTCAGATTTTGCACTGCATAACGTTCGGCGGCTTCTTCTATGTAGGGACCCAATTGACGATGCTCCTGATTCCACGGCCTTATCGCTCTTCCGGACAAGCGCTCTACACCCTAAGCTGGAGTGGGATATCCGGTTTCATTGGAGGCATTCTCGGAGGTTGGATGTATCAATATCTGGGTGCGCAGAGCATGTATCAGACGGGTGTATTCTTGACGTTGTTTGGAACGCTCGGTTTTGGCTTTATGTGGCTCTTTGTTAGTCGTGGAGGTTATCGTCCCCCTACAGAGGAAGAAGAAGAGCTATCCGAGATTGAAATTTTATAGACACGAAAATAAAAAAGAGGCTCAGGCGTACCCGCACGGGACGCTTGAGCCTCTTTCAATATAATCAACTTGCTCGAGTTAAATATTAACCTTGTTTAGGAGGTTGAAATGAACTCTTCAGTGAAACGATAAGGTTGAATACAAGATGTCCAGGTGCCGAATATTTGCTATCCACATTAAAATAGCCATGACGGAAGAACTGGAATTTATCCTGAGCCACGCTATCCTTAAGCGCTGGTTCAACAAACCCTTGTAAGATTTCAATGGACTTAGGATTAAGCTGATCTAAGAAGCTAGGCTCCGATTTCTCTACCGAGGAATCCAAACCTTCTACTTCCACAGCCTCATCCGCTTCTTCAGCAGAAATCAGAGGCTCGTATAAACGGAATTCCGCAGGAACCGCTTGGCTAGCTTCCACCCAGTGCAACGTCCCTTTTACCTTGCGGCCTGTAAATCCGCTGCCACTCTTCGTTTCTGGATCATACGTACAATGCAGCTCCACTACCTCGCCATTCTCATCCTTAATAACCTCATTACATTTGATGAAATAAGCGTGCTTCAGACGTACTTCATTGCCAGGGAACAACCGGAAATATTTGTTCGGCGGATTCTCCATAAAGTCATCACGCTCAACATAAATTTCACGTGAGAACGGAATTTGGCGTACACCCATTTCCTCATTCTCTGTATTATTCTCCGCTTCAAGCCATTCTGTTTGACCTTCCGGATAATTGGTGATAACAACCTTAAGCGGTCTCAGCACAGCCATTGTACGCGGTACAGTTAGCTTAAGATCCTCACGGATAAAGTGTTCCAGCATTTGCAGATCCACCAGGCCCTGACTCTTAGAGATACCTGCTTCATACACGAATTTACGAATCGCTTCCGGCGTATATCCTCTGCGGCGTAGACCAGAAATCGTCGGCATCCGCGGATCATCCCAACCATCCACATGTCCTTCGTCTACAAGCAGCTTCAACTTACGCTTACTAGTCATCGTTTGAGCTAGATTCAGACGACCAAATTCATATTGATGTGGAACAGACGGCATCTCACATTCAGCTACAACCCAATCATAAAATGGACGTTGATCTTCGAATTCGAGTGAGCAAAGGGAGTGAGTAACTCCCTCAATAGCATCTTCTAACGGATGAGCGAAGGTATACATTGGATAGATACACCATTTATCGCCTGTGTTATGGTGATGTGCATGTGTAATCCGATAAATTACAGGATCACGCAGGTTAATGTTCGGTGATGCCATGTCGATCTTGGCGCGAAGGACCTTCTCGCCGTCCTTGAATTCGCCTGCACGCATACGCCGGAACAAGTCTAAATTCTCTTCGATGCTACGATCGCGATGCGGACTGTTCTTCCCTGGCTCCGTCAGCGTTCCCCGCAATTGACGAATTTCATCCGCACTGAGGTCATCGACATAAGCTTTGCCCTTTGTAATTAATAATTCGGCACGTTTGTACATTTCCTCAAAATAATCAGATGCAAAACGCAGCTCTTCCCATTCATAACCGAGCCACTTTACATCTTCCTGAATCGAGTTCACATATTCCGTATCCTCTTTGGCCGGATTCGTGTCATCAAATCTTAGGTTCGTCTTGCCACCGAACTCATCCGCCAGTGTAAAGTTAATCCAGATCGCCTTGGCATGTCCGATATGTAAATAACCGTTCGGCTCCGGCGGAAAGCGTGTAATAACTTCCTTTACTTTACCCGTACGGAGGTCCTCGGTAATAACATTTTTAATAAAATTGGAGGGGGTGCTACGGTTCTCCACAGCTATCAACCTTTCGTTCTGTAGTGTTACACTACTTCTTGTATAAACATGTTTCCTACTAATATACCCGTTAACCGTAGATTGTTCAATAAAAGGGGGCATAAGGCATAGATCATTTTTTAGCATCTTTAGACCTTTTGACTTCTGTCAGGGCGATAGAGTAGCATGATAATCATAAGAAATAATCCATAATCATACATAAGGCCTTGTGCCAAAAAGGAGGCAACCGCTTGTTTAATTATGTCATCGATGAAGAGCTGATGTTAAAGCCGCTCATGCCGGAGCACGCTCGGCACATGTTCACGTTAGTAGAGCACTCACGGGATCGACTAAGACAATGGCTCCCTTGGGTGGATGCCGTTACGGAACAGGCTCATACTCTAGATTTCATCAAAAATGCGATTAAACAAAGTACCGAGAATGGTGCTTTTACCGCTGGACTGTGGGTTCGTGGTGAGCTCGCCGGTGTGATTGGGTATCACCAGATTGACTGGCATAACCGATCCGTTGGGATCGGCTACTGGCTTGGTGAAGGATTTGAAGGCAAAGGGTATATGACCAGTGCCTGTCGGGTTCTAGTGGACTATGCACTTCTGGAAATGGAGCTGCAACGTGTAGAAATCCGCTGCGCAACCGGCAATGTTTCCAGTAGAGCGATTCCGGAACGGCTTGGTTTTGTGCTTGAGGGTGTGATTAGACAGGCAGAGAAATTGCCTGATGGCTACGTGAACCACGCCGTATACGGTTTGTTACGTAGCGAGTGGCAATTGCTCGGCTAAGTTAAGCAAGTAAAATAAGCACACAAAACCAAAATAAACCTGGCAGGCATATGCCTCCGGGTTTATTTTGGCTAATAGATATAGTCTAACCCTCCGACAGACCCAGCTGTTTTCGAAATTTGTTCCGAACTACGGCAGAGAGCGCCTCTAGCTCCGCAAGCTCAGCCAGTGCAGCTTCCTCTTGCAGGCCCACCTGCATTAAATGCAGAACATGCGCTACGGACGCACCGCCAGCACCATCTTCTTTTTTAACAATGGCATCTCCGGTTGAAATCTTCCCCTCACGAAGCACACGCAAATAAAATCCGCTATATCTAGTATCCAGCACTTGAGCGGGGAGATCTGCCGGACCATGCTTTTGCGAGATTTTGAAGCAAGGATAACGTGGCTGGCTGACCTGCAGCACAGTGGTGCCTATTTCGTACACATCACCTATGCACACGTCTGTCTCCAATAAGCCGGCAGTTGTTATATTTTCCCCGAAGGCAGAGTATTCCAGCTTCTTCCCTAGCTGCTTCTCCCAGTAGGAATAATGCTCAATCGGATAGGCACAGACCGCCTTATCAGGGCCACCATGATGTTTAAGATCCGCTTGACCATCTCCGACAAAACCGTTGGTATGTAACTGAACCGCTCCTTCTACAGGCATTTTATAAATCCCAGTCTCCAAAGGTTTTCCCCGATAATCCACTGTTACCGGCCGCCCCACGTTAAGCGAGATGATCTCCATATCCTTCTCCTCCTGTCAGCATGCAGCACATAAATATTTCATCCACATAACGACCGCCAAGATAAAACTCTTCCCGCAGACGTCCCTCTTCTACAAATCCACATTTACGATAAAAAGAAAGCGCTGACTCATTGCAGGATAATACGCGTAAACGAAGCTTTCGAATAGCATTTTCTGCGGCATGTTCCTTAATCGCCTCTATGAGCTGCCGGCCAATACCTAAGCGTTGATAATCTGGATGGACAGCAATATAGACTTCGCACACATGCCTGTTGCTCTCCATTCGACTAGGACAACCAAACCCAACATATCCGCAAAGCTTGTCATCCTTCAGCGCTACAAGTTGCGAACCCGGAGGAGCATTCAATAGGTAATCCTCTTGGGAACGCCACATTAAAGGCCCCGGGCTAGTGTGCTCCGTCCAGATCAAATGATCCAGATGAATCAGTTCCCGCACGTCTTTAATCTCTGAGAACCTTATGATAAACCTATCCCTGTTGCTTAGTTTCATATAAGATGTACACCCCTTGCCTTGCACCTCTATAGAATTCACAGTAGATCAACTGAATCCACTATGCACAACTATCCTATTGACCGCTCCAGTGAATTTCCTCGGCGGTTGATATACGCATGAACAATAAAGAATCCTACGGATAGCAGTGCCATCGCACATGCCAACCATGCGGTAGGCGCTAAGCCTCCACTATCATACAATCTACCCATTAAGTAAGGCCCAATCACCCTTCCGACTGCCCCCATACCTCCACTAAGCCCTAAATAGAATGGAGCACTTCGACCTGCATGATCCGAAATAAAGGAAGGCATGGCCGGAGATATCAGCATTTCCCCAAGCGTAGCGAGCACCATCCCAAGCACTAGACCTGAATAAGTCGGCATCCATAAAAGAACAGCATAACCACCCAAATAAAATAGAGCACTTACAGTCATTTGCGCTGTTGAGGTGGACGCGAACCAACGTTTAATCACCGTTACGAGCGGCTGGGCCGCAAAAATAAGAATACCGTTGAGCGTCCAGAGAAAACCATAAGTCTTCTTAGGCCAGCCCTCAGAAATAATGAACGGAGATACCCCTGTATTCCAGATAGAGTTCCCTAACAGTAGGAACATCGAGGCAATACCCATATAAAGATAAATCCGTGTATGTCCCATTAGCTTCCAGGTGGATTGTTTGTCAGGACCAGCCTTCTGGTGTTCTGCGACCTCCTGTGAAGAATCTCCTCCGACTTTCTTGAGATATACAAAAAAGAATACCGCAAATACCGCTGAAGTTATGCCGTTCATTACAAAGCTGAGCATATAAGAAATATCGGCCAAAAAACCACTTAACGCCGTACCCAGTGCTACACCAATATTATTAGCGACATAAATAACATTAAACAGCTCTCCGCGCTGCTTCGTAAAACGAAAGCCGATAAATGCCTGAATCGCAGGTAATGACAATGAATTAAAGAGTCCTACCAGTCCCATCGCGACCATAAATAACGTCCAGTTGTTACTTGCTGCCGGCAAAGTGAACAGTGCAAGTGCATTCATGCCCAGCGCTCCGACAATCAGCCGGTTAACGCCTACCTTATGATAGAGTGAGCCCCCGAGTAGTTGACCCACAATCCCTCCAACTGATTGAATAAGAATCACTAATCCAGCATCCGACATGCTGCGTCCAAGCTCATCAAAAACATACATTGTAACCAGTGGCCACATCAGTGCACTACCCGTTGCATTAATAAGGCTAGCAATTAAAAATATCTTAACTTCTTTAGGATAATTCTGTAAAAACTTCATAAGTAGTGTACATCCCCTGTAATATATGTGTCATTATTCCATCCAGTATTATCCCAAAACAGGGTTCAGGGCAAGCAGACGCATTGACGTGCTATCGTGATAAAGTCTTAGTGCACTTTACCTCTTAATTAGGACTAACTTCAACCGTAGCTGAGAAAAAAGTAGCACCCGTTCCCATCTATTTATATTTTATAGTTGCTGCTGTCGTCCGTAAAGCAGACTAAACAAAACGATGTGATTCGTTCTTGCAAAGTCGGGGTAATAGAGCCTAGAAACACTCCCCCTTCTAAAATCCGCCGTGCGTCCGAATCGTTCCCCCGAGCTCGGATACATCACGGCGGATTTTATTTGTCTATAACATCAAAAAGCACCCCTCGACTATGCTAAGGAGTGCTCTATAAGATAGGTTTAGGCGTGTTTCTTTACACCGCTGCCGGACATGCTGTCCACGGATTGAATAGATGCTGGCTCTTTACGTAAGTAAGCCATCCAATAAGCTGCCGCAACAAAGATCGCACCGCCAGTCAAGTTGCCTAGCCATACCGGAACAAAGTTGTTGAAGTACTCTCCCCATGAAAAATAGCCTTCAAAAATAGCCGCCGGAATTAAGAACATGTTAGCTACAACGTGCTGGAAGCCGATAGCTACAAAAGCCATCGTCGGGAACCAGATACCGAGGATTTTACCACTGAAGTTATCTGCTCCATAGGAGAGCCATACCGCCAAAGCTACGAGCCAGTTACAACCGATACCGGAAACAAATGCCGGCAAGAAGTCTGCCTCAAGCTTATGCCCTGCCATCTCTACTAATTTTTCCAGATACACACCGTCAGAGGTTAAACCAACCACGTGACCAAAAAAGTAAGCTACAAACAAAGCTCCCGCTAAATTGCTCAGGGTAATCAATACAAGATTCTTAATAACTTCCCAGAAAGATATCTTCTTCGCCATAAAAGCAAGCGGCACAGCCATCATATTGCCTGTCAGTAGTTCTCCCCCTGCAAGCAATACTAGAATCAATCCAACAGGGAAGACTGCTGCCCCAATAAAGTTAGCGATAGATCCCCATTCATGCGGTGCGCCAGCAATGACGCGAATATCCAGTAAAAATCCGAGCGCGATAAACGCCCCTCCCAGAAAGCCCAGAATTAGTACGGTGCTTAAAGGATTGTGCGCCTTTTTTATGCCGTTCTCGACCGTGACTGCGGCAATCTGCTGCGGTTTATTATAAGCCATGATTCCTATCCCCTTCATCTATTTACTTAAAATTTGTTCCTTTACGACCATTGTAGCGTGTCACAAAACACAATAACGTGACAATTATCACTTAATGAAAAACTAAGTGAAACTTTTCACTGACATGTCAAATTTAACGAAGCGCATCCATAATTACAATTGTAAGAATAGGCTCCATATTATTTTAAAGGTAAATAGTACCAGCATCAAACATGAAAAAACCGAAGCCATGAATGGCTCCGGTCTACCCGACTATAATGTTCTTATGCAATTACGTTAAACGGTTACTGCCTCTTTACTTGGTACTGATGTCGGCAGCGCTTGAATTCCTACGGTGTTCAGGAAGTTCCAAGGCTTATTGTAATGAGGTTGGAAGAAGAAATCGATAAAGGCCAGCTGGTCGATTGTCATTTTATTTTGAATACATACAGATACGGTGTTGATCGATTGCGTCAAATCCATCTTGGACATAATTTGTGCTCCGACAATGCGGCGTGTAGCACGATCAAATACAACTTTTAATTGAACCTGCTCGAACGTTGGCATAAATTCTGGACGGTAGTTGTCAATAATCGTGGTAGTCTCTACGTCCATGCCTTCAGCCTTAGCCGCTTCTTCTGTAAGACCGGTAGCAGCGATATTATCTTCATAAATCTTAATGCCCGAAGTCCCTTGAGTGCCCATATATGGAATCGTCTCTGTCATCAAGTTACGTGCGACCAAGGTGCCCATCCGTACTGCGTTGGTTGCTAGTGGAATATAAGCGTGCTTCCCTGTAGGGTTGTAATGAATCGCACAGCTGTCACCAGCGGCATACACATCTGGGCAACTAGTCTGCATATAGTCGTTGACCAAAATCGCACCATTTGGCAGCATATCCACCTGGCCTTTTAAGAGTTCAGTATTCGGACGGAAGCCGATGCAGAGAATAACAAGATCCGTCTCATGCTCTCCTGCGCTTGTGATAACCTTGGTAACTTTACCGCCTTCTCCAGCAAAAGAACTGACCTTCTCATTCAGTGCCAATTTAATGCCGTGATCCTTAAAGGATTGTTCGATTGGTGCAGTAAACTCTGGATCCAAATATTTATTCAGAATGCGGTCTTCACCATCAATCAGCGTTACTTGCTTCCCATTCATTTGGAAGGCTTCCACCAATTCAACGCCGATATAGCCAGCGCCTACGACTGTGATTTTGTTCGCATGTTTAGCTTTTTCTATAATGGTGTTGGAATGTTCATAATTCTTGCAAAGCAAGACGCCTTCCAGCTCAAGCCCTTCGAGCTTCGGCACAATCGGCCATGATCCAGTAGTCATAATCAGCTTATCGTAGGTATCCTCAAACTCCTGTCCAGTTGCCAAATTGCGAACACGCAGTGTTTGGGACTTCGTATCCACTTCGGTCACTTCATGACGCATGTTCGTCTTTACTCCGAGCTCTGCAAGCTTCTCTGGGGAAGAATAGAACAGTCCGTGCGGGTCTTTGACCACTCCACCTACATATAAAGCAATGCCACAGGATAAGAAGGAAATATTATCGTTACGCTCATATACCGTAATCTCAGCTTCTGGGTACAGTTGGGCAGTATTTACAATTGCGGCAGTTCCGGCATGGGTACATCCAATGACAGCTATTTTCATCATTTTCTTCCTCCTTCAAATGGACAACCTGGTTATATATTTGACTTGATTGACTGACCAAACTAGATATCTGATCACCGATGAGTTAATTGTGATTTATTTCACTTTATAAACTGATTATATTGTGATATTTATCACATTACAAGTCTTTTCGCCTATATTCTCAGATTGTTCACAATTTTAAGCATTTTCCGTCACCACTGCCGATGCGACCTTGTTAGCTTTGCCATGGGCGTAAGACATTATGTTCAGACCCCTCAGGATATACTTTCTTATAGCGCACAAAAAAGGCTTCCCCCTAATCCAACAGGGAAAAGCCTGATCATAAACCTAATTTACACCAAACCGTGAATCTCGCCGTCCTCATCCACCCATAGTGCCTCAGCGGCAGGTTTAGCCGGTAGACCTGGCATCGTAACAATATTCCCCGTAATGACAACAGCAAACCCTGCACCGAGCGAAAGGGTAATATCACGGATACCTACGGTAAACCCTTCAGGCGCGCCAAGCAATCTTGGCTGGTCCGAGAAGGAATACGGTGTCTTCGCCATACATACTTGAAGATCATTTAACCCAAGGCGCTCGATCACCGCCAGGCTGCGTTTAGCCGCAGGGGAAAAGTTAACCTCAGCACCACGGTAAATTTCGCGCACAATCTTAGTGATTTTAGAAGGAATGTCGAGTTCATCCTCATACAAAGGCGCAAAGCGCCCAGTGTCGCTATGCTCCAGAAGCTTCTTTAGTTCCGAAGCCAACTCTTGTCCGCCCGCACTACCTTCTGCCCATACCTTGGATATTGCCGCAGGAACGTTCAATCGGCGACAAGCCTCTACAACATCATTAATCTCTTCCGGGCTGTCACCTTCAAAATGATTAATGGCAACAAGGACAGGTACCCCAAATTTGCCGAGATTCTCTACATGCCGCTCCAAATTAGACAATCCAGATCGCAGCGCCGTCCGGTTCTCAGTTTGAAGCTCATTCTTAGGTACACCACCGTTATATTTCAAGGATTTCACCGTCACGACAAGCACTGCCGCTGAAGGGGTTAGACCGGCTTGCCGGCATTTGATATCCATGAATTTCTCTGCACCAAGATCCGCTCCAAAGCCTGCTTCCGTGACAACAACATCTCCCAGCTTGAGTGCGTAACGAGTGCCGATAACACTGCTGCAGCCATGGGCGATATTTGCAAATGGACCGCCGTGTACAATAACAGGGGTGCCCTCCAAGGTCTGTACCAGATTAGGTTTAACTGCTTCCTTCAGCAGGGCTGCCATCGCTTCAACTGCCCCTATTTGCTCTGCCGTTACAGGTTGTCCCTCTTGGTCATATCCAATCAAGATACGGTTTAGACGCTTTTTAAGATCGCTCAGATTATCGCATAAGCATAATACAGCCATAATTTCTGAAGCTGTCGTAATCTGGAATCCACTTTCCCGTACGGCTCCGTTTCCATCTCCGAGCCCTGTCACAACATTCCGCAAACTGCGATCGTTCATATCCATCACACGTTTCCAAACGATGCGCTGTGGATCAAGACCCAGTGCATTGCCTTGGAAGATATGATTGTCAATCATCGCAGACAATAGATTATGTGCAGAAGTCACTGCATGAATATCGCCTGTAAAGTGCAAATTAATCTCATCTGCCGGAACGATCTGCGACTTGCCGCCACCAGTGGCACCACCCTTCATGCCTAGGCATGGTCCGAGAGATGGCTCGCGTAGAGCAGCCACGGTCTTTACACCTGCTGCGTTCAGTGCCTGTGCCAGCCCTATGGTGGTTAAGGTCTTTCCTTCGCCGGCAGGGGTGGGATTAACCGCAGTGACCAGCACCAGCTTGCCATCTGGCTTGTTCTTCTTTTCCTCCCATAAGGACGGTGAAAGCTTACTTTTATATTTGCCGTATAGTTCCAGATGCTCTTCGCCAATTCCCGCTTGTGCCGCTACCTCTGTAATTAACTTCATGCTTGTATAAAACCCTCCTGCCGTTATTATCCTGCTGCATTCCACGCTTTATGCATATTTTGCATTGACATTACATTCTCTTCAAAGGATACATGGTCTCTGTAAAGCGTCAAGTATAATTTATCACAATAAAATTCAAGGCAGCTATTTCCTTATTCCTATGTAAAAAAGAATCCCGTCGAGACTCGGCCAAAGACCGGGTTCGAAAGGATACTTCTAAAGAAACAATTTATCAGACCCTAAGCGGGTCTAAAGTAAGGACTCAATATGTTCTGTCATCGTTTCTGGCGATTCCTTCGGCTCAACCCGAGCCACTACATTACCGCTACGATCTATAAGGAACTTTGTGAAATTCCAGCTAATATCGCTGCTGTCTCCAGTACCCGGCTGCTGCTCTTTTAAATAATTGAAAAGAGGGCTCGCTTCCGGTCCATTCACATCCACTTTAGCAAAGACGGGAAAGGTAACACCATAATTAATCTGGCAGAATTCTTCTGCCTCTTCACTTGTACCCGGCTCTTGACCCGCAAATTGATTGCAGGGGAATCCTAATACTACAAGTCCCTGATCCCTATACTGCTCATATAGCTTCTGGAGATCCCCATACTGCGGTGTAAGTCCGCATTTGCTAGCCGTATTGGCAATCAACAGCACCTTACCTTCATACTCCGTAAATGACACTTCTTTACCCGAAGGTGTAACGCCGGAAAAATTGTAGATCGACATCCTTATTCCCCTTCCTTCCATGTACTTAGACTACACTACGTATCTTACCCGAACTTTAATAGAATGCAACTTATCGTCACTTTCTGTAATTACTAAGAAAAAGCAGCCCTATGTATTTCTTAGGACTGCTCTCTATAACTCTGTTATTTGGATACGGGTACAACATCATAATATTCTTCCAACGTAATCCCTTTTTCCGCTATATAAGTAGCTATATCCTTACCTACATAACGGATATGCCAAGGCTCATATTTATAGCCTGTAATGTCCTGCTTACCTTCTGGAAAACGGATGATATAACCATATTCCGCTGCATGCTGCGCTAGCCACTCCGCTTCCTTCGTTCCACCGAAACAGCTCTCCGCAGCACATTTTCCGTCACTTCCTGAGACATCGATAGCAAGCCCTGTCTGATGCTCACTATAGCCAGGCACGGCACTGTAAGTACGGGCCAGTTCCTCTCCATCTTTCTCAACATAACGATTGAACAGTCTCGTTTGGGTCTCCTTAGAGCGGTAGGCCGAAACGCCAGCCAAGTAAATCCCGTCTTCCTCTGCGCCTGCGAACAGTTTTTCTAATGCTTCGGCAGCTTCCTTACGCATCATACGCTTCTCGATTTTCTCTTTAAACGTAAACCGCACATCCGGATAGACAAGATCAGAGGGTTTATAGTTATCAGGCAGTCCATACTGCTTATTCACCATCACAGCTATGCTATCAGGCTCTTTAAAAGAATCATCCGTGTTATTTCCCTTGCCGCCATTATCCGATTCGGATGGATCAGAGGGATCTGCTGAATTAGATGGATTAGCTACCACGGGTTCCGTTATGCCCCCTTCGGCGCTATTGCCGTCTTCACCAGGCTTAGCTTGAAGATTATCTTGTACATTTATATTTGACCCGCTATTGGTCGACGCAGAAGGTGAAGTTGTCGTATACTTCCCGATTCCCCAACCCACTGCAATAACGACAATTAACAAGCTCACTAATTTCAATTTTTTAGACATCTGCAAGTTCTTCCTCCTCGAAGTCGAAACACTCTATTTATCTATTAGACAAGCTTTCCATTAAAAATGTTACACTAAGATTCTTTTTTAGACAAATATCGCACGAATCTGCCCACAAAATAAAGTTACCATAGGTAATTAGCTTGTCCGCTAACTTTCCTATGGTAACAAGTTTTAGTTATGAAATTCCACTCACATTATCTGGATGTGCCTCTGCCGCCGCTTTTAAAGCCGCCGGAGCTGCCTCGTCCACCGCGTGAGGAACCTGCGTTTCCGCTGTTGCGCCCGCCTTTACCAGCGCCACCTTTGGCACCGCTGTAGCCGCCTTTGCTGCCTTTACCGCCTTTACCGCCGCCTCTAGACGGGCCTGCACCGTAGCCGCTGCCTAAGCCGCCTCGTGGTGTGCCGCCAGCGTAGGCACCGCCGTCTGCGCCTCTGGCTACGTTCTCGCTGTAGCCTGTGCTTGGTCCGCCCTTACGGTTCGCACCGCGCGAACCGGCGCTAGGCGCTGCTGCGTTACCGCTAGCTGGCGCATCGCCTCTGGTGGCGAAGGCGCCGTAGCCGCCGCCTACTCTCACTACGCCGGCAGCCTTGCCGCCGCCCTTAGGTGCGGCAGCATCATAGCCGCTGCCTCCGCGCTTGCCAGCCGCCGCATCGGAACGACCGCCGCGGCGACCTTCTGCAGGCGCACCCCAGCCGCCTGCTTCCTTACCGCGGCCGCGGCCACCTTGCCGCGCTCCGCCTTCGCCGCGCGGAGCACCGCCGCGGCCAGAGCCGCCGGTCTTCGGTCCGCGGCCCGTGCGCGCTGCCTCAGCGCCGCCGCTTTGGCGACCGCCGTGGCGTCCGCCGCCTTGTACTGCAACGAATTCGCCAACGCCGAATTCATCCTTGTCGTAACGGCGACGATCCAGGCGCTGCGAAATGCCGTGCTCGATCATGTCTAGTCCATCTTGCTCACGCGGAGAAGTGAACGTAATCGCAAGCCCTTTACCTCCGGCACGGCCTGTCCGGCCGATCCGGTGGATATAGCTGTCCACATCAAGTGGCATATCATAGTTAAAGATATGCGTGATACCTTCGACATCCAGCCCCCGAGCCGCTACATCTGTGGCTACAAGAAGCTGCAGCTTCGCATCACGGAATCTCTTCATTACACCTTCACGTTTACCTTGAGACAAATCGCCGTGCAGTTCATCACAATCATAACCGGCTGCTTGAAGTGCTTCGTTCAGCTTGGACACCCGACGTTTGGTCCGGCAGAAAATAATAGCCAAGTAAGGACGATCTCGTTCAATCAAAGCTATTAGTGCCTCTTCTTTATTGCGATCCGAGACTTCCACGACTTGCTGTTTGATATTATCCAGCGGAATCGGAGAACCACTCTTAATAATGATATCCAGAGGCTCTTTCATGTAATTAGCTGCGAGGCGTTTAATCGGATCTGGCATCGTCGCAGAGAACAGCATCGTTTGACGACGATAAGGAACAGCCGTAATAATGGTCTCTACATCCTCCAAGAATCCCATATGCAGCATTTGATCCGCTTCGTCCAGAACGAGCATCTTAACACCACTAAGATCGAGCGTCTCGCGGCGCATATGATCTAGCAGTCTACCCGGTGTACCGATAATAAGATGTCTTCCGCCTTCCAGCTTACGCAGCTGCTTCTCAACATCCTGACCACCGTAAACGGCCAAGATTTTGATATCCGTATGACGTGCCAGCTTACGTGCCTCTTCTGTAATCTGCAAAGCCAACTCACGTGTTGGAGCCATAATTAGCGCCTGCGGATAAGCTCGCTCCGTGTGGATCTTGTCCATAATTGGCAGCAAGAAAGCCAATGTCTTCCCTGTACCTGTCTTAGCTCTTGCAATTACATCCAGACCCTGCACCAATGGCGGTATTGCTTCCTGTTGCACTGGCGTAGGCTTTACGATGCCTTGACCTTGAAGCAATGTACACAGTAATTCTGAAACTCCTAATTCTTTAAATCCCGGCAAATTCTCCACCTCACTATTTTCTCAGTTAAATTTGATTACATCTCTTACTTAACTTCCGTCTTCCAAAGCCCTATTCAGGCAGCCCCTATCAACTGTCCTTTTGGGGGCTTATGCTTCCGATTCAGCTATATTCAAACAAAAGCGGAAGAACCCCGTCACCGGCATTCTTCCGTCCCATGTATCCCTTGACCCGTTAAAAGAGTGCGGTCAAAGTTCGGTTTCTGGGCAGCAGCGATCCACCGGACGTTTAGACGGCACTCCATTTGCGTTCCATTCCACTTTATACAATAGAAGTAAAGTTAAGCTTAGAAAGTTATCCTTTATATTGTACTTGATAGAACGGCATTTGTGTGAAACTGCAGAATAATAATTATTCTATCCTGTAGTTGCAGGTTAGAACCTTCCCGATTTAAAAATCGCAAAGATCAACCATAAAAACATCAGAAGTGCCACCACGCCGCCAATCTCCACTGTAGGGAAATTCCATAACACTGAAGGCTGACCGCGCATCGCAGTCCCAATAATGAGTCCAACCATGATGATACTGAACGCAAGCATCACAATACTAAATGCTAAACGATTCCCGACCCGGTCCAGCTTTCGCTCCAAATGCTCGAGCTCAGGTGCCACAATCTCTACCTTTAGCTTTCCCTTAGTAATTAGAGCAGATAGCTGCTTAGCCTGCCCAGGAAGCTCCAGCAGACTTTCCGTTAAATCAGCTACGCCTCCGAGGAGCTTACGCTGCAATCGTGGACCGCTGAAGCGCTGCTTCACAAGTTCCCGTCCAAAGGGCTCTGCCATCTCTAGAATGCTAATCGTTGGATCCAAGTTGCTAATGACACCTTCAAGCGTCAGCATCGTCTTGCCGAGCATCGTTAGATCCGGGGGAAGGACTAATCGATGCTTGCGAGCGATGCCAAACAGATCGTTTAGCGCTTTACCTATGCTCATCTTACTGAACGGAACATCATAATACTCATCGCGAAGTCGATCCATATCATTATGGAGCGCCGCACGATCAGCATCCTCAGGGATGACTCCGAGACGCAGGATTGCCCGGACCATAGCGTCCGTATTCTTGCGCATCAGCGCGATGACAAGCGCAGACAGCTGTTCTTTCATTTCTTCGTTCAGTCGCCCCATCATGCCAAAATCAATCAGAGCCAGCTTCCCATCCGCCATCCGTATAACATTTCCTGGATGAGGATCCGCATGGAAAAAACCATGAATGAAGATTTGTCTTAGCATCATTTCCACGAGCTGCTGAGCGATAGCCTTAAGCTTAACTCCGTTACTCAGCAGCTCATCACGACGACTTAGCGTAATCCCTACTACATATTCCATCGTAAGTACCCGCGTTGACGTATAATCCCAATAGATATCCGGGATATACACTCCATCATAATCCATCTGTTGAGCAATTTTCTCTGCATTACGCCCTTCTTGGCTATAATCCAGCTCGCCAAGAAGCGATTTCGAGAACTCCTCTACCATACGGGATAACTGATATTGCCTTGCCCAGCCTAACTGCTTCTCAGCAAGCGTGCTTAGATCTTTGAGAATTTCCAAATCTCTGCTCATCGTTCGCAGAATGCCGGGGCGCTGAACCTTAACAGCCACGACCTGCCCGCTGTGAAGAACAGCTCTATGCACTTGACCGATCGACGCAGCCGCAAGAGGCGTATCCTCAAAGGAATTAAAGATTTCATCCATCCGTTGATCCAGCTCATGCTCCACAATCGTGCGCACGCGTTCCACAGGGAACGGGGGCACATTATCCTGTAGTTTTACCAATTCTTGAATAATAGAATCAGGCAGCAGATCTGAACGGGTACTGGCAAGTTGTCCAAGCTTTATAAAGGTTGGACCCAAATCCTCCAGTACTAGCCGAATCCGCTCCCCGAGCGTAAGACTTGTATGTGCTTCTTGCGTTACAAGACGGCGTGGAAGGGATAATAAATGATAGAGCCCCAGCTCCTCCACCATATAACCAAAACCATGGTGCATAAGCGCCATGGCAATGGACCGGTATCGTCCGGCATGTCTAATACGTACTGCCATTTAGTCCGTACGCGTTTCCGCCGATGTTCCTTCTAGATGGGAAATCCCCTCTAGCTCGGCCAATCGACGCTCCAATACAGCAATTCGGCCTTCCAGCTCGTCAATATCACTTTGTACAGGAACCTTCATTTCCTTCAACACGCGTTGTACTTGCTCTTGTACAACAGACTTGAGCATGCCTCGCTCTTCCTCGCCGCGTTCAATCAGCCGATCAACGAGGGCCTTAGACTCCGAAGGAGCAAGCTCCCCTCGCTTCACTAGTTCTTCAACAACCTTTTCTACTTTTTCCTTGCTAACAATGGTGAGGCCCACTCCTAAAGAGATCGCTTTTTTAAACAAATCACTCATAGTACTTTCCTCCCAAAGATTCCGTTTCATTACAAACGGAGTTGATGATTAAAGTATACCTCACTGTGTGCATATTTCAAAAAGCCGGGGCATCGCCTTAATTATTTACCGGAATACGGGCAGCCCAAGTAGCCGCCTGCAAGATTAATTTTCGCAATGCCGGGTGACGGAAGGATGGCTCATGGTGACCAGGCATAAGAAATACTACTCGTCCTAAGCCATAGCTGTGGCACCATGCAGCAGGCAACCATCCATCTTCTGATTCATACTGAAGTAGAATGGTCCGCTCCGTAAACGGGTCAAGTTCAAAATGATATGGCTCTTCATCCAGATGGAAGTCTTCAACGCCCTCAGTAATGTCATGCTCCAGCACCTTGAAATTCATCGGCTCGTATGCGGAGTGGCCGTTAAAGCGGCCGCCAATCAGCTGAGCCAGCTCGTTACGCTTCGTCAAGGAAGCACCTGTATGAAGAACAATCAGTCCTCCACCACCGCTCACATAGCTGAGTAGGCCAGCGGTTTGCTGAGGCGATACAGTTTCATTCCACAATTCGTTGTAGGCTATACATAAGTCATAACTTGCCAGATGCTCAATGCGCATCAACTTTTTATTCTCCGAACACTGAACGGTTAATAAATCATTTAAAATCTCACTAATTTGTTGGTCCACTCCTTGAAGTGGATGGAAACGGGGATGGGTGTAATCACCAAGTAATAGACATTTTCTTTTGTCCATGGGGATCCTCCTCCTTATTCATTGTTATTATTCATCACATGTTGCCTATATTCTAAGGAAAACTGCTGCGAATGTCCATGCAGATGGCAGGTTTACTACTCTTAAGACATCATCTTCCGGGAAAAAAAGCATCCCCACCCAGTGAACCCGGAGGGAATGCTTCTGTGTGGTAACACCAATCTTGTAAGGCTGCCGCACAAAATGGTCTAGCGATTCGCTGCCACATATTTGCCCAGCTCTACAATCATGCTCCCCATCCGTTCATGCTCGGGCATAATGATACGCTGTACGCCCTCTTCCTTAAGGGCTTCAGAGGTAATACGCCCTACAGAAACGGCAAGTACCTTATCCTCAAAAGACTTCAGCATCTCTTCCAGCTTACCCTCTTCCCGAGCAAATTGAGAGAGAAAACGAAACTGCGGCGCACTCGTAAAAGCCACGGCATCAATCTTGCCTTCTATAATCTCAATAAGCAGCTTGTCAAGCTCCCCCGGCTCTGGCGGAGTATGCCGATACGGCAGCACTTGGCGGGTATTTGCCCCTGCCTCCTGCAGCCATGCGAGCATACGAGGAGCTGGATCACCGTGCAGCTGCAGAACGACTTCCTTGCCCTGCAACTCCAGGGATTGAAGCCCACGAATCAGTCCGATCGTACTTCCGTCGTCGTCGCGAAACTCTGGCGTAAGCCCTCTTTTTTTCAAAGCATTCACTGTCTTATAACCCCGTGCAGCAATAATAGAACCAGAAAGTACTTCTAAAAAGCGATCGGCGATGTTCAGGCGTTCAGCCGTTTCGAAGAGAGCGTCCAGTCCCATGCCTGTAGTAAGGATCACCAAGTAAGGTGGATGGCTGATCCATGAATTCAATCCTTCCTCCAATGCCTCATCATCAAGAAATACAGTACCTTGGGCAGGTCGGTATAATGCCGTCCCCCCCATATTTTGGACCAGCTTGGCCATTTCTTCCGATTTACGCGGTCCCGCCAAGGCGACCGTGAACCCTTTCAGTTGCTCTGCCATGTACTATTATCTCTCCTCTCTCCGTTGCCTAATCCAACATTATTGTTTATCAGTATACTTGGAAAGGACTGCAAAAGGGAAGATAAAACCATCGTTATCCTATCTGAAATATATATTTTTGCTAGGAGGAGTGTATCTTAAAGGTACTCACAAGCTTTTGCAGTTCCTCCGCAAGACGACTAAGGTCGGTAGACGAAGACGCCATCTCTTCAACAGAAGCAAGCTGCTCTTGTGCTGCCGTTGCGATGGTCTCTGTATTCACAGCCGCCTCTTCAGAGATGCCGCGAATCTCTCCAATTGCCTTCTCCATATGATTTGACTCCACCAATAAGGTCTGTACCGCACCGCCCATCGACTCAATCTTCTCCGCGGCACTCTTGACCGCTCTACGAATACGGGAGAAAGAACGTCCAGAAGTGTCAACAGCCTCAATTCCTTCGGTTACGCGCTGCTTTGTATCCTCCATTGTATGGGTCACCAGCTTCATTTCACTATTAACGGCAATAATCTGCTCTGCAATTAGATGCGCTGATCTCTCTGATTCCTCTGCCAGCTTACGCACCTCGGCAGCAACAACGGCAAATCCACGGCCATGCTCTCCAGCTCTGGCCGCCTCAATGGAAGCATTGAGAGCTAACAGGTTGGTCTGACGGGCAATCCCTGTGATGACGCTGACAATGCCCTCAATTTGATCCGTTCTTTCATTCAGCCTGTCGATTACACTGCCAAGCTCTCCCACCGTTCTATGAATACCATTGATTTTATCCACCACGCTAATGACCGAATCATTTCCTTCTGAAGCAGAGAGCGAAGTCTTGTCCATCATCGCAGACACCTGCTCCATATATACGGAAATATGATCCACTTCGCTTGTCGTCGCCGCTGTACTCTCCATTCCCTTTCGTACACTGATCACCTGCTGTTCCGTACCTGCTGCTACCTCCTGGATCGCTATCGTCATCGACTCAATCGTTTGGGCATTCTGCTCTGCACTAGCGGTTAGTTCTTCGGCTGAAGAGGATACATTGCTCGTCATCTCCTGCACGCCGATGATCATCTCCCGCAAGCTGAGCACCATTAATTGAAAGTTCTCGGCAAGCATGCCAATTTCATCTCTGCGGAACCCCCTAATGTCTTCAGACAGATCACCTTTCGCTATCACTGCAGTTGCTTTTCTCAGCTGGAGGAGCGGCCGCAGAATAGATTGAATATTAAAATAGATCATGATCAGCGCAAGCAAAACGGAAACTATAATAACAAGAAGCGCTGTATTGCGAATTCCGCTCGTTGCCGATGTCACTTCATCTACGCTTATCGTACCTCCGATTCTCCAGCCCGTAAGCTCATTCACCGTAAACATCATCTTTTTGTGTGTACCCTTATAGACATAATCAAAAGTACCTTGATCTTCCTCAAACATTCTCTTTATAAAATCATCGGATGACTCCTGTCCAATCGCCTCTGTTGGATGAACAAGATATTTCTTGCTGTTATCAAGGATAATAATGTATCCTTCCTTGCCAACCTTAGTCGAAGTCAAATCGCCTAAGGCAGATAGATTGAGATTCAAGGTTACCACCCCGTTACCGCTCTTAAGAACCGTCGAGATCGCAATCGCCGTTTCTTGATTTACGGTTTGAAAGGCCGGGGAAATCACAACACCATTCCCGTGCTTCAGAGAATTAATGTAGGCACTCTCCTGCCTGGGATCGTAGCCTTCGGGCAGCTTGGCTTCCGAAGCGTGGATGGATCGCCCCTTGCTTGTACTAACATAAATATCTAACACATCAGGATGTAATACAGCGTATTCCTTTAATCTGTTCTTCATAGAAGCTGCTGCCCCCCCAGTTACCTCACTGTTGGTCCCTTCATCAGTGAACTCAGCGGCAAAATAAGAAACAGCATCTATTTTGGATTGAATATTCGAGTTGATGATTTCATTTACTGCTACCACACTTTCGGTAGCATTGTTCACCAGTTGATCTTCCACTTCATGGCTAGCAGATTGATAGGTTCTCCAGCCGATAATGATACTGGGCAACAGCAGAACTAATAGGTATGTAAGAATTAACTTGGCACGGATACTCATACCTGTTTTTTTGTTCATAAATGTCATCACGCTCTCTCTCTTCGAGTCTTAAAGTAGGACCTATTTACCAGACTAAATATATAATTATATATCCTACTTTGGAACCGATTTTCCTCCTATCTTTCTTCATTTTTCTCATTATTTTTATGAATTGTCATATAAACGCAACAAAAAAAATGATTATTTAAAGTAATCAATAAATCACCGTCAATCAGGTTAACAACTGTTCACCAGTTTGCTTTAAGGGGAGAGGTTTCTAAATGACTACTAAAGAAAAGATTCTATATGAAGCATTAGCGCTATTTTCGAATTGTGGATACGGCTCTGTATCTGTACGTGAAATTGCAGGGGCTGTAGGGATTCGTGAAAGTGCATTATACAAGCATTACAAAAATAAACAGGATATTTTTGATACAGTAGTTCAAGTAGCTGCTGAACGGATTCAGAAGTTGCAGAAAAAATTTATCGGAATCATATGTAGGTAATGATGTAGAAGTTAATTGGAGTGTGAGTGATCAGATACAGGAGGTATACAGTAGCATCTTTTCTTTTTATTTAAATGATGGGATTATGTCCCAATTCCGTAAAATGATGACGATTGAGCAATATAGAAATCCAGATATGAGCCAGCTCTTTATGGCATTGCACTTCTACTCACCAATCTTCCTGCTGTTGTTCCGTTATGATGGTCAGATAGAGAAGGCAGACGAAGCTTTAGAATTAGTCAAAAGTCATATTAAAATTTCCTTCCAGATTAATAGTCGAGTAAGAGAGGAGGAGTAGACGATGAAACAACGGGCAAATTCTAATTTGAAGAAATGGACAGCAATATTTATAACGATTATCGTCTATTATGTAATTCATGAAGGTGCACATCTGATTCTTGCTCTCTGCTACAATGTATTTGAAAGAATACGTATCGTCGGATTATGGGGAGTTCAAATTGTGACAACGGACGGGGAATTATTGGGATATCAGCTTGCAATATTCTCAGGGATCAGTAGTATTGTTACCGATTGTAATCGGGTATCTTCTTTACGTACTAACTCCTCAGATCCTTAAGCTTAGAACTAAAAGTTTTATCATATTGATGTATTATATAACAGCTTGTTTTCTGTTACTCGATCCTATTTACATATCCATTTTATCCTCTTTTATAGGCGGCGGTGGAGATATTAACGGGATTGTAACAGGTTTAGGGATTCCCGAAGTTCCAATTCAATGGTGTTTGGTTGCATTGCTTTGCTTAATATTTTTCTTTTTACTAGAAAAATATCCCCCCAATTTACCAAGCTATTTAGACGCTGATTTAAGAAAGGTTGATGATTACTTTTACTTTGGTAAAAACGAATCACCCACCGTGAGCAGAATTAACTAAAAGAGGCTGATTCTTAGGTCATAAACCTTTGAATCAGCCTCTTCTATCTTAGTTTACGTTCTTGTTCTTACAGTTCGGGCAGACGCCTCCGAATACCACATGAGCATGACCAATTGTATATCCTGTATCCTTCGCCACTGTGTTCATCCAGTCTCGTGGAACTTGGTTCATTACCTCATCAACCGCACCGCAAACCTCGCAAATGATATGCTGATGATCATCCATGCGAGCATCATATCTGCTGGCAGCCTCACCAAGCTTAAGCTCACGAATCATTTGTTTATCTGAAAGATAACGAAGAGAGTTATATACAGTACCGTATGCTAAGCTATGACCTTGTTCTACTAGCCGGTTCATTACTTCCGCAGCAGTGGGATGGTCATGTGAATTAAGGACGATATCGTAAACGGCTTGACGTTGGGAAGTCAAATTTAGACTTTTCATTGCTATCATCCTCTAACTTGTTTTTAGATCAAGTATAAATCGTGAGTGTAAGAACGTCAATCCCACTTTTATCCACTCATTACTTTCTAAGCTATTTGATCAATCCAGAATATTTGATGTTTACATCAGCCTCGACCTGAAAATCAAGCCCAGCATAGAGGTCCTTCCACACTTCCATTTCGGTATCATTCTTAAAATGCCTAGCTCCATAGTGAAGCCCCCATCCAAAAGGATCCAAACCGCTCGTATGAATTTTTTTTAGTAATGCTGAGATATCATCTTCCAATTCTTTCTCGCCAGCTGTCTGAATTTTTTTCAACTTGCTATGTGTCACCAAGTCCGGACTGCTACTCTCTTCGAGGATCCCTTTAATCTTAATATGGTATCGAATAGTAGCTTTCCCGCTCTCCGTATCTAGTATCTTGTAGTCCGACGATGATCTCTCTGTGTAATACTGATACATGACCCCCTCAGTATGGGCTGGCAAATTGGTCCGTAAGTTGGAGCGCGACAGCAAATTGTATAGCCGGGTTTCGTTCGGTGTAAGCACCATCTTGATTTTCTCGCTATCCAGTAGAGCAATTTTATTAATTAAGAACTCACTCTTCCCTTTGGCCTCGATAATCGGCAAAATCGGATCAATACCCTTCTCATAAATATTTCTCATCAGCTGAAAGGAATACACACTAGCAATAAAAGGAGACTCCGTTCCCTGACCACTCATCGCCAGAATAAGAGAATTCGATGGGATACGCTCCGATTCGGGTCGTACCTGCAGCACTTGAAGTGCCTCCGGACGCCCGACTGCAAAATTTACAATAAGCTGGACATCTCTGCGCCGCACGGCCCAATCCATAACATGCTGAATATCTTTACGTGCGATCCCTTCACCCAAAATAATCGATTTACAATGGGAATAATCAAGCTCCTTCTCCACTTTTGACTTCATTCTGCGGAGCGCTTCCGAAATACTTGGGGACTCTTCGGTTAATATCTGCATCTTCTCATCAATCTTGGTAACTTCTCCCTGTGGGATGGCCAGTTTCAAGCTGATCTTGAAAGTCCCTTCTTCTTTACCAGGGTCAACACCGATCGCCAGTACGAATATCCTTAAATCAATTTCTTTGAAGTCACAGCCGGCAAGGAATAGCAGTAACACAATTCCTATTGCACTAAGTGCTTTTCTCACACGCCCTGCCTCCTTACTTTACGATAACAATAAAACAGCAGTGCGATTAAGAACATCTCACCAAACCAGCGGACTTGTAGAAACCAAGCGCCCATTAAGTTGAGCTGATATTGATCCATCCATATTAAGGAGAGGACCACTCCGCTAAACAAGCACAGGATGAGCCACTCTTTCCACTGCTCTGCCTTCTGAGATTTTTTTTTCGTAGATGAAATAGCACCTTTGAATAATCCTAACCCTACATGCCAATGAACAATTACACTCACCAGAGATAAAGTCATATAGGCAAAATAAAAAATAAACAACATCCGTTCAATGATAAAGGATTCTATCCGGATACTGTCTGCCGTCGAGAACCACGTATATACATGTCTCTCAATCGCAACAGTACCGAAATAACCGATAGGGACCAAAAAGGTTACGAGAAGTACGAGAAGTCCTTCCACCCCTAAAATCCAGACATGCTTTAGCTTTAACCCATGAAATACCCGATTAAAGATGGCTAGATTAATATAACCACTAAAAGAAAAGGTAGCTGCCGAAAGACTCATCAGATCCGGCTTATGCCAGATGTATGTAGTGATCTGCAGAACTGAATCCCAATTGAAATCTGGATTGGTCAGCGCCTTTACAATGCCATAGATAATTAACGGTAATGTAACGACAAGAATGATCTCAAGACCATACAAAAGTGATAGTGAATCAAAGCGACAGCAGATGCAGACTAATATCAGAAAGCCGATCACGACAGTATATGGGCTTGAATTCGGACTGACATATCTAAGCGTAATATCTACAAAGGAGAGCAAGGTAACCCCCCCAGCCACACACCATAAACCCGCAAAAAAGACAAGTAAGGGTTTGACTAGCAGCTTAGGAAGAAGAGGGTTAAATATTTCCGGAAACCCCTTACCAGGAAATTTAGCAATCAATACAGTAAATATATAGACAAACAAAGTGCCAAGGACCGTTGCAATTAGTATGGAGAACAAAGCACCGTCAAAGCGTCTGTCTATTAGTTCCCTAGGAACAAAATTAATGATGTTGATCAGGCTGTTCATCAGAAAAAGACAGTAGAAATAACGGCTTTTGGCCATCAATGTTCCCCGCCCTTCTTCTTACCAAGGTTATCAAGAAAAAACAATCTGAAATAAGGTTGTCCAAAGCTGCGCTGATTGCATAAATACATCGCGAATCCCACAACACAGACCACTACACCAACCATTCCTAGAACAGCGGCAGCTATAAGAAAAATGTACTTCAGCACGCGTATCGACAAGCTCATCATATTCAGAGGAATCAGAAAATTGGATATCGCAACGGCAGAGACCAATATAATCATAATATTACCTACAAGCCCTGCCGCCGTAGCTGCCTGACCTAAGATTAGACCTCCGACCGTCGTGGCCGTAGGACCAATCGCTTTGGGCAGCCGTAAACTCGCCTCGGTCAGAAATTCCATCATCATAAGCATTAAGAGCACTTCCACAAAAGATGGATAAGGCACGGTCGCACGACTACCCGAAATGAGTAGTGCAACCTGTACACGAATAATCTCTGGGTTATAAGAGGTAAGTGTTACATAGATCGCAGGCAGCCATAACGTCATGCACACACCGATAATTCGGAGTAGCTTTAAGAAACGGCCCACAATAGGAAATTGGATCTTATCATCCATAGATGTAAAGAAATCGTTAAATATGGAGGGCAGCACTATCGCATATCCCGTTGTATCCAGGAGTATCGCTACCTTTCCTTCAGACAAATTAAACACAACTCTATCAGGTCTTTCAGTAATAATAGACTTAGGGAGTATTCTCAATTTATCACTGCTTATAAACTTCTCAAGTTCTCCCGTAGCCTGTAAAATATCAACCTTTAGGGTATTCATCTTCTCCCTTAATTCCGCTAATACATTATGATCAACACGACTGATGTCGTACAGGATGGCCACTTTTGTTTTGGAGACGTCACCGATGGCCATGGTTTCCATTTTGAGATTAGTGGATTGATAGCGCCGACGAATCATGTTCAGATTAACCGCAATATCCTCCGTTAGTGCATCTGAAGGTCCCTGTGAAATGCTTTCTGCAGACGTTTCACTAACACCGCTGCTCTCTGTACTCATCGCGTCGAAAAGACAAATCACATCATTTATACCAAGAAGAACATAGCCGCTTAGCAAAAGCTCGATCGCTGTTTCCTTCGTAGTCTCCTCTTCCGTCCCCGGATACGTCGTAATGTAATCAAGGTAAGCGTTAGTATCCCCCATCTCATAGAACGGCGTAATCACATGGCGACTGAGCGTCTGCGAATCTGTAACGCTTTTAATATAAATTAAGTTGATCTGCCCAAAAGGTGCAACGAGCGTTCTATCAATTAAATCAGCAAATCCGTCCAACTCACCCTTGATCCATTCCAGAGAAACATTGTGCTTATCCTGTTGAACTGACATGGATCATCCCTCCTATTTATCCTGCGCTTCCCGGATGCCACCTTATTTTGGCACTATTTCTCTGAATTCATGCACTGTACATATGAATACAGAGTTTCTTTTAACGGGACTGTGGTAATAAATGAAATGAGGATTGTACAGATGGAGGGATACTAAGATGGATTCACACCGTAAAATAACGCAAGGTCTCCCGCAATTTCCAGAATCATTATGGAGAGACACTACCGATTTGCCGGCTTTTCCAAAGCTGACTGAAGATATTTCTACAGATGTCGCAGTGGTAGGCGGCGGGATTACAGGAATTACAACAGCCTATCTCTTAAGCAAAGCAGGGTATAAAGTCACGCTCTTGGAGGCAGGGGAAATCCTCAGTGGCACTACGGGTTTTACAAGCGCCAAAATCTCCGCTCAGCACGGATTAATCTATCATCATTTGATCAAGCATTTCGGGGAAGAGAAGGCCCGCCTCTATTATCGATCTAACCATGAGGCTATGAACTGGATCTTACAAACGGCGGAAGAACTTGAAGTGTCTTGCGGTCTGAAACGCGAAGCAGCTTATTTATACGCAGATGCTGAAGATCATAAAACGCTTAAAGAACTGAAGGATGAGTATAAAGCCTATGAGCAGTTGGGTCTGCCTGGTGAATGGCTGGATAACGTTTCTATCCCCCTAATAGCCAGTGGTGCGATTAAATTACCAGGACAAGCCCGCTTTCATCCCCTCCAATATTTGAAAGCCTTGTTAAAGGTTATAGTGGAAAAAGGCGGCGTGATCTATGAGCATACAATGATGGCGGACAAGGTGGAGAAGAACGATAAGCTTACGCTTTTTACGGAAAAGAACGACTATCGGATCAACTGCCGTTACGCCGTGTCGGCTTCTCATTTCCCCTTCTACGATGGAGGTGCGTTATATTTCTCGCGACTACATGCTGAGCGTTCCTACTGTCTGGCGATCCAACCTGAAACGGATTATGAGGGCGGAATGTACTTAAGCGCTAGCGAACCCACCCGTTCTCTGCGCGCTGTGGAGTGGGAAGGGCGAAATCTAGTTATCGTCGGAGGCGAGAATCATAAGACAGGCCAAGGCATCTGCACGATAGGTCATTATGAGAATCTGGAATTGTTCGCAGGCCACTTGCTGGGCATCAAGTCGATCCCTTACCGCTGGTCGGCACAGGATTTAATCACGCTGGACAGAGTCCCATACATCGGCAAGATTTCGGACAATGAAGAGATTTATATCGCGACCGGATTCGGAAAATGGGGTATGACAAGCGGTACCTTGTCCGCTCAAATCATCTCGGATCAGATTCAGCGCAAAGATAATCCATATACGGAGTTATACGATCCATCCCGCTTCAAAGCTGGCGCCAGCATAAAGAGCTTCATCGTCCAAAATGCTAATGTGGCCAAGGAGCTAGTAGCGGGTAAAGTTGAAATTGTCCATAAAAAGACAAGCGATTTGAAGGCAGACGAAGGGGCTGTTGTCTTCCACGACGGCAAACGAGTCGGCGCCTACAAAGATCCAGAGGGGAAACTTCATCTGGTGGACAGAACCTGCACTCACATGGGCTGTGAATGCGAATGGAACGACGGTGACCGTTCTTGGGATTGCCCTTGCCACGGTTCCCGCTTCTCCTTCGATGGAGAAGTTTTAGAGGGACCTGCATCGGTTCCGCTGACGAAGCTCTACGAATAAATTCACTTCGTTCGCGAAAAAAATGCTATGTTCACGGAAAATCTGTACATTCACGAAAAAACTGCATCTTTTTACATGAAAGTTTTCAATTTGTTTTCTTGGAGCGATTGTAAATGCCCTATAGCATTCAGGTATAATAGGACATGAATGAAGCATTAGCTTCAAAAATGTTTAAGGGAGCGTGACGTTAGAGATGGATTTGAGAGGAAAGAGTGTTGTGATTACTGGTGCAGGCAAAGGAATCGGTAAAGCCTTAGCCATGGCACTAGCTAAGGAAGGTGCTAACTTGGGCCTGATCTCCAGAACTTCAGGCGATCTCGAAGCGTTAAAATCAGCACTAACGGAAGTATACGACGTTAAAGTTAGTATTGCCGTTGCGGATATCGCTGTACGCGAAGAAGCTGAACGAGCGGTTGCTTACCTGCAAAATGAGCTAGGAACATTTGACGCATTAATCAATAATGCCGGAATTGCGAAATTCGGTACTTTGGTAGAAATGGACCCTGCCGATTGGGAAAGTCATATCCAAGTCAATCTTTACGGCACCTATTATGTAACTCGCGCTGCACTGCCAGCTATGATTGAGAAAAATGGCGGGAATATCATCAACATCTCGTCTACAGCCGGAGAGCGCGGCTTCGCGACTGGCTCAGCTTACTGCGCATCCAAGTTTGCACTGATGGGCATGACCGAAGCCCTCGCGCAAGAGGTCCGTAAGCACAACATCCGCGTCGTAGCTTTGACTCCAAGTACTGTTAACACTGGACTAGCTTCCAACGCTGGACTTAAAATCGGTGACGAAGATCGCATGATGCAGCCTGAGGATGTAGCTGAATTGGCGTTAACAGCCTTGAAGCTGCCGGATCGTGTCTTCCTAAAAACAGCAGGACTATGGACCACTAACCCGCAATAAAAAGGACTGGCTGGTTCTGCACCAGACTCTGATTGCGGCTTTTTGCAGGAGAATGCTCATGGGTGAGGAGCAGTAGACCGGATTGGGTGTCCCTGTGCCAGTCAATCCCTTTGGTCTGCTCTTCTCCATACTCTGATTGCACTTTGTGCGATAGAATGCCTCTGGGAGCGGCTGAAATACGGTTTGATTGCACTTTGTACATTCAAACTGGAGAATCCCCCCCTTTAGGCGATTTAACCACAGTTCTATTGTACAGAATGCGATAGAATGCCTAATGCAGACTGTTTTCAGGCTGTTCTGTTGCACATTCTGCAATCAAAATCAATTTCTGGGGCAAGAGATGGTTACTTTAGCGCCAGATTGGGCAACCGGATTTTAGAGGTACTTATTTATTCGTTGGTTCTAATAATAATGTCGTGTGCTTATAGTTACGCTGGGCGCTTCGGCTCTGGACACTACTTGGCGTTCGAATAACAATAGTTGCACTATGTACATCTATTCAGCGTAATTAGAGGAACCGTTACACTTTAATTGCACTCTGTGCAACTAAAAGCAAATAATTCTCGACCATTCCCCAGATTTATCTTATTTAGTTGCATAGAATACACTTATCGCTTCATTTCTAACGAACCAGAACTTTTTAAGTGTATAAAGTGCAATTAAATATTCAATTTAATGTTTATATATGGATATCACACTACTGAACGGAGGTTTATCTAATATGCTGGTAGTAACAAATACCATTAAGGTTAAAGAAGGTCATGGTGAAGCCATTGCTCAACGGTTCGGAGGAAATAACGGAGTACAAGATATGCCAGGTTTCGTACGCATGGAGGTTTGGCAAGGAAGTGCCAAAGAAGGTGTTGAGGAGCTAAAGATCTGCACCATGTGGGAGAACGAGGAAGCATTTAAAGGCTGGACCTCAAGCGACTCCTTCCGTCAATCACACCGTGGTGCTGGTGGCAACGAAGCCATTCTTGGTGCTTCGATCGACAAATATAAGCTGATGATCAGCCGAACACCCGGCACCAGCAATTAAGTGATGTAGGCCGAATCGTACAATGAATATAAGTTCGACTGCCACGACAATACAAACAGGGATGCCCTGAGCCAATATGGCTTTGAGGCATCCCTGTTTGTTTTTACAGTGTGTTGCTTATTGCTCACTACCACGAGGCAGAGCTTCCTCCACCTCTTGATGTTTCCCCGGCCAGAATGCCCACCGACCAAACAGCGTCGTAATCGCAGGCACAAGGAACGGACGAACTACGAAGGTATCAAGCAGAATACCTAGAGCGGTAATGATACCAAATTGCACAAGCACCTGAATCGGTAAGCTAGCTAATACAGCAAAAGTACCTGCCAGAATGAGACCCGCCGAGGTAATTACCGAGCTAGTCTCATTTACACCTTCTGCGATCGCCTGCTTAAGCGGCATGGTTTTACGCTTTTTCCAAATATTCGAGATCATAAAGATGTTGTAATCTTCTCCAAGTGCCACCAGGAATACAAAGGAATAGAGCGGGATCGCTCCCTGAATGGCATCTGCCCCCATCGCATAGTGAATAATAATCCAGCCTAAGCCAAGTGCAGAGAAGAAAGAGAGAATGACCGTTCCAACCAGATAAATGGTTGCCACTATCGAACGCAGATATATCAATAACAGCAAGGTGATCAGCCCGATGACCACAGGGATAATCAGATCCGTATCACGATCTCCGATTTTTTTGGTATCATATTGAGTTGCTGTCTGACCGCTTACCCACACATGATCCGCAGGGTTCTCAACCCCTACATCAATCAGCGCTTGCTCTGCCGTTGCTAGAAGGGCCGGAATATGCCCCATCGCTTCAAGTGAATAAGGATTGTTCTTAAATTCGAGATCAAAACCCAGAATATCCTTGTTCACAGCACCTGGCTGAGGGTCGGAAACCATGTCCACATAGGTGAGCCCTCCGAGAATGACTTTGAGATCCTCTCCACTCGCTTGCCCCTTAGTATCAATAATCAGCTTAGCAGGAGCTAGTTCTCCCGGGGAAAACTGCTTACCGATGAGATCAAACCCTTCGCGGGACTCCATATTTTTAGGAAAAGAAGAAAGGATATCATACGTGAATTTGATTCCACTAGAGAACGAAGCCAGAATCCCTAGTCCGATAACGGTCACGCCTACGATAGCCCAAGGCCGGGAAACTACAAATCCGCCAATCCCTTTTTTGCGGGAGACTTTTTGTTCTGGAGCAGGTTTGCCTTTAGCCTTGGCCCGTTCAACCTCCATTTGCGGAGTACGCGGAATGAATGGGAAGAACGAGGTCCGCCCGAAGATTGCCAACAGTGCAGGTACAAGCGTTAAGCTGGCAATCCCCATAATGAAAATCGACACGCTAAATGGGATTGCAAAACGATGGTAAGCTCCGTACTTGGCCAGTAATAGTGCGAACAGCGCAAGCACAACGGTGAAGCCACTCATAGCGATAGCCCCTGAAGCATCGGTAATGGAACGAAGCAGGGCACGACTTTTACTTTGCTCTATCTTCAGAAGCTGACGGAATCGCGAGATCAGGAATAAACAATAATCCGTACCCGCACCGAACAACAGAACCGTCATGATGGAAACTGCCTGCGAATCTACGGTGATCCAGCCTTCTTGCGCCATTTTTCCAAGAATCGGGCTCGTTACACCATAAGCGAATCCAACAGCAACAAGCGGGATAAGTGCCAATATAGGCGAACGATAGATCACCAATAAGAACACTAATACAAGCATAACCGTAGCAATTAACAAGGAAACGTCAGCATTTTTGAATAAGCCTGAAGCATCTATAGAGATGCCCACAGGACCCGTAACACGTAAACTCAGATCGGTTCCATCCACCTTAGCAGCGGACGGATCTCCACCCGTTTCAGTGCTTATGATCTTCTTCATTTCTGTCACAGCTTCACCGAGCTGATCACTATCTGCCGTTTTATCAAAAAGCACCGGGGTTACTAGTGTACTAAGATCCTCAGATAATGAGGCTTGCAGTGCCTGCGGAGGCAGCTTCCCTAGAGGGGGAACAAAGTTCTGATGGGGTAACGGTTGCTGCTCCAGCTTGTTGTATACAGCAGTGATATGTACTAAATCGTCTTGCGAAAGCCCACCTTCTCTATGCCATACGAGCAATGCAGGTACTCCGCTTCCACTTGGAAATTCTTGTTCTGCAATTGCTGTTGCCTGTACTGATTGTGCATCATCTGGGAGATTGGGCGCATTATTAGCCACTTGAGAATTCACTGCAGGCCATAATAGGGTAAGTGCACCTACTAGCACTATCCATACGAGAAGAGTAATCCATTTCGTCTTTTTTCCTGCCACCCATTTACCGTAGCCTGACATTCCCTTCATCCTCTCTTTTATCGTGCAGCCTCAAAAATGAGCCGCGGGTCATTTTTGATTCTATCATACCTATCCTTAAATTTTTAATCAAACCTTTTTTTATTATGAATGCTGTCTTAAGAGATCCCACCACATATAAAATACCCCTCCTTCACATAAATAATCAGCAAAATGTGAAAGGAGAGGTTTATAGTTTGCTATAATTTTTTCTTCACTTCAATTTAGCCTGCGTCCAAATCACCTTCGGAGAACTGACTGTTGTAAAGATCAGCATAGAATCCGCCTTGTGCAAGCAGTTCCTCGTGGTTACCCTTCTCAATTACACTACCTTGATTCATAACAAGGATCAGGTCGGCATCTCGAATCGTCGAAAGACGGTGAGCAATTACGAAGCTGGTTCTGTTTTGCATCAATGCCTTCATTGCTTTTTGAATTAATAATTCTGTCCGTGTGTCGACACTGCTTGTTGCTTCATCAAGGATAAGGATCGATGGATCGGCCAGAATCGCACGAGCAATTGTAATCAGTTGCTTCTGCCCTTGTGAAATATTAGAAGCTTCTTCATTTAACACCGTATTGTAGCCAAGCGGAAGTGTGCGAATAAAGTGATCGGCATGAGCAGCCTTGGCCGCACGAACCACATCAGCTTCTGAGGCACCTTCACGACCGTAAGCAATATTATCACGGATCGTACCATTGAACAGCCAGGTATCCTGAAGCACCATGCCAAATTTGCTGCGCAGATCACTCCGTTTCATATCGGTAATGTTCACACCATCAATGATAATTTCCCCATCGTTGAGCTCGTAGAAACGCATCAACAGGTTAATCAGAGTGGTTTTACCAGCACCAGTAGGACCGACAATCGCTATAGTCTGACCTGGACTAACCTCAATATTCATGTCCTCAATCAGAATCGCATCTTCCTTATATCCAAATTTCACATGACGGAACTCAACGGAACCTTCCGGAGTACCTTCATCAAGCTTCGCAAGTGTAGTATTAACTTCCTTAACTTCCTCTTCTTCATCCAGAAGTTCAAATACACGTTCTGCAGAAGCGATAGTGGATTGAATAATATTAGCAATATTAGCCGTTTGTGCAATCGGCTGGGTGAACTGACGGGAATACTGAATAAAAGCTTGAATATCCCCGACATCGATCATTTTTTTAGTAACAAAGATACCGCCGACTACACAAATCATTACATAACCCAAGTTACCAATAAACATCATGAGCGGCATAATCATACCGGACATGAATTGGGCACGCCAGCCTGAATCGTAAAGCTTATCATTAATTTCATCGAAATCCTTAAGGGATTGCGGCTCACGACCAAATGCTTTGATAATCCGGTGACCTGTATACATTTCTTCTACATGACCGTTCAACTGACCAAGCGATTTCTGCTGTCCGACAAAATAAGTCTGCGAACGTTTGGAAATAGCCATAATCACAACGAAGCTAAGTGGCAATGTAACAATTGTAATCAACGTCAGCCATGGGCTGATGGTAAGCATCATTATAATGACACCGATAATGGTGACAATAGAAGTAATCAGTTGAGTTAAGCTCTGTTGCAGTGTAGTACTGATGTTATCCACATCATTCGTAGCACGGCTTAGAATTTCCCCATGGGTACGGGAATCAAAATATTTCAAAGGCAACCGTTCCAGCTTACTGTTAATCTGCTCACGCATGTCGAAAACGACCTTCTGAGCTACACCAGCCATTACATACTGCTGAATATAGCTGAACAGAGCACTAAGCAAATACAGACCGGCAAGTATGATCAGGATATCATTAATGTATCCAAAATCAATGGAGGCTCCCTCGACACCCATTAATTTGCCGTAAGCACCTTCGAACAGTTTAGTTGTTGCTTTACCCATAACTTTAGGGCTGAAAATACTGAATACAGTACTGGCAATAGCCATAACCAAAACGATGATTAATTGAACCATACGAGGTCTTAAATACTTAATCAGACGACGAAGTGTACCCTTAAAGTCTTTAGCCTTTTCTGCAGGCATCCGCATGCCAGGACCGCCACCAGGTCCTGGACCTTTGTGGGCGCGCGGAGCTACAGGTTTATTGTTTTGTTCGCTCATGCTATTTCCTCCTCTGACAGCTGCGAGGATACGATCTCGCGGTACACATCACTGCTCGCGAGCAGTTCACGGTGAGTGCCCATTCCGGCGATTTCACCCTCATCAATAACAATAATCCGGTCGGCATCCATAACGGTACTAACCCGTTGAGCTACGATTAGAACAGTGGATTCCGTGGTTTCATCTTTGAGTGCCGCGCGAAGCTTAGCATCTGTTTTGAAATCAAGGGCAGAGAAGCTGTCGTCAAACAGATAAACTTGAGGTTTTCTCACAAGAGCACGTGCAATGGACAACCGTTGTTTCTGACCACCGGAGACATTACTTCCGCCTTGAGCAATTTCAGAATCAAACCCATCTTTCATGGCTGACACAAAATCGTAGGCCTGAGCTACCTTAGCTGCATGAATAATTTCTTCATCGGTAGCATCCTCTTTACCGTAGCGAATGTTTTCTTTAATTGTACCTGAGAACAATACCGCTTTTTGAGGGATGTAACCAATTTTGCTCCGTAGCTCTTCTTGTGTCATTTCACGTACATCTACTCCGTTCACACGTACCGCGCCTTCATTAACATCATAGAACCTTGGAATCAAGCTAAGCAGCGTAGATTTACCCGAACCTGTACCGCCGATAATGGCAGTAACTTCACCCGGACGAGCACTGAAGCTAATTTTCGAAAGTGCAGGTTGTTCCGCGCCAGGATAAGAAAAGGAAACATTATCAAATTCAACAAAACCACGCATATGATCACGGCCATCTTTTTTAGTAGCTTGAGCTGTTGTTTGCAGTTCACTCTCTGAAGGATCTGTGAACTCCGGCCGCATATCGAGCACTTCATTGATACGCAAGGCAGAAGCTGAAGCACGAGGAATCAACACGAACATCATCGATACCATAATCAGGGAGAACATAATTTGCATCGCATATTGAATAAATGCCATCAGTGAGCCGACTTGTAAATCGCCGTCGCCAATCCGGATTCCACCAAAGTAAAGAATTGCGATCATGGAAAAGTTCATAATAATCATCATAAGCGGCATTAAACCGGCCATAATTTTATTTACTTTGATCGCTGTGTCTGTCAGATCACGGTTAGCCTCGGAGAAGCGCTTATTCTCATGATCAATTCGGTTAAATGAACGGATAACACGGATACCTGTCAAATGTTCACGCAGCACCAGATTTAATTTATCCAGCTTAACCTGTATCGCTTTAAACAACGGTAATCCCTTCATCCCGATGAAGAAAATTGCGCCTACCAGTACCGGAATTACTACTACGAAGATCAAGGATAATTTCGCATCTTCAGAAACCGCCATGATGATACCACCAATCATCATCATCGGTGCACCAATCATCATACGCAGCATCATGGTAAGTACAGTCTGCACCTGCGTAATATCATTCGTTGTACGTGTAATTAAGGATGCAGTACCGAGCTTATCGAACTCATGCAGCGTAAAATTCTCTACATGGTTAAACACACGAGCACGGGTAAGTTTACCGAACCCCGCTGCCACTTTTGCCGATAAGTAACTGGCAATGACTGAACATAACGCCCCGCCCCCTGCAACTAGAAGCATGAAGCTACCTATTTTCCAAATATAAGTACGGTCCCCTTGAACAATCCCTTTGTCCACGATGTCGGACATCAGCGTAGGGAGGTATAAGTCGCCCATGGACTGCAAGAACACTAGAATTAATACAGCACCAATAGCTACTCGAAATGGCTTCAGTTGTTTAAATAATTTAATCAAGCTTCTCATCTCCGTTCATTTGTAGCCTATCCCAATTAGGTGGCGGATTATCCTCAACGAATGCATGTACTTTCAGCAACAGTTCTGTGAGCTGCTTAGTCTCTTTTTCACCTAAGTACTGTACGAGCTCATCAAGCATTGCATCTCTATATTGCTCTGCTCTTCGTGTGAGTTTTTTTCCGCTCTCCGTCAATTTCACGCGTACGACTCTCCGGTCCGAAGGATCTGCGTGTCTTTCCACCATTTGTTTCGCCTCAAGACTATTAATCAACTGCGTAATAGTTGGAGGTGTGAATCCGAGAAGTCGGCTGATCTCAGATATCTTTAGACCCTCATCATCAGAATGATTCCATTTTTCAATGCATATCATTAAAGTCATCTCACTCGGCTTATGGCCTTCAACACCCTTGTGCCATTGGCCTTTATGCAGCCTTTTCATCGCCGCAAAAAGCTTGTGTGCGACTGAATTTTCAGTATCTTCTGTATTTCCTCCGTTTATCCCAATTTCCTTCACCTCTATTTAGTTAGGTCAACTAATTATTAAATACTATATTATTTAGGCTACCTAATTATATTTTTGGTGCAACGCTTTGTCAAATTTTGAATACGCTATCAATTATTACGAAAAAGAAAACTCCCAAGCTCAAGGGCAAGGGAGTCCAATTTCGTATATGTATTACTCTGTATTATAATGATGAATAGAGTTCTTCACTCTTAGAACCAAGCTCCATGCTCGTAAGTTGTAATGCCCCCATTGCTTCCAGAGCCTACAGGTCCAATAATGATGAAGCTAAACAATGCTAACACGCTTGCCATCATCAATAGTGATTTTTTCATTTTTTCTCACCCCCTTTACTAATTCTCTATATTTCTCCTGTTGAGCTGTATTAGCATAATCTCTGCTCGTCTCAAATAAAGTTATACAATTAATAAAGTCTTTCCCATTATTCTGCTTAATGGATAATTCCAAAGATTTAACGAGATAATCCACGCCTGTACTATAACGTTTCCTATTTATTTGATAGATTGCTACTTGATAGTATAAACGGAATACACGGTCAACGTTATTCGGCTCCTGAAACCCCTCAAATCTCAACATTTCTCGTGAGAATCGTGTAAGTATATGATCAGCAGAGAACCTATATCGATTAGCCGCATCCATAATAGTAATAAGCCCTGCCAAGATTTCACCGGGGTGATCTGCCAAAAAATCAGTATAGCTAGTTAAGACATCTACATTGCCCATCAGCATCTCTATCGTGAATCCATTACCGATTGCAAATAATCGAAATTGCTCTACAGCCTGACGACCTTCTTCGTCAAGCATTTCAAACCAGCTAAGGTCCGCATAGCCCGCAGTATATTTCTTAGCTTCCTCATACTTACCCTGCTTGGTAAGCGAAATTGCTTTGAGTAGATACCCGTGGCCATAATAAACAACAAGCGGACGTTCTGTATGAAGAGCTTCCTTCCGTCTATTCTCATTTTTTCGTAATTGATCACGGTAAACAGCATTGGCCAACGTTCTCAGTTCATCGGCGAACGACTCCATTTTAATCCATCGCCGTAGATCGAAACTCAACTGCGTTAGAGTAAGTAGACCATCCAACTGCATATTTTCTGGGAGACGATTCCTGAAAGGTTCAAATGTAATAACTGCATGCAGCTTCTCATCTGAATCGACGATGGATAAGATTGCTCTAAAAATACGATAATGACTGATCGCCAATCTCTCTGAGTAACTGTCGGACTCATTCTCTGCTACAACTTTATAGAAAAATATGGATTCATTCACTTTTCCTTTATTAAACAATTTATCAGCCACTGAATAAACGATATCCAGCGATTTCGGATATTCCAATAACCTATTTAATGTTTCATCTATGCATTGCTGCTTGCCCAATTCAGCGCAGCGTATTAAAAAAGGCTCCACCCTGCGGCGGGAGACCTTCTCCTCATTGAAGCATTCATCAACATACAACGGATACAACCAGCCATCAGGAAAACCAAAGGCTTTAATGATTGCATCTATTTGTCCCAAGGACATAGGCTTCGGCGGATTCCCATGCAGAATTGCACTGAGACTTCCTCGATTCAGGCCACAAATTTTTGAGAAAGAGGCGAGATTATGGCCGGAGCGGGACAGATTTTTCTCAATTTCTGAGCGTATAGTTGTTAACTTTCCCTCCACTCGGCACCCCCAAAGTTCGACTTGAAAAGATTCTATTAATTGACATTATAGGTGAAAGTTATGGATTGTACAACCAATAGATTGTACGACAAAAAGAGGAGCGTATTTCTCTCCTCTTTATCGGTTGGATCTTCGTAATAGTGTAATTCTATGGATGTATCGAAGTTTAACTTATTGTAATAGCGGCTTTTGAGTTTCTGCCGTAGGGCGTTGCGCCTGACTTGCGACTACGCAAATTCTCCATCATCTTATGTTGTGCCAGCAAAATATAGCTGTCCAATCGTTCGCTTAGCTCTAATACTGCATGGTCACTAAGACTCCGTTGCTCCGCAACTTCCAGCAATTCACATCTAAGGCTCTCTATAGTCACAAACAGTTCATCTTCTCTGTAGTCTCTTCTATAAATATTCTCGGAAGAACCTTGATATAATGTCACAACTCTCTCCTTCTCTCTATCAACTTCTCCACCTATCATAATCCATGATACCAAAAAACATATTTTCAAAAAAAAGAAAAAAATGCATTGTATCTACAATAATAAAATCGCTATTTGTTCAGAGTGATCCATTGAATCTTAGGGAAGTTCATTAGGTTACTGTTCTCTCAGTAGTCCCTTTGCAAAGGAAATCCATTCACGTGCTGCAAAAGATAAGTAACGGTCTCTACGCCATGCCATAGCAATCTGCCATGGAATTACCGGATCTGTCAAAGGAATGACTACCAATCGCGAACGATCCATGTCACGGCAAATAGTTTCCGGTAATAATGCGATCCCCATTCCCGCAGCTACCATCTTGCTGATTAAGTCCCATTGTGAACTCTCATATATCACCTTCGGCTGAAATCCCGCTTTTACACATTCCGTAATAATCCGATCATGCAGCGTGAAATCCTCTCGAAATAGCACGAACTCCTCTTCTGCCAGCTCACTTAGCGGAACAAGCTCCGCCTCGGCCAGCCGATGTCCCATAGGCAATATAAGATTCAGCTTTTCTTCAACAAAGGTGAAACAATGAAGTTTGGCTGTATCCACAGGCAACACGACCATTCCAATGTCCAGCAGTCCCGTTTCTACATCTTCCTCCACTTTTTTGGCCCCATCTTCATGGAGACGAATCGTAACCTGTGGATAACGTTTATGAAATTGACCAATCACCGATGGAAAAAAGCTCGCCCCTACCATTGGAGGTAAGCCTATGCGGATGTGACCCTGCTCCAGATTTCGTAAGTTATCCAGTTCGGAAGACAAGCTAGCGAAAGACTCCACGATATTTTGCGCTTTGGTGAACAGAATTTCCCCCGCGTCTGTAAGTCTTATACTTTTTCCTTCACGGTAAAACAAGTCTGCCTCTAGTTCGGTCTCCATATTCCGGATCATTTTACTGATTGTAGGCTGTGTGATATATAGTGATTCAGCAGCTCTGGTGAAACTTCTCATTCTTGCTGCTTGAACGAAATATTCTAATTGCCGGATATCCATTATTTCGCCTCCTAATCCATAGACAAAAGGAATGTCACTTATTCGATCTATTCATTTTACCTATGAAAACAATTGATGTAAACTTTCATTATCATGAAAGGAGCGAAGCCTTATGAAAAAGATTGTTATAGGCTTGCTGCAGGTAGCGGGACTTACATTATTCTCTTTACTTATCAATGCTGTGACCCCATTATTGCATATCCCTATTCCCGGAAGCATACTCGGAATGATTATATTGTTTCTCCTGCTTGAGTTCGGTGTTATTCGTCTGAATTGGGTAGAGGTTGGCGCTTCTTGGTTACTCGCCGAGCTCCTACTGTTCTTCATTCCATCGGCTATAGGTGTAATGAAATACGCTAATATTCTGGAAACGGATGGATTACGCATTCTTGCCGTTGTCGTCTTGGGCACTTTTGTTGTAATGGCCAGTTCCGGATTACTTACCAGTAGAATTTATAAAGCGAAGGAGCGGAAAAGATCATGTTAAACGCTCTGCTGTTCTTTGGTCTCACGGTCGCGGTATATTTACTCGCGAAACGTATCTATGCTTCTACTGGTAAAGTCTACACCTCTCCATTAATCATCACACCGGTGATTATGATCGTCATCCTGCTCATAACCGGTATTACTTATGACTCTTACAATGCGGGAGGAAAATGGCTGACGGATTTGCTGCAACCGGCAACCATGGCCTTTGCCATCCCTTTGCATAAGAACTTCAAGGTACTCAAAAAGCACGCCGGCGAAATTGCAGCAGGCGTGCTATCAGGGACGATAGTTGCGGTGATCTCTTCCATTCTGCTGGCCAAATGGCTGCATGTTAGCGGCGATCTGGCAGCTAGTCTGGTACCACGTTCGGTAACCACACCGATCGCTATGAGCATCTCGCAAAGTATCGGCGGTGTACCAAGTATCACGGCAGTCTTCGTCATTATTACCGGGATACTTGGTACAATGATGGGCCCTACTGTACTTCGTATCTTCCGCATTGAGAATGAAATTGCGCGCGGTGTATCGCTGGGAACCGCTGCACATGGTACAGGAACATCCAAAGCCTTCGAGCTTAGTTCACTGACCGGAACCATCTCCAGTATTGCGATGATTCTGTCCGCGCTGCTATCTATCGGCGTGGCGCCAGCTTTGCTCGCGATATTCCTCCACTAGGCTAACCCAGCTTGGGCCAAGGGCATGTCTCTTTAGTACATCTAAAGTAGCATGTCCTTTTTCTATGAATTGAACCTTAGAACTTAACAGGCAATCCGCTTTGCGCTGAATCGTAGGCTGCACAGGTAACTTTGAGGGTTTTATATCCATCCTCATAGTCGCATAAAATGCGCGAGCGATCGCCCGTCCGTACAGCATGTATGAAGGCTTCACTTTCTACTAAATATGGATTTCCTTTATTCTCAAATTCGGTACTATTGCCGCTTCGCACTTCCAAGAGACGATCCGGGTTCCAGTCCAAAAGTCCCCGATCATTATAGAAGCTAAGACCTACACTTCCCACCTCATCAGGTAAAACGCATGTATTTGAAATATTGGCAATAATTCCATTTTCAAGCTTCAAGGATACGGTGCCTACATCTGCCACGCTCACACCTTCATTCTGCTCATGCATAATCCGGTTTCCGAACATGCCGTAGACTTCCTTCACTTCTCCGGCTAGATAGCGCACCAAATCGACGATATGTGTAGTCTGCTCTGTGAATTGTCCTCCGGATTGCTTCTGATCACGCCACCAAGCTACGCCTGGCATGCCGCCCATCCATTGCCCCATAATCATACCGACCTTGTCACCACGCAAAGTTTCTTTCAGACGTTTAATGTTCTCCTGATAGCGAAAATGATACCCTACCGAGGTTAACAAATTATGTTCTTTGATATCCTGAAGTAGGCTTGCGGGAATTTCAGTAGTCATACTAAGCGGTTTTTCTATAAAAAAGGGAATATCCCTCTTGATTAATGATCGTTCAATCGCGCCATGAGATTGTGGAGGCACACAAATATAAACAGCATCGAGCTTCTCCGCATCCAGCATCTCCGTAATATCACCATATCCAGCAGCATCGTATGGGCGTGCCATATCTTCGCCTTTAGCCTTACTGCTTCCGCAGACCGCCTGCAAACGGACATCATCCATCTCTGCCAGCAAATCAGCATGTACCTTAGAGAACCAGCCCGTACCCACAATACCCACTTTTAATGTCATTCTTTTTCCTCCTGCCGATTGATTATGAATACCTTTTCATAGATTATACCCTCTTATGAGCGGATAAGATAATCTCTCCATTCTTCGGGAAGCAAATGCATATAAGGACTCTGCAAAAAGCGATCATCTGCAAGCACAATAATGCCTGTGTCCGTCTCGCTGCGAATCAACCTGCCTCCGGCTTGCAATACCTTGCACATTCCTGGGTAGACGTAGGCATAATCAAAGCCATTCTTACCTTTGCCATTAAAATACTGACGCAGTAGATTACGCTCAAGACCTAGCTGTGGCAGACCCACACCGACAACCATTACCCCGTTAAGACGGTCTCCCGGCAGATCCACACCTTCTGAAAAAATCCCACCTAGTACAGCAAATCCTAACAGCGTCTCGTCATTATCTGGACGGAATGAAGCCAAAAAACTTTCTCTATCCTGCTCACTCATGCCCGTGTCCTGTATCAAAGTCCGTATTTCAGGGTAATTCTCCGTAAAGGCTTGATATACATTTTGCAAATAAAGGTACGATGGAAAAAACACCAGATAATTACCCTTCTTAGAAACCATTTGATTCAACGCCCGAGTCAACGGAAGGAGGGACGCTTCCCGGTCATGATAACGCGTCGAAACGGGTAGCACGGTCACTTCCCACTGTTCCTTCTGAAAAGGAGATGAGACGGTTAAACTATAATCTTCCTCCACTGCACCGATCATATCCCGATAATACGATAATGGAGAGAGCGTAGCAGAGAACAGAATCTGACTTCGAAAGCTCTTGGACATTTGCCGGAGCAAATGCGAAGGGTCCAAATTGAATAACTTGATATACACATCACCGCGCCGTACCTCAGCATAGGTTATGTAGCGTTCATCGTAAGTTTTAAAGGTACGAAGCATCCCTTGCACTGAAAAATACGTATCCAGGAGAACATTCTCACCTTCTGCTTCCCCATTCAGAGGAACAATGCTGGTGCTTGGATGTATAAGCTCCTGTTCCGCTTCCAAGGAGAAATTCTCAAGCAAAGCGGGTAACTCCTCCGGGAACGCAGCCCATTGTCCCTGCCCCTCATCATTACATATTTTACGAAGGGAGATGAAAAAGGCATTCACCGATTTAGCTGCAGCACTCAAATTTCCGTTAACACCCTTGTACTGACGCTGGAGCTCTAGAAAAGGCGCCTTCAGCAAAGAGGCGGAGAACATCTCCCTTCCTCGGTCTACCAGATTATGTGCTTCATCTACTAGAAGCACCGTTTCTCTCTTTCTTTCCTCCGTTAGCCGTTTCAGGCTGATCCGAGGATCATATATATAATTGTAATCACAGATCACCGCATCGCAGGCATAGGCTGCATCCAACGAGAACTCAAACGGGCACACTTTATGTTTATGAGCATACATTGCTATGGTGTCTTTGCTCATCAATGTCTCATGCTCTAGCAAATCCATTACCGCATCGTTAATCCGATCATAATAGCCATCCGTATACGGACAGGAATCCTTGCCGCAAATCCCTTCCTCTCGGAAACAGGCCTTCTCTTTAGCGGTAAGTGTGATGACATGCAGCTGAAGTCCCTGCTTCAGCAGTAGCGAGATTGCTTCCTGCGCGGTAAAACGGGTAACCGTCTTAGCCGTTAAATAGAACAATCCTTTAGCTTGTCCTTCGCCCATTGCTTTTAGGGCAGGGAATAAGGTCGACATTGTTTTTCCGATACCAGTGGGCGCCTGAGCGAACAGACTGACCTTTTCCACAATGGATTTGTACACCGCTCCGGCAAAATGCCGTTGACCCTTTCGATAGGAAGGAAACGGAAAACTCAACTCACGAAGGCTCTGCTCCTTTTTTGTATCATGAAGAACCATCATCTCCGCATATGGAGCATATCTGGCCACAGTGTCATTAGCGAATGAGGTCAGTTCTTCTAAAGACAACGTTCGGTACAAGCTTTTTTGCTCATCCGTTGCCCGGTGGACATAGGTAAGCTTTACCTGTATAGAGGAATGCTCCTGCTCCAGTGACACCATATATGCGTACATCAGTGCCTGCGCCCAATGTACCTCATGTCCTTCGTCCAGCATATCCAGCAGTCCGGAGGTTGATTTGATTTCTTCTACCGTAAGACTCCCATCCTCCGAAATAAGCAAACCATCACAGCGTCCATCTACTATATAGAGTAAGCTACCATAAGGGATTTCTGTTCTCAGATAGACCTCCTTGCGGTCGCCTTCTTTATATTGCTTTTGAATCTTCTGATGAATTCGTGTGCCTTCAACCATAGAGGCAGTGCCATGAAATCCAGACTCAATACTACCGCTGCGGAAGACATACTCAACGAGAGTTCTAACGGATAGAGTGACTGTATGATCCATCAATCCTCACCTCCCTTAATTAGCTATATATTCTTTTTATTCCCAATGTCTATTTTGGTCCTTTAATCGTTATATAACTCCATGTGATAGCATAAACATGATCTTTCACCCATGTCTATTCAAGTTTACGCGCTCCACAAAGCTTATACTTGTATTTTCGTTTTTTGACTTTCTCCAGCTAGCCCTGCATAATAAATTTTATTACTATGGAGTCACTTTGTCTTGACGCTGTTTCGTCCTATTTGGGAAATGGCGTTTTATCATGTAGAAAGAGGGGGAAGCTGTGTCATCCTTTAATATTAAACGTTGGATCATTAAACCTTTTGTGTTTTTCACAATACTTTTTATTCTAAAAGCATTTTTGGCTTGGGGCGTCATTTTTGATGATGTACTGCCTTGGAAGTCATTATTGACAGAAATCCCTTTTGCCTGGGCGCTCTTCTGTATTATTGAGCGGTTCGCATCCAAACGAAAGCTTGGATATTACATGACAGTCAATTTATTAGTAACAGCTATCTTTTTCGCAGCTATCATGTATTTTAAATATTATGGGGTCATTGTAACTTACCATGCGGCGGAGCAGGTGAATCAAGTCACAGCCGTCAGCAACAGCGTATTCTCACTAATGGATCCTTACTACCTGCTGATTTTTACAGATATCATTGTCCTAGGAGGCTATTTCTTCTTTAATAAGAGAGGCCGGGTCTATAAGAAAGAAAATATCAACCGTCGTAACGGAAAAATAAAATATAGTGTTCTATTCGCAGTCTCACTTGGTATATGCTTGTTCAACATTTTGCCTAATAAGGCTAGTATGAACGAAATTAAGAAAGCTCAGGAGATGGGTATTCTTAATTATGAAGCCTATACGATTTTTGCGAAAGAAGAACCGGAGCTTGTGCAATCAAGTGATATTACACAGGATGCCATCAACCAAGTGAAGGGGATTGATACTGCGGCTAGTTCTCCACTTCATGGCATCGCTAAAGGAAAGAATCTAATTATCATTCAATTGGAATCCTTTCAGAACTTTTTGCTTGGCCTTAAGCTAGACGGGCAAGAGATCACACCGAACTTGAACAAGGTGATGAAGGATAGTCTCTATTTCCCTAATTTCTATCAAATGGTTGGTCAAGGGAATACGTCGGATGCAGAGTTCGTAGTGAACACTTCCGCCTACATCCCTCCACGTGGAGCGGCAACCATGTCTTATGTGGATAAGGTGCTTCCAAGTCTGCCGCGCTTGCTTAAAGACAATGGCTATCAGACTGCAACCTTCCACACCAATGTCGTAGAGTTCTGGAACCGTGGTGAGCTGTATGACTCGCTGGGCTTCGACCATTATTATGATCGTAAGTTTTTCGGTGAAGATGATGTTTTCTTCTTTGGGGCTTCTGATGATACGCTATATAGTAAAACAGCCGACAAGCTGAAAGACATGAATAGCGAGGGTCAACCTTTCTATGCTCAGATCATTTCAATGTCAGCGCATCATCCATTCACGATCCCTGAGGAAAAATACCGCATGAAGCTACCAGAGCGTTATGAAGGCACTTTTGTAGGTGATTATATCCGTTCCCAGAACTATGCAGATGATGCTTTTGGACATTTCGTAGAAAAGCTTAAAGCAAATGGCGTATGGGACAACAGCGTGATCATGATTTATGGTGATCATATGGGATTGCCAATTTATTCTCTCGATCATGATGATAAACAATTAATGACTGAAATCTATGGTCATGAATATACCTATGCGGATATGCTAAACATTCCGTTGCTCATTCATGCAGGAGACAATACAGCACCACAGACCTTAGAACAAGTCGGTGGCGAAGTGGATATCATGCCAACTGCTGCCGGTCTTCTTGGAATTTCATTAGAGAACAACCTGGTTTTCGGTCAAGATCTACTCAGTCAGACTTATAATTTGCTACCAGAGCGATATTATTTACCTTCTGGTTCTTTCATCTCCAACTCGGGTCTACTTATTCCGGGTAACAGCTTTGAAGATAATACCCAATATCCTATTTATAATGGAAAAGCACCGACTGCCACTGAGGATGAATACAACCGAGCATTGAGACTTCTACAACTTTCCCATAGCTACATTACGCAGCTGCCAGACAAACCAATTAAACCCTAAGCCATCATAAGATACGTATTACAAATGAAGGCCACCTTCTCTCCGGAGAAGGTGGCCTTCTTTCTGTATCTATAGAGCCAGAGATTTACCGTTTCTGATCCTCGATCATACGGTAGTACTCCGCAAACTTTTGCAGCTCTTCCGGCTTCAGTATAGATAAATGCTCAGCAAGCAATTGTTTTGAACGGAAATGTCCTTCTTCAAGTATTTGCTGACCTTGCTCGGTGATGGTCACCACAACCGCTCTCCGGTCCGATCCATCCGTCTCACGCTTAATAAAACCCAGCGCTTCCAGGCGGTCGAGCATCACAGTAATGGCACTGGATTTGACCTCCATAGACTCCGCCAGTTGTACTACCCGCGATTTCTTCTCTTTCGCTACTATATTTAACAGACCCATCTGAGGTACGGTAAGTCCAAGTTCTTTATGCAATGACATTTGAGACATTATCTTACGCTGTACTCTCCACATGGATAATCCAAGACGCTCTATTAACGGATCTAATTGATGCGGCATCCTTAATTCAACTCCCAATCCGTTTTTAATAACTCAAGCGTACCACTAGAACTGGTTAGGATTCAATGCTTTTGTCTACTAAAGATTTCATAATCGCGTTTATTCCCATAATTTTCCTACTGTTTTACAATATCCGACACAAAAATACTATATTCTATGTAAGGTTCTAGGCCTAACGATACGCTATAATCGTAGCAGTGAGAGCGATTGTCACCGAAAACATAATTTGTCAAGGTTGGTGCAAAGAATGAAATTGGCAACTAAATTAACTTGGATGATGTTCATCGTGTTACTTCTTGTTGGATCATCCATCGGGTTCTTCGGATACCGTACTGCGTACAAGCAAGTAGACGAAGCTGCAGGTATCGAATTGGTAGGATGCGCCAATATTACAACCGGGCTGATTGACCCATCAGACATTACCGCATTAATTGCAGGAGATCAAAGCAAACTGGAGGCTGTCGAGGACCGGATCGGTTGGATTGTGGCACATAAGGCTATTTTTAAAGAAGCGTTCATTTTATCGCTAGATGGAAAGATCCTCGCCGCAGATTCAAGCTTCAAAGCAAGAGGTTATAAAGCAGGCGACGCTTTTTATTTCTCAGATGAAGAGAAGCAAATGATTGCTAAGTCTAAGCATTCCGCATACTCCAAGGTTTATACATACGATGGTACCTCACTCAAGACGGGCTACGGCCCCATCTATCAAGATCATGACCCCTCCAAGCCTATAGTCGCTCTAATGGCTATTAACTTCGATGGCCCGTTAATTCAAGAACGGACCCGAGACATCATTGTTCAGCCTTTTATTATCGGGACTTCCATTCTAGTTATTGCTATTGTGGCAGCATATCTCTTAATCCGCCGAATGGTAAGTCCACTAACGAAGCTATCCAGAGGCGTAAATCTTGTTGCACAGGGTGATCTTACTCATGATCCTATTTCATTCAACAGCAAGGATGAGATTGGTACACTAGCTCGAAATTTCAACGGCATGACGCAGAGCTTGCGCATGCTCATTACCGAAGTTAATGAAACCTCCATGCAGGTGGCGTCTTCATCCGAAGAGCTCTCTGCCAGTGCACAGGAAACTAACCGTGCTGGTGAGTACAGTGTCAACGTTTCGATTGAACTTGCCGATGGAGCTAATACACAATTGCAAAATTTGGAGGGTGGATATAAGTCTGTACAAGACTTGTCACACTTCATTACAGAGATTGCAGGAAATGCTGATAACGCAATGAATAATGCTACCAGTAACGCCGAAAAGGCTCGTACAGGTCGAGAAGCAATGGATTCTACTACACAACAGATGAGCATCGTCAGTGACAGCATCACTGATTTAGCTGTCATTATTGAAACCTTGGGCGGCTACTCCAAGGAAATTGAGAATATTGTGGGCACGATTGCGAGCATCGCAGAAGAAACCAACCTGCTGTCGCTGAATGCAGCCATTGAAGCTGCAAGAGCCGGAGAAGAGGGAAGAGGCTTTGCGGTAGTTGCACAATCCGTACGCAAGCTTGCCGAGCGATCCGCCCAATCTGCTGCTCAAATCGGACAACTCGTAAGCATCATCGTAAATCAGATGGACCAAGCAGGAGAAACCATGAAGCGCTCTACAGAAGAGATGGATCAAGGCCGGGAATTAATCGTAACAGCAGGTCAATCCTTCTCCGAGATTGAGATGTCTGTTTCTGGGATGGCTTCACAAAGTCAGCAGATTTCCGGAACAGTCCGCGAGCTAGCCTCCATCTCCGATGGTCTCGTTACTACTCTACAGAATATTGTAGACGTCGCTAATCAGACAGCAAGCGGTGCAGAAACCTTATCCGCCTCCTCACAAGAGCAGCTCGCAGCAATGGAAGAAGTGGAATCGGCTGCTGGTTTCTTGTCTTCGTTAGCGGAGAAGCTGCAGATTCTTATCGAACGTTTCAAAGTATAATCTTTATTCATGTAAGTTCTTAACCTTAAAGGGGCTAGCGACCAAGCAGAGAAATTCTGCTTGGTCGCTAGCCCCTCTTCTATGTATTGAGATTACGACGCTGCCGTATTCGCTATAAACCACTCACCCAGCTCATGTACAGGCATCGGCCGGCCGTAATAATAACCCTGCATGACTCTACAACCCAGTGATTTCAGCAATTCGATCTGCTCTGGTGTCTCCACACCTTCTGCCACGACTTCCATATTCAGATGGGTCGCAATCGCAATAATATTGCTGATAATAGCTTTCTTGGAATGCATTTTGCTGTTACGAATAAATACTTGATCAATCTTGAGTGTGTTGACTGGGATCTCATCCAAATTACCAAGGGAGGAGAAGCCTGTCCCAAAGTCATCCAGCGATACTCTTACCCCAAGCATTCGAAGTCTAGACAGCTGTGCAACCGTCTCTTTCATGTTATGCATCGCAATGGACTCTGTAATCTCCAGTTCGAGGAAGTGTGGCTCTAATTCTGAACATGTGAGTGCTTCCGCTACAACATCGTATAGACTTCCATCCTCAAACATCCTTGCGGACATATTAATGGATACCGGTACGTTAGCTATCTCTTCCTTATGCCAGAACTTGTTCTGGCTGCACACATCATGCAGCATCCAATAGGTAATCGGAACGATCAGTCCGGTTTCCTCTGCAATAGGAATGAATTCAGCTGGTGAAATGATCCCATGCTCCGGGTGTCTCCAGCGCAGCAATGCTTCAAGACCTACAGTAACATTCATATAGGAATCCCATTTGGGCTGATACACCACCATAAACTCAGAACGAGCTAACGCTTTACGAAGATCTTTTTCTAGCGACATCCGTCGCAGCTGATGGCGATTAGCTTCCTGATCAAACACACTGAACTTGTTCTTACCCGAATCCTTAGAAGTATAAAGAGCCGTATCCGCAGCTTTCATTAGCGTTGAGCGATCAGTCCCATGCAAAGGTGTCATACTGATTCCAATGCTTGCAGTAACATAGAGCTCATTGCCCTGAATGCGATAGAATCTCTTAAGTTCATGCATAATACGTTCTGCCTCTAACTGCGCATTTTCCAGCGTGCAATCTGGGAGAGCAATCAAGAATTCATCGCCGCCTAAACGGAAGACCTTCCCCTTATCTCTTACAGAACGAATTAATCTTACAGCAACCTCCTGTAGTAGCATATCCCCTATATCATGTCCAAGCGTATCGTTAATCGATTTAAAGCGATCCAGATCCACAAAAAAAACAGCACCCGATCTACTTCCGAAAAATTCATTTTTAAAATAGTGTTCCAATCCATGTCGATTCGGCAGCTCTGTTAATGAATCTTGATAGTCCATTCTCCCCGCGCATGCCTTAAACTTATAAAACATCAATATTCCAAGATAAGCGGATACTACAACAAGAGCTACGGCAGCACCTTGAGTCCACACATCATAATAAACCTTTGCCCCGATCCTTAAAGAAAACAACCCGATATAATGCATGGCCGAAATTCCGCTACCCAAAAGAATACCGCCTACTATTAAGCGCCATACTCCCAAACGTGTATCAGACGTTATATGGAATGCCAAATAACAGAACAACACACCAACCAATAGCGACAGTATAGATCTACCTGGATAGTAATTAACTAAGGGTAAATAGCTCGCCATGATCCCAACATAATGTAGCACCCAAATACCGCTACCAAGCACAAAAGCCCCCGAAATCAGCCATATGCGTCGAACTTTGCCGTTAGAACCGGAAACTTGCGCAATCAGATTCAGTGCGGAATAAGCAGCTGTCGCCACTAACGCCAATGATAGTAAAACAACCCAAACATTAAAGTGGATTCCCATTTTATCCATTAGTTAACCTCTTCACCGGTTTTGAATCCCGTAATCGCCCAGCGTATTTCTCAAGTAAACAATCCGTACACGAATATCAAATATGGAAGAGTGCGTAAAGATTATAGGTGATCCCCAAAAAAGAAACTTTAGATGTATTCTACTCTGTATTCAGAAGATTGTCTAAGTAAATACTGGAATTTATACCCTTTTTTATTACGCAAAAAATGTCCATTTTTGACACAACCACTCAGGCCGGAAAATTTGAACTATGACTTGTTGGCGATACGTTTTTTGGAAAGGTAATTCGCCATATCCATAGATTCAAAACTACCAGAACTAACAAGTAAATATATACTCCACCCGTAAACAAAGTGAAAACATAATGTATACCTGCCATCCCCATCAACAAGAATAACAACCCAAAGGAGTTTGCGGTGTAATCCTTCTGTTTAGCTGCCTCATAACGCTCTGAGAAAGGTAATACTGGGGGATAAGAACGGAAGCAAATGACCGCATAGATCAGCATTGCGAACAGCACTACTACTAAATCCGGCACAATCCGCGACCCAAACAACCAAAGATATACTATCGCTTCTATAGCGAATAAAGGGACTAGTAAGCGAACAATCGCTGCCTTGAGCATTCCACGATATATAAGTGCGGTGTTCGGTAGAGGAATCAGCTTATAAATCCAAGAACCTTTATAATTCGCAGAGTACCTTAGCATTAGGACAACCGTCTGAAGTAACGTCGCACCGAAGTAGATCATCAGATATGTGTTTGAATCCTTAATAGTGGATGCATTACCATCCCAAAAGATCCCAAATATAAAAATGAATGGGAAGACGATGGAATAGCCGATTGCCGGATAGACCTTTAACTTGAAGTCACGTTCATTCTTCATCATTGACCAGCTAAAACGAAAGAACATACCCTCTACCGGGTTGTTACAAGTTATTTTTGACAACCAGTCCACCATTCGGTCGTTACTTTTACCAACGTTGCCTTGCTCTGAAAGCTTCTGTAAGCTCTTTTCGAATAAAGGCATTAGCTTAATATAAGCCGCAATCAGAAGAACCGGAATTACTAAAGCTAACACCGAAAGCACCACGAAGTGTGTGTCTCTCGCTCCGCCAATCAACATCTCAAATGGAGCTGCAAACCAAACCGGAGAAATCAAATACTGCCACCATGCCGGTTTAAAAGAGAGGCTCAATTCAGCAATATCGAACAGTCTAACAACGAGCTGATACCCTACTGTAATCCCTATAGTCAAAATGATCTGTACATAATTAATAATATCCTTAAGCTTCTCCCCGTCGAAAAATTTCATGATCAGTAAATAAAGCAGCGCTGTAATGACGAGGATAAAGCAGTCCATCAGAATGATCTCAACAGCATATAGCAGGAAAAAAAGTACTCCCTGTTTGAACAAGCTAAGAATTAGCGAAGGGCCTGTCAATGTCAATGTCACTGAAAATAAATAAATAAGAATGTGGATACTCTTCGCCATGTTTAAGGTACGGCGGTTCACTGGCTTGGAAGCCAGTATGTTTTTATCCCGAAGATCAAGCATTACGGAAGAGAAATCAGAGATCAGTGTGGTCGTAATCATAAACATCACTACACCAAACACAAGGCTCATTTGCAGCATATAGTTGCCCGTTAACATCATAAGAGGAATTAACATGACGCCAAAAAGTAAATAAATCCATTGCACACGCAGCGGGGAGCCCTCTTTCTTCTCCTCCTTTTTCTGCATTCCACCAAGCACTGTTGGTGTTCTTCTGCCGTCCATCGTTAATTTGACCTGCAGAATACTTCGCATCACGTCATAATCAACACCGATTCGGCTAAACCCACCCCGCAGCTTATCCAGAAGCTTCAGCACATAGAAATCAGTCATGAGAATATCCCTCTTGCATGACCGCAACAAATTCCCCAGCAATATCACGGTATTTATCAAATCCAGTTAATTGATTAAAAATATCCTCCAGCGAACCTTCACGGCCTTTCTCTTGAAGCTCCGAAAAACTCCCATCCGCCACGATATCTCCACCATCGATCAAAACAATACGGCTACTGATCTTCTCCACCACATCCATGATGTGTGAAGAATAGAAGATGGTCTTCCCCCGTGCCGCCAAAGATGCAAAAATCTCCTTTACTACCATTACACTATTAGCATCCAGACCGCTCAGCGGTTCATCTAGGAATAAAATATCGGGATCATGAAGCATACTGGAGATCAGCAGTACCTTTTGTTTCATCCCTTTGGAGAAGGTTGCGATCCTCGAATCATAGGCTTTCTCAAGACCTAGCAAAGCCATTAACTTTCCAGCTTTATAGTCGACATCACTACGCTTCAATCCATACAACTCGCCTACAAAGGTTAAATATTCTCTAGCGGTGAGGCTATCATATAATTCAGCGACCTCCGGCACATAACCTATTCTTTTCTTATAAGAGACATCTCCATCAGCGATATCCCTACCGAAAATCTCTACTTTGCCGTTATAACCTTCTACCAGACCGAGCATAATCTTAACAGTTGTACTCTTTCCCGCACCGTTAGGGCCGATATAGCCAATGATTTGTCCTCTGTATACCTTAAGGTCAATGCCCTTTAGCACCATTCGATCAGTGTAGTTCATCCATAAACCAGAAATCGCAATGACTGGATCATCAGTAAGGCCCATATCCTAATCCCCTCTCTAGCGACTAATTGACGATGTTAAAAATTACTATTTCATACAATTACAATAATTGTATCATTCAACTGAATCCCACTCCATAATTTAACTCACTAATCTTATATCTATGAATGCTAATGCCCTTTTCAGCACAAAAGGGAGAACCCTTGGTTCCCCCTTAAAGTGTAGAGATCATCCCCCGCGAATTATTCCGCTCGATCCACTTGATCATATGAAGCTCTAGCCTGTTGAACCAATTCGTAATTTTTACTCGTCCACTGATTTAACGCTCTCATAGGTTCAAGTAATGATTCCCCTAAAGGAGTTAGAGAATACTCTACGATGGGTGGGACGGATGGTGTGATCTCGCGCTGGACCAGCCCATCTCGTTCCAGTTGCCGCAATGTTTGAGTTAGCATTTTTTTAGAGATGCCCTCAATTCTTCTTCTGATATCACTGTAACGAATGATTCCATCTTCCATGGCATAGATGACCAAAGCTGTCCATTTATTAGAGATAATGTCAAGGACCTTACTGTACCCACAAATCGATAACGAGATATCAGGCTCTACGGCATTCGTCGAAAATGGATGGTTCATATGAAGTCCTCCTATGCACTTTTTGGTTCCCTGGACACTATAAAGTGCCTTCTTACTTATGTGTAGTTTATGGATTATTGTATGTCTATGCACTTCAAAAAGGAGAGATTGCTCATGAAAGTATACGAAATTCAAAGTGAATTTGGCCTAGATCGCCTGAAGACAGCCGAACGTCCAATTCCTAATCCTGGTCCTGGTGAAGTTCGTATAAAAATGCGGGCAGTTTCCCTTAACGCTAGGGATTTAGGTGTGATTGATGGCTTTTATAACCCGATTTTGAGCTCACCATTAATCCCGGTATCGGACGGTGTGGGTGAAGTGGTCGCCTTAGGTAAGTATACGTCCAGATTCAAGATTGGTGATCGGGTAAGCGGTATTTTTACTCAAAGCTGGATTACGGGAGAACCTTCACAAGAAAATTGGGTGAGCTCGCTAGGAAGTCCGCTTGATGGGCTGCTAGCAGAATATGTTGTGCTTCCCGAGAAGGGGTTGGTTCGTGTGCCAGATCTTTTGACAGATGAAGAAGCGGCAACACTTCCTTGTGCAGGTGTTACAGCATGGCATGCTATTGTTGAAGAAGGAAAGGTGAAAGCCGGAGAGACTATAGTGATCCAAGGAACAGGCGGAGTTTCGCTATTCGCGCTTCAATTTGCCAAGCTTCACGGTGCACAGGTGATCATCACATCTAGCAGCGATGAGAAGCTTCAGCGGGCCAAGGGTTTGGGAGCAGATTTTGGTGTCAATTATTTAACAACCTCTGAATGGGATAAGGCTGTTCTTGAGCTGACAGGGGGACGCGGAGCAGACCATATTGTTGATCTCGGTGGATCTTCCACATTAAATAAATCAATCGGGGCGCTGCGGGTGGGTGGAAGGATCAGTCTGATAGGCGGTCTGTCGGGGTTCCAGGTGGAAGGCTTTGAAATTATCCCTGCAATTCTGAGAAAAGCGCGCCTTCAAGCCATCAATGTTGGAAGCCGTGACATGTTTGAGACGATGAATCGTGCGATCGAACAAAATGGACTTCGCCCGATCATTGATGCTGTATTTCCATTTGAACATTCTATTGAAGCATTGCAATACTTAGCTAAGGGTTCAACCTTTGGAAAAATTTGCATTAAATTTTAAGATTAGAAACCCCCTGCCTTTTTGCAGGGGGTTCCAATGTAATATACAGCTGCTGCTTAATTATCTCGACAGCAGATTATAAATGACCTGTGCCGCTTGCGCTCTTGTAGTGACTTCTTTAGGACTCAGCTTGCTATTCGCTCCGGTTACTACACCTCTTTCCACCAGCGCCTGAAGGGCTTCCTGTGCATAGCCAGCAATCTCCCCTGCATCACTAAAATCAGAAAGAGCTGCAGCCTTCTTCTCGGATGGCAGTTCACCTAGCGCTACGAGCGAGCGGTACAAGAGTGTAAATAGCTCCTGTCTAGTGATCTGAAACTCTGGCTGGAATTGATTATCCCCCGAACCTGTGGCTACCCCAAGGCGCTTAGCAGTCGCGAGATAGTTCGTGTAATACGTATTGCCCGCATCCTCAAAATTATCAGTTGCGGTAGCGTCCGGTGTGATGCCGTAAGCATTCAAGAGTAAGACAATAAATTGCCCTCTAGTTATTGCAGCATTCGGACTGTAATGCTCTGCATCCGTACCGGATGTGATACTGCGTGCCGCAAGATAACCTACAGCACTGCTATACCACGAAGTCTCTGAAACATCCGCAAAGCTTACCTTGTTATATCCAATAATATATTGGGAGAAATGTGTGGTAACAAAATCTATGGTTCCCTTTGCAGCGTTATAATTCCCGCGTACATTCTCCAAGCTTCCGTTGGTATTGATATGGTATACGATGACCGCATCTTTCTGTTCTCCTGCTTGCAGCGTATAGGGTACACTGATGTGGACACTGCCCCCACCAAAGGTAGAGATGGTGCTTTGGCCCGCCTTTACCGATAAATCATAAACCGGTCTGTCGCCGAGAACAGCCTTACCTTCTGCCGTTAACGAAACCTTAGCGATCGTTATGACAATATCCCCCGCATCCGAGGCTGCGCTAATACTTGCCAAAGATTTGGCATCGAGTGTAATCGTACCTACATTCTCATATTGAATGGTAATCTCGGCCTTTGTACCAGAGACTAACTCATTAATTATGCTTCTCGATAGGGTAAGCTCGGCTGTTTTGGTATCAGAAGTAGCTGCTACTTTAATTTCCAGTACAGCTTTCTTCCCATCCGCTTCTGCCTTTTTAGCAAGGTTCACTAGCTCGATAGCCGCTTCTTTCGTGATTGTAGCTGTGGTTACTCCTGTAGTTTTATCCGTTTTGGTTGCTGCTGTTGATGATAAATTCACAGTATTACCGGTTGTTGTTGCAGCAACCAGTTGAGGGCTTGCTGTTGGTGTTGGTGTAGCCGTGCTAGGCGCAGAATTGCTGCCGCCAGGCCCACTTGTTCCTGGGTCTGAAATAGATACATAAGCAGGGACAACGATAGCGGTCACTGGACTTGCCTTATACCCTTCTTTCGCTGCGTATCGAACTTGATACGTACCTGGTATTAGACCTGTAATCTCTTTATCTGGTGCATACACATAATTTGTCACACTGGACAGCTTATATTCTAAGGCTGTTGTGGTTCCTGTAATTTTCCCATCATTGTTCGCTGTAGAGGTAGGTGCTACCCCCTGCAAACCGGATGGCGCTGCTTGCTCTGCAGTGAATACTGGAACAATCACTTCTGCTGCTCTGCCCGCATTAAATCCCTCTTTGGCTGCATATCTTACTTGATATATCCCCGGTACCAATCCAACGATCTCTACATCTGTTGCGTAGACATAATCGGTTACCGTTGATAGCTTATATTCCAAAGCTTTCGTAGTCCCAGTGATTTTACCGTCATTATTGGCTGCGGTAGTCGGCGCTACGCCCACTAGCCCTGTAGGAGCTGCTTGCTCGCCATAGGCCGGAACTTCAACAGTAGCATCTTTACCTACGCTGTATCCTTCTTTTGCCGCAAATCTCACCTTATAAAAGCCCGGAGTAAGACCTGTGATGGCTACGCCTGTTACAGGCTTATAATCTGCTTCTCCAGCACCTTTATACTCCTGCCCCTCAACTGAGCCCGTAATTTGACCATCATCGTTAGCTTCAGAAGTAGGAGCTACCCCTAATAGACCTGTTGGAGCTGCTTGTTGATGGATATAAGCAGGCACCTCTACACTTACGTCTTCTCCAGCATTATAAGGAATGATCGTTGGTCCCGCTGCATTCGTTGGACCTTGATATCCTGATGTAGCCGCATATCTTACTGTATAAACACCAGGCGCAAGCCCTGTAATCGCTGAACCTGATACTTGCGTATATGCCGTATCTCCAGCCAGCTTATATTCCAAGGCCGAACTTGTGCCCAAGATTTGCCCATCCTTACTGTCTGCTGCGGTTGGTGCTACACCTGTAAGTCCAGCAGGCACAGCTTCAAGTTTTGAGAATAGCTTATCCAGCGCTGTTGTAGTGTTAGTGTATCTGGCTCCAATTGGGTAATTAGCCTGCACGTAATCCGGTTGGATGTTCGTCCAGCTATACATAAGCTCAATATGCCCTAGAATAGGTGCATTAGTACCACTTGCATCTTTGTTGTCCTTGTTATACGTGAACAGATATGGAACCTGAAGTCTATCTCCTATCACAGTATTTCCAAGCTCATTCACATAACTAATCACAGATGGTTTAGCTGCTGTATTGTTCTCGGTCTTAATATTGGTCAGATAAGTACGGACCAAATCAACATACAAATTTGCATATGGATGATTGGTTGTTCTAATCTGAAGCTCATTATTATTGTGCGGATTGGCATTGCCCTTGGTGCCGCTGTTGTTGCTTGGTTCAGCAACCGTCACCCCAGAGTCGAGCTTCGTATCGAAGAAGTAGACCTTATCGATATTATGCTTCTTGGCATACTCGTTAATATATTTGATAACCGCTTGTGTGTTGGGGCACCATGAGCCGCCTAACAAAATCGCATAGTTGCCATCACTCGCCAAAATTTGCTTCAGCTGATGATAGGTCACATGTTCATACACGAGCGTACCGTCCGATTCGTTGAAGATCGTAGGTTTGCCCTCATTTTCGCCCTCATAGTTCTTGTTAAATGCGGCCTTGATATAAGCAGATTCATCGATCGTGCTATACCCAGAAGCGGCACTAAGTACCTCTCTTACTGATGCTTTATAAGCATTAACTTTCGTAGCATCAAGCGTTCCGTTCGTTAGGAACTCATTCCACGAATAGCTCTTATCCAGATAGGATACAACAGGAGCACTATTTCCTTGTGCATCCTTGTGATCCTTGTTGTATACCAAGAGAAATGGAGATTCGATCTTATTAGCAGTTACGACATCCCCATTTTTATTGGTATAGCTAACATTGCGTTCTGGAACGTCCTTCGAGGACAGATTCAAATTCTTTAAATATTTGTTTACCAGGTCAACGTATTTGTAAGCAAATTTATTATTGCTGTCTGCAATCTGGAGCGTGTCACCGTCCAGCTTAGTATCAAAGTTATAAATCGTAGAGATGCCATATTCTTTAGCTACTTCATTGATAAAGCCGATATCGGCCTGTGTATTCTCGCTCCAAGCGCCGCCAACCAGAACAGCGTAAGTGCCTTCACTCTCAAAAAGATGAACGATATCCTCATAGGTTGCCGTTTTAAATACATGACTAGCATCATTCAAACGGTCATAAACATGACTGAAATAATCAAAGTGGCTTACACCGCTATTTGAGGCTAAAGAGGTTAGTGCCTCTGCGTTATCCGTTTCGGCATTAGCTCTGCCCGCTTGAAAAGGCAGGACAAGTAGGGAAGCTGCTAGAAGCAGCGTTACAATTTTTTTGAATCGCAATGGTTTTATCATTTATGTGCACCTCGCCTTATATCGATTTATGTGATGAATTTGCTGAAAGGAATCCTGAATGAGCACGCGCCCCATCAAGGACAAACCTCTTCCTCAGCGGCAGGTGCGGGTGCTTGAGCCGGTTCCGCTGGCGCTGGCGCGCTGACGGTGGATGATGGTGCATTAGTAGAAGTCTTTGGCTGAGCTACCTCAGCCACTGGAGCGGCCGTCGCTTTAACCACCTCAGTTGTAGAGAAAGTAATGGATTTCGATTTCGAAGGTGCTTCCGTTGCCGTTACTACAGGAGCCGAAGTTGCCTTTGGCTGAGCAGATACAGCAGGAGCAGACGTTGGTTGAGCCGCTTTGGCGGTTACGATTGCTTTGGGAGCCGTCGTAGGCGCAGCGGTTGGAGCCGGTGTTGCTGTCTGGGTTTGTGTTTTGACAGTAGCAGCAACCGTGGTTGTAGTTGTTGCAGCCTTAGCGGTGTCCGCCGCTGGAGCTGCGGTCGCCTTAGGTGCAGCTTCACCCACTACAGGAGTAGCTGAGGCAACGGTCTTAGTCTTTGAATCTACTGTGGCATCTGGAGCAGCAGTCGCTTCTGCCGAGACAGTCTCCACTGCTGGAGCTGAAGATTCCGGCTGAACCGTTTCTACAACTGGTGCCGATGTGGCTTCTGCTTGAACAACGACTGCGGCCGCTGCAGTAGCTACAGGTGCAGCCGCTGCAGAAACAGATACTGCTATATTACTGCTTGCTTCAATAGATGCTGCCTCTGCTGTCTTTTTATTAGCGGATACTGCGGCATACGTCAGTGCGGAGAAGACGACAGTAGCAGCAACCAAAGAGATCGTAAGCTTTTTCATATGTGTATCATCCTTTTCAATTAAAATAAGACCCAACACGGCACGTATTACGTACCTGTTGAATCTCTGGCTGTCCAGTAGATCCATGCTTCTTAACTACCATTGTTGTACCTTAACCCCTTATTTCTCCTTTCTCTAAAATAAAAAGAGACTCAACGAGACGCCTAACTAAGCGTCTTTCGTTGAATCTCCGGCTGTCCAGTCGATTCCAATTGGTCTAACGATTAAGTTCCATATTATTCATGCAAGAGTCCCTTGTCAATCAATTTTTATTTTTCGCATGGTTTTTGTCGGGATTGATTATTTTTAACATATTATTACATTGACTTTACTATAAATTCTATATAGATTGATCTCAATAGGATTAATCATATTAAAAAACTAGGTTTAAGGGGGTATTGGTAGTGAACATAGATAACAACTTGTTATCCGCCATCGAAACGAACTGGTATGGATTTGTAGCCTCCATATTTGTTTTTGCAATTTTGTTTCTACTGGCACGTAAACGCATTGGATTTGGTACTCGCGTACTCATCGGACTTGGCATCGGACTAATTGCCGGAATATTCTTTCAATACTTCGATTTAGAGACCAAAGCCATCAGCACATTCGGCAGCATTTATGTCAGCTTGATCCGCATGCTCGTCATTCCTTTAGTATTTGTACTCGTATTGAACAGTATTTCTTCCTTAACCAATCTGGAGTATTTGCGTAAAATAGGAATCAAAACCTTCGCCTGGTTCCTCGGAACGACGGGTATCGCTTCTATTATTGGCCTATCTGTTGCATTACTGTTCAATCCTGGTCAAGGGATACAACAGGACGTACCTGCAGATTTCGCCGCTCGGGAAATTCCGACCTTCTCTCAGGTTATTCTGGACCTTGTGCCATCCAACCCTGTGAATGAAGCAGCTACAGGCAAGGTTGTGCCTCTGCTCATTTTCGCTATCTTCCTAGCAGTAGCTATAATCAAAATTGGCTCCAAGAAACCGGAAGCCGTGAAACCTGTACGTGATCTTATTGAATCCCTGACACTGATACTGCATCAGGTCGTGAAATTCATTATTCGCTTGACGCCTTACGGTGTCTTCGCACTGATTGCAGGAATTACCGCGCGTTATGGCTGGGAAACGTTGCAGGAGCTGGGCAGTGTAATTATTACCTCATATGTCGCAATGATTATACATTTTGTTCTTATCTTTGGCGGGTTGGTTCTATTAGTAGCGAAGGTGAATCCAATTCGTTTCTTCCGCAAAATCTATCCAACCATTACCGTTGCCTTCACGACTAGAAGCAGCTACGCAACACTTCCTGTCAATCTTGAAGTCATTACGAAGCGCCTTCATGTCTCCCCGCGGATCGCTAGCTTTATTGCGCCGTTAGGAGCATCGGTCAACTTCAATGCGTGCGGTGGCATTTGGCCGGCAATTGTGGCTGTGTTTACCGCCCAAGTATTCGGTATTGATCTGAACTGGACTGACTACATTACGCTGGTCTTAGTAAGTATTATCTCTTCTATTGGTGTAGCTGGCGTACCTGGACCAGCCGTAATCTCCACTACGGTAGTCTTAACCGCTCTTGGTCTGCCGCTTGAAGGAATCGCTATCGTTGCAGGTGTAGAAGCACTCATCGATATGGGTCGTACCGCTGTAAATGCAACAGGAACAGCTGTAACCGCGTTGTTGGTCGCGAATTCAGAAGGTGAATTTGACCGTGAAGCCTTTAATAGCAATGATGACGAAGATGATATTCTTTTGAGCACAGTTTAAAATCCGAACATGCAATCAATAACGCCTTCGGCGTCCCTAGAGGACGGTAAGCGTTTATGCGAGAAATATAAAAAACCTTCGACTATCTGCTTATAGCAGAAAGCCGGAGGTTTTTTCGCATACATCTATATTAGATTCAGCTGTTACAGCATGCTAATTCTTTGCCGTTGTTTTGCTGAAGCAAGGCAGGTTTCAACCAGCCGCATACTTAGCACCGGATCCTCCGGTGCAATGAGTCTCTTACCTGTGAACACAGCGGTTGCAAAATCATCCACCTGCCGAATGTATGGATTAGCCCCTGTGGCATCGACCCGTCTCACCTCATCACCAGTGTACACAAAGAATTCCGCATCCTCGTCTCTAGCATTGAAAGGCATAGGCACCTCAATTCGCCCCTCAGTCCCAAGAATCTCCAAGAGCTGACGGTTATATGCCCACATGCCGCAATCAAAGATCAAGCTTAAACCATTTGGAAACTCTACCAGCCCTGAGGCCATCATATCTACATTATCATGCTCAGGGGAGAACTTCGCATGCACAGACACAGCTTCCGGCTCCGTTCCAAACAACAGTCGCGCCGCGCTTAACGGATAACAACCAACATCATAAAGCGAGCCGCCACCCCAAGCCGATTTAAAACGAATATTTGAAGTGTCTGTAGCATCATTGTAAGTAAATGTACCTCGAATCGAGCGTAATTCTCCGATTTCACCGCTAGCGATAATGTCCTGGAGTTCAGCAATCCGTGGATGATGCCGATACATGTACGCTTCTGCTAAGTGAACGCCTGCATCATTGCATGCTTTCACCATCTCTGCGGCCTCTGCACTGTTCAGCGAGATCGGTTTCTCACACAACACATGCTTACCTGCTTCTGCCGCACGGATCACCCATTCTCGATGAAGATGATTAGGGAGCGGAACATACACCGCATCAATTTCTTTATCCGCAAGTAACTCTTCATAACTTCCATATGCCTTCTCTATTCCGAACTCTGCGGCTACAGCGCTGCTTTTTTCCAAGCCACGACTTGCTACCGCTGTAATCACTCCTGAATCTGAATTCATGATAGCTGGCATCACTGAACCTGTCGCAATCTGCGCACAGCCTATGATTCCCCACCGAAGTTTTTGTACCATGATGGCTACACACCTCTTCCCTTGGATTAGTTACTATACTTTAAGACACCTTATCATAGAATGAAACTCATCACTAATAGAAAAGAACTGTTACAACGCAAAAAAGCAGCAGCCAAAGGAGCTTAGACTCCGATGGATACTGCTTTTTAATTCAGGCGAAAAATTACATTATCCTATTTAACAGCACCGCCGCAGCAAGCACAGCAATACGCGCCGCGTTCAGCAGCACGAAGTTTTTGACGGCAAGAATAAAGGTACTCGCCTTCTCCTGCTTCCGTGTGAATACATCGATATTTCGGTGTAGTGGAATCAGTGTAAGTAGAATCGCCAAGACAAGAATAGGGTTAATCCCCAAGATCAGCAGCACTACAAGATCCAGATAAGAGACATAGTAGAGATATTTAAACAGCACGAGCGCATTGCGGCGGCCAATATAGACCGGAAGCGTATACCTGCGGTTCTCCACATCTTCATCAATATCACAAATATTATTAGCGAGCATAATCCCTGCAATCCCCAGAATCGCGGGAACAGAGAACCAGAACAGGTACAGCACTTCCACAATGTTGATATTCAGACTGGCCCAACCGCTCTGAAGCACCAGGGATACCACATGATTATCTGTATGAATATAGGCAGAGATAAAAATAATGACAAAGCCCATAAACAAACCTGAGAACAGCTCACCTAACGGCATCCGCGAGATCGGAATCGGCCCGAACGAATAAAGAATACCTATTAAGAACGACAGCCCACCCAGCAAAAAGACCAGCAAACCCGTCTGCGTAACAAGCGCAATCCCGCCCCCTGCAGCCAGAACTAGCAAAATAACAATCGTCGCCACAACGGTGCTCTCTTTTAGCTTAAAATGTACAATCGCATTATGTGTCTCATAGCCATAGCCGTGGGTTTTGGAAGCTTTTTTGAAATCGTAATAGTTGTTAATCGCCGTTGTCGCCATATCAAAACTAAGCAAAGAAACGAACATCATCGCAAAACGTAACACATAAAAATCCTCAAACCGATACAGGGCATACAGCGTTCCCATTAGAAAGGGAATCATACTGGCTACTTTTGTCGGCAGCTCCACAAATCTTAGAAAGCTTTTAATATTCACACCATACACCCTTATTTATCAAATGAGCCTGCAAGGCATTACTGTTCAGTCGTTGTGATCTTCACTGGGGACCATTCTGCAATAACCGTTTGTCCATGCACAGACACGCTGCCTTCAGGACTCAGATCCTTCTCTGTCATAATTCCGAGCGCCACTGTAAAGTTGTTGAATTTGATCGGGATATTTTTCTCACGGCGTACTTCTTTGCCATTCAAATAGAATACAGCCTCATCGTTGCCACGGTGGTACGTAATGCGGTAAGTGTTAAATTCACGTGGTTTGAAATCCGTATCTTCTTTAAAGATGCAGAAATATTTCGTGCCTGTGCTCTCTGGTACTTGTACCCCCGGGAACGGCAGAATACCATACACACTAGCGTATTTATCATTTCCCGCAAAAAAGTCAAGCGCCGCACCTGTCGTAAAATCAAGCAAGTTCAGCGATACATAACCGTCGTACAAATCTCCAGGTGCCGTTCCTTGTGTACGGCTGCGAATTTGCAGCTCAAAGCTGATCTCTCCCGCCTCAGGAATTACCACTGGCTCCGCGGAGTAATACATATGCTTAGCATTGTCTAGAATTTGTACTTGATGGTTCTCACGGGATAATTTCGCCCGTACATAGAGCGTATCATTACGAACAATAACTACCGCTTCCGGTTCACGATAAGCCCAGAACGATCCATCAGGCAGTGTAAATCCACCTGTCTTCCAAACCTTTCCTTCTTCTAAAATAGAGTGGAAGTCTCCAAGAATCATTTGGCTGCCTTTAGCGTTTTGTTCTTCCTTCATTAATTCCTTGTCCTTCTTTTCCATGAAAGCTCACTCCTTCTGTATGTTAATTATTAGTACAAGCAAAAACGCCTTCAGCGTCCCTAATGGACGGTAAGCGTTTATGCGAGAAATATAAGGATAATGTATAGCGTGAAACCTATATATTCTTATATTTTCAGAATAATCCTTGAATTAGTAATGCTGCTGCCATCACCACTCCGCAACGAACGGAGGCTTTTTGTGAAGCACCCATGAGCGGGATATAAGCTGGCGAAGCATTATGTGGCTTCAGTCCACGATAAATACGAATCGGCCAGAAGGCTGTAACCAAGGCCAACAGTGCATAAACTGGAAGTACGCCCATCAGTACACAGATTACAACAGAGGCGTAACCGGTGAAAAGAAGTACACGTGAGAATACAAGTGCCTTTTGTTCCCCCCATACTACAACAAGCGTAAGCTTACCCGCCTGCTCGTCTGCTTTCCAGTGTAGGAAATGGTGATTAAACAACAGTAATGTAGTCAAGAATCCAACCGGCAATGAAAGAATTACAGGCTTCAGACTAAAATGACCGGTTTGTACGAAAAAGGAACCTAACACAGGCATAATCCCAAAAGCTATAAAGATAGCCATCTCGCTGTATCCCTTACCGCGATATCCATAACGCAGTGGCGGGGCTACATAGAAATAAGCAATTAAAGCACCCACAAGCACAAACCAGAGGATGTTCCAACCGCTATATATACTTAGAATTCCACCGCAGATTAGGGCAATCGCCAGCATACTCCAGGTCATCCTTGCATAAAAAGACTCCGAGAGGATCCCACCTGTGAGTAGCCCGGAGTTTGTGCTGATTTCACCAGCGGAATTCTTTGCTTCTGTATCCGTTCCATTGCGGAAATCCCACAGATCATTCACCATATTGGAGAATAGATGCGCCGAAATCGCCCCTATTAAGGTAAGAATAAATAAAACCGGATGGAAAGTCCCTTCCCATACATATGCCCCAACGGTCCCCAAAACAATCGGGATGAGCATAACAGAAAAGCTCCAAAACCGGGTCGCCTTGGTAAATAATGTCCATTTGTTCACTTCAAGCTTACCGCCTTTTCTTTATGACTTGATAATAATTATCACTGACTATTATACATCAATTTTCAACAGATTGTGAAGAATATCACTGCATATAATGTCTAATCTTGGCATAGTTTCTCCGTTTGTTTGGCTTAGGAGCCTGATAATTGAAGCTGGACCTGACAATAACTTCTTTATTTATCATTAGACCACCATTTTACAACAAAAAATGAGTGTTGTTTTATAGGCAAGCACATACCGATATGATATGATAGGCAAGCCTATGAGCAGCGCTCTTTGAGTGCTGTTTTTAAGAGCGTAAAACTATATATAATAATGGAGGCTTTTACTGTCATGTCAGCGCAATCCCCTAACACCCAATCTGTCAAAATCGTCACCGCAGACCCTAGCGCCATCGGGCTTTTCGGACTGGCTATTGTCACATTGGTTGCTTCTTCACAGAAGCTTGAACTTACAACAGGACTTAGCTACGTCATTCCTTGGGCTATCTTCCTGGGAGCATTCGCTCAACTATTCGCCGCAATTCAAGATGCTAAGCACAACAACACCTTTGGTATGACCGCTTTTGGCGCCTACGCTTTCTTTTGGTTCGGCATGGCTAGCAGCTGGCTAATCAAGCTCGGCGTATTCGGCCCAACGCTTGCAGAGGCTGTAGATCCTAAGCAGCTCGGATTTGTATTTCTGGGTTACTTGATCTTCACGATCTTTATGACCATTGGCGCGGTTGAGGCTAATAGAGTTTTGCTTATCATTTTTGTATTGATAGATTTCCTCTTTCTTGGACTCACTTTTGATTCCTTCGGCATTGCTCCTGAGTTCTTCCATAAGCTTGCTGCTTGTGCCGAACTTGGAATTGGTGTCGTGTCCTTATACGGATGTGGCGCTTCTGTGCTAAACGCTCATTTTGGACGCACTTTCTTACCGATCGGAGCTCCGCTAGGTATCTTCAAGAAATAGTAATTCACCTTTTTTGAACCCTAACTTTTGCAAGCCGAAAGGATGCCTGAGACCATGCATGTCCTATCCTCTTCTGAATTAGCCGTAACCGCTATATTTGCGCTTATTCTCGCAGTTATTGCCTATTTGATCATTCGGAATATCCCAAAGATGACTGGAGATATTGCGGCTTTTCGCAAAAGAACAATGGTCTGGACCCAGGTTTCGCTTGTACTAACGGTTCTCCAGCTGAACTTCAAAGCAGGCGACTGGCGATTCTCTATCGTGCTTGGACTCATCGTATTATTTACCGGAAGCATTTGGCTTTCCGCCCGTTACCATGATATCCGCAGCACCTTAGATCCAGAATCCAAAGATTCTGAAGTACATTAGTAGAAGCTAGGTAACAAAATAAAGGTTATGAAGCTCCCGTAAGGGGGCTTTTTTTGTAAATTCGAAAGGTACCTTCGCATACTTCTCCCCTCCATAACCATACTAATGACATTCCAAGCTAAAACGCCTTCGGCGTCCTCTTAAGGACGCTAAACGTTTATGCGAGAATTATAAGGATAAAGTATATCGTGAAACTTATACTTTCTTATAATTCAAAATAAGTAACGGGAGGACTATGCAGGTGAGTAAAAAAATAAATCTTCTGATGTTCAGCGGAGAATACGATAAAGCTATGGCTGGACTGATCCTAGCGAATGCCGCGCGAGATATTGATGTCGAGGTTACGATGTTTTTCTCTTTCTGGGGCCTGTTTCTGGTGCGTGATCCGGAAAAAATGACACTCGAGGATAAGAGTATTTATGAGAAGCTGATGGATGTTATTACGCCAAAGGGGCCTGGACAGCTACCTCTCTCCCATTTGAACTTCAGCGGGCTGGGCCGAATGATGTTAGAAGAAATGATGGAGGAGCAAGGCGCACCGAAGCTGATTCATTTTCTGAAAGGGGCTCGTAAAAAAAACATTAAATTCTATGCCTGCAAGCTCTCCGTCGAGATCATGGGCTTTAAAACAGAGGAACTGCTGCCCGAGGTCGAGATTATCGATGCTGCGGCGTATATAAAAGATGCACTAGAAAGCGACGTCCAATTATTTATTTAAATGATATCGCTAGGCTTTAACCCAATTCTCCAAGCAAGCATATACTGGTGCCATAGAAACTACTGGTACGCCGAAAACACACTATAACTTTAGAATAGACGGTGTACGGGCTGGAGGGAAATCCGTGCTAAACATCATCCACAACTCTTCTGCAGAGACGCCCGCTTCACTACAAAACCATTTCGAAACTTTTCGCGAGCACACCATTGGAATTCGGCATCAGATCACCACACCTTATGGTAGACAGCCACTGCTGTATGCTGATTGGACTGCAAGCGGACGTTTATATGAACCGATCGAACGGAAGGTGCAGGAAGCCTTCGGTCCATATGTCAGCAATCCGCATACAGACTCCAACACTACCGGATTAACCATGACACTGGCTTATCATGAAGCACGACAAATCATCAAAAGGCATGTAAATGCCGGCCCTCAGGACGTCCTGCTCTTCTGCGGAAATGGAACAACGGGAGCCGTAAACAAGCTGCAGCGTATCATGGGTTTAAGACTCCCTGAGTGGATTCAGGACTATAGCTCCCATTCGATGGAGGAACGTCCTGTGATCTTCACCAGCCATATGGAGCATCATTCCAATATCCTTCCCTGGCAGGAGGGGATTGGTGACGTTGTGACTGTCCCTCCCGGAGAGGACGGGAATGTAGATCTTCAGCAGCTTGAAGCGCAGTTAAAGTTATATCAGCATCGCCACTGGAAAATCGGTTCATTTACGGCTTGCTCCAATGTGACCGGAATTCAGACTCCCTACCAAAAGCTTGCCGCGATGATGCACCGTCACGGAGGCCTGTGTTTTGTAGATTTTGCCGCTAGTGCTCCCTATGAGCCTATCGATATGCATCCGGTCTCACCACTGGAGAAGCTGGATGCGATCTTTTTTTCTCCGCATAAATTTCTGGGTGGACCGGGCACGAACGGAGTTCTAATCTTTGATGAAGCACTAAGTAATGGGCGTATTCCTGACGAACCGGGTGGAGGTACAGTGGCTTGGGTCAATCCTTGGGGAGGACGCCGTTACACCAATGAAATTGAGATGCGGGAAGACGGGGGAACGCCGGGGTTTCTGCAAGCCTTTCGAACGGCATTATGTGTGAAACTGAAGGACCAAATGAATGGAAACGGTCATTATATGGCGATTAGAGAGCACGAGCTGTGCCAGCAATTAATGAACGGACTCCGCTTCATACCCGAGTGCTCTTTACTGGCTGGGCATCATACAGAACGCCATGGGATTGTCTCTTTTACACTACGTGATATCCATTATAACTTAGCAGTCCAACTACTGAATGATCGCTTCGGTATACAAGCCCGGGGTGGTTGCTCTTGTGCAGGTCCTTATGGGCATTACCTTCTTGAATTAGGGTGGGCGCAATCTGCTCAAATCGCTGAGGCAATTACCGTAGGAAACCAGTCGCTTAGACCGGGTTGGATCCGCATCTCTCTACACCCCATTATGACGAATCAGGAGGTAGAGAGAATTGTATCCGCTATACGAAATATCGTGATCCATATCCAGCAATGGAAGCAGGATTATCTTTATGATGCTTCAACGAACAGCTGGACTCATATCTACAATGAGGATCCCGCTGAAGCGAAGGTCAAAGCGCTTTTTTCGGTGTAGTTTCCAGCTTATTGCGCAGTATCCTTCACCATGTCCAGATCAGCAGCACTGGCGTTGGAAATAACCTGTTCTACATTCTTACAACCCGGAATCACACTGGTTACTGCGGGATGCTGAAGGCACCACGCCAAAGCCCACTGCGCCATATCAAGACCCGAAGGCACTTCGTTGGCAGCAATTTCAGCTACAGCCCGCAGCTGCTTTTGTCTTACATCCTCTTTATGGTTAGCGCGCACATCACCCTGACCAAATACCGCATCCGGCTTGTACTTGCCGCTTAAATAACCACTCGCTAACGGAACACGCGCCAACACACCTAATTGATTCTCGATGCAGAGTGGAAGAATCTCTTCCTCCGGTTGACGATCCAGCCGATTATATACTACTTGTATGGCCTCTGCCTGCACATCCGCTGCCGCAGAGGTCTGATGTACACCCGAGCCCGATGCGCTGATCGAGACACCAAGGTGACGGATTTTGCCTGCCTGCTTTTGTCTGTCGAGCATACTCCACAGCTTGTCATTATCGAATTGCTCATCGGTTCCGGAATGGAATTGATAGAGGTCGATATACTCGGTCTGGAGTGCACGCAGTGAATCATCCAGCTGCTTCAGCACATCCTCAGCACGCCATAGCTGTTCCCGCTGCAAATGACCCTGAAAATGATGCCCGAATTTCGTAGCCACAATCCAGTCCTCACGCTTCCGGCGAGCCAGATAGCCCCCGATGAACTTCTCAGACAAATGATCTCCATAACACTCTGCCGTATCAATCAGATTAATGCCCAGTTCTCCAGCCTTATCCAGCATAGCGTCAACTTCCGCTTGAGTGAAATCCTTGCCCCATTCTCCACCGAACTGCCAAGTACCCAAGCCGATCACCGATACATTCATCCCTGTACTGCCAAGTTTACGATATTTCATCATCATTTCCTCCTTTGTTCTATCAAAATAATTCATTCACAGGACTAAGCGACCTTATTTCCATCTTGCACCGTTCTAGCGAATCGCGCCTCAATAGCTTTAACTCCCCATAACGACAGTCCAATAAATACTAAGACATAGATGATCTCCCATGGTTGGCGAATGAAGCGTTCCAAGTCATTGCCAATGTATGAAACCGCAAATACCATGATTGCTTTGCCCACAGTCAGTGCAAGGAGATATGAGCGAAATCTCATCCCAGCAAGACCAGCAGCCATATTAATTACAACGAAGGGCCCTACCGGGAATATACTAAGCAGAAACACATAACTGAATCCGCTTTGCCGCACCCAAGTCATACTTTTGGCTACCTTTGGCCGTTCTGCCCATTTTCGCAGATACCGATGCGAAGCTACTTTGCGAATAATCCAAAATGTTGTCACACAGCCCGCAACCAAACCGAGCCAAGAATACAAAAAACCTAACCATAAACCATATACAGCCCCGTTTAATCCTACGATTGCAATAGTTGGTAGTGGTGGTATAAATGATTTCATAAACGTTAATGCGATGCCCGGAAAGGGCCCAAACGAACGATATTGTTCAAGCAGATGCCGCAGATTATCCTCTGTAAGCCAAGATATAATATCAAGATAGTACATAACCAGCTGATCTCCTCATCCGATTGGAATTCTTAACACCTGGTCTCAATTATACACGAAGTTTCGATCATTCCTACAGCCCTTCCAATATAAAGAAAACAAGCTAGAACTACATGAATGACAGCAAGCTAATCATCCGTTACCATAGATAGAAAATACATATGAGACAGGGGCGCATGGTTATGATTCTCCATTCAGAAGCCTTGGATCTACAACGCACCACTAAGCAGGATTTAGCGTTCGTTCTAGCCATTGAACAAAGTGAACTAAACCGCGTCTACATCGGTCAATGGAGTAAGGAGGAGCACACTACAGCTCTCCAAGATCCAGATATTCTACACCTTACAATTTGGGACAGCACAGGGAAAAGAGTCGGCTATATGATCGTAACAGGGCTTCAAGACACCCATCTTACCGTTTGCATTAAAAGAATAGTCATCCATTCCAAGGGGTTTGGGTATGGCAAGCTGTCGCTTCGTCTCGTGACCGACTGGATCTTTTGCAGCACTGAAACGCATCGTCTATGGTTAGATGTTAGAGACCACAACACCAGGGCACGGCATGTCTATGAAAGCTGCGGCTTTACACTGGAAGGCACTCTACGTGATTGCATAAAAGTAGGTGAACGCTTTGAATCTCTGCATATCATGTCCATCTTACGGCATGAGTATATAGCGCGTACAGAGCGTGAGCAGAAGGATAAATAGATTAGGGAAACCCTCCCTAATTATTGGTCTTTTAAACGATAAAAATTGCACTTTGGGGAACCCCCCCCTAATTTTTAGCGGTTTGGAACAAAATCGGCCTTATTTTAGTGTTTTTTAGGGAGATTTTCCCTAAAACATCTAGTTCGGGCCGTAATCGGTTAATTTTGGGGAGAATTTCCCTAAAAAGTATATTACGAGCCGCGAAGCAGCTACGGACACACAAAAAGCCGAGCACCAAGCCTCCTGATCTAGAAGCTTACTACTCGGCTTTCAATTCATTCACCTCAAACCTCTCCACTGTAACAATTGGCCTGCTCACCAGCCGCCATCAAACCCGCAACCACAACGGTGGTCACATACTTACGGGCATCTGCCGTCAGCAACAATAGCTCTATCGAGCTCTTGGCCGGTTCCCCTCTAACAAACTTTATTCGAGCGCCGTCCAAGTCCTCTTGGATACTGGCAATTGTATATCCTTTAAAGAGCAGCCCGTCGATCTCTTGCTGTTCTTTGGCATATTCCGCATAAGCAGACATTAGACTACACCTCCGCTAATTTCCGCCTTAGACGGAAGAGCGGCCTCCGATGCAAAACGCTTGCGTTTTAAATATTTTCCCGAACCGGCCTTGCCGACAAATTGCTTATCTCGAATTACAAACTCGCCTCGACTGAGGACGGAAACAGGCTCTCCCTTTACATCAAACCCCTCAAACGCATTATAATCGACGTTCATATGATGCGTGTCCGCAGAAAGTGTTCTTTCTACAGAAGGATCAAAGATGACTAAGTCAGCGTCGCTACCTACCGCTACTGTGCCTTTTTGCGGATACAATCCAAACAGCTTGGCACTGGAGGTCGATATGATGTCTACGAATTTGTTCAACGAGATCCGGCCTTTCTGCACCCCTTCCGAATATAGAATCGTAAACCGATCCTCGATGGTCGGGCCACCATTCGGGATTTTGGAGAAATCACCAAGTCCCAGATCCTTTTGTCCTTTGAAATCAAAGGAGCATTGATCCGAGCCAATCGTCTGCAAGCTTCCGCTCCACAGCGCATCCCATAGCACATCCTGATTCCACTGCTCACGCAGCGGCGGAGACCACACGTATTTGGCGCCTTCGAAATTAGGCTTTTCCAGCGCCGTCTGATCCAGCACTAAATACTGTGGACAAGTCTCGCCGTAGACACGCAGTCCCTTTTTACGCGCTTCAGCAATCTTCCAAGCGGCTTCCGCACAGGTCACATGTACAACATACAGCTGTGAATCCGTCAGTTCGGTTAAATAAGCCGCGCGTCCTGTGGCTTCACCTTCCAGCTCCGGTGGGCGGGTCAGCGCATGAAAGATCGGGTCGGTATTGCCAGCGGCTAAAGCCTGCTCCACCAGGTATTCAATGACATCCCCATTCTCCGCATGCACCATCACAAGCGCACCTTCTTTTTTCGCGGCTTGTAGCGTCTTAAAAAGTGTGCCGTCATCTGCCTGAAAAGTATTCTTATATGCCATAAATACCTTAAGTGAGGTAATGCCTTCATTCTCAATAATCTCCGGAAGCTCGCCCAGTACTTTATCGTTTAATTCCGAAACCATAAGGTGGAAGCTATAATCAATAACCGCTTTATCCTGCGACTTATGATGCCATGTATTGACGGCTTGCTGTAGCGGTTGTCCTTTGGTTGTTAAGCAAAAATCAATAACTGTAGTCGTTCCGCCATATGCAGCCGCAATGGTTCCCGTCTCGAAATCATCCGCTGTAACTGTACCGCCAAAAGGCATATCCAAATGCGTATGCGGATCAATACCGCCAGGAAATACATAACACCCAGAGGCATCTATAATCTCCGCACCTGGAGACTCCAAATGGAGACCAATCGCTGTAATAACACCATTTTCAATAGCCACATCGCCTGTATAAGTATCTGCTGCGGTAACAATGATTCCATTCTTAATAATTTTCTTCATCCTTACACCACCTCCGCTTCCGAATAGGAGCCGTTCAAACTACTGATCACTTTCTGGCGTTCATTCCAGGTTAAAGGCGCAGCCCCAGTGTCCACTGGAACCATATCAATCGCCCCGTCTGCTGGACAGACAATAGAACAAAGATTACAGCCTACACAGTCTTCCTCGCGCACCTGTAGAATAGCTTCCCCATCTGCATTCGTTAACATATCAATACATTGATGTGAAGCATCCTCGCAGGCAATATGGCATTTATTACAGTTAATACAATTCTCTTCATTAATGCGTGCAACGACCTTATAATTGAGATCCAGATCTCCCCAGTTGGAGTATCTGGATACCGATTTTCCGATTAGCTCTGTTACGGAAGCCAACCCTTTGTCATCTAAATAGTTGTTCAGCCCATCGATCATTTCTTCCACAATCCGGAAGCCATGATGCATAACCGCTGTACACACTTGAATGCCCGTAGCGCCCATTAACATAAATTCAACAACATCCTGCCAGGTTGAAATCCCCCCAATGCCTGAAATAGGAATACCTACCCCACGGTCACGAGCGCACTCAGCCACCATACTAAGCGCAATTGGCTTCACAGCCGGACCGCAATAGCCGCCATGCGCACCCTGGCCCCCAACGTTCGGAATCGTATTCCAGCTATGAATATCTACCCCTGCAAGACTGTTGATGGTGTTGATCATACTAATCGCATCCGCCCCACCCTTAACCGCATGACGGGCAACGACAGTGATATCCGTAATGTTGGGCGTCAGCTTCACAATCACCGGAGTGGTCGCCACTTCTTTTACCCAAGTGGTCTGCGCCTGCACCAGATCAGGCTGCTGCCCCGAAGCCGCGCCCATCCCACGCTCAGCCATCCCGTGTGGACAACCAAAGTTAAGCTCCAGACCGTCTACGCCGACATCTTCTACCCGCTTAACAATCTCATGCCACTTATGCTGCGAAGGTTCTACCATCAGGGAGGCAATAATAGCGTGATTCGGAAATCTCTTCTTCGTTTCATAAATCTCCTTCAGATTGACCTCAAGCGGACGGTCGGTGATCAATTCGATATTATTAAAGCCCGCAACACGTTGCCCGTTGAAATTCACTGCCGCAAAACGCGAAGAGGTATTAATAATCGGATCACCGAGCGTCTTCCACACTGCCCCGCCCCAACCTGCTTCGAAGGCCCTTTGCACTTGATAACCTGTATTCGTAGGCGGCGCAGAGGCAAGCCAGAACGGATTGGGTGATTGGATTCCTGCGAGATTAATACTTAAATCTGCCATTGATGTTCCCTCCCTGTCTTGTATGATCCAATTTGATTTCTAAGCTCAACCCGCAGATCTAACGACAACCTCCTGCTGGCCTGAGAACTGTTTCACAATTGCATAGGCTGCATCCTTCCCCTGCTGCGCAGCTGATACCACCATCGCCTCACCTTTACCTGAGCCAAATATGATATCACCAGCGGCATAAATTTGCGGATCGGAGGTTTGGCAAGTAGCCTCATCTACCCTCACAACGCCGCGGTCATGCACAAGGTCTAAGGAATCTATTAGATCCAGGCGACGCTTTTGACCAATAGCAATTACAACCGCATCTACAGGAATCAAGAATTCAGAACCCGCTATAGGGATAGGCACTGGACGTCCATCCTTGCCCAGCTCATCCGTCAGCTTCATCTGCACACATTCCAGTGCGGTTACATTCCCAAGCTCATCCCCCACGATACGTTTCGGTAAGGTGAGCCAGCTAAACTCTACACCTTCCTGCTTCGCAAATTCATATTCAAAGTCATAAGCCGTCATCTCTTCGCGAGTCCGGCGGTAGACCATTTTTACATTAGCGGCTCCAAGTCGTACTGAGCATGTAGCTGCATCAATAGCTGTATTACCTGCACCAATGACAGCAACCCGCTGACCCATCAGCTCTAGCAGAGGAATGCCAGTCTTAGTCGATTCTACAAGCGCAATGGCATCATATACACCAGCCAATTTTTCACCTTCAATCCCTATCGGAGGTACATAACCCATACCCGCTGCCAAAACGATGGCATCATAGTTCGACTTCAACTCTTCTACAGAGACATCTACTCCAACTTTTACACCTGTACGTATTTCTACACCCAGCTTCTCTACCTGCTCCACTTCCCAGAGCGATATAGCCTGCGGAAGCCGAAATGACACAATCCCATGCGTATCCAATCCACCTGCCAGCTCTTTCGCCTCGTAAATCACTACAGCACAACCTTCACGAGCGAGCTCCCTAGCCGCTGACAATCCGGCAGGACCACCGCCGATTACAGCTACTTTTTTTCCATTAGGAATACCTGCTTTAAATAATTGAACTCCGCTATTCATCGCCCAATCTGTCGCATAACGCTGCAGCAGTCCAATTTGGATCGGCGCCGAAGCATCATTTAACACACAGGCTCCTTCACACAGTTCATCCGTAGGACAAACACGAGCACAGCTGGCACCCACAGGATTGGAATCCATAATCGTCTGTGCTGAGCCCTTCAAGTTGTCAGTAGCGATCCGTTTAATAAAAGAGGGAATATTAATACTGGTCGGACAAGCTTTTATACAAGGGGCATCGTAGCAATATAAACAGCGATTGGCCTCATCCATGGCACCCTTATGGGTCAGAGGCGGCTCAGCCTCGGCAAAGTTACGCATAAACATATCTGGTGTAAATGCTGTTAACGGAGAAGAATGCTCCATCACTAGTCCCTCCTTATGGATAATTTTTCTTATTTGTGTTATATAATATAACACAAATTCAACTTTTGTCTGAATATTTTACTTACATCCTAGAATTAATGTAGTAATATAAGCATTATCAGAAAAAAAACCTTCACTTTCTCCCTGATAGAGTTATATATACTAACATCTGTTAATCAAACTATAGTCATTTCGAATTTTTGATGCATTAGACACTTTGTCTAATTTCAAAACCGTATTTTTTACGTGTGAGAATAGGCTGAGAATAACAAGACCTAAACAGAGGGTAGCGCACAGAACCGCGAGGGGGAATATCTATGGATTGGGAGCTTGTATTAACCATTCGTGACGCTTTAAAAAGACCACTATTCACAGAAGCCGAAGTCATCGGCGGTAAAAGCGGCTTAAGCCGTGCGATTCGTTGGGTACATGTACTGGAAAGTGCCAATTTCGATACCCTGATTCATGGAGAAGAAATGATTTTGACTACGGGGATTGGTGCAAGTGTCGATCTGTCCTCCTCCTTGGAATTTATGCAGAATTTAATTGATAAGAATGCAGCTTGCCTATGTATTGAACTAGGTACTTACTTCAGCACCATCCCGCAAGAAATGATCGACTTAGCCAACACAAATGACTTCCCGCTGATCATTTTCACCCGAACGGTCCGCTTCGTAGATATCACTCTGGACCTCCACTCCATCATCATCAATCGGCATCACCGGATGCTGCAAGAACTCGAAAGCATCTCTCGTGAATTCCATCGTCTGACATTGACCTCACAAGGAACAGTGAAGGTGCTGCAATTATTATGTAAAAGCACCCGCACACAAATCGTCTATATGCAGCTGCAAGGCAAGCCCTTATTCTTCCCGGCGCTTTCTCCCGAAGAGCAAGCACCTCTGCTGGATTTCTTCACCGCCTTCGGTGACGAGCTGGAAGGCATTCAACCAGACACCGCTCCTTACACCCGAGAATACGGGCAAAAGACGATCGCCGTTAAACCTGTGGGCGCGCTGGATCAGACCTGGGCTTACATCCTGATGGTATGCAATCACAAGCCACAGGAATTTGACTGCCTGCTGCTGGATTCCGCCTCTCTGTCCATCGCTCAGGAGCTGCTGCGTACTCGGTATATGGAGGAGCGTAAGCTTTTTTCAGAAAATCTATGGGTCGACGAGCTAATCAACGGACGCATAGAGGATGATAACCGCCTAAAGGGACTGATCGGAACGAGCTTCAACGTAGTCAATGAGCTCCCTTACCGTGTATGCCTTATCGAGATCAAGAACCCCAGAGATGTAAAATGGAACAGCTCAGAGAACGAATGGGAATCCATCACCTTCCACCTTTCGCTCATCCTGCGTTCCATTTTCGAAAAATATTCCCTGCGTCCGCTGATCACACTCAAGAACAATCGCCTCACCGTCATCGCACTCGACATTCAATCGAAAATGCCTGGAAAAATGCGACTTCAACAAGCACTCGAATCCCTTCAACATATCCGCTCCGACGAGAAGCTGAAGGATTTACAGCTAGTCATCGGAGTCAGTAAATCGCATAAGCGTCTAAAACAAGCCTTTACCGGATATCAAGAAGCGCTGCAAGCTTTGTCGCTATACTCTTGTTACCAGAAGTCACTGCTCTTCTACGAAGAACTTGGCGTATTCCAGCTACTGCTTAGCCTAAATGACGGAAAGACATTACAAAATTTCATCCGCAGCTATCTGGGTCCGCTGATTGACCACGACCAAACTAAGGGCAGTGAACTACTCCTCACTCTGCGTGTCTATCTGGATCATGATGGTTCCAAACAGATTGCCGCGCGAAATTTATTTATCGTCAGGCAGTCACTGTATTATCGTCTCGACAAAATAACAGAGTTGTTAGGGGAGGACTTCATGCAGCCAGAGAACCGAATCTCCATTCAGGTCGCTCTACGCGCCTATCAATTCCTGTACCCGGACAAAATTACTTTGCCCAGCCCCCGTTCAGTACAGATTTAAACGTATCGATAATGAACGCTACATCTTCATCCGTCGAGGATAACGGAGGAGCGAAGGTAAGCACATTATTGAACCCGGCTACTGTATCGCCATTCTTACCGATAATAAGTCCCTTGGATTTGCATTCAGCAATGATGCCTTTAACGATATTCAGCTCAACCGGCTTTTTGCTAATTTTGTCTTCAACCAGTTCAACCCCTGTCACCAAACCAAAACTGCGGACATCACCCACAAGCTTGTGATCCAGCAACTCGCTGAATGCAGCGTTAAGCCTTTTGCCCAAAAGCTCTGCACGCTCCACCAGCATCTCCTGCTCAATAATCTCTAGATTACGAAGCGCCAGTGCACAAGAGGCAGGATTGCCACCAAAGGTATTCACATGGCGAAAATGACCGTAATCATCACTATTATCTTTGAACGCCTCGTAGATCTCTTTACGCACAGCAGTGGCAGACAAGGGAAGGTAAGCACTAGTCAGCCCCTTAGCCATCGTAACAATATCAGGCTTCACGTTGTAATTGTGGTGTCCGAATTTCTGTCCGGAACGGCCAAATCCGCATATGACCTCATCGATAATGAGCAGCACTCCATGCTCACGACAGATTTCCTGCACTCGATCCAGATAGACCTGATGCGGTACAATTACACCGCCACCAGTAATCACTGGCTCCATGATTACCGCCGCTACCGTCTCCACACCTTCCCAAATAATCATGTTCTCAATGGACTGTGCACACTGGAGGTTAAATTCTTCTACAGACATCCCTGCCGGGCGGCGGTAGCTGTCCGGGGGAGCTACATGCAAGAACCCACCCGTCAGCGGTTCATATTTATATTTGCGCTGCGCCTGACCCGTTGCGGACAACGCGCCAAGCGAACTGCCATGATATCCACGATAACGCGCAATGAATTTATGGCGATAATGCTGGCCGATTTGCTGCTGATATTGGCGGACCATTTTGAAAGCAGCCTCGTTGGCCTCTGACCCACTATTGGAAAAAAAGATCACGTACTCGTCTCCAAGCCACTCATTTAGCTTCTCCGCCAGCGCAATCGCCGGGAGATGACTTTGTGTCAGAGGAAAATAGGGCAGGGTCAGCAATTGGTTGTATGCAGCTTCTGCCAATTCCTTGCGGCCATACCCCACATTTACGCACCACAGACCAGACATTCCATCCAAAAATCGATTGCCCTGAATATCCGTAATCCATGATCCGCTCGCCGAAGCGGCTATCATAGGCGGGTTTTTCTCACTATAAGGTGTAATATTGTGCCACAAATATTTCTGATCCTTGTTTACCGCAAGCTCGCTATCATTCCCCAGACTCTGCATAACTCTTCTCCTCTCAACATTCCATTCTCATTAATAACGGGCAGTAATCATCTTTTTGCGCGTATAGAATTCCACCCCATCACGCCCATTGGCATGCAGGTCTCCATAGAACGATTTCTTATAACCCGAGAAGGGGAAAAAGGCCATCGGCGCAGGCACACCCAGATTGACGCCCAGCATCCCTGCATCAATTTCTTCCCGGAACTCGCGGATCGCTTTTGCACTATCTGTGTAAATACATGCCCCGTTCGCAAACGGAGATTGATTCGTTACTGAAATAGCCTCACTTAGACTCTTCACACGGATCACTGACAATACCGGTGCAAAAATTTCATCCTTCCAGATGGTCATTCCCGGCTGCACATGATCAAATATTGTCGGTCCGATAAAATAACCAGCATCGCCGGTCGCAGCATCTTTCCGCCCATCCCGCACAAGCTCAGCTTGTTCAGCCTCGCCAGTCTCAATATAATGCAGCGTTCGATCCTTATTGGATTGACGGATCACAGGACCTAGAAACACTCCAGCCTCGGCGCCATTGCCGATCTTTAATTCATCCGAAGCTGCCACTAGACGACTAACCAGTTCTTCAGCGATATCCTCATGAACTACCACAACCGAGCAAGCCATACACCGCTCACCCGCAGAACCAAAGGCTGCCGCGATAATATTCTTCACCGCATTGCCCAGCTCCGCATCAGGTAGCACAATCGAATGATTCTTGGCTCCAGCCAGTGCCTGCACCCGCTTTCCCTGCGCCGTCCCAGTTTTGTACACATATTCCGCTACCGGCTGGGAACCCACGAACGAAATCGCCTTCACCTCTTCATGCGCCAGCAGCCCGTTCACAACCTCATGCGCCCCATGAACGACATTCAGCACGCCTGGCGGAAAGCCCGCTTCAGCAAACAGTTCAGCTAACCGATTAACCAGCAGCGGCGTACGCTCAGAAGGCTTCAACACAAAGGTATTGCCGCAAGCAATGGCGAGCGGAAACATCCAGCAAGGGACCATCATCGGAAAATTGAAAGGAGCAATCCCACCGATAACGCCTAGCGGATAGCGGTACATCCCGGATTCAATTCCCGTAGCGATATCCGGAAGCTGGCTGCCCATCATCAACGTGGGGATGCCTGCGGCAAATTCCACACATTCAATGCCGCGCTGCACCTCGCCTTGCGCTTCTTCCAGACTCTTGCCGTTCTCCAGCGTAATCAGCTCCGCCAGCTCATTCCAATGTTCTACCAATAGCTGTTGATATTGAAAAAAATAACGCGCACGACGCGGCACAGCGACTCTTTTCCACGATTGAAATGCCGTAGCCGCAGCCTCGACCGCCATACTAAGCTCTTCTTTGCTTGATATAGGCACATAGGCAATCACTTCACCAGTCGCGGGATTGTATACCTCTTCTTCCAGTCCGGATAAAGATTCTACCCAAGCTCCATTCACATAATTCTTAACTTTTTCAACCTGCGTTACTAGGAGAGACATAGCTCGCACCTCTTTCTCTGTTTCAGATGCACTGATGGACTGCTGATTACAATAGATGACCGCCAAATCAGGCGGTCATCTACTATAACACTTGAGCTCAACTGGTTATTTTCCTGCCATTTCTACGATTTCGTTCGTGTAAGCTTCATCCACTTTAGCAGGCTCTTTAATGACACCGAACTTTTGCGAAATATCAGCCGTTTGCTGGAATGCAACCGCATCGGTATACCCCATCTTGGAGCTGTCGAAGCCCTCAGGGAGAATCAGTTTGGCAACCTCAGTCATCATCGTCAACTGATGTTCCTTCGTTGTACTGCCGTCTTCCGCTTGCTTCATTACACTGTCTACTGCCGCCGCAGGATCGGCAATGGCATCCTTCCAGCCTTTCAATGAGGCACGAACAAACTTCGCCGCAGTCTCTTTGTTCTCCGCAAGCCATTCTTTGTTGGCGAACAAGTTATCCTCAAGCATCGCAACACCTTCCGTGTTCATATCGATGACATTCAGATCTTCCGCTTTTATGCCCGACTCCAGCACAACTTGATACTCGTTGTAAGTCATTGCCGAGGCTGCATCGATTTGGTCACCTAAGAACTGATCCATTGTGAACCCTTGCTTCGTAAAGCTTAGATCTTTGTTCGGATCAAACTTGTATTTATCAAATAGGGCCAATAATTCAAATTCATTCCCCCCCATCCAGTTGCCGACCTTCTTACCCTTAAGATCAGCCGGGGAGTTGATGCCTGCAGATTTCTTGGAGACTAGGACAAGTCCACTCTTTTGGTAGATCTGAGCAATTTGCACGAGTGGCATCCCCTGTTCAAGACTCGGAAGCAAGCTGGCTACCCAGCCAACACCGATATCCGCTGAGCCGCCTGCCACTTGCTGCTCCGGAACAATATCCGGGCCACCAGGCATGATCTCTACATCCAGTCCTTCCTCCTTGTAATATCCTTTATCCTGCGCCACAAAATACCCTGCAAACTGTGCCTGCGGTACCCATTTCAACTGCAATTTCACTGTAACCGGATCAGCCACTGGTTCGGTAGCTGCACTTGCCTCAGGAGCTATTGAAGCCTCAGGTGCAGTAGTTGCCTCAGTGGCCGAATTATTATTGTTGCCTCCACACCCTGCCATTAAAGAAACTACCAACATCATCACTACCGCCAACATTCCACCACGAAATTTGCGTTTTTTCCCGTTCATCAATCGAACTCCCCCTACCGTAATTTTGTTTGTAACAAGCATAAACGCCTTCGGCGTCCTTACAAGGACGATGAGCGTTTAAGCGAGAAATATAAGGAAGATGTATAGTGTGAAACTTATAGCTCCTTATATTTCAAGACGGCACAGTATGGACAATCATCGTGGTGCGTTTTATGCATACAGCCGTGGGCGGTTTCTCTTTTCCCTTCCCACTAGGACCGGATGTAATGATGTTATAGAGCTCATTTACGTTGCGAAGGATGCCACTTAATGAACACTTTCTCAAGCCGCTCAACCACTAAATAGAAAAGCACGCCGGCAATTGCGGCCAGAACGATACACGACCAGCCCAGCGGCATTTTGGCGACTTTAATGGAATTGGAGAGTAAATACCCAAGCCCTTTGGAGGAGAAAAAGAATTCTCCAACAATCGCCCCAATCATACTAGCCGTTGCGTTGATCTTCAGCGCCGTAAACACATAAGGTAGACTGTTCTGAATCCGCAGATAACGGAACACTGCAGGTTTACCAGCCGCATAGGAATGCATCAGATCCAGCGCCAGCGAATCAATCGCAGCCATTCCCTTATAGGCGTTAATTGCCATCGCAGCCATCGTCGTTGCCGTAACAATGGCAATTCTTGAACCAATCCCATCTCCGAACCAAAGATTCATAATGGGCGCGAGGGCAACGATAGGCACAGCGTTCAGTGCAGCAACTAATGTTAAGCTTCCACTGCCCCAACGCGGCCAAGCTGTAGCTGCTAAAGCAACTAAGAACCCGATAGCCGAACCAACCAACATTCCCAGCACAGCCTCAGCAAGGGTGTATCCGGTATAGGACAACAACAAGCTGAAATTATCCTTCATCGTCTCGGCAATTGCTGTGGGTAGCGGCAGCTGATATTTTTTCAAATCAAAGATCTTATGAAAAAATTCAAACTCCCATAGCCCAAGAAACAACACACCCGCCAATACAGGCAGTAGCACCCCTGCACTAAACGCCTTCTTTAGCCCACGCGAGCCGCCTTTATGTTTCGCAACCACTACAGGGTGCGAGCTTGTCACAGCATTCTTCTGTGTAGCCGTTAATGCCGGCTGGGTTATCTCTGTACTAGTAGAGCCAATAAATGAAGCCTCCCGAACGGAGCCCGTTTCCATTAGCGGTCCCCCCCTTTCGGTCGAAATTCAGGTTGCCACGGCGTCACCAACCGCTCGATCAGACTGATCAACCAGTAACTCACAATTCCAAGCAAGGCGCCTACAATCACCGTAGACCAGAACATGTAGGTATGAGAGCTTCCATAATAGAGATTACGTAGCATAATCACGCCAATGCCATGCTGAGCACCCATAAGCTCCACAAGAATCGCACCCGTAACAGCGAGTGGAGCAGCAATCTTGAGTCCTCCGAACAACCCAGGCAAAGCTGCCGGAAATTTTAGCTTCCAGTACACAGCCCAAGGCTTCGCAGCATAAGAATGCATTAATTCCAGCGCGGAAGGGTCTACACTTCGCAAGCCACGCAGCATATTAAGAGCCACCGGAAAGAATGTAATATAACCCGAGATAATAATCCGCGAAGTCTGCTCATCTCTCACAATCCCATAGATGATTGGTGCCAACCCCAGAATCGGAATCATCTGCGAGGCGATAGCGTAAGGAAATGTTAACTGTTCTATCGTCTTCGATAAGCTCATCAGAACTGCCAGCGAGGCACCAGCCACCGCACCTATCAGGAAGCCAACACCCGCATTTCCAAAGGTGGCAGCCCCCTCCTTCAGAAGTGTGCCACTATACTTCCACAGCGTGGACAGCACCTCATGAACGTAAGGCAACTTGGACTGAGCTAGCGGCGTCTCCACCACATGGAGCAACATCCATGAAGTTCCTTCCCAGACCAGCAGCAAACCAAATATCCAGACAAACAACGGCAGCAGGCGACCTCGTACAAAGATACTGCCCCCTTTCATCTCTACACCCCTTCGAAGCTGTCGCGAATACGCGCGATCAGTTCGAAAAATTCGGGGCTGTTTCTCATTTCCGCTGTACGCGGACGCGGCAGGGGAATATCAACCACAGCGGACAAGCGACCCGGATGTGGGGACAGAACGAACACCCGATCAGAGAGGAATATCGATTCAGGAATACTATGGGTTACGAAGACAATTGTGTTCTGCACCTTGCTCCAGACGGATAACAGCTCTTCGTTCAGACGCTCACGTGTAAACTCATCCAGTGCTGAGAACGGTTCATCCATAAGCAGAATTTCCGGTTCCATCGATAGGGCCCTGGCAATCGCAACACGTTGCTGCATCCCCCCACTAAGCTGCCAAGGGTATTTATCTGCGAAGCTCTGTAAGCCCACTAGGTCAAGAAGCTCTAACGCCTTCTCCTCACGGATCGACTTTTTGACTCCCATCAACTCCAGCGGCAATGTGATGTTATGCTTCACCTTCCGCCAGTCATATAGCACAGGACTTTGAAAAACAATCCCATATTTCTGCGCCAACCTTGCTTCTCTAGCGCTTTTCCCAGCTACTACAATATTCCCACCTGTTGGCGCGATCAGATCGGCCATCAGTCTTAAAAGCGTTGTTTTACCGCATCCGGAAGGTCCGAGCAGTGAGACGAATTCCCCCTTTGCAATATCAAGACTCACCTGATGCAGCGCAAGCACTTCCGCAGCTTCCGTCCTATAACGCATTTCAACATTTTCCAGCTGAATCTCAGGAATATTTGTCGCGAGCAATGACATCCCCAGCCCCCCTTATCAAAATAAGCTATGCACTGAATGTTAATTAACCTTACTCATAACAGAGATATTCGAGTCTGAATCTTCTCTCGCGTAGTATTAACTAACATGTTACACGCTGTTCACTGGACTCACACTAGACAATTAGTAAAATAGCTCCCGATAAATTACGTCATTTTGTCTAGGGGACATTTTTTAAAGTTTTGCATTAAAGTGATTTTTAAATATTTGTAGATATGTGGTAATATTTATCCATATCTTTCCTCAGTAGGAGACAATAGACCCATGGGATCTGTAATTTCGAATTATATTGTTATTGTGGCTATATCAGGTGTTCTGAGTGTCTTACTAGCCCTTTTCGCCTATTATAAGAAAACTGATTTCTTAGGAATCAGAGCCTTTGTTATAAGCTCCTGCACTTCCGCAATTTATACCTTCGGCTTCGCGCTAGAGCTGTCGGGAAAAACACTGGAGGAAATGAGTTTTTGGATTAAGGTAGAGTATCTGGGGATGCCTTTTATAGCGCCGGCTAGCCTTATCATGGTAATGCATTTCGTGGGACTGGAAAGTCTATTTAAAAAGGGCATGCGAGCAGCGCTGTACATCATACCGTTCATCACAACACTGATGGTGTGGACCAATGATTATCACCATCTCTTCTATAAGTCCATTTATTTGCGAGACAACACCCCCTCCCCACTCGTTGATGTAGTAATGGGTCCTTGGTATATCGTTCACGGCAGCTTTACCTTTGGCTGTCTACTGGCAGCCATCTGCCTCATGTTATGGCAGTGGAATCGGATGAAACGGGTATACCGCAGACAAATCGTTACCATTCTAATTGGACTAAGCCTCCCAACGTTAGGCTCTTTTTTATATTTGATGGGTCTAACTCCTTACGGCATGGATCCCGTTCCGATCATTATGAGTATCACCTCCATCCTATATATCTGGTCTATCCTATCAAGAGGCATGTTAACAGCCGCCCCTATCGCTCGTGAGAATTTGTTCGAAAGTATGAGAGACGGGGTGCTTGTCACCGATCGTTCGGATATGCTCGTCGATTACAATCGCGCAGCCGCGGATATGATAGAAGGACTTAATTCCTCGGCGATTGGCAAACCGCTGGCACAACTGTTTCTTAATGCAGGTAAAGATGCCTTGTCCTATGTTATGGATGCAGAGCCGCTGCTACGCGAAGAACGGGAAGTGGCTTGGAACAAAGGAGACGAGATTTGTTACTATCAAATTCGATCCTCTCCCGTACAGAAACAAGGGGGATACTTAGCAGGACAAATGATCATGCTGATTGACGTAACTGAACGAATACTGCTTCAAGATAAGTTGCGTCAATTGGCAACGATGGACAGTCTGACGGGGATTTATAACCGTACCTATTTTTTGGAGCTGAGCAGAGGGCTTCTAATTCAGTCCGCGAGCGATCGGAGTTCATTATCAATTATTCTGCTGGATGTAGACTTCTTCAAAAGTATTAATGATCGATTCGGACATCAATATGGAGATCAAGCCCTTCAGCACATTGTCGAGGTATGCAACAGACATATGCGGGAAGGTGACATCTTCGGCCGTTATGGCGGTGAGGAATTTGTGATCTGTCTTCCGGGCACATCCTTAAAGCAAGCCGCATTTCTCTGTGATACTATCCGTGCGGATATCGAGCATAGTACATTACATACCATGATCGGCCCTATTCATGTGACTGCCAGTTTCGGAGTCGTAGAGGCCTTAAGCCTAGAAGATACACTGGAAGAGCTGCTGTCAGAGGCCGACCATGCCCTGTACAGTGCCAAACGAAACGGGCGTAACGCCGTCCATCTATCCCAGAGATCAGAAATTACACTTTTCAAGCCTATATAAATCGCATCTTTGTCCCTCCCATCGCATTCATCAGCCTGCCTTATTTTTCATAGTCTGTTTTTACGTTTAATAAGAGTTATCTGAAAATCTAATCAGAGTGTAGAAAAAATTCGCTTTATGGATATGGAGGCGCAAGAAATAATGAGGAACCATACAATGATGCAATTTTTTGAATGGCATGTCGCTGCGGATGGGAAACACTGGGATCGCCTGAAAGAAACAGCTTCCGCACTAAAAGCCGTAGGCATTGATTCTGTTTGGGTACCTCCTGTGACAAAGGCCGTCTCCGCCGACGATACAGGCTATGGCGTGTATGATCTATACGATCTGGGCGAATATGACCAAAAAGGTACGGTACGCACCAAATATGGCACCAAACAAGCCCTAATTGAAGCCATATCGGAATGTCAAAAAAATGGGATTTCCGTGTACGTTGATTTGGTCATGAATCACAAGGCAGGAGCGGACGAAAAGGAAGTCTTCCAGGTGATCGAGGTCGACCCTAATGACCGGATGAAAGAAATCTCCAAGCCTTTCGAGATAGAGGGCTGGACTAAATTCACCTTCCCCGGCCGCGGTGATGAACACTCTTCCTTTAAATGGAATCACAATCATTTTAACGGCACTGACTTTGACGCCAAATCGGGGCGAACAGGTGTATTCCGTATCACAGGCGAGAATAAAACATGGAACCAGAATGTTGACGACGAGTTCGGCAACTACGATTATCTAATGTTCGCAAATATTGATTACAGTCATCCAGAAGTCAAAAAAGAAATGATCCAATGGGGAAAATGGCTGGTGGACACGCTCCACTGCAGCGGCTTTCGTTTAGATGCCATCAAGCATATCAATCATGAGTTTGTGAAAGAATTCGCGGTCGAAATGTTTAATAAATGTGAGAAGGATTTCTATATCGTGGGTGAATTCTGGAATTCGGATTTAGAATCCTGCCGGCAATTTCTAAATACCGTCGACTATAAGATCGACCTCTTCGATGTCTCCCTTCACTACAAGCTGCATTCAGCTTCCTTGGGGGGTAGAAACTTTGATTTAACCAAAATCCTCGACGACACACTGGTGCAGACCCATCCTACCAATGCCGTAACGTTCGTGGACAATCATGATTCTCAGCCCCATGAGGCTCTTGAATCGTGGGTAGATGATTGGTTCAAGCAAAGTGCTTATGCGCTTATCCTGCTGCGACGCGATGGATATCCTGTGGTCTTTTATGGAGATTATTATGGGATCGAGGGACCTACACCTGTGGCAGGCAAAAAAGCGGCGATTGATCCACTACTATATACCCGCTACCACAAGGCTTACGGTGAACAGAAGGATTACTTCGATCACCCGAACACGATTGGTTGGACCCGCCTCGGCGTGAAGGAGATTGAACACTCTGGATGTGCGGTTGTGATCAGTAACGGTGAGAACGGTCAGAAGAGAATGTTCGTAGGGGAACAACGCGCCGGTGAAGCATGGGTAGACTTTACTCATAATCACAAGGCGACCATAACGATTGAAAAAGAGGGCTGGGCGACCTTCCCGGTCAACGGTGGCAGCGTATCTGTCTGGGCCCTGCCTGATGCAGAAGTCGACGAAAAATAAAGGTTGTGCTGCTCAAAATAGATGAGGCTGCTCTCGAAAGTAGTGAATGCTGCTTACGGGGCAGCCTCATCTATTTTATGGAATAGTCCAAGTAAGGATCTCACTTAGCCATTAACCCTTTTCAGATTGGGTGATGATGGCAGACGATGATGAGGATATGGAGCAGGAAAGTGCGTTGGAAATGTGCTGCGGGGACGTAAAATGACCGCGGGGATGTGCAGTAGGCGTTTTTGCGGTGAGCGGAGTGGGTTTAGCCACTAATTAGGGAAAAGCTCCCTGATAATATTCGATATTCGCTTATAATTAACGAAATTAGGGAATTGCTCCCTGAAAATTAGGGTGATTGCTTGAAATTCCACCAAATCAGATGAATTTTAGGTATATTTTCCCTAATTGTAAATATAATGACCAGTAATCTAAGAATTTCAGGGAGAAATTCCCTAATTATTGAATTGGTGTTTCACTCAAACCAGCATTTGAAACTTCAATTAACCTTTAACGCAAAAAAAGGGTCGTCCCCAAGTAGCTAAAACTACTTTGAGACGCCCTCTTCTTCTTTAGTTGCTTCAATGTACACAGAGACTTCACCCTCGTCTCCCTCTATTCCTCCGCCTTTGGATGGCGGGATACTAATCTCACCAGATCCAGCGTCAAGATCGGCAACGCAATGGAAGCCGGATAAGCCAGGTAACGCGGTTCCCACTCCGGACTGAACTTTTCTTTGTATCGGCGAAGTCCGACAAAGCCGTACCAATGCCCCCCTCTTTTAAATACGAGATGAGCCAGCTTCTCCTCTTTCAAAGCCCCAGCATTCTCACCTACACTGGACAGAGGCGCATTACCTAGATTAAATCGATGATATCCCTTAGATTTCGCCCATTCTAGTAAACGGACAAATAAGTAATCCATCGTTCCGTTCGGCACATTCTTTCGATGGCGCATCAGATCAATCGATAGGGTCATGCCCTGATCATACCCATATGCAATAGAAGCAAATGCCAGTATTGTCCCCTTGGCATTCCGCAGCAGCGCGATCGGAGCCAGCTGTAGATAGGGCTTGTTAAACCAGCCCAGCGAATACCCTTTTTCGGTGCGCCCATTCAGCCATTCATCTGAAACGGATCTCAGCTCATTAAATAAATCTTCATTGTGCGGTACCTCTGCAACATCAAAAGTATATCCTTCCCGTTCAAACCGGTTGCATACGCTGCGCAAATCACTGTTCTTCTTGCCACTGAGCGTGAAGGTATCGAGCATTACCAACGCCTCTTCCCCCAGCTTGAAAAAGTGATATCCCTGCTCATGATAGATCGATAAAAATTCAGGTGTAGCCTGATAAAAAACTACTACCAGACCGTATTTATCCGCAGCTTGCCTAAATTCACTGATCGCCTCATTCATGAGGCTTCTATCTCCCAATGGATCACCAAGGACGACAAGTTTATCCCTAACTCTGGCGAAAGCGAGCAGCACTTTGCCGTCTTGTGCCCAGAAGAAGCTTTTATCACCCAAAAATAACATATGAGTTAAGGGATTGCCTTGAAACTCCCCTAGAAAACGTTCCAGCCTTGCCATATCAAAGTTTCCGAATAGCTCCTCTGGCTTACGGTGAGGTCTGAGAGTGATCAGTAAAGTAAGAATGATCCAAGAGAAAGCCAGCCCCCCTACAGCCGTAAATGCAACATCACTATGCCGTTGCAGCCACTCTGGCTGCACACCGGGTGGGAGATGCTTCAGAAAACCGCGATGTACATGGCTTCCCAATAGATAGTAGCTTAGGGCAATTACCGAAGTAAGCGCAAGCCACCAGATCGTACTCTGTCTGCTAACGGGAGCACTAATTCGGTAGAACCGGGATCTGGAGATCCACAAAATGAGTGCGACGAGAAGCAGAAACAGCGCCTCTTCATAATCAAAGCCTTTAGCTACCGCAAATATAGACCCAGAAAATAGTAGAGCACTGGTCCAAATGTATGCGCTACGGACCCTTAATGTAATACCTCGCGACAACAAAATGAGCATAAAACCAATAAGTACAGATAAATGATGTGAAAGCTGCATGATCGGGAATGATAATATTTCCTCTGTAATCTTCAGCCTATACAACAATCCAGGTGTAGCTGTTGATAGTAAGAGAATAAGCCCGCTAGCTAGTACAAGCTTGCCTAGAGCCCACACACCAAGATCGCTCAGAAAAGTATACTGCCCTGGCCAACCCCATATCTTTTGCCATATGTTAAGAGAGGGTTCAAACCCGGGGGCTGAACGATCTTGTCCCTTTTTTCCTTGCAAACCAAACTCCAATGCAGCAAGCACCAATCCGATCAACCACGGAATGAGATAATAGAACAATCTAAAAACGACAAGCACTGCCATAGCCTGATCACTTTTGAATCCAAGCTGCGTAAGACCCAGCAATGCGATAAGGTCAAAAGCACCGATACCGCCAGGTGCCATACTCAAGATGCCCGCAATAGCCGCTATTGTAAAGATGCCGAATATGACTGGAAAATGCACATCGTGCAAGAGATGGCTACTGATTGTCCAAAAGGTTACCCCGGCAAAACTCCATTCTAGAAAGGAAGCACCCACAGAGGCAACAACTGTAAGCCATGGCGTTCTGCCCTTTCCCCGGTTAATCCACTTTGCATAAAGCGACGAGCGCTGTACAAACACGAAAAACGGCAAATAAAGCGCCATACCCCATACCGCAAATACTAACCAATGATGCTCTTCGAGCAATGCCGTTGCCGGCAGCAGGCCAAAGATATTTGCCCAAGAAAGTAAAGATAACCCGGTTATCATTAGCGGCGAAAGAAATACGATTGCCGGCGTTAGGACGGAAGTTGGCACACCGCTTTTTTTATACATCAACGTCCGTAAACCTACTCCAGCCAGACCCGCAAAACCAATCAAATTATTAAACGTATTAGCAATCCAGCCATAACGGAAGGTGTCCCAGAGCCCTACTTTTAAACGGAAATGTGCCCGAATCAAATAATCATAGGCACTCATGACAGCTACTGCGAGAAGTGCGAATCCGATCATTTGCAAGACAGCGGACGTAGGTAATCTTCTTAATTCACGCATGATAAGTCCTAAATGGACCTGCTTCAGCTCATGCTGTCCCTCCCAGTACACCAGCGCTATGATAGCCACTGGAAAGAGAGCTCTCACCGCCCGTATCCGGTATATGGATAAGAACAGTCTTACAATTTTAAATCTTTCTAATGTCTGTTGTTTTGAATGCATGAGGCCACCTGCCTTTACCGCTGACACACGTTGTGCTAGACAAATTTTCAACCATTTCATTATAACAATTATTGGAATAAAAAACCCATGATAATCAACACCTATTCAATTAGACTCCCAGTACAGCCCCAACCCCTGCAATAGTTAAAGATTGTTATTGGAATTCTATACCGCTAAAGGGCATTGAAACTGTAGTTTACACATAAAAATGCATAACAAAAAGGACATCCCTCACGGCAAAGGATGCCCTCTCTGTTATGTAACATGGGTCTTGCTAGCGTTTATACTCGAATATCAAATCTGCCTTTACTATCCGTTGTTGCGGTAGCGATCTCTTGCGGACTTGCTGCAGCAAGCGCATTGTTCGCTGGTTTGGCAGGTGCCTCTACTCCACTACCTGCGGTGGAAGCGCTGCTCTGAGACTTTTGTGAAATTTGTGCCTCGATGGTTTTGATCTGTTGCTCAATTTGCTTCGTCTTCGTTTCTTTGGTCTTTTCATCGTCTGAGCTGGCATCAATCTTGTCTAGTTCAGCTTCCAGCTTCGCTTTTTGTTTCTCAAGCGCACTGGTATCTGTAGTGCTTGATGTCGAGGTGGTATACGATGCGGAACCTGAAACTGCTGATATACTCATGGTCATCCCTCCCTTCCTTACCTCCAATATAATCCTTTTGCAGATAAGGAACGTTAAGACCCGCTGAAAGTTTGCTGAAAGTACTACTTGCTAGGTTACAATGATAGACTGCTAGGTGCTGGCTTTTCCCCGTCTAACAAGCAGCAGATAAGACAAAATGGAGAGAACTCCAGTACATGCTATCACTATGGCCATCGGAAGTGCTGACTCAACTCCCCCAAGACCAACAAGTGGCGCTACACAGCTACCTAACAGTAGAGGAATTAAACCGATTAACGCCGAGGCACTGCCTGCAGTTTCGCCTTGATCTTGCATCGCCAATGAGAAGCTGGTCGCTCCGACAATCCCCACACTGGAGACAACTGCAAATAGACAGATCAGAATTGGGATTAATCCTCCTCCTACTAGAATCGTCAGCAGCAGCAAGATACCTCCCATCGTACAGAGCAATAGTCCACTAAGCAGCAGCTTAGTCTCACTTACCTTACCAGCAAGTCTGCCGGCAATTTGACCCGTAATAATAATCCCGATCCCATTCATAGCAAAAATCAGACTATATACCTGCGGGGTAACCGCAAAAATATTTTGCAATACAAAAGAAGAACCTGAAATATAAGCGAACATAGATGCCGTTACAAAACCTTGAGACAAGGCATAACCCATAAACTTACGGTTGCCCAGCAATACTCGGAAAGTAAGCAGCGTACCCTTCAGCCCGCTCTTAGAGCGTCGCTCCTTCGGCAGTGTCTCCGGCAAGCGCAATAAAATTGTTAAACAAAAAATAATTCCGGCAGCAAATAATACGAGGAATATCCCTTGCCATGTGGTCACTCTTAACAGCTGACCCCCAATAACCGGAGCTAATATCGGCCCGAGACCATTCACAATCATCAATAGCGAGAAGAACTTCGTGAGCTCAGAGCCACTATATAAATCACGAACAGCCGCTCTGGAGACAACCACACCTACTGAGCCAGCAAGACCTTGAATAAACCGCAAACCGATCAGCAGTCCGATCGAAGGACTAAAGGCACATAATACTGAGGAAACGGCATAAATGAACATCCCTATAAGCAGCGGACGGCGGCGGCCATATACATCACTCAGCGGTCCAGCTACCAACTGACCTGAAGCTAGTCCCAACAAAAAAAAGGTCAGACTAAGCTGCACTAAAGCAGCAGTCGTACCGAAATCCGCGACAAGCGTAGGCAGTGCCGGCAAATACATATCAATCGACAGCGGGCCGATCGTTGTAATGGAGCCAAGAATCACAGCGAGCTGCAGTCTCTGCTTCCGTGACGGTCCATCAGCGGTAAGCTTATTACCCTTTTGAATTCCAATCATGATTCTTATTTCAACCTTTCTAAAGCAACCCTAGGGCTTTTTTTGTATTCTTCATACTAACGTAAAGGAAGTGAATTGATCAATCCTTTTATGGAGGGTTATAGGTGGCTGTATAACAAGAATAACCGCCATTCGGCGGTTATTCTGATCGTTTTATGCATTTGTGGATGTACTGCGCATCTGCAACCAATCTCTGGCGGCTTCAGCCTCAGCAACACTCAGACGATGACCTTGATTACCCCAATGTGTTGTAACCTCTGCGCCTGCCTTCTGCAAAATAATCTCCAAATCCTCAGTCTCCGAAGAAGCAATGAGTGGATCATTCGTGCCTGCTCCAATGAAGATAGACACGCCTTCCAACGAAGGAAGTGTAATATTGCGGAGCGGCACCATTGGATGCAGTAGAATGGCAGCGCGGAAAATATCCTTATAATGAAACAGCAAGCTACCCGCAATGTTCGCACCGTTAGAGTAACCCACGGCTACCAGATTGTCAGCATCGAATCCGTACTGTGCGGCGGCATCATCCAGAAACTGCTTGAGCTCATGCGTACGGAAGATTAGATCTGCCTCATCAAATACCCCTTCAGCCAGCCGTCGGAAGAACCTCGGCATTCCATTCTCCAGTACATTTCCTCTGATGCCCAGCACTGATGAATCGGGAGATAATAAGCCGGCGAGCGGCAGCAAGTCTTGCTCATTGCCTCCAGTACCATGGAATAATACAAGCGTAGGTTTCGTTACATCTTTACCTTTATGGAATACATGAATCATCCCTGCTTCACCTCAATTTCTCTTATTTGAATAGGACTTAAATTTTCTTCGATGACCGCACGATGCGGTTCATACCAAGATGGCAGCATCAGCTTCTCACCCAACGCATCCGCGGCTTCATCACGGGCAAAGCCCGGAGGGTCCGTAGCAATCTCGAAGAGGATTCCACCTCTTTCGCGGAAATAGATCGCATTAAAGTATTGGCGGTCTTGAACCGGTGTCGGATGATGTCCATGACTCTGTACATGATGCGCCCATTCCAGCTGCTCAGCATCATCTTGTGCACGCCAAGCGATATGGTGAACGGTACCAGTACCTCCTGCTCCTTGCGGAACCGGCGTTGTCTTTAGATCAATAATATTACCCAAATTGCCAGTAGTTCTATAACGACTGTATCCATCTCCGTCAGCGATATGCTCCATTCCCATCGTATGGACAAGCGTTTCTGCAGTTTGTAGCGGATCGTTGCTATAGAGCACAGCACCTCCAAACCCTTTGATCGCATGCTCGGTAGGAACCCCACCGAAAGACCATTTACTAAGCAGCCCTTCCTCACGTTCCACCAGTTCAATACGCAAACCGTCATAATCAGCAAAGGATAGATAAGATTCCGAGATTCTATTTTTAAGAGTAACTGAAATTTGATATGCGGCAAGACGCTGTTCCCAGAATGCCAGAGAGCCCACCGGTACCGCGTAAGTCGTTACACCAACCTGACCACTGCCGATTCTTCCTTTACGCCCTACAGGTGAAGGAAAAAAAGTAATAATCGTTCCCGGAGCACCTGCCTCATTTCCAAAATATAAATGATAGACTTCCGGAGCGTCAAAATTAATCGTCTTCTTCACAAGCCGTAGTCCCAGAATGCCGGCGTAGAAGTCAACATTACGCTGAGCATCTCCAACAAAAGCGGTAATATGATGGATTCCTGCAGTTTGAAGTGTCATAATAATAAACCCCCTTCTTAGTTAAAAATCAATGCGTCCAGAGAAATCGAACCTGGCCCTGTAAGTGCTATACCTGCAGCAACTACCAGTACCGTAAGCGGAAACTCAATTCCGTTCGAAGTAGACCAGAAGCCATTTGGAGCATGAACCTTAATGATAGCCCCCAGCATAGTGGCAACAATCAACACCGCTGCAACAGGTGTCAGAAGGCCTGCCGCGAACATGAATCCGCCTACCAGCTCCATTATTCCTGCCAGTATTGCCATAGTAACCCCCGGTTTAATGCCGATGGACTCCATCCACCCACCTGTACCCTTCGGGCCGTAACCCCCAAACCATCCAAATAACTTTTGTGCACCATGTCCTATGAATGCAATCCCGATCACTAATCTCATCAATAATATTCCTACACTTATCATTGTTAATCCACTCCAATTTTCTTTGATTTAATTATCTTAACATTAAGATATATGATAAAAATTTTTGTCTTTCAGCGGTAAGAAGCAGCGAACTGCTTCCGACCTTATAGATGTGCCCTTCATTACGCTATTTCAGCGCTCCTATACACCTTTGCCTAGCTTCTTCAGTAATTCGATAGCCTGCCCCTTCTCATCCTTATCCAGTCCACGCATCAAATCATGAATCGAAGCCACATGACGCGGAAAAATCTGATCGAACAGCTCACGCCCTGCATCCGTAATCTCCGCATAGGTCACGCGTCTGTCCTCGCTACACGGCACACGTTTCAGCAGACCTTTCTTCTCCAGCTTATCGATATTATAGGTGATGCTTCCACTCGTAACGAGAATTTTCTCCCCGATCTGTTGCAGTGGAATACGGGTCCGGTGATACAGCACCTCAAGCACCATGAACTCGGCAGATGCCAACCCATAACTCTTCATATCCTTCACAGCTTGATCCATCAAGCTTCTATAAGCCTTAGATAATACAACAAATAACTTTAAAGAAGACGCCTGATCCATCTCCGTAGTATTCTCTGCATTACGTACGTTCTCTTCGGTACTACTCATCATTTCCACCTCCACTCGGACAGCCTTGTTGTTCAATACAATGTAAATGTCTTTACATTAAATATCTTTAAGTTAAGATAACTATACTTCTTCACACTATCTTTGTCAACCTCGCCGCTAAAAAAGATTAACTAAGCGGCCTAACGAACTGCTTATGTTTTATTTGCGATCTTTTACGAACGTGATGAAAATCACTCTAAGTTTGACCTGATCCCTAAAACGGCGTATTCTTGTCTTTACGAATGACTATTTAGGAAGCGATTTCACAACCCTTAAAGGAGGCAGCCTGATGGTGGAGCAACAAGCTGGAACGCGGCGCGTGCTGATCGTAACAGCCGTAGCCGCAGAGCGGGACGCGGTCCTGCGCGGCCTGCAAGGCAGCGACAGGTTCCATGTGATTGCTGCCGGCGCAGGTACGGCAGCAGCGGCGGCGGGAACCGCCGCGGCACTCGCAGCCGGGTCTTACGGCTGCGTAATCAGCGCTGGGATCGGCGGCGGGTTCCCCGGGGTGGCACCTTTAGGCTCGCTGGTCGTTGCCAGCGAGATGATTGCCGCCGACCTCGGGGCCGAGACGCCGGAGGGCTTCCGCAGCGCTGCCGAGCTCGGCTTCGGCAGCGTGTCCGTGCCGGCTGACCGCGGCACGGTGCAGGCGGTTTCGGCCGCGCTGGCAGCGGCCGGATTGACCGTAAGCACGGGGACCGTGCTTACGGTCTCAACGGCGACCGGCACCGCGGAGACGGCCGCCGCCCTCATCGCGCGGCATCCCGGTGCCGTCGCGGAGGCAATGGAAGGCCACGGAGTTGCCGTGGCCGCTGAGGCGCTGGGGCTCCCGGTACTGGAGCTCCGCGCTATTTCGAACCCGGTCGGTCCCCGCGACCGGGCTGCTTGGAAGATCGGCGATGCAATGGAAGCATTAACGGCGGCAGCCGCTATACTACTGGAGGTGCTGTAATGACAACTGAGCTTAATATCGCTTTTTCCCCTTGCCCTAACGATACCTTTGTATTTCATGCCTGGGCACACGGGCTTGTCCCGGATGCACCACAACTTAATGTAACCTATGCCGACATTGATATTACTAACACACTCGCTGCTAACGGAGAAGGACCTGAGGTCCTTAAAATCTCCTATGCCGCTCTACCTTGGGTTCTTGATCGCTACAAACTGCTGCCATGCGGCGGTGCACTGGGTCGTGGCTGCGGCCCGCTGCTTCTTACAGCAAGTGGCCCAACAGCGATCAAACGTCCCGAGAAGCTGGCCGGGCGCCGGATTGCAGTGCCTAGCGAACGCTCTACAGCATATTTACTCTTCAGATTATGGGCAGCACAGCATGTGACGGGAGGCATTGGCGAAATCATTGTCATGCCTTTCGATGAGATCATGCCTGCCGTTCGCGATGGACATATCGATGCCGGGCTGGTGATTCACGAAGCCCGCTTTACTTACGCGTCTTATGGTCTTAATATGCTGACTGACCTTGGCAGCTGGTGGGAAAGCGATACCGGATTGCCAATTCCACTGGGTGCGATCATTGCTCGCCGCGATCTGGATGCCGATGCCATTACTGGCTGGATTCGCAGCTCTCTTCAATATGCGTGGGATCATCCTACCGATTCTAGAGACTATGTGCTTAGTCATGCTCAAGAGCTGGCTCCAGAAGTGGCCAAATCTCATATTGATCTCTATGTGAACGACTTCTCGATGAACCTAGGCGATGACGGTTACGCTGCAATTTCCGCCTTACTAAATCGCGCTGCAGCAGAAGGACTTGTCCCTGCGATCGATCCTGCATTACTTCGGTAGCATGTACTAGACGTTCTTAGCGTACTATAAAATTAAATATTACCTAGATCCCCGATTACACCCATAAGGTGTCCTCCGGGGATTTTGTTTATTCTAAGTAGCATTATCTGCGATTGCCTGGTGACCATTATTTGGCATGTTGGAGCAATGGCTATACAATAGACCTATAAATAGGTTCTATGAAGGAGGATCACATGATACCTGAAAACAATAGCAAGCAGAATATCGACCGATTCCTAGGCTTTCAAGATGACTATGACCGCTACCGCCCCGAAGCTCCTGCCATGATTATCAAACTGCTGACCGATTACTTAGGCACCTCACCTTCACTCATCGCAGATATAGGCTGTGGTACGGGCTTATCTACTTTTCTGTGGAAGGGTGTCGCGGACAACATCATCGGCATTGAACCAAATCGAGATATGCTAGGAAAAGCAATCGATAAATTAAGCCAAATAGAAGATCCCCAATCCATCACATTTGTACAAGGTTATTCTAACCAGCTTCCACTTGCAGCGGACAGCGTAGACATTGTGACCTGCTCACAGTCATTCCACTGGATGGATCCTCAAAGTACACTTCGAGAAATATCCCGGGTCTTAAGAACGGGTGGCGTCTTCGCAGCCTACGATTGCGACTGGCCTCTCCCCCTTCATCAGAAAGTAGAAGAACGTTACAACCAACTAATCTCCAAATCAGAGGAACTGCTCGCCTCACTCTTACCTGATGCAGAGAGAGCTTACAAATGGGACAAAGAAGGGCATTTGTCACAGATTCAGGCTAGTGGCGCATTCTCTTTTGCTAGAGAAATCGTATTTCATAATCTAGAGTCCTGCGATTCAGAGCGCTATGTAGGACTCGCTCTAAGCCAAGGTGGAATACGAACCGTGCTGAAGCAAGACGCTGCCTTACTCGATCAAGACATTGCTGATTTCAGCGCTGCCGTCGAAGATCATTTCCAAGGACGCACCTTAGAGGTTCTGATCAGCTACCGAATGAGAATCGGCATCAAATAATCTCTACCCATAACGCAAAAACGCCCCGATTCTCCCCTTAGGAGGAAGGTCGGAGCGTTTTCTTATTTTATTTGACTTCTTCCATGAACAAATTTAGGTTCTCAACGATTTCCTTAGATCTGGAATGGTGTAAATAATGTCCGCCTTCGAATGTCATCACTTTTCCATGCACAGATTCCTTAACTTGCCCTTCATGCAGAGGAATCCAATCTTTCACGGTTGTATTATTCGCTTGTATAAAGAATATAATGGGAAGATTCTTGTCGAATTTCAACCCTCTGGCTGCGACAAAGTTAGGATATATATGTTCCATTTCATTTAAGGTAGTGGAATTATTCATATTTTTGAGCGATATCAATTTCATTTGTTTTTTGGTCTCATCATCAAATGGAAGTCCATCATAAGGGTCACCGCTTAATTGCAATCCCAATCTAATGATACCTGAGTCTTTGAGCAGCTTTAATTTTTTTATCGGGAATTTAACATCCATACCGCCTTGTTCAGGAACACTACTATCAACCCCTACAAATGCACTCACTTCGTTTGGATATTTCTTCGCATATTCCAATCCGTAAATACCTCCAATGGAGTGACCCATTAGAATATATTGGTCAATGTTTAGATTCTGTACGGCTTCATGAACTTCACTTACGATATTCTCTGTGGTTCGTTCTTTTTTAGTTTCATCGCTGAGTCCATACCCAAACGGTTCAACCGCCACTACTTTGTAAAATGGTGATAACTCATCAATCAACGGCTTAAAATCAAGTGCTGGCGCTCCAGTCCCAAAGCCCGGGATAAGCACAATAGTCTGCTCCCCTTGTCCTTGGATCAAAACATTCATACTTTTTCCGTCAACAGGAACTAATTGACCATATTGATGTATTTTTTTCTGATCTGTTTTGTTGCTAATCACATTAACTGTATAAACAACGGCTAGAAAAAGCACGATCAAAATCACTATTGCTCCTAATATTTTTAGCAACAAGTTACGTACTTTATGTTTCTTCTTTCCGTTCCCCGTTTTTATTACCTCTGTTTGTGTCACCCTCATCTTCTCCTGTTCTAATCTGTTTCTAAAGTCGCCCTAACGTTTGCGCTAATGAGAGCTTAACCAAAGAAGATGTACTCCTAATGACGACAACATGAACGGAATATGAACAGGTCAAAAAAACTCCGGCATCACATGCAAGGAGGTTTACATGTAACGCCGGAGCATGAAGAATAGCGATTGCAATCAAATTTAAGCTGTCGGTGTTGTGATAGGTAAAGTCACGATGAAAGTCGTTCCGTTTCCAGGTTCACTTTCCACTCGAATGTCACCTTGATGAAGCGAGACGATCTGTTTGACAATCGCCAGTCCCATACCGCTACCGCCATACTTGCGACTATGGGAACGATCTGCCTTGAAGAATCGTTCAAATATGCGCTCTTGGTCCTCAGGAGAAATGCCAATACCAGTGTCGGATATTCGGACGGTCACGTTGTTTAACTCTTGGGTGATACTGACGGTTATCACACTGTCATCTTTGGAGAATTTGATGCTATTGCCAAGGAGATTCGTCCACACCTGACTTAACAGGTCATGGTCAGCCCATACAATTACCGGTTTCAAATCAAGTTCAAAGCTAATGTTGCGTGCCGACCATTGAGGCTGTATCGCCACAATTACCCGTCTGATCTGTTCATCAAGACTGAACGTGATAAGCCGCAGTTGTTGCGATTGCGATTCAAGCAGACTCAGCTTTAACAGACTATCGCTCATCTTGGACATCCGCTCCGCTTCGGCAATTATAATGTCGAGATAACGATTTCGTTCATCCTCTGTGAGGGCTACTTTCTTGAGCGCAATAGCATAACCAGATATCGAGGTAAGCGGAGACTGAACCTCATGCGACACATTCGTTACGAACTCCCTGCGCATTTGCTCAAGGTGCTGCAGATCGTGCATCATTTCCTCGAAGCTATTAGCCAAGGTACCTAGCTCACCCATCTGCTTAATATTTAATTCGACATTGAAATCCCCAGTTGCTATACGCCTAGTTGCCTTTGTAAGCCTTTTGATCGGTCTCACTAAGAACATAGAAGCGACCAATATCAATACGCTTCCCGTTATTAATGAATACGCCAAAAAATTAAATAGCAGATTCCTCGTAGAAGACAAAGTAGGAGGCACAAGCGGCTCCACAAACATCGCCTTCGTTCCCATTTCAGTTTTCAAAGGTAGTCCTAAGAGGTTGGAAGAACCTATACTCGGTTTAACTTGAACAGCTTCACCACCCAATACTTTCTTTAGTTGCTCACTAGTCACGGTAACAGGGCTCTCTCCATTAAGCACTCCGTAAGACTGGAACTGGCCGTTCTCATCGTAAATTCGAATATGGTAGGAATCAAGCTGCTTCATTCCACTTATAAGAGCATCCGCTTCACGTGATGGTAAGGTTTCGTATATCCGGGCGATGTCCTGACCAAAGCGAAGTAAGGGAATTCGCAGGTTTTCGTTTAATTTATCTTGAAATACCCAGGTTGTCACAAATAGAGAAATCAATGTGCCTCCGATCACGGAGACCAGAAAGGTCAGAACAACACGTGTATATAATGATTTGATCATTCGTAAACCTCAAGCCGATACCCAAGTCCCCGCACGGTCTCGATTCGAAAATCAGGTGTAGTCGCAAACCGTTCGCGCAGCCGTTTAATATGTACGTCTATCGTTCGATCATCCCCAGCGTAATCAATCCCCCAAATCTGATCAATTAACTGCTCGCGCGTATAGACTTGCCCGGGCGTTCCAGCGAGCTTATACAGCAATTCGAACTCCTTGAGTGGCAACGTCAGTGACTCAGTTCCTCTCATCACCTTATAGGTCTGCCGATCAAGGATGACATCGCCGAACTGGATCGTCTGTGTGGAACCAATCTTGTATCGCTTCAGTAAGGATCTAACACGAACCGTCAACTCCAGTGGATCGAATGGCTTCGTCAAATAATCGTCTGTCCCCAGTTCGAAGCCCTTCACCTTTTCCCAGGTCTCCCCCCTCGCAGTGAGCATAAGTAAGGGAAGATCAGGATCGGCTCTTCGGAGCTCCTTGCAGAGCGTCCAACCATCCATAATCGGCATCATAATATCGAGTACAACAAGATCAATATGCTTAGAGCCATAAACGGCTAGCGCTTCCTTGCCGTCTGCAGCTTCAGCTGTATCGAATCCGTCGTTACGTAGAAATAAACAGACAAGTTCGCGAATGTTCGCATCGTCGTCAGCAACTAGTATAGTAGGCATTCGTACCCTCTTTTCCTGTTATCCATCCTAGCCATTATACTACAATATTCTTCCGGCCAAGAAGGAGCGCCTTGCCCTCGGCATTCTTTCAGGACGTTGATTGTTTCTGCGAAAAATATAAGGATAATATATAGCGTGAAACTTATCCTTCTTAAGCTTCAAAAAAAGAGCGTCTAACACGGGAATCCGCATGTAGACGCTCTTGGAGTCGTTTGACTTTACCTCCAAACGACTTACTTCTTATTCATCTTAAACTTCAGGAAGAGCTCATTATAATGAGCAAGCATCCGTTTCCCAAGGTTATCATACACCTCAAGCCGATCCGTAATCTCGGCAGGCGGGTAGAACCGGGTATCCTCGGAGGTTTCCTTCGGCAGTAGCTCCAGCGCAGGAATGTTAGGTGTGGAATAACCTACGTATTCTGCATTCTTAGCCGCAACATCTGGGCGAAGCATGAAGTTAATGAACTTATGCGCACCATCCACATTATCCGCAGTTCGTGGAATGACCATGTTATCAAACCACTTGTTTGAGCCTTCCTCAGGCACTACATAATCCAGCTTATCATTCTCATCCATGATCTCAGAAGCATCACCGGACCACACAATCCCGACCGCTGCTTCTTCATTTGCAAGCAGCATTTTGATTTCATCTCCGACAATTGCTTTTACGTTAGGGGACAGTTTATTCAGCTTGGTCAGCGCCTCTTGCAGGTGAGCCTCATCCCGGTCATTTACCGAATAGTGCAAGCTGTTCAAAGCCATACCCATCACTTCACGCGCTCCATCGACCAAGAAAATATTGTTCTTCAGTCTGCTGTCCCAGAGAGAATCCCAGCTGGTGAAGTCCATCCCTTGGGTCATGTCCGGGTTGAAGATAATCCCGACCGTTCCCCAGAAATAAGGTACGGAATACTTGTTGCCAGGATCGAAAGAAAGGTCCATAAAACGTGAATCAATATTCTTTAGATTCGGAATCTTGTTGTGATCTAGCGGTATGAGCAGATTTTCTTCTTTCATCTTAGCAATGGCGTAATCAGAAGGAATTACGACATCAAAAGTAGTTCCACCCTGCTCCACTTTCGTTAGCATGGCCTCATTAGAGTCAAAGGTTTGGTAAATGACCGTTAATCCGGTCTCTTTTTCAAATTCCTTCAACAGATCAGGATCGACATAGTCGCCCCAGTTATAGATAGTCAGCGTATTTCCTCCGGAATAGCCCTCTCTCGAGTTCATCCAGGAGCCCAAGTACATTAGCGCAAATGCCGTGATCACGATCGCCAGAAAAGCATTTACCAGCTGTTTCATCTAGGCACCCCCGCTTCCGCTACCGGCTCCGCCACAGCTTCCGAGGTATTCTGACGGTTCTTCTTAAGAGTCAAGAAGTAATAACCGACAACAAGTAGTATCGTGAACAGGAAGATCAGCGTCGACAAAGCATTAATGGATAACGATACCCCTTGCCGAGCTCTGGAATAAATCTCAACAGATAGCGTCGAATAACCGTTACCCGTTACGAAGAACGTAACTGCAAAGTCATCTAGTGAATACGTAAGCGCCATGAAGAATCCACTAAAGATCCCCGGTTTGATAATCGGCAGAATCACCTTAGTCAGAACATCCTTGCGGCTTGCCCCAAGGTCACGCGCTGCATCCGTCAATGAAGGACTCATATCCTGTAAATGCGGCAGAATCATCAACACGGCAATCGGCACACTGAACGCGACATGCGAGAGCAGGACGGACACGAAGCCAAGCTTGATGCCAGCAATGGTGAACAGGATCAGGAACGATGCACCGATAATGACATCCGGACTAACGATCAGTACGTTGTTCAGAGATAACAAGGTGTTTTTAGCACGGCGGTTCTGTACACTCTTAATGGCCAGTGCACCAATAATAGCGATAAGCGTGGCGATAGCCGAGGACAGAAGCGCGATTACAAGCGTGTTGATCATGATAATAATCAAACGTGTATCCTGAAGAACCTCACGATAATAATCCAGCGTAAAGCCCTCGAATTTATGCATCGTTCCCCCGCTGTTGAACGAATAGTACATCAAATAAAAGATTGGCGCATACAGAACAGCGAACACTAGCACTAGGTACAGATTGGAGAACCCGTTTTTATTTCTCATTCCGCACCCCTCTCCGCGATCCGCCTGTAATAATCATGAACAGCGCCATAATAGCAATCAGAAATACTGCAACCGTGGAGCCCATGCCCCAGTCCTGTGTGACCAGAAAATGCTGCTCAATCGCAGTACCGAGTGTAATGACCCTGTTGCCTGCAATCAGACGAGTAATCATAAACAGGGACAGCGCTGGTATGAATACCGCCATACATCCGGAACGTACACCCGAAATGGTCAATGGAAAAATAACGCGCCGGAACGTTGTCCAGCCCGAAGCACCCAAATCACGTGCCGCATCCAGCAAGGATAAATTGAGATCCTCCAAAGCACTGTAGATCGGCAGGATCATGAATGGGATAAAGATATACACGGATACAAATACAAAGCTAAAGCCCGTAAACAAAATTTGCTGTTCTCCGATTCCCAGCAGATCAAAGAAATTGTTAATCGGCCCGAACGTACCGAATATGCCGATAAAAGCGTAAGTTTTCAGCAGCAAATTAATCCATGTCGGTAAAATAATCAGCAGTAACCATAGCTGCTTATGCTTCGTTCTCGTCAACAGATAAGCCGCCGGATAGGCGACCAGCAAAGAGAATGCTGTAATTAGAAACGCGTACCAGAATGAGGTCAGCGTCATTTTTAAATACACAGGTGTAAAAAAGTTCACGTAGTTATCTAGCGTAAGATGCCCGTCCAGATCAAATAGAGAATAATAGATGACAAGTAGCACCGGTGCGATTACAAACAAGGCGATCCACAGGTAATAAGGGATGAGATAATACGATCTGCCCTTATTCTTCATGACTCTCCACCTCGGCGTAAGCTTCCAGACGTTTGTCGAATTCTTCCTCCGTTTCACCGAAACGCATAACATGAATCGCTTCAGGGTCAAAATAAAGGCCAATTTCACTGCCTACAGTCGCCTTACGTGTAGAATGCACAAGCCATTCATGTCCGGATTCATCATAACAGCTGATTTCATAGTGCACGCCCCGGAACAACTGGGAATCCACTCGCACACGTAGTTTACCCTGCTCCAGTGTTGAAATCTCCAAATCTTCGGGACGAATAACTATTTCCACAGCTTCGTTTGGTTTAAGCCCGGCATCGAAACATTCAAAGCGCCGACCGTTAAACTCCACCAGATAGTCTTCAATCATAACCCCCGGCACAATGTTGGACTCGCCAATAAAATCAGCCACAAAACGGTTGATCGGCTCATCATAGATATCGTTAGGCGTACCGCTTTGCTCGATTTTCCCTTTGTTCATGACAAAAATCCAGTCGGACATCGCAAGTGCCTCTTCCTGGTCATGGGTAACGAAAATAAAGGTAATGCCTAGCCGTTGCTGCATTTCACGCAGTATGTACTGCATCTCTGTACGCAGCTTCAGATCGAGCGCAGATAGAGGCTCGTCCAGTAATAGAACCTGCGGCTCATTCACAATCGCGCGGGCAATGGCCACGCGCTGCCGTTGACCACCAGACATTTCGTTAATGGCACGTTGCTCGTAGCCCACAAGGTTAACGAAACTTAGTGCTTCCTGCACCTTCTTCGCGATGACGTCTTTCTTAAGCTTCTTAATGCGCAGTCCGAAAGCCACATTCTCGAATACGTTCAGGTGTGGAAATAATGCGTAATCCTGAAAGACCGTATTGACCTGCCGTTCATTGGCTGGAATGTGGTTAATCACTTTACCGTTTAAAAAGATTGAACCGCTTGTTGGCTCTGCGAACCCAGCAATCAATCGTAGAATAGTCGTTTTACCACAGCCTGATGGACCAAGTAGTGTATAGAATTTGCCGCGCTCTATCTCAAAGCTGACTCCTTTCAACACCGGATCTTCGTCGTCATATTGCTTGGTAACCTCTTCAAATGAAATAATGGTGCCTTCCTGAATAGCTATAGCTAACAACCTCCCTTACCTTAAGTATTACAATACTATTTTACCCGCATCTCGCGGAGAACAATCGAATGGGCATGCTCAGCGCTAATAAGCGACAATTCCTCCTTTCATTTGACACTCCAATAGATATAGCATATTAGATTGTACCATTATATACGATAGCGTACATATTAAAGGAATGCGTAAACTTAACAACTTTGTAAAATATCCAGTCTTCCAAGGCTTTTTTTGGATGCTATAATGAAAACGTACTGAAAGACCAGACAGTTTTTTCATTTTTTTCCGAAAGAAGATGAATGATAATGAACGAGGGGTTACAAGACCGCCTTGAAAAATATGGTTTCTCACTTTACATGATACGAATTACGCTGGCTGCTTCACTTTCATGGGTCGCCGTACACAGCATATATGGTAGCCAATATTTATATTTTGCACCCCTTGCGGCTATCCTCATCACTCAAGCCAGCGTTAAAGCATCGCTTGAAAAAGGAATCTACCGCCTGCTCGGCATTATTCTTGGCGGGATCGTTAGCCTAGTTGTTGGCCAGTTTTTTGATGTAGGTGGACTTTCTATCCTGCTCATTCTACTCATCGGGATTGGTATCGCTACTGCTTGTAAGATGAACATTCAAGCTGTCTCACAGGTAGGTGTTACTTCCGTTCTAGCTCTTACTTTTTACCAGAATGACTACGTGCTTTGGAGAATAGGGGAAACATTTATTGGTGTGCTGATCGCCCTGGCCATCAATATGATTATCGTGCCGCCGAACAGGTTCGTCAAGGTAAAAGCATTGGCATTCGAAGGAAGTCTTCTGCTTGCGGATGCATTAAAAGATCTCGTAGGCGTAAGACGTGATTCTCCGAAAGACAATTTACTGGAAGAATCAGGTAAACTCCTGTCAAATAGCAGCCGGGAACAGAAAGAAATGTTCTATACCCTCACACATTATCAGTGCCGTGGTAAACTGAAGGGGCTCATACAGGCTACCTCACATTTAAGAAGCATTCATTCCTATGTTAAAGAGATTGCAGACGATATTCGTCTTCTGCCCGCGCATCATGCCTCTTCGGACTGGATGAAGGATGTGCTGGAGGCAACCGCAGATTGTATTGCTCTTTATGGAACCAAAACTTTATCGGATGCCGAGTGCCAACGTTCACTTGCGGATTGTATCCAACACGCTCGTGATCTGCAATTGGCTAGTTTCTCTGAACTGCAAGGGAATTGTTCGCTATCAAGTATTCGGGATCTCGGCGCAGTCTTCAGTCACCTAAACCGGGTGCTGGAAGAAGTAGAACTTGCTAAATCTGCTACTTATGTCGTAGCCACTCGACCCTCAACGGTTGAAGTCACACGCGCTTTACGCTTTATTAAAAAGGGACTCTCCCAGAAGCTATAAGCTTCGGGGGTGTCCCTTTTGTTCAAATATAAGAAAGTATAAGTTACACACTATACTTTATCCTTATATTTCTCGCTTAAATGCTTACCGTCCTTATAAGGATGCCGAAGCCGTTTATGCTTCCCTATTCATCAATATGCCCTCTTAGAACCCTGATTACTACTTATACTTTATATTTGAACTAAACCGACTGCTTCGCGGCACGCCCGATCCTCACATTCACCAGAACGATGCTGCTAACAATAAGCAACAGGCCAATCACAAGATTCAAGGTAATCTGCTCATTTAAAAAGACTACGCTTGTCCCTATTGAGATCAGTGGGATTAAAAAGGTGAATGATCCAACCTTCCCTGCCTCTCCCTCGTTAATCAGCTTGAAGTAAATCAGCCATCCTAGCGCGATCACAAAAATTGCGATAAACAATGTATCCATGATAAACGTTCCGCTCCAAGTGATATCCGACCACTTCTCTGTAGTAGATCCCGAAAGCAGCAAAATGATACCGCCGATCGAAATTTGCATAGCGGTCATCCATAGCATATCCACGCGCACAGCATTTCGTTTCATATATACTGTTCCTAACGCCCAGCTCAATGCACTGGCTAAAGCAAGTATAATTCCCCAGATAGAGATGCTTCCATTAAGTCCTCCAATACTGAGGGAGGCTACGCCGAGGAACCCTAGCAATAGACCCGCCATTTTAAGCCCATACATGTTCTCTCCTAACCACAGCCAAGAAAAAATGCCGAGCAATACCGGCTGCAGAAACACAATAGATGAGAACAATCCTGCGGGTACATACTGCAAGCCAATCGTCTGAAAGCCATAATAGAACACAATACTTAATATAGCCGAGGTCAGATAGATCGGCCAGAGCTGCTTGAAGCGGAGCTCCTTCATCTTAGGAAGTGCAATTAGAATCAGAATAAATCCGCCGATGACGGTTCGGATACCTGCAAATAATAAGGGCGGAGCGTAGTCTAAGGCGATTTTAGATATAGGCCAATTAATGCCCCATACAATCACCAAAAATATAAGAAGGATGATGCTTTTCTTCTGCTGATTCATGTATTCACTCCTTGGTGTAGATTCATCACAAATGATACAATAATTAAGAATATAAATGAAATGAATAATACTCATAAGGGGCATATCATATTTGTTATGAACAATACTCAAATTCGCTTGTTCGTCAAAATCGCCGAGAGCGGTAGTTTTACCAAAGCTGGTGTAGAACTGAATATGACCCAGCCTGCTGTCAGTCGAGCGATCTCGTCTCTAGAAGCCGAACTGGATGTTAAGCTATTACTTCGGGATCGGCGTAACGGTCTTATGCTTACTGACATCGGCAAGCGTATCCTTGTTATTTTTCGTGAAATTCTAATGGGCTTTGATAAGGTCAATCAGGAGATTTACGCGGAGCGGGGACTTGAGAAAGGAAGCATTCGGATTGGCGCTTTTCCCGTGGCTTCTGCCTATTTTTTACCGAAGATTATTAGCTCTATCACTGCCCGATATCCGAATATCACGATCAGCCTGCAAGAAGGCTCTATCGCCGAAGTCAGAGAATGGCTGGAATCCAAAGAAATTGATGTTGGCTTGTTGCTTGCTCCCTGCGAAGCGTTCGAAACTATCCCATTATATAGAGAAAAGTTGTACGCCGTAATCAGAGATGACCATCCTTTGCACGAGCGTTCTGTCATAGGTGTGAGAGAATTAGCGGATGAGCCTATGCTGATCTGCAAAGCAGGCTATGAACCACCGGTGGTAGATTTATTCCGCAGAAGCAGCAGCTATCTGAATGTAAAATACGTGGTGAATAACTACGCAACAGCTCTTAATATGGTTCAAGAGGGGCTGGCTGTTGGTGTCATGTCTGAGTTGTCCTTGTTATCTTTACCTCCAAATGTAGTTACCCGCGAACTGCAGCCCGATGCCTTCAGAGATATACATATTGCGGTTAGTTCGCTTACCGATACTTCCATTGCTGTGAAGATGTTCATGGAGACGGCTCTGGATCTTTTTGCTCAAGAGTAGATCATTTTATTATGAGGAGTGCTGAGTATGAACTTTAAAAGACTTGGAAATAGCGGCTTACAAGTATCCACATTGGGACTGGGGACGAACGCTTTTGGCAAAAGGGCAGATCAAGAGACCTCCATTCAGATTGTACATGCTGCGCTGGATCACGGAATTAACTTTATTGATACCGCTAATATTTACGCTGGAACAGAATCCGAGCGAATCATCGGCCTGGCCTTGGAGGGTAGAAGACATGAGGCTGTTCTCGCCACTAAAGCAGGTTTAGTTAAGCATGACGGACCTAACGGAAGCGGCTCCTCAAGGCGCCATTTGATGCAGGAATTAGAAGATAGTCTTCGCCGTCTACAAACGGACTATGTCGATCTATACCAGATTCACACCTTTGATCCCTATACGCCACTTGAAGAGACGTTACGGACCTTGGACGATATGGTATCTTCGGGAAAAGTGCGCTATATCGGGGCTTCCAACTATACAGCATGGCAATTGATGAAGGCGATTGGAATCAGTGAGGCTCGGAGCTTCGCCAAGTATATTTCGATTCAGTGCAGCTATTCCTTAGCGGATCGGACGCCGGAGAATGAGCTTCTCTCCCTTTGTCTTGATCAAGGTGTAGGAATCATTCCTTATTTTCCACTGGCGGGTGGAATTCTCACAGGCAAATATAATTCAAGCGGTTCCGCACCTTCAGGGTCCAGAGCAGATACCGATCCTAATTTCAAAAGATTCCTTGATCATGACCGAATCGAACTGGGGCAGAAAGTAGGGCAAATTGCTGAAGAACTGGGAACCTCTTCTACTGCGCTTTCCATAGCTTGGCTCATGAATCGTCCTGCCGTCTCGACAGTTATTGTTGGGGCTACACGCGTGGAGCAGCTGGAACAGAATTTGCAAAGCACGTCCATTCCGCTTAATGAAGAAACGGTTTGCAAGCTAGATGAGGCAAGTGCTTCCTTTCGCTTTGGCGAGCCCTTTGCCTTTTACCGGCTCCCATAAATCGGGCCCATCACAATGAAGGAGGGGAGTATTATGACTCCACAGACAACGGCTAGCATCCAAGTGATGCTTGAAGAGCATAAGGACTTTTTTAATCGTGGGGTAACGAAAGAGGTTGCTTTTCGACTGAGTCAGCTGCAGAAACTTAAAGACAGTATTAAACGATACGAGAGTCGGATTATGGCTGCCTTACATCAAGATTTAGGAAAAAGTGAGTTCGAGGCTTATGCTACAGAAATCGGCTTCACCTTGGACAGCCTCGGTTACATGATGAAGCATCTCAAACGTTGGTCGAAACCCGTAAAGGTTAGATCACCACTCCATTTATTTCCTGCAAAGAGTTATATCTTAAGTGAACCTTACGGTACTGCACTCATTATTGGCCCATTTAATTATCCGTTTCAGTTGCTGATTGAGCCGCTGATCGGTGCCATTGCCGCCGGTAACTGCGCTGTCCTCAAGCCATCGGAGAGCACACCTGCTATCACGGCTGTGATAGAGCAGCTTATTCAGGAAACCTTCGAACCGCAGTATATCCGCGTAGTTCAGGGGGAGAAAGAGATAACGAATTTACTGATCCATGCCAGGTTTGATTATATTTTCTTTACGGGTAGTGTTCCGGTCGGAAAGATCGTTATGGAAGCCGCTGCGAAGAATCTAGTACCTGTAACTTTGGAGCTCGGCGGGAAAAGTCCGGTCATTGTCGACAAATCAGCCAATCTGGATATTGCAGCGAAGCGAATCGTATGGGGCAAATTATTAAATGCTGGTCAAACCTGTATTGCGCCCGATTATTTGCTTGTACAAAAGGACATTGCTAATGAGTTGATCACCAAAATCAAACATCAAATCACTGAATTCTACGGTCAAAATGCACAGCCGAATACTGATTATGGCCGGATCGTGAATGAGCGCCAGTTGCAAAGACTTTCCGACCTCATTGAGCGGGATCGGGAAAAGGTGGTAATGGGCGGAACCGTCATTTCAGAAGAACGTTATATTGAACCTACACTAATCTATCCTGCGGCTTGGACTGATGCTTCTATGGAGGATGAGATCTTCGGTCCGATCCTGCCCATATTGGAATACCATCAATTGGATGATGCGATCCGGAGTATTAACGAGCACCCAAAACCGCTTGCGCTTTATCTGTTCACAGAGGATAAACATGTTGAACAAGAGGTACTTTCCCGAGTCTCATTTGGTGGCGGCTGCATCAATGATACGATCTCTCATGTGGCGAACACTAACCTGCCATTTGGTGGAGTCGGCAATTCTGGAATTGGCAGTTATCACGGTAAACACAGCTTTGAAGTCTTTTCCCATCGCAAAAGCATCGTCAAGAGAGGTACACGAATCGACCTCGGGATTGTATACCCACCCTATGGGAATAAGGTCAAGCTGGTGCGGAAAGTATTGAAATAGACAAAACAGCAAGCCTCCCATGATCGGGAGGCTTGCTGTTTATCAGACTTTTCAGGAGCAAGACTTTTCACTACTGAAACAACTGTACCAAATTCTCTACCTGTAACTCCGAGGTAGAAGGAACCCATAGTTCAGCACTATCTCTCATGGATATATCTCCAACTCCAACAGACTTCAGACCAGCGGCTTTAACGGCAGCTATCCCCTCCTCTGTATCCTCGACACCTACGCAGCAGTCAGGTGAGATGCCCAGCATCTCAGTAACCTGCAAATAAATTTCCGGATCTGGTTTGCCCTTACGAATGTTCTTGGGGTCAGCAATAGCCTGAAACAAACGCCCAATCTTCAAGCGTTCAAGAATCAACATCGCATTCTCATTGGTTGAAGCCAGCCCAACGGGGATTCGCTTTTCTTTCAAACTGGTCAGCAGACTATGGATACCCGGGAGCAAATCATCCGGTGTCATTTGTTGAATTAGCTGTTTATACTTTTCGTTCTTTTTGTTGCAGAGCATTCCCTTTACCGGTTGGGGTAAATTCAGGCCGCTTCCCTCCAGTAGGATTTCTAAACATTCCATTCGGCTATGGCCCTTCAGACGTACATGCTTCTCTCTATCAAAAGAAATCGCAAGCTCATCCGCTAAGGCTTTCCAGGCTAAATAATGATGCTCTCCAGAATCGGTAATAACCCCGTCCAGTTCAAAAATAACAGCCTCAAGCTGCTTTGTAATTGAAAGGGACAACGGCTTCTTTGCAGTCAGCTGCACCAGATTTCCCTTATGCAGAATCTCAATCACATCACCTACTAATAGGGTATAGACGACTACCTTATCATCCACATAAATATCCAATAGCTGTCCACCGCTTGTTACTTTAAACCGATAGCTGTCCCATTGTGCCGGCAAGACAGGATTAAAGGATAGCATACCGCCACATAAGCGCATCCCACCAAACCCATTTACAATCGACAGCCAAGAACCCGCCATAGCAGCAGTGTGTAGCCCGTCCTTCACATTGCGGTTAATATCATCCAAGTCCATCCGTACCGTACGATCAAAATAGGAATAAGCCCCCGCTAAATCACCAATCTCAGCAGAAATAATACTGTGAATGCACGGAGACAAAGAAGAATCATGTGTCGTCAGCGGCTCATAGTAATTGTAATTGCGGATCTTGTCCGCCAAGCTAAACTGATCACCCAGCAGGAACATGGCCATTACCAAATCTGCCTGCTTGAGCACCTGATGACGGTAAATCACCAGCGGATGGTAATGGAGCAGTAGCGGATATTTATCCTCTGGCGTATGTTCAAAATCCCACTTCTTCTTAGTCAGAAAAGTATCATCCTGAGCATAGATGCCCAGCCCCTCATCAAAAGGGATATACATCTTCTCCGCTGCAAGTAGCCAATCACCTGGCTCTTTCTCAGTCAGACCAATCTTTCGCTTCAGACGTTCAAAATGCTCCGGATACTGCTTGCCTAGCAGTTTGGCTGTCTCATATGCATAATAGAGTTGATCTCGTACCATTAGATTAGTGTACGCATTATTGTTAACGATAGCTGTATACTCATCGGGACCCGTTACCGCATCAATACAGAACGCACCCTCCCTGGCCGGATTAAAATGACCCAGATCTACCCAAAAACGGGAGGTCTCGAATATCATCTCTGCTCCCTTCAGAACTAAAAACTCATCATCTCCAGTAGCCCGCACATACTGTTTAATGGCATAGGCAATATCCGCGTTAATATGCATTTGTGCTGTTCCTGCCGGAAAATAAGAGGAGTTCTCAGCGCCATCTATGGTACGCCAAGGATATAGTGCTCCCTTCTGAGACATCACCGCTGCTCGCTCCCGCGCCTTACCTAACGTGGCATAACGAAATTCGAGTAGCTTCCGGCTAATCTCCGGCTGTGTGAATGTAAAGAAGGGGATCATGTACATCTCGGTATCCCAGAAATAGTGACCTTCGTATCCTTCTCCCGTCAGGCCCTTGGCCCCGATGTTCGTAACCCCGTCACGTCCTACGGATTGCAGCAATTGAAACGCATTAAAGCGGATACCCTGTTGAAGCGCAAGATCCCCCTGAATCTCCACATCAGTATGTGCCCAGAAATGATCCAAAAAATCCCGTTGTTCTTGACCCAGAGCTTTAAACCCACTATTCTCCGCCAAGCTCAGCACTCCCAAGCACTTGCTTAACAGCTCATCTTCTATGTAATCCTTAGAGGTATGATATGAAATGTACTTGGTCAAGGAGATCCTTTCCCCCATCACCACCGGAACAACCCATTGCATGGATAAGCGCTGACCTTCTAGCTGCACGGCCCTTTCATATCCAGAGCTACAATTCAGACTATGGCTCACCCCTGTTAGTAGCGCAAACCGGGTATGCCGCGTCCTATGCTTCATCCACAAAAAGTTCTGTTCGAGCTCATGACCGGTATCCACCAGCAGCAAACTAGGTTCTTTACTCCCCGAGCCCAGCCGGGGGTCATCCGTAACCCCCGGCCTTTGAATCTCACCATCGATCGATGAAGTGAGCGTTAGGGTCCCTTCAAAATTCAAGGCCGTGACCTCGTAATCGATGGCGGCTAAATGTTTATGCTGCAAAGCCACCATCCGCCGAATGTTCAGCTCTACCCTGTGTCCGGCAGGAGATTCCCATTCTAACTGTCGATGCAGGATTCCATTTCGCATATCCAGCTGCCGTTCATACCGATGCACTTTTCCACTGTTTAACTGAAAGGCATGCCCCTCAATGCTCAGCTCAATAATCTTGGCGTCCGGCACGTTAAGCATAGCTTGATTGCGGGAAGGATAACCATAAGCTCCCTCTGGGTATACAATAGGCTCGGAATCAAAAAATCCATTCAAATAGTTCCCTGTTACAGATGAGCCCGAGTGGCTATGGTAGCCTTCCTCGAAATTACCGCGCATGCCAATATATCCATTACCAAGAGCAAATACACTTTCGCTTCTTTGATTGTTCTCTTCATTACAATTTTCTTCATCTAGACTCCACTCCCGGTAAGGATATACTGCAGCCGGATGTACGTATGGTTTCATCTTCATCTCTCTAAGTCCCCCCCTGACACAGTTTTGTTCAGTTATAAGAAAGTATAAATTTGATGCTATACTTTATCCTTGTAATTCCCGCATAAACATTACCAACCTTATATGGACGCCGAAGGTGTTTTAGCTTACGTTCCCACAATGTTCAAATCAGCCTTTTATCGATCCACCCATAAGTCCTCTGACGAAATACTTTTGCAGCAGGAAAAAAATAGCGAGCGGCATCAGCATGGAGATAAATGCAGCCGAGGTGAGTAAATGCCAGTCGTTGCCCCGTGAGCCTACTAAGTCGGCAATTTTCATCGACATGACCTGAACAGAAGGTTGATTGCCGATAAAAATCAGCGAGACTAAATAATCATTCCACACCCACAGGAATTGAAAGATTCCGATAGAAGCCAGTGCAGGCACAGATAACGGTAGTATCAATCTACTGAAAATAGTGAAATGGCTCGCCCCATCCATAAAAGCCGACTCAAACAAATCCTTAGGTAGCTGACTGATAAAGTTATACATAAAGTACGTAACTAGCGGTAACCCAAAAGCTGTATGCGCCAGCCAAATGCCCAAATAGCTTCCGTTCAGTCCAAGCGCGGTATAATCTTTAAGCACTGGAATAAGTGCCACTTGGATTGGAATAACGAGCATAGCGATAATGATGACAAAAAGTGTTCGCCGTCCAGGAAAACGCAGCCAAGCAAATGCATAAGCGGCAAAGGAAGCAATCAACACCGGAATAACCGTCGCCGGAACAGCAATCGTCAGTGTATTCCAGAAGGCTTGCGACAATCCGGTACCTTTTTGCACCGTTTCACTGCCATCAGCTTGCTTGAGCTTATATTCCTTACCGGAGAGCACGTTATTATAGTTATCCAATGTGAGATCGGGTGTCATTTTCCAGCCTTGTTCCTGTTGATTTATGGTACGTGCTCTACGGTTCTCCCACATCAAACGACTGCCATCGGCCTTCACGCCTGCCTTCAGTTGATCATCGGTATAGGTTTTGCCGTTTACCTCAATCGGCTCCCGCAGATCCACATCCTTCGATAGCTGAAGGGTCTCTCCAGCCTTCCACTCCTGATGGGGAAAAGCTTTCCACCATCCAGTCTGCAAAATATCGGCAGCCGGACGAAAGGAGGAAATAAACAGCCCCAGCGTCGGAAGCAGCCAAATGAAGCAAATCACACCCAGCACGATATTTACAATCGTCTTGCTGCCTTTTCTCTTCTTTTTCCCGGCCATTAGAATCCCCCTTGCTTACGGAACTGACGTAGATTGATTATGATCACTGGCAACACCGCGATCAGCAGAACAATAGCCAGCGTGGAGCCGTAACCGAAGTTTCGGTACATAAAGAATTGCCGGTAAAACTGCGTAGCCACTACCTCTGTATCGTATTGACCTCCTGTCATCACCATGACGACGTCAAATATTTTCAACGTAAAGACGATAATTGTCGTTGTCACAGTCAGAATGGTTGCTGAAATATAAGGGATCATGATTCCAAAGAAGATCTTCACCTCATTAGCACCATCCACCCGTGCAGCTTCCAAAATGTCGTCAGGAACTCCCTTGATAGCTGCAGAGAATATTACCATCGCAAACCCAGTCTGCATCCAGATCAGAATAATAATGAGGAAAAAGTTATTCCACGGCTGAAGCATACTCGTCCATGCCTGTGGTTCTCCCCCAAAATAAGTAACGATGGCGTTCAATAGTCCAATTTGTTCATCGCCGGGTTGATAGTAATATACAAACTTCCAGATGACCCCTGCTGCGACAAAAGAAATAGCCATCGGCATAAAAATGATCGATTTGGCGATTTTCTCGTAGCTGCTTCGATCTGCAAGAATTGCAATTAGGAGTCCGAAAGCTACACATGCCAGTGTGCCTATGAACACCCAAAGTAAATTGTTACGCAGTGCCGTCGCCATCAGATGGTCGCTAAAGATCGCAGCATAGTTGCTCAGACCTACAAATTTCTCTGAAGAAGCATTAAAAAAGCTCAAATAGAGTGTTCGCAGTGCAGGCAGCACCAATAGCCACCCCAATAAAATCACTGCCGGACCTATAAAAATATAGGGCAACACCTTTCGGCGTATATGATCAGGATATTGTTCAACTGCCCAGGTAAGTGTGTAGTAGATCAGATAGACGCCCAGTACTCCCCAAAGAACGGCTAGAACTGCTGTTAGTAGTGGATTTAACGTCGAATCCCGAAAGAATAAAAAGATCAAGCCATTCACAACAACGTTAGCAATCAATACTAGAAGAGACAGTAATACCGCCCTAAGCCTGACAGCTTGCTTAGCTTGTGATTGCGGCTCCCTCTGTGGCTGTGGTTGTGGTTGTGTTTGTGTTTGTGCACCCATATTAGCTCCAGCTCCTCCTATACTCGCGCTTTGGATAACAAAAAGAGGGGCAGAGTACTCTCAATTCCCGCTGCCCCTCTTTTAACTGTGTGCTTTCAATATTAGGTTAGTTGTTCCAGCCAGACTGGATTTGTTCCAACGCTTGATCCAGCGTCGCTGTACCACTTACATAGTCGGTCATTCCCTTCCAGAAGGTACCTGCACCCACTTTGCCCGGCATCAGGTCAGAGCCATCAAAGCGCAGTGTGGAAGCATCCTGAACCAGCTTCGCCATCCGGCGGTCAGATTCTGAGGTATACCAATCTAGGGAAGCATCGTTCATTGGCGCAATTACGCCGCCAGACTGTACCCAGCTCTTAATGGACTCACCTGTAGTGAAGAATTCCATAACCGCACGTACTTCAGGACGATCGTTGAACATAGCGTAAATATCGCCAGCAACTAGCACCGGTTTGCCATATTGAGGATCAATAGGCGGCAAGTAGAACCAATCGTAATCTACATCAACCTTTGCCGTTTCAGGGAAAAAGCTTGTAATAAAGTTGCCGAGCATATTAAACCAAGCTTTAGGAGGATTATTGAACATTGGTGCCGGAGCATCTCCGAACGATGTCGTCACAATGGATTTAGCACCACCATAGACATAGTCCTTGTTGAGCCAGATTTTAGACATAACTTCTACTGCATTCTTCACTTCTGGAGAAGTAAATGGCAGTTCACCTTTTACCCATTTATCGTAATTCTCAGGTGTAGTTGTGCGCAGCATTATATTTTCTACCCAGTCTGTTGCTGGCCAGCCTGTTGCAGCACCACTCTCGATTCCAATTGCCCAAGCTGGATCGCCGTCTTTAGCAATTTGTTCCGTCAGAGCCATCATCTCATCCCAAGTCTCAGGAACCTTGTAGCCCGCTTCATCAAATTGTTTCTTCGGATACCAGACCAAGCTTTTTACGTTACTGCGGTTCCAAATCCCCGCCATGATCTTGCCGTCTTTCCCATCCATGTTAGACATATCGAGCCAGCTCTTGTTGTAATTAGCCGTCAATTTAGCTTGATCCAGCACGTTGGTCAAATCGATAACCTTACCAGTCTTAGCAATCGAGGCTAGCAGACCCGGCTGCGGAAAGTCTGCGATATCCGGCGCATTTCCACCGTCTACTCGAATGTTTATCGTAGCTTCGAACTCTTTGGAGCCCTCGTATTGAATATCAATTCCGGTCTTCTCTTCAAACTCTTTGATACTATTCTCAAATTTCACTTGGTCAGCATCCACGAAGGGGCCGAACATCGTTACTTTAGTTCCTTTATAGTCGCCTTTCATGGCTAGCTCTAGTGGAGACCCCGTAGGCTCGGTGCTTGGAGCAGCCGTTGCTTTCTCGGTGTTATCTGCTGTTGGGCTGGTAGTCGCCGCAGGCGGATCTGTAGGCGCTGCATTGTTGTTATTGCCTCCTCCGCATGCGCTCAGCATCATAGTGAAGGATAAACACAGTACTAAAGCCAATGACTTCTTACGTCCTGAGGTCTTCTTCATCTTTGTACATCCCCTTTAATGGATTTAGAGATTGCTTCTGACTCAATCATCCGGTACCCTGGCATGTAAAAGCAGCTTGTAGCAGATCACCTCCTTGCAAAGCTTTTCAGAATCTAAGGATCTATACTGAATAAGAATTGAATCACAAGTTCCAATTAATTGTAGCGCTTACATTTGTTATAGTATCATATAAAGTAAGCGTTTCCAATCCATATCTGAAATATTTTGGTCAAAATTATTTTTATTGTCCAAGCAGATATTCAATTATTAGTTAAAATTAGTCCGAAATTCTGAAAAGCTTTTCAGAGGGTGGTACAAAAGTGAACTACCCTTATTTCTCCCGTGTAGATTCTCGCACAATCAGCTTATGCTCCATCTTCTCATTCAATACCTGGACTTCTCCTGTTGTAAGTAATTCATGCAGCTTTTCGGCAGCACGATACCCTAACTCGTAAATCGGTTGGGCAATTGTAGTTAATTTCGGAATGAACATCCCTGACATTCTTAAATTATCAAACCCAATCACAGATACCTGACCTGGCACAAGAATGTTACGATCCTTCAGATAAGAAATCGTCCCCATCGCGAATTCATCAGCAACACAGAAAACAGCAGTTATCTCGGGGTAATCCGTAAATAATTCATGCGCAGCTTGGTAAGCATGTTCAAACCGGTGGCTGGCATATTTGCTCTTCACGATATTTTGCTGTAGCCCTGACTCTGTTAGCGCCCTTACAAACCCTTCATAGCGTGGTGGGCCTGATACAGAATTATCATGGTTAAAGCCAATCATACCAATATCTTTATGACCTAAATCAATCAGGAACTTCACCGCATCATAAGCAGCTGCTTCATCATCCACCTCTACATTTGGAATGTCGAACTCATCAGAATGCGAGGACACTAGCACAAACGGAATTCTACAACCGACCAATTTGTCATGATATTCAGGATAAAGGACATCACTGGCAAATACGATTCCATCTACCTGTTTCTCATGGAAGTTATCAATATAGGACAGTAGCCGTTCTTTATCGCGGTCTGTATTGCAGATCATTAGACTGTACCCAAGCTTGATGCATGCATCCTGCATTCCCCGAATCACCCCAGCGAAATATAGGTTCTCAATATCGGGAATAAGCAGCCCCAGTGTAAAAGACTTCTTGTAAATCAGACCACGTGCAAATGAATTAGGTTGATACCGTAATCGTTCTACAGCCTCCATCACTCGATTCCGTTTGCTCTCCACTACCGAATTCGGTGCATTCATAACACGTGATACCGTGCTAATTGACACCTCGGCCATTCTGGCAACATCTCTTATGGTTGGCTTCATTATGATAACTTCCTTTTTTAGGGGACTTTTCGAAGTGATTATAGCAAGCCTGTTTGGAAATAACAACAGAATTTTTGAAGCGCTTACATTATTTTTATAAATTAACTTCGTCCTTCTCTTTCCTCATTCTGAGAACATACAACTTACTTAAAGTGTGTATATATTTTTATTTCATGATATACTAGCCGAGTAGCGATATTCATAGCTGCAAATACTGCTCTAAGAGCTTAGAGCATTTATTATAGGAGGGATAACATTGAAACAACCTCGGGACATTCGATTCTCCGTGCTGGACTTAGCTTCTATTGTGGAAGGAGGGACAGCAGCAGACTCTTTTCATAACTCTCTAGATTTAGCCCGACATGCTGAGAAGTGGGGCTATCATCGGTATTGGTTTGCTGAGCATCATAATATGATCGGAGTGGCCAGCTCTGCTACCTCACTCTTGATCGGACATATCGCGGGTGGCACTCAAAGCATACGTGTTGGCTCTGGTGGTATTATGTTATCCAACCATGCGCCACTAGTCATTGCCGAACAATTCGGCACACTCGAATCTCTATATCCGGGACGGATCGATCTTGGACTGGGCAGAGCACCCGGATCTGATCAACCAGCTTCCCGTGCGCTGCGTCGTGGCCTCGGAAGCGATGGCAGTGAATTCCCTGAGCAGCTAAGTGAGTTAAGAGCTTACTTCGACCCTGCAGGCGCAGGATCCCGTCCAGCTGGCGTGCGCGCGGTTCCTGGAGAAGGCCTAAATGTTCCCATCTGGCTCTTAGGCTCCAGTGGCTTTAGTGCTGAGCTAGCAGCCAAGCTAGGTTTGCCTTTTGCCTTTGCCAGCCATTTTGCACCTGAGTATTTACTTCAGGCCCTGCACATATACCACAGTAATTTCCGTCCATCAGAAGCACTAGATAAGCCTTATGTTATGATCGGACTAGGGGTTACAGCCGCCAACACCGTAGATGAGGCAAGAAAGCTGGCTACCTCGCAGCAGCAGCAGTTCCTCAATATCATCCGTGGGCGTACCGGAAAGCTACAACCTCCCGTTGAAAGTATGGATGGGTTATGGTCGATACAAGAAAAGGCAATCATGCTCGATAAGCAGCGTTATTCTTTCTCTGGCGATAAAGCGGCGATTAAAGAACGACTTCAAGCCATTCTGAAAGAGACCCAAGCAGATGAACTGATTATCTCTGCAGGAATTTATGATCATGAGGCTCGTCTTCGTTCTTATGAAATTGTAGCTGAGGCTATGAAAGAACTGTAAGATTGCAAACTTAACAAGGCAGGACATTTTATCTGACTATCGGGAATTCTTCCGTTTCAGATTAACGTCCTGCCTTTTTTTGTTTTATTTCCAAATCCGTTCTTAATAAAACACTATTAAGATATGAACAAACATAAAAATAAAGAGATATAGAGAGAAATCAACAGATAAATAGATCATATACTTATTATTTAACCAAATATGACCTAATTAGTTGTAATACATCGTTTTTCTTTAGATATCATTTTGATTATACTTTATGTATTCGCTATAACGAACGAATTATGTTTTAGCTATCCCCCTCTTCCTTCGTTCTTTCGGAAAGATTCCGTATGCAATTGCAAGAGTGGTACCTTTCGAAACTACTTATTTCGACATTGTAGGATGGAATAATCGTTTAAAACGAAGGATTTTGCCGGAAGCCCGCAGATTTTGTTTTTCAACAGCTACAGTGGGCTCAGGAGAAAGGAGCAACGAAAATGAAGAAAAAATACCACTCGGTCTTCATAGCTGCTTACGTTCTGATTATTCTGGTAGGAGTAATATGGCAGGCTGGAGGGGTAAGCGCTCAGGATACCATTAAACTTACTGTGAATTCTCACACTACGAGCACAGCTACCATGAACAATATGAAGCCCGGTGACGAAATGAGCTCAGAGTACACGATTATTAACGACGGCACAGAAGGCTTTGATTATTTTGTGGACTTTAAATTCATCTCTGGGGACGTAGAGTTGTACAATATTCTCCAAATGACTCTCGAAAAAGAGGGAGTAATCATCTATTCGGGGGTGATGAGTGAAGCTGCCGGCAGAGTGACCATCGGTTCACTTGCTGGAGGGGAAAAGAGTGTAATTCAAATGGCTGTAACTTTCCCTTGGGAAGCCGGCAACGAATATCAAGGGAAGGCCACGACCGTAGCTTTTGAATTCTCCGCTTCCGGAGAACCAGGTCCATCTGCGGAGCCTACTTCAACACCAACGCCTACAGCTACAACTGAACCAACTACAACACCTACTGAAACACCAACAGCAACCACAACACCTACAGATTCACCAACAACTACAGCTTCACCAACTACGACACCTACAGATTCACCAACGACTACAGCTTCACCTACAGCTGTCGTAACACCAGGTCAATCAGTAACACCAACACCATCGCCTACACCTATACCGCCTGCAGATGAAATTAGCGTTACTGAAGAACCGATCCCAATGGGCGGAATCAGTAATAATCCAACATCGTCACCAGGTGCTGGTAATCAAACTACCAATGTAACGCCTCAGCCAAGTGATGAAATAGCCTTACCTGACGGCGACATTCCTTTGGGCGCACCAGAGGCAGGTGACAAGCTCCCAAATACCGCGGAGCCTTGGTATAACTTAATTCTTGCCAGCTTAGCTATCGCAGTGCTCAGTGTGATTGTTATGCGCAGATTGAAATCGAAGAAATAATAACATTTAGTAACATAAGTCTGGAGGAGAGAGTATGAAGAAGCGTAATGGTGTCTTACTAGCCGTGAAGCTAATCTTCATGCTCTCTTTAGTTGTGCTGATTTATTCGATCGTTCAAGTCGTCAAAGCACCGATTGAGGCCAAACAGGCTCTAAATGATTGGGCAAAAAAGAGGGAGGAAGCTATCGCCCGCCCCCTTCCAAACGAAGAGAACCCTCTTCCCAAAGGAATGGTCAGTTCTCCAAAAGAACAACCCATTTCTCCTCCGTCCTATACAGAGGGAGAGGTGATTGGGGAGATCCGCTTCCCTACCTTAAATAAGAAGGTGGCTGTTCTGGAGGGTACGGAAAGCCCTGAGTTAAAAAAAGGGGCCGGACACTATATAGGTAGCGCAGCTATCGGTGCCGCCGGCAATAGTGTGCTTGCTGGACACCGTGATACCGTATTCCGCAATCTAGGAGAACTCGTCGCAGGGGATCTGATCGAACTGGAAAGCACGGACGGTACGTTCATCTATGAGGTCACAGGCAGTAAGATTGTAGACGGGAATGAACGCGGAGCTATAAAATCAAGCGATAAGGCCATTCTTACTTTGATCACCTGTTATCCTTTTTCATACGTTGGATCAGCACCCGACCGGTATTTACTTTCAGCGAAGCTAGTGAAGCAAGAGACATTGCCTCAATAATGCTAATCTCAACTCTTAATCTTCTTTCTCAGGGATGAGACCGGATATGGAAAGTGATACTATATAGATACAACAGTAATGAGGAGATGACCCATAGTGAAAAAAGAGGTTATAGAACGGTTTATTTCGTATGCTCAAATGGATACCCAATCAAACGAGGATAATGAGACTTGTCCATCCACTCCGGGGCAGATGGTGCTGGCTCACAAGCTGGTTGAAGAGCTCGAGGAAATCGGCATGGAGGACGTCCAGGTGGACGAGCATGGCTATGTTATGGCGACACTCCCTGCGAATACGGACAAGAATGTTCCGACCATTGGTTTTTTAGCCCATTTGGATACGGCGACTGATTTTACCGGAACGAATGTGAAGCCACAGATTATCGAGAACTACGATGGCCAAGATATTCTTTTGAACAAAGAGTTGAATGTTGTATTGTCCACAGTGAGCTTCCCAGAGCTGGCAGAATATAAAGGCCACACATTAATAACAACCGATGGTACCACTCTGCTTGGCGCAGACAATAAGGCTGGTATTGCAGAGATTATGACAGCGATGAATTACCTCCTTCAGCACCCTGAAATCAAACATGGCAAGATTAGAGTCGCCTTCACACCGGACGAAGAAATCGGCCGCGGCCCTCATAAATTTGACGTTGCTGCTTTTAATGCTTCTTATGCTTACACTGTGGACGGAGGCCCTCTCGGTGAACTAGAGTATGAAAGCTTTAATGCCGCATCTGCGAAAATCTCTGTATACGGCGTCAACGTACATCCTGGTACCGCGAAGGGAAAAATGATTCATTCCGCAAAAATCGCCATGGCTCTACACCTCAGACTCCCTTCTGAGGAAGCTCCAGAATTCACGGACGGTTATGAAGGCTTTTACCATCTTAGCTCCATTGAAGGTACCCCGGAGTTCAGCAAGCTCCAATATATTATCCGTGACTTCGACCGCGAGAAATTCGAGGCACGTAAAGCCTATCTCTCGGCCATCGTAGATGAATTCAAGAGCATTCACGGTGAAGAGAACATCGTACTCGAAATGAAAGACCAATATTACAACATGCGTGAAAAAATCGAACCCGTGCGTCATATTGTCGATATTGCCCATGAGGCGATGGAGAATCTGAACATCACACCGGTCATCCGTCCGATTCGCGGGGGGACAGACGGCTCACAGCTTTCCTACATGGGCTTGCCTACACCTAATATTTTCACCGGGGGCGAGAATTTCCATGGTAAATTCGAATATGCCTCTGCTGACAACATGGTAAAAGCGGTAAACGTCATCGTAGAGATCACCAAACTATTCGAACAAAAAGCTTAATTGGTTATCCGAGTTACTCGATAATTCACACAATAAAATCCCTGTAGAAGGTCTATTCAGACCTCTCAGGGATTTTTAATGATCAGAGACTATTCGACTAGCATCTTTCGTCTGGCGGTGTGTCTTTCCAGATCACATTTTCTCCGTAATTTTTGCCCCAATCATACATCAGTCGAAGGACGGGAAGCAGACTCTGACCATATGAAGTCAGGGAATACTCTACTTTTGGCGGAACCTCGGCATACACTTTCCGAAGAACCAACTGATCTTCTTCAAGCTCGCGAAGCTGATTGGTTAACATTTTTTGCGTGATATGAGGAATTAGCTTCTTCAGCTCACTGAACCGTTTGGTCCCTTCAAGCCCTAGATGCCACAGGATAATCAGCTTCCATTTGCCTCCAATTACCGCAAGCGTTAATTCCTTCTCGCAATTAATTTCCTTCAAGTTGATGCGATCCTTAATCTCGGTTGCCATACCTAAAGCGCCTCCTCTCTTCTGTTATCATACTAACACAAAAACGAATATCCTCCTTATAGGAAGGCATTCGTTTCTGTAAGCTCACTCTAAATTAGCATGCTTGCCAAACATCTGCTTAGTCGTCTGCCCCGTCTTCTCCATCATCCGCAGAATCACCGCATCGTAAAAGACTAACATCGTCTGTTCAAATAAAGAAGCCATTGGCTGAATTGTGCTGTAGCCTCCACTAGCCTGATCTTTTGGAGATCCTGGCAGCTTCACTACATAGCTCGCTAAACGTCCGACGGTTGAATCAGGCGCAATTGTAACAGCAATAACCTCTGCACCCACTCCTTTGGCCTTCTCAGCCATAGAGATCAGCCCCTTCGTCTCTCCTGAACCGGAACCGAGCACAAGCACATCACCAGGCTCAATACCCGGGGTTACCGTTTCTCCTACGACGTACGCTTCTTTACCGACATGCATGAGTCGCATTGCAAAAGCTCGTCCCATCAATCCTGATCTACCAGCCCCGGCCACAAATACCTTATTCGACTGAAGAAGAAGCTCAGCCATTCGTTCAGCCTCTTGATGATCAAGCTGAGAAATGGAGCGCTGAAGCTCCTCTATAATCCGCTGCGCATATTTCATTGTATCCATTGTAATCTTAAGCCTGGCTTACTAAACGCTTCATTTCTGCTGCAGCGGCCTTTTGATCAGCTTCACCTGTGATGCCTCCGCCAACGATAACAAGATCAGGATTCGCGGCGATGACCTCTGGAAGCGTGCTAAGTTTGATCCCTCCGGCGATAGCGGTTTTAGCCTGTTTAACCACACTCTTAATTGCATTCAAATCCGCAAAAGAATTTTTACCTTCCGCTTGATGGTCATACCCAGAGTGTACGCAGACATAGTCTACGCCAAGCGCGTCTACTTCAGCAGCTCTTGTCTTGATATCCTTCACATTGATCAGGTCAACCAGAATCTCTTTATTGGTTTTCTTAGCTTCCTCCACTGCACCTCTAATGGTAGCATCATCAGAAACACCAAGTACCGTAACAATATCCGCGCCTGCTTCCACGGCCTTCATGACTTCATATCCACCTGCATCCATGATTTTCAGATCAGCCAACACGGTCAAAGAAGGAAAAGCTTCCTTAATAGCTTTCACTGCGTGCAAGCCTTCATTTATAACGATAGGTGTTCCAATTTCAACAATATCTATATATTCGGCAACCTCTGATACAATCTCTTTCGCTCCCGTAATGTCCACTAGATCCAGCGCTAATTGTAATTTCATATTTATTTGCACTCCTTGTTAATATATTTTAGTAAGTCATGTACAAATTCTAGATCCTTACACCCCTTAAGGGAAGTAGGCACTTTATTGTGATGTAGTTACCTGGAGGATACTAATGTGCTGCTACAGGCTTTATCTTTACAGCAATTAAAAAACGCTTTGTCATATTTTTGTAAAAGTACTGCATTTTCATGAAAGCTATGCTAATATTACAGTTTGTTTATGGAATATCAGGACATTTATCATGATGTAAGAAGGTGTACAATGAAGCAAAATAACCACCAAGAATTTAACCTCATAAAACTGACTTGGCCGATATTCCTGGAACTGTTCCTTTTTATGCTCATGGGCAGTGTGGATACTTTTATGATTAGCTCTGTGTCGGACGATGCTGTATCGGGTGTCGGTGCAGCGAATCAGATCATTGCGATAGCCATTTTAGTTCTAAGTGTAATTGGCAACGGCGCGGCAATTGTGGTCTCCCAATACCTCGGTTCCAAAAAACCTCTGGAAGCGGCTCAAGTGACTGGAAATGCCATTACCCTCAACCTGTTAGTAGGAATTCTCTTAAGTACGTTTTTGCTGATATTCGGAGGGACGCTACTGACTGCCTTAAATGTTAAAGGGGATATTCTCGTTTATGCTAAATCGTATATACATATCGTCGGGGGCGGAATTTTTCTTCAAGCATTAATCAATGCTCTGGCGACCACAATCCGTACACACGGCTTCACTAAACAGACGATGGTCGTATCCTTGCTGATGAATATCATCCATGTGGTGGGTAACTACCTGCTCATCTATGGTCATTTCGGTCTTCCAGCGTTAGGTGTCGAAGGAGCGGCTATCTCAACGGTGGCCAGTCGTTTTATCTGTCTAATCGTCTTCTTCCTGCTACTCTACAGAGTGATGGAGATACGAGTGAAGTTCACCTACTACATTCATCTTTCCAAAAAATACGTGCTGCAAATTCTCAAAATCGGCATCCCGTCCGCTTTTGAATCGATTACCTATCAGTCCTGTCAGCTTGTATTCACACTGTACATTACCTATTTAGGTGCTGAAGCTATGGCTACTCGCCAATACGCGCTCAATATTTCCAACTATATTTATTTATTCAGCGTAGCTGTTTCTATGGGAACCTCCATTGTCGTAGGACATCTAGTGGGAGCTAGGCGTCCCGATGAGGCCTATAAGCGTGTGTTCTCCAGTGTGAAGTGGGCGTTGCTGGTTACAGTAATAATAGATGCTCTGGTGATTATTTTCCGAGTACCGCTATTTGGCCTCTTCACTGAAAATGAGAACATTATCACGATGGGGGCTCAGGTTATTCTGCTTAGCTTCTTCCTAGAAACTGGACGTACAACTAATTTGGTCATTATCAACTCACTACGGGCCTCTGGCGATGCGAAGTTCCCTGTATATATGGGACTGATCTCCATGGTCTGCATGAGCTTGCCCCTTGGCTATTTTCTGGTGTTCCAGCTTAATCTAGGGTTAGCCGGTGTGTGGATTGCCACTGCGGCCGATGAGTGGCTAAGAGCTGTCATTATGTATTTCCGTTGGAAGAGTCGGGCTTGGGAGAAACACGGACTTATTCAGCACGATGATGCGGAACACAGCACACCTTCCACTACCCCTGCAGCTGTAAATTAACGCATACCCTTAGCGGTTCTTTAAGGTCATACCAGACCTTAAGGGGCTGCTTTTTTATGGCATCATGATTACATAAAATTTTAGAATGAATGGAGTATTCTAAGTTACAATAGATAGAACCTTATCAGCATAAACACCTTCGGCGTCCTAATAAGGACGACAAGCGTTTAAACGAGAACTATAAGACATAAAGTATGGTGTGAATCTTATGATTTTTTATATTTTAATTAACCTAAAGGGGAGAACCTCATGCCGGAAGAAACCGGAATCCACGAGTTACTGACGCTCAAGACAATTGCGGAGACCTTAAATAGTTCCAATGAGCTCAAACCGATGCTCGATACAGTTATGGGCAAGCTGTTAGACCTAACGGGAAATACAGCAGGCTGGATCTTCCTGAGCGAAGAGAATATGGAATATGAATGCGCCGTAGATCGAGGTTTGCCGCCAGCGCTGCAACGGGATAATAAACAGCCGATGCAGTGTGGAACCTGCTGGTGCTTAGAGCGCCTATGGGACGGACGGTTAGAACAAGCGGTCAACATTCTAAACTGCAAGCGGCTGAGTAATGCCAGGCAGTATAACTGGGGGGATACTTTGGGGATCACACACCACGCCACCATCCCGCTCCATTCAGGCGATCGCTACTTAGGGCTTATGAATGTAGCAGCGCCGGGCAAAGCGCATTACGCCGACAGCGAGCTTGCTCTACTGCAATCCGTGGCCTTGCAAATTGGCAGTGCCATTGAACGCATGCAGTTATACAGCACCGAGCAGCGCCGTGCGAATCTGTACGCCAAATTAGGCGAATTCAGCGCAGCTTTAAATCTCACGGCCAGTGAATGCATCTCTCCAAGCATTCTGGTGGAGAAAACTACCGCCCTGATTGTCCAATATTTCGATTGGCCTTTTGCAGCGATTATCGGACAACGAGAGGAGAAATTCGAAGTACACGCAGCCGCTTATGCAGCTAATATAACACCTGAAATAGCCCCTTTTGAGCTCTCAGATTCCTTTAAGAATCGTCTAGTAGATATCTCGCAAGGACACCGCTTCGCAACATTAACCTCTGACGAGGAACAGGAAATTACGAAATCATGCTGTTCTGAACAGCCTGATAGAGAGCGAGTTGTAATGCTTGCCGTCCCTTTTCGGCAGATTTCCGTGCAAAGCTCAGCCATTCTACTCATCACCTCGCCTAAAGCACTCGCCTCGGCGACCGCAGATGGAGAAGTACTCGAAGCGATCGCTGAGCATATTTCAGCTACGCTGGAAAGCGTACAGCTCGGAGAGAAGCGCCGAGAAATCACTCGTCTAGACGAGCGGAATCGACTGGCCCGTGACCTGCATGACTCGGTGAATCAGATCCTGTTCTCCCTCTCAATGACAGCCAAAGGTGTGGAAAGTATGCTGAAGCAAGAGCACACCTCCCATCCGGCTGCTGAGGCTGTCCGTGATATACAAGAGCTCTCGCAATCTGCACTCAAAGAAATGCGCGCTTTAATTATGCAGCTTCGTCCTGCAGGGCTGGAAGCCGGGTTGTTGACCGCGCTTCAGGTCCATGGTCAGCAACTAGGGCTGCTGATACAGACTAGGCGAAGCGGCGTTCTCGAGCTCCCTCGCAATGTTGAAGAGGGTCTACTACGCATTGGTCAAGAAGCACTCAATAACGTGCGCAAGCACTCCGGAGCTTCTAAAGCCGAAGTATCTCTGCATTTGAACGCTACCGAGGTGATACTGAGTATCATCGATCAGGGTAAGGGCGGTGCCAAACGGCGCTGTAGCACAGACACCAATAAATCTCTCGGGCTGCATATTATGAAGGAAAGAGCCGAGGCGCTTAATGGCCATTTTTCTATTCACAGTGAGGAGCATCAAGGTACAACGGTTGAGGTAAACATCCCTCTACCCATCAAATTAAATGAAGTCGGGTGATCAATAAATGACGATAAACTTATTATTAGTAGACGACCATGCAATGGTACGCCGTGGGCTGCAGGTGTTTCTCTCCACACAACCTGATATCAAGGTTATAGGTGAAGCCTCCAACGGCCGTGAAGCGTTAGAAAGAACCGCCGAATTGAATCCGGATGTTATATTAATGGATTTGCATATGCCCATTATGGACGGCATTGAGACCGCTCAAGCACTGCGGATCTCCCATCCGCAGGTCAAGGTCATTGTGTTGACCTCATTTTCGGATCAGGATCATGTACTGCCAGCAGTCCGCGTAGGGATTAAAGGCTATTTACTTAAAGATATAGAACCAGAAGCGCTGGTAGTCGCTATCCGCAAAGTACATAACGGGCAAGTCGAGCTACATTCCGAGGCTGCCAGTCAGCTGATGAATCTAATGGCAACTTCTACACTAGAGCAATTGGAAGTCCGTACTTCAGATCCAAATGACCCAAATACAACACTAGCTGTTATCACCGGATTAGAGCTCCTTACTCCACGCGAGCAAGAAGTATTAGATCTAATTGCACTCGGCATGAGTAACAAAGAGATTGCCAGCAAGCTGGTCATCACCGAAAAGACCGTTAAAACACATGTCAGCCATGTACTCGGAAAGCTAAACTTATCAGATCGGACTCAGGCTGCTATTTTTGCATTAAAAAACGGCTACAGCTCATAGCGACTCAGCTCATCTACAACTTTAGTCTTAGACGTTCAGCACAATGGCTGAGCGTCTTTGCTATGCAGGTTCATTCCATGTGCTGATTTCAATAAATGCCGATTCAGCTATCATTGGTGTATAGCAATCACCTTATAGGAGTGGATACAGATGAAAGTGATGATCCTGACAGGCAGTAATCGAAAAGAGGCGACCAGCACAAAGCTGGCAGAGCATGCCGCACACTTTATTAATCAGCAAGGTGAAAAAGTCACCCTGTTCGATCTCCACAAACGCCCGCTCCCCTTTTATTCACCAGATGAGTCCCACCCAGAGCATGAGCATTTAAGCGCCCTCCATCAAGAGATGCTAAGCGCGAACGCAATCATCCTAATCACCCCGGAATACCACGGCTCCATGAGTGGTGTGATGAAAAATGCGCTGGACCATCTAGGCCAGACCCATTTCAACGGCAAAGTGGTACTGTCCGCCAGTTCTGCAGGCGGAGCTGTAGGTGTAAGCTCATTGCTTCAATTACAGGCGGTTGTACGCAACCTACATGGAATTAATACACCCGATTGGATTTCCATCGGCGGGATGCAGCGTAAGCGCTTCGAGCTTGGATACGATGGGTACGAGAGCGGCCAAGAGATTGAAGATCGCATTCGTCTAGTCTTAGAATCATTCCTAAATTTAGCTCGCAAAATCAATAGCCCGGCAGGTGCCGCCCTATGATCAAAGGACTGTTTGAAACCCATCTGAACGTGACTAACCTTGAACAATCTTCTCATTTCTATGAACATGTTCTGGGACTACCCTTAGCCCATTCGGAGAATACTGAAGGCCGCAAGCGGCGATTTTACTGGATTGGAGAAGATCGTAATCAGGCCATGCTCGGAATTTGGGAGAAGGCACCTTCCGAGGTCGTACGTCAGCACTTTGCTTTTCAAGTAACGCTTGAGGATTTGAAGCAGTCGGTATCCTATCTGAAGGCCAAGGGGATTGAAACCTCCAACTTCCTGGATGATGAGAAGGAGCAGTTATATGTATTCGGCTGGATGCCAGCCGTATCCGTGTATTTCAGAGATCCAGATGGTCATTCCTTAGAGTTTCTAGCCGTACTGCCTGATCTGCCCAGACCTGAGCTAGGAATCGTACCATGGAGTGAATGGGAAATCGCGCACGAAAGAACCTGGTAGTTATAAATAAGATACAGGCTAAGCCTGCAAAAGGAGACAAGAACATGATTAAAGGACTATATGAAGCACATTTACCAGTGAGTAATCTTGAGGTATCTATCGAATTTTATGAGAAATTGGGATTAAAAATGGCTTGTCGAGATGAAGAAACTGCATTTTTCTGGATTGAGGAAGGTCGGAGCTGGATTGGCATTTGGGAAGGAAAGGAAGTAGAAACGCCATACCATCCATCCTTACGGCATATAGCCTTTCGCGTAACTTATGAGGATTTGAAGCAATCCCTGCAATGGCTGGAATCCATTGGAGTAGATGCTGTTCCGTTCCGTAATCGAACTTCCGTTGAGCCATTTATCCGAGCTTATCAAGGAAATGCCTCTGTATACTTCAACGACCCGGACGGCAACAGCTTAGAATTCATGTGCCACGTAGAGGTCCCTGAACATTTGAAGCATATCTCAGAGAATATCACCTTAACAGAGTGGGAGAAATTGCTCGATCAGAAATAAAATACTCCAACAAAAAAACAGCTGCCCACCATCAAGGGTCCAGCTGTTTGAGTATGTTAGCTGCTTCTATTTAACCATCTCTAGCATGGTTTTAGTAAAGGCTGTTACTTAATCGTGATGCCTTTCTTCATAGCCTTCATATCTGAATTCGTGTTCACAAGCATTGGCAGTATCTTCATACTTCTAGTCATGGGAGAGTTACATTGCCAGCAGGTAGGTACATACTGAAATGCAAAATTATCGCGCATCCAACCGGTGCAACCTTCCTTGGTACAAGACCAAATGGCTGTGTCTTCCTGTGGAAGATCCTCCAGTGCTTTTTTACGAAAATACATAAATACCCCTCCTTGGATCGAATCGAGACGATTTCGCCACCCTATTAGGGGCAGATTCATATGTTAAAAAAATAAAAAAGCTGCCCTCAACTTGTGTTAAGGGCAGCCTAATTTTCGAATTACAGTTTTACAACGTTTTCGGCTTGTGGTCCACGAGCGCCTTGAGTTACGTTGAACTCAACGCGTTGGCCTTCGTCCAAAGATTTAAATCCGTCGCCTGTGATTGCGGAGAAGTGTACGAATACGTCGCTTCCACCTTCAACCTCGATAAAACCAAATCCTTTGTCTGCATTAAACCATTTAACTGTACCTGTTTGCATGATATTACCTCCAATATTTTATTTAACACATGTCCTTTTATTCCTACGTAGTGTACGAACAAATAAAAATTCACACATTGGAAAAGGACTCATACGCACAAATGATAACCTTTTACAATATGTGAATTAAGGGTTAAATTTATGATTAATTTCATTGTACCACACTAAATCACTAAACGCAATGCAAATGCCTATTTTTTTCATTCCGGCTCTATACCCTCTTGAACAAATGGCTTTAAAGCCGGACATATGCAAGGGTTAATCGATATATCCTGCCAAACCTTTATCCATTAAGTAATCCATCTCCGCATCAAGAATCGTCTCAACTGTGATTTCATCCAGCTTCACATCGCGCTGGGCAACAACATAGTCAACCAGATCATCATTATCGATGTCTACCTCACCTTTGGCATTGGCCTTGGCGTTATTGATAAAGGTCTGTTCATGCTTTAATACTAAACGTATTAATTTAGGATCTACTTTAGTTTTGGCAGATAATACGGTTACTAATTCCTGCTCGTTTAATTTGTCACTCATTTTTTATATTTCATCTCCCTACAATTATTACACATCATTTTAGCATATTTCGCGCTTTAACGCGTCATTACACGAAGTACAGCAAGCTTTTTTAACATATTTCATAACACCATAGTCTAAAAAACGTTCCACTTCAAGTAAGTTATTTAATAAAAACAGTTGTGAGGAACATTGACTTGTGCCAAAATATAAAAAAAGTGTTGGACCAAATTGAATACTAGAAAAGGCGGTTGAATTCATGAGCTCAGTATCTACCCAGCAATTAGACACAAACAGCAACAAGGCACATCGTTATATCGAAGACGTGTACGCACAGGTTGTTGCACGCAATCCTTTTGAGCCCGAATTCCATCAGGCTGTAAAGGAAATCCTCGAATCTTTGCTTCCGATCCTCGCTGCTGAACCTAAGTATCAGGAAAATGCCATTCTGGAAAGATTGGTCGAACCAGAACGTTTGATTATGTTCCGCGTACCTTGGACGGATGATCAAGGCAAAGTAAGAGTGAACCGTGGGTATCGTGTACAGTTCAGTAGTGCAATCGGACCTTACAAAGGCGGACTTCGTTTTCACCCATCCGTTAATGCTAGTATCATCAAATTCCTCGGGTTCGAGCAAATCTTCAAAAATGCTCTTACCGGCCAACACATCGGCGGAGGTAAAGGCGGATCAGACTTTGATCCTAAAGGGAAATCCGAAGGCGAAATCATGCGTTTTGCACAAAGCTTCATGACTGAATTGCAAAATTACATCGGTCCTGACCAAGATGTTCCTGCAGGAGATATCGGTGTAGGTGGTCGTGAGATTGGCTACATGTACGGACAATACAAGCGGATCCGCGGAGGATATCCGGCTGGCGTATTGACTGGTAAAGGTATTGGTTACGGCGGAAGTCAAGCTCGGACGGAGGCTACTGGTTACGGAACAGTTTATTTCGTAAACGAGATGCTAAAAGCAAAAGGCCTTTCCTTTGAAGGAAGCCGCGTTGTTGTTTCCGGTTCTGGTAACGTAGCGATCTATGCGATTGAAAAAGCAGTTCAGCTAGGTGCAACAGTCGTAGCTTGTAGTGACTCCGCTGGATATATCTATGACGAAAACGGCATAAACCTCGAAACTGTCCGCCGCCTGAAAGAAGTGGAAAGAAAACGGATTAGCGAGTATGTGAATGAACACCCTAACGCTGTGTACACCGAAGACTCCACGCAAATTTGGACTATTCCTTGTGATATCGCCCTTCCGAGTGCTACTCAGAATGAGATTGATGAAACCATGGCTTTGAAACTAATTGAGAACGGTGTTAAAGCAGTAGGCGAAGGTGCCAACATGCCATCCACCCTCGAAGCTATTCATCAGTTCCAACAAGCTGGTGTGCTATTCGCACCTGCCAAAGCTGCTAACGCTGGCGGCGTAGCTGTATCTGCGCTTGAAATGGCACAAAACAGCATGCGTATGTCTTGGAGCTTTGAAGAAGTTGATACGAAGCTGCATGAGATCATGGTTTCCATCTATCAACAATCTGTAGATGCATCCGAACAGTATGGACAGTCCGGCAACCTCGTTGCAGGAGCGAACATCGCTGGATTCAAAAAAGTAGCCGATGCTATGTTGGCTGAAGGCGTAATCTAATCAAGCATAAACAAACGGCGTTGCAATCCTAAACGTCCGATATACGAAGTCCCCGTAACCGGTGAATAAGCAGCCGGGTACGGGGACTTTTTTGTACAACTATGAATTCCAACCTGGGATTAGCCGCAAATCGCCATCCCATATAGAATACGTACTCTTCACAACCATATTAGAAGGCGAAGAAGCCGTGTGTGTATAGCAGGAATCTATGCCTACCTTCAGAGCACCCTCAATATCCGTACGAGGATCATTTCCAATCATAATAGTTGAGCTCAAATCCGCTTCATATTTGTCGACTAAGTAGCTGTAAAATAGCGGATCAGGCTTACTCACCCCTGCTTCCGAAGAGATCGCAATGCCATCGAATAGATGGATGATTCCGAGCATAGTTAATTCTGCTTCAATGAAAGTCTTCTGCCCGTTGGAGAGCAGGAATACTTTTTTGCCACGTTCTCTTAACGTGTGTAGAATTTCAGCCACACCGTCATATAGAGAGATATGGACCATCGATAATGTCCGCAGCCATCTAACGGTTTCATATAACCATGCTTGATCCGGTTCTCCGCCTAGTTGACGGGCCACAGACCGAAACACTTCCTCCATTACGAAATCCGGATACTCACAGCTCCGTGCGGCTTCACTTAGCTGAAGATCCCGCTCCTGTAGAAAGCGTTCTTGCAATTCTCCCCCTGATATAGAGAGTCCCTGGTATCCAAAATGGAGCGCCAGCCGTCCCCAGACCTCAGAATGTTCCTCATCTGTCTTAATATCAATTAGTGTACCGTACAGATCGAAAATATAAGTCTGATACATCCCCGTCTTCCTTCCTATGGTTCACTTGGTAGTCTACCCCTTAGTCACATTCTCCGTTGCTGCCTGCCCCTCCTCCATTTTGTTCGATACCTTTTGATAAAGATAGGAGATGCCAAGCAGGCAAATTCCAAAGCTGGCATAAGCGATGATTTTACTTCCGGTATTTAGTAGTCCCAGATCGTATAGCAGCAGCTTACCTGTTGCCATTAATGTTAATCCAAGACCGAAGCGTCGGATGTACACATATCTTTTGCGGAAGCCGTACATGATGAACAGAACTGCTATTAATAGATAAACGAGACTAAATATTAATCCCGCATCACTCAATTGCAGCTGTACCCCTAGAAAAGCGGTGATGATTCCGAGTAGATACACTCCCATGAAGACAGGATAAATCTCCATACTTTTATACTCACGTTTAAGCACGGCGATCAGCAGATCACGTCCGCTAAACCATACGAAGATATTAAAAATGATAAGTACACTCAGCGCGATATAATCAGCCCCAGTATTACGTGCAATATCATTCTGCAGACTTGGCAAGCCCACTGTAATCACCAAGCAAATAGCATAACCTATCCCAAAGAGAAGTCTCACAAAATATTTAACGATGGTGTCATACAGCACCTTCACCTTCGGCAATACATAGGCTAGAACAATAGTTAACAGAGCAGACAGCAGCAAATTATAGAAGGCTCTATGTGAGAAATCCTCCGGTACTGCCAGACGATACAGTCTTCTCGATTCATACAATCCATAGATCCAGAAATTCAATAACGCTGCGTATTTAAACCATAGGGCTAAGGTGATTTCGTAAGGCTCACTGCGCTGCAGAGCATCCTTGCGGTTATGTTGAACGGCATACCATACGGCGATAATCAGCATGCCTGCAGTAATGAAGAAATATTTTAGCGGAAAATAAGCGTCTGCAGAATTCATCCATTCATTGGCTATATCTAACTGCATCGGTACATTTAATCCGAAGAATACCACAAGGCACAGCGTCAAAATACCCCAGCCTGCCTTTTCCATCCCCTTAAACCGATTCAGATTACCAAACAAGGTAAGCACGACGCCTTCAATCAACCAGCCAATGGACCACCAAGCCGCTCCGAATTGGAAAGGAATCATTAGAATCCCGAAGGTCAACGAAGTAGCGTAGAACAGCAACATGCTTTCTTTTTCCTGTGGCATTAGCTTCTGGATTCCTCGTCCAAGCCCCAGATACAGCAGACAGAAGACCAGCGCCAGCGCACCGTTGTAATCCTTCAGCCCTGCATCCAGGAATAGAAGATACAAGGTGAGACAGCTAATAAACGTATTGCATCCTAATAGAGAGAAATCCCACCAAGACAGCTTGGAGCGATACTTGAACGGGTACCATAACGTAATGCCCAAATACATGGCAAAAGTCAGCACCGCATAAATCATATTCACTCCGTTGCTATCCGATAACGCTATTAATATCAGCATGGAAGGTGTATTAAATAAGTAACTGATATAATTGACAACGTTCCAACGTTTGCGGAAGGAGATCAATAGAATGAACAAGTTTAATAGAAACAAGTAACCCATCGCCACGTAAACCGCATTGCCCGAAAGACCGAATGCCCCCAAATAAGAGTATAGTGGCAAATACCCTCCGATTAAGCCCAAAGCACAAATACTTCGTGATTCATACCTTAGAGACAGAAGTACAGCAGTTAAAGTGATGAGTACGGATAAGGATAGCCCTACATAAATACTGATAATATCCAGTAAAAAATAGCTATAGAACACAGAGCCGTACAGCACTGAAATTCCGCCGCCAAGCAGCCCTAAAGCGAACGTCCCTTTTCCTTTGCGATACAGCCACTCCCCGCCCCCTAACATCAGTAATCCTAATAGAAAAAAGGCGCTCCCCTTCATATAACCTGTGAACCAGTTGGAATAGGAATATCTGAATGCCGCTCCCACAGCCAAAATCAGCAGCAGGATCCCAAGTTTGTTAATCCAGCCAAGTCCAATCTTCATTTCGATCTGATTTTGTTTTCTTCGACGCTCCAATACTTCTTCACTGATCTCTTCTGAGGCAAAATCATGTAATCCGTTATCCATGCTAGCGTTCTGATGAATTTCGGATTCCCTCAGCTTTTGTCGCTGCGCTAGTACACGCTCATTCAACTCCGCCGACAACGCTCCAATCCGGCTGGATAACTCTACTTTATTCTCCCCGAGTTGCCTCGCAGCTGTTTGGTACAGCTGCTGAATGCGACGCTTCGTCTCCATTTCAAAAGCCGTCAGCCGGTCTGTATGGGCAAGGCTTTTAGAGGCAAAATAAGTCTGCAGCTTCTGTCTCGACAAGCTAAGAATGCCAAGCTTCTCATTTAAGATTTGTTCCGTTAGTGTAATTTTTAGCTCGGTATTCTCTTCTTGAAGCTTCCCTACCTGAGTCTTTAACTCAACTAAAGCAAGCTTATGTTTCTCATGTTGCTTCTTCAAGTGTTCATTCTCATTGACCAGATCGTGACTTTCATATTCTGCAATCAGAGCTTCATATTCTTTAATAAGCCCGTCCTGCTGGACCTTCATAAATCTAAGTCGATCTTTGAATGACTCCATAGCGCCTCCTAATGTGAGCGATTGTTAATATTTCCATTTTACTACAAACGGAAAGGTCTCTTGCTCTTTTTATACAAAAAAGCTGCAACATATTGGAGAGATGCCCCGTCTAGATAATAACAACACTAACAAATCAACTTAAAAAGGAGCTCACAACTATGAACAACACCTTAAAAACAAGTATGGTTCTCTTAACTTTGTCCCTAGCACTTTCAACAGGAGCAGCTTATGCCGCACCAACCACAACTTCTGCAAAAAATGATGCTACTCAAACCTCTGTTAACGCTAATCAAAAGACGTTTGCAATTGAAATCAACGGTTCCACTCTGAAGGAAACTGGCTTTCAGACTACAAATGGAAAAGAGCCTATGGTGCCACTTCGTTCGGTTAGTGAAGCACTCGGCTTCGAATTAACTTGGAATGGACAAACTAAATCCGTTGATCTTATCAATGGTGCTGTATTCACTACAGTAAAAGCCGGAGAAGATCGCTATAGCATCAATAAAATGAACACTACGCTTGGAACTGCACCACAATTGGTTAACTCCATTTTGTATGTTCCAGCTTCCTTTGTAAGTGAAATTATCCACCACAACATGACAGTGAAGGGAGATTCCATCGTGATCACTGATGCTAATCAGCAAGAGCACATGACCAAGACTGGCGTGATTACAGCTGTCAATAATGAGGGTAAATTCCAATCCGTTCAGATTCAAGGTGTTGGCACAGATGGCATCGTACTGAATGTAGGTGAAGATACGACTATCGAAATGGCAGACGGTACTAAGCTTGCACTGAAAGATCTTCAGATCGGTATGACCGTAAAAGCTGAGCATTCCATGATCATGACCATGAGCTTGCCGCCGCAAACTCCAACTTACAAAATCACTGTTCTAGATGAACAGAAACAAAATGATCTTCTGGGCACTGCTGGTGCCATTGAAGAAGTTCAAAAAGACGATGAAGGAAACATCAGCATCACCGTTAAAGGCAATGGTCTTAGCGAACAGTCACAAAAAGAAGTAGTCCTTCGCATTAGTAAAGATACTGTGCTAATGAACCCTGATGGCAAAGCTGTAAACAGCAGTGAGCTTGTAAAAGGTGCAAAAGTTATAGGATTCTACAGCCCTATGCTGACTAAGAGCCTGCCACCCATTGGCACTGCTGTTAAAGTCGTAGTAGATTCCGCTCAACAATAAGACTATATAAAAAGGGCCAGTTCTCAGATTAAGTGAACTGGCCTTTTTGACGATTCGATTGTATCTTGCTTTCTTATATTTTAACAAATACAAGTCTTCTTCTTCACACCAAGCTTTCCAGCCTGTTCAACCTTAGCAATATAGTCTACAGCGAGTGGTACTTTACATGCGGTTGGTCCCATATGTACTTGGACCTTTCCAATGCTTGCAGCAATCTGCGTGGCCTCATCATACAGTTGTGTTACGCTGCTGCCGGCAATAATTACAAACATATTCATCGTGTAACGAACTCGATTCCGTTCCTGATGAATGGTTGTTTGTATTTGTTGTAGTAGCTCTCTGATCTCAGCGATGTCCAGCAGATCATCCGGCGTAACTGAAATGTAATTTCCATAAGTACTCCAGCCGCAAGTAGCCACCATTTCATCCGAGGAACGAATCCACTCTCTGGCGAGCTCCAATGCGAATGGACTCTCTGCGGCGACAGAGGCTACCGTATATTCCGCTAAAGCAGAGCAGTAAGCTGCCTCTACCCAGCTTTGAAGCTCTTCCTTCGTAAGCGTCTTGGGGTCAATTGTAAGTCCTGCTAAATACATCGCATCATAATTACCCGTCTGATACAATGCGCGAGCCAGACTTTGGTCTTTCTTGATATCCTTCACCAGCTTCTTCATGTCCCCAATTCTTACTCCGAATAAAGGCTCCTTAGCACCATGTCGTATAAAGGTACGCTTTGTCTGCTCTGTACCCATTTCCTCAAGCTTACTCATCACTTCATTAATTGTCAGATTCATTAGGACACCCTTTCTTCTTCGTTGCTCAGCACGCAGATCTGGCTTCTCGATGTTCCCTAGCCCTTCACCGCTTCTCTTAAGACAGGTTCACGACCCAGCGTCACTCTATTCTTGCCCGTATTCTTAGAACGATATAACGCTTCATCGGCTTCTCGATATAAATCTTCAAAGGTCACTTCTCTACGCTCTGTAAAAGAAATGCCAATACTTGCGGTAAGGTGAACACTATCATATTCGTTCAAAATTATGGTGTAACCACTCATCGTCGTACGAAAATCTTCGGCTTCCTTCAGTGCTGCGCGTTTATCCTCAGCAAAAAAACATACGGCAAATTCCTCGCCGCCGACCCTTCCGGCAATGCCTTTATCTTGGTATACCTGAAGTATTTTATTCGAAAAATCAACTAAAGCTTGATCTCCCGCCAGATGACCATAAGTATCATTAATTAATTTAAAATCATCGATGTCGAATAATAACAGTGCCAGTCCTAATCCGTCCGGAATCGTTTGATTTTGCACCATTTTCATAAAATGCCTGCGATTATAAAGTCCAGTCAAATCATCTACTGTAGCTTGAAAGAGCAGTTCACGTTCATACCGCTTCTTTTCACTATGGTCACTAAAAACGATCAGCATCCCCTTGTTCTCTGTTGCCCGATGCTCCGTCGCAATTAAAGAAACGCCATAACAAATCTCTCTCATTCCAGTACATTCAATCTCAAACTGCCCTTCGGTTCTTTGGCTATAATGAGCGCTGATATCCTCGTGATCCCTCATAAAAAGATCAATATCCTTCCCCAGCCAGGTCTCATTCAATATCCCGGTAATCTCCAATAATATGGAGGTCGCAGCCTCATTTATACCAATGATTCTATCCTTCTGATCTGTTAGAACTACGCCGTCTTTCATATGCTCTAAGATTTTAATTTTAGTTAAAGGGTAGACCGTAGATTTGGGGTCAATGAACAGACACAAATAAGCCGCTATAATTGCGGGTAAATAAGTGAAGGCTGTAAAGCCTGTAAGCGTGATCTTCAAGAGAGGAAGTAAAAAAACGGAAACAACCGGAACAAGCAGCCCAGCCAGCAGCAGGAAAGAACGCCGCAAAAAGGCTCTCGGTCTATTGATCAAGGAAAGAGCCAGCAAGCAGACCGCATACAGACCAAAAAGCTGATCATAAGCAATAAAAGCCATGCTAAGGAGCGTAGGCTTTACAGTAATTCCACTAACACCCGCAACAGTGGCGATGCCCACTTCACTACGCATTAGATGATGATAGGTATCCGTAAAAATAAGCAGTATATCCAAAGCAATAGGAATCGAGAAAATAGCAAGCTTAATAGGTAGGCGTTCCGTGGATGGGGACAAATATTCTTTGACTACAGCATAAGTAAATAGCGCACTTAAAAAAAGCGGAGCCTGCTGCATATTCTTCCACCACAGCTTAGCCTGAAAAGAGGATGACATAATCTCCCCCGCCGTCGCAATAAACATGAGGCTAACCAGCAGCATTAAGATCCACAGATAGCGTCTTCCTGCCGACTTCCGATGTCGATAGGAGCTTATAGCCATGTAAAAGCTTAGAACACTGCCCATTAATAAGTAATACGGATATCCTTGAATCCACGGCATGCCATATTTCTCCTATTTTTCAAGTCGCTTCTATCATTATATCCTAATCGTACCTACAAATGAATCGACAAAAAACAGTAATTCTACGATTTGAACTTCACTCGATGAGAGAACATATACTTTCTGGCCAAATCCTTAAATGTTGTTTTATCTTGTTCTGACTGAAAATATCGCTTAGGGATAATCAGCGCTCTATTGGAAGACACAAAAAACACGAACAAGCTCATCGTTTCGCCTATTTTATGTATCTCCTCCCATTTCACTTGCCCGGAGCCCGCCTCGGATACATACTTTATACCTTCGTCTGATATGGAATAGCTCTGAGGCTGTTGGGCCAAGCTGTCTGTCGCGAAAGCTTTTTTAGATTTTTTGACTAAACTTGATTTGGTCATATACCATAAAACAGCAGCAAGAATCACCGCAGTCCCAGCAAGGACTGAAATATTCGTAGTACTGTAATTCTTAGTAATTAACAGTAAAATCACAAAATAAGCAACCACACTGAAAGAGTTAAGTATAATTCGACTATTCAAGCTAAACCATAGGTTAAACTCCTGAACGTCCTCACTCTTAAGAACTGTATCTACTTTTATTTCATTTTCCATTACCGATCGCTCCCCTGCCACTATCGAAATTTATCAATTCCATTTCATTCTAACATGCCTGAACACAAAAAAGGGACATCCCTGAAGCGATCGCTTCTAAATGGGTTGTCCCTTTTTAATCCGTAAGGATTCTTATTTCTTTTGTGCAAGACGTTGTTTGAACTTGTCAACACGGCCGCCTTGTTCTGTATCTCTTTGTTTACCAGTGTAAAACGGGTGGGATGCGGAACTTGCGTCCACGCGGATAACAGGATAAGTGTTACCATCTTCCCATTCCATTGTTTCATTGGATGATTTTGTAGATGCACTCAGGAATTTGAAGCCTACGCTTGCATCCATGAAAATAACCTTGTTGTACTTAGGATGTATGCCTTCTCTCATTCTGATCGTCCTCCTTCTGAACAAATTAGTGGAGCCTTTATGGTAAATTAACCAAATGATCTGTAGGTTTATATATAAGTATAACCTAATAAACGTAGGAAAATTCGTAAATCTTACGATTTAGACCACCGCTCCATCATACGTGAAATCGACATATAAAGTCAACTAATATCCGATATTCCTTATATTTCCTCGAAGTCAAGCAGCTTATACATCATACTCCAGCTGTTTTTTAGCCTGAACAATGAAATCCAGCGGATTCTCAATAGTACCCGATTGATACTCTACGGCACCGATTTTAAGACCGAGGCTGACTTTATACTTTTTGACAAATTCAGTGTCATTAAGCTCTTGAAGCTTCAATTTAATCCGATCAATCACAATCTTTGCTCCATCGCTATCGGTGAACAGCAGCAGGCCCCATGTTGCGTCATCTTTGTCTAGCAAATACAGTGCATCATTGGTACGAATGCTCGCCTGACTGAGCTGAGACACGTCGTGAATAGCCTCAGCCAGCTTATCTTCGGGAATGATACGTCTAATCTCATTCCAGTATTTCACTTTCACTACAAGCAGTGTGAGTGGAATCTGATAACGAGTCGAAATGCCTGTAAATAAGGTGGCATCCTTCTGAAAAGAAATGCTGTTTCGCAGATCTGTGTTCTCGTCGATGATGGCCATATTGGCAGTCTTTTTCTCCAAACGTTGATTCTCAGCCTGTAGCTCTCGGTTGCTTAATGTAAATATCCATAGCACCACCGTTAACAATGGGGTCATAATTAGCCAGAAGTACGTGTTCATTCCAATGGTTTCTCCCAGAGATATCGTCTGATACATGGTGTAGAATCCGTAAGCAAATATAAACACGAGATTCAAGACTAACCCTGCGGTCACCGTAGTAAAGTACGTAACGATCGCCAGAATAAAAGCTACATTTAAAATGATAATATTCTGGATATAATCATCGGGTGCCCCTGAAATAAAGACAATACAAATATATAGAAGCACCAGGAACGATAAGAGCGCAATATCTGAAATTAAACCGCTGCGATTACGTCTCACGCTTATCACCACGTTTCTTCATATGTTTACGAAGCAGCAGGATCAGCGATAGAATCACCAGTGTCAGCACTAGTACAATTACGATAATAAAGCTCAGTACGTCTGTCCGTTCTGCTATTTTCTTAACCACGGAATCCTCTACTGCTCCAGTAATGATCTTGAAACGGTGCGCGTTGACATTACCGTCTTTATCCACGATAACCCCATCGCCAAACACCTTCCATTTGTCCCGCTCTGTTGCGATCAGCTTCGACGCCAAGTAGTACTCTTCAGAGTCAACTGCCGTAACAGCAAGCAACCCTCGTCCCGCCTCAAATGGTGATTCAATCAACTGCAATGTTCCGATTTGCGCTCCATATTGCTCTTCAATACTCATCTTCTCGTTGGAGCGGATCGCTGATCCGCTCCCGTTATATTGAAAATAGAGCTTATCATTATGATCACGGATAATCTTATTATTCTTGTACGCGCCTATCGCGATGATATTATTATTCTTCAAATGATCTGCGCTGACGCTATCCGTGTAGAACTGAATGTTCCCTGTATTACCGCTTGCGTATTTTCCAAGCAGATTAAACACATTAGATAAACTCAAATATGCATAATCATCCATTTCTTGTGGCAGAACAACTGCCACTTGATTGTAAATGCCGTCACGTATGAACGGATACGGATAGTTATTAAACAAGAGCTCCGTCCGATCCTTAGTATTAAGACGCATTACAGAATCCTTACTGATATAAGCCCACGGCGTTTGATCCTTATCCAGGGTACATCCGGCACCCTTCAGCTCCAAATCAAAAGCTACTGTCACCGTAAAATTACCGGAAATATTCAAGTTTTGAGGAACTGGAAGCTCCAGCTTATCGCCATTCGCCAGCTCTTTGGTCAGCTTCTTGCTGCCAATGGGTGTGTTGTTGATGCTGACCGTCACTAATGAACGGTCGAAATCTACATTCTGCGCATAACGGAAATCAAATCTGATTCTGCCTGAATCTGCAATCGAGCGGTTAGAGGGCAGTGAAACAAAGTAGGTCTGCTCCTGATGACGTGCCCCAGTGAGTTTATCACCCGTTTCTGTAAACGTAATATTGGAGCTAATCGAAAGGGGTGGTGCAGATACTTCTGTAGCATCATCGACCACCTTTAAATCACTGCTGATTTGACCCAATAACTCTTGATTCGCAACAAAACGGCCTGCTTTAATCAGTAAGTTCTCATCCTTCGAGGTTACGACTAGTGTGGGCTGAGTATCCTTATTCACTAACTGCAGTAATGCATGTGTACTTAAATCTTCAGAGGTGCTTAGCTGAGCCTTTAGCGCACTTGGTACCCGGTCATACATAGCTACCAGTACAACCGCAGCTTTATTCTTCACCGCATCTGACCGGTAGGGAAGCATTGGAATCGTTCTATTGTCCAATGTATTCCCCTTCACAAGCCCGGAGAGCGCATAAGTAGCCGACTCCAATTCTGCCCCAGTGCTTTTATCCGGTACGGTCAGAATACTCTGATTCTTCGTTAAGGTATCTATTCCAGAGAAACGATCACTAAAGTCACTGATCCCACCAGTCAAAGGCTTTGGTGTATACAATACGTTAATGCTGGATGTATTAAACAGACGAAGCCAATTATCATAATCATAATCGACAGTACAAGATAGCTCATCTGTATTGCTCGACTGCAAATAGCCCTGAATGCCAAGCGTATTGGTCCCCTTTTTCAGCAGCTCTTTGGGGGCTTGAAGGACCAGCTGTTGTTCACCGTTGTTCTTTAGAGAGGGTCTAAATGTATAGAATGGGCTGCCATTTAGCGTTAAGGTAACGCTAGAAATCTGCTCCTTGGTAATTTGCGAAATTTGAAAGTGCAGGTTAATTCTGATCTCATCCACATTCCAATAATCCATAACCTCAAAATATTGCTGCTTAGTACTCGAACCCTTTAGCGCAGTATCCGTCCCCGTGAAAGAGGTTGTGTATGTTAATCTTGTATCCTTAGGTGGGGTCTCAGCGGCTGCAATATTCATTTGAATTAGAAAAAGAGAGAGGCAGGTCAACAGTATAACCATTTGTTTTTTCATCATCATGTTCTGTTTCTCCTGTGATCACATATTTCTCATATTACTTCTTTGTTCGTTATTAATAGCGCTCAGTCTTATACCACTTTGCTTCTCTTTTGAAGATGAGGTCTTTGGCATAAAGATATAATCCGTAAGCAGCGACAACCATCCACAGCTGACAATAGGAGATGTACATCAACATTACGATCCATAAATTGGACAAGCTCATCTCGCCCTTCTCTGTCGTCAACGTTATAAAAGTACCTACAACGAACAGAATAATGGCGAGCAACCATAGAAAGTTACTAAGCCCAGCAATAGTAGTATGTACATAGCCCAAAGCATGCAGGATGAGCAGCACATCGGAGGTGATTAACGACAGCAGCAATAAGAAGTAAATGGCTAGAAAGTAAAGAATATCGAATCGGACTTTAGCAGCGGATTTATCGAAAAGCAGGGGGATATTTTTGACAATGACATAGATATTGCCCTTGGCCCAGCGCGTTCGCTGCTTGAACCAGACTTTTAAGGTCTGAGGCTCCTGCTCCCAGGTGACGGATTTCGGCTGGAACTTGATCCGATAACCCATCATATAAATTCTGAAGCTGATTTCTGTATCCTCGGCTATTGCTTTAACATCCCAGCCGCCGATACTTTCTACAATAGACCTGCGCATAATAAAATTAGTGCCGGGGATGGTGCATAGCTTGAACAACTTCCAGCGTCCTGCTTGCGCCATCCATTGAAAAGATAACGTCTCAATATTAATAAACCGGGTAAGTAGGCTTGCATTACGGTTACGGGTTCTAAATTTACCAATTACCGCTCCGAGGCTAGAATCATTCATGATCTCAGCAACCAGATAACGTAGAGCCGTTTTTTCCGGAGTGTTGTCTGCATCATAAATCGCAATTAACTGCCCTTTGCAATGAGTGAAGCCTATATTCAGCGCATTCGATTTGCCTTTGCCACCCGTAATCGAATCTGTATTAATAACGATCAGTTGGCGACCCGGATTTCGATTTTGAATACCCGCCAGTAGTTCAGCACTGTTATCAGAAGAATTATCATTAATCACAATAATCTCATATCGATCTTCCGGATAATCAAGCGCTAGCAGAGACTCCACTGTCTTACAGATTACTACCCCCTCATTGTGAGCAGGAACCATAATTGAAACCAAAGGATATTCGCCCGCTATCTCTGGTATTTCCTCATTTTCAGATTTAATGTAATATAAATAGCCTGCGATAATGAGGGTCACATTTACCAGCAGCAGAGACCAGATACAGATCACTGCAATCACCATCAGTATGTCTGAAATCGTCATAGGATCCTCCAAATCACGATTAGTTGTCTCATTTCAAATACTTTTTCCTATACATTCGGTATCCGATGATCATTAATCCGCCAAATAGCAGCAGAGAGATCATTATGGCAACTATAAAGAATTGATTCTGTATATTAAAAAGCGTAGTAAAGCTCTTCTTCTGCTCTTCTGTATATCGATAATCGCTATCCACCGTTTCTGGCGTATAGTTTAGACTTAAGGGCTGTCCATTAATAGATATCGTCCCTTCTGATGAAGTGATCGTATTGACGTCAGTAACAACCTGATGCCTCTCTTGCTTATAATCTGCAAAAGAAACCCAGTATTGTTCCAACGTCTTCAGCAGTTCCTCAAGCTCTTCCTTATCCTTAGGCATATCTACAGTGATTACCGTATCCATCGGCAGTTCTGGCACAACATTATTGGATGTCTGCAGACCCTGCAAAAAATCAACCGGCACACTATACAAAGAGGATGGAAAGGACTTAGAGGTGTCGCTCTGCTCCATATAGTCAACATTTTCATCCGGATACAGTATCACGGAATCGAAAAACCCCATCCCCGCCTCCGAGTATTCCTTGTCATACGCCCAGTGCATCTGTGCTCCGATTCCAAGCGGCCCAATTTTGTTGTGCACCAGCAGATTAATGAACGCGTTCATCTTCGCTTGAAGTGAATGATCCATATTACTAGTACTCGTTGAATGCATCGCAACAGGGGCATTGACCAGAATGCTGCCATTATTCGATTGCACTCTTTTGATAGCTACCAAATAACGCTGCATGGCCGGATAATCGGTATTGCTGAACACGGGTCGTATACTTGCGAGAAAAGGAATCCCCCCTTGATACAGCCGCTCCGCAGTCTCTGTCAGCAGTTCCAGATCAGAGAAGGGATAGATTTCCTTGATCGCAAAATACACTTTAGGCGTTGACGTGATATGAAGCCAGTCTTTCAGAACATACGCCATTGCCAACGCACTGACATTCCCTTGTTCAAAATACGGAACATACGCGTCATCCCCTTTACTCACAGCATAGGGTGCTTGCAGGCCATCTTCCTGGAAGGATAGCTTTCCGAGTGACTCTGTCCCCTGACTCCCGGCAATATAGAGCATATCCTGTACCTGAATTGGAATTTCCGAAAACTGCCCGATCTGGAGATCCGCATCATTCCCGTCATATATCACATCAGTGGTTAACTGTAGCTTCTTTTTCAGCGAGGCTGGAGGGCTGTATCCGATATGCAAATACTGTCCCTGATAATGCCCCCAATCCTCTACATAAAATTTATTAGTAATCAAAATATCCGCTGCATTACGGACCATGATCACTTTAGAGTAATGATCCAGCATCCCTTGTTCATATTGATCCAGACCCTTAAGTGTTACCTTGATAGAATAGGACGCCAGCAGTCGCTGAAGTTCAGTCACGTTACCTTCCTTCGTTGTACCCTTAGCGAGACTGTCATAGAGCAGTAGAACCTGCTGTGGCGTAGCTGCAGATTGAACAGGTGTAACGGGAACCAGCAGGGCTGTCAGGGTCAACGTCAGTAGCAATATACCGTTTAAGACTCCTCTGATGCTCACACACTCACATCCTTTTGAGGCTTTGTATACGGGCTAGAAGGGGTGTTCTTGCTAACCTGCTTAACCTGATTGCTGTTTTTAGAAACTCTGCGCCCAATCACACTGGATAGGGTCAGAAAAGTGACTAAATCAAAGGATAATGTAAATAAGAACTCATGCTTGGAAATATCAGCATCGCCTGCCCCGATAATCGACACAAAAATACCTGAAAGCCCAATGCCAATCGAAGCGACAATCAATACCAATCGCTGCATACCTCTGAAATCACGGGACTTGATCGCTTTTACAAAGGAAGGCATATAGAGACCGATAACAAGCACCATCCACAGGAAAATAAATCCAAAGGTTCGCGGGGCCAGCGTTAATTTCAGTTGACTATATCCGGTGAAAAAGTGGCTCTGTGCTCGAAATTCCTTTCCAACGGATTGCTCGTAGTTCCCCATGGCTGCTGGTTTGATTGAGAATGCACTTTGAGCAGCTACATTAAGAATCGAGTTAAGCTGGTCCGGATTCGTTAAATAATATTTAAGAATGGATACAAATCCATACCGACTGTAGAAATTCTCTTCGAGAAGTGGTGAATTTACGTCTATGGTCACGTACTTCTCATAATGAATGCTGTTCTTCAGAATGGCGTATTGCTCATCCATCCCTAACGCTTTTAAAGCAGCCTCTGGATCTGGTGATTCCTTCAGCACCCCTCGGGTCATAGCATGGAACTGGTTAATGTTTACGAACTCGTTTGAAATATTCAAATACGTGAACACACCTGCGGACAGCATCAGAGCAAGAGACGCCATCGTAAGGATGCGGAAGATCTTATCTCTGCGAATCCAGAAAAGTGAACAGCCCAGTAGAGCAATGATCATACCCACTGGCGCATTCTGCTGCTTAGAAGTAGTCAGGATCAACGTACTAATTACGAATAAGGCCAGCATCGCGTAGTCATTGAATCTTTTTTGATATAACATCAGCCATGAAGCGAACATGAAGATCATCGTGATCATCACAACGCTTTCGCCGTAAAAGGAGTTAAAATAAGCCGTATAACCGGTATCTCCGAATATAAAAATAGCAATACCTGCAATGATGAATCCCTGTTTTCTGGACATCTTCCATGTAATAGCCTCTATTAATAAGTAAATTGCGATTACATATAGAATCGTATAAATCGCGGCTTGAAAGCGGATGTCGAATACCTCACTACTGAAGAACAACTTGTTAAGTCCTATAGCCAGCTTGATAAATAAGGACTGAGAGGAAAATAACATTGCACCATTCTCATTAAAATATTGAAAGATCCCGTATTGCTTCACAAAATAACCAAAGTACTGACTATCATAATCCGGCAGATTGAAATAGAGTCCATTACTATAAATGCTACGGAAAAAGTCACCGTTATCCGCCATTCCGACATACGGAGCTGTGAACAACGCGATGACGGTAATAAGCAGCACTCCAAATGCAGCAAGAAATGCAGGAGAAACCGAAAAATTAGCAAGTGTTATGCTTTGCCTTAGAGGTGTTTTCACCGTGTTGTCCATCATGCAGGTTCACCTTCAATACATTAGGTTTAAGTTAATAGACATAGGCCAATAGTGCCATCAAGTTGTCAAAAGAGTAGGCTTGGCCGCTAGCCACATCGCCGAATCCTCCGTACAGTGGGCTACCCACATCTGTTACTCTGAACTCGTTCATTCTTTTGATACTTTTATGGTAGAGCGATTCATCGCCGATTTCTGCGCCAATCATAGCTGTTATGGCATAAATGGCTGTAGAACGGATATCATTCAGCGGCTTACCTTCTCTCGAATATTGCCCATACAACGTTCCGGCTTCGACCTGTTGCTTGATAAAATCAATGCTGGTGGATTTCTCCTGATCAACCTCTGCTAGGGCTAGAATGGATAAAAGCGACTCTACTGTATTGATGTTTTCTGAGCTATATTTTCCGGTCTCATAATTAAACCGTGTCTCATAAAAGGGGAATTCATCCGATAAATATCCGTTTTCCAATATTACGTTCATATCATTCGTCAGCTTCTTGCTAAATTGGCTAGGAATCGACAATTTTCGCAAAGTGCCCAAATTAATATAACACAAAGTGACGAATGTGTTTGTTGAAGAATATTCCATATCGTAGAAATCATAAAGCTTCTCATTTTTTACATTATAATCGTAAAATCTTTCGCCATATTTATCCGCTTCAGCTGTATATTGTGTATCACTAAACTTTTCGCCCGCCTCATAAAGAGCTCGAATCATGCGCAAATCATCAACGGCAGCATTCAAGGGGTATAGCTTCTGCTGTTTGGGACTGTAACGGTAGCTGAAACCGCTGTTCATATCAAAGGTTTGCTTAGCTAGTTGCCATTGTTCCACAAATCGCTCTTGTTGGCCGCTGCGCACAGCTGCCAGCATCTGGAGAGATGCCGATTCACTTAGAACCTCGTGTCCACTCGCCGCTTCCGCCGACTGATCTGTTTCAATAAAATTAGTATATACACCGTACTCGCCTGTGAGCTTCGAGGTAATGAACTGCTCTAGGTTAGCTACTTCCTGGGTCTGGTTTACCGTAGTATCATTGTCTGAATCTGCTGGAGCTGGAGAATTGTTATGAACACTATTAGTCGGATTTGGTGCTGCCGTTTTTTCGCATGCCGTTAACCCGATAACGCCTGCAAATATCGCTAGTGCAGCAATGATTACTTTCCTCAAGTGATCACCTCCTCTTAATATTCACCTATACTGCTTACTGTCTAGTATTATCTATAACGGTAATATACAACAAAATGTTAAATCAAACTGTGAGCGTTATGTATCTATCCTTGAACAAAGAAGAAGATATCCTTACGCCTTCTGGCGAGCGGGATATCCCCTCTGTATCAGTTATTTATCCATTTCATTCCATACATTCCCAAAAACGATGGGCAGTAATTGCCGCGACAAGGCTGGCAGCGAACACCTCTCCGCCATCTCCAATGATTACACCCGGACTGCTTCTATGCTCGGCCGTTTCAAGTAGTTTAGCATTTTCAGTAGTCACCGCTATGGGCTTAAAGTGAGAATAGGCTTGGTTCAGGAATTGCGCTGTATCTTTATGGAATTTCTTATGTTCCGAATTTCCACCAGCTGCATAAATTGCATCAAAGAGCACCGAATCTGTCGTGGATAAGGTATGAATGACTTCAAGCTCTGTCCCCTTCGAGCCTTTAATAAATCCAAGCTTATCACTGATTATTTCCGGCTGGATCCCGGCTCTCATAAGCGTATCCAGAACAGGCATCACCAAGTCTTCATCAAATCTGCCGCCTATAATCACACCTATTTTACGTGTGTTTGGGTGCTTCTTCGTATTTGCCTGACTTAGTGCCGGGGAGATTTGAGCTACCTCGGAACCGCCTGTTTTTGGTGGCGTCGCCCCAATAGCTTCTGCTACAGGCACAGCAAGCTCTAACGTAACGTTGGCGAGCATATCTACAACCTGCTGCCGGACAGACTTACTCTTTACTTTCCCGAGCTCGAATGAATAGGCTTCAATAATATGCGTTTTTTCTGGAGCACTCATGCTGTTCCAGAACAGCTTGGCTTGTGAAAAATGGTCTTCAAAGCTTTTGCTCCGGCTACGTACCTTACGGCCCTCAACCTTTTCCTGATAATGCACATAACCTCCCTTGGCCTCTGTAGCAGGCGCAGGGGTATTCTTAGCCAGGGAATTGTTGTGATAGCTCACTGAACCCTGATTAATCGTCTGCCGTCCATACCCGTCACGCTGATTGTTGTGGAAAGGACACACCGGTCTATTGATCGGCAGCTCATGGAAGTTCGGACCGCCAAGTCGAATCAGCTGAGTGTCCGTATAGGAGAACAATCTGCCTTGAAGCAGTGGGTCGTTGGTGAAATCAATACCTGGCACCACATGTCCAGGGTGGAAAGCTACCTGCTCCGTTTCGGCGAAGACATTATCCACGTTGCGGTTCAAGGTCATTTTCCCAACAATCTGTACAGGTACATCTTCCTCTGGCCATAGCTTTGTAGGATCCAGCACGTCAAAATCAAACTTAAATTCATCTTCTTCACTTAGAAGCTGAATGCCCAACTCGTATTCCGGAAAGTTGCCGGCTTCAATCGATTCCCATAAATCACGGCGATGAAAGTCAGGGTCCGCACCTGATATTTTCTGAGCTTCGTCCCACACCAAAGAGTGTACACCGAGCACCGGTTTCCAGTGGAATTTAACAAAATGGGCTTTTCCTTGCTCATTAATCAACCTGAAAGTATGCACCCCAAACCCTTCCATCATTCTGAAGCTACGTGGAATAGCACGGTCCGACATCAGCCACATTGCCATATGGGCCGATTCTTGGTTATTGGCTATGAAATCCCAAAAGGTATCGTGAGCCGATGCGGCCTGAGGCATTTCATTGTGCGGCTCAGGCTTAAGCGCATGTACTAAATCTGGGAACTTGATCGCATCCTGGATAAAAAAGACGGGCATATTATTTCCTACTAAATCGTAATTCCCTTCCTCAGTATAGAATTTGGTAGAGAATCCGCGGGCATCCCGCACTGTCTCAGCTGATCCCCGTGATCCGGCTACCGTCGAGAATCGGACAAACACCGGTGTCTTCACGGAAGGATCTTGAAGGAATTTCGCCTTCGTATATTCTTTCAGTGATTTATATACTTCAAACTCACCATGAGCAGCAAATCCACGTGCATGCACGATTCGCTCAGGGATTCGCTCATGATCGAAATGCGTCATTTTTTCCCTGAAATGAAAGTCTTCCAGTAACGTTGGGCCTCGATCACCCGCCTTTAAGGAGAACTCGTCCTCTGATACTTTTAAACCCTGGTTCGTTGTTAAGGTGTGACCTTCATCCTTACTGCGAAACTGTTCCAGTTGCTCATTCTTGCTGTTTCCGTTCACTTTTTGATGTTCACTCATTAACAATGGCTCCTTCCGAAGGTAAAGTAAATATTATCATGTATCTCTTACCCTTTAGGAAAGTTTGGCAAACAAAAAAAGGTCGTATCTAGCACCCACTTGGCACTAAACACGACCTTGTCTCAGTGAATGAGCTTTTTTCCTATTTTTGTACTTCTTATTTCACATCGTCGCTAAGAGATCTAAGCCATTTCTCGCTTCCATCTCCATTACGAACCGCTTCATGAGAGAACGTAGCTTCCTGTACATCACCGAAGCCCCAATGGTCTTCTGCAACATCCGGGAATAGCGGTGCTAAACCTTTCAGCGGTCCGCGATACAGCATACGATTAATCAGGGTTACCGCTTCGACACGAGTGATTGCATTCTTCGGCTTGAAGGTTCCATCCGGATAACCCGTTAGAAACTTTCCGTTATACAATGCTTCAATCGCATTGCCTGACCAATGACCAGAAGTATCCGTGAAATGTGTCACCGCCGGTGTGCCTGTCTCAAGTTTCAGGAAACGAGCCATAACCGAAGCTAACTCTCCTCTGGTTACAGGTGCGTCCGGAAGGAACAACCCATTGGGATCTCCTGTGAAATACCCGTTCTTCACAGCAATGCGGATATAATTGGTTGCCCAATGCCCCGCACGGATATCGCTGTAAGGAAGAGCATAAATAATAGTCTCATTCTCCGTTAGTCTAGCTACAATTGCAGCCAGTTCTGCCCGTGTTAGAGCGCCATTTAGCTTAAACTCCTTATCCGGGTATCCTAAAATATAACGGTAATGCTTCAGTTCTCCAAAACGATCGGAGTAGATATTTACCTTCACCAATGCCTTAGCAGAGGATTGCCCGGAGGTAAACTCTCCCGGTACCGTTAAGGCGACCTCTGCAGCATCGATCAATGGCCACTTTACAACAGGAGTAAAGCTACCGCCCTTGCCCACACCTACGTTCGTTACTTTCCATACGATTACGTTACCCGTAACCGTTCCTCCAGCAGCATCTACAACAACTACCCCATCAGGAAGAGTAATCTTTACCTCACCTGTTGCCGATACAGCGGACGAATCGTTCTTGTAAACTACTGTAATCGGTGACTGCTCATTTTCCTTCACTGTGTTCTTCTCTACAGAGAGAGTAAGTGCTACTTTTACTGCCAGATCAGTCGAAGTCGACGGAGTAGCACCAGAAGTGTTAGGCACTGGCTGAAGCTGTACATCATGCCGCACAATATCTGTACCCACAGAAAGAACAGGACTCTTATAATTAATATATCCCTCATTCGTCACCGTTAAGTAATAATCGGTATCTGGATAGACCATGTAAGCATAGAAACCATTACTATCGCTCAACTGCTTCGGACTCGCATTATCATTCGGTGCAAATCCTGCAATCACAGGCAATGTAACCTCCCCATTCGGAGTCAAACCTTTACTAGCATTCCGTGGAGTATCCGCGTAATGCAGCATCACTTTTGCACCCTCAATGACATGACCTGTTACAGCGTCAGTGATCGTACCATACGGATCAACCAGAGACTGTGAAATATTCAATTCACCAGCGGCAGTTACAGCTACTGTATTACGGCTGACTACAATGGATTTTCCAGATTGTAGTTCGTAGCGCACTTCAAGCTCATACTGACCTACAGCAAGGCCCTCTGCATTAAATACACCCTGCGCCTGTAGTGGGAAAGCTTTAGGTTTACCATTCTCCGATACATAGCTGCCATCTTGCTGTTTCAAAAATACACTAGCATGTCCAAGCCATTCGGAGTTCAGCAAGGAAGATTGACCGTTCGTCTGTTTAAAGAGCACCAGACCTGTCAGCGTCTTCTCCGATTCGAAGTTCTCGTCTCCTGAACCCGTTACTTGTCCCACTTTTGCATACTGTTTATACGTAACTGCCGTAGGTACACCGCCCACGTCAACTGTTTGTGTAATCTCCAGCTCATATTTGGCATCGCCTTTAGGCACGACTAGATAATACGCACCCTTCTCATCGGTCACGATATTCTCAATGAAGTCCACACCAGGCTCAATTTTGCCATCACCGTTCAAATCAAGGGCAGCTCGTACTTGAGCACTTGCTACAGGAGTGTTAGATCCCCCCGTTGTAATAAAGCCCTGAATCGAAGCTGGCAAGAATGTAATAGTAATTTCACTCTTAGCTAATAGACCATGCTCGGCATTGTTCACATTAGCTTTAACAGGTATATTCTGCTCGCTAACCCCTGTGATTTGTGCAGAATGATAAGTTACCTTCGCAATACCGTTGTCATCGGTTACTGCGCGATCATTACCTACAAATCCGCCAACAGCTGCAGTAAAGACCACTTCAATGCCCTTGATTGGGTTTCCATTACTGTCTTTGAGGACGGCAGTCAACTCTGTTGTAGCCTTACCGTCACCCAAAATGCGTTCTGGATTTGCACTCAGTATCAACTCCGTTTGAACCACCTGATAGTTGTTGTCTATCAGCTTATCCGCCGCTTCACCAGCTAACGGAGCATCACCTGCACCCCAAGCGCTAAATGAAACTGCATAGCTATTCGCTGTGGTATTCAAAGGCAATACAAACGTGGTGTATTCCCATTGCTTAAATCCGTCAGTCTCGTAAGTAAGCGGATTAGCTAAAGTCAAAGTCACGGAAGTATCAGCAACATTCGCCGTTACCTTCTCAGCCGCAAGCGAGCTCACTGCCGATAGTTTAAGCGGTTGACCCGGTATCGCTTTTACGATAGTTGGATCTCCTTGTTTCTTATTACCAACCCATCCATTCAGTGCTTTATGAAGTTCAATCTTCACGGTTGCTTCAACAGGACTTGTTTGTCCGTCAGCATCGGTCACAACATAAGTGAAGCTGTCTTTACCCGAAATGAAATCAGAGTTTGGCGTGTAAATCCATGTATCCCCTGCCGGATTGCCTGGATCAGCAGGTGTTAATATTCCCTTCAGTGGAGGTGTAGCAATGCCGTACGTAAGACCTGTAACCGTTTCGCGGTCAGTCCCCTTCAGTACAACAGTAAGGGAAGGCACACCCTCGTTTCCTTCTACGCTCAGTGCATTAGCCACCGGCAGTCCATTATAAGTAATGATGACCTCGGCAAGATTCTCAGAGTATACCTGACCATCATACCCTTCCCACTTGAATTTCACTTCTGTACCTTCAGCCAGTTTAGTATCTGGAACAAAGGTAAGACTGCCAAGATCAGCTTTACTCAGAACCGCTGGAATACCTGGCTCAAGATAGACTGCTTCTGTCACCGTATTGTTATAATACAACTGCCCATTAGCAGCAAAGTCTGCTGGAAGAGTGATCCTTACCGTGCTCAGATTACTATTATCATCCTTATAGACATTTGCGAAATCATCTGTTGTAAAAGGAATAGCAGCTCCATGAGCACCTGTCTTATGAATATCTGCAACTACTGGTGGCGCATTGATGGTAATTGTAACATTCTTACTTTCCTTCGCGTATTGCTTGCCATCTGTGCCATTCCATTGGAAAGCCACTGTACCCGTGGTCTCCGCTGTCGGAATAAAGGACAGACTGGCCAGATCTGCCGCGCTGATCTCAACTCCCGGAGTCACCGTCTGTTCAGATCCATTACCTACACGGTAAACAAGCTTACCTTGACCTTCCACTGGAACAGTAATGATCTTGACCTTAGTAAGCGGATCGTTCTTGCTGTTTACGAATTTATCCGTGAAGTCTTTAGCAATAAAAGGAACTTTATTTCCTTTCTGACTCGACTTCTCAATATGACCCACTGTTGGTGCTGCCGTTGCTGTAATCGTAACTACAGCATCCACCGCCCCGTATTTGGATCCATCATACCCATTCCATTTAAAATCAATATTCCCAGTAAAACCGGTAGTCACTGGAACAAAGGTTAATTGCCCAAGATCATTCACCGAAATTTCATCACCGGCTTTTACTGCCGTTTCATTTAATACTAATTGGCCTTTTTCAGCATCCGGCAGTGTAACAATCTTTACCTTCTGCAGCTTAGAACCATAGGTATTACCATTAATTTGATAGTATTTGCCGGAAAATTCATTGGCATTAAAGGCTGTTGGCTCATATTGCAACCCTGCCTTGGTAATATCCTTCGCCACCGGATCAAAGGTTGAAAAAGTATAAATATGCTGAGCTTCGCCCGGATTTGTATATTTTTCTCCGCTAGTTCCGCCTCCACGATCATCAAAGAGAATCACATTTACCGTGTATTCTTTAGACGGACTAAACGTACTGTCCGTAAATTCAGTTTTCCAAGTCTGCTCTTGCCCAGCAGTTGGCTCTTCAAACAGCTTTTTATCGAGCCCAACGTTCTTATCGATTAACTCGCCGTCAAACTCTCTCTTCTCAACAACGCTTACTTCCATGGAATAATCTTTACCCGGTAGCTTAGGAATAAAGCCGGTATCCAGAGTGATCTTTCCATTCTCCACCTTAATCCCTACATTTCCGATCTCTCCGGTCTGCCGTTCACCACCATCAATAACAAGCTGAGCCCAATCCACCTTCATGGTCCAGTTGGTATTAGGGACCACTGAATCCCGGCTCTCTTTATCATTAAAATAATGATGAATCGACAAGCCCACATAATTATCGCCTAGGCCAATTTTGCCAAGATCCTCATTTTTGAAAGGCAACACCGTTGTATTCCATTTCGAATCTTGCCCCGAAAGCGTTCCTAAATAAGCGCTTTGCGTTATCTCTTTCAGATAACCCTGTCCACCAGTACCTACACCGGAAGCGGCGACGGATGTTTTCCATTTACCAGAAGTTTGCCATGCTGTATAAGGGTTTACAAGTGCAATATCAGCAGGATTTTTGGAGAAATATACTCTATCCCATTCACCATTTGAACCCGTTTTTGTTAGTGATGCGATCTCATCCACATCGTAAGCCCGAATCAGCATATAAGCGCTCTGCGTCGGAAGCTTAGCAACATCCTTGATCTTAAACTCAATCGGATACTTACTATAGTTATCCGCGGTTGTTTTGTTCTGATTCTTAATATCCACGTCCATGTCACCATCGGCTGCTTCCGTACCTAACGGACCCCCACCCCAATTATCGGTGTCCGTAAAATAAGTTTTACCAGATGATGCATCGGCAGCTTGTACTATGCCGAAAGTCTGTAGCATTGGGCCTACCAACAGCACTACAGACAACAAAACACCAACTATTTTCTTAAATATTTTTCCATCCATTCTTCATTTATCCTCCCCAGTATAGTTCTTAGGACATAATAAACCATAATAAGGAGGGGATCTGAACAAAATCTGAACAGAAAACAATTTTAACAGTGAAATAAGTCACATTTTATCAAAAAAAGGCAGAATCCCGCGAAGCCTCAGCTTCCGAAAATCCGCCTAATCCGTTTATTTCTTGATCTAACCCTTAATTCTACGATACGTCTCTTCATCGGAAACAACATACAATCTAGCATCCTTGGGAATAGCCTGATCCAGCTTTCGATTGATACTTAGATCGCTACGATCCGCTAATAAGGTTGCACCTTGCAAGAGCAGGTTCTGAAACGCGTCCCCATAAGTCTTCCACGAAGTATTCACTGGAATCTCATAAATATCATCACCATATTTACGGCTCAGCAGCTGCGTTATCACCTCAGAGTTGCCCTCTTGGAGCGCAGAACGAACAGCCAGTCTAGAGATGGCATCATGTGAAAGCACGAACTCGTTTACCTTGACATGCCTGAAATTCTGTATATTCTTCTCTTGCATTATTTCTACAGTCGTATGTACTTGTGACGCAATTCGCTCAATACTAGAGGCAATTAACAAAGATTTGCCATCGATCAGCGATGCTTCATCAATCCTTGTGTCCCCGAACACAATGGCTGCTCTTGCTTCATGGATGTTAGCCTTAAGAAGAATCTCATCACTGGAGGCATCGCCGCTTATAAAGTGAACTTGATCCATATGCTCCAGAGGATGACTTCCTGTCTCATCAATGATGACAATATGGCATTTTGGCGAATAGCATAGAATCTCCTCTACGGCAGCTTGTGCTTTCTTACTCCAATTAATTAGAATCACATGATCCTTTCCACGAAAGCTCAACGTTCCCGCTCCTCTCCTTCTCTGCACCTCCGCAATGGAGTCAATGACCTTACCAATAACCAAGCTGAGGAGGCCGATACCAAAGATATATAGAAACATGGTAAATAGCTTTCCAACTACGGTCTCTGCAAAATAATCCCCATACCCTACGGTCGCCATCGTTGTCATGACCCAATAAAATGCATTAAACCAACTGTGAAACGTACCCGGCTCGATCAGGTAAGCAATCGACGCACTAAGAATTATAAAGATCAGAATGATTAACCCTATCGTCCGTTTACGTAACCGCATCATCTTGGTGGAAATTCTCAGAAACAAATGCATCTGCCCACCCCTTCTTCACATCAAGCTAACACGCCTTCGGTGTCCTTTAAGAACAGTAAGCGTTTATGAGAGAAATATAGGCTGCCACTCGACGGATGGATCGGGGCAGCCTTTGTCCTTAGCCTATTTCAAGTTCGAACTAAACAATTAAACTGCTGATCGCAAATGCAGTCCCAATAAACACCAAGCAAAGCATAGTGCCTACAGCCACATTCCCTTTCTCCAGATGCTCTGAAATCTTAAAGGTTGGGGTTGCCAATTCAAAGATCCAATAAGCCGCTATCAAGCACACATAACCTACCGCAAACCAAATGATCATGTGCAGAATGGAGGTATTCGTATACGCCGCTACGCCAATAATTATTGCCGTTGCCAGAAACTTGCCGCCCAATGCCAAAGCTACAGCCACATTGCCCTTTTTTAGCTCCTCCATATCTTTGAACGGAGTCATCAAACCAAAAATCACCATGCCTAACACTTGCAAAAGAATAATTACAAACACACTCACAACCAAATTAACCACCATCGTCACTTTGCCCACCCCCGAAATTTCGCATACGCCGAATCATAATCGGCAAAATCATGTACTTCCTCAAGGACTACGGAAGCGGTTTTCTGTTTCTCTAATGCTGTATAACGTTCATCATCAATCGGCTGCTTAATCCGATTACCTGAAGGGAGTTCAAGCACGGCAAAGTTTCTTGTCTTATCGTTATATTTAGTCTTGTATACCCCTACAAGATCAACATCAGTCGTTACCGATACTTTTAGATTGGTAAGATCCTCTGCCGCTGTTTTTTCATCTGCATAAGACTTAATCGTGCTCCATGAAGACAGGCGAACTTCGTTCTTCTGGTCAGCGTCCGTAATTAGCTCGGCGTCCATGAACTGAAGCGTCCAAATTTTATCGCCAGTTGCATAATTCCCATCATTCGGGAGCAGTTCATTATCAGGCAAAACCGTCATGTCACTCCCAATCAAATCCCCTACGGTACTCTCTACCACCCGGTAGTCCCACGGTACCCGTGCTACACTATCTGAAGTTGTAGCTGTTCCTGAATCAAATACACTGCCCTGATTACTGGAACATGCGCTAAGCAGCAGTACCGTCAAAAGCATCATACATAAGACTCCGATTCGGGCTTTCTTACTCTTATCCAATTATCTCACTCCCAACGCAATAAAATGACTGGCATTGCCTGTAATCAATCCACCCGCTCGGCCGAGCATACCACAAGGCTTCCCGTTAATCACGAACATGCCTGTCAACAGATGAAATTCACCCTCTGAAGTCGTTATCTGTGCTAAATCGGCTCTTTTTTGATACACAGTGGGGAAGAGCTGACTACTGTCATAACCGTCTTCATCTTCAAGCTCTAGCGCACCACTATCATCAAACATGCGCACCGAACCCCCTTCACGACCAAAAACAGATTTGGACACAAAGTTCCCAGAGAATACAGGCTTATTATAAGTAGGCAAAATATAGCGCGAGATCGTCTCTCGCTCCTCCTTATCGAATAACAGACCCAGCTCATACATTCCCCACACCGCTGCAACCAGCCCCTTGGACTGGAGCAATATACTGTGAGGGCCGTTAAAGAGTTGAAGATTCCCTTGCTCTACCGCATAAGCGAGGGCATCCCCGCCTTCATCAACAGCCATCCACTCTTTAGGATATAGGGCGAACATACGCTCAATCACACGGTCCTCCCCATCCTTGAGAATTCCGTTGTCGACCCACAGATCAAGGCAATCCACACACCGAATATCGAGACCACTGTGCTTTACTAATGCTTCAATCGTACCTGAATCTTCGAGATGAGATCCATAAGCGACACATGCTGCGGTATCCGGACGTTCTACTTGCCAAGCTGCCGCGACTTGTTCCTTCATCCCTTGATTGGGACTCTGCACACCAGCTTGCTCACAAATCCATGGTGTAGCTATCGAGGCTTCCACATAACCTGTCGGGGTATCCGCATTTAATTCAAGTAGCTTAATCGTCCCATCATGGGCTATGGCAAAGTCGAATCTGGCATACCGACTAATAAAGCCTTCTTCTGGCATAGGACATCCATCAAGCATCTCCCAAAGTACAGGGGGAATCCCAAGCAGTTCATATAAATCGGGCTTTAGATGTACATAGCGAACGGCCTTATCGAGGATGATCCAGAGTTTTGATGAGGCTTCTTCAAGCTCCTTATAAGTGTCCCTGCGCATTACAGCAATTGCATCTAACCAATACTCTTCATCCTCAAGATCCGCCCAAGTGAACCCAAGCTCATACAACGCTTTGACCCGCGGACCTCTTTCAAGCTCAGACTGATCTAGAATTTCAAATACACTCTGCTGCTCACTCATCCGCCAAAACCACTCTTGCTTGAGCCTGATCTCGAAGAGGACTTCGAGCCTGAGCTAGATTTAGAGTTCTTCGAAGAATTTAATCCGCTGGAAGTGCCACCGATTCCATTCTTTGAAGAAGAACCTCTTCTCGTAATGGAGCCTGTAGAGGAAGTCGATGTTTTGGGCTTCACAACAGATCCGGGAACCTTCTTATTCTGGAACTTCTCACTGCTATAGGTAGGCGGCTTATAAGTTGTTCTCGTTCCACCATAATAGGTTGGACGGTCCTTAGACCACCCTCTGGAAGAGTAGTTGCCACCACTATTAAACAACATGTGATACAACAGTAAATCATCCCAACCAAAACCTGAATGATAACCGCCATAGTTATTCACTACCGTCGTTCCATTATTGGTTACAACACCTTGGCCTTCCTGTTCTACCTCTTGTTCACCTTCCGGATATGGAATATTCCAATCCACATTTTTGTCAAAATAGGCTTTAACCTCTTCGGTAGACCAGGACACTAGCTGCGGTTCATCTCCAGAAGTATTTGCGCTAGCCCCTGCGCCGCCAGGAATAAACATAGCATTCGCTAACAACGCTATGCCTAGCGAAGTAGATAATACTCGAATGGGCTTACCATCAGAGGTGAATAGTTTGGGTACAGCAAGTTCCTTATCCTTTTCATCTTTAGACATCGCAAGGTTCTCCTTCCTTTATCTCAATCATTCAGTGTGCATCGGAACAAGCAGAAGCTCCAGCTTGCCTTCATCGACATTCAGCCGTCCTTCAACCGTTTCATATTCAACACTGCCCACCACAATATAATTGACATGCTCTAGCGCTGCGATCATGTTCATGCTCCACGTGCGTTCCTCAATGACTCGTAGCCCGCCTTCCGGCATTTTTTCAAATAAGATAACATTCATCCCATTGTCCATTATTACCATTCCTTCCTAAGTTCTGCTATAGCATCTGATACGTCTTTATTACCTTTTCGTTTCAGTTCTAAGCGTGTGTAGACTGCCCAGCTTTGTTCTTGGCATTAGAACGTCTATATAAAAGAAGAATTCCTAACGAGCACAAGCTAACAAGGAGCAACACGCCGTATACATGCTGATATGCTTTTGCTGGGGAGATATCGCGCTGAGCATGCAGCAAAATCCCGCAGACTGCAACAGATACAGAGCCTCCGAAGAATTGAACCAGTTGTAAAAGCCCCATTCCCGAACCGATCCAAGTCCTCGGAAGAACGATAGAAGCTTCATTGTTTAAGGATGCCATCGTAGCGGAGAAAGCGGGAGAGAAGCATAGATAACCTAGCAGTAGTACTACAGGTGATACAGAAAGATTCAGAGCAAACACAGCCATAACGGCTGCAAGTATACAATGTCCGATCACTAGGAAGCGTATATTACCGTATCGATCAATAAACCGTCCCACATAACGGGTCAGAAATGCAGATACTAACGCGCCCGGTGCGATAAACAAACCAATCATCAACGCTGACTTATCGAACAGATTAGCGAGCGCAAGCGGCATCAGAAACAGGTTTCCTAAGTTCAATACCAGAATACAAAAGCCTACGGCAACCAGTTTCAAGTAACCTGGCATGGTAAGCAGCTGCGGATTAATGAACGATTCCTTGGCTTTCTTCAGATGTAAGGCATGCACGGTAATAGACACTATCCCCACCGCTAGCCATACAAGCGACTGGGTAGTTACGGCCACCAGCAAACTTGCCGCATTTACAACAGTCAGCGCCGCCCCCAGGATGTCAAAGCTTACAGGCTGTGGTTGTTCCTTAGGCAATAACCGCAACAATACCGGCAACACAATAAGCACCAGGCAAGTAATGCCGAACAATCCGTTCCAGCCAAAGTACTGGCTGATGACCCCTCCGACTATAGGACCCAAACCAAAGGCCATAGCACTACCTGCCGAGATCATCGCAATTGCAGCGCCCCGTCTTTCAATCGGAACGTAGCGGCTAGCGAGTACAAGACCCAATCCAGCCATGGATCCGGCACCCGCAGATTGCACGATTCTCGTGATTAATAGTAACTTAAAGTCATGTGCGAACAATCCAAACACGGATGCCAGTCCAAGCGTAATTAAACCAATGGTCAAGAGCTTACGAATCGGCACCAAGTCGGATAACCGGCTATAAATAACTGTCGATAATGCATATCCAATCGAGTAGCTGGAAATGACCCATGAGCCTAGGTCAGCAGAGATTTGGAGATCCTTAATAATGGTTGGAAGCGATACATTAAACATCGTTGTATTCATCACTACAATAAAGAGGCACATCGTCCATAATGGCATGACAATTTTATCATTCATTACAACTTTCTCATTCATTCTTATTCCATCCCTGTCCTAATTTATCTATACGTTCCAAACTAATTTTATGCCTATAAAAAGAGGTTGGCAATTAGAATAGGGATTACTTACGCCACATCAATCCACACACTAGTTCGAACAGATCTATATAGTTGCGCGGATTTTTACCCGTCAATGTATGAATGCGGTTAAGTCGGTAATTCAGTGTATTTCGGTGAATATTCAACTTTTGTACTGTTCGATTATGATCTCCATTCTCCGCAATAAATACTTGCAGTGTTTCAATCAGACCCGTCTTGTCTCCCGACTGATCTAGAGGAGCATAAATCGTCCCGGTCCGCTCATCCCCATCATAAGATAAGTGTATTAGAAACTTGAGTTCCGCATAGTTGAAGAGCTTCTTGAATGGATCGACTTTACTGCCAATATTAATGGCCGCCTGTGCTTGTTCAAGGGAATAAGCAGCTAGCTCTTCCGCCTCACCAGAGCCAATGCGTCTTACATCACCGCACACACTAAGTTTTCCTATCAGCTCTTTGTAGAGGAACCCATCCGTGATAAAAAACACAGCCTTATCATTCTCCAAATTCCAGTAATGCGGATAGGATCTAGAAACACTTCTGAACTCTTTCCCGTTTACGTCTCCATCCACTAGGATTGCCCAGCATTTCTTCTTGAGATCGAGTCCATAGCTACTTGCCCGCTCTAGAAACTCAAGATCATATGCCTCTTTACGATAAGATAATTCATGATAAAATTTCACACGCCTTACTCTGTCATCCTGCTCCTGCTTATTCCTGGCTTCCTGTTCTATAAGTAATATAGTAGTAACTCTGACCAGCTTGCTAAACGGTCGAACCTCATCCGGATGTCCCGTAATGCCCACCACACCCAAAACTTTATGATCTATAATAATGGGTTCATTCACCCCCGGCTTCATGCCACTGCCATCTTCGTATACTTCAAAGACATGCCCACTTTGAATGGCTATTCTCGCTCCCTCATGTAAGGTCCCGACCCGTTTTAGATCTCCACTCCCTACAATAAAGCCGTTCTCATCCATAACATTAATGTTATAAGGAACTACACTCATCATTTCCTGTGCGATTTGTCCTGCGAGTGATTTCGATATCTTCATGTCTGCCCCTCCTGTTCCTGTATATTCTACTCAGAAAACCTCTACTTTAAAAAGAAACAAGAAGAAACGGTTGTCGTCCTCAAAAGACGATAACCGTTTCTCGTAGTAATATAAGGTTGTGAAATCTCTCCGCAGCTTTTTATAATGATTTACCTTGTTTCAGCATGATTAACCGTGCCACGTTCTCAGCGGTTCTTTCCAGATTCTCTTGCCCTTGCTTCAGGGCATCCTCCAATAAAGCTGCACCGGGCATGATGCCAAAAATAGCATCGATTCCTTTATCGTACAGCACTTCCGTCTGATCACCGATCCTTCCAGCGAAGGCCAATACAGGTTTATTATATTTCTTAGCGACCTGTGCAACGCCTAGCGGCGTCTTGCCATATTGGGTCTGGAAATCGATGCTTCCTTCCCCGGTCCACACCATATCGGCCTGCTGTACCTTTTCTTCAAGTCCGGTGTAGTCAATAACAAGCTCAATGCCCTTTTTTAACACTCCGTTTAAGAACACCACCAGTCCTGCGCCAAGTCCGCCCGCTGCACCAGCTCCAGACATTTCCTTAATATCGATTCCTAGCTGTTCCTTGATAACACTCGCATAATGATGAAGATTGCTGTCGAGCTGTTTGATCATCTCTGAAGTTGCACCCTTTTGCGGACCAAACACGCTCGAAGCACCCGTCGGACCACATAAGGGATTCGTAACATCACAAGCTACTTCAACCTGTACATCCTTCAGACGAGGGTCAAACCCAGTCAGATCAATATTGGCTAATCTGCCGAGCTCACCACCGCCGAATAACAGCTCATTCCCCTCTTCATCCAGTAGTCTGCCGCCCAATGCTTGAACCATACCGGCGCCTCCATCATTAGTGGCACTGCCACCGATACCAATCAGCAGCTTACGGACCCCACGGTCGAGACAAGCTTTAATTAATTGTCCTGTGCCGTAGGTTGTTGTAATCAGAGGGTTTCGTGTCTCAGGAGACACCAACTGAATGCCGCTCGCACTGGCCATTTCCAGAACCCCCGTCAATCCATCACCTGTAATTCCGTAGGATGCGCTAACTTCATTGCCGAGCGGGCCTTTAACTTTAGTAATATACACGGTACCTTCGGTTGCATCGACCAAGGACTGCATCGTTCCTTCGCCGCCGTCAGCCATGGGTACATGAATACAATTTATATTAGAATTCACTTTATGAATGCCTCTTTCCATGGCTTCACAAGCTTCTTTAGCTGTCATGCTTTCTTTGAAAGAATCGGGTGCCAGAACGATAACCAAATCTTTTTTCATAGAATATCCATCCCTTCTAGTTCGAAATAATCGTTATAGGATAAAGCCATATAGAATAGTAGCGACGATAGCCATCGTCAGACCCACGAGACTTTCATAAGGAATCAGTGACATCCGGTCCTTGATGTTCATCTTAACGGAATCAGCAGTGACGTGGAAGAAGTTACCGTGCGGCAGATGGTCAATTACTGTAGCACCGGTGTGCACCATAATCGCCGCATTAAGCGGTGCTGTGCCCATAGATAGAATAGCGGGACCGAACGATCCGGCAGCCACAATCGAAGCCGTTGATGTGGACGCTGTAGCGGCCGCCATCAAGATACCTGCAATCGGAGCCAGGAAGGTTCCGGAGATGCCCATAGCTGTAATTGCATCAACAACCGTAGCGCTCAAGTCAGACTTTGAGATAATACCAGCAATGGCACCGGCACCAATCAGGATAATAGCTGTACCAGTCATTTTATTCAAACCGGATGTTGTAAAGGAAATGATGTTCTTCGTCTGTTTCATAGCAATCAGTCCAATGATACCGGCAAGAGGCAAGATGATCATAGAGTCAACTTTAAAGGATTTCAGCAATTCAATATTCAGAATGTTTCCGACCGGATTAATGGCCAGAAGCAAAATAGCGACAACTGGAGCGACGATAGCACGGCCGAAGCTTGGTTTAACCTTAGTGGTATCTTCCTCTTTCGTTACAACATCGCCGTCTGCAATTTTCACACCTTTATTGACCAAGAGATTAGCAATAATAACAGTAACAATCAGACCGGCAACGGCTGGGATAAATCCATGGATCATAACCTGAGCTAAATCCACATCAAAGCCCTTCGCTACAGCAATGGTGTTTGGGTTTGGAGAAATAATATTACCTGCTTTACCGCCACCGACCAGTGCGAGCAGCAAAGCTGTTTTGGAAATGCCGATTTTCTTGCCTACGGACAAAGCAATTGGAGCGACGATAATGATCGCTACCGTGATGAATACACCGACTGCTGTAATAATCATTGTAGCCAGTGCTATAGACAGTAAGGCTTTCTTTTCGCCAAGCTTGTCTACGATGGTCTCGGCCATTCGTTCGGCTGCACCTGATTCAATCAGTACCCCCGCCAGCACACCTGCTGCGAGTACACGCACAACTGCACCCATTACACTATTCGTTCCATCGATAATATACTGTACCGTTTCCGCAATAGAAGCGCCGCCCAATATCCCTCCGGCAATCGCGCCTAAAAAGAGTGCGTAAACCGGATTAACCTTTTTGAAAATCAATACGACGGCTAATATCAATCCTGCAACAGCGCCCATCCAGTTAATTACTGTGCCTTCCATCTCTAGTTGCCCCCTTAATATAAAAGTATGACACTGTAAAGTGTGTGTTTTGATAACGCTTTCTAAACTGAGTATACTGCGCTTACAAACCCAATTATATTGACGGGACAACCTATTTTTTTGTGCAAATGCACAAGCCCCGAACACAAAAAAAGACCAAGCTTAGGTTTCAGTACACCAGAGCTTGGTCTTTTATCATGAATTAAATAAGTTTAGGACACTTGAGATTCCTTAGCAAGAACAGGTACGGTGTTATCCTCTACCTGCACATCATCCTTTGTCTTGGAGAGGACAATGTTCAGCACAATTGCTGTAAGCGAACCGGATACGATACCGTTTTGCAGCAGCATCCGAGCAAATTCAGGCAGCTCTGCGAACATTGCAGGAAGTGTCGCTGAACCTAAGCCAACAGCAATACTGCAAGCAGCAATCAGTAGATTACCATCCTTACGGAGATCCACATCGGATAGAATGGATATCCCGGAAACGGCAACCGATCCGAACATGACAATCATGGCTCCACCAAGTACGGCATTCGGTACAATCGTCGTCAAGGCAGCCAGCTTAGGCAGGAGTCCTAGTACAATCATGATCCCGCCAGCGGCAAAAATAACATTACGGGTCTTAATGCGAGACAGCGAAATCAAGCCCACATTTTGAGAAAAAGCGGTGTATGGGAAAGCATTAAAGATTCCGCCCAGCATAATAGCTACACCCTCGGAACGCAGTCCGTTTACGATCTGCTTCTGTTCAACTTTCTGATCAATTACTTTACCAACTGCAAAATAAACCCCAGTAGACTCCACCATACTAACAATATTAACGATGATCATAGTGAAGATTGCAGTAACACTGAACTCAGGCCATCCGAAGTAGAACGGTTGTGCGATGCTTACCCAAGAAGCGTCACCTACCGTAGAAAAGTTAACGATACCCATTCCATAAGCAATCGCTGTACCCACCACAAGACCTACCAGAACTGAGATCGAGCGCAGGAATCCAGTGGCGAAACGGTTAACTGCTAAAATGACAAGTAGTGTAATCAGTGCAAGCAGCAAATTGCGGGGTTGTCCAAAATCAGCGCTGCCTTCTCCGCCAGCAACGTTATTCATGGCTACTGGAATAAGAGATAACCCGATAATGGTCACGACAGAACCCGTTACAATGGTCGGGAAGAACTTCAGCAGCTTCCCATAAAGCGGGGCCGCAAGAACAACGAACAAACCGGAAATAATGATCGCACCGTACGCAGTCGCCAGATTATGTGTCGAGGCAATCGCAATAATCGGGCCAACGGCTGTAAAGGTACATCCAAGAATAACTGGGAGCCTGCTACCAAAATACTTGGTGCCCATTATTTGCAGCAGTGTAGCCAATCCGCAAGTGAACAAATCGGCTGCGATGAGGTAAGCCATTTGAGTCCCATTTAGCTTCAAGGCACCCCCAACAATCAGCGGTACAATTACTGCTCCTGCATACATGGCTAGGACATGCTGAAGACCTAACGTAAATACCTTTTGCTTGCTTAACATCCCGCACTCTCCTTGATTTTCTCTAATGAGCTTTCATTATCAATGAAGTGAATTTCACCTGGTGACATAGATGCAATACGGGCCAGGGCATGGACTTCTATGCCTCTGTTCTCCAGAAGGCTCCGACCTTCTTGGAAGCTCTTTTCAATGACACATCCGACGCCAAGGAGCGCTGCTCCAGCCTCTTTCACGATATCAACCAGTCCTACAAGTGCAGCACCAGTAGCGAGGAAATCATCCACAATAAGCACTTTGTCATCGGGTCCAAGATATTTCTGGGAGACGCTAACCAGATAATCCTCTTGGCGAGTAAAGGAATGTACAGGCGCTGAGTAGACCGCCTCTGAGAGCGTTACTGCTTTCTTTTTCTTCGCGTAAATAAACGGTACACCTAATGCAATCGCAGTAGCCATAGCGAACTGAATTCCACTAGCTTCAATGGTAATCACTTTGGTAATCGGTTGATGACCGAACAACTTTTTGAACTCCTGACCGATTTGCAGCGCTAGCTCCGTATCGACCTGATGATTCAGAAATGAATCTACCTTCAGTACCGTATCTGATAAAATGAGACCCTCTTGTCTAATGCGCTCTTGAAGTACTTTCATCGTGAACTAATCTCTCCTCTTCATTAAAAAAACAAAAAAAGGACAAATCCCTTGAGTCGTTTCTCTCAAGTGAATCTGTCCTTCTGGGCTTTTGTCCCTTAGTGGTGTAACACTGCATAGTGTCCGCATCGCTCGGTCCAGACCTTTCCTCCAAAGAAGAAAGCGGAACCCTAGATGCGCTATTTCACTCATAGTCGGATAATTGCGATGGTTATCCGGTAGAAACTTATGGGCCATATCCCCAAGATTATATGAGTTTTATTAATGTTCGATATGAATACCTTGTATATCTTACACGCTCTGTCTGGTGCTTACAAGCAAAATTTTTAGTATTTTGCATACCATTTTCAGGTTATTTTCACCAAATTCAATTGTTTACATTTAGTAATGGTTACTCCAAGATCTTCTGCGCCGTTTCTTCAGTTGTTACGAGGACATTCATGTACCCGCCGTTTAGCGCTCCTAAGATCCCCGAAACCTTCTCCAGCGATTCCGCTACACCAATCGAGTACCTCGCTCGCTTGATCTGCTCCAGCTCAATGGTCAGCGTTCGGTCCGATATTGCTGTGCGTACAGGCATTCCATTGCCATCATAAAAACGTGAGCAAATATCGCCAGCTACTTTCCCGTCCTCCAGCTCATCAATCACAGCATCGCCATAAAACCCACGCCATGCCTCTTCGCCTTTAATTTCCGGTGATCCAATGCCGAATATAGCGATATCCAGCCGGTCCCATGCCTTGGCAATGGTCTGATAATACTGCGAACGCATTAGCTGATCTCTGGTTTCCTTTTGCTCCGTGATCGCTGGCACGTCAATCATTAATGAGCGCGCCCCCCACTTCAAGGCAGCTTGGTAGCAAATATTATTGACATGGTACCCACTCTCCATCTTACCGGATGGACCACCCACCGTAGGAACACAGGTTACAAAAGGCCTCTGTGCGAGGGTCAGATTGTCTACAACAGCAGCTAAGCTGCTTCCCCAAGAGAACCCTATCGTATCTTTTGGCTGAACCACTTGCTCCAGCCATTTCGCGCAAGCCTGTCCAATAGCTTTACGTTTGACCACTCCGGACTGAGCCGGATCTACCTCTACAACAATAGCTTCCTTCAGCCCGAACCGTTCTTTCAGCTCCTGCTCCAGTGTACAAAGATCTCCAATATCGTAATTGATGGTGATCGTAACGATGCCTTCTTCACGGACTCTCTTCAGCATCCTGCTAATGGTTGTGCGATATATACCAAGTTCATTCGAAATTTCATTTTGCGTTAAATTCTGCTCATAATACATTTGTGCAATCTTAATGAGCAGCTTCTTGTCTTCTTTTCGATCCATGATGAACTCCTCGCTTTTTCAAGGATTTGACGGATTCAGAACCCCTCGTTATACTGTAGACGATTATTTTGCACATTTTTTATTATATTGCACAAATGTGCTTAATATCAATTTTTTAATGGAGATGATCGGCTTTGAATATGGACTTTAGGAAGAAAAGTTGCGCCGCAGAAGCTCTGAAGTATATTAAGAACGGCACAACCATTGGTCTTGGCGGGGGTAGTACGATTTCCTATTTAATCGGGAATATTAAAGAAGCAGATCTTCGGGTAAAGGTAGTTACCCCCTCCTTCACTACAGCTTCACTCTGTGTCCAGAATGGATTGCAGGTCATCCCAACTTGGTCTGTTGAGCAAATAGCTGTTGCTTTTGACGGCTGTGATGAGGTGGATGAGCAACTGCATGCGCTCAAGAGCGGCGGCGGCATTCATACGAAAGAAAAACTGATTGCCAGTATGGCCGATCAATATATATTGCTGGTAGATGAAACAAAGCTTGTGAATAAGCTAACCTTCAAGCATCCCGTAGTCTTGGAAGTTCTTAAGGATGCTCTTAGTTATGTTCAACATTCTGTGAAATCGCTGGGCGGCAAGCCTGAGATCCGAACAAGCACAAGTAAAGATGGGTATACGGTCAGTGATCACGGCAATGTGCTGCTGGATGTCTTTTTTGACAAGGTAGAGGATAGCACTGCCCTTCAAACTAAACTCAAAGCCATTAACGGGGTCATTGAGACCTCCCTATTCACAAAAGAAGTTACCGCAGCACTTGTAGCTGGTTCGGATGGAATCAAAGTTATCTCTAAGTAGACTCAAACAATCTAAACAGGCGAGGTGCTAACAATGAGCATTCTAAAGTGGGCAATCATCGGCCCGGGAAGTATCGCTACTGAATTTGCGGCTGCCCTTAATGACATCGGCGGGACTTTATATGCAGTAGGATCACGGACCTTAGCGAAAGCCCAGGCGTTCGCGAGTCAATATGGAGCGGAAAAGGCCTATGGGAATTACAGCGAAATGCTGCAAGACCCGGAAATCGATGTCGTCTATATCTCTACACCACATAGCAATCATTACGAATACATCATGGAGAGCTTGCAGAATAACAAACATGTCCTCTGTGAAAAAGCAATCACCGTAAATAGCAGACAGCTACAGGAAATCGCCGAGCTTGCTAAGCAAAAAAGCTTAGTCGTCGCAGAAGCTATGACCATCTACCATATGCCACTGTACAAAAAGCTACGGCAAATCGTGGAGAAAGGACAGATCGGGCGCCTAAAAATGGTGCAGGTCTCCTTCGGTAGCCATAAGGAATATGATGTGAACAACCGCTTCTTCAACAAAGATCTGGCGGGTGGAGCACTGCTGGATATCGGAACGTATGCCTTATCCTTCACAAGATTTTTCCTGTCCAAACAACCACATGAAATTCTAACGACGGTGAAACGTTTTGAGACAGGCGTTGATGAACAATCCGGAATCATTCTGAACAACGATGCGGATGAAATGGCGGTCATCTCCCTTACCATGCGCTCCAAAATGCCTAAACGCGGCGTCGTTGCTGGAGAACTTGGCTTTATTACCGTTGATAATTTTCCGCGGGCCTCTAAAGCTACAATTCAATATTTAGATGGCACCTTAGAAACGATTGAAATCGGCGATTCTTCTAAAGCGCTGCAATACGAAATAGAGGATATGCAGCGCTATATCGCGGAAAAAGGCAACCAGGAAACCCTTAATCTTTCCTTAGATGTTATGGACATTATGAGTAATGTTAGGGAACAATGGGGAATCAAATACAGCTTCGAATAACATCCTGAACACAATAGATCAATCATCAAAGCGTTGGCATTTCCATGAGTTCATGGGGTCCAACGTTTTTTTGGGCGGATAATATTCTAGAAATGGCTGACAATATCCTTAGGCGATAACTAATAGGTACTTTTTAGTACCTATAGCACTTTAAAGTACGTACTATACTTAATGGATACATGGCTTCATAATTGCACTTACCGGCCGGTGAATTAACAGAGTGTAGGAGTGAAAGACATGTTGCTAGACCAAAAAAGAAGTACCCTGGCCCTCTTGGCTTTAGCCATTAGTGCCTTTGCGATCGGAACCACCGAGTTTATCAGCGTGGGGCTACTGCCACTTATCGCCGATGACCTGCATATACCGCTAACCACAGCTGGATTAACTGTTACTTTGTACGCCTTAGGGGTAACTTTTGGCGCCCCTATCTTAACATCCCTGACTACGGCAATATCGCGCAAAGCATTATTGCTGATCATCATGATTGTTTTTATCATTGGCAATAGCCTTGCCGCGGCTGCGGACGGTATTACTATTCTGCTAATAGCAAGAATAATATCCGCCCTTTCACACGGTCTGTTCATGTCGATTGCTTCGACCATTGCCGCCGACCTCGTGCCTGAGAATCGTAAAGCCAGTGCTATTGCGATTATGTTCACAGGACTAACCGTAGCTACTGTAACCGGTGTTCCACTGGGTACCTTTCTAGGGCAACAGTTAGGCTGGCGAGCGGCATTCATCGCCATTATTGTTATCGGGCTTATAGCGCTCATCAGTAATCTCATCTTGGTCCCTGCCACAGGGCTGCGCAAAGGTACCCGAACACCGCTTCGTGAACAAGTCAAGCTCGTGACGAACGGACGGCTACTGCTGGCGTTTGCAATCACCGCTTTAGGGTATGGAGGTACCTTTGTAGTCTTTACTTATTTATCTCCACTTCTTCATGAAATCAGCGGCTTCAAAGAGAGCACCGTTGCCATTATCCTTCTTGTATATGGCATAGCTATTGCCATTGGCAATGTCATTGGAGGCAAAGTAGCTAACCGTAAACCTATGAATGCCCTGTTCTACATGTTTGCTGTACAAGCTGTTGTACTGTTCGTCTTAACCTTTACTGCACCCTATAAAGTGGCTGCATTACTCACGATCTTCTTTATGGGATTGTTAGCCTTCATGAACGTACCCGGTCTACAGGTACATGTAGTTACACTTGCAGATCGATATGCTCCGAGTGCGAGAGACGTCGCTTCTGCGCTAAATATTGCTGCTTTTAACGCTGGTATCGCCATTGGCGCCTATCTTGGCGGTATTGTGACGGATCATATGGGACTGATTCATACCACTTGGGTGGGTGCTATAATGGTTCTCTCCGCAGTATTCTTAACCGCCTGGAGTCGTGCGCTGGAGAAGAAAGACGAGACTCTTCTCCAGTCCGAAGCTGCTTAATCAGCTGTGCATTAACAAACCAATCAAAATTTTAAATATCTTAGGAGGTAATTTTATTATGGCTCAACATTTACAAGATACAACTGCATTACACAACGGGGTAAACATGCCTTGGCTTGGGCTCGGTGTATTTCAAGTCGAAGAAGGCTCGGAGCTGATACAAGCGATCAAATCTGCTATTGCACACGGCTACCGCAGCATCGACACAGCAGCCATTTATCAGAATGAGACGGGTGTAGGTCAAGCAATCAAAGAAGCTTTGCAGGACAACAACCTGTCCAGAGAAGAACTCTTCGTAACTTCAAAGGTCTGGACTGCAGATATGGGCTACGAAGAAACCATTGCCGCCTACGAGACTAGCTTGGCTAAGCTTGGACTTGAATACCTTGATCTATATCTCATCCACTGGCCTGTAAAAGGAAAATATAAAGAGACTTGGAGAGCACTTGAAACCTTATATAAAGAGGGACGCGTAAAAGCGATTGGGGTCAGCAATTTCCAGATCCATCATCTTGAAGATGTGATGAAGGATGCGGAAATTAAGCCGATGGTAAACCAAGTTGAGCTTCATCCTTATTTAAGCCAGCAAGCACTGCTTAGTTTCTGCAAGGAACAAGGAATCCAATTGGAGGCTTGGTCACCATTAATGCAAGGGCAATTGTTGGATCAGCCAGTACTGAAACAAATTGCAGCTAAATACGGCAAATCCGTAGCTCAAGTGATTATCCGTTGGGACCTGCAGCGTGGAATTATTACCATTCCGAAATCTACTAAAGAGCACCGGATCATCGAAAACGTAGATGTTTTTGATTTTCAGTTAACAGAAGAGGATATGACTCTAATTAACGACCTGAATCAAGATCAACGGGTTGGCCCTGACCCTGATAATTTCGACTTTTAAGAAATTAACTGCTAGGTTAAGTAACAGTAAAAAAAGGACCCTATCTTTCAGAAATGAAAGAGGGTCCTTTTTGTCTTTACGCACCTTGCACTAGCACAATAAGGATCGGCAACACAAGAAAGGAAGCAAGCGTCGTCCATAAAATACATTTGGATACCAGCTCTGGAGAGGCGTCAAATCGCTCCGCTAATACCACCGTGTTGACGGCAACTGGCATGGAGGCCAGAATCAGCAGCACAGAGAATAAAATACCATCAATATGCAGAATAGATAATCCGAGGTATGCCACTAGTGGAGCTAAGATTAATCGAATGATCATCCCTGTCCAAAAAGTAGACTGGCCCTTACGTTCAGATGACATGGTTCGTACTTTGACCATCTGTGCACCCAGAATCGCCAGTACGACTGGTGAATAACCTCCGGCAACCATGGAGACCCCTGTAGCAAGCTCAGAAGGTAAATGCAGGTCAAACATTCTAAGAAAAAGTGCTAGCATAGCTGCATAGATGGCAGGAAGAGAGAACACGGACTTTACTGCATTTTTCACCGAGAACTGCGATCTAGCCGCAAAATAAACGCCCACAGTATTCACGATAATCATCTGCCCAATCACATACACAGAGGCCTTATCGAGCCCAAGCTGTCCGAAAGCCAGCAACACCAAGGGAAGTCCATAATTCACACTATTCGTAAATGTCGAGACCAGAGTCAATCCCGATATTTCAGAGGGGCCGAGCTTCAATAACTTCCCGATGATATTTGCAATCGCCCATAAAAAGCACAGATTTAGCAGCGAAAAAGTGAGCGTTTTGTAAATATCATCCATAGAAATCTCGGCCGTAGCCAGTGTATTAAGAATAATAGCCGGCGTTAAAAAGTATAAATAGAGCGTCAATAACGGCTTGGTATCCAAATTCTTAAACCGTCCAAGCAGTGCACCGACGATCACCGGAATGGATAATGGCACGATGACTTGATACAACGTTAATAACACGCTCTGGATCATGAACAGTACCCCTCTGCTCTAAGTTACTCTAAACTATAAGCGCAACAGAGCAAGACGTCTAAGATATGAAATCAATATACACAATAGCCATTACCTATAATTAAAAAAGGTTTCAACCCCTATAACGGGGTTGAAACCTTTTTATCATGTGTTACATCATTTTGATTTCAAGCAATTCATATTTGATGATACCCATTGGTGCATTTACACTAACGATATCCCCGACTTTTTTACCCAACAATTCCTTGCCCAGCGGGCTTTCATAGGAAATCTTGTTGTTTAGGACATCTGCTTCAGCAGCCCCTACAATTCTATATTCAATCTTCTCGGAGTATTCGATATCATTCAAGGTAACGATACAACCCATACTTACCTTCGAAAGATCCATCTGGCTCTCATCTACGATCTTCGCTTTGGTCAGCATTTTCTCCAAAATCATAATACGAGTCTCCATGAACGATTGATCGTCCTTGGCCGAATGGTACTCACTATTTTCCTTCAAATCTCCATAGCTAATCGCCAATTTAAGCCGAGCTGCCAACTCCTTGCGCCCTGGACCCTTCAATTCCTTCAGTTCTTCCTCTAATTGAGCTAATCCTTCTTTGGTCAAGAACACTTCTTCATTAGACATGTATACAACTCCTATTTTGGATGCTTTATAATATTTTAACCTATATTTCACATTCATGCGACAAGCATAAACGCCTTCGGCGTCCTTGTAAGGACGACAAGCGTTTAAAAGAGAAATATAAAAATTAAAGTATAGGTGTAAAACCTATACTTTCTTATATTTAAAGAAAAATCCCTGCCACAATTGAACCTTGGGCAAGGATATCAATGCTGCATCATTATTCTGGCAAATGCTCTTTACAGAAAAGGAGCAATGCTGCTTCCTCGTCCTCTTCCATATCGAAATCAAGCAATTGGCCTGTTGTTGTTTCTTGTAGGTCATAACTTACGATGCTAACCTGATCTTCATCCACTTTAATAATCGCTCTAGCGGAAACTCCATTTTCTACATAGAGCTCATCATCTTCTGGAACATCCAGTTGAACCACGAATTCATACCGTTTACCGGTTAGTATACCAAAAGGATCTTTAACATTCTCCACGTTGTAGCTTGTAAATGTCAACATTGCTCAATCAACCTCTTTTCCTAATACCTGCCACGTCATTGTATCACAAAAAGCTGCATGAAGGGGTCAGCCCGTCCTCAAGCCATAGCTTTAGATTTCTTGATCTGTTTGCTTCGCAATTGTCCGCATGCAGCATCAATATCTACACCATGCTCCAGCCGAGTGCTTACACTCACGCCCTGCTTCTTCAAAGTATCAAAAAAGGCCCGCACGGTCTCCCGCTCGCTTCTTTGATATTGGCTGTGCTCATCGACCGGATTATAAGGAATCAAGTTCACATTGACGAGCTGACGCCGATCGCCGATTAGTTCAGTCAGCTCAAGCGCATGCTCCTTGCCGTCATTTACATCCTTCATCAGAATGTACTCCAGCGTAATTCTGCGATTTGTTTTTTCCAAATAATAATCTATGGACTCCATTAGCTTCTCTATTGGAATCGCCTTATTAATCTTCATAATCTTCGTCCGCAGCTCATTATTAGGCGCGTGAAGTGACACTGCCAAGTTTACTTGTGTATTCGCATCGGCAAATTCAACGATCTTGTTAGCAAGCCCACTCGTCGATACAGTAATCCCTCTTCCTGCGATGGCTAGTCCCTTGTGATCCTTGATAATCGATAAGAAATCGAGCAAGTTCTTAAAGTTGTCGAACGGTTCGCCAATCCCCATGACTACAACGTGACTAACCTTTTGTTCGAGATTTGCTGCATCTAAATGCTGTTGAACCTTCATAATCTGCTCTACAATCTCACCGCTGGAAAGATCGCGACTCTTCGCTAACAATCCGCTGGCGCAAAAGCTGCAGCCGATATTACATCCAACCTGCGTAGTGACACATACGGACAAGCCGTATTTCTGTCTCATGAGCACCGTCTCGATCAGGTTGCCATCCTTCAAACGGAACAGGAACTTAATCGTCCCATCCGCAGACTCCTGCTTCACATGTTCCTCCAACGTATGGATCACATAGTGCTGCTCCAATAATTCTACACAATCTTTATTTACATCGAGCATTTCTGAGAATTCTGTAATCCGCTTCCGATAAAGCCAATCCCAGACCTGCGTAGCTCGAAATTTTTTATGTCCTCGTTCTAACAGCCATGCCGCCAGTTGATCAAAAGTTAATCCATAAATGGATTCCATATTCATTCGTTATCCTCTTTTCAAAACATTAAAGTTCAGTCCATCACTACTCATTGTCTCAAATTTTTTTTATTTAAACAAGGGGAGTTATAGCGTAGCGTCGAAGTTTACACCATTAGAAGTCCGTTCTATGAAATTACATCTGAGGAGAGATCGAATCAAATGAGCTCAACCACAATAAAAATCATCGGTTTTACCCTTCTAGCTGCCGTTCTAATCTTTGGCGGTTTTTTACTGTATATTACCATTACCGATTATAAGCCAAAGGAGACTACTCCGCTAACGGTAAACCATAATCAGGAACAATTGATGAAGCAGGGAGAACCTTTTGCGATAACCACCTTTAATATTGGCTATGCTGGACTGGATAAGGATCAGGACTTCTTTATGGATGGCGGCACCAAATCACGTTCAAGCAGCGAGGAACAAACGAAGACAAATTTGGAGGCAATAGCTTCTGTAATGACCACTTCAGGCTCGGATCTATTCATGTTGCAGGAGGTAGACATCGATTCTTCTCGTAGCAACCATATCGATGAGGTCTCCTTGTTATCGAATATTTTCTCTGATTACAGCAACGTATTCGCAACCAACTACAAGGTACCTTGGGTACCGATTCCTGTTCTTGATCCGATGGGCTCAGTGAATAGCGGTTTATTAACCTTATCTAAATTCGGCAGCACAAGTAACGTTAGATATGACCTTCCGGGAAAAGAAAGCTGGCCTCGTCAATTGTTTGAACTTGACCGCGCCTTTATGGAGAGCAGATTCCCCGTCGATAACGGGAAAGAACTGATCCTGATCAATCTTCATTTATCAGCCTTTGACCAAGGCGGAACGATTCGTAAGCAGCAGTTAGAATATCTTTCTACTTATATTCAGAGAGAGAATGATAAAGGCAATTACCTCATCTTAGGCGGGGACTGGAATCATTCTTTACCGGGCACAACCCCTGAGGCCTTTGAGACTACACAAGCTTGGCCAGAATGGCTGCAGCAGTTCCCTGAAGATTTCAAACCGGAGGGCTTTCAGTGGGCTGTCGATGCTAAAATCCCGTCCGTCCGGACACTGGATGTAGCTTATTCAGAAGGTGTGAATTTCCGTGCTGTCATTGATGGCTTTCTAGTCTCTCCGAATATCACAATAAGTGGCGTACAGGGTCATGATCTATCCTTTGAACACAGCGATCATAATCCTGTAACAGCCACTCTTATTCTTCAGTAAGATTACAGCAATGATGTTATTTAAAAATGACGAACTTCATGTTCTTCCCTTTTAGATATTCTATGATAGCGGGCAACGCTTCTACGGTAATCTTCTTTTCGTGAAAAAGATATACGCCACCGGACGGATCAGTATGATGAACAAATTGAAGGACGTCTTCTGGAGTTTTGCGTCTCCAATCCTCAGAATCACGATTCCATAACAATACCTTCATCTGCTGTTCTGTTACTTTGGCTGCTAGCTTATCATTAATCGCACCATATGGCGGCCGAAAAACAGTAATCGACATTTGAGTGATTTGCTCCAATGCCTTATTAGTATTCGCCAAATTATTCTGATTCTGCTTATCTCCATTGTCAGTCATCTTGCTATGATCCCACGAATGACTTCCAATCGACATCTGATGCTCACTCGCATACTTAACCGCTTCCACATTATGAGCGACCTTATTCCCTATAAAAAAAAAGGTGGCTGCCACCTCATGCTCCACTAAGATATCTACGATTTCTTTCGTATACTTTGACGGGCCGTCATCAAATGACAAAGCCACGTAACCCTTTGGCAAACTATATGCATATTTATTCCCGGTTATTTCAATCTCCTCATATTGCTTTATTTGTTCTTGAGGAGGCTCCAAAGGTTCTGGCGTAGTCTCGGAAGGTTCAGAGGTAGGCTTATCTTGCTGACTGGGGGTCGCTTCTGTCTTACCAACACCAACAGGAGGGGTGAACGGTAGAGAGACAATTTGCTCGATCTTCTCAGCCCCGGCACCTAAAGCAGGTCCTTCCAATCCTTCTGCACGGTCCATATCTTGACCACCCATTCGAAGAGACAACAATACAAATACTAAACAAGCGAACAGGATACTCTGCAGTACCAGTCTTCCAATCCGTTTTTTGCTCTTCCTTCTTCTTGGCCTACGGGCTGGAGGTATAGAGGGTTGCGTCGTTTCAACAGCAATCTCTTCATGTACATGGGGATCGTCTACTTCCTTTAATTGAAGAAGCTGTGACACATAATATTCAGAACAAGCAAAATACAGGGTTTCGCTGAAGGTCTGGTTTATAATGACCAGTGTGCTGTAATAACTATTACGAAAGGGATCCCATTTCGGATACAATGACAATCTCATTCTTTCCCCGAAATAGGGAGCCAGCGCGTTTAATTGTTCATATGTAAATTCATCTATGGTTAGCCTGCGTCTGGCATACCCGATATCACGGGTTAAACCTATTTCAATCTGATAACCGGTCTGTTCATGCTCAAGCGACAGCAACTCAATCATTAGAACAGCGCTCGGTTCATTCATTGCCATGAATCTTATGTATCTCCGTTGTCATCATTTCTTCCCGCCAGCGTGCTTCCATTCCCAAAAGGGACGGTCATACGATTAGTAAAATCGCTGATCATACCGGAGAGATAGGCTTTTTCTTGGCGGATCGTATCGTATTTCTGTCTTAAATGCGCGTTCTCAGTTTCAATCCGTCCGAGTTTCTCTTCCAGATCATTCATCTTTTTAAGCTTCTCCGCATGAGCTTCATTATGTTTTTGGATCAGATTTACATACTTCTGATGCTCCAGGTCGATCGTACTCTTTAATTCTTCAATCTCTGCAGTGAGGGTAGTCTGAAGCTCCCGATAATCCTCCAGTACTTGATCGACCTTCAAATTCTTCTCAATCAATTTATGCTCAAGCTCTCGTACGTTCTTCTCTCTTTCCTCAATCACTTTATTGAGGTTCTTCATGTCCCGGTTCAAACGTTCAACATGGCTGCTGGAATGCGTTAACCGATCCTGAAGTTCATTAATATTCGTCTCGGCATGCTGTCTGGCCTGAATAATCTGCTCCACGGAGAAGATCAAATCAAGTGATTTTTTATCAAGCGGAGCTTTTCCCGTAGTAACCACTCCTGCTAAAGTCTCGCCAGCGATCTGGTCCTCTACTTCCTCACCCTGCTCTTCTGATAATTGCACCTTTTGAACCATACCCGGTTTGGACTGCTTATCCACTGAGTCTTTCTTTTTAAAAAAGGGAGAAATCATTGATCTTATCACCTCAATTATAAAAAAATGTCAAAAAATGTCGAGTGCCCACGAGTCTATTATAGTTTACTTGTCTTGTCTGTAAGTGAGCCTTTATATCTAACTTTTTGAATTAGATCAAAAGACCTAAATTTTTGCCAATAACAAGAAAAAAGCACCCTTGCGGGTGCTCTGGTTCAATTAAATTTATCAGGGAATTGTTTAACAATCCCTTCGGTTAGTATATCTCCAAACATAATCATATGCTCCAGCCCTTTATCGAAAGCAACGATTTCGGCATCCCAATCCTTTTTAACCCTAGCTGTCACATCATCTGTAATTAGCTCCAGATGCTCATGAAGCATCTCTTTCAATTGTTCATACGAATATTTGGGATTCTGTGCGCTAAGAAACTTAGCAATATCGTCAGCGTTGTTATACCATTCTTTGTTGTATTTTTCCAAATCTGCCTGATTACCTGCCAGTACAGCGGCAACCACCTTTCCGGCAATCAGGATATGCTCCCGCAATAATTGAGCTAGCTTATCTCCTACCGCCTCGCCGTAATACGGCTTGTACACATTCCCTATCTCCTGCTGATTCTGCAGCAGCCTTGCCAGTACCTTCTCTTTGTCCTCGGAATTTGCAAAGGCGCTAACTATGTAATTTTTCGTCCAAATCACATGGTCACTCCATAATTTCCTAAGGTTATCTTTAAGCTCTATTACGGAGGGTGTAAAGCATTGCTTATGTGAGCTCTTTTTTTCTTTGGCTGCAGCATCGGCAGTTACGGGCATTACACTCACAACAAGAAACATACACAACAAAGCTAGCTTCGCAATCAAAAACTTAGACTTCAATATGACCTATCTCCTTTAAATATCTATTAACTATCTTGTATAGTGTGTACCGATGTTCTTATTTCATTCCTATCTTCTTTTACATAAAAAAAGCACCGTCATTGGACGGCGCCTCTTCTTTATGTTTATCTAAACATCACTTTATCCACATTGTATTTAGACTTCAATTCATTAATGATATACGTTTCATAAATTTCTCTATGAACAGGGCTTTCGATCAAACATACATCAATTCTGGTGACCTCGTCCCGGTGCAGCTTGATATCAGATACGGTATCTTCGAAATGTTTTTTGATTCTTGGTCTTAGCTTTCTCGCTTTACCTACAAACAACAACTCATCTTGGTCATTGTAGAACATAAAGATACCGCCGTAGTCTCTTGGAATCAGGTGAAAATCAGTGAATCCGTAGATGTTGCTTAACTGCGGGTTAATTTGTTTAGTAATACTAACATCCACATTGGGCATAGTTATGTTGATCATTTTAGCTCACGTCCTCTTTCTATATAGGAGTAAATAGTATCATAAGTTAGCCTTTTATTCTATCTTTCACAATGAACCTTGCTCTTTATTCCGCCTTGGCCTGACTACTCATAAGAGCTTGAACTGTCTCTGTTATCCCTTGCTCAAAAGGGGTAGTAGGAATCTGACCCACATAACGCTCGTATTTACTACCACTTAGAACTACAGGTTCTTTAGTTAAGTACAGCATCTCAACGATCTCTTTCATGACTGGAACGAATACACCGAGCAGCGATAATCCAACCTTTCCTAAAGAGATAACGGGTTTCTTCGAGCCGCTTGCTGCTTGCGCTATTCTAACGATATCTCGCCCTGAGATTGTACCTGCCCCTGGAATATTCCAATTCTGACCATAAGCTTCGTCTTTGCTAGCAAGTTCAACAATCATGACAGCGGCATCCGGCAAATACACATATTCACGGGGAACAGTCATATTTCCGATGAACATTGCAGGTTTATCCGCAGCGATGGTCTTCAGGGTTGATCCTAAATAGGAAGCTTCATTAGCTGTAGGTCCATAATAATCCGGTAATCGAACAATAAGCCCCTGTGCTTTACTCCAACGCTGGCTAAAGAACATTCGTTCAAACTCAAGCTTTACTTTACCTTTTTTCGTATGCGGATTCTTCGGATACTCCTCGTCGATTGGCTTGTCATTCTGTCTTCTGCCATAAAGATAAATGCCATCCACCGCAACAACCTTTATCCCTAGCGTATTAGCCGCCCCCATAACCGCTTCTCCCATGGGTAACAATCGCGTGCTCATCTCATGATACGGAACAGATGCACTATGAAAAATAACATCCACATCCTGCGCAGCTGATAATATATCCTTCGCATTAAACACGTCTCCCGCCATTAGCTTAAGACCAGCAGGATTACCCAGCTTTGTCGCAAGCTTCTCCAGTTTTGGAATCGATCGTCCAAAGGCCACCGTTTCTATCCCTCTCTTTAACAACTCAGCTATAATTACCGATCCTGTTCCCCCAGTTGCACCAAGTACAAGCGCTTTTGTTAACATAAATTATTCCTCCCAATATTGTTATTGATTAATCACTAACTAATGATTATAAATGTAAGAGCCGAAGCTCTTATAGGTTACAACGTATCTCATCTCTACTACTCTGTCCGGTGTTTTGGCTTCAACTCCGGCATTCCAAGGGCCATAGAAATATTACATAGCATACCGTTAGCCATAAAGGTACTTACCTCTACTTCAGGCTGCTCGATTCCAGCGGCAACAAACTTCTCGTGTACAAGGTTGGTGATCTCAAGCATTCCCTTTTGCATCGCTTCACGGATAACTTCATCGCGGATTCCTAACCCTTGAACTTGCAAAATAATCTCATTCGGATGCGTCTCCATTAACAACTCGTATACTTTAATGCACTCCTTTAACACTTGATCTGCCGAGACTTCTAATCCTTTAAACGAACGAATAATCCGTTCAAAAGCCCGTTCCAAGGAAGCTACAAACAATTCTTCTTTGTTCTTGAACACTTTGAACACATAGGGTTGAGAAATGCCTACCTTTTCCGCAACCTGCGCAGTTGTAGCTCGGTAGTAGCCATTCTCGGCGAATACAACAACCGCTGCCTCCAAGATTTGTTCTCGGCGGTTTATGGAGGCTGATTCATCTGATTTCTTGCGACCGGAACTAGATTCTGTTGTCATGATAATCTCCTTACGTAACCCAATTCATCAGGTTATTGATCAATCACTCTCTTAATAAGAGTATATGCATATCTCCTACGTAATGCAACCTAGAAAATATATTATTTCGTACCCCAATCATTCTGGATGAAAAATACAATATAAGTTAGTTATAAAATTCTACTGGAAATATTACTAAAAAATATGGCATTATTCAGAACCTTCTCATCAAAGGGTTGTGATTTTCCTCATGAGGGTATTATAAATATTAAGGTAGTGTAGTGTGTTATTAGCATCATGAAAAGAGCAATTAGCATCTAGGAGGATTTGATTCATGTCAGCAACAGACAGGCAAAAAATTGTAGATAGTGTCCCGCAAACCGGTTTTTTTGGACATCCAAAGGGACTGTTCACGCTTTTCTTCACTGAATTTTGGGAACGTTTTTCCTATTATGGCATGAGAGCAATCCTTGTTTACTACATGTATTATGAAGTAAGCAAAGGCGGACTCGGATTTCCAGAGGATATGGCCCTTTCGATTATGTCTATCTACGGATCACTCGTATATATGTCCGGAATTATAGGCGGATGGCTTGCCGATCGGATTTTCGGTACTTCGAAGGCTGTCTTTTACGGTGGCGTTCTAATAATGTTCGGGCATATTTTACTGGCGATACCGGGAAATGCCACGTTATTCTTTGCTTCGATGATTATGATCGTGCTTGGAACCGGACTTCTTAAGCCCAATGTATCAAGTATTGTAGGGGAGATCTATAGCGAACAAGATAACCGCCGCGACGCTGCTTTCAGCATTTTTTATATGGGTATTAACCTTGGCGGATTCCTCTCTCCACTGATTGTAGGCGCTGTGGGTATGAATAATTTCCATCTAGGCTTCTCGATTGCCGCAGTCGGGATGTTTATCGGGTTAGTTGTTTACGTATTGACTCGCACTAAAAACCTAGGTCTGGCGGGTACGATTGTACAAAACCCGATTCCAGCCGAACAAAAGAAAAAATTATTTACTTGGATCGGTATTGGATTAGTTGTACTTGCTGTATTAGTTACGGCCGGCATACTTACTGGAATACTCACCTTTGAGACATTTATTAAGATCGTAGGGGTGTTAGGGCTTCTTATTCCTACAATGTACTTTATTGTGATGTACCGCAGTCCCAAGACAACCGCTGTAGAGCGATCACGGATTCTCGCGTACATCCCTTTGTTTATCGCCTCAATTATGTTCTGGGCCATTCAGGAACAAACTTCAACAGTTCTAGCAAGCTTTGCGGACAAGCGCACCCAATTGGACTTTGCGGGTATACACATTTCTCCGGCTTGGTTCCAGTCGCTTAACCCGCTGTTTATTATCGCCCTTGCACCTGTATTTGCATGGATTTGGTTAAAGCTCGGTAACCGTCAACCAACGATTCCTCAAAAGTTCTCGCTTGGTTTATTGTTTGCCGGTCTGTCTTTCCTGGTCATTCTGGTACCTGCATATTTCGGTGGAACTAATTCACTTGTAAATCCATTATGGCTAGTGCTAAGCTATTTCATCGTCGTCATTGGGGAGCTATGCTTGTCACCCGTTGGCCTCTCGGCAACGACCAAACTGGCACCCGCTGCTTTTACTGCTCAGATGATGAGCATGTGGTTCTTGTCCAATGCTGCTGCGCAAGCTATTAATGCTCAGATTGTGAAGTTCTATACTCCGGATACCGAAATGCTGTACTTTGGAGTTATTGGTGGAGTTGCCATTGTGCTCGCGGTAATTCTCTTCCTGTTCTCTTCTAAGATTCAGAATTTCATGAAGGGGATAAGATAAACATATAAGGCTGCCGAGATACTCTCGGCAGCCTTTTTTTGAATCAATAGTCAGGTCTACACCAGAAATATAGCAACAATCGTTGTAACTATCAGCCCAATCAGTACTGGTTTAACGTTACGTCTGGCAAGCTCAAATGGACTTACGCCACAGATGGCGGCGGCTGGAATCAATGCCCATGGGATTAACGTCCCTCCACCAACCCAAATGGCAGATACTTGACCGAGGGCAGTTAAAGTAGCTGCGTCGGAGTGTGTAGCAACAGCGAATAATTTTCCGATGGACCCCGCCAGTGAAATTCCCGAGAACCCTGAACCATCAAGACCCGTAATGGCTCCTGTTATGGTGGCGGTCACAGCACCTACAGCACCATTTAGAGGAACATTATGCGCCAGAGCAACTCCTAGATCATTTACAATCCCCTGTGATGCAGCAGGTAAAACTTTGCCGAACAATTCAGCAAAGGCCGAATCCCCCAGATAGAAGAATGCAGCAATCGGAATCACCGGACCGAATACTTTGAAACCGAACGTAAGCCCATCGATCAAATATGAGGTGACTTGCTCCAGTCCTTTATTACGATGTGCAAGCAATGTTACTACGACCAAGATGAACACAGCAGTCCCACCCACTAAGGCAGTTGCGTCTCCACCCTGTAAATCCAGCAGAAACATACCTGCTACATCAGCTAAAAATAGAAGAGGAATAACGATAGCCAGCCATTTCTTCAGTGTGGGAGAAATCACCGTTTGACCTTCTACCTTATCATTCTCAGCAGCTAGCGCACTCGCGGCATTTTTCCCGGATATCAGTCCGTCTCGCCAAGTACCATTCTTCTGATCTCTTCGCATCATCCAATAAGCTGTTACCGTAGTGACTACACCCATCACTATGACAAGTGGGATACTTGCTTCCATGACACTGCTTACCGGAAGTCCTGCCGCATCTGCCGTTAATTTGGGTGCACCTTGAATGATATAGTCTCCCGATAGCGCAATCCCGTGACCGAATAAGTTCATCGCCATCGCTGCTCCGAGTGCAGGCAGTCCTACACGAATCGCTACGGGCAGCAGCACAACCCCAATCAAAGCCACAGCTGGCGAAGGCCAGAAGAACCAAGATGTCACCATCATAATGAGGCCAATTCCCCAAAAGGCTATAAACGGTGTACGTAAAAACCGGGTAAGCGGCGCTACCATCGTCTCGTTAATTCCGGTTTGGGTTAATACTCGGCTCATGGCTACAATGATGGAAATAATCATAATCGTACCCATGAGCTCCTTGGTTGCATATACAAAAGAATTGAATACGCCTGTGACCGAACCACTAATCGTTTCTGTTGCGAGCCAGCCAAGTACAAAGATGCCTGCAATACAGATCATCGTTGTATCCCGCCGCCTAATCAGAAGTGCCATAATGAACACGATGAATGCCAGATATACATAATGTAGCGCTGTTAATTGGATGCCCATCTCTGAACCACACCCTTCTCCTGCTTACAAGTGCTATATGTTATGCAGGGAAGTAGGCTAATGTTCGGTAGAGATGGACGCTTAAAAAAGCCGCCCCACGTGTAGAGAGAATCTACGCATGAGACGGCTTTCTTAGTATTGCTTATTTAGAAATTTATTATTTAGCCACGACTCCGCCATCAACTGGCAGCTCAACGCCTGTAATGTATGAAGCTTCATCAGAAGCCAAGAACAATACAGCTTCAGCTACTTCAGAAGCACGTCCAACGCGTGGCAATGCAGTCTGGGACATAAAGAAGCTATGCATTTTTTCGTTATTTACAAATTCAGCACTCATTGGGGTTTCGATAAATCCAGGGTGAACAGAGTTCACGCGAATGTTGTCTTTACCAAAATCTACAGCCGCTGCTTTACTCAGCATACGAACGGCACCTTTTGAAGCTGTATAAGCGCCGGCACCGCTGCTGCCAGTCAAACCTGCGATGGAGGAGATATTGACGATCGAACCACCTTTATTGTTCTTCATTTGAGGAACAACATGTTTCAAGCCAAGAAATACACTGCTCACGTTAATGTTCATTACTTTGTTCCATTGATCAACAGTGGATTCAAGCAATTGAACTGGGAACGAGATCCCTGCGTTATTTACTAGGATATCGATTTTCCCAAATTTGCTAATCACATCTTCTACAACTTTGATCCAGTCTTCTTCAGAAGCTACATTATGTGCATAAGCTGCTGCTTGTCCACCATCGGCTTCGATTTCTTTTACAACTGCTTGTACAGCAGCTTCGTTAATATCAGTTGCTACAACTGTAGCACCTTCTTTGGACAATAAAAGGGCTTCTTCACGACCCATGCCACTGCCTGCACCTGTAATAATTGCTACTTTATTAATTAGACGATTCATAATTAAGTCTCCTCTATAATCGTATTGTGATATAATAATTCGAGTGATGATAGTCACACTATCACTGTGATATTTATCATATCATTTTTACGAAATAACTACAACCTCTCCTTGCTTAATCCAATAAACGGTGGATATAATACTAATAATTAAAAAACCTAATCAAAAATGGAAGGGTCTATCCCTCATGAATCCTAAAGCACGCTATGAAAAAGAACGATCCGACGGTAAACAGCAGCGATTATGTACAATTCTTGAATCCGCAGAACGAATATTTTCGCAAAAAGGAATCGAAAAGTCGACGATGCAAGATGTCGCAACTGAAGCGAATATCGGTATTGCGACTCTCTTTCGATATTTTCCTAGAAAAGAAAAACTCATCGTGGCTGTGGCCACCCGAATGCTCGAGCCGATGCTCGATTATTTTAAGTACGTAGCTGACTTGCCACTTAACTGTCTTGAAAAGATCGAGATGTTGTTTGATTTCTTTATTCAGGATCAAAATCATTTAAGCATTATCTTTATGGTCAATTTTGAAAGCTACGCCTCTCACTTAAATGAGCCTGTTGAGGATGTTCTTGATTTCAATGCATTGAACCGCAAGATTTGGCATGAGTACTCCAGAATCATTCAAAACGGGGTAGAAGACGGTTCTATTCGAGCTGATCTCCCCGTGAAAGAGACCTTAATCACGCTGATGAACAGCTTTGCTCTCTTTTCCAGAAAGCTGACGATGAAGAAGAACATCCTCCTGTTGGAATCGGATTTAGACTCCGACAAGCAGCTTGAGCTTCTTAAACAAATCTTTCTGGATCATTTAAAAGCCTAAAAAGCGCCAGTTTCCTTATGAGGGAAACTTGGCGCTTTTTAAGTTGAATCGTTCGCAATACCTCACCAGTTCTTCGAAAGGAAGCGTATATAAAACGAGATGATTCACGATGGACTTCGATGCACCCGGCAAAGAAGCGAATTTAGAGAATAAGCGATCCAGATCCGCTTGATCCGAAGGTGCCCAGAACTGAATCTGCAGCACATCAGGATTATTTTCTTTGATCAGGTGGTTGAGCGCCCTTAACCCCTTGATAAACAAGGTGGTTGCTCTATATTCTTGCTGGATAAAGGCCACTTCAATCTGACAAATATGCTTATCTTCATAATCAGCAGCCCCTGTTCCATAAACAAAACCAACAGCGGCAGCGATTTCATAAGAATCTTCATCAATAATGACCATAGCCTTACCCAATACAAGCGGACTACTTATAAAACTAAGCTTCATAGCAAATGAATAAGGCAGGTTTAGTTCATCATGGTGCCTAATCAGAAACGTAATATACGTTTCATAATCCATTTCAAGATTACAGGTACGAAATAGAAAGGGCATAATTACGCTCCAGCTCTTACTACATCATTAACTGCGACGATTTTGACAATTTTACCGCCACTTTTTTCAATTCCAGTTTTTGGAGGGATCATTGTATAAACCTCCTTTCTTACAAATAATGTGATTATTTTCCTAGTATACCCTTCCGAATTGTGCTAGTAAAGCTCTAATTGATGAGATTTCGGTGCTGTAAATATTCTCTTTGCCGAGTTCTCCTTCACGCGTGTAGCTTAGCTTTGCGAATTTAGAATACAACTTTTGCAAGTAGGCATTATCGTTGAGAGCCGCGAAGCGAAACTCCTCAGTTTCTGGATGATCCTGAATAATTTGCTCAATCAAACCGTTAAAGCCTCGAATAAAGACTCGAGTGTTGCGATGAGCTCTATCGAGAATAACATTATCCACATAGGCCACATGCTTATCCTCGAAATGAAGATCAGGTGTACCCTGATAATAGGCAGCAATAGCAATAACTTGTCCGTTTATATCCATTATATTAAGAATTTGTCCCTCAGATAGGTAAGAATAGATCAATGCAATCATATCAACTGTCGTAAATCCGGGATGCAAATCACGCCTGTTGTTCAGAATAAAAAGACTTGCCTTGGCGTAATCCGCATCATTCTCACAGCGTTTAGTAACTATAGACACTTGCATCCCTCATCCCCTCATATTCGATTTACTAGCGTCTGTTCAACCGTTTCTAGAATATGCGGGTACCTCGTGGTCAATTCCAAGAAGGCCTCTCTGCGTAAGGATAGTAAAAGCGAGGGCTCTAAGGCCTGTACACTCGCTGTTCGCAGAACGTCTGCTAATAAAGCAATTTCGCCAAAATGATCTCCATCCTCCAAAACGGCTACTCGATGATTCTCTGCACCCGAGATTTGCTTCAAGATCTCAAATCTACCACGAATGATAATATAGAACTTATCTCCATGATCTCCTTCTTGTACGATGGTATCCCCTTCTTTGCAGGTCTCACTGGAGAAAAGCTTCGCGATACTTTCCAGTTCAGAAAACTCAACTCCCGCAAAGAATGGAAACTTAGCCAAACGATTGACATCAATCGTTGCATGAAGCCCATCTGGTGATAGCCTAAACCCATGCTGCTTCTCCCACATTTCAAGATAAAGGCCCTCTCGTTGCATAAGCTCTTGGTGTGTACCTGTATCTAGGATCTTACCGTCCTTAAAGACGAAAATAACATCTGCATCAACAATCGACGATAATCTGTGGGTCACAGATATAATAGTTTTCTGCTTTCTGAGCTGCTCAATGGACTGATTGATATCCGCTTCAGTCGAAGGATCTAAGGCTGAGGTGATCTCATCGAGCAGCAGAATCTTTGGATTTCTTAATAAAGCTCGTGTTATCGAGATGCGCTGACGTTGACCTCCCGATAAGGAGGAGCCTTCGCTATGTATGAGCGTATCGTAGCCTTCCGGCCAGCTAACAATGGTCTCGTGAATTCTTGCCAACTGAGCGGCTTCAAACAACTCTTCTTCTGTAGCCTCACGATTATCCAGTAAAAGATTATCTCGTACGCTTGCCTCAAATAAATATGTATTCTGTGAAACAATACCCACTTGTTCTCTTAGAGAGGCTTCGCTTACCAGACGCAAATCGGTGTGATCAATCGTCACATAGCCACTCTTCGGATCATAAAAACGAGATAACAGCTGTAAGGCCGTACTCTTACCCGATCCACTTGGTCCTACGAAGGCGGCAAAGCTCCCAGCTGTAATACTCAAGGTTATCTCTGTTAACTGATTTGTCTCTTCGGTATACCCGAAGGTCACCTTGTTCATCTGGATCTCTTGTTCAAAGGGGCCGAGGGCTATCGGTGAAGCGGCCTCCGGAACATCCGGCTGATAATCAAACAATTCGCTAATCCGTTTGATGCTTATACTGGATTCTATAATATCCGGAATGATAAATGATAGATTCGCACCTGACTGCCCGACACTCATAAACAGAGTAAAGAAAGCAATGAAACCACCCACGCTCATCTCACCTTGAAAGATCAGATAGCCTCCAAAGCCAATCATAGTCCCGTTTAAGATCAACAAAGCTGTCAAAGGCAGTCTTTCCATTAAAGAACCCGTAACATCCACTTTTAATCCAAACGTAAATAATTGACTGATCTGCTTCTCGGCACGTTGACGAAACCGATTCTGTTGATGAAGCGCTCTTATCGTCTGATGCCCTTTCACGGCTTCATCCATTGTGTTCGCAAATTGCTCCTGTGCTTCTTTATAACGAGTATTTGCCGCTTCCGCACGCCCTTGCAAAAGTTTGGGGCCGACAAACATTAAGACTGAGCCGAGCAGCATTGCAAAAGCAAGCTTCCATTGGATGGAGAATAGTACGATTAGACCGAGCAGTGTGCTGAGACCTTCTTTGAGGCTATAGGGGACAGAGCTGTAAATGATTTTTTCAATAGAGGACATATCGGATGAGAATCGAGTGACTAGATCGCCTACCCGATAACGTTGAAAGAAAGGAAAGGTTTGTTTCTGAATATGGTTGAATAGTTGACTACGAAGTCTCTGCACCACTCGCCCACTTAGCTTGGAAAGCGCATAATCGCCTCCCAATCCTGCAGCAATACTAAGCGAGCCCCCCATCACCAAAATACCTAATATGATAAAAAAAACTTGAACATCTCTAGGTGTGAAAGCTAAGTCGACCAAATATTGTAGACTAAGCGGTGCAGCTACTGCATAGGCAACTTCAATGAATAAGCCGAGTAAAAAAACTGTAGATAAAGTCTTGTATGAGCTGAAATACCGCCAAATTGTACGCACAAACTGCAATCCTACCCCCGCCTTTCAGTAGGTCTAGATTACAATAGATGGTACATACTGTAAACGAATTTCGACTTAAAATTCAAATTATGCTAGTGAAAAGGACAGATAGCCGCAGGTGATCGTTGATAAAGGAAACGCGGGCTGTAATCATATTCTTTTAACGTACGATCATGCCAAATGGGTGTAGACGACGGAGACATAGGGGGAATCAGCCATGACCAGCGGCCAGAAACCTGACGCCCCTGTCCCTGTTCTTGCTCCTGAAATCGCACAAATTGATCAGCCGCTGTATGGTGATCCACGATGCTGACCCCCGCCTGCTTAAAGGAATGGAGCACTGCACGGTTCAGTTCAAGAAGCGCCCGATCCTTCCAAAGCGTAGTGTTACTGGAGCGGTCAAGTCCCATCAGATCAGCTACAGCCGGCAAAGTGTTATATCTTCCAGTATCCCCCAAGTTACGTGAGCCAATTTCGGTCTCCATGTACCAGCCGTTAAAAGGAGCCGCGGGGTATAGAATTCCGCCAATCTCCAACTGCATGTCTGAAATGATCGGCACCGAATACCAGCGAAGCTGAAGCTCTGCAAAACGTTCAATTTCGGGATGAGTTAACGGCACCTCCTGAATGAGGTGTTGAGGAATAGGAAATACATGGGGATGCCCATTGCCTATGCTGATCACTAGCGGCAATACATCATAATTGCCCCTTGTTCCCTGCCAGCCTAGTTGTTGGCATACTTTCGTAAATTCATCCGATGCCGGATCACCAGCGCGTTCATGTTCAGCATCACCAGGATATCCCGCGTAACGAATCAATTGATGGTTCCAAATCCGGATTCTCTGATCAGGAGCTTCCTCGCTGCGGAAGACCGTGATAAGTGGACGAATACGTCCTCCATTATTAGCCTTTTCAAGATGTCGCAGCAAAGCTTCAGCAACATCCTCCTCGGTCTCTGCCAGACGTTCATCCATCAGCTCAATGGATTGCCAAAAGAGGCGGCCAATGCAGCGGCTATTATTTCGCCAAGCCATTCTTGCCCCATGAGCCAGCTCTTCCGTTGTATGTGTGTAACTCCCGGATTGATTAATTTCTTCTCGTACGGCTTGGATGCGTTGATCCATCTCAGCTTCAGTCTTATCAAGTTCAGCGTAACATTGTCGAATGAAAGCCTCCGCCTGCCGGGTTAACTCTTCAATGTCCTTACCATTCATATCGTTTGTCTCCCATCCAAGCTCTTGCTAGAACCTTCAATCCAGTATACCATCCTCAATCCTAAGCTACATCCTTAAGGAAACAGTACACGAGCGTGCATGAGAACAACCCGTGAAGCTTAGTCGCTTCACGGGTTGCAGCAGGAACATCTAGCGTTCTGAACGTTTCCCTTGCGTCTTCAATGCAGCAAGTCTGCTCTTATCCTCGGCCAGCAGTTCTTCAGCCAACTCCACACCTTGTGGGCCTAACGCGGCCTGGGCTTGCTCTACCGCCTGTTCGGTATGCGCCAAACGGTTCTCAGCCTGTGCCAAAGTCTGTTCTGTTGGATGACTAAGCGCCTGAGAGACAGAGAAATGAAGCTTGCCTAAAGCATTTTTGGCTTGAGTTACATTGTCGTTCGCTTGCAGACTGGAATCGGGTTGTTTCATAAATGAAATTCGCTCCCTTCTGAAATGCGCCTGTTCCCTTCTAGCATGGTTTAGGATAAGTAACTTTATGCATTACACCTTATTGGATGATGGATTGCATGAAAGTAGTCATTTCTTTGCTGGCCTTATTTAAGCGTTCAATCACCCCGCTGAATTCAGTGACCAGTTCTGCTTGTGCGTGTGAAGAGGCGGAGATCGATTCAATTTCCAGCTCCATCTGTTTAATGGACTTTTGAACATCACTGAGTGATTTTTCAATATTATGGGTTGCTTCTTTGGTATTTACGGATAGTTTTCGTACTTCCTTAGCCACAACGCCAAAGCCCGCCCCCTGCTCTCCTACACGCGCAGCTTCAATGGCAGCATTTAGTCCTAGCAGGTTCGTCTGCTCAGAAATCTCACGAATGAAGCTGGTAACCTTATTCACTTCTTGAGACTCTGTTACCGCTCTACGTGTATTATCTAATATTTGCTGCGAGGTGGCCGATAATTCTTGAGATTGTGCGGCTACGCTCTGAACCATATCCATTAGGTGATTGCTTATCCCATTAATCTCATCTGTAAATACCTCAAGCTTATTCTCGTTCTCCAGCGTGTAGGCAATTGCGAACACGCCGACTACCTCGTTGTCTGTTCCATATATAGGCACACATGTTGAAATCACAGGAGATCCATAAATTTCAGCTGGAATCCGGTTAAAGCTAACCTCACCTTTTAACCCATTTGAAAGCGTTAGATCTTCAGGTGGAATAGGACTTCCTTTGACCAGTCCAAAATCAATGGCATTGCTCGGAGAATAATACTGGAAGATTTCCCTGTCCGTTATACCGATCATAATATCTTGCGAGTGAATCTTTTTGAAATAAGGTGCTGCGAGGACTAAGGCATCGATAATACTCATCTGTTCATCTCCCATTAAGTAAATGTATATGTAAGTTTATCGACACAATGAGTGACATAATGAATATTGTCATATTAAAGTAACAATCCTATCGTAGGATGGATTCATGAACACTAAACCTATTAGCAGACGTCAATTTTTAAAGAAAAGTGCTCAAATCTCGCTGGGGTTACTTGGAACAGCCAGTGTATCCGGCATTTATTCACACTGGGTTGAGCCGTACTGGCTTGAAGTAAAATCTATAGATATAACACTTCCTTTACTCCCTCCTACATTCGAAAGATTTCGTATCGTTCATTTCAGTGATTTACACTTAGGCGTATACTCGAGGCCAGAAGCTTTAACAGAGTTAGTACAGCAAATTCAACAGGTAAGTCCAGATCTGATCTGCTTCACAGGGGATCTGCTAGATCATTCTGTCGATTATATTTCTGAGGCTGTAGACATATGTTCACAGTTGCGGGCACCCTTTGGGCAATATGCAGTGTTAGGTAACCACGATGCTTTTGGCACTCGGAGAGCTGTAACGAAAGGATTAGCGCAAGCTGGCTTTCATGTACTTCATAATGAACATGCTGTCTTAAAAAAAGATGAAAAAGAGCTCTATCTTGCTGGGGTGGATGATCCGTGGGTTGGCAAAGCAGATATCCATCAGGCGCTGCTCCATATCCCCGACAAGACATGTACCCTGCTCCTTGCCCACGAGCCTGATTTTGCCGATGAATATAGTGATCTTCCCATAGACCTGCAATTATCCGGCCATAGTCACGGAGGGCAAGTACGCCTCCCACTCGTTGGCGCTTTGTATACCCCGCCTCACGGCAGTAAATATTCAAGTGGATTATACCAGCTTCCGAACAGCCGACTTCAGGTCTACACGACACGTGGGATTGGAGTAACTCGTATGCCCATACGTTTTAATTGTCGTCCCGAGCTTACCGTAATTACTTTGAGATCACCTATTGATTCATAAATTCAATAATGGTTAAAGAAAATAGACCTGGAAGTTAAAAAATCGTTAGAATCTCTGTGATTTTTCGTATTCAATGCAACAACACTGTAACCCCAGATGTAACCAAATCTATTAGAGGCTTAAGTATAATCGTAAGAGTGATAGCGGAAAACAACACCTATCGAACTACATAAGCCCATTAATGGGAAGGAGAAATATAACCATGAATAAAACAATGAAATGGACGACTGCTGTATTAGCTGCTGGAGTATTACTTGGAGGATCGGGACTAGTAGGAGGAACTTTTGTTAATGCCGCAGCTACCGGAGGAAATACCGTAAAACAAGCCACTCAACAGCCTTCTGTAGTGCTTAAATATAAAGGCCAAGTCTTAACACAGCAAGGGAAAATCGTAGACGGAAATACCATGATTCCTTTAACTGTATTGCGTGATGCCTTTGGTCTTGCCATTGATTATAATTCAACCACTAGAACTTACAGTGTGGGCAGCGACTCGATGAAGCTTAACCTAGAGGTTTCTGACTATGGCGTCAGCACAGATTTGAATGGATACTATATTTATAGTATGACCGGAAATCATGAAGCGAAGATGATCAATGACCGCCTATATGTCCCATTCAAGCTGTTAAATGATTATTTAGGGATTCAAGGCGTATATAATCCAGTCCAGAAATCACTAGAACTTAGTAAGCTGGTGATGAATGATATCAAGATTACCTCTGTTACCTTGGATAAGAGCAATAAAAATGCTACTATTCAGATTCAGTATCCAAAAATCAGTGGTCTAACAGATGAAGTGCAAAACACGATTAATACAGCCTTCAAAAAAGAAGCTGAACGATTCGCTTCAGAGGCTGAGAAAGAAGCCAGCCGTAGAGATGGCACGATAGAGCATAAATATGACTACTCTCAAACTTATGTTGTCACCTTTAACCGTGAAGGCGTACTTAGTATTGTAGTCGATCAATATGGATATAGCGGTGGAGCACACGGCGGTACCATTCGCGAGGGACATACCTTCTCACTGAAGGATGGTAAGAAAATAGAACTTAAAGACCTGTTAAAAGCAGAACCGAACTACAAACAAAAACTAGATAAAATGTTGAAGCAAAGCACTAAGGATGTAGCTTTTCCGGAGTCAACTGGCGGTCTAACAGAGAAGCCTGCCTTCTTCGTCAGTGAAAGTGGCTTAGTTATCTTCTATCAACAATATGAAATCGCACCTTATGCAGCTGGAATCCCTACCTATACCTTTAATTTTAGTTCAATACTGCCTAAAGGCACTAATCCATTTGCTTCTTTCAAATAAATCACCACTAACGCAATGCAAAAAGCGCCTCAGCCAATCGGCTGAGGTGCTTTTTGTTATCTTTATTATTCTTCTAAACTGCCGGCTGGTCCAAAGAATTCAAAATGAATTCTCTCCTCCGGTACCTGCCATTCCTTGAGAGCCTTATAAATGGCCTTCATAAAAGGAGTCGGCCCACAGAAATAGAATTCAGCGTTCACGTCTGCTATTTCTTGAAGCCAAGAAAGATCAATATAACCAGATCTATTGCACTTATCTCCTTCTCCTGGAGATTCATAACATACATAGGAACTTAGAGCAGGATGAGATTGCGCTAAATCAGCCACCCTATCCTTCATAGCATGCAAGCTTCCATTGATGGCTGCATGAATATAGGTTACCTCGCGTTCTGGCTGTGCAGCAATGATTGTCTCCAGCATACTTACCATTGGAGTCAGCCCTACACCACCGCTGATTAGAACCACCGGAGTGTCACTAGTCTGATCCAGTATGAAATCGCCCGCTGGAGAGCCCACTTCTAATATCGATCCTACTTGGACGACATCATGGAGATAAGTAGATACGACGCCAGCAGGTTTATCTAGCCCTTCGCTCTCCCGTTTAACAGTGATACGGTAATACGCCTGATCTGGAGCACTGGACAAACTATAGTGGCGAACATGGGTATATTCCTCACCCTCTGGCTGAACACGAACCGTGATGTACTGACCCGGGGAATAAGAGGCGATCGCCCCTCCGTCCTCAGGAGACAGGTAAAAGGAAGTAATAAGCTCACTTTCTCTAACCTTCCGAGTGACGATAAAGTTTCTGAATCCACTCCAGCCTCCCAGCACTTCGGCAGCTTCACGATATTTTTCTGCTTCCACTCCTATGAAAGCATCTGCGATTACCCCATAAGCCTTAGCCCATGCATCTATAATTTCCGGTGTTGCCGCATCACCAAGCACTTTCCCAATCGCAGCTAACAAAGTCTCACCCACGATCGGATAATGCTCAGGCAATACACCCAGTGCTCGATGCTTCTCTGCAATCTGTTTTACCACCGGTAAGATATTTTCTAGCTGATCAATATTCATGGCCGCTGCAAGAACTGCATTAGCAAGCGCTGTCTGCTGTCTGCCTTGCCGCTGATTGGCATGATTAAATATATTCAATAGCTCTGGATGGTTTTCAAATAACATGCCATAAAAGGTCGTAGTAATGGTTGTTCCATGAACCTGCAATACAGGAACTGTTGATTTTATAATAGCAATCGTTTGTTGATCTAACATATGAATACCCCTCTCTCCTGCAATACAATAAGATAATTCCTCTATAAAAAGCATATAGAAGCTGCAAATAAGCGAGTGTGCGTTGAATCACTTTAGAATTTAATAAAATGTGAACAAGCAGAAAATGCAATGATATCCATCACAACCGAATGCCCAATCCAAAAAAAAAAAAAAGCCGCCCAAGCAGCTCACGTAGCTACCGGACAGCACTTTAGCTCTTATTTTGCCAGCTCCACAAAGCCTTCTCCGAACACATCTCTTACATCGTGAATGGCGATAAAAGCCTCTTTATCAATCGATCTTACGATCTTCTTAAGCATGGTCACTTCCTGCTTGCTAATGACAATATAGAGCAGCTCTTTGGGTTCTTTAGTATAATACCCTCGGCCATAAATAACTGTGACCCCTCTATCCATAATTCGATTAACTTGTTCAGCAATTTTATCCTGCTCTTTGGATACAATCGTAACGGCCTTCTTAGGATTCACTCCCTCAATAATGAAGTCCATCACCTTAGTCGCTATATAGAGCATCACGATCGTAAACATCAGACTTTGCACACCAATGATGAAATACGAAGCAAATACCACAACTAAATCGACCAAGAGAAGAGCGTAGCTAACGTTCCAATCCAAAAATTTATGCAGAATTCTGGCGATAATGGTTGACCCTGCGGTCGTCCCACCCACGCGTATGATCATTCCGATACCCACACCAGACAAGATGCCTCCAAATATTGCATTGATGATCAACTCATCGCTGGCGATATGCCAATTCTTTGTAAGAATCAAGAATAACGAATTAAAAAACACCGCAATAATTGTATATACCGTCGTCGTTTTGTCTAAAAATTTATAACCCACAATCAATAATAAAGCATTAAGAATCAAGCTAACAATACCTGGTGACCACTGATACAAATAGTATGTAATCATAGTCAATCCCGTTACCCCGCCTTCACCGAACTCGTTCGGAATCACAAACAAGTTAACGGCCAAAGAGAACAACAATGCTCCTACAATGATGGAAACAATATCCGAAATACGCTTTTTCATACCATGCCCCTTCTACCCTCTGTCTATATCTACCATCCACAAATACTAACACCGCTTCGATATAGTTGTAAACAATCCAGAAGAAACCAGCATTCTATATATGGCGTAACCGACTACCCCACCGCAAGTGTTTAAGATCAGATCATCCACATCAAAGGTGCCGATATACAATACCAATTGTGTTACTTCAAAGCTCAGACTCAGCGCAAAAGAGAGCATGAAGACTTTTCGGAATAACCTTTCTTTTTGTGAAAATAGCATAGGGACCATGATCCCAAACGGAATAAATGCCAGAAGATTGCCCACCAAATTAAGCGATGAAAACGGATCTGAAAATGACAGTTGCTCTATCCCTCGCGAGATCTCTTTAAAGGGTATATAGTTGCCCTGTCGATGAAAAATTCTGTCAGGATGCTCAAGCATACGCCCCGCCTGTTCCCAAAGTGATTGCAAGCTAAAAGGTGCCCCTTTAAATAAAATGATTCGGATCAAGAAATACATATAAATGATAAATATGGCTGCCAGCAATAATTTCATAGTAGACATGCTTTTAGGCTCTGTACTCATTGAACTGTAGTCACAATTACGCCATCCATATTGTCACCCGACGTTTTATATTGCCCTTTCTTTGGAATCTTAATACTTGTATATCCCGATATTGGATAATAGCTTACTGTATATGTTTTACCATCTACAACCGTTGAAATTTCACTATTCTCCTTCAAAAGATCTAAATATTGTTCCAGCACAATCCCCTTCTCATGAATGATTGCACTGTGCGGCAACCCGACATAACGGAAATGCCAAGGTTCATATTTAATCCCCGTAATCTCCGTTTTGTCTTTAGGATAGCGTAGAATAAAGCCATATTTCCAAGCATTGTTTTGCAGCCATTTGCCCTCAGGCGCTTTGCTCATTTCTGCTTGAGACGATCCGATGTCCAGTGATAAGCCTAAATTATGTTCACTATATTGTGCCGGTAAAGCATAGTCTGAACCTTTTTCCTCATACAATTTCTCTTGCTCATCAAAGTCCCTGTACCCACTGCTAATCAAAAAATGATTCACGCCGTCTTTCTCCGCAGCCTTGATCATCTTATTGAATTTAAGTGCTACACTTTCAGACAAACGAATAGAGGTATCTAGTAAACCATACCCTTGAACCAGATCCTTCTGATCATATAAGGTCACAATATCAGACTTCACGCTGTCCTCATGTACCGGATATTGTTTGTTCACCAGCAATAAATCTCCTTGATATACCTGATCTTGCGTAACCACCTTTATACTATCGCTATCTCTAATCGATCCTTTCCCGATCTTATCATTCTTATCAGCCAGATTACCCGTATCCGGTAAATAACGAGCGGCCGCATAACCAAGCAACAACACAATGATCATCAAAAAGCCCCACTTTTTCATCCGTAATGTCCTCCCATTTCCTCGATAGGAATAGAATAACGAAGACACTTTAAAGAAAAAGCAGGGCAATTATAAAGTTTTTCTTAAAATATACAAATCTCACTGCCTATCCAGTAAAGGTATATCCTACGCCCCAGATTGTCTTAATAAATTTATTCTTATTCATGTCTTCTCCAAGTTTTTTGCGCAAAGTACGGATATGCACCATGACCGTGTTGCCACTCTCATAATAAGCTTCTCCCCACACCTGTTGAAAAATGCTCTCTGCGCTAAACACCTGCTTGGGATGACTGGCTAATAAATGCAGAATATCAAACTCTTTCGGAGTTAAATCTATCACCTCGCCGTAAAGGGTGACGGTATGCTCCTCCGGTGAGATCATCAAGCCACCTACTTCAAGCACCGATTTTGGAATGGCTGCGGGCTGACTAAATTGTATAGAGCGGCGAAGTTGAGAATTAACGCGGGCTACTAATTCCATTGGATTGAACGGTTTGGTCATATAATCATCTGCGCCCATAACAAGTCCCGTGATCTTATCCAGATCAGAAGTCTTCGCACTTAAAAAGATAATCGGCAGATGATGCTGCTCCCGAATATGACGGGTTACCTCGTAGCCATCCAGCCCTGGCATCATAATATCCAGAATCGCCAGATCTACCGTTTGGGACTCAATAGCTTGTACCGCTGCCCGTCCATCCGATACTTTAATGATATGATACCCCTCTTTTTGCAAATGTAAGGCCACCAAATCGGCAATCTCCGCCTCATCATCCGCGATTAAAATCGTGATGCGCTTCATCTATATTTCACCCCTGTAGGTTTATGCTATATGATCTACATCCATTATACCCCAAACTTAAAAACCACTCCTAGGATGAAGTGGTTTCGATGAAATTAATAAAGAAAGGTCGATTTAAGATTCTGTACTACTGGCTTGTCGATACAGCTCACGGCTCTTATAACCCGCCCGTAGAATCATCTTCATTTCCTCTTTACGCTTAGCTCTTGTTGCCTCTTGTTTGGCACTATATACATATCGAGCCCAATCTTTACGATAGCCCGGGGTAAGCGATTGATAGATGGTAAGAAGATCCAGTGTATCTTTCAGATCTTCTTCCACATTTGGAATAAAAGAAATATAGTCTTCCACAGATTGACTTGGGGCATTGGAAAGCTGACCTTTACCCTTAGCGTCTTCTTTTAACCCCACAACGGTAAAGACATCGTCCAATCCAACCATGCGTGCAAATTTAATATGGCTTTCCCCGATGTAGCCATTCTCATCACTGCCCAGACCCTCTAGTAAGTCGTCACGATGAATAAAGGTTGGATACACTTTGTTTCCCTTTTTAGGATACGCCACAAAGAGATAGCCATTCTTACGAAGATGCTGATGTTCTATCACACGGTTCACTAGTTCTTGTAATGACGACATATCTAGTACAAAAGCAAATATAAGATCATATGCTCCATTTAGCGAAGTATCATAATCGGACAATTCAGCTAAATAATCAGAGCCCTCCGGTTTATCTAGAACAGCGACCTGGTCGTATTTCTGTAAATTCAAATTTTCTACTATGGTCTTAGCCAATCTGCTTCATCCCCCAAATATATTCGGACGCTTCTTCATCGTGATCATTATAGCCTAATCGCTACCTAATCTAAAACATTCTACGCGCCGTCACAAACCGCTTCTTCCACTTCTCGCTTAGAGCTTCATAATGAACGCCTTTCTCCTTGGAATACGTATGCAATATCTGATTATTTCCCGCATACATGGCAACATGACCAATGTCGAGACCACGTGCACTAAAGAACAATAAATCTCCTTTACGCAGCTCGTTGATCCCAACTTCCTTCCCTTCTTTGGCTTGATTATAGGAGGTGCGCGGCAGATCCACCGACAATACATCCTCAAATAAATGCCCTACGAAAGAAGAGCAGTCGAATGTAGACGTCTGGTTCGTTGCTGCACCAAATTCATAAGGGGTTCCCAGATACTTCTCGCCGTAAGCAAGCAGTGCGCTTCCCTGTTTCTCAGCGAGCGACTCACTAGTATAATTGCTATATTTGGGTTTAGCGGATATGTATCCCGTCTTGTTGTCTTGCGTTCGCACTTCTAACCAGAAAGCATCCACTTCCCTAATCACATGTACCTTCTCACCTGCAGACAACATTTGCTGAACACCTGATTGGTCCGATGAATTTGGCGAACTGCGCAGATTAACCCCATAAAGAATCGTTGTATCGTAATTCATCGCTGAGTAGATGCGGACTATCCGAGTACTAGCCTCCCATTTCACGGTACTACCTAGAGCCTCACTGACAAAACGCAGCGGCATCATCGTGTTACCACCGACAACCTGGCCCGGGATGGTTAAGCTTAAGGCTTGTCCATTTTTGTTCGCGGTTAAATTTCCTATTTGATAGGTCAGCACCAGATTTCCCTTAGTGACCTTAACTGTTTTGGTATCATTGTTCCATGAAATCTTTGCTCCCTGTTCTTCAAACAGCTTACGCATGGGAACAAGCGTTGTACCGTTTATGAGCAAGGGCTGAGTCTCTAATTCAAGCTGCCGATCATCCAGAAAAACACCTGTAACCTGATTCAAAGGCGTTACCTCCGCATGGGCTGGAGCTGCATAGAGTATAGATGTAAGTAGTGCAAATAGAGTGGCTTTCTTATGAATCCTCATGATGTCATCACCTCGTTGATTGATATGTTCAATTGTTATTACTAAAAAAAGGGTAATTAGTTTTGTTACAATTATTGGGGTTGCCGTCTAGCTACAGCTCAAACCATATAAAAAAAAGGACTGCGGTCACCTTTCGGTACCACAGCCCTCTTGTTAATCCACTTCAAAAATAGAATCGATAATGATCGGAAGATTATCCCTTACAGAAACAGCGCCCAATACCGAACGTGCATGACTGCCTTTGTCTCCGAATACCTCCAGCATTAAATCAGAACAACCATTGAGTACTTTATGATGTTCTTCGAATAAGGGATCGGCATTCACAAATCCTTGAATTTTGATCACTCGCTTCACTTTATCCAAGGAGCCTAAAGCTGACTCAAGGACGGCAAGAATCTCAACCCCTGTCTGACGTGCATAATGATAGCCTTCTTCGGTAGTGAAATCTTGGCCCAGCTTCCCTTTGGGATGTCCGGCTGGTCCTTTGCCCGATACAAAGCATAATCCATTAACAATGACGTAGTTAGCATACTTTGCCGCCGGTTCACTAGCACTTGGCAGGACAATACCTAATTCTTCAAGTCTGTCCGCTATGATTCGATCCGTCACTTCAGTATCCCCCTCCAATTCACAACAGCTTCAATAAATTGGTAAGATCATACTAGTTAATCTGAATGGGGTCAATCCTATTTTGCTTCAACCTCTGCTTCCCATCTCGATATCTCAGCTCGAACAATGGGTGCTACTTCAGTACCCAATAGCTCAATAGCTTTCATTACATCCTTATGAGGCATCGTACCTAGCGGTACATGCAGCATAAATCGTGTAATCCCTACGTGTTTGCGTAGGTGAATGATTTTTTCAGCAACAGTATCTGGATCTCCTACATATAAAGCGCCTTCGAATCTACGAGCCGCATCATAGCTCGCCCGACTGTAATGACCCCATCCGCGCTCCCGGCCAATCACGTTCATGCTGGCCTGTGTAGAAGGAAAGAACATATCGGCAGCAAGCTGATTATCTTCTGCAATAAAGCCGTGTGAGTGTGAGGCAACCGGGAGCTTCGATACATCATGTCCTGCTTGGGCTGCCGCTTTCTTATAGAGCTTCACCAGTGGAGCAAACTGCAGCGGACTGCCTCCGATTATCGCGAGCACAAGAGGTAGCCCGAGCAGGCCTGCACGAATCACAGATTCTGTATTGCCGCCACTGCCAATCCATACAGGCAAAGGATTCTGAACAGGGCGTGGATAAATGCCCAGATTATTAATGGCAGGACGGTGATTTCCACTCCAGGTTACTTTTTCGGATGCCGTTAACTTTAATAACAGGTCCAGCTTCTCATCGAATAACTCATCGTAGTCATTTAAATCGTATCCAAAGAGCGGGAAAGATTCGATAAAGGAACCCCGGCCTGCCATGATTTCCGCTCGTCCATTTGAGATTCCATCGAGTGTTGCGAAATCCTGAAATACACGTACTGGATCAGCAGAGGAAAGCACGGTTACCGCACTGGTCAACCGAATTCGTGTCGTCTGTGAGGCAGCCGCAGCCAGCAAAACTGCTGGAGAAGATACGGCATAATCTTTTCGATGATGCTCACCCACACCAAATATATCTAAGCCCACCTTATCCGCAAGAACAATCTCCTCTACTACCTCGCGCAATCGCTCCGCATGACTTATTAATTCACCCGTTTGAACATCCGGTGTTGTTTCTACGAACGTACTGATTCCTATTTCCACTTACAAATCCCCCTTAACTATAATTTTCTCTTCGAGTTGTTTGTTTGATTATAACACAAGTTACGGTCAAGTATAGCTAGGCATTAATGCCTAGCTCCAGCTTGTCCAAAAGCCTATTCTTAAAATTTGCAGAACATCACTGACAAATAGAGGATTTTGATGAAATATGTTGAAATGATCTAAAACAAGTAGCTTTCATGCTTGATATAGGAGGGACATATGCTTCAAAGAAACAAACACAAAAATTCCATAACGAAACAAACCTTCAACCCTGTTCGGGGCTCCTTAAAAATCGCCGTAATATATTTTATTGTAGGGTGCTTATGGATCCCCATAACAGATAAGGCCGTTTCCGCTTTTACGCGAGATCCGGAGTGGATAAGACTTATTAATATAATTAAAGGCTGGTTCTTTGTCCTCATAACAGCTTTGCTTATCTTTGCATTAATTCTAGGTACTCTGAAACGGATTAAAAGGATCGAGAAGAAACTGGATCTTGCCTATAGGGATAGGGTGTGCGCCCACGAAAATTTAGAAGCCGCCTATGAGGAAATCACAGCTACGGAAGAAGAACTCAGACAGCAATATGATCAGCTTATTGAGAATCAAGAGAAGCTAACCCTGAATGAAGAAAGAATGCATTACCTGGCGTATCATGATCTATTAACCGGCCTGCCTAATAAATTAGCTTTTTATGAGAATGGGCCTCGCATTTTGAAACTGAACAACATTGCAGCCTTAATGTTCATCGACATTGATTACTTCAAATATGTTAATGATACGATGGGCCATGAATTTGGCGATAGGCTAATTGTTAAGGTTAGTGAGAGGTTGGTGTCCCTGGTTGGGAGCAGTGGTGAAGTGTATCGTTTCGCCGGGGATGAATTTATCGTTCTTTTATATTCTATTGAGAACAGTCAGTGCATAACTAGCGTAGCCTCCCACATTATTGCCGGTTTTAAAGATGCGATTGAGATGGACGACAGTCTGTTGCATGTTAGCCTAAGCATCGGAATCAGTACTCACCCTGATCATGGCAGTAATATTATGGAGCTCCTTAAATCCGCAGACATTGCTATGTATAAAGCTAAAGACGCCGGCAAGGGCCAAATTATTGTGTTCGATCAACCGTTGAATGATACCTTCACTGAGCGAATGAACATTGAGAAGCAGTTATACAGTGCTTTAGAGAACAATGAGCTGGAAGTTTTCTATCAACCCCAGATTGATCTGACTCAGAATAGGGTGACCGGACTAGAGGCTCTTATGCGCTGGAACAATCCTATACTAGGCATGGTACCTCCAGACAAGTTTATCAAAATAGCAGAGGATTCCCATCTCATCATTCCTCTTGGAGCGTGGGTGCTCAGAACAGCCTGTACCTTTTTGAAAAACCTTCATGAACAAGGATTATCACATCTAACGATGTCTGTTAACATTTCAATGCTGCAGCTACTGCAAAGCGACTTCAATGAGCTAGTTCTTGACACCTTGCAAGCTTCCGGGCTAGAGCCTGAATACTTAGAGCTAGAGATTACAGAGAGTGTTCTGGTTGAATCCTACGAATATGTGAGCAGTAAGCTGACTGAACTCAGAGCCCACAATATCAAAATTGCATTGGACGACTTTGGTACCGGGTATTCCTCCTTAAGTTATCTTACACACATGCCGATCTCTACTTTGAAAATAGACAAGTCCTTTATTGATTCCATTCGAACAGGGACACATCAAGCCGTTCTCGTTGAACAAATTATTATGATTGGTAAACGCATGAATATGTGTGTGATTGCAGAAGGTGTGGAGCAAACCGTACAACTCGATTATCTACAAGAGCAAGGCTGCGATAAAATTCAAGGTTACTTGTTCAGTAAGCCACAGTCCGCACAGAGTGTAAAAGAGCTGCTAACCGAGTGGGAGAAGGTTTCGAGCTTAAATGAATAAAGATGAACCTATTTTTTTATATAAGAAGGTGTTACCTAATTGAATGTCATGACATGGATTGACCTATCATTATTCTTCGTTCTGTTCGCTCTATTCATCTACATATTTATTTCCGTAACAATCACTAACTTACATAAGGTGTACTTGATTTTTCATTTTACTATGATGCTATGGCCTTTCTGTCAATTTGCTCTCAAAACTACAGCGGATCCCGATGTTCAATTATTTTATGTGAAGCTCGCTTTTATTGACTCGATCCTGTTAACGATTGGATGGCTTCTTTTTACGATATTCCTCACTGGTAAATCATACCTCCTTCGAAAAAAGAAAACTCTGATCCTATACATTGTGGCAGCATTCATCTTAATAGGCGTGATCGTCAATCCGAAGCAAAGCTTTGTACTGCCTATGCATGGTGGATATGTTGAAAGATCCTATGGACCGCTTTTTTGGCTGTTTATTCTCTTTTTAATCACCACCATTATTTTTTCTCTGTATATCATCTATTCAGCGCTTATATCAAACGCCACCCAGCGGATCAAAAAACAGGTTACTCATGTACTCAAGGGTGTACTAGTGTTGACTGTATTTGTATTACTGGATGTCTTTCTTAATGTGGTGCTGTTTAAATCTCAGCCGGTGATTCCCGGGATGACCTCTCTGGGGATACTAATCTCTGCTATCTTTTTCGTCATCGCCATTCATCGCGATAAAATATTTGATCTCGTAACCATCGCCCATCAGGATATCATTGACACACTCACACTAGGTATTCTTGTACTGGATGATAACGAGACTGTGGTAGAGATCAATCGATCGCTTTTGCCAAAAATCAACCTACAGATCGGTGATCGCTTCGACTTATCGGCGCTAACACCTATGGAGCAGACTGCCAGCGCTTTCCGATTGTTTCAACATACATATCTTAAACAGCCCATGGAGAGAACCGAAGTTGAAGTATTCTACACCTCGCTCCAAGCATACATCAATATTACAGCGGCACCCATTGTCGTAGGCGAGATCATGGTTGGACGGATTCTCACTTTTCAGGATAGAAGCGAGCTGCATCGCCTCATTGCTGAGACTAATCATCAGAACGAGATACTGCAAGAGCGTAATCTGGCATTAATTCAAATCCAAAATAAGCTTTCTCAGACCAACCAAAAACTTAAGCTGATGGCCATAACCGACAGCTTAACAGGTTGTTATAACCGTCATTACTTAACGCAGCACTTAGAGCATGAGATCATAGAAAACATGATATTGAAGCAGCCCTTTGCCATCATTCTACTGGATATCGACTTTTTCAAAACGGTGAATGACAATTACGGCCATTTAGTCGGCGATGTTGTAATTTGCAGTACGGTAGAGGTCATTAAGCAATCGCTGAGGGAGACGGATATCCTGGCACGGTATGGCGGTGAAGAGTTTATCGTCTATTTACCAAATACGAACCATACACAAGCAAACCGCTGGGCAGAGCATATTAAGTTCATGATAGAGGCCAATAAAGTACATGTGGATGAGGTAGCTCATTCTGTATCCATTACTGTAAGCATGGGGCTATTGTCTATTAATAATTTTGCGGAGCAGTATACAGAAAGCCCGACCAATCAACTAAATGATTTATTCGAATCTGTGGACAAAGCCTTATATCAAGCCAAAAATGCAGGACGAAACCAAATTGTTGAGATCATAAGATGACGCGTGTTCAAATACTGTCACAAAAAAAGAATCAGCCTACTTCTATCGAAGGTAAGCTGATTCTTTCTTTTTATATCTTTTTAACAAATTCAGATTTTAATTTCATAGCTCCAAATCCGTCAATTTTGCAATCAATATCATGATCTCCGTCCACTAAACGGATGTTTTTAACTTTGGTACCAATCTTCAGAACGGATGAGCTTCCTTTTACCTTAAGGTCTTTGATTACAGTTACTGAGTCACCGTCGTTTAATACATTGCCGTTGGCATCTTTGATAACCTTTTGATCTTCACTATTCTCAGACTCTGATTCTAATGTCCACTCATGTGCACATTCCGGGCAAACTAGTAGACTTCCATCTTCATAAGTGTACTCAGAATTACATTTCGGGCAGTTTGGTAAATTAGACATCGTTTCATTTTCTCCAATCGTAGTTCAAATTCTAGCTCTCTTACGGCTAACCTATAAAAGTATATTTCATATCCAGTAAGGATTCCACTATTTCGAAACAGTAATTTTGCTCTACACTTCCTAATTCCCGCATACAATAGACTACTAAATATTATCTTGTATATACTTTCACAATTGACTATGATAATAATGTCAAATTTTCATGTAAATACATAGGAGAGTGAACAATGATTAGTCAAAGAAGTGTCGCATTTTCCATTATATTGTCATTAATTACATGTGGAATATACGGAATATTTTGGTTTATTGTTCTAACCAATGACGTAGGGAAGCTAAGCGGAGACTACACATTTACAGGAGGAAAGCATTTCCTTCTGACATTGATTACTTGCGGGATATGGAGCCTTGTTTGGGCCTATCAGATCGGTAAACATGTTGCAGAAGCTCAAAGACAACGCGGCCAACTCGTATCCGATAATTCAGCTCTTTATGTGATCCTTACAATCTTTAGTTTTGGTATTGTCACATACGCTTTGGTGCAATCAGATGTTAATAAATTGGTCTAATTTAACCAATTATAAGAGGACACACCCTAAACTATTTTGGAGTGTGTCCCTAAGTCTCCTAGGCTTACTCTATTTCACCGTATGGATGCCCTTAACCAATATGGGTATACCTTGTTTATTTCATGAGTGGACTGGATTTTATTGTCCTGGATGTGGAATCACAAGAGTTATTCTATCCTTGTTGAGATTCGACTTCGTTCAAGCGTTCAGATTTAACCCGTTGCTATTTGTTCTAGCACCTCTGTATATGCTGTACTTGTTCACTGAGAAAAAGCGTATCCAGCCTCTTAGCCATGTAATTATGGCTGCGATGTTGATCCTGACTGTTACATTTGGAGTACTGAGAAATTTCCCGCTATTTGATTATTTGGCCCCTACAGTAATTCGTTAGCATCTACAACGGATACATCATAGCTTGAAGCCGCACAATCGCCTGGGCCCGGTCAACCACCTCTAATTTGCTATAAAGATTGCTAATATAATTACGCGCTGTTCCCTCCGCGATATGCAGTGTATCGGCAATTTCGCGGTTATTGAGTCCCCGGATAATGAGCTGCGCCAGCTCCTCTTCTCGTTCTGTCAGACTCATACCACCCCTATTGGAGCTTTGCCGGTGTTCATACTCTTCCGTCAATCTATTCATCCTCGTCGCCAATTTGGCTGCTACCGGGGCTGGCAGAATAAATTGCCCTGATATCGTATCACGAATCGAGGCAATCATTTTGTCTGCATCCATATCCTTCAGCATATAGCCGCTTGCTCCGAATGCCATGCCCTCAACAATATAATCGGTCTCTATAAAAGTGGTCAAAATCAGAATGAATATATCCGGACGAATCTGCTTGATTCGTTTTAATGCACTGATCCCGTTCATAATCGGCATTTGAACATCAAGCAGTACCAGGTCGGGCTGGAATGCTTCCACCATCTCGCAGGCCTCTTCCCCGTTCTTGGCAGCACCTACTACCTCCATATCATCCTCCAGATCCAGAATGGTGCGGAGTCCTTCACGCGTCAACAATTGATCATCGGCAATTACAATCTTTATCTTATTCATTTTCTATTCCCAACCCTTCGCATGGGCAGATCAATCTCCAGTAGACAGCCCTCATTCATTTCTGAATCGATGGATAAGCTGCCTCCCAGTTGCTCCACCCGTTCTTTCATCGTCCTAAGTCCAAAACCCATCACTATTTGACTATCTCCTGACCCACGATCTTTGAGCCTAAACTGTAAATTCGCTCCGACAGATTCCAGACTAAAATGGAACTCCATACTCTTACCGTGTCTGATTCCATTTGTTAGGCCCTCCTGCAAAGCATGATAAATGGCCTTTTTATAGGCTGTTGACATGGCGTCCGGCAGATCATAAATAATGGCATGAATGACAACGCCTGCATTACGCTCTGTATCACGGATCAGTTGCTTCAACATGACCGTGAGATCGGAATACTTGTCCTCCTTCAGCATATGAACTGAGCCACGGATTTCATTTAAGCTATGACGGACAAGATCCTGTGCCTCAACCAGTCGCTGAACGCCGCTATCTATATCTTTCTTCTGGAGCAGACGCTTTCCGGCCTCAATTTGAAGAATCGTTGATGTGAGTGTATGCCCAACAATGTCATGAATCTCCTGAGCGATACGATTTCGTTCCTCATAGACTGTGGCTTCAGCCAATGCTGCGGACGTCTCACGCATCGAACGCTCCAGGTCACGGGTTCTTTCTGTCACTTGATCCTCTAAATTTTTCTTAAGATATTGAATCCCCGAATATAGCTTGGCATTGGCAATAGAGATGGCACATTGAGAGCCTAGCAACTTGAGCACGTCAAGCCTACTCGGTGTAAATACACCTGGTGATAGGTTATTCTCCAAATAGAGCAAGCACACTAATTTATTCTGATTCATGATAGGAAGACAAAGAACCGATTTCAGTCTATTCTCCCTAACGTAAGCGTTACGTGCAAATATTCCCTCACTGAGCGCATCATGTAAGACTACCTGCTCCTGTGTTCTTGCCGCGTAGGCTATAATCGCTGCCGGAACAAGATCTGACTCTTCCCCGAGAGGAACGGATTCGATATGCAGGGCTTCCGATGTCCCGTGGGCCTCAACCATCCATCTTCCTTCATGATCAAAAATAACCGCCCCATATTCGGCTCCAGCATTGTGGAGCATAATCCGCATCAGCGTGCCCAATAATCGGCTCATTTCCATCTCACCCGACAAAGCTTGTGCAGACATCACCACAGAAAGGGAATCGACCCGATCGAGTCCGGGCTCACGTTTAATATGCAGCAGATTACTGTGCTGCTGCTCAAGGTCAGCCGCTTTAGCCTTTGCGCCCCATTGCAGATAAGCCTCGTAGGCTTCAGTCATATAGATTCTTGCTAGATGCAATTTGCCATGACGAAGTCCATACTTGCCGTAGCACTCCGCTGCCATCGCTAAATCGTGAATATGGCCGTTGATACGAGCAACCTCAATAGATTGCTCATACAAGGCTTCAGCTTGTCGTGGATCTCGCGATAGGCGAATCAGCTCAGCCTTCATCAACAGATATTTATGCTCATAATTTACCGGGCAACGCTTAGCAAGCTTTTTCATTTTCTTCAGGCAACTGCGCATTTTTGCCCGATATATACGTTGCTCTTCAGCGTTATATTCCTCATACAACTGAGCCCAGACTAAACATTCATACATGATCTGCATGGGACTGTCTAAACTATCTTCACGTGATTTTATAATGGCAGCTGATTTCGCTAATGCCTCACTAGCTTCGCGGTAATCCCCAAATATATAACCTGTTAAATATTGATATATCCAGACCATTTCTTGTATAAAATTAAAGGTATCTCCATGAACCGACTGTGCAAAATCAGGTTCGCTAATCTCTGCAATGTTAAATGGATCATCTACAGAGCGATAACCTGTCAATCGAACTAGAGTAGCTACAGCTATGATAGCCTGCTTACAATGAAGACTGTTGTTATGGCGCAGCAAATCTCCGGAATGCGCAATTAATCGATCATAGATATCGTCTAACGGATGTCCAAATTGTAAGAGCGAGGCACAGTTGATTAACACACTTTGGTTACCCTTCCATAAGTCACCTGATTCCAGTCCCACTTTTCCTGCTTTCTCGGTAAACGTACGGAGCATAGCTGGATCATAATGCCGCCAGCTATCGTAGCACATGGCGAACGCAGCTAAGGTTGTCATATGCACTTTCGGATAGGGTTCTGATAAGCTGCATGCCAGCATGGCCCATTTAAATGTTTCTTCATCATTCCGGAAGTAATAGTATTGAAACATTGCATAGCCTATGAATCCAATGGAAGCCTGCGGAGTCATCCCATAATCGAGTGTCAATTCAATCATGGTGAAGGAAGAAGCGAGCCACCCATCCCGGTTGACATAGAAACAGGCATTGCTCGTATGTTCTAAAGTGGACATTGCGACTCTACGAGCCTCGTCCGTCATCGGCGGTAAGAGGTTAAGCGATTCGAGTGAGACCTTCTGTAGTCTGCGCCGCAATCTTAACCATTGAAGCGTCAATTGAACATAGCTAGGATCAAATTGATGGCTCACTTTCAATAACGATAATGTATGTCGACCTAAGGAGATAACTTCTTCATGGTTATCATTACTTGCTTCCAATTGAACCTTCATCGCGTAGATGTAAGCCTTATCTGTATTTGTCGCAGCTTTATGGATTAACAGATGAAATAATTCATTCGCCTTATCAAAATGTGAACATAAGTATTCGAGCTCGGCCCTCTCCCGAAATACCCGGAAGGTTAGTCCATAATGCTCCTCCCAGCTCTGCTCCTCTAGCATCGCTGTCGCCTGAAGCATATATTGTAAGGCTGTCTCATGTGCGGTGGTTTGCTTTGCGCTTATCCCTGCCCTTAAGTTCAGTTCTACCAGTTGAAGCCTCTGCTCCGGGCGATCTATCCACACAATCGCCTGATTCAAATGATGGACAGCTTCAAATAGGACTGTTCCTTCATTAAGAGAGCTGCGGTCTAGCAATAGCATACCAATCTTCCAATGCAGCTCTGGGCGCTCCTCTTCGGGAACAAGCGCATAAGCCGCCCGATGAATACGGTTGTGTTGGAATTTAAAATGCGTATGTTCCTCTCCGTTAACAGGTTGTAGCAAGCGTCCATTTACCGCAACTGCCAATGCTTCAGTCAATATCTCTATCGGAATCTCCATAATTCCGGCAAGCATTCCCACATCAAACAGGCTGCCCAGTAAAGCGGCTCTACTAAGCGCATGTACCGTCTGATCGGGAAATTGCTGTAATTTACTTGAAAGATAGGCTGCTGCATTATCGGGAACATTCAATTCAGTAATACGCTGGAGGTCCCATTTCCAGCTTCGAATATCCTCGTCAAATACCACTCGCTGATCATCAATCAAATCCTGAAGGAATTGCTTAATAAATAATGGATTCCCATCTGTCTTATGCAGAAGTACCCGCGCTAGCTCCTCCAAGTCAGCAGCCTCGTAACGCATAACATCCAATAGCAGTTGTTTTATATCGGTTAGTTCAAGCGCCTGTAGAGAAATTTTACTCATCACTACGTTGCGGTCTATCAAATGTTTTTCCAGACTACTGAGTGGGTGCAGCCTCGTAATTTCCCGATCACGATAAGAAAGAACGATTAGCAGATGACTCGTGGCCGTGTCCTCTATAAGTGAAGTGAGATATTGCAGCGATGTTTCATCGGCCCATTGCATATTGTCCAATATCAAGATCAAAGGATGATCCTCATGAGGAAAGAGTTGAATAAATCGGCTCATGATCAATTGAAATCGATGCTGAGCTTCCAGCGGCGGCAACGGAGGCACGGAAGGTTGCGGACCAATCAAAAGCTCAAGCTTAGGGACAAGTTCGATCAGCAGTTGCCCGTAACCGTCTACAGCTTGTAAAATACGCAGCTTCCAAACCTCCACCTGCAGCTTCGTTTCCATCAGCAGTTGACTGACCAATTCTTCTATCACTTGATGCCAGATGCCATAAGGGAGTGAGGTATGTAGTGATTCGAATTTGCCTCTGGCGAAAAAACCATCCGAAGAAATCGAATTTCTAAGCGTTTCTTTTAGAAAGGTTGTCTTGCCGATACCACTCTCACCACTAAGCCAGACCGTCTTTACAGCACCTTGTGATGCTCGTTTCAGTTCTTCTCGTAAGCTTAGTTTCTCAAAATGTCTCCCGTAGAATCGTTCTGGTACCATCCAGCGTTCCGGAATATCCCAACTTCCTAACAGGAAGGGCTCGAGGTACCCGAATTGTTGTAGGTGGGATAGACATTCCTCAAGATCTGACTTGATTCCAAAAGCGCTGGCATATCTCGCATCAGGCATTTTCTCCATGCATTTACCAACAATGTCAGAGACAGTTAGAGGGATAGTGGAAACCCTTCGATGTAAAGGCTCAGGTGTATCTGCAAGATGACGATATACAATATCAACAACATCATGAAGCTCAAAAGGGCGGCTGCCTGAGAGACACTCATACATAAGGACTCCAAGCGAATAAAAGTCAGATCGATAGTCTGGGTTCAACCCAGTTCGACCCGTTTGTTCTGGCGATATATAAGGAAGCAAGGCATCCGGTCGCCCGCTTAAGGGTGACAATGGACTGGTGTCACTTTCCGTGGAGCACATTCGTATATCGATAAATTTCACTTCAAAAGTAATAGGATTGACGATTAGATGAGCGGGGGTTAGTTCATTTAGTGTTATTTTCTCACGATGAATTTGCATAAGGCAATCAGCAACACCGATAGCGATCCGAAGCAGCGCTGGAAGCTCCAGTGAATCAGGTGTACGTAGTATCTGATCCAGCATACGCCCCTCTATATCCTTTAAGAGAAGGACTGGCCGATCCGGCGTGATCTCCAGACTATACGCCTCGATTGCTCCACGACCGCTAAGCCGCTTAAGCATGTCATACTCATATCGAAAAGCATCGACCATGGCAGATCCCGGGTACTCACCTGTAGTTGTCTTGGCGATAACCCTAAGGCCATCTTCTTGACGTAGGAGTCTGTACAGCCTGATATCTGAGATAGTCTCTATCAGATCTAACGTTTGGTATCCGGGAAACTCAAACATGAACAGCACTCCCTAGTTACAATTAGGTAGACAGAATACGCAATATCGCAAAATATTTATACTCATTATATCATCTGATCTCGCCGTACTACTCTATGTTATATTTAGTTCTACCATTAGTTGTTTGATATAACCTCCTAAAACTTTAGGAGGTGTCCCAAGAGCTATGATCTGGCTGCTGGGACACCTCCTCGTATTTAAAACTATGGTTATATTTCTACTCATAAGACATTTCGTATTTGGTCAGTCCTATCGCGTTTGCGTACAGTGCTGCCTGTGTCCGGTCATTAACCTGTAGCTTCGCTAAAATCTGGCTGACATGCTTCTTCACTGTAAATTCACTGATAAAGAGATGTGTAGCAATCGTTCTGTTGCAAGCACCTTGTCCAAGTTCAATCAGTACTTCCTTCTCTTTCGGTGTCAATTCATCCGTCGGACTGCCGCCGCTAATACGCATCTTTTCTTCCATTAAGCCAGGATCGTAATACTTTCGCCCTTTGTGCACCAACTGGATAGCAAAGAGTAATTCCTCCGGCAATGCCTCTTTTAGGACATATCCATCAACCGGTACTTCTTCAGCCCTCAAAAAATCCTCTCTGCTCGCAGAGGAAGTCAACAGAATGAACTTACTGACAATGCCGCGGGCACGTGCTGTCTTGATGACATCCAATCCCGATTCATCAACAAGCTTAAGATCAATGAGAACAATATCTGGCTTTGTCGCTTCAATCACATCAAATGCTTCTTGACCATTTGTAGCTTCACCAGCAAATTGCACATCTGGCTGCATTGAAATGACAGATGCCAGCCCTCTTCTAACTAAAGAATGATCATCTACAATAACAATTTTCATAGATACGCCTCCCTCTAAACCTCATGACATTCTTAATTCTCCGTATCAAATCTACTTAGGATACCGTCCAATTAACGTCTGCTCGTTTGGCCCCTTCCATCTTGAGCAAGATTTCCGGCTTAAATCCAATAGCCCCTGCAAGTAAAAGCGTAGGAAGGGTACTTATCATCGTGTTATAGCTTGTCACATTTTCGTTATAGATACGTCTGCTGGCAGATAGGTTTTCCTCTAAGATATAGATCCTTTGTTGCAATTTGATAAACGGATCGCTAGCCTTAAGCTCTGGATAATAGTCTGCCTGAACATTGATCGAGTGAATATACTTTTCCATTTCCACATATCTAATCAGCTTCTCAACCGGAAGATGATCAGCACTTAAACCAGCACGCATTCTATGTACAAGCGCCAATGTTTCGTGTTCATGTTTAGCATAAGAAATAACCATCTTCGCAACTTCTGTTAATGCTTCAACCCGATTTTGTAAATAACCTTCTATGGTAGCAAAAGATTCTCTCACACGATTACGCCTGCTTAACAATCGAGTGTACGCAGCCATTAAATAAGCCCCGATTATAACAACGATGGTCAATCCGATTCCTAACATCTGCATCACCTCTAATATATTTGATTGAATGGGCTGGAAGAGTTGGACCATCGGATTCATTATAATTAAAAGACATGTTCGGTTATAGTGAGTGTTGTCATCACTTCTGTCATATTACAAAATGGATAAATTTATGATATAAGGATTTAAAAGGGGTTTCCAAACCTTGCCCACACCACTTTTGCCACAAAGCAGAGCAGAAGCACTCAGCAATAGATGAAACATCTGTCCAGGCATCTACCAAATAAAAGCGGCGTACAATTAGATAACCACAAGAAGAAACGGTTATTGTAGAAATATAAGGATACTAAATAGCGTGAAACCTATACATTTTTATATTTCAAAAAAAAGGCGAATCATGGTTGAACACACCACAATTCGCCTGTTTTCTTTTGCCTATGGGATTTATTTGTTATCAATAAAAGAAATCAATTGCACAAGATTACCTGCAACTTGGTAAGTTAACCCCAACATGTAAGTTCCCTTCTCCTCGTTCGATAGGTCTATAGTGAACTCATCCGGATTAGCTGCCCATTCATTCACATCTAACATGATTTCTTTAAATGTTCCAGTGTTTCTGACACCAGCCGAACTAGGGATCACTTTGCTGCCATCAATCCCTTTCACCGGATTGATAAATTGAACTACAGGTCCCTTTAATTGTCCTACCTCTACCATTTGAGGATCGGCCAATAAGCTCGTAAGTTTAGTTAGTCCTTGTAGCGGGGAGAAATCCGTGATTTCATTTCCAGTGATATCTAGCGTCTCAAGATTCTTAGCATACTGTAGACCTTCCAAAGATCTGGCTCTTCTGGTTTCACTGGTTAACGTCGTAAGGTTATACATGTCACCTAGCGTTAGTTCTCCAGATACGCCTAATGTGGTCTTGATCGAAGTACTTAGATAAGGATCTGCAATAGTAATGACTTGCGTGAGGTCTATTTCGGTCAGACCTTCTATTGCTAGTTGTAACGCCGCTACTGCTGCATCTACTTCACTTTGTGTGACAGCAGGATTAGCCAAAGCCGCTTCTGCACCCGTGAGGCTGGCCGTAAATACCGCTAAACTCTCAGCCGTGAAGCCTTCTAGAGAGATTGCTTCAGCCGCTGCAATCGCTTGTTCCAGATCTCCAGTGAACAGGTGATCTCCATTCGCGAAATGTAGTTTGGTTTCCCCCCATGTGGCATGGTCAGATCCGTTTCCATTTCCGCCGTCCGTAACGACTAATTTCAGCTCCTTGGCTCCGTTAATATCCAACTCGATGAATTTCTGCGGATCTCTGGAGCTCATGACACCACTATCGAATTTCTTCTCTCCATCCACAAATACTTCAAAGCCCACCGAACCGACAGAACCGTACATTTGTCGATCCACACCCACATAGGAAGTGAAGTAGTCCGCGTTCTTATCGCTTAGATCGTATACAATCGTCGAGTTAGAGTGCGCTCCAATCCCTCTTTCGTAGGACACGATTTGATTGCCCTCGCCTGTTAATCTCAGTGCATTGGCACTAATTGATTTATCCTTCAAAGGTGCAGTATAGCTGTTCTGAGTAGAATTCCAATCATAATCCGTCAGATACGTAAAGTCCGTCATGTCTACTACGGCTATTGTTCTAGTCTTGGTAGTCGTATTTCCATCACTATCGGTTACTGTGTAAATGATCGGATACTTTCCAGCTCTATTGAATTTAACTTGATCTTCACCCGTAACCTTTACTTGAGCCGTCAAGTCACCATCTTCTGAATCCGTTGCCGAATAATCTGCACTTACTGCTATTTCCTGCCCTACTTTAGTGGATACAGATTTAGCTATGGTAAGCTCAGGCGTACTATTCAGAATCATAAACTTCGCATCCGCGAAATCGCCGTGATCTGAAGCATTCCCGTTACCTGCATTATCTAACACCAATTTCAATTCACTTACACCCTTTACAGGGATTCGAGCTAATTTAGCTTCCGAGCCAAATTTCATCAGTCCGCTATTATACACTTCTACCCCATCAGCGAAGATTTTGAAGATCACACTAGAGTTGCTTTGCTCTGGGATATTTCGATCAACCCCTACATACGTTTCAAAATATTCGAAATTAGCACCCGCCAGATTATACACGATTTCAGAGTTAGCATGCGTTCCTAAGCCCTTCGCAAACTCTTTGGTTACGCCATTTACAAGTAGCTTAATCGGATTGTTAGTACTTGCCTTATCCTTACGAACTACATTATAATCCGTTCTTGCCGACTGCCAAGCTGTATCACTCAGGTATTTACTAGCGCTGTACACAACAATTGTTCTAGTCTTTACAGCTGTATTCCCATCCCGATCTGTAACTGACAGTTCGACGTTGTAGGTGCCTGTTTTGCTTGAAGTAAACCCGTTCGGTTTTACTTCAACCGCTCCAATCAAGTTACCATCTTCCGTATCAAAGGCAGTCACATCGGTCAAAACATTAAATTCACTGTTCAACTTCACGAAAGTTGTCTCTTCCGGCACTGTGATAATCGGTTTGCTTGAAGTATTCGTAAACTTTGCATCCGCCCATACCGTATGATCTGAAGCATTACCGTCTGTAGCATCTGTGGTAACCAGCTTCACTTCGCGCGCGTCTGTCACTGGTATTTTCACGAATCCATGCTCCGTTCCTGCCCGGAAAACATCGCTCGCGAATTTCTTCTCACCATCTACATACACTTCAAAGGTTGCAGAAGATGGCTTTCCTTTCATCGCTTGATCGATTCCGATATAGCTTTCAAAGAAGTCATATCCTTTGCCCTCAATATCATAAACAACTTCAGAGTTGGCATGAACACCAATTCCTTTGGCATAAGTCGCAGCTAGCCCTTGTCGAACAAGGGCGATGATTCCACCAGAAACGGCTTTATCTTTCTTTAATTCACCCCAACCAACAACGACTGATTTGGCATTAAGATCTGAGATATAAGCATAGTCACTCGTTACCGTAACCTGTGTAGTTTTAGTTTCTGTAACCCCTTCGTTCTTCACTTCATATACAACTTCGTAGTCACCTTTTTGTGTTACATCAACGGTATTTGATTTCAAGGTGACATCAGCAGTAATATCATTCCCTTGATAGTTAGCCGCTTTTACATAGTTCATCGGGTCAAAGGCTTGATTAAGCTTTAATGTAAGTTGATCTTCAACAGACAGGGCTGGCTTGAAGGCTTTAACCTGCACTGGTTTCAATGCGTTCAGCTTCTTATCATAACCAACAATCTTGTACGTATAATTGACGCTGCTATCTACGTTCGTGTCCACGAACTGGTCAGTCCCGGTAAAACCAACCAACACATCATTTCGATACACCTCATAACCTAAGAAATCTTTCTTCAGATCCTTATTCATACTAAAGCTTAATGTGTTCGATTTAGCTGTAGCGTTAGGTGTGATATTAACCTTTATGGCAACATTCTTATCTGCTATTCCTGTGCCCTCATAATGAACCACCGAGTTATTTAAATACCATAGCTTTTTCGGTGCTGGATATTTAGCCAGCTTCTCTTTCGTTTCTGGATTCACAGTGAAGCCATGTCTGGCAAAATAGCTGCTTAAATCCATTCCCAGCACTTCGGAGGAGAACTCTACTAAATACTGTTGCTTGGAATTGTCACCGTTAGGAAGGGATACCTTTCGCTCGCGGTACAGCTTGGTCAGTTCGGTCCAGTAACCCGGGTGCGCCAATTCCAACTGCCAGTAGGCACCGAGCTGTGCAAATAAGCCCTGCTGATTCATAACCACTTTATTTTCTTCGAGGACATATTTATAAATATCACTCTCAAAAGGAATACGAGTATCCATCGAATCCGCATAGACTGACATCAACATAGACACCATATTATTAGTTACTTCACCATATTCCCGTTCACCCATAGCCAAGCGATGCCCAATTTCATGATTCAATCCCCAACCAGGATAGACTTTGTTAAAATCACCTAACATCGTCGCTACGGTCCCAATTTGTATCCCAGTATGATCTCCCGCGGCATACATTGCACCATAAGGCTGCATCAATCGAATATTTTCACGAATTAGCTTGGCATCATGAATCTCGCTGCTGCCATCCAAGCCATAGAAGTCAAAGATCGTCTTCATCCAAGTATCATAGCCGGTTACGGTATTCAGTGGATTGTTTTCTTGTGTAATAAACTTGTTATACGCTTCTGTAGCCGTTCCTGTAAAAATAACATGATCGCTGACCATTTCTACTACATCAATAAGTTTGCGATCTTGGACATTCGGATGTGCTGCCTTATCTTCATCTAATTTTTGTTTGTAGGTGGTTAGGAAGGCTTTGAATTGTTCTGGATCTGTGGTCTTTGTCATCATAGGGATCTTCGTAAGCCCCTCGAACCGGATCAAAGGTGCTTTTCCTTGTTCCTCAGCTGTATATGGATTGACGATATACACTGTACCGCCCTTAGTCACATCATGTGCATAATAACTATTCGTCGCGAACTCAGGAACGGTTATAGTGTTTTTACCAGGACGTAATTGCACGCTTCTAGCCCAAACATTCCAAGCCGCCTCTTGTTGCGAAAATACTATTGCAGGCAATTTATCAGTAGAAGCTACATCTACATAAACATTGATCGTATCTCCAGGCATTGCAACGAGTCCCGTAGGTTGGTTGTTCGTACCGAAACCAATTCTCAGGTTTTGCTGTGCATGCTTTTTCATATCTCCACGCTGTTCAGCCTCAATAATGGTGCCTTCGGTTTGAACTTCACCATTTACTAGCTTCTTAGCCAAATCCAATGAGTCTTTAAGGATTGGATAGAGCGGATGTACTTTTGCCGCTTCTTCTAATTCATTGATTGCATTGGCGCTATTATAAGCAGGAATAACCGCACTCATCGTTCCATCTGTGAAAATACCATTCACAGCTTCGCTTATTTTATCCTCTGTATAAAATCTAAATTCAGCCGCAAAAGGTCTGTTAATATTGGCTTTTGTGAACTTGAATTTCAATCTTTTAAACTTCGCAGGCTCGAATTTAAACTCCAGAAAGTCGTTCGTACTAGTCGCGGTTCCGCTAGATACGAGCTGAAAGGTCTCTCCCTTACTCGTCTCTGATGCATAGATTTCAAAAGCTTCTGGGAACCCTTTGCGATTATCTCTAGCCAGGAAAGCCACTCTGTCTAATACTTTGGCCTGTGCTAATTCAAACACGACTTCATTCGTGAAGCTGTCGTCATTATTTTTGTTCGTTTCCCAATGTGTATTCGGCAGATCATCGAGCATGTATTCCGGTTTCGTACCTGGGTAGCTTCCACCATTCACCGTTACTTTTGATACGTTTGAGTTTGGCATTCTGTAAGCTTCGCTATAGGCATTTTCATATGCTGTGCCATACCCCTTTAACTTCGAAACCTTAGCTGCCGTTGCCTCTACTTGATGGTTCTCCAGAAGCACCTTTGCATTCTCTATATCTGCTTGAAACTGCGTGTACAGTGGATGTAACTGCACTTCTTGTTCTAAAGCTGTTAACTTCTCTACCGTATTAAATGCTGCACTAATTTGACTCAAGGTATCATCTGTAAATAAATTTTTCATCTTTGCCGATACGACATCTTCTTTGTAAAAAGAAAACTCAGCCGCACTCGCCCAATCCTGGTTAGCTTTTTTGTAGACAAATTTAAGTCTCTTGAAAGCTGTAGGTGCAAACTCAATCTCCACAACATCTCCTGCTCCGCCTTTATATTCTCCAGAGGATATTAGTGTAAAATCGCCTGCATCCGTAGTTGAGCCATAAATATCAAATTCCTGAGCAAACCCCTTACCCTTTGCACCGGATTGTCTTGCAGCGTATACAATTCTATTTAATTCCGTGGACTCATTAAAAACAAAGACAACCTCATTCGTAAACGTTGAGCTATTCGGTTTGCCCGTTTCCCAATGCGTACTCATATCGCCATCAATAGCCTTAGCTATTGGTGAACCTGAGTAGTTGCCACCGTTATTCGTGATGGATTTAATATTTGCAGGATTCATTTTAAAAACATCGTTATAAGCGCTAAGGATAGCCTTTCCATACAGATCAAACGGAATAACTGACGCACTGCTTAATAGCTCAGCTTTGCTTTGTACTACGCTGTTCACTACACTTACCTTGCTTACATCACTTGCTAAAGCATAACCTGCCTCGCTCGAAAAACTGGCTATCATGGCTGCCGATGTAGCGATTGCAATCATTTTTTTCATCTTTTCTACCCCCAGATGTAATATGAATCTCTTCTGTACCCAAAAATGGGCACAAAAAAAACTACCCCAAAAGAGTAGCTTGATTGCGTATAAAGTCCATAAAAATTAAGACTTAATTTTTATTAAACTTTAACAAGCATAAACGCCTCGACGCCCTTCTAAGGACGATACGCGTTTAAGCGAGAAATATAAGACATTAAGTATAGGTGTATAACTTATACTCACTTATATTTTAACAAAAAGCGTAATACACTCTTTGGCAGCTGGCTGACAATAGTTATTATAATAACCTTAGTCCCTATAGCTTTGCGTCCCTACATTTCCATAGGTTTGCCTATGAAGTTTCGAATACATTACAAAGAGTAACATAACGCTACATCTGATCGCATGATTAATTGGTATGAAATCCGAATAGGTAATTGCAATTAGTTTTTCTGTTCTGATAGATATTTTTTATTAACTATCCCAGACTATGAATGATACTTTAGAACTGCTTAGCCGCTTAATCTCCTAGCCCAAACAAACGCCGGAACCAATTCCACACATCACCCGTGATCGGAATTAACCCGAAGCCATGCTCTCCAACAGCGATTACACCATATGCCCATTGTCCAATAGCTATCACACCTCCAGCGATTCGCCCTATGGCTATCGCCCCAAACGCTGTATCGCCTATGGCTATCGCTCCCAATGCTTTTTCGGCTATCGCGATCGCTCCCACAGCCACTCCTGCAATCGCAATTGCTCCCGCAGCGAAGCCAAGCCAACTAAGTGCTATCGCTCCGAGCGCTAACCACATCCCCAGTGATATAGCACCTACGGATAGTACACCGACGCTTATTGCACCTATGGATATCAAGCCTATAGCTACATCTCCAATAGCAATTAAACCAACAGCCGTCTTCACTTGTGGCTTGCTTCCGTAACCATACCCCTGACCTGAGTATCGACCCAAATTGCTGCGGATACTTACCACCGGAAATGATGGAGACGGCCATTGATAATCAATTTCCCGTCCACCTAACCCTCTAGAATCCGCCCAGCGCGTGATGTACTTATGCCATTTCATATCCATCCCGTCCCCCTTCTCAATTACCTTAATTATACAACCCCGGGGTTTGCCTGTACTCAGACTCTGACCTGAAATCCATCTCATCCTCTAGACGGAGATATGCTCCTTAGGATCACTGTTTGGGAATAGGATCAGGCTTTCCAAATAAATAGCCCTGAAACAACTGATAACCACTCTGCTTGAGCCATTCAAAGTCCTCTCTAAACTCCACACCTTCTGCTAAAGGAACGGATTGGATTTCTAAAGCTTTTTCTAAAAATTGTTTAGCTATTTTCTGTTTGTTCAGATCGCTGGACACACCCTGAACATATTTCATATCCAGCTTCATGTAATGGGGTTTAAGCTCCCATAACATCTCGATCGTGCTGAAGCCCTCGCCAACATCATCTAGAGCGTATTCAAATCCCCGATCCTTGTAATATGTCAAAATAGCTTTCAAGTGAGCGAGATCATCCACTTTCTCCGTCTCAACAACTTCAAAGACAAAAAGAGAGGGATCGACGCCTAATTGATTGGCCAGTTCAACGGTTGATCTTAAGCAGAACTCTGGCGCGTAGATCGACGTTGGGATAAAATTAATAAATGTTTTTTTATTTAAGGGTGCAGCATATTTTACAGCAGTCATTCTACATAACCGGTCTAAAGCATATAAACGCCCACGATTCCGTGCCGCCGCAAAAATCTCATTAGGATAGATAAGGGACCCATCTTCTTTTTTTAAATCTGGATAGGAGCTCGTATGCAAAAATCTCTTCCCGTACGTTCACAATCGGTTGGAAGTGACAAGTAACTAAGCCCTTAGTTATAACCTCATCAATCCACTCCATATTAAGTACAGTGGGTAATTCGGATAGAGGTCTCCATGTTTGGTCATCTATACGGAATTCAAACTGCTCCGACTCCATATGGTCATTACAGAAATCTAGAAAATCCCGCACCCCAGCCTCCTTAATCGTAATCACATTTTCTTCTACCTTATGTATCGTATTACTTCTACTCAAGTGATGAATAACCTCAGGTAAAATCCTTAGATTATGCTCACCATGAGCCTTGATTTCAAAATTCAGCTCTCTTACTACACAATGATTACATGCCACATTCATAACCCCTTTAATAATCAATTCTCTGAAAAAGATCCCGGAAGTGCTCTTCTCAATCGAAATCCGTATACTCTAGTAAATACTTCGGGTCTAACACGGTGATCTGCTGATGTTGAATATCAATAATCTTTTGCTCCTGCAGATCTTAAGCACAAGGGTAGCCGTCTCCCTTAACGTTCCGATCATATCCGCGAACTGCTGATGGGTCAATCGAAGATCAATCCTCTGCTTGCCTTGCTCCTCTATTCCGAATCTTTGGTATAGTCTTCTTAGTGTAAAGACCGCACGCGCTCTCGCATCATGAAATTTCATTTCATGTAATAGCCGATTCGATAAAAATATTCGGTCCATTTGCAGCAGCATCAATTGCTCCTAAATCAACGGGTAGCTGGTAAGCATCTGCTCAAATGGCTCACGTTTAATCTCAAATAATACTGTATCATTCATATCCACCGCAGACAGCACTCTTATATTGGAGGGATGGATCACTTCCAGATCACCAAAGAAATCGCCTTTTCCAAAAAGATCTACGGTATGCTCTTTCCCCTTCGTAGTGGCGTACACCCTAATAATTCCCGAGTAGATAATGTAGGCATGATCCCCTGGATCTGATTCTGCAAACACCGGGGTACCTTTGGAATAGGCCTTATATGTGAACAGTCTTGAGACCGCCTCAATCTCCTTCGAGGTTAACCCCTGAAAGAAGCGAGTCCCCGTCCAAAAAGAAGCTTCCATTTCATTATTCCTTTCTAAAACATTCCATAGTTTTGTATCCCAACATACGGTCGTGTTTGAGAGCAATCCTCTACTAGAACTGAGCATGTACAACAACCACATTAAAGAGATTCCCGATCAGCCCTTCCTTCATGATGAATTAGAAGTACTAAATTATGCGGGTAATGAAATCGAACGGTTATCCGACAACATCAGTCGTTTAGTTCACTTGCGAATGCTGGATTTAGGCCATAATCGACTAAAAGTACTGCCGGAGAGCATTGGCGGACTGCAGGGGTTGGATTCTTTTCTATATCTAAGCAATAATCAGTTCCAACAGCTGCCGGAGCAGCTTTGTAATCTCCAGAAGCTCAAGTATCTGAACGTAACAGATAATCACCTCAAGCAATTGCCTGTCCGTAAGGCGAAATGAGCAGTTTAATTGAATTGCGGCTATATTACAATCAGCTAGAAGGTCTACCTGATTCGATCACACAAATAAAAAGGTTAAGAGAGCTCCATCTGTATGGCAATCAACTGACCGTTTTACCCGAGCATTTGGGTGCTATAGAAGAGCTTCGGATTCTTGATTTAAGTGATAATCGAATCACTGTGCTGCCTTTATCCATTGGTAAACTAAGCAAGCTAAGAAGACTGAACCTTAGAAAAAATAAACTGAATCAGCTGCCTGAGGAAATAGGTCAACTAAGCAGCCTCATTGAGCTTGACCTAAGAGATAATCATCTGCAGGAAATTCCAGATTCCCTGCTACAGCTGGATCGATTAGAGAAGCTGGATCTCAGATGGAATCACAGCTTGAGGAGAACAGATATTGTAGAGCAATTAGAGCAAAGAGGATGTATCATTTATAAATAACAAAAAAAAGCCTCCTGTTAAAGAAGCTTTTCATTCAAATCTATGCTATGCGTGACGCGGTTCCTCCCCTGCTCTTTAGAGGCGTAGAGCGCTTGATCAGCTTTTTGCAGTAGGGTGGTTTCTGAATCGGTTGGAATAAACGTAGCTATACCCATGCTCACCGTAATCTGGCCCATTTCCCAAGTTGAATATGCGATAGATTGCCGTAAATTCTCGGCTATGATCTTTGATTGCGAGATATCTGTATTTGGTAAAAGAAGTACAAATTCCTCACCGCCATATCTAGCCGCAATATCCTCTTCACGAGATTGCAATTTCAAGATACTCGCCAATTTCTCCAGTACATAGTCACCTGTCTGATGCCCATAGGTATCGTTCACTTTTTTAAAATGATCAATATCTATAATACACAGCGAAAATACCGCTTGATCCTGTCCATACCCTACGATCTGCTCGTCCAGCTTCTCTTGAAGAAACCTTCTATTCTTCAGTCCAGTCAGCTTATCTGTATTAGATAATTCTACTAAAACGGCATTCATTTCCATCAGCTCAGCTTGCTTCTGTTCAATTTCCAAATGAATTCGCTTGAGCTCCGCAAGTGCTTGATCCTTTTCCCAATAAGCTACTTCTATCTGCTTCTTGGCAGACCGAAGCTCCAGCTCGTAATCAATGCGTTTGCCCATCTGTACCAGAATACAATCAATGATCTCTACACCTTCAGACTCGAACCGTCTGCCATTTAATAAATATGGAATCGCTTTCCCTTCACTGTCTTTCAAATTTATAAATAACTCTTCCACCTGTCCATTTAGATTAATAAAAGGATAGAAGTATGAATGAAAAATAAGCTTGTTTGCCGTAGACATGATAGATTCAAAATGCTTATGCACCAAATCAACCTGCTTATACCCCATACGGTCCAAGAACGTCTGATTGACATCCTTGATTATTCCTTCATGGGTAATAGAAACATAGCCACAAGGCGCATATCTTAATCGGTCATCCATGATCTAAATATCCTTTCAACACAGCATAATCTCATCTAGCTTACGTAAGATATTCATTAATTAAAGTGATGGTCTCCTCAGGATGGCTTATATGTGGGTAATGCCCTTTAGCCTCCATCAACCGGAAGGTACTATTATTCAGATGCTTATGTAGATATTCTCCGGCCGCTATAGGTACGATACTGTCATCCGAGCATTGCAGAATAAGTGTAGGGACTGTAGCCTTAGGTAGATCTTCCCTATGATCTGAAAAGAACGTAACTTCTGCAAATTCCCTCGCAATAACAGGATCTGCCGAGATAAAGCTGCGCTCCAGCTCTTTCGTTAACATCGGGTCAGGGTTGTTCATAGCAAGAGGTGCCATAAAGCTAGCCCAGCCAGCAAAATTCATCTCCATCATCTCCAGAAGCTCAGTAATATCGCTCTTCTCGAAGCCTCCGAAATAAGTATCCCCCTCATTTAAATAACATGAAGAAGGACCAATCATAATCATTTTATCAAAATAATCCGGCTGCTCAATCGAAGCAAGCATCCCGATCATAGAGCTAATCGAATGACCTATAAAAATAATATCTTTGAGTTCCAACGTTTCGATGACATCCAATACATCCTGTACATAGCCGTGGAGCGTATGATATTTATCTGTTGTATATGCACTTAAATCTGAGTTACCTGAACCTACATAATCAAATAGAACGATTCGATATTTCTTCTCATAAGAAGGCGTGATAAACTGCCACATGCTTTGGTCGCACCCAAATCCATGTGCAAAAAGGATGGTTTTTTCTCCTTCTCCAATCACTTTCACATGATTCCGCGCCTTAACATCGTTCATTTCATATAACTCCCTCTATAGTTAGCATTCTCTTTATTTTGAGGGGTCACCCAGGAAATATCAAGAGCATAAAAAGCTGTTAAAGCAGAAGCAGACAACCACCGACCCAAAACAAAGAGCAGCGATTCTCTAATGCCAAGAGATTCGCTGCTCTGTTTCTAACGATTTTAAAATGACTCGGACTGACAGGTATGATAACCAATGTTTAGAATGCTGAAGTCCAACCCGCATCGGCAGCGAGGACTGCTCCGTTTACAAAACTGGAGTCATCTGAAGCCAGGAATAACGCAACTTGTGCGATTTCTTCAGGTGAGCCTACACGAGGAATTACAGCCTGTGTTAATTGAGTACGGCTCATGCCGAATTCATTAATATTTTTCATTGAGGCACTGATGTTAGTGGCAGTAGCTCCCGGTGCGATGGCATTACAACGAATGCCTTTATTGGCATACATAAAAGCTGTGTTTTTCGTCAAGCCTACTACTGCATGTTTGGAGGCAGTATAAGTTGCTCCAGCATGAGCACCACTTACGCCACCTGTAGAAGCGGTATTCACAATAACGCCCTTTCCTTTTCCGAGGAAAATAGGTAGCGCTTTACGTGTGGACCGCATTACACTTTTGGTATTGATGTCAAAGATAAGATCCCATCTCTCATCATTAATATCACCAACTGGCTCAAAGCCGTCCATAATACCCGCATTATTCACTAGTATATCTAGCGTTCCATATTCATTTACTGCAGTATCAATCATGTTATTGATATCTTCGACTAGAGCAACATTTACTTTCAACGCCTTAGCTACTCCACCATTACTAACGATTCCTGCTGCGACTTGTTCTGCACCTTCGAGGTTAAGATCGGCTACAATCACTTTTGCACCTTCTTTAGCGTACAACTCTGCGATAGATTTCCCCATACCCGAGGCTGCTCCGGTAACAACTGCAACTCTGTCTTGAAGTTTCATGTTGGAAGTCTCCTTTACGTTTATCTATAATGTAAGTATTAATATATAAAATCTCTAAATCACTTAAAATTTATTCTACTCAAGTTTAATCTTCTGCAATTTAACTATTACGATAACCGATATTGTTACCCTAGCCGATTTAAACCGTGGAACCTTCTATAAGCATTATCAAACCAAAGAAGAGCTTCTGAATGAGCTGATTGATGATGTGCTGGAGGATTTAATTAAGGCTTATAAAGATCCCTATCTCCATACCGATAAATTCATGTTGAGTGAGCTTACTACCTCTAGCATCAAAATTTTTGAGCATGTCGTTTGCTACTCTAATTTTTATATCATCATTGTAAATTCCAATGTTCTGCCTGGGTTTCAAAATAAGATTTGTGACATCTTAAAGGAGCTAACCAAGCAGGACTTAGTCGCGGTTAATAATACTAATAACAATATAAATATCGAATTATTTTCTAGCTATACGGCCTATGCTCTATTTGGATTAATCATGGAATGGGTAAAGGGAGGGTTCAAATATACTTCGAACCATATGGCCGAGCAGCTGATTCAAATTCTGTCTTTTAATTCACACAATGTAGTTATCAACACTTCTAATAAACCGATTGAGTTGGGTTCCACCCAGTGATTGTAATTTACGTTCATCTTTCATAGCTAAAAGTAAAAAAAGACTCGATCCCTGTTATCACTAGGATTTGAGTCTTTTTACTATACTGATCATTTACTAAACTTCGCCCCAATAGATCTCGGTCTCATATTCAAAAAACACTTTATCATCCTGTTTATTTCGTTCAAATAGGCTCCGCAGCTCCGTCATCATGTTCTCGTAACGTGGATCTCCAGGGGCCGGAATGTAGGAAGACGATCTTGCCCGCCCGCTTAATCCCTCGAAATCAAACACCTGCTGATTGCTAAAGTGTGCAACTTGCATCTGCCCTGTCTTAAAAAAGGAGCTAAGGATTTCAGGGGTAATGTTCTTATGATTCACTTGAGTGTAGTCCGTGCCGAAAGCTTGCACCAGCTGCTCATATTGCTCTAGGAATGGGGTACCGTAAGTACGCCGTGAATTCCATATCAGAACTGCCTTCCCACCCGGTTTAAGGATCCGCTTAAATTCCAATTGCGCTGCATCCCTATCAAACCAGTGAAACGCCTGGGCACACACGATAAAATCTACAGACTGGTCTGGCAATTCTGTCTTCTCGGCAGACCCAGGCAATGCGTGGAAATGGTTATCCTTTGCGAACTTCTCCTCCGCAGCTGTACGCATTTCCGGATTTGGTTCAACGGCTGTCACACGACTCCCGCGCTCCAGAAGCAATGCTGAGAATATTCCCGTTCCCGCACCGATATCTGCAATATCGCAATTCGGTTTTAGCCCAATCGTATTGTATAAATAATCAATAGTTTCCCTAGGATAGCTCGGGCGATATTTCACATACGAATCTACCCGATTTGAGAACCGTTCTTTGTTATTCATCCAAATACTCTCCCTTAGCTTTTAGGTTCGTACTCACTTAATTTGCCTTGATAAATCAGCTTCAGTCGATCGCTTTGCCGAAAATCATCAGGCGTTACGAGCGCTGGCAGCTTATTCCATAGCTTAATGCCGGACCTCTCCAGAATTTCCGCAACAAATTGTGAGCAGAAGTAGGAGTTGCTGAATTCGACAGGTTCCTTCAGTGCAATACCAATTACACCGAGAATGTTATAGAGATACTTTTGCCGACTGCGGATAAAAACTTTGAGCACCCGCTCCATCTTCTCCACTTCGCGGGCTGTAACTTGAAGTTCATATAGAACACACGTCGTATTTGGATATTTGCTGAACGTGCCTGTCTTAATATCCTCCTTCACGAATCCTCCATTTAGAGGGTTGCTCGGGTGCTTTCTGCCAAAGCTATATAACTCGGAAAGCTCCCGGTTAAAGGAGATTGAGGCATGATTATAAGGAGCTCTCGTGTAGCCTTGAATAAGCTTCGTAAAGAGCGTTCCGGTATTCGTAAGTAAGATAAAGACCGATGGAGCATCTGCCATTTACAATTTTCCCCTTATCAAGATTGGACGTTTCCTTCATAATAACATATGAACCCATTAATGGAATCTACTCTACGACAAGTTGGTGATTAGCTATCGACCGCTCTCTATTAACGATAATCCTGATTTTTGCGGCCTTATCGGCCATTCACTTGATGTATGTAGTTATAGGCAGATTACAACCAAGTAAAGACTATACAGGTATCGGCTTTCGCATCAAAACCTGGTGGGGAATGCTCTTCATCTTTTGTTTAGCTACTCTTTTTAATCCAGTCGTCTCACTACTGTCACTTATGGTGCTAACCTTCTTTGCGCTCAAAGAATATTTTTCCATGATAAAATCACGAAAATCCGACCGCAGACTATTTCTGTGGGCGTACTTATCCATTCCTCTTCAGTTCTACTGGATTTATATCGAGTGGTACGGGATGTTTATTGTGTTTATCCCGGTCTATGTATTCTTACTCCTACCGCTACCTAGGCTTATTAATAAAGGGACTGTTGGCTTCCTGCGTAGTGTTAGTTCAACCCAGTGGGGACTAATGCTGATGGTATTTGGGCTTAGTCACTTAGCCTATTTTCAATTTGCTACACCGGAGTATGGAGCGGGGCTTGTATTATTCCTAGTAGTGCTGACGCAACTGAATGATGTGGTCCACTATCTGGCATCCCTCTATCTGGGTAAGCGCAAAGTGGTCCCAACCGCCAATCCTTATTTGACCTGGGAAGGCTTTGCTTGTGCGTTTGTCGTAACAACCGGAGTCTCCTATCTGATCTATCCCTACCTGACGCCGCTCAACCCGATCTTCGGTTTCCTGTCAGGCATGCTGATCAGTTTGAGCGGCTTCTTAGGTAGCTTAACGGTTTCCGTGCTGAAGCGAGATTTGCTCATCGGTGATGGCGATAAATTCGTTGCTTTAAAAGAAAGCTATTTAAGCCGTGTCGATAGCTTGACCTACACCTCACCGGTCTTTTTCCATGTGATCCGTTATTTCTTCGATTTCATGTAGATTAGTTTTCTACGACGATTTTAGTCGCTTGACCGATAGGCGGCATACTCTTGGTTAACATCGGACCGTAGAACGCATACACTTTGTCGCCTTTTTTCAGCTCACTTACGGCAATCTTCTGATTGTCTTTCGTACCGAGAATAGTCGTAGTGTCTGTAGTATTCAGAACAATTGCCTCGAACGAAGTATCACTGAGCTTATCGCCTTTGATTACAATGCGAGTCGAACCATTATCTGAAGGAGTAATCTCTTCGATCACGCCAGCCGTTCCCAACGTCTGCTGATCGGGAGCTTGTTCTTTCACAACAATCTTGATCGCGCTTGTCAATGGCGGCATACTCATAGCCATCACCATGCTATGCTCGACCTCGATGGACATGCCCAGCTGCAGGTCAGCGAAGGTTAGCTTCTTATTATCAGCAGATACGATTTCTGTTTCATCAGAAATACCTAGGCGCACGCCATGACCATACCCGTTGAGGCCGATCTCAGCATTTTTTTCGCCCTTATAGATACTAGTGATTGATCCTTGCTTGATCGTGTCTGAAGAGGTCTCTCCACTGCCTTGCTCCTTGGAATTAATCGAAATCGTTCCGGTTGGGCCGGCGATAACTTCAAGCTTCATCACTTTTTCGAAGAAAGAGAGTGGAACGTAGGTTTTACCGTTCTTTAGCTCTGGAACAGCACCCAACGTAAGAAGTGTTGTGCCATTACGATAAGCATCTTTTCCAATTTGAAAGGACATCGACTGGCTATCTTTCTCAAGACCTAGCGATTGAAGGCTCTGCGTCCATGTTAGCTTGTATCCAAGCGCTTCAGCTGCTGTACGGATTGGGATCATAACTTCCTTGCTTGAACCTACGTATAGCGGAACATCGACTGGGGAGTAGCCGTTACCATCAATGACTAGCACATATTTTAGACCACCATAAGAATCCTGCGGTACAGAGGAATTAGTCGCTGGTTTGACTGGAGCTGGCTGGATTGGGGCAGCAGAAATGACATTCGATGCTATGAGCGTGCCAGCGAGGACCGCTCCGATTACTTTGAATGTTTTCATAGTAAAAATTATACCTCCTGAGATGAATGAAGTTGTTCTACTCTATCATTCTTAACGTGAGGTTCAGGAAAAATGTTGCAACTGGAAGCCGTTCAGGCGTTCCATAAATGATCTCGTAGAGTCTTTGTCATTTCCTCTTGATGGCTGGCAAACTGCTTAAATCTATGTCCGTTCGCTCCCGAAGGATGCGGAAATCCCCATAAACAGCGCTGATCTTCAAGCTTACCCTCAGATACCATAAGCCGAAGCATACCCTCCACAGTTTTTCCTAGAGGAATAATTAAAGCTTGGCTCAGGATGCCCAGCTCCTGCTCTAGTGACAATAGCGCACATTCTCTAAGGAACGGATCAGAAAGTAGCTTGGGATGTGCTCCGCTATAATTTTTCTTCTCTATGAACACGGGAAAACGCAATAAAGAGGTGGTATGCAGGCTCGTTTGCTGCTTCTGAAACAATTCGTCACAGGAGGCAAGGCCCAAATACTGTTGAATCCCAAGTGCATCTAGCATATGAATTAACGTATTCCTCATAGTCCCAGCGAATCTCGCCGCTTCCTTCGCCCCTTTACAGACCTCTTCATCTGATAGCCCGGCTTCCAATCCTCTGATCGCTTCTTGTATGGCTGCGCTCATCTGTGTAAAACCGGGTGTTAGCCCAATAATGATCACCTTTGCAGCAGGATTCAGGTACTCATTGTGCGGTGCATAGTACATTTCAAGCTTGCCGCTACGCTTCATAAGAAGCTTATCTACTTGCAGATCCGCTTTCGTTAGCCCGGTCTCCTTCGGAAGTGAGAGCAGCGCGGCTTTATACTGTTGTAAATGGTTAGAGATGAGCATGTCATCCACCTCTCATGACTCTATAATGACCCACTCACGAGACGACCCTCGTACCATACCGCTTGACGCTCCGATCTTCGCGCTACAGCTTCAGCTGAACAGCTGGCATGGAGCAGCACAAAGCTTGCAGTGTCTCCTACCTTAGGCCACACCTGTTCCCCTTTTTGACTAAGAGGTGTTATTCCTCCTGTTATAAATCCAAGGGATTGTGACAATGACCGTTCATCACTACACCCATATAACTCTGCGTATCGTCCCACCTTCTCCAATTGATCGCCATTACCAAAAGGAGACCAGTGATCTGTAAGGCTGTCTGTTGCCAGTTTCACTTTTACACCTTGGCTGTGCAGCATAGGTAGTGGCATCATCATTCTTCCAATAGGCACTGTGGAGGCAACCGTCATGCCGAGAGACGCCATCCGTTTAGCCATTTCTTCTGCCTCCTGCTGCGGAGCACCCGCGAACCAGAATGCGTGGCTAACGGTCACTTTGCCCTGCAATCCAGCTTCTTCTGTCAGATCAGCCAAACGCGACAACGTCTGCTTTCCTGCTTCTTTTCCATCATGTAAGTGAATATCAATGCCTGCAGTATTCATTACCGCTAACTCGACCATGGTCTGAAGTGACTTTTCGATATCTCCATCTACAGAGGATGGGTCGACGCCTCCTACACAGTTTGCCCCCTCTGATAAAGATTGCTTTACCAGCTCAACAGAGTTAGAACGAAGCAGACCATGCTGCGGAAACGCTACAATTTCTGATGAAATTTTGCCGGAAAAGGTCTCTAAGGCTTGCATGGTTGCCTCTAAACGCTTTAGAGCGCTGACAGGCTCAATATTACAATGACTACGCACATGTGTGGCACCGAAACCCTGTATAAGCGTCAAGATGCTCTCCGCTTGTTGTCTCGCCATCGGCAGCAGCTTAGGCAATAATACCTTCTCTTCCTCAATCCGTTCGAAGACACCGGCAGCAGACTTTACCGCCTTCCATGGTCCAGCAAAATATGTTTTATCTAAATGGATATGCGCCTCCTCAAAAGAAGGCAGCATCAATAACCCTTTTCCGTCATATTTAGGGAGATGACTCTGAATCTCGATGTCTGCTCCAATAACTTCTGAAATCTTATCCCCATCAATCCGGATATGACAAACCTTCGTATTCGTGCCAACCACTTGTTCATCTTCTATAACATAACCTTGTTCCAGTCTTATATTGGTTAACCAGTAAGAAGTATTTAACATGCTACCCATCCTTTGCTCGACAATTTAATATAGGCTCGTAAGAACTACCGGCTTTAACCTAAATGGTACCATAGCTCTTCCTATATAAAAAATCGTCAATAGCTACGTGTCGACCTGATCGCGACATTTGCTCGGGATTGGGCTTTTCCAATACTCCCGGCCTCTTTATCGAGTAGTTCATCCACACGCAGACAGTTCAAACCCTGTAGCTGAACATCACTTAAGACCTGTTCCAGCCCTGTGATCATGTTCAGCGGCGCTTCTCTATCTGCCCCTAGCGTATCCCCACTATCGTGAAGAGTGATGATGGAGCCTGGTTTAATCTTTTTCAATAAATCATGCTTTAATTGCTTCGCGCTAACGGATGCTTTCCAGTCCCCCACCATAACAGACCACAACACAATCTGATAAGAACGTCTAAGGAAAGCAAGATCACCTAAATTAAGGAGCCCCCAGGGTGGGCGATACAAGATAGGACGCTCTCCTGTAATCCGCTCGACAATGTCAGCTGTTCGATCCACTTGCTTCCGTCTATTCGTCCATGGGGAGTAAATCCAGTTGGGCACGTGCGAATAATTATGAATGCCGATCTGGTGTCCTTCCCGGTGCATTCGCTTGATTAAATCCGGGTATTGCTCAGCCTTTTTGCCTAATACGAAGAAGGTCGCTTTAACGTCATGCTCATGTAATAAGTCCAATAATTCAGGGGTATAGCATGGATCTGGTCCGTCATCAAAAGTAAAAGCAATTCCCTTCGCAGCATCCCCTTTAGATGCAACACCCCAGCCTAATATTCGAGTAATCAAAAAAGGAACCATCATATAAAGAATAATGACATCTATAGCTAAAATAATGAGTGTCCACATCAGGAAACCGCCTCTTTCCTTCGAGGAGCAAACCTCGCTTTCAAAGACTGTTTACTAAGCACAAGCATCATGGGAGACAACTTCTCCGTACTGTCCTCTACGCGTTGCTTCCCTTCTGGATGCAGCATGCGAAGCAAGAACCTAAGATAAATTCCATACCATCGCCGCTGCCATTTGGACTTGATGGGATGCTGATCGAATCCTATTCCATGGATGATCCCTCGGTGAAGTAGCGTAATCCCCGTTAGCGCCTGTACTTTGCTTAGCTCTGGATTACTATCCAGTTCACGACTAATCTCCTTCATGGCCTCGCGAAGCATGCGTGCAATACGGATTCCAGCCCGATCAGCGCCGAGTGTACGCGTTAGCTGCACAACCTGACGATTATCCAGATGAAGCTCACCCACCCAATCGCCCGGAAGTATCCGATGCCCATCTTGGCAGACCACACTTTCTCCGTGATACTTCAACACGACCAATTTACATATCCCGTATCTCCATACGGATTGACTGCGGAACTTAGTGATAACGGCAAATAGATTCTCCCACATCATCCAAAGGGATTGCGAGAATAATTTTACTAATGAAACTGAAGCTGCCATCATTCTTCCTTCTCTCTTGTTTAAGTTTATCTTCTAGCAAAATCCTTCACTAAACGCCGCGTATACCTGCCGATCATCTTTACCAGACTGTTCCCGAGATAAGCACCTATCCATAGAAATAATGCACCTAACAGCAAGAAAAAAAATGAGCTCCTCAGCGTACTATTTGTTACACCGAAAAACGATATAGAAGAGACGCCGAATGAATACAAGATAGGTGATAACAAGAGAATAATAGGAGTCAAGTAAAAAAGAGCTGCACATATTAGACTCAGCATTCCGATAATACCCTGCAGCATCAGTCCTATAATCGCTCTCCAGTTATGTTCATCCAGCAACTCCCCTTTAACCCGCTCCCACATGCTGCCTTCTTCTTGAGATCGGGCCGGAATCGTCCGTACGGAAATATCCGTATAGACTTTGGTTCGAATTCGCTCATGCTGTAAAAAAGTCTCCGTAGAACGTAAAACATAATAAAGGATTGGAATACCTACTATGGTGAAGGACATCGCGACCCCAAAAGCAATGCCCACCATATAAAAACAAAGGTAAAACAGCCCGGTGGCAAAAGTAATTAATAAGTAACAGAAATTCCTTACATGTTTGCGGATCATTTGATTCATGGTCTTCTCTCCCTCTCTGCATTAAAAATTGGTTCCTCTACACAGTTCCTACACTAATGCTATTAATGTAAAATCGACCAGTGCCATAATGTCATATGACAGTCATTTCATACAAACATAACGCCTTCGGCGTGCTTATAAGGACAGTAAGCGTTTAAGCGAGAAATATAAGACATAAAGTATGGTGTAAAACTTATACGTTCTTATATATAAAAAAAACACCCTATCGCCTACTCCCGAAAGGAAAATAGACAACAAGGTGCTCACTCGTTAATTTCAGATGATTCAGTTATGGTTATTCCGTAGTGCCAAAGGCTTTCTCTACAGCTTCTTCGCGGTTCCGTACACCCAGCTTAGCATAGATAGTAGAAGCGTAATTTCTCACCGTCCCATCAGACAAATACAATTTGGCCGCAATCGATTTATAACGCATCCCTTTCGAGAGGCATTCTAGAATCTCAAGCTCACGTGGGGTCAGCCCATATTCATTACTCTGTTCAGTCTGCACTTCAGAAGCAGGATGCATCTCATAATGATCAATTAATACATTCGTAATAGCAGGAGTTATCATCTTCACACCCCGATGTACGAGACGTATACCTTCAAATAGCTCCTGCGGCTCGGTAGACTTTAATAAGTAGCCATCTGCCCCGTTTTGCAAGGCTTCGACTGCCATATCTGTTTCTTGAAAAGTAGTGAGGATCAGCACTCGTACCCCTGGCCATTTTTGCTTAATGCGCTTAGTTGCTTCCGCACCGTCCATACTTGGCATATTTAGGTCCATCAACACCACATGAGGTTGATCCTGCTCGCAGAAGCTTACTGCCTGCTCACCATTCTCTGCTAGCCCTATGATCTCAAAATCCGGCTCCTGCTCTAGAATAATTCGCAGACTATCCCGGATATAAGGCTGATCATCTACCAGCAATAAACGAACCATTTCCTCCCGGATCTCTTCCAGTCTCGGCAAACTACAGGTCACTAAGGTTCCTTCCCCTGGCTTAGAGTAAAAATACACTTGCCCTTGCAAGTTAGAAACTCGTTCCTTCATCGCGTTCAGACCGAATCCTGCTGTTAAATCCGCTGCGCCTAATCCATTATCCTGCACATCCAGCCGAATCAATTTCTCTTCGTAATGTAGACTAATGACAATTTCACTGGCTCGACCATGACGTACAGCATTGGTTATCGACTCTTGCAGACATCTGTATAAAGTCATCTGGGCTTGCTTGGATACTGCATATGCCTCTCCAAACGTTCTTAGGCGAATCTGAACCTTCGAGAGAGTCTGGAAATCATCCACTAATTTCTGCAGGGACTGCATAAGCGTCAACGAATCCTGTGAGGAGCCCACATGGTGCAAATATCGCCGAACATCATCCAAGCCATTGCGAGTTAGCTTTAATAAGGAATCTATCTTATGCTCTCCTTCAGAGGTATTCACCTCCGTACGTAAAGTCTCTAGCCCCATAAGAATGGAAGTATAAGAATGCCCCACAGTGTCATGCAAATCTTTGGATAATCGATCTCTTTCCTCCAGAAGGGTCATACGCTCGACTTGTGAGATATACTGCTCCAGGACAGCATTCTGGTTCTTAATAATCCCGTTCTGCTTATGATTCACCACCAGCAAGTGAAAAGCGAAGCCAATCGTATACACCAAGCCAAAGTTCACAATCATCGATATAGCATCCATTTGTTGTGACAATCTAGATAACATTATTGGAATCAAGATCACCGTGATCGGAGCTGACCAACGATAGGACTTCTGTGCACTATTGCTGGCAATCATAAAAGCAATTGGCAGAAAAGTTACATACGAATCAGGAAACAGAGCAGCCAAATATAAGCATAGACCACCTGAAAGGAGGATCTCCGCCATCAGATAATACTTATAATGCAGCTGCAAACAAAACCAAGGCACTGAAAAAGAGATCACACCCCAAACAAACACGATCCAGAAAGGAATCGTAAAATCCTCTGAGAGATAACACATCGTAACTATAAAAGAAGTAGAAAAACAAATCCGAAACAGGAGGACGAGCCAATCGTACCAGAACCACTGTTTGACCAGATTAAACAAGACATAGCCCCCTATATACTGTGCTGACTAGACCTTTATTATAGTGTAACCCCTTGGGACCTTACTAGTTACAAAAGGTCATGAGTTGAGATGACACTTCCTCTAATTCTACAAATCCCATAGAGGTCACTATCGACGTCTCTGAGATTCTAAACAAAACAATGTCACAAATCAACGACTTGAAATTGTTATATAAATGAAAAGCAAAGGAGGTGATCGCTTGGAAGAAGCTAGACCTAGCGGCGCTGCTACAGAGCAAATAGAGGCCGCTGTTTCACTGGTTAAGTCGGGAAATCATGAGGCTTATACATCTATCATCCACAGATTTGAAAAACCCATGTACATCTATTGCTATCATCTGCTCAAAAACCGGGAAGAAGCTCAAGATGCCGTTCAAGAAATATTCATCAAAGCTTATCAAGATATTCACCGTTATGAGCCTACTGTCTCCTTCTCTGCATGGTTGTACAAGCTTGCCTATCATCACAGCCTGAACCTGCTAAAGAAACAGCATCGAAGGTTAAAGATTGTATCGTACTTCAAACAACAGGAGGAAGCCACGGAGCCCATTCCAGAGCCGGAATCGCCTTTAACTGAGTTACTGACCTATCTCACTTCAGAGGAAAGGCACATTCTATTGCTGAAAGCAGTGGAGGAATACAATTTTGAAGAGATTGGTCAAATCATGGACTGTAAAGCAGCAACCGTACGAAAAAAATATCAACGCTTGCGCCAGAAACTCATGGAACAAGCCAATAAACAACGAAAGGCAGGCGGATTATTTGCGCAATCCAACGAATGACAGGCAAATGGAACAAATTGAAAGCATGATCCGGGAAACCGGGACGCCACAGTACAGCCTTAGTACACAAATTATGAATCGGATAGGAGACAATCCCATGAATAAGACTACTAAACGAGGAAATATGCTTAAGAAAACATTGCTCGCCACCACTACAGCAGCAGCACTTGGACTTGGAATCATCGGTACTGGATTTATCTCACCGGTAATGGCAGATACGCTAGGCCAACTCCCTGTCATAGGCAGTCTGTTCCAGAATAACGTGGATAACGGACTAAAGTCCGCTGCTGAGAATGATCTTATTAGCAAGATTGGTATAAGCGACTCCCATGAAGGCGTAACGCTGACAGCCTCAGAGGCTTACCACGATGGAAAACGCCTATCGATTGCTCTTGAACGCGAGGGAGTAATCACAACTGAAGATCAGTTAGTTGGCCCCATGGAAAATCGGGAAAAAGGCCTACTCTTAACAGATGAGCTTATCGTTCTAGTTAACGGCGAACAAGTCAAGCGAATGAGCGCAATGCCCATCATCAACTCCGATCATACTGTAGAAAAAAATGCAGCTTTGCTGGAAATCATAACCGAGGACGGTCAGCAACTGCCGGATCACTCCGAATTAACCCTTCAAATTAAACTTGCAGGAATTAACGGTACTTATGAAATGCAAGTGCCGGTGAGCAAGACAGCAACTCAATAACTTCTAGTAAAGGATAGCCCCTTTCGATTGCAAACAGCGAAGGGGGTTTCTCTTTGTCTACATCCTTAAATCGTTCGATGGCCTCATAACAAATATCTTTTTAAATAAAAGCCGTCATTGTATGATAGTACATATTATTTAGCCAGAAAATATAGATGAAGGGGTCGATAACCAATGGGCGGGAATATCCAGATACAAAATGTAATGGACCAATTAAACAAATGGCTCATTAAATTACCTCAAGACATCAGACTTATGTCAGAAACAGAAGTGACAGAGCGCCCCCAGCCTCATAAATGGTCACGAAAAGAAATATTAGGACATCTATGTGACTCCGCGATCAATAATCTTGAACGATTCATCAAAATTCAATATGAGGATCAGCCATACGTCCTGCAGAAATATAATCAAGAGAAGTGGGTTGATCTACAGGATTATCAGAATACCTCTATCGAAGAAATCGTGCTTTTATGGAGCAGCTTAAATAAACGAATCGTAAACGTGATTTCCAAAATTCCCAGTGACAAACTGGCCTATCTTTGCAATATAGGAAATAATCAACTGGTGACTCTAGAATGGCTGATTCAAGACTATCTAGAACATATGGAGCACCATATTCAAAAGCAAATTTTATAACGCATTACTCATCATCGGAGGAATCATCTATGTTAGCCGCACTACTTCACGGAATCGCCTTAGCCTTTGGATTAATTCTTCCGCTTGGCGCACAAAATGTTTTTGTATTTAACCAAGGCGCCTCACAGCCAAAATTTAAGAAGGCGATTCCAGTTATTCTTACAGCCGCTTTATGTGACACCCTTCTTATTTTATTAGCCGTACTAGGCGTTTCTGTTCTTGTGTTTGCCATCCCTGTTCTGCAGACCGCTTTATTTGCTGCGGGACTTGTATTCCTTTTGTATATGGGATGGTCCATCTGGAGAAGCACACCTACCTCTTCATCCACAGACACAGCACCACTATCTTCAAAAAAACAGATCTTGTTTGCGATGTCCGTCTCTTTATTAAATCCACACGCGATCCTGGACACCATTGGGGTTATCGGCACCAGCTCTCTGAATTACACGGGCATAGATAAAGTTATGTTTGCTGCTGCGACCATTCTGGTTTCTTGGGTTTGGTTCTTTGGGCTTGCTGTAGCAGGGAAGATTGTAGGACAAATAGACTCGAGTGGAAAAATCATGCGGATCATTAATAAGATTTCTGCGATTATCATTTGGGCCGTTGCAGCATATATTGCTTACAAGCTTTTTCAGATGTAAGCAAGAAAGGTCATCCCTTATAGGGATGACCTTTTGTTAATATCTATACATATCCTTGTCCATACATTCAGTTCACTTTCGATAGAAATGCCGTAAGCTTCTCCATAGTACAGCTTAATTCGTTCATGAACATTCTTCAGGCCGTAGCCTGTTCCGTTAGAGTATAACAACTGCTGGATTTGCTCCTGATCCATCCCTTTCCCATTGTCACTTACCACAAACCGGATATTGTCATTATACGTATACGCTTCAATGGTAAGCATGCCTTTCCCATCTTCTTTTTCATCGATACCATGTTTAATCGCATTCTCAACAATCGGCTGCAATATAAAGTTAATCGTCTGATAGGAATACAACTCTTCCTCAATATGATAAGTGACATCGAAGAGCTGATCATCATGCATGGCCAACTGAATGTCGATATAGGCTTGAATATTAAGAATTTCATCCCGGATACTCGTCAATTGCTTTCCATTGTTCAGACTGGTTCTATAAAATTTCGAAAGCGCATTGACCACCACGCTGATGTCCTCGGCCTCCACTTGGACCGCCCTCCAATTAATAATCGAAAGCGTATTGTATAGAAAATGAGGACTAATCTGTGCCTGGAGTGCCTTCAATTCGGCTTCTTTTTCCATAATACCGGATTGATAGACCTGCCCGATCAATTCCTTTATCCTCCGAACCATGCTGGCAAAGCTGTTGGTAAGCTCACCAATCTCATCTTTAGAATTAGAATGGATCAGGATATCGAAGTCGCCTTCTTCCACGACTCTTATTTTCTTTTTCAGCTTATAGATGGGTTGCACTAGCGTTTTTGTAAAAATCCATATAATCAGCAATAAGATTAAAATACATACCACTATAATGGACACCATTGCGGTTAGGATACTGCTGGTATCCACAATCATGCTTTTTACAGGTGTATAATAATAAAGCGTCCATCCGGGGCGTTCAATATCACTTTTGACCAAGGAATATTCCTTATGTCCGATATTGAATTGTCCTGAATCGGCACCTACAATATGATCTGCGACATTCTCTTCTTCAACCCCGCTACTTGCACTCGAATAGACGACTTGTTGATTGCGATCTGTAATAATGATGCCATAATCACTCTTCGTATTCAGCTCATCCAATTTTTCGAATATTCGATCCTTATCGAGCCTCACGTACAGCACACCAGCAAAGGTTGTATTATTACTTTTCATAATATTATGAGTTACAAATAAAACGTCATCATCATAGTTCCACTCCGTCTGATTGCTCATCTTCGCGGATTGATACCAATCTAAATTTCGAACCTGATCACTGGAGTAGATAAAGTTTCCGATCTGCTTGCCCGTATATTCTGAATAGAAGTTAACTTCCTTTAACTCCATATTAATATTCGTATAGTACCAAAGTGTCGGCTCAATATTTTCATTGAGTTCCTTCGTATAACTTATAATATCGCCTAATTCATAGCCCATAATTTTCTTAATAATCGGATTGAATACCATGAAATCAATAAAATTGTTCTGTTTCTCAAAGGTCTGTTCCAAGTTAAGCGAAATTTGTTCTACCGTATTCTTCATACCTAACATCAACTGCTGCTTCAAATAAGATTCAGCCATCCGGTAAGAATAGACTCCTAATACTAAGATGGGGATAATGATCACGACAAGATAGGAGGCCAGCAGCTTATGTTTGAGCTTTCTGTCTCGAAAAAACGTCAGTATCGTTCTCACAACGAACGGACCTTTTCCCGATATTGCGTCGGCGTAAGTCCGAAATGCTGTTTAAAGGAAACACCGAAATATGAAAAGTCGGAATAACCCACCATTTTATATACATCGTTAATTTTATAGTTACTTTGGTCTAGAAATTCTTTCGCTTTTTCCATGCGGTACTGATTGATATATTTCACTACACTTGTGCCCGTTCTTTTCTTAAAAATATGACTAAGATAGCTGCCCGACAGATGGACACTCGCCGCTAAATATTCCAAGCTTAGATCCTGGTTATATTTGCTCTCGATGATACGGATCAATTCATCCACAGCCCGCTTACCATATTCGCTGTCTGCTGAACGGCTTCCATCCGCCTCTGACTTAGACGGTGCACCCGCCCCTGTATACGGTTTCAAATTAACGTTACGTTTCTGGGATTCCTCTAGCTCACATTGTTCTACGACCTCAGACAGAACGCTGCGTAATGCTTCTGCTTCAACGGGCTTTAACAAATAATGCAGCACTTTCAAGGGAATAGCCGCTCTAGCATATTCGAACTCGCTATGACCGCTGAGAAGGATGATTTTCAGATTTGGATAGATTTCCCGAGCTGCCTTCACTAACTGCAGCCCATCCATAAAGGGCATTTTAATATCTGTTAGTAAAAGATCGAATTCTTGTTGTTCAATAATCTGCAGCGCTTCCTTGCCATTTCTGGCCTCGCTGATTTCTAAAGGAAGTTTATATTTAGAGATCAAGTATTTCATGCCATCTCTCTCGTACTTATTGTCATCTGCTATTAGCATTCTGTACATGATAGGACTCCCTCCATGGCTTAATTTTATCAACTTCATTCTTGAATTCAATGGTTTTCTGAAGCCAAATCTCTACAGCCTTAAGGAATGCGGGAAAAACAGTCCCCTTCGCCACTTTCTGGCTAGAAAACTGTTTTCCTTGAAGCTCATTCATTGTAATCTGCTATACCAAACTCAGAAATCGTATTTATGATGCTGCTCACCACTTCATACAGCGATCCTTGTGGCTCTGTCGCAAATAGCTCATGACCCTGCGTCCATTTATACTCCCAAGCATACCAATCAATAGGATCTGGCGGTGTCTGACCAGACATCGCCTTACTAAGCGAAGAGATAAACATTTCCCAACGAGGTAAGTAGAAGCTCTCGATTAAACCAGACCATTCTCTATGAGAGTATTCGTGCAGTAGTTGTGATGATTCCTCAGGGCCCCACAATGTGACTAGTGTTCTCGCATTAAATTCGAACAGCGCTTTCTCTTCTTCCGTTCTTCCCATACGTTTAGCATCTTCAAGCCACGGTCCAAGCAAAAATTGTTTATAGGTACGCAGCAAACGTTCCTGCATACGAATCAGCTGTAGAAATTGCTCTGATTCTTTTTCGAATGTGACCTGATCCCCTGTCTGATAAGCATCTGTGAAGCGTTTATAATAGACTCGGGACAAATCGGCCAAGGCTTGCCGAGTCACATCCGTAAGGTCATATCGATAGGTCTCAGCATCGCTGTATTCCTCATAACATTCAAACAGAGATTTGCAGGCTTGACGCACATCTTCAAGCTCATAATATACATTTGTCGGACCCCAGTTAGATACTTTGGTAAGGTCCAAGGACGGACGTGCACATATGAAGGACTCCATCCCACCCTGCTGCACTGTGTTACAGTTGTATACACTCTTTCGTAGGAGGTTCCAAGCCTCTTGTGCTGCTGGAACAACTTTACCGTACCGACGTTCGATATAACCTTCTAGCCATTGCCCAACATCATTCGCTTCTGAGCGCCAAACGGTGTCCACCAATAGATCGTACATTACAGGATTGGTCTCAATCCCCTCCATAGCCATTCCGATCCCACACATACGACCCGCTTGTGGATTGTGCAAAGTGGTGATAGGGTCATGTGCAATTCTATTTAAGTTGCCGAACATCCCGTTTTTACCACCATAATTCTGAATCATACACCACACCCATGGGATCCCTTGAAAGGCTTCACTCGTCTCCCAAGTCGGATGGGACTCACACCACAAATCAAGCACCAGTGCTTGCTCCGGGATCACGTTCTGTAAAATTTCTTTTTTCGGATTACCTTCCCAAGCTTGAAACACCCATACAGCCTGTGGATCATGACGCAGCATCTCAGTCTGAACACCAACTGCATAAGCTACTAAATCAATTCCCTCCGTATTTCCGCCTTCATGGAAGGGATCTACACTATAGAAATGAATATCTGTTCCGAATAGCTTTTGCTGTTCCTCATAGAAAACAGTAGCTACTGTAGCATACATCGGATCATCTGCCAGTAAGAGTGAAGGTCTATCAAAATTACACCATTTGCCTTGATTGACCGGTCTTGAACTAGGGAATTTATCACCGAAATCCCGGGGAACCATACCACTATAACCTGGCAGCACAGGCGAAATGCCTAAGCTTAACATCCTCTGATGAATGGCATTCGCTAATTTAGCTCGATCTTCAAACCACCATTCGGGTAGCGGACCTCCCCAAGACGTCATATTCTGCATCCATTGCCACGCAAAGAAAGCCGGTCCACATACAAATTCAGAAACCTCTTGTTCCTCATAGCCTATCCGAAGCAGCGTTCTTCTCCACACTTCTTCTTGCCCAATAATGCTAAGTGCCAAGTTGATACCGTTCATCGCCATCTGATCAATTTCTTGTTGCCAACGTTCCCAATCCCAGAAAGGCATGGAGTAGGAGAAGGTACAATAGTTCAAATAATACCGATATTTATAAGGCGTCGCGAGACGAACAGGTTCGAATAGTCCAGGTAATTGTTCAGGCAACTCAAGTTGATTTCCGCACCACGATAAATGTGCCTTACAAGTATGTTTTAAATACCAGTGGAAGCCCGATGCCAAAGCTGTTCCGGAGGAGCCCTTGATCACAACCATACCACTGTCGCTTGCTAACTCAAATACATCCTGATCATTCTCTGGCGCTATAGATTCCAGGCGGATTTGGGAGGACTTTTCTGGTCCAATAACTCTTTCAATCATAGCTAATACATTCATTACATCTACACTTTGAAGCATCATAGAACGAATCCTCCTATTATCCTTTTAGCGCTCCAGCCGCAACGCCCTTAATAATATATTTTTGCATCACGAGATAGAAAATCATTAGAGGCGCAACACCCATCAATAACATTGGAAACAGGCTGGTCCAGTCCACGGAGAATTGTCCGACATTACGGAAGACTTCCAACAGGATGACGTTATTCTCCCTTGATTGTAGGAATAGGAGTGGGTTCATAAAGTCGTTCCATACATTCAACGTACTTAAGATCACCACAGTTGCTATAACCGGCTTCAATAATGGAAATGCGATAAGCCAAAAGGTTTTAAAAACCGAACAACCGTCTATAAAAGCTGCCTCTTCCAGTTCAATCGGAACCGAGCTAAGGAAGAAACTATGAAACAAGAATATGGCAATGATGCTGCCCGTGCCGATATTTACAACCGTTACGGCAGCTAGATGATCCATTAAACCAAGCGCATTGATCAATTTATACAGATTCACAAGCCCCATTTGGAAAGGAACCATCATTCCCGCCAAGAAAAAATAGAACAAAAAGCGATTAAAAGCATGATTTCTTCTCGCCAGAGCATACGCCGCCATGGATGAGAACAAGACAATGCCTAACACAGATAGCACCGTAACAATCAACGTATTCATAAATACACGCGGATATTGCATCGTGTTCCATGCCTCTGCATAATTGCCGAAGTTAAAAGTAGTGGGTAATGACAAAGGAAACAGCGTTGCCTGATCTGGTGTTTTAAATGTAGTCACAATCAAATAGTAAATCGGTATAAAAGTAATTAAGGCAGCAATAATCATACAAACTTCAAATAAGGGATTCCCCCATTTTCGCAGCCATTTCGTATTCATCGTGTTTGTTCACCCCATTTTTTCAAGAAGCTCATCATCACCATGGTAATGATCATCACGGCAATGAAGAATACAACCCCAAAGGCTGCACCTTTCGCATAAAATCCTTCTGTAAATACCGTCTTGATATAAGCTGTCATAATTGTTTGTGTCGAATTTCCCGGTCCACCTTCGGTTAGAGCAAAGATAATATCGAATACTTTTAACCCACCGATCATGGCAGTGACCGACACAACGTTAACGGAAGGCTGCATAAGCGGCAAAGTCACTCTCCAGAACTTACCCCAGCTATTGGCTCCGTCGATTTCCGCCGCCTCATATAAATCCTTAGGAATGGATTGCAGATTGGCAAGGAAGATAACCATCGCCCACCCGGTCCACTGCCACAATTGCGTTCCGACCACCGAATACAAGGCCAAGTCAGGATTGCCTAAGAAATTGATTTTCGCAAATCCCAGCGCAGTAACCGCCCGGTTGATCAGACCAAAATCTGAAGTAGACATAATATAGCTCCATAAATAACCAATAATTAACGGGCTAAATACCGCAGGCAAGAAGAACATCGAACGCAAAATATTTTTGGTCTTTAGTTTGCGATCTAGAAATACAGCCAGAATTAAGCCGAGACTAGTCTGGAATACGGTCATTAGAATGGCGTAGATAATGGAGTTCTTGATCGATATCGTTAACAGATCACTATCAAAAATGCCCTTAAAATTATCGAATCCTACAAATTTCAAATTATCTAATTTCATATTGGAATAGTCGGTAAAACTATAGTAAAATGTCGAGAAAAAGGGATATACACAAAATAGTAAGTAAAAGATCAGCACCGGCAGGATCAATATTTGATAATCAAGTTCCCTCTTTAGCAACCTCATTTTCGTATTCATACTATTCAACCTCTCTTGTAAAACACTTGCGGGCAGCGATCAGGCTGCCGCAAGTATCATAGCTCATTATTGTGCTTTACCTTGAATGAGTTCATTGGTCTTCTTATCAATGGCTTGCAGTGCTTCCGCAATTGTCATTTTTCCACTCAATACATATTGAAAATTCTTACCGTAATCTTCAATTACATTAGATGCATCGCCCCAGTTGTTCCACGGTGCATATACATTTCCTGCTTTCAACGTTTCGCTTACACTTGCGAATTGTTCAGGCATTTCGAATTCAACATCTTTCAAATAACTGCTGCCACCTTTGTTGTCACTCCAGAAAGCTTGTTGTCCTTCAGGCGTTGAAATTAAATCTAATACCTGCATGATTTCTTCTTGGTGCTCTGACTTACTATTTGCAGCAAATCCTACACCCGGTCCACCAATCAACCAGCCCGCACCTGGCTCAGACCCATAGAAAGGAAACATATCAAATTTCAAATTCGGATTTTTCGTTTGAATGGCTTCTACAGCCCACGGCCCAGACTGCCACATAGCAGCTTTTCCAGTTGCGAATTCATCCAAGGCTTGGTCATAATCCACGCCGAGCATATCCTCCGTTAAATAGCCCCGTTTGATTAATTCCGTCCATTGCTCAAGGGCTGTATTCCAGTTCCCATCAAGCTTTTTCTTACCTTCACCGTACTGTACATCGAAGTCTTTATTCTCAGCCTTAGACAAGAAGTTGTTCATTACTAGGCCCATAGAAGATTTCATCATAGGCTCCCAAGATTTAGCACCCATCGCCTGAGGTTTGATTCCATTCTGTTTCAATGTCTCATGGAGCGCTAGTTCTTCTTCAAAGGTTGTAGGAACCTTCAGATTCAGCTTTTCAAAAATCTCTTTATTATAGAACATGCCTTCGAACCAACTGATTCCCGGAAGCGCATATAATTTACCGTCTACAGAGTAGACATTCTTGCCACCGTCATTATAACGATCAGCTAGTTCAGAGATATCCTTAATGTAGCCTAGCTTTGCATATCTTGATGCCGTATAAGGATTAGTAGAAATAATGTCTGGGCCTGCTCCAGCCGTTAGCTGTGTTTCAATAATATTTTGATACTGCTTGTTATCAATAAATTGATATTCAAGCTCAATATTCGGTAGCTTTTCTTTTACCAGATCCAGAAGGGTCTTAACACTATCCTCTTTGTTCCAGTACGCAATTCTGATTTTCACCTTATCTTTCTTTTCCCCTTGATTGGCTGCTGGAGCGTTATTCTCACTACCACAACCTGCAAGTGTCATTGAGAGTAAAGTGACGGCGGTGAGAAGTAAGATATTAAACTTTTTCACGGTGAGACCTCCCTTTTCTTTTCTATAATGTAAGAGCTTCCATGACTAAATTTTAGAGCAGTTCATAAATTTACGTTATCTAAATTTCTTTGGTTCGTTATGAATAATCTGCTTTTTTATATGAATCATTAGTTGTACACCAAATCGTCGTATAATTAAGTCCAATTTACACCATAATGTACTAGAATTTTGACTTCTTGTTCGGAATGCTGTACATTACAAAGTGGACGAACAATCAACAAACCAAAATACTATAATGTTCGCATTTAGAGGTGTATATAATGAAAAAAGTATTCGATTATGAAGATATTCAGTTAATTCCTGCAAAATGTATCGTAAATAGCCGTTCGGAGTGTGATACATCAGTAACCTTGGGCGGTCATACTTTTAAATTACCTGTGGTACCCGCAAATATGCAAACCATCATAGATGAGAAGATCGCCAGCTTCTTAGCGGAAAATGGCTACTTTTACATTATGCATCGTTTTGAACCGGAGAAGCGTACATCTTTCATCAAAGACATGCACGCCCGCGGATTAATCGCATCCATAAGTGTCGGAGTTAAAGAGGAAGAGTATGATTTCGTGGAACAATTATCTAACGAACAGTTGGTTCCGGAATTCATTACAATAGATATTGCTCATGGTCATTCCGAGGCAGTCATTCGTATGATCAAGCACATTAAACAGTACCTGCCTACTAGTTTCGTTATTGCTGGAAACGTGGGAACACCAGAAGGCGTTAGAGAATTAGAGAACGCTGGGGCAGACGCTACTAAAGTAGGAATTGGACCAGGTAAAGTATGTATCACGAAGATTAAGACTGGATTTGGAACAGGCGGCTGGCAATTGGCTGCACTGCGCTTGTGTGCGAAGGCTGCAAGTAAGCCTATTATCGCTGACGGAGGCATTCGGACACACGGTGATATCGCCAAATCCATTAGATTTGGGGCTTCCATGGTCATGATCGGTTCCCTATTTGCAGGGCATGAAGAATCTCCTGGGGATACTATCGAAATCGATGGAAAGCTGTATAAAGAGTACTTTGGCTCCGCTTCTGAATACCAAAAAGGTGAAAAGAAGAATGTTGAGGGCAAAAAAATAGTTGTCGAACACAAAGGCGCTTTAGCAGAAACGTTGAGAGAGATGGAGCAAGATCTTCAGTCCTCGATTTCTTATGCTGGAGGCAATAAATTGGAAGCCATTCGTAAAGTCGATTATGTTATCGTTAAGAATTCCATTTTTAATGGTGACAAGGTCTATTAATAAGCATAAATGCCTTCGCCGTCCTTATAGGGACGGCAAGCGTTTAAAAAAGAGGTGAGCAAGACGACTTAGGTCGTTCTTGCTCACCTCTTTTTAGGTTGTTATGATTTCCGCTATACCACTTTGGGGTAATCATCTAATAGGCTATTAGATTGAACAAGAGAGGATAATCCCTATGCGGCAAGCTATGATTATTATTAACCCCTCATCTGGTAAAGAAGAAGCTGGCGAATATGTCAGATATGCAGAAAGAGTTCTAGCTGATCAAGGCTACTTGGTTACGATCAAGGAAACGGCAAAGGAACTAGATGCAACTCGTTATTGTATCACTGCCTGCGAGGAGTGTTACGATCTAGTCGTCTCCATTGGCGGGGATGGCACGCTTCACGAGACCATTAATGGTCTTATGAATCAGAAACAACACCCAAAGTTAGGTGTAGTCCCTTTAGGAACGGTTAATGATTTTGCCCGCGCGTTACAGATTCCATTGAATCCCGAAATAGCCATTCAAACCCTTGCTTCCTCTAACGTAAAGACAGTTGATATTGGTTGCTTGAATGACCGCTTATTCGGAAATGTTGTTGCTGTAGGTTCAATCGCCGGATCATTATCCTCCGTATCAATCGAAGAGAAAACCAAACTCGGCTCATTGGCATATTTGAAAGAAGGCCTAAAACAACTTACAAGCACTTCCCCCCACCCTCTTGTCATTCATTATGACGAGAAGACATGGCAAGGCGATTCCCCGCTTTTTCTCGCCGTGTTAACCAACTCCGTTGGCGGATTCGAGAATCTGATACCTGATGCTGCGGTTGACGATGGTCTGCTTCACTGTTTTATTATTCAAGACCTCAGTATACTTAATACCATTACAGCCAGTATTTCTTTACTACTTGGCAGCCTTAAGGATCATAAAGATGTTGTCTATTTCACGGCCCAAAATGTGACAGTGAGCTCTCCAGAAGCCGTAAGAACCAATGTGGATGGTGAAGAAGGTCCCATTTTACCAATTACGCTAAGTGTTCTCCCTCGTCATATCCAAGTCATTGTGCCGGAAGTGGACTAACAAATAAAAAGCAGTCCGGAACTCAAATAGTTCCAGACTGCCATTATTTTATGGATACCCCGTTCCATATCTTCTTTTTTTTGCAAATCACTTATAAAAATTCTATTCCGCTACAATAAACTTTTTACTTAATAACCACATTCCGCCGCTAATCCCTAAGAAATAAATAGGCATCGTCAGTAATGAACCATTATGCAGGGTGCTCATTCCCCACGTCGCTAAACTTACTAGCAGATAATATCCCAAGCTGAAGATCGCGCCTGCCGTTCCTACAACGTCCTGAAATTGAACAAGAGCAAGACTTAGACAATTAGGCAAAGCGATACCGGCCCCCATTAACATAACAAAAAGAGTGATTAAGATACATACGATCAGTATTATATCCGGCAACGCTCCAAGACTACTCACAAGTGTTAATAGCAAGGAACCAGCAGCCATCACTAGACAGCCGATGTGAATTATTTTTTCTGCGGCATAGAGACTCAATAATCTCTTGGACATCATTGCTCCCACTATCGATGCCAAGGCCACAACAATACCTAAAAAACCATATACTCCCGGTGAAATATTAAAATGTTCAATAAATATAAAGGGTGCTTCCGCATAGTAGCTAAATAAAATTCCATTGATGCCCCCGATCAGTAACCCAAACACTAGTACACGTGGCAATGAGAGCATTCTTTTAACGATAGGTAGAATGGCCACCTTTTTTCTCGCGGAAACATCTGTGGTTTCTGGCAGCTTCCAAAAGGCATACATAAACAACAACACACTCATCATCACTAATGTAAAGAAAACCGCTCGAAAACCAAAAGCTTGATCCACAAAGCCGCCAATAAGCGGCCCTACTGCTGGAGTAAAAGCAATCACAGCCGAAATCTGGGCAAACATGGCATGCCGCTTATTTCCGGATACACTCTCACGAAGAATTGTTTGTGTAATGATCGAGCCTGTCGCTGCTCCGAACGCTTGTATAAACCGACTGATTAACAGCAGATTAATGGATTCCGAGTAAAAACACATCAAGCTTCCAATACCATATACAATGAGGCCACCCAGCATGGCAGGTCTCCGTCCGATGAAATCAGAGAGCCAACCCCAACACAAAACACCTAAAGCAAATCCGATAAAATATATACTTAATGTTAATTGTACAGAACTATTAGCGACGCCAAGTGCAACCGCAATATCCGGCAAAGATGGAGTATAAATCGTCTCACTAATTTGCGGAAAAGCCACAAGAACAATCATTAGCAGTAAAGATGGTGCTGCATATTTTTTCATATTAATTCGCCCTCCTACAAGCTTATATCCTCGAACAACTACAAGAATATGAGCCTAGCTAGGGAAATGGGGGCATCATTATGGCAAGACGACTATAAATCATCATATTCAAAATTACCTCTCATTGTTATGCTTTCATTGTTATATAGGAGGGTTTCAATGATTCAACTAAAATATCATTATATACGGTAATAGATAAGCTCTCAAACGAATCGCTTCGCCTGAGAGCTTATTTGAATTTAGCTGTCAGCTTTTCTACGATACACCCAATAATAACAAGCTCTATAATCATAACAGTGACCCAAATGATCGGAAACACCTTAAGGATCGATAAAGCAACTTCCCCATTGAATTCTCCAACCGCTAAAATGATATTTAATGAAGACATAAACAGAACGGTAGTGTACAAATATTGCACCGTATAATACGCCCTCTTTACCGTTTCTCGGTAATAGTTTCGCAATAGTCTTTGAAGGTGCAGCAGATCGCTGCGTTTGACACAGCATGATTGCACCCTCAATCGAGGTTGTCATCTATAAAGCAATATCCGTTTATGTAAGTGTTTTTGTGCCGGAGGAGGCAAGGTTGCCGTCTCCCATGGATTAATGATATCATTCGAATGAAGTTATCTTACTTTAAATAAGAAGGAGGAATACCCGATGAAAAAGAGATCGCTAAAATATTTGTCCTTTGGTATTGGGTATTCTACGGCTGTTTTTTTCTAGAATTAATGATTGATAGGATAAGTCTGTCAAAAATTAAAACTAAAAAACAGTGGAGATATATAACCTAGATATCGTTATGTATCTTCTATTAAAGGAGAATTCATAAAAATGAACTTAAATAATCATGTGATCACAAGATATAATCCAGAAAATATTGCGAAACCCGTTGGTAACTACAGTCATGTAACAAAAATAAGCAGAAACGCTGAAATGTATGTATTTTCTGGTCAAATTGGAATCGATCAAAACAGTTATATCCCTACAGATTTTAATCAACAAGTAACAAATACGATGAGTAATATTGTGGAAGTCCTCTCTTCACAAAAGTTAACTCCCGATAACGTAATCAAAATCAACATTTGGGCCACAGAAGAAATCGATTGGGATCATTTCTATGAAATTTGGAATAAAGTATTCGGGATAACGCCTCCTTCAATGACCATTGCTTATGTTAAAGGGTTAGGTTTACCTGAATTAAAAATCGAATTAGATGTTTGGGCTGCAGGATAAACCCTAAATTAAGAAAGACTAATTTTATATCCTCAACGCAAAACGAAAAACGAGCCTTAGAAGCGATTCTAATGGCTCGTTTTTCTAATTCTATCTCTTTATATCTGAAGAATTGTCCCAACCATCAACGTTCTCGAGTCCCGGAATGCTGTCTTTATAGAAAACAGGATCCTTCCCTTCACGTTTCTGCTTTTTATAATCCTTCAAGGCGGCAAAGGCCACTTTAGATAATAGCAGGATGGCAATCAAATTCACGATAACCATGAAGCCCATAAATAAGTCGGCCAAATCCCATACCAATTCAACCTTTGCTACGGAACCAAAAATAATCATCGCCAAAACACTGTATCTATAGAATAGTAATACTTTCTTATTGGAATTCAAAAATTCTATATTAGTCTCACCGTAATAATAATTTCCAATTAACGTGCTGAAAGCAAACAAAAAAATCATAATCGCTAGTGATCCGGATGCCCACGAACCAATATGCTCGCTTAATGCGGCTTGTGTCAGCTTGATTCCATCCAGCCCTGGCTGCTTATAGGCATCAGACAACAAGATAATGAACGCCGTACTCGAACAAATAAGTAACGTATCTGTGAGTACACCTAGCGCTTGCATTAGCCCTTGCTTTACCGGATGACTCGTGGTTGCCGTTGCCGCAGCATTAGGCGCACTACCCATACCCGCTTCGTTAGAGAACAAGCCACGCTTCACACCCTGTAGAATTACTGCACCAAGAGAGCCACCAGCCACTTGTTCAAATCCGAAGGCACTTTTCACAATGAGTGCGATAACTCCCGGGAGCTCCGTAATATTAATCAACATTATAATAAGAGCAGCCCCAATGTAGAGCCCTGCCATTACCACTACAATGTATTCAGACATTCTTGCGATACGCTTAACACCGCCGAAGATAACCACCGCAAAGGCAGCAGCCATTACAAGCCCAAGAATGGCCCGGTTGGTGCCAAACGAATTTTCAAAGGCCACTGTGACCGTATTCGATTGGACCGCGTTAAATACAAGCCCGAAGGATAATGTAATCAGAACCGCGAATATCACTCCCATCCAGCGCTTGTTCAGGCCTTTCTCCATATAATAGGCAGGGCCACCGCGAAATCCGGTCTTATCCTTCACTTTATATACCTGTGCCAAGGTGCTTTCTATAAAGCCGGACGCTGATCCAATAATGGCAATCACCCACATCCAGAAAATAGCCCCTGGACCACCTATGGCAATAGCAATTGCGATCCCCGTTATATTACCTGTCCCTACCCTCGCCGCCATACTAATGCAGAAGGCCTGGAAGGATGAAATACTATCTTTTGACCTTTCATTGGATCCTTTAAGAACCCGAAACATTTCTTTGAACATACCAAACTGTACAAATTTCGATCTTACGGTGAAATAAAGTCCACAAACAATAAGAAGGATCACCAATATTTTGGACCACAAAAAATCATTTGTTACGCTAATCATACTATCTAAAAATTGTTGCATGTAATTCCGCCTCTCCATTCTGTCGATACCAAGTTGCTAAGCTTATAACGCATAGTATTTTCAAATATAACAGTCATTATTTCAAATGCCAATAAAAATTGAAACTTTAATAACATCTCTTGTCAGTGGGTTTCGCATACTTTTCAGAATTATGGTAGAAAATACTAACTTTCTTTGATTTTAAGAGCTTTCGCTTTGCCATATTCACGTAACATATGAAGACTATGATTATTGTGTAGCTAAGATCATAGGAGGAACAAACCGTGCAAAATACAACCATATTAATTACCGGTGGAACCGGATCTTGGGGACGACAACTCGTGAAACGGTTATTGGAAAGAGACCCTAAAGAAATCAGAATATTTTCCCGCAATGAGTCACTTCAAGTAGAACTACAACAGGAATATAATCATCATCCCAAACTAACGTTCATCATTGGTGATGTACGTGATAAGCAAGAACTGATGCAAGCTTGCCATCAGGTAGATTATATCTATCATTTAGCGGCCTTGAAGCATGTCCCGATCTGCGAACAACAGCCGGACAGTGCGATGAAGACTAACGTTCTCGGAACTCAGCATGTGATTCAAGCCGCTATTAAACATGGCGTGAAAAAAGTAGTCTATGTCTCAACCGATAAAGCAGCGCAACCATCGAGCACCTACGGAATGACAAAATCACTCGGTGAAAAGCTAATGGTCCATGCCAATCTCAGACAAACCAAAACTCAGTTTGTATGTGTGAGAAGTGGCAATGTACTTGGCTCAACCGGTAGCGTGGTGCCTATTTTCAAACAAAGTATTGTGGATGGAGTAGACATTTCCCTTACAGATGCTAGAATGACTCGTTTTTTCTTAACCATAGATGATGCAATTACCCTACTCCTTAAAGCAACAGAAGAAAGCAGAGGCGGAGAAGTCTTTGTGACCAAAATGCCTGCTTGCAGCATTAAGGATCTTGCCGAGGTCTTAATTGACGACTTATCAACTAGCACGATCCAAATCAAGGAAACGGGGATGCGTCCCGGTGAAAGCTTAAGTGAGGTCCTGATATCGGAATTTGAGAGTGCTTCTTCTATTCATCTGGATGATCACTATTATGTAATTCTCCCTCCTTTTCCTATAGAAGGGTTACAAAAAGTTTATGCCTCTTGCCCGCCTGTGGACTTCCAAAGCTATGATTCCGGTCATGTGTTGATGAGCAAACCTGCGATAAAAGAAATGTTACAACAAGGTGGGTTTCTAGTATGAGTACCTCGATCGTATTTACAGGAGGAGGCTCCGCTGGCCATGTATCCGGCAACCTCGTGTTGATCCCTAAGTGTTTAGCAGAGGATTGGGACGTTCATTATATAGGCTCCGAACAAGGGATTGAGCGTAAGCTTTTGTCTGATTACAAGGAGGGTGTGACCTATCACCCTATTTCCACAGGAAAATTGAGACGATACTTCGATTGGAAGAATGTAACTGATGTATTCAAAATCATGAAGGGCATCTTTCAATCCTACCGGCTCCTACGAACCATCAAACCAGGTGTGATTTTTTCTAAAGGTGGATTTGTTTCTGTACCGGTCGTGATTGGGGCTAAACTTAACAAAGTGCCTATCATTATTTATGAACCAGACCTGAATCTTGGACTAGCTAATAAAATATCACTTCCGTTTGCCACTCATCTGTGTACAAATTTTCTGGATACTGTAACCCAGTCCGCTTCCCTCAAAGCCGTTCATGCGGGACCGCTCTTGAAGGAGCAATTCAAATTAGCTGATAAACAACGCGGTTTAGCCTTTTGCGGATTCACCTCTGATAAGCCTGTTCTTCTTATTATGGGAGGAAGCCAAGGGGCACACAGCATTAACCAAATGGTGAACAATGTACTCGCTGAGTTGATAAATAAATTTCAAGTGGTTCATATTTGCGGGGAGGGAAAGGTTGATTCTCACCTCTCGATGTCAGGCTACAAATCGTATGAATTCATTACAAGCTGTGAGTTGCCGCATTTATTAGCTATGGCGGATGTTGTTGTATCCCGTGCAGGCTCAAATTCTATGATGGAGCTTCTTTCTATGCAAAAGCCCATGTTATTAATTCCGCACACGAATGGTGGCAGCCGCTCTGGTCAACTTGCCCAAGCTCAGTATTTTCAACAAACGGGACTTGCTGAAATGTTACTTGAAGAAGAGATGACTAATCAAACCTTTGTTCATTCGATTATGACGCTATACGAGAACCGCTCTACTTACAAAGATAAGATGAAGCCTTATGAGAACGGCAGAGCAGCCTTTAAGGTAATGAATTTAATCAAACAAGTAAGCGGCGAGGATTTAACAATGATCAAGGCAGGTACGGTTTAGATGGGAATGAAGCTAGCGAATTGGTTACTCCTCTGCTTTATCGCTGTCGTATGTATTTTGGTTTATTTTGGACAAAGGATCCTATAATAAACATCTCTAAATTGTACCGAACATTTTTGGAATGGGTATAATTAAAGGATCTATAATCTTAGGGGGAGAAACTCATGGAGAAACATCCGACGTTAGAAATGTATGACTACAATGTATGGGCTAATCAAACGATCATCCATCGCTTAAAGGAGTTGCCTAAAGACATTTATCATAAGGATATCCAGAGTGGTTTTTCTTCGGTAGCAAAGGTTGTGACGCATATTTATGTCGTGGAGAATATTTGGTTTGACTTGATTTCAGGGCGAACTAGGAATGAAGCTAAAGCATCAGCTGCCCAATTAGAGCCCTTGTTAGCAATAAAAAATATTGAAGAAATGGATGTCCTCTATCGTGAGCTAACCAGCAAAAATAAAATGGTGTTGGCTAGTCAAATAGATAAGGATCCCACCGTTGTGTTAGATCATCCAACGATGGGATCGCTTGTGACATCCATTTCCGGGGCTATCTTTCACGTCGCCAACCATGGCAGCTATCACCGTGGGAATATCGGGATAATGCTGCGACAAATGGACCATACCTCAGTGCTGCAGGATTATGTTGCCTATCTTTATAACGAGTCCAAATGATCATCGAGCTATTATTTTTGAGGTATCAATTAGCTACAGATCTAAAATATTGGTAGACCTGATTTAGCTTTTTGTCATGTTTACCTTTTGGACTCTCCATATTCCCAAACTCGAAAAACTTCACTTTTTTCATACCGCAATATTGAAATAATGCTTTTCTCATCAGCACCTTATGGGAATTGTTTAACCAATATAAAGGATACAGGGTTGGCCCCTTCATGCTGGAAATACAAACCACGGACTTCCCTTTCAGCAGCCCTTCGGGGATTAGGCCGCCCTTTTCTCTATAAGCAAAATTAGAGGCAAACATTTGATCAATATACCCGAGCAGCATGGCTGGAGGCCGCCCCCACCAGATTGGATACACAAACACAATTTTATCGGCCTGACGAATCTGCTCACGATACTTCTCAAACTTGGGATCGATATGCATGTCTCTTCTACGTTTATTTTCATTAAAAACCAGCACCGGATCAAATTGCTCCTCATATAGATCAAGCACCTCGATGTTCGTGATCTTTCGATTTTCATTACTTCCTTGAATGACCTTATTGAGAAAAGCATAACTTAAACTTTTATGATTCGGATGAGTATAGATGACTAAAACGTTCATTGCTCCACCTCTTTAATTATCATTTGATAACAAAATCGTATCATAACCTTGATTTAGTTGTCAAATGATAATTGTATTATGATAATTATTTTGTTAAAGTTTACACTAAGAGGTGATCGTTATGGACAAAGAAGCGTTCTTTCATAAATTAGTGACCTTTACGACGGCAGTCCATGAAGTAACATTCGACTTAACCAAAGATGTTAGACCGGAAGGTATTACGCCCGTTCAATATAGTATTCTGGAGTATATAGCGGTCAGTCAGCCTGTGACTCTCAGTCAAATCAGTGATTGTAAGAATATTTCTATGCCGAACACGAGCCGTGAGCTCAAGAAATTAACAGAAAAGAATCTCTGCGAAAAGCTGGATGTCGCAGAAGATCGGCGTAAGCAAATGATTCGGTTGTCTGACGCTGGACAAGCGATGATGAACAAAGCTTTTGGGCAGATCGGCGAACGTTTCCTGGACCGGATCAAGGATTCTTCTACTGAAGAACTGGAAGAAATCAACCGAGCACTCGATGTGCTTCAGTCCAAGGTGTTTAATAGCGATCAATGAGTGGGTTAAAAAGAAAACAGAGCAGCGATTCTCCGATATTGGAGAACCGTTGCTCTGTTTTTTTCAGTCGTTTATTTGGCTGATTTAAAACCGATTATCGGCTAGCTAAAGCCTAACTACCTGGAACCAGCCCCACATTCAGCTAAATCGCCGAATCCACTATTTCACCAGTCCGCCGATAAAGGTCTCATAATTGTCAGCCAAGCGTGTGATCTTGTATTTGTTATCTCGATCTACATGAATAACCTCGGGTTCCCCGTCATTTCCAAACTCGCGGTAATCCAGCATGATTACTTCATTCTCAGAAGGACAATCACAAATCACCACGCCAACCTCAGGATAACGCCCATTCTCAATCACAGTCCGGCTGCCTGAAGCTCCACACAGTGACTTATTCTTATCTCGTCCAATCCCGAGGATCCCTGAGATCGTAATAAACTCTCCTGTGCCCGGAATCGGGTAGCGATTATTATGAGGAATCCCCCCATTATGTAACTTCATCATCTCAACGTAATATTTTGGCAGCTTAAATACCAGCTCTTCTTCCACTGAAGCAATCAATGCATCTGTAGGCGGTTCAGAGATATATTCTGAGAACGCATACTCGCTGTCATCCCAAAAATTGGTGGTGTCGATCGCTACTACAGGCTTCTTTGCAGGTTTGCTCACAGGCTTCTTCGCAGCTTTCTTAGCCAATTTGCGTTTGATCCAACCCAAAAACTCCAAGGTGTCCTCATCATCAGGCTCTAGCTCATCTGCAATTGTAAATGCTTTTAATGCTTCATCATACCGCTTAAGATAATAATAGGAAACTCCGATACGGTAATGCCAGAGTGGGTCTCCTTCGCCCTCTTCTTCAATGCTCAAATACTGCTCTAAGGCCTCTTCATATTGCCCGAGATTATTAAGCGCTCTTCCCAAATGACTAGTTAGAACATAATCTCTTTCCTCTTCAGCAATTTCTGTTATTGCATCCACGATTTCCTGAAATTCATCTTCCTCATGCCACTCATCCAGTTTTGCCAATAGTTCATCACTCATCATTAATACCTCCTATTAACGATCACTCAAAATACCTATTAGAAATTATACCATTTATAGCCTATGACCTTCCAATCATGCATGCCCTCCTGCATATCCATACCCTTGAGGCGGTTATACCTAGGAATAGTATGTCGTAATAGGAATACAATCATCAAAAAAAGCGCCGTGTCAGCCACAGTCGCTCTTTGATTACTATTCTTTTCACTATGAGAGCAGCCTTTAACAAAAGATTCAAACGCAGCAACTGACTCGAACTGGTTGAGTACACCCTCTGATCTTAAATGATCCTCTAATTTCTCCATTAGATCTAGAACGGCTAATCTTAGCGGCTCTAAATCCGCCTAGGTTAATAGTACAAAGGCATTATTTATTTATAAACATCTTTTAGAGGGAACAAAGATAACTTACCATCCTCCATCCGGTATACTTTATCACAATATTCAAGCATACGCTCATCATGAGTAACCATAATCGCTGCTTTCTGGCGTGACTTCACCTCTTGCGCAATTAGACTAACTACTTCATGGGCCCGTTTAGTATCCAAACTTGCTGTAGGCTCGTCCGCCAAGATGACATTAGGATTATTTATTAAAGCCCGAGCGATGGCTGTCCGTTGCTTCTCCCCACCTGATAACTCTTCTGGAAGACTTGTTAGCTTTGCGCCAAGACCCAGCTCTTCGAGCAGCTTAGCGGCCAATTGCTTATCCTCTCTAGTTACTTTACTCGACATCCTTTTTACTATTAGCAATTGATCCAAAACATTTAAATAAGGAACCAAATTTGAAGATTGCATAATAAATCCGATTTCTTGTAGTCTTATATTCGACAGTTCTTTGGCAGAAAGCGTAGAAATAGTATGCCCATTCAGCTTAACTTCCCCTTCTGAAGCTTCAAGCATCGCTCCAGCAATAGACAAGAACGTACTTTTACCTGAACCCGACGGTCCAACTACAGCCACGAACTCACCCGGCTCGACCGACAGGGTTACATGATCAAGTGCGGCGATACGATTACTTCCTTCAACATAGTATTTTGTAACATCATTCATTTGCAATCCCTTAGTCATTATTCAACCCTCCCCAATGCCTGTAGCGGATCAATCTTTGTAATCTTTCGAACGGATACCATCGAACTTAACACAGCGATGATTAGTAAGATTACAGAATAAGTTACGACAAGATTCGTTTCCAGCTTGAAAGGCATACCCTTCGGCATAATGGCGGCTGTCCCATAAGTCAGTAAGATTCCAATTACAATACTAGTCAAAGAAATTATAAATACTTGCGATACAATGGCTTTTCCAAGGAATTTGTTACTAGCACCTATAGCCTTCATAATGCCAAACTGGTTGGTCTTCTGCATTGTAATTACGTAGAAGAACACTCCAAGCACGAATGCTGAGATCGCCAGCAAAAATGCTAGCATCATTAATATCGTACCATTCTCTTCCTTGTAGCCTGGCATCCCTTGAACAGCTCCCGCCCGGGTAACCGTATCCGTACCTGATAATTTGCTATTTATTACTTCTGGATCGATATCCTTGCCTTGCAGCATAATTGCATTAACCGGACCTGGAACTCCTTTATCTGAACCTGGAGCAGCAAAACTAATCTTCCGCCACTCCTCCATCGGAGTAAATACGGAAGCAACGTGGTTATAGGTCTGATCCTTCACAAACCCGATAATCGTCAATGATTCCGTTGTACCGTCTAACTGAAAAGTATCACCGAGGCTATAGCCCTCATCCTTCATGGTCGAGTTCACCAGTACACCTGTAGAATTCTCAGAAGTTAAGCTCTCCCCTTCCACGATAGCCGGCTCCAAGAAACTTCCTGGATTAATTCCTATAATTGCGATGTCTACCTTGTCCTCGTTCTTAACACCTTGCCCTTTCAGCGCTGTTGCCATTGTACTTCCCATCGGTGCTGCAGCACTAACATTTGGCAATAGCTCCACTTCGGCCAATAACTGCTCAGACAGAAGGGACTTGCTCATCGAAGACTGCGACCCTTCTTCAAAAACTACATAATCAGCCTTCATAGTCTTGAATGTGGATGCAGCTAGTGTAGATAATCCAGTACCTAAACCTGATAAAATGAATACCAACCAAGCAATTAATACAAAAATAACGGTAATCATTGAAAACTTCATTTTACTATGCATCAATTCCTTCATAGCTAAGAACATTATCTTTTTCAGCTCCCTTTACATTTAATTTGACACATGTGTCAAATTAAATGTCGCTGACACACGTCTAATTTATTAAACAACATAAATGACACATGTGTCAAATTTTATCCAAAATTAGATCAGCTCTTTGCGCCCCCAATCCACATTTCAAATAACACCTTACCCCAATCAGGCGTTGGGATATTTAACATATTAGGTGTATTAATTAGGTTAAAAAAAACGCCAATAAGTACAGGAAGTGGGATATCCTTCCGAAGGCTATTTTCCTGCTGTGCGCGTGCGAACAAACCAGATAACTGAATCTTAAGAGTCTTATGTGCTTCCTCAATAAATTCAAGGTCTCTCGCCGCTGCAGCAGAATTCGCTGTGTTTATTTTACTGGCATCTCCCAGGAGCTGATGGAGCGAAGATTCTTCTACGTAAATAAGAAGTAACTGCTCAAGAGCGTCCATGGGATTTGCCTCATTAATTGTTAATGCCTTATCTAATACCGCTGCGATAACGCGCTTCATACAAGCGGCAACGATCTCTTCTTTATTAGAATAATATTGATAAATGGTACTTCGGGCGCCGGACAGATGCTGCGAGAGCAACTTGAGATGAAAGCCATCATAGCCATGATCCAATACTAATTTTTTTGTCATATCAAGCAGCTCGGCTTCAGTAAAAGATTGTTTTCTACCCATGATTCATCCCCTTTTCATTATTATCAGTTTAGCACACACAAAAAGTAATGCGTAGGTCATAATAAATAGACAGACTGTCCATAAGCAGTACTCTCACCTGCGGACAGTCCTTTCAAAAATACTAGGATATTCTATATATTGATATGTTTTACCTTCACGACTACATCCCGTTTTCAATCCTCTGCATAAACTCTTCGACGGCGCTATAGCCAAGCTGCTTCAGATACCAGTTGTTAGCGGCAGCTTCGATTAGACCAGCTACGTCACGGCCTGGCTGAAGCTGGATTTCAATATGCGGAATTTGGACCCCGAGATAGTCTGTGAACTTCGGCTCCAGTTCGAGCTCATTATTCAAGGAATTCTCTCGCCAAGGAGACAACTCGATATCGAGTACAATTCGCGTCTCATCCTGAAAAGCTCTACGCCCGTACTGGCGTACAACGTTGATCAGACCAATACTGCGCAGCGCTAGGAATTCGCGGGTCGTCTCGTTATGTGTGCCGAGAAGCGTCGCCGGTCCCAGCTTCTTCAGCACCACGATATCATCCGCCACAAACCGATGGCCTCTTCTAATAAGCGTATGCGCGGTTTCGCTTTTTCCAATTCCTGACTTACCTCTGAGTAGGACACCTATACCAGACACGTTTACACATACCCCATGAATTGAAAGCTCTGGCGCCAGCGCCTTTACTAGATAGGTGTCAATCTTTGCGATGATCTCTGTCGTCGTCTCCTGCGTCCGTAGCAGCGGGATGCCCTCTTCTTCGCAGAATAGAGTTAAATAAGGAATCTCCTGCTGACCTGTCGTCACAATAAAGCAGGGTGGATGATACTTGACGATATTACCAATATGTAACTTGCGCTCTTCAACGCTTAGGGTTAACAGATAATTGATTTCCTTGCAGCCCAATACTTGTACCCGCTTCGTTGGAAAGAAATCAAAGTAACCCACGAACTCCAGACCAGGTCTATGCGCCTTTGAACGAGTGATTTCACGATCCATACAGCTAGCACCTGCAAGCACTTCCAGCTTAAACGTCTCCGTAAGGCTTTGAACGGTAGTCGATTTCAATGTTGTTCCCTCCTGTGGCTGCGTATCTTGAATACGCAATACGGTTAACGGGATATATTCAACGATAAATGGGATGATTCCTGCAACAACGCTACTATAGGCTTGTGATGTCATCGAATCGGATACGATTGTTTCTATGGTACACCACACAACTCCATACTTTGTATGACTTTTTTAGCAAAAAGCCATACTAACTCTCACAGACTATGACTATCCCGAAGGAGAATACTCATGAGCGAACAACAATGGCTAATTCCAGCAACCAAGGGATTGGGCTTCAAGTTGGACAAAGGGCAGATCGTTCGGGTAACCGATGTAGAAGGAGAGCAGGTAGCAGATTTCGCTGCTTATAACGCCGTTCACCCTAATGAACGGATTGACCCCGGTGTAACGATCGATGCTCTAGGCAAGATGAATGTGCTCCCGGGGGACATCCTCTATTCTAATCAATACAGACCACTGCTTACGATTATTAAGGATACTGTGGGCCGTCATGATTTCATTAACTCTGCCTGCCGTCCCGAGATGTATGAGGTGCTGTATAACAAAAAGAATCACGCCAGCTGCTACAATAACCTGAATGAGGCGCTGGAGGAGTTTGGCCTGCCCGCTCCCGATCAGCATTATCCGTTTAATCTTTTTATGAATACTGTCATTGATCCTTCTGGAAAAGTCAGCGTGGAGCGACCGCTTTCTAAAGCTGGGGATTATATTGAGCTGCGGGCTGAGATGGATCTGATCATTGCCATATCGGCTTGTCCCTGCTCCGAAAGTGTCTGCAACGGGTATAAATGTACACCGATTGCCGTAGAGATCCTTTAGAGTATGTCGCAAAGAGGCTAGTGCCAGAAGGCTTGTCTTCTAACTTACCTACTTCTTGAATAGAATGACTTGTACAAGTTAACATCTCATTCAAGGAGCGATGACCATGAATAGCTTTTTCACCTATATAGTACTCGGCATTTCATTATCTGCACCTATTGGTCCCATCAATGCAGCCCAGCTCGACCGGGGAGCACGGATGGGATTTTTCCAATCCTGGATGATTGGACTGGGAGCCATGTGTGCGGATTTAGTGTATATGCTACTCATTTACTTTGGACTAGCCCACTTTCTGAATACCCCGTTTATGAAAACCTTCCTGTGGACATTCGGCAGCTTTGTTCTCCTTTATACCGGAATTGACACTTTGAAAAATATCAATGCCGTGCCTGGATCCGCCTCGCGTGGTGCACAGACCGGTACTAGCGCCTTCCGTACTGGCTTTTTGATGGCACTGATGAACCCACTCAGCATTCTCTTCTGGTTAGGCATCTACGGCTCCATTCTGGCCAAAAGCATAGAAAATCAACATTTGGATCAGGTGCTGTGGAATAGCATGGGTATTTTTGTTGGTATTCTACTCTGGGATGTGGTGATGGCGATGCTGTCTAGCTTCCTTCATCGGTTCACCGGCCCTTCTATGCTCCGGTTCATTTCCCTTGCAGCGGGGATTTGCCTTCTTGGTTTTGGCATCTACTTCGGTTTTCAGGCTTTTACACAGTTGTTTGGCTAATATGTATAACAAGCAGGAGCTTTTCTAGGCCTTCACCCATCTCTCTTCCTTCGCATAGGATGTTTTGAACTTAACGAGGAGGGTGTTTTTGGATGGCCCATTTGAACACAAAGGTCTGGCTCGATGAACATCTAGCTGAGCTGACGTACTGGCAGCAGGATGCTTTTCGTCAATTTACATCTATGATTGCAGATCCCGAAGGCAAATACCCCTGTATTCCGGGACGTCAGGGGTTTCTGTCCAATCATTTGCGATTTGGCTTCGTAGCTGATCCACGAAGTGAAGAATCTACAATAGAGGTCGCTCAATTACTTCGTCAATATGGGGAATGCTCACGGGATACCGGCAAATATGCGTCCCTTGTTCTATTTTTTGAAACACCGGAAGATTTGGCCAAAGGTTTCACCATTGAGGAATATGAGGATTTGTTCTGGTCGGTTCTGGACCGCGTCAGCACGGTGGACACGGTGCCCTGGCCGGATGAAATTTCTACAGATCCCTCCCATCCTTCGTGGGAGTTCTGCTTTGATGGGCACCCGTATTTCGCGTTCTGCGCAACCCCGGCACATGAGCTGCGGAGAAGCCGCCATACCCCTTATTTTGTCATTGCCTTTCAGCCGCGTTGGGTATTTGAGAATATTAACGATTCTACCGCATTTGGGCGCAATATGAAGAAGCAGATCCGCAAGAAGCTCGCTGACTACGATAGTGTTCCCGCACATCCTTCCCTTCAATGGTATGGGCAGGAGGACAGTCTGGAATGGAAGCAATATTTTCTGCGGGATGACGAAAGTGCCCCGTCTAAATGTCCATATACTTATATGAAGAACAAGTTCAAAGCTATAGGAATTAAATTTCACTCTTAAACACTTATGAGGTTTGTCCGTGTTTTTTCAAGAGGTGCTCCCTAAACCAGGTAATCAAAGCAATGACACAAATGATCAGAAGGCTGGACCAGAAGCCGGGACGGCCCCCTTTTTCAAAAAGTGTACCTGCCACGGCAGTATTGATCAGCGCCATAGCGACCATGGATCTAATCCAACCGCCCATCTTTGGTCTCAATAACTTAAGGAAAGAGGCAAGGATAAATAGCCATGTGTACAAAATAACTAGACCGGCCGCCGTGGTGATATGCTCAAAAATTTGCTTTGGCAGAAACAAGCTCAGTACAATTGTCACGCACAGGCCCAGCATATTGATACCAAGCGCGTAGAGCGGCATCTCCCTTTTTCCTTTAGTCACCGCCAGCCAAGAAGGAGCATCTTTATCCTCAGCCAAGGTCACAAGCATAGTCGAGACCGCATACAAAGAAGCCACTAGAATGGAGAATCCGGCCACGATCATTACCCCATTCAGCACATATACAAGAATAGGTAGTTCCATCGCTTCAAGTGCAGCAATAATTGAGCTTTGATCAGGTCTCACTTTCTCAGGCCTCACGAATAATAGGGCGAGTCCTATCGACAGTACATACAGCAAGGTCACGCCCAGCAGCATAAACCTGCCTGCTTTCGGAGCTTCTTTGGAGTCCCGGAGGTCCGACGCCATAAAGCCCATGACCTCAATGCCGCCAAAAGCATAGAACGCATAAAGTAATCCTTTCCAGGCACCCATCCAACCTTTATTCAGCCATGCTGCCGAACTGTGAAGCGTATTCCAGTTTCCCCGGCCTCTCAAAAGGGCAACCGCAGCGACCACGATGAACATCAGTACCGCGGCGATTTTAATCATGGCGAATAGATTTTCCGCTTTGTTAATCCCCTGGCTGCCTAGAATAATGACCAGCAGACCCATCACAGCATAAATTGCGGTAAAAATCCAAAGCGGCCAGCTCGGAAACCAGACCCGCGAGAACAGGCCCAAGGCAGTTAAGGTGCTGCCAAGTATTAGAATTTCTGAACACCAATAGATCCAACCCATGCCAAAGCCTGCCCAGCGGCCAAAAGCCTCCTTGGCATAACTACGAAAAGAACCTTTTTGAGGATCCTGCATAGTCATTTGGGCCAGCGCCTCATAGACGAACAAAGTTGCCACAGCCGCCAACACAAAAATAACCAACACCAATAATCCGCTTTCACGGATAGCGATGCTGGAACCAAGAAAGAATCCCGTGCCAATCGTGCAGCCTACACCAAATAGAGTAAGCTGCCACCAAGGAAGCTTGCCAGTTGGAGTACTCATATGTATATCCCCTCCGTCTGGTGTTACTATGCGTTATCGGGTGCTATTTTATTCTGGTACAAGCTTAGACAGGCACAAGAAAACCCGGCCTCTGTTCAACAACGAACGAAGCCGGGTAACTTACAATTTAGAGATCGGTAGTCCTCTAGTTGCTTGTCGGCATCTGAGGAGATCCGGCAGCAGGAACATAGGCATCCAGCATCTGCTGTATTACTGAAACCTGAAGCTGCGGAACCTGGTAATAGGCATGTTTGTTCTGATAAAGAAACAACTCATAACCCATTTCAATAAATTGCTGCACCTGTGAAGCCAATACCCGGCGTAGTGCTGGGTTCGTCACTTCAGGTGATGACATGGCCAGCAAAGAGGCATGCGATTTGATTAGACCAAGCATATACCCGCTGACCCCTGCATCTTTTACACCTGTCAGTGACGTGTTAGGCTTCTTCGGCTGGGCAGGTTGGAGGCCGTAAACTGGCTGTGTCATATTCGGGATGAGATAGGTAGCCGTTTCCTGGCTCGGCTTTTGCCCTGTCTTAAAGCATTGGCAGGTCAAGTTGTACTGATCCAGCATGAAATTGTACTGCCGATCCAAGATGGACAGAAGCTCCTGATCCTGAACAAAAGTTCTGAATATCATGAACTGGTCCAGTACATTAATCTGGCAGGACAATACCTCGTGCACATCGAACATTTCGTGGGCGCCGTGACCTAGCTGCTGTCCACCCATCGTCATGCTTCCTAATTGTGGTTGCTGCTGCAAATTATATTCTCCTTTGTTCTTAGATGAGTACCCTCTATAATATGAAGGACAAGATAGCCAATTATGCATGCAGTTATATTTACATCCCTCCATATCTAAGTCACAGTGCCTCACTTACTGCAACCTTCTTATTTTGAATCCGAAGATTCCTTCTATGTGTCGTGAATAATCCGAAGTACCCTAGCGTTACGAGGATACAGATTATAACATCAACTACAATTAAGTTCTGATAATTCCCAAAATAATCGAAGGATAGACCTCCGATTAATACACCTACTATACCGCCGCCCTGGTGCATGAGAAGTAAAATACCTGTATGTTTTCCTTTACCGTTTGCAAACTCATTAATGACAAGCATTCCACCTGGTAATGCACTTAAGTAGGTAATTCCGAACGCTATAGCAAAAAGAATAGGTGAACTTCCCAAGTGCATAAAGAGGAAAGCAAAACCTATAATACGTATGCCATACAATAGAGACATCATCATTAATTTATTGTACCGGTCCAGAAAATAGCCGCAAATGAGTGCTCCCGTGATTTCCATAATACCAAGGATGCTCATAGATAAGGCGATCATGCTTGGTGATACATCTGCCAACTGATGTATGGCTACCAAATTCATCTCGACGGATCCCATATTGATACCGCAGGTGAACAGCGCAATCGCGACTACGACAAAGATAGGAAGAGAAATAAATTTCTTGGACGGTGGAGTTACTCTAGGTGATGTATCTTGACCTTTGACTTCTATTGAACGATCCGAAGGAGCTCTCTCCGTATTTTTCTGTTGTGAACTATTAATTCCTAACCAAATTACGGGAAGTGTTACACAAACACCTAGGATAAAAGAAGCCATAAAGGCGTTTTTCCAAGTCAGCCAGTCCATGGATACGAAAATGGGTGTAATAATCGCTAATCCTACAGAAGAGGCACTCGCCAGCAAGGCCATTGCTTTAGCCCGATGATGCCGAAACCATTCAAACATCAATATATAATTTGTCGTCGCCCCAATACCTGCCAAACCAGAAATAACACCGTATCCAATAAAAAAGACAATAGGATGGTGGCCTAACACGACAATACCAGTACCCAAAGTACTCATGATTGCACTTAACATTAGTATCTTCTTTGTGCCATAACGATCCACGAGCCAGCCCCCCAAAGGTGCGCATACGGCTGCGATGAATAAATTGGTGGACCATGCCATTGAGATGAATCCCCTGCTAATCTGTAAATCCGTCGATATTTGTACCTGAAAAAAAGACAAGCTGAAGCGGGTTAATGCACCAATAAATCCAATAACCCAGAGAGATCCTAATCCAATCCATGCATACCTGGATTCCTTAAACCATGTCGTTTCCATTATGGTTTCCACCCCTGTCTATTATAAAAGATACCGATTGGTATCTTTTATAATAGCATAGATGCTTTTTTTGCAACAGAATAATTTCATTTGATATACTACGTGTACATATACAATTAAGGACGGAGGATGACAATGGAAAAGGGTGAGAAGACTCGCAATTACATCATATCTAAAGCCGCTGAACTGTTTAACCAGAAAGGATATTCGGGCTCATCCTTATCTGATATAACTGAATTGACAGGCATTAAGAAAGGTGGCATTTATCGTCATTTTTCCAGTAAGGATGAGATTGCATATGAAGCCTTTAGCTATGCGGGTAGTATTGTGGGGGCCCAACTAGCTCATGCCATTAGTCAGCAAGAAACAGCCTCTGGCAAGCTATTAGCTTATTTACATGTATACGAGAAAGTAGTTGAAGCGCCACCCTTTATTGGGGGGTGCCCGCTCCTCAACACAGCTATTGAAAGCGACGACAGTCATCCAGGCTTACGTGAAAAAGCCCAGCAAGCCCTAATAGGCACACTGGAATTCAAAAAGAAAATCATTTCTGAAGGTGTACAAAGTGGTGAATTCAAAGCAGATCTCGACATTGAGGCACTAGCTACCTTCTCCCTTTCCATCATGGAGGGCGGCATCATGATGAGTAAGCTCGAGGGCAATAATCGGCATATACGGATGAATATCAAGAGCTTTGCTGCTTATTTAAAAAAAGAGTGCCTACGCGAACCTAGTTAGTTCACTCAAAACTTTTTAACATACAAATATTTTAAAATAAAAAGGAGCTTCGTCACTACTCACGAGGCTCCTTTAGCTTATTCTTTGTTCCTTAACTTTATTTATGTTCCAACCACTGACATTCTGTGATTTCTATTTCTGTAAATGTTGCTTTAAATGACGAATCCTCTGGGCTACAAGCATATAAACCAAAGTTGATATGCTCACTCCCTTCAAACAAATGAAAAATACGCATCTGCTTAAATGTAATCCCATCAAGAGAATTTTCAACACAGAAATCACTCTCACGCCGACTTAATCTGTAATACATTGTTTTTATTGTTGCATCGATATCTGTTGTTGCCCAATCCGAATATCCGTGATTCGTAACTACACTGCCCAATCTTTGATATTCTTCATTCTCATATTCAATCGATGCCTTGAACCAATTGTCACTGTCCTGATAAATAATGACTCCACACTGGTCAAATCTATGAGCGCTTTCAAAATCAGTTTTCACTATTAAAGAAAAGTATTTCTCGTCCGTCCTCATTAGCAGCGCAGGTGCATTATCATTTCTGAATCCATAATAGGTACGTTGCCAAAAATCAGTATTAGGCTCAGTTACAATTTCAATCTTCTCATCTGTAATAGAAAAAGTGCTTACTGGATACTGCCAAAAAAGATTTTCTTTTAAAAAGTTCATCTCACTGCTCCTTATCTAGGTCCCTCTTTACCCTTGAATGTCCCTCCTGGCATCTTGCTCGGCGAGAATCTCTTTGTCCTCGGCGTTATCTCTCGTCACTTTCTGAACGCCAACGGCGCTATAAGAAATCAACAGAATAACAGCTATATAATACCCCTTTACATTCAATTGAAATGGAGCATTGTACAGACCAATAAAGAACATTACATACCCAATAACCAAGCCTGCAAAAGCCATAATTGTGAAAGCCCCTGTATTTCTCATCCTGTGTTTCGGATTTTCCAGCTTAATTTCTTTATCCTCTGAATTGTCTCTAACGACCTTTTGCACAACGATACAGCTAATCGTAATTAACACCATGCAAAGCAAATAATACCCTTTCACGTTCAATTCCCAATCGTCGTTGTACACCCCCAAACAGAATAGAAAAAGACCTGCAGCTAATGCAAAATACGATACCCCTGTGAAAGCAGCTGTGTTCCGTTTACGATACCTCTGATTCATCCGACGATTCCTCTCCCAATACAGAATTGAATGGCGTTATATCCTTCTTCACTATACCGTGGAACATCGGTAAAATTCTACCATTAATTAGGTTGTTTTAGGAAAACGCAAAGAAGACGGACTCCGTCCCAGGCAATTTAGGACTAAAGCCGCCTCCCATGATTACTGCAACATTATGATTAGAAAAATGCTATTCCCTCTCCTGGTCCACCAATTGCTGCTGTGCGAGACGAATCATCTCGCGGACCATCGATCCACCAATTTTCCCGCCAATCTGACCCACTGATTCTGTACTCAAATGTCCATTTTCACCGTGCTCCAATGGGACACCAAGTTCTTTTGCCACTTCGTATTTCACATCATCAGGCCGCTCCGGATCTACATTATAACCCTCGCGCCGCATCACCTCGGCTTTAAACGTTTGCATTCCGCGGCTGACTCCCGGCACGGCATATTTCCTGTTTCTTCTGGACATCCCTTATCCCCTCCTAACATGTTTTAAGTAACATGCCCGGAAAACGAAACCACCACCCCTGTTGAATAGCTCCGATTATTTCCAAGCAGGGATAAGGGTCCAACTGCTGTCAGGGTGCTTCTCCTCTTGTTTCAACAAAAAGCGGAAGACCAACAGCCATCCCATGACTGTTGGGTCTTCCTTATCCTGTATCTTACTTATTCGCCAAGAAAGCATCGATTTGAGCTTGCAGTTCAGCTTGAATTTTATCAACACCAGCTGATTTTAGTTGTTTGTTCAGATCTGCAAGTCCTTTGTCGATATCTTTAATTACACCGTACTCAAGCGGAATGGCATAGCGGAGCATTACATTGCCCACATTGGCAATTTCAGTCTTCACTTTGCTATTGTCGAATACAAAGGTTTCAAGAGCATAGTGGTAGACGTTAGCTTCCCATCCCTTAGCCAGATCGTTAGCTTCTTGAGGGAATGCTTCATTGTCCAGGTTGAGTGGTGAGTTGAAGTTCCAATTAGAGAAGCCGGTAAAGTTCGGATTTTTGTCGAGTGCTTTATATTTGGTGTCGCCAACCGGTTCATAGTGTACGCCACTAATTCCGTACATCATCAGGTCGTGCAGTTCTTTATCATTCTGCATCAGATCGATCAGCATCAAGGAACGTTCCACATTTTTGGAAGTCGCATGAATCGACGTACCATTTTGTGTAGAAATCGCTACTGATTTTTTCTTACCTTGGTTGATATCGGCTAGTGCCACTTCATAAGGTGAATTTTCTTGACGCATCAAAGCCATGAGTGCTCCAAGTGTTCCGTTATTGTGCGTAATCGAAGCGGTTTTTCCTGCTTTAAAATCCGCCTGATGATCATTTTTGCTGTTTAGTACGTTTTTTGACCAGGCATTGTTATCAGCTAGATCTTTGTAATACACGAGCAAATCTTTGAACTCTTGTGTTTCATAGACGTTAAAGACTTTGCCTGTTTCATCCGTCAATTTGAAGGCAAACGGAAGGTCGAGATCAAACATATTCCATTCGCTTTGCTGCTTCAGTAATACACGGTCTAAGTTATGATACTTCCAGTCTCCCGTTTCCGGAGTGAAAGGTGTAATTCCTTTTTCTTTTTCAGCTATCGTCTTCAAATACGTAGCATACGTTTCCGGGCTGTTGATTTCAGGAAGATTATATTTCTTACGCAAATCTTCACGATACAGAATCAGCTTTTCAACAGACTCTCCTCTGTTTTGTGGAACCATGTACAGTTTGCCGTTTACTTTTGCCTGATCCCAGCTCACATCTGACATCACTGCCTTAGTTTGCGGCATGTATTTCGTAATCAGCTCATCGGTTAATTCTAGAAACCCGCCTTTCAGCGCCTGATCATTATAGCCAGCCCAGTTTGCTGAATAGATGAGATCGAAATCTTCATTCGCCGCCAGCTTCAATGGATATTTTTGTGCCCAGTCAGACCAATCCAAGAACTCGCCCTCAAGGGTCGCATTAATTTTTTCTTTCAGCTTTTTGTTAATCTCAGCAAAAACACTATCATAGTCTACCGGTTTAGGACCAACGAAGATCATTTTCAGCTTAACTTCTTTTGAGGTATCAATGGTGTTTGGGTCAGCTGCAGGCTCTGAGGTGTTGGTGGCGTCTGGTGTGTTCGTAGCATCACCTGCAACCTCTGTATTACTTGTAGCCTTTGCAGGCGTATTAGCGTTGTTATTGCCACCGCCGCATGCACTTAGAATCATTACGAAGGTTAAAACGAGCGCCAGCATGATCAATCTATTTTTCTTCAGCATCTCAAGCCTTCCCCCTTGTGTTTAATTATATTGATAAACCGGATATTCCCGGGTTCATCCTTTCACAGCGCCAATCGTTAAACCTTGAACAAAATATCTCTGAACGAATGGATAAGCGAGCAGGATCGGACCTGTGGCCACAACCGTCATTGCCATCTTCAAGCTCTCGCTCGGGATCGATGTGGTTACGACTGCTCCTGCACCCATCATGGCTTTTCGCATGCCGTCCATATTGCCTAGCATTTTGTACAAATAATATTGAAGCGGCATCAGTTTCTCATCAGAAATAAATAGAAGGGCATTGTACCAGTCGTTCCAATAAGCAAGGGCCAGGAACAAACCAATAGTAGCTAGCGCCGGCTTGGAAAGAGGCAGGATTAGACGGGCATAAATTTTAAAATCGCCTGCGCCGTCAATTTTGGCCGATTCCACAATCGCTTCCGGAATACTGCCCATAAAAGACTTCATAACAATGATGTAAAAGACATTGAGCATCATCGGAATCACTAAAGCCATGAGTGTATCCTTTATATGGAGATAGTTAACCATAAGCAGATACCACGGAACGAGACCACCGTTAAATAAAGTTGTAAAGAAGAAGAAGAACGAGAACTTATTACGCCATTTAAAATCTTTTCTGGAAAGCGCATAAGCCGTCATCGAAGTCAGAAACAAGCCAAACAGTGTGCCTATTATAGTAACGCCGATTGTCACCGTGTAAGCTTGAATCATCTGGTCGGGATATTTAAATAAAATCCTGTAGGCTTCCGTTGAGAAGGCAGTCGGTATAAATTGATAGCCATCCGTTAGAATTTTAGTTTCTTCCGTCAGCGATGAAGATACGACAAGTATAAACGGGAATATACATAAAATTGCGAGAAAGATTAGGGATACATAACCAATACCCGAGAATATTTTACGATCGAGCTGCTTCATATCGTTACCTCCATTATGAAAACTGTACCTCTGATGCGGTTAGAATAAGGCGCGGTCTTTATCGTATTTACGAACAGCATAGTTCACAGTCATGATCGTTGCGAAGCCAAGAACGGACTGGAAAACACCTGCCGCAGCCGACATGCCGATATCATTCGAAGTAATCAGCGATCTGAACACGAAAGTATCAATAACGTCTGTCGAAGAGAACAACAAACCGTTGTTGCCGATCATGTTATAGAACATTCCGAAATCACCGCGGAAAATATTCCCGACCGCCAGCAGCACCAAGATAATAATCGTCGGGTAAAGATTTGGAATCGTCACTTTCCGGATCCGCTGAAAAATGTTGGCACCATCGATTTCAGCCGCTTCGTACATTTCAGTATCTATGCCTGTAATCGCTGCCAAGTACATCACCGTTCCGTATCCAAGACCCTTCCAGGCGGAGACGATAACCAGGATATATGGCCAGTAGGCAGGCGTATTGTAAATATCAATAGGATCCAGCCCAAGTCCTCTAAGGAGAGCATTCACAGTACCGATATCATAATTGAGCAGGTTATAGGCGATTGCGCCGACAACAACCCATGAAATAAAGTAAGGAAGGAACAGCGCCGATTGCGTAATTTTGCGGAACCATTTGCCACCGACTTCAAACAACATAATCGCTGCAAAAATTTGCAAAGCGTTATTCACCACGATAAAGGCAATATTGTACAATGCAGTATTTCGTGTAACCCGCCAGGCATCCCCTGATTCAAAGAAAAAGCGGAAGTTGTCGAACCCGTTCCAGGCACTCCCAAAAATACCGCCCGCGTAATCATAATGCTTAAAGGCAATAATAATGCCTGCCATTGGGACATAGGCAAACAAAAGAAAAAAAGCAACCGCCGGAGCCAGCATCAGCAACAAAACCCTATAGTTTTTCAAATCGCTCCAAAATGTATGCCCTTTCATCTTTGCACCCCTTTCTTCTCTATAGCTCTCATTATAAAAGGATGGCGGCAGTAAGATAATTCAGCCAAACAACTAAACATAATACTAATTCAACGATTTGATAAGAAAAAAAGCCCCTGTCCATTTAGAACATGAGCCTCCTCAATAAGAAATCGATTCAGATTTTATTTTTCTTCCGGTACTCGCCGGGCGACATGCCCATGTATTGCTTGAACTGCCTGTTAAAATAAATAATGTTCTTATATCCGGCTTGTTCCGCAATCTCATATACTTTCTTCGTTGGATCTTCGAGCAGCTCGCATACCCGCTTCATACGTAATTCACTTAGAAAATCGCTAAATAAACTATTAGTTTCTACCTTGAACAAATGACCCAGATAGTTAGGCGTAAAATCAAAGTGAGCGGCGACTTCGTTTAACGTTATTTTTTGATCTAACCTTTCCTTCACATATTCCGTAATTTCATCGATTAACTTCCGCTTTTGTCTTTGGCGCTTCAAATAAAGCCGCTCCGACAATTCAAAGAACCTTCTTCTTAGCCACGAAAGGATATCATGCACTGTTTCGAACTGAAACAGCACAAAAGGATGATGAGAATCCCAGTTTAAAATCTCGTACAAATGCTCATTCATTTGCTGCAAATCGGCATGAAGCTTGGAGGTAATCCGGATTATGATATCGTAAATGTCGTTTTTCTGGGAGAGCGGGCTGTCTCCGGCAAATAACTGCAGCAAGCAATCGTCTATAGTGGTAAGGTCATATTCGAGCATAGCTTTAAGCATCCGATCAACAATTACCTCTAAATCCGAAGCGATTTTTTCCTTCGGGTGCCATTCCGAGGCATCTTGGATGAGCCTATTCTTACCTACGATCCACTTAATGCTTAAAGCGGCCTGAGCCTGTCTGTAGGAGTCATGAAGCTTGACCGGGTCGGTTGTGTACATTCCTCTTCCGATGGTAATCGAACAGGAAAACTCCTGATAGAATGCCCGAAGCAGCTCTTCCAGCAAAGCAATGAAATATTGCTCCTGAACCGCAGCGAGGATTACAAAGCGATAGTCATAGGCCGTAATCACCATGCCCAAATTTTGATCCTGGGCAAACTTACGAATGAACTGATTAGCGCTGCTGCTCCACGAGCTCCGCTCTTCTTCTGTCCAGGTTTGGATTCTCCGCGCCATGTCGTCGATCTCGATGATGGCAACTGCCGATGCACCTTGTAAGTATGGTGTGAGAACGTTATGAATGTGCATCTCCACCTGTCCCGGAGCAGCCTCGTTAAACCAACGCAGCAGCAGCTCCTGATTAACAAGCGTCAGCGTTTCCGACAAGGAAATATGCTGTTTACGCTCTTTCTCTATCTTGGTGCAGAGTTCGGTCAACGTCTCGTTCAGCTCGTCATCATCAACAGGCTTAAGCAAATAACTGTAGGCGTTCAATTGAATCGCTTCTTTGGCATAATTAAAATCCTGATGTCCACTAATAAAAAGAATATGAACTTCAGGGTTGATCTCCTTCGCTTTACGCACGAATTCCACGCCCGACATAATCGGCATACCGATATCAGAGAGAATGATATCAATAGGGTGCTGCTCCATTATTTTCAGAGCGGCAAACCCGCTCGTTGCCGTTCTCACGTTATGCAAAGGCAAACGATCACTGCCGGCCACACGCCGTCTGAGCCATTCCAAATCAATTACTTCATCATCCACCAGCAGAACATTGATCTCCATCGCCATACTTCTCATTCCCCCATAACTTCCCTAATTTCCGCATTATCCACCGGTAAGATGATTTGGACTGTCGTTCCCGCTCCAAAATAGCTGCCGATTTGAATGCCGAAATCGCTGCCGTATCTCAGTTTAATTCGTTCTTCCACATTTCTCAGACCGTAGCTGCCAGGTTGGTATGCGCTTGACCGCATATTTCGAAGTGTATCCGGTCGCATGCCGATCCCGTTATCAATGACCTTGAGTTCGATGCGGTCACCAAGCCGCTTTCCAGTAATACGAATCGCGATGGTCTCCCCGAACCAGGCGTGCTTGAATATATTCTCCACAAACGGCTGCAAAATCAGCTTGATAATAGGAATCTGTAAAATTTCCGGATCGACATCATAATAAACCTCAAAGGCATCCGCATATTTTACTCTCTGGATCTCCAGATACATCCTCACCTGCTCCAGCTCATTTTCAAGTGAAATATATACATGCCCATCATTCAACGTGAGTCGATAAAACTTAGACAGGCCATGTACCATCTGTGTAACCTTCTCTGTTTCCCCCAAATTGGCCAGACTGCCAATCGTGGACAATGTGTTGTACAGGAAATGGGGGCTGATCTGGGCTTGGAGCACATCCAGCTCTGCTTGCTTTTTCTGAATGCCCTGCACATAGACGTTCCGGATTAGCTCCTGAATGCTAGTCGCCATTTGATTAAAGCTATTCGCAATATAGACAAATTCATCGTTTCCCGGAAATCCGATTCTTTTATAGAAATTCCCCTCCTGAAACGACCGAACCAAATACACAATCCGCTTAATTTTTTTGCCAGATATACGTGCAACTAGAAAACCGATAATAGCCATCACCAAAAAACTAATGGAACAAACGGTACTAATCACCTTCCGCATTCTACTGGCGTCTTTGTTCAAATAAGAGTGGGGCACGCGTGCCTCAATGACATAGCTGGATACCGGAATATCTTCACTTATTATTAAGTAAGAGTCTTGCTTCGCAGCTTCATCGACAATACCTTGTTCATACATCGTCAACCCTGTCGCCCTATCCATCAGACGAAGATTAAGCCCCTGTTCAATTGGAAAAGTATCGAAACTGCCAAAAAGCTCGTCGATTCTCGCCGTAACACGAATGTACCCAATGATAGCCGGAGCTGCCTTGGAAGAAACGAGCTTGCGGAAATACGAAATATTGCCTAGTTCACGGTCGTTGTCCGCTTGAAGCCACAAGCTGTCCTCGTTATTTGCCATGATCGACTTAAACCAATCCGTATTCTCGATCACCTGATCAGAAAGGACATAATAATCACTTCTACCAATGGGCGTCAACATATCATCACCGGTAATTTCAAGCATCGTCTCATTAACGGTAAAAAGCGCAAGCCTCAGCTTGTTTCCATACAGTTGCAGAGGAGCCTTCATATAAGGAACAATATCGTCTCTCATTTTGAGCATGTTTTCCAAAGGATCTCCCCTGAACTGAAGGGCATTCTGAAAATTCGTATTTAGAAACAGCGAGTTGGTCATACGTTTAATTTCATCTGTCTGGTATTCGATGTTGCTTCTCGTCTGCTTCAAAGCCGTACGGACATTCGTTTCCGCCATTTCGGTCCTGGACTCGACGAGCATTGTATAGGCTATATAGCCAACCAGCATGTCTGTCAGCAATACTAGAATCAGATACGGAATCATCATCTTGTATGTGAACGGAATATATTTTTTACTAGGCAGTTTCCTCTCCATGCGCATGCTCCCTTATCTCCGTATCCATCATAACTACTATTTCCACCCATTCTACAACGAAAAGAAAGCGGTTACTATATCTTGTATTTGGAAGCTTATCTTTAGAGCAGCACTCTGTTCTCCAAAATGTTTTTCAAACTGATATGCGATTTGGAAGGTCCAAACTTTATAAGTTGATCTTGAAATTCAGCAAGCGCCTCAATCGATGAGGTCTGCACCTTAATAAGATAGTTATATTCTCCACTAATGCGGAACAAATCAGTAACCTCCATAGCATTGTTGCAAAAATCAGTGAGCTCTTGGCAATGTTCTGTTTTAATTAGAATAAAGGTAGTCGTACCCCGGTTCAGATCCCGTAAATTAAAAGCTGTGTGATACCCCGAAATGATGTTCCTTTCTTCTAGCTTAATAATTCTTTCTTTAACGGAAGGCTGTGACATCGAAACCTCTTTGCTGATTTGTGAAATGGGCATTCGGGCATTGTACTGCAGTAATTGCATAATTTTTTTATCAATCTCATCCATAAGATATTCCATAGTAAGCGCCTCCTCACCCAATTCTATATAATAAACCCATTCAACTAAAATACCTTATATTCATTAACCATGTCACTATAAAACACTTATCTTATATATGTATCTCCTATTTTAATCCAACTATAATAAATAGTACATTAGCGATAGGAGCGATTAAAGATGAGCGTAAAAGGTATTGCACATATAGCGATCCAAGCCAAGGATTATAGAGCAACCATTTCTTTTTATATTGACGTCTTAGGATTCAAGTTAGGTCATCACTGGAGCCTGCCAGCCTTTCAAATTAAAGAAGCATCGATGCTGATTTCGCCTGACCAAAAGACCTGCATTGAGATTTTTGATAATGATGCAGTGATCGCCGCTCAAGGGAAAAAAGCCTTATCTGAAGAAGAAGTAGCTCACGGAGCGTTATTACATTTCGCCTTCTATGTGGATAATGTGGATGAAATATATCAAAAAGCCCTTGCTCATGGAGCAAAGGCTTTTATAGCACCAGATTCTATTTCTCTTGGTGAACCGCCTCTTCTGATCAAGAACGCGATCGTTCACAGCCCCAATGGGGAAGTTATCGAATTTCTTGAAGAAGTGGATTTTGATATGTCTACTTACACTACCTCATACAAAGAGGTATCCAAGGCTTGAATAAAGTGTGACCAATCGCTTGTCGTGTACAGCAGAAGGCGATGCATCGCGCGAGTACAAGCCGTATAAAAGAGTTTACGTTCGCTCTCCCGATAATAAGTCTGCGTGGAAGCATCGTAGATTAGCACAGCGTCGAATTCTACCCCCTTAGCAAGATACGCAGGAATAACCAACGTTCCCTTCTCAAAGGTGAGCGTTTCCTTCGTAATAAGCCGCAGATTGTCGCAGCCCTGTGCAGCCAATGCTTCATAAGCCTCGCGACTTTCCGCAGCAGTCTTTGTAATAACGGCAATGGAATCGAGCCCTTCAGCCATAAGCGCCCCAAGATCCTCTTTTATTCGCGCCGCCCGCTGCACATCGTTGCCAACCTTCATTAGGCCCGGCTTCTCGCCACCTCTCTCAAAAGGTACGATCTCTTCATTGGGTAGAAGTTCCTTCGTAAACTCCACAATCTCGCGAGTGGAACGATAGCTTCGGATTAGACGAAACAGGTTCGTTTCTTCCTCACCATAAAGCCGAATCAAAGGAGAATTCACCTCCTGCAGATTGGTAGCTTGCGGGAATATCGCTTGGCCGAAATCGCCGAGCACCGTCATGCTGGCTCGAGGAAATAATTGTTTGAGGAATGCGTATTGGAACGGCGAATAGTCCTGTCCTTCATCAATAAATAAATGCCGTACCATTGTATTCGTGCGAGAACCCTCGATAAGCTCTTTTAAATACAGAAACGGAGTCTCATCTTCATAAAACAGTTCGGTATGGCTCAACTTTTCCTTCGTTCGCACACAGATTTCAGACCATTGATCAGGCACTTCGGTCTCACCCGTCATTTCCTGATAGATAGCAGCATCACTAAACAACTGATCGTATAATCCAATCGTATTTATGAACTTCAACCGTTTGGCATCCCGTCTTAGCGGTTTGAAGTGCTCCTTCACGATCATTCGACGCAGCAGTTCTTCTTCCTGCGAACTAAAGTCAAAGACATTCTCTTCCCCGTCCTTCTGAATACGAAAATCGCCATAGATTTCAAGATACTGCTCCGTAAAATCGAAGACAGCCTCTTCTCGCCGGTACTTCTTAAGCACCTCACTGTACGCTTCGGCATATTGATCGTTGTCGAGGTAATCGACCTCATCTTGAACCCAGGGTGCCTCCATTTCCTGACGTTCTAGCTTAGTCAACTCGCGCAGCAGCCATTCACGTAGTAAAGCGACGCGATTCGCCAATCGGATAGAGCTGTCGTAGCTGTAAAATTGCGATTTCATTTGCTCCGCAGTAATCAAATCGCGGTCCCGGAAACGGATACTGTGGAACAGCATTCCCTCTTTCCCTAGCCATTGTGCGTAGCTTTGGAGAGCATGCAGAAAGGCTTCAGAAGCCTTATATTGCATTCCTGTTAGCCGTGCTTCATATCCCTGCGAGGATTGTGATGATGTCAGTACATATTCAATCTGCTCGAAAGGGTCCTCTAGATGAACCGTGGATCCAAGCCAATAAGCAAGGTATTCCTGAAAGGTCGTTTGCTGCATATTCTCCTCGCCAAGCTCGGGGAGCACCGTCGATACATAACTATTAAACATCGGATTTGGCGAAAAAAGAACGATCTGATCCGCCTTGAGCCTATCGCGGTGTTTGTATAATAAATAGGCTACCCGTTGCAGCGCTGCGGACGTCTTTCCGCTGCCAGCCGCCCCCTGTACAATGAGCATACGGCTTTTATCATTGCGGATGATGGCGTTCTGTTCCTTCTGAATGGTCGCCACAATGCTCTTCATTTGTGAATCCGCGCCCTTGCCAAGCACCTGCTGAAGCAATTCGTCCCCGATCGTTAAGCTCGTATCGAACACGTTCTGGAGCTGGCCGTAACGGATCTGATATTGCCGCTTCAGCATCATCTCACCTGTAATCTGCCCACCCGGCGTTTCATAAGTGGATCTCCCCGGAGAATGGTCATAGTACATGCTTGCAATAGGCGTTCGCCAGTCATACACCAGAAAGTCCACTCCGTCTGCATCGACGAAAGAAGCCACTCCGATATAAATTTTCTCACTGGAGCTCAGGCCGTCTTCATGAAAATCCATTCGTCCAAAATAGGGAGAGGGCAAAAGCCGTTTCATATTATTAAAACGCTGGACCCGTTGCCGGTGACTGCGTTCTCGCTCGGACAACAACGCTTCTTGCTGCTTTATACTGTAGAAGGTCTCTTCGAAATCTTCATCTGTGCTGGTATTGACCGTGACTTCTTCCCAAAACCGCTTGCGAATGTCCACCACCTGATCACGTAACCCAGTTACTTCGGGTTCTAGTTCTGCGATTCTTAATCGCAGCTTTTCCGTAACCAAATCAAGCCGTTCTTGTTCTTGCTGCCAATCGTTTACGTCTACCATCTTCACGAACACGCTCCTTTTCATTCTTGTTATAAAGAAGCAAAAATTAAATTTGACAAACTGCTAATTCACATGGTATTATAATAGTGTAGATAAGATGTTATATTTATGTGTAAATAAGTGAAATTAACAGCAGTTCTATAATATTATCACGAACTTTCTTTGCATGCAAATTAATTATATGTAGAAGAACCGGCATAGTCTGTCGGTTCTTCTTTTTTTGTACCCTCAGCATGGCTGTACATAGCAAATAGACCGTCCTTCGGACGGTCTATTTGCTTACTCAAGTAAGCTTACTATTTAGTTTGTAGGAGATTCATAATGATGGTTACTGCCTCTGCTCTTGTTGCGGTCTCATTTGGTGCAAATACATTGCCATTACGTCCGCTCACAATGCCTGATTTCTTCACGGCTGCAACTGCATCCTTTGCCCATGCAGGAATTTGGCTGTCATCAGCAAAGCCTGTTGATGCCGCCGATGTTAAATCTCCCCCTGCTGCTCTAGCGATCATAACTGCCAGCTCCGAACGTGTTATGCTCGCTGCCGGACGGAAGGTAACATTCTCATAGCCGCGTATAATCTTCGCCTCTAAGGCTTGTGCAATGGACTTCTCGGCCCAAGCAGGGATTGTATCTGTGAAGCCCAGTTCCACACCGTTTCCAGTAGGCTTCAGCGCATTCATCAGCATCACCGCAAATTCAGCGCGTGTCACCGTAGCATTCGGCTTGAACGTTCCATCCGTATAACCCTTGATGATCCCTTCGCTCACCGCTTTCTTAATATTGGCCTCCGCCCAATGTCCGGAGATATCACTGAACCCAGCTTCTGTTGTCGGTTCAGTAGATGCATTTGTTACCGGCAATCCGGTCGCTTGATCCACTACGAGTACAGCAAACTTCGTAAAGTGATCCACATCTGCAGCAATGCGATTTCCATCTATTTTGCCGCCGTTAACTTTCACCCAGCTCTTCTTCACTTCATCATAATAAAAGATCGCTACAGTCTGGCCGCTCTTCACTTGTCCTGAATCGAACACAAAGGTTAGCGTGGCCGGTTTACTAAAGTTCTCCGCGAAGCTTTTTAGAATCTCATAGATTGGGCTTACGAGAATCTCTTGATTACTAAGAAGACTTTGTGTCTGGAGTACTTTCTCAATTGTTAATGTCAGTTGCTTGCCTGAAGCATTAGCCGGAATAGAAATCACAAGCCCATTATCCAGTCTGACTTCACCGGATTGACCTGCGGGAAGCGTCAATTTCCCGTTGGTGGAGATAACCGGAAGTACGATGTTGGAGCTACTACCGCCATCATTACCACCGTTGCCATTATCATCAGAACCGTTATCTTGTGCAGCTCTCGTTATCGTTGCAGTATACTTCGTACCTGTGCCATCCTGGGCAATTACGAATAACTCCAAACGATTACTACCTACTTCAAGAGGAAGCTCTACGCTTGTTTCACCGCTTGTCAAACTTATCGGACCAGCCACAAGCGTATTGGCACTATTGTACACACTCGCTGTTAAGGTACTGTAAACAGCATCGCTGGCCGTTGCCGTCACCGTGAAGTTAGATAAGGAATACGGTACGCTCGCTGTATAATCGTATACACTTCCGCTCACTGTTTGATCCAATGTTATGCCGCTCAAATTCATGCTATTCAAGCTTGCACTAGAACTTAATGTCGTAAACGTAATCTCTTGCCCATAGCTAACTCCGACTCCATTCACGGCATAGGCACGTACATAATAGGTAGATCCCGATTGAAGTCCCGTAAGTTTCACTGAAAAGGCTCCTGTTCCACCTGATTCAGCTATGGCCTTACCGTCAGCAATTGTAGGAGTGGCGGTAGTGGAATATACAACTCCCCGCTCTGTAACCTCAGCACCACCGTCCGAAGTGATGTTTCCTCCAACCTTAGCAGTCATAGAAGTGATTTGTTGTACTTCTGCATTTGTATCAACAATAGCAGACTCTTCAATACCTCTTACATAGCTTAAATAGAAATCATCAATCGTTCCCCATGCGCCGCCATCGGCTTTGACATTTGCTCCGATCGTTAGCGTTCCATCGGTAACGAGAATATCCCGAATCTCAGGATTATTCCACTGTGTCCATCCCTTCACGCCAGTGTCAAATTTTACTTCTTTACCATCCGTTACAGCAAATAGATTCATATTGGGGTTTACAGCATCTCCCCCTTGAATAAACATTGAAAGATTATAATATCCCGGCTTCAGCCCAGAAATGGTCTGCTCCACTCTAAAGTCCACTGCTTTCGCAGAGTAGAAATGTAGAGAGTAGTTGCCCGTCTTGGCATCTGAGACTTTGTTTTGGAAGTCTGTGTGTGGTTCTTTAGCGTTAGCATAGGTGATTTTCCACATGCTTCTATCGCTATTTTCAAAGCCAGCATTGACGATAAAGTTCTCTTTTTTAATGACTAGAAAAGCCTTAACCGTTTGACCGCCTTCTACCGTTCCACCGATCACATAGCTGCCCGCTCCCTGGCTAATGGCTTGCTCAAGCGCAACCTGATCCCACGTTACTGGAATCATTGCCGAACTTCCATCATTGTAAATAACACTTACGTCTTTCGGCAGATGGATTGGCTCTCCAGCAATCGCTGTGACGGTTACATCTTTTACTTCATCTACAGCAATCGGGGCAACAGCACCTGTATTAACGTATTTAAATACATTCAGTGAAGCAAGCGGATGTCCGTTAAAATCAAACAAAGCCTGATTGTCAACAGCACTTCCTCCGTACCATTCCCCTGCATCTTTTGGATCATACTCCTTGGCGTAGCTAGATGCCCAGCCTGAACCGTGTTTTTCCCAAATCGACTTATTCTGCTCCAGATTATCTTTCGGACCTACCGGAAGCCATGCAGGTTCCCAATAAAACACACCTATTCCCGCTTCACCCACATTCGCAACAGCTTCGATCACGTCTCTAACCGAGTTGGCCTGACCTTGAACGCTGATAGGATAGTTTAGAGTTTGACCCGAGCTTTGAGGCGCTGTATTTCCGTGTCCATCTCCATCCTCAGCGGTATACGCGTACGAGGTTTCGGCTACCATTACTTTTTTTCCATAAGTATCAGCCACTTGCGTCAACACGGATGTCAAATTGCTTAAAGTGCCGTGCCAGAACGGATAATAAGAACTTGCAAATACATCATAGTCTACATTATTATTCTGCAAGGTTTTCGCATAGGAAGCATATCTGCCTGCCCCCTCAGGATTTGTAAAATGCAGAGCGATCAGAATATTAGAATCGATCTCTCGAATCGCTTTACTTCCCGCACTAAACAATTGGCTAATCTTCGTCCAATCAGATTCACCGACGAATTGTCCATTCGTTTCATTACCAACCTGAACCATGCCAACATCAATATCTGCATCAAGCAGGGCTTCCAGACTTACTTTGGTATATTCGTAAAGTGCGGTCTTCTTATCTTCAAAACTCAAGTTTGCCCACGCCTTAGGTGTATGCTGCTTGGCGGGATCGGCCCAAAAGTCTGAATAATGGAAGTCGACCAGTAGCTTCATACCGTTTGCAGTCGCTCTTTTCCCGATTTCGATAGCGGTTGCCAGGTCATTATTACCACCGCCATAACCATTACCAGTTGTATCAAAAGGATCATTCCATATCCGTACCCGAACGTAGTTAACCCCGGCTTCATGTACGGTTGTAAATATATCCTGCACTTCTCCGTTTTCATTGTAAAACTCGACTCCGCTATTCTCTAAAGAAATAATACTGGAGATGTCCACGCCCTTAATAAAATCAGGCTGAAGTCCTTCTACCTTCTTCACAAAAATATCCGCCGGCACCGGCAGGGTCGTATCCTTACTCAACTGTTTCAACTCAAAGCTGTCCAAAAAACCATATGCGCTTGGAGCGCCGCTTATGTTCGCACCAACCTCAAAACTCGGGGTATCCTGCTTCAAGATAAATTTCAGGCTGAGCGTTCCCCAAGCATTATAGCCAGTGGTAGCAACAGCGGATGCCTTCTCGTCACCCGCAAACAATTCAACATTCCCTGTTTCCTTGTCAGTACCGCCCATCGACTTGACTGAGAGCTCATAGCTTCCCGCAGGGAGATTCGTTATGGTCTGCTTAAGCGCGATCGTCTGGTTTCCAGTAGCGGCTTTGTTAATCCAATATTTGAAAGCATGAGCTCCTTCATCAGGGCTTAGCCAAGTATCATCGGCATATGAAAAATGCTTGATTTCTACTTGATCCCAATTTGCCGTATCGACACTCCATGATCCATCTTCCCAGAAATCGTCCTCGAAACCGCCATTTACTATTAACGAACTATTCGAATCTGCAGCCAAAGCACTCCTCATGTTGAATGAGAATGAACTTAACATCAACAACACTGCTAAAAAGACAGAAATACCCTTTTGATTAACTCGCATGTTCTGATCACCTTCCATTCTAAATTTACAGATGCATATGTGCGTCCTAAGTTATGTAAGCACTTACAATTCAATATACCAATAGTTAAAATATTTAGTAACGGATGAAAAGAAAACATTTTGTATGCTTAAGCAAGCTTTATAGGCTTTAATCTTCATTTTCCACTATTCTGAAATAGATGATATTAAATAGATTTTAGATTTTTTCATCCAAATATAACTTTTTGTATGCCTTCTCCATCTAATCATACAGAGGGCCCTCAAGGAGGAAAAATCATTTGCTGGAAAACGAACTGGATATCAAAAAAGCGCAGAAAGGCGACCACGAGGCGTTTACCCGTCTTTTCAGGCAACTGGAACCCCAGTTGTACAGATTAGCCAAAACCATTCTGCTAAAAGATGAAGATTGCGCGGATGCTCTTCAGGAAACAACACTGAAGGTGTATAAAGGGTTGGCCAACCTTAAACAGCCTAAGTTTCTTAAAACCTGGGTTATACGCATCCTAATTAATGAATGCAATCAGTTACTTCGTATGCGAGAGCGAACTATAGCTGTGGCGGAAATTCCCGAAGAACCGGTCGATTCCTATGTGCATTTTGAAGATTCAGGCAACGTAGACCTGCATAGCTTCATTAATCAGTTGGACGAATCCCTGCGGCTTGCTATCGTGCTTTTTTATTATGACGATTTATCCATTAAGCAGATTGCAGATGTGCTCGACATCTCCGAGGGAGCGGTCAGGGCACGACTTCATCGCGCACGGAGATTGTTGTCCAAACAGATACATCCTGTGCGGGAGGAGGGTCTTGCTAATGAATAATAACCATTTAGAAAAGCAGATCAGGGAGCTAGGCAAGGCTAATATACAGGAGCTTCCTCCTTTACTGCGGTCGCGGCAGGATTCGATTTATGCATCGCTCGCCATAATTGTCCAGGATCCTGTGGAAAAGGAAAAGAAAAAACGGATATATCCAAAAATCGCAGCTGCTGTATCTGTAGCGATAGTGCTAAGTGTTATGCTAACAGCCGTCTATCCGCCAGCGTTGGCCAATGCACTCAAACAGCTTCCATGGATAGGCGGAATTTTTGAACGGGCAGATGATATAGGATTGCAAGCCGCTCAGCGTCTGGGTCTGATCACCCGGCCGAACAGCAGTGATACGCATGAAGGAATCACCTTATCTGCCGAAGAGGCTGTATTTGATGGCAACCGATTGGCATTCTCTGTGAAACGTGAGGGAGATGAACTGGAAGGTAAGCTAGCTGGAGTAACGATTGGAGAGGATGGGAAGCCTTTTCTAGCGAAAGGTGCCATAACTTCTGTAGAAGTACTGATCGACGGGTCTTCCCTGGAGGAATTCTCAGATGGTCATTGGGAAGCTGTTCCTTTTCTAACTTGGATGGAAGGCAAGGAGCAGAGTACAGCTATTTTTGAACTGGTGGATTCTTCGAATTTGGGGATCACCAAGCCTTTTCCTGATCAATTTGTACTGACTGTAACCCTTCACTTGAACGGTATAGATACACCATATGTTCTGGAGATTCCTGCACGAAAGGTAACAGAAAATAGTATTGCCGTACCTGATATACGTGCACAAGCACAGGGATGGAGTCTGACGCTGCAAAAGCTGGAATATAGCCCATTAACCACGCATCTGTTACTCAACATTAAACAGGAGACTGACGGGGATCACACAGATTTTAATACATTGGGCTTTGAAGTGAAGGATGAACAAGGACTGGTTCTGAAAAATATATCGCAAAAAGCGCTCCTTTCTTCCAATAGATCACAGGATGTGAATCTGCTTGTTGAGCCGTTCGAGAAATATCCTAATATGCTCACAATCCGTGGCTATCTTTATGAGTTCGAGGACTCAAAAAGTAAGAGTGGCGCATTCAAAGCAGACAGTGCCGGAAATCCTGTGAAGCATTATATCGATGGTCTGGAAATAAACGTGTTAGTTAAATAAAAACTAAGGAGAATGATATCATGAAGAAAATGACCACGAAATGGTCTGTAATTTTAAGTGCTGCTGTATGCCTTGGAGCGTTGGGAATGCCGGCTTTAACCCAAGCAGCCAGTGTTCAACCTGCCGCTGAAGCTTCCCTGAATACAACAAAAGTCTCCGATTCACACGATCAGCTTACTTTAAAGGGCAGTGCACAGTTTGACGGTAACTATATTAAGATCGATCTGAGCCGTGAGGGATCCCTGTTCTCAGGAATGCTCGCAGGCGTAACCTTGAATGATAAAGGTGAACCTTATCTTGCAGAAGGAACGATTATGGGAGTAGACGCCAAGCTCACTCAACCAGGAGACATTGATTTAAAAACACCACGCTGGCTCAGTGACGGTAATGCCAACAAGGCGGTTGTTGTATTGCAGACCGGATGGCTTACTGAGCAACAAAAGGCAAGCCTGGCTTCCTCTGAATTGAGCATCCATGTGAAGCTTAACGGAATCGAAGCTCCGTATGTACTAAAGTTTTCTCTCAAGCAAGCAGGAGTAGCGCGTAGCATTCAGCTGCCAGCTTTAAAGAAAGACAACCAATTTGAGATCAAAACCACTCGCGTTGCTGTGGGAGAGACTTCTGTGCGTATTGCTTTAGCAGTTAAAGGGACTGCTAACCAAGCACAGGCTTTAGGATATGACATTTATGATAATCTGGGAAATGAATTAGAGTATATTGCACGGGAATCTGTTGCAACAACTCAGAATTTTGTTTCTGAAGATTTATTGTTCGAGGCACTTCGCCCAGCCGCAGAATATCTGATTATCAGACCTTATCAAGCCGTATTTGAAAAAGGCACTACCGGGGCTTACAAAGTAGATGCCAAAGGTAAAGTAGTTAAAAATTACAACAAACAACTGGAGATCAAAATTCCTCTGAAAAAATAATTGTTATCGCTGCAACAGAAGGGGATTACCTGTTGGCCGTAAGGCCTGAAGTAACCCCCTTTTACATGGACGAAGTGTAATTGTACTACTAATCATGCATAGACAAATCCAGTGTATTCCCTTTACTAATGAAGGATTTATAATTGGCAATTTTGTCGTTCAGCATCTTCTCTGTCTCTGTTAAATGTCTGATTTGATCCTGAACTGAGCTTCTATGATCTTCGAGAAGATCCAAACGGGCTTGGCTTGTATGCTCGCCCTCTAAGTATAACTGGGCATATTGCCTGATCTGTGCGATAGGCATTTGGGTTTGTTTCAACCTCAGTACAAATCGCAGCCAAGCAAGATGAGTATCCTCATATACCCTTTCTCCATTGGCATTGCGTATTGGAGCAACGATCCCTTCTTTTTCATAATATCTCAGTGTATATGTAGTTATCGCCAATAACTTGGATACCTCGCTAATCGTGTACATACGAGTCCTCGAATCTAATATGTTTTGAAAGTCACCCTGATTATAAAAAACATTTGCCTTAGAGTAAACTCTAACCTATATAATCAAATCGCTGTAGGATAAAATTACATGCTCGTTTAAAAATAGGAGGAAATCACATGAAGTACACTGTAATTACCGGCGCTAGTTCAGGGATAGGTTATGAAACTGCTCTAGCTTTTGCAGCGCGTGGAAAAAACTTAATTCTTGTTGCCCGCAGAAAGGAACAGCTGGAGGAGTTACAGTCTGAAATTACCCGTATTCAGCCTGATGTAGAGGTTATCATTCGAACGACTGACTTATCCGTTATTGAGAATGCTTATTCACTTTACGAAAGCTTGCAAGAGTATCCCCTTGAAACTTGGATCAACAATGCCGGATTTGGGAACTTTGCTTCAGTGGCCGAGCAAGATTTAAATAAAATAACTACAATGCTACATCTGAACATAGAAGCGTTAACTATACTCTCCTCTCTATTCGTTCGAGACTACTCCACTATTGAAGGCACTCAATTAATTAACGTTTCATCTGGTGGCGGTTATACGATTGTGGGCAATGCTATAACTTACTGTGCGAGCAAGTTTTATGTAAGTGCATTTACTGAAGGACTATCTCATGAGTTGAAGAGTCAAGGTGCACCGATGCAGGCTAAAGTGTTGGCACCTGCCGCAACAGAAACAGAATTCGCGAAGCATGCTTTTGATATCACGGATTTCGAATATCACGGTGCTGTACCTAAATTCCATACCGCAAAGGAGATGGCTGGATTCATGCTTGATCTGTATGACAGCAATCATGTGGTTGGATTAGTGGATGGTTTGACGTACGAATTTGAGTTGAAAGATGCTATTTTAAATTATGTGGAGCGTACGCGATAGACTTGTCTTGTAAGTTAAGGCATGAAGAGGGCCATCCTTCAATGGATGACCCTGCAAACTAACCAAGATATTGAAGCCTCCATTCGAGAATCTCATCCACAGCTTGATGTGACCCACCGGATATCCGAAAAGAATCTTTAATTGTTGCAACAGCTTTTTGGAATGATGGAAGAGTCAGCACACGTTCTACAGCTTCACGTAGTTCAGTTGCAGTTAATCCTTGCATTTGTAATTTAATACCCGCTCCTGCATTGGCGACTTGCTCAGCAATGATCGGTTGATCTGCGCTTTGTGGGATTACAATTAGCGGAACCCCGTAATAGAGACCCTCATGCACACTGTTCATTCCACCATGAGTAATGAATACTCTCGAGTTTTGCAATACATTTATTTGTGGAACATAATTTTTCACAATGAAGTTTTGCGGAATTTCTCCCAAATCATAGATTTGAACTTTATTCCCAATGGACATCACAATCGTATGATCCATATTCCCGAATGCCTTAAAACAAAGCTTATAGAAATCTATGGCTTGGTTGAAAACTGTGCCCATTGAAATGTAAATTAATTCTTTTCCCTTAATTACAGAAAGGTCAAAATCATCTGGAGTTGATCGTGAGGAGATAGATGGACCCACGAACATATACGATTGATCCAGGGCTTCACCATAAGGTTGAAACTCCCTTGTCGTATAAACGATTGTAAGTGGTGCAGGATTACAGAACACTTCATAAGGAGAATGGATTTCCACGCCGTATTCTTGTTTTATTTTTGCCGTCAGGCTTTGAAATCTATCGTCCACAGCTTTTACTATTTCTGCAGGAGCTTCCATGTAAAACTGCTCCATAAGTTGATCAAATGATGCCTTTGTCTGTACAAAAGAAGTACAAGAGTTGATTGCAGGAAGCTTGAGGATTTGAGCAATTAAACGTCCGCAACCAAACATGGAATCATGAATGATATAATCGAAATGCTCCCCTTTGATCTGCTCAAGAACGCCCGGAATAACTATATTCGCTGTAAGTAAAAGCCCATTCACTCTTTCAAGTAAATAATCTCTTCCACCTGAAATAAAAGCCTTTATATATTGTTGATCGTCCAATGTCCGAACTATAGCGCCCGTCTCCTCAATACGTTCCCGAAAAGCTTCTATAGAGAAGTACACTACCTCTTCTCCACGAGAAATAAGCTCCTGTACAATACCAATCGTTGGATTGATATGTCCCTCTGATCCTGCATTAATAAATAAGACACGCGCCATCCCTTCCACTCCTCAGTTATGACCTAAATTATGATGTATGTAGCTCCCAATTCTGTCCTTTTCAATGTACCCATTATACGTTCATCAACGGCTGACTTCTACTTCTCAAATGGATGGTCGCAAAAACCATTCTGCCCGCGCTAATCGACGCGCCGCTGTCGAATACGATTTCCGCAACTTGCTGGATAATGTCGTTAGGTACGGTGAAGAGGGCTATTATCTGGGTTTGGACTAACGGAGGATACAGAGGAAGTGAATCTCACGGTCAAAATCGGGGCAAAGGCATCGCCCTCTCAATCGTCAAAGAAATTGCGCAATTATAACATAGCAGCGTGCGATTACTCGAGGGAACAATGACAGAAACTATTTTTGAGATTACAATTCTTAAAAATTCTCCTAGTGATCTTTTGAATCAACGTTAGTCATATTTACTTGTTCTGCGCCCTTTATTGTACAAATAAACGGCTGTGACGGCTGCGCTCAATGTTCCGCAGATCATATCCATCATCGTGTCGCTCAAACTACCGTTTTGTGAATGTAATCCGAATAGATGATCTACCGTAAACTCATAAATCTCCCACATCCCAGCCATGGCAACAGCAAACAGGAAAGCGAACCAGATGATGATGTTGGAAGGTAAACCGCCCAGCTCTTTACGCATAGCCATCTTGATCAAAATGAATTGTCCTACGAAGAATAGAATAACTCCGGACAGCAGATGTTCAATCTTGTCTAGATAAGGGATGAACGCATACATATTGAATAAATTGGCGAGCATCATCGTAATCGTGATAAAGATAAGCACCGAGAACCGCAGTGCAGGAGGCAATTCGCTTCTAGTCCATGTGATTAAGCCCCTAAAGAGTAATAGGACGACAATGATAAGACCCGCTTGAAAGGTTTTACCATAGTTCCCAATCACGCTAAAATAAACAAATGATACACCGCATATGATCTACAAAATCATTTCAATAACATCATTGAACCTATACCTTCTAGAGGTTTCTCGCACAGCAGTTCCTTTCTGACTAGATCCGTTTAACTAATTATCACCCATTCAAAGCCACCCCATACGACAATCAAATCGGTAGCAACAAAAAGACCCCTGAGATATTCCCATAAGCGGGAATACACGGGGTCTTAAGCCAACCAATCATCCCGGATAGTTGCAGAGTTTTATGTAACCTTAACCTCTACATCGCTTTTTCAGACAAATCGCTAACTAAATTTCTCATCCACTTGCGGGAGTAAATCCGGGCATAGCCAAAACCAAAGCGGACAAGCTCCTCCAGTGAGATGACAAGGTACACGAGGTAGACCGGCTGCTTCCAGACGTATGACAGCAGCAGCCCGGATGGGACCCCAATCAGCCACGTTGCTGTCGATTCCATGCTGAATACGAACTTACTATCTCCCCCGCTGTTTAGAATACCACCCGCGATAATCATATTAGATACTTTGACCCAAAGAAATCCAGCGAATACGATAACAATATACACACCCATTTGTTTGGCATCCTCGGAGATATTAAATGCGGATACATACAGCTTCGAACCTGCCGCAATGATAGCCCCTACAATTAGAGAGATAATAATACCAAGCCGAATGAATTTTTTCGCGTGATCGAGTGCGATATCTGTTTCGTTTGCACCCAAACGGTTGCCAACGAGCACCCCGGCTGCACTAGCCAGACCGGATAATAAGCCGATACAAAGCCCTTGCAACGGGAAAGTAATGGTCATTGCTGTCATTTCCGTCGTTCCCATGCGGCTGTAAATGATTGCATATGCCGTTTCACCCAACACCCAGATCAATTCCGTTAGCAACAGCGGATAAGTCGTTCCAAAAAACTTGCGGACGAGCGGTTTAGGAATGATGAACAAGTTCTTTAACCCGACAGCTCCCGGTAACCGATACCGGTACACGGCGCCAATGATCAATAAACATTCGATCACTCTGGAAACAAGTGTAGCGATAGCCGAACCCTTCAAGCCAAGTGCAGGAGCGCCGAAGTGGCCGAAGATAAGCACGTAGTTCAGTATAAGATTCAATCCAACTGCAATTAAGCTAACATACATCGGCCATTTGGCATGCCCGGTACTGCGCAAAATCGCAGAATACATCATCGTGAGCATGACAGGCACAAAGCCGATCGACATAATCTGTAGAAAAATGTACCCGTCATTTATTACATTCGCATCTGTAGTGAACATACTCAGAAAGAACGGCGAATCGATGAATACAGCCGCAGAGAACAGGAACGAGAACGCGAAGCCGACGATCAGACCGAGACCCAGCACCTGGGAGACACTTTTGGAATCTTTATTCCCCCAAAATTGGGCAGCAAAAATAGATACACCTGTCGATAAACCGGCTAAGACAACCGCGATAATTCCGTATATTTTGGTGGACATCCCCACCGAGGCAATCGCCACATCTCCAAGCTGACCGACCATCAATTGATCCGTCAAATTGAGCAATGCCATCAGTAAGCTCTGAAGTGTGACGGGCACAGCTATTTTATACACACTTTTGTAGAAATTCTCTTTGTCTGACATGTATTGTTTACAACCCCCATATTCTTAATTTTTCCAGAATCCATAGCCTTTTGCAGTCTATGACCTTGTGAGAGGTCATACTACTTTTTTGTAGCGCATGAGCGTGTAATTATCTTTTGGCTGAATTTCTACAACTTTGAACTTTTTCGCAAAGCTCAATTGCTGGTACCCGTCTCCATCCACTAATGTAATGTTCGTGGAGCCGCCTATAATGATCGGTAGCTGCATCAGAATAATTTCATCAACGATATCCTGATTGAAAATATGCCAATTCAAAAATCCGCCGCCCTCGACCATCAGGCTAGTAATCCCATAATTTTTCTCAAGCTGACGTTCAAGCTCAACGAAATCGACTTTATCCTCGCCGCAAATGAGGCACTCCTTGCCTCTTTCCCGAATCTGCTTGATTTTTTCTTCATCCCGTCCTTTCTCGGTTGTGACAATAATCGTCTTCCCCTGATCCGAGAGAACATTGCAGTCTAGCGGAATATCCAAGGTAGTTGTCGGAATGATACGAATTGGATTTTTGTTCTCCTCATATCGATTAGTAAGAAACGGATTGTCCGTCAGGATCGTATTTTTTCCAACCATAATGCCCTGCACGTTCCCCCGAAATAGATGGATGAATTCCATATCCTCATTGGAAAACAAAGAAAAAAGCTCTTTACTCGAATTACCGGCTCCCATCGTGAGCTTTCCGTCAATCGAAATTTGGCTGAATATCGTTGTTTTCATTTGTCTTCTCCCCGTCTCTTATTAGCTTTTAAATGCGCCCCAAGATGCTTGCAGGCTCTGTTCTATTTTTTTAAGCGCTTGTTCAGGATTACTCAAGGGCAACTCGATAAGACCTGCATTCATAGCCTCCCATACGTGGATCATGAAGGGGAAAGTCGGCATCGGCCGTGCTTGATCCAATAATGATAAGATCATTTTTTTGTTAGGCGCCGCAATATCAGTTAAGCGTTTAAGTGTTTCTTCCTGTGCCGGAATCCGCTGCACATCCAGCGTCCACATAGTTTGGCATTCATCACTCAGCATAAAACGCGTGAATGATACAATATCTTCCCGTTCCTCTGATGTTAACGAATGATTGGGATAGATCAGGCCGATGGAAGAAGACATGGATAGCGATTGCCTCCCCTCGATGACCGGAAGCTGGCAAACCGCAAGTCTATGATTCATATGCTTATCCAGATGATTATAAATCCACTCGCCACAAATAATGGCGCCGATCTTACCATCAATGAACTGCTCTAGCAGTCCTGTAGAACCATCAAGACTAACAAGTACACCTTGATCCATTTTGTCGCGGATAAATTGTAGTGCCTGCTTCATTTCGGCGGTGATGATATTCGGCTTTCCATTCTGTACAGGCCAACCACCAAAAGCCGTAAGGAACGGAATAAACCAATAGCCCTGTTGTAAATCTGCGCCAATCGGCACGATACCTTGTGCGGATAACCTCTCAGCTTCCTCTTCGAACACATCCCATGTCGTCGGCGCATTAGTGAAAATTTCCGGGTTGTAGTATAGGACCAGATGATTGCCCCGCAATACCGGAATACCATACTGAACGCCATCCATTTGCATCGTTGAAAGGGTCCCTTCAGTCAACACATCATCGAGCAGCCCGCCAGGCACCTCGGAGTAGAGGCCATTCTCGACATAAGAGGACATGTCGGCGGGAACCATCGCCAGGTGCGGACCTTGGTGGGTATCCTTAATTCGGTTCAGGCGCGCAGTTAGCTCTGTAATATTCATCACTTGGGGTGTAACTTGTACGCCAAAGCGCTCCGTATACAGCTTGCAAATTCCCTCTAACACCTCAATCGAGGTATCTCCCGGACCATCAAACTCATGCCATAACACGATTTCCTTGTTTTTCTTTTCCATTGCAACCTCTCTCCCTTAACTAACTTGTCTATGATTGTTTACTAGCACTAGTGCCTGATTAGGCGCAAGCAGTAAGCTTTCGAACACCTGACCTACGCTGCTGTCCGTTAAGGAACTATCCAGTGTCACGGACATTGGGTATCGACCAGGTACGGCAGCCTTTAAATCGACTTGGCAGGAAGTATCAGCACTCAAGTTAAAGCAGCATAGCAGCGTCCGATCCCCGTGCATATATCCATACAGAACAGTACCCTCCGGGGACTGAGCCACGAAAAAATTCTCTGGTTGAACTAGCTGACGCCAATCTTTCTTGAATTCACTTAGCTCCGTCAGCAGCGGCAGCATCGGTGAAGGATTGGTCCAATTAATCTGCATGACGTTAAAAAAAGCACGAGAAATCTCTTCTCCGTTCGTGTTGTCTCCAAGACCGCAGTTGAGGGGTTGCTCTTCATTCATTTCATAGCCCGTCGTCACATACGGAATGGCGTTCGGAAGAAATTGATTAAACACCGCGATCATTCGAGCAACGTCTATACCACCACGGCTTGTGATTCGGGGAGTATCCGCCGTCTCTGCACAGGCAAACACATGAATGTTCAACTCCGGCAGCTCCTCTAAGAATGAAACGAGATTCTCCTTAGTAATCTGCGTCATAACGTTCCATCCGCTGCCTAACATAATGTTGTAACCGGTGCTCGCTGCCTTCTTGTGGTTACGATTGAACAAATCTTCGCTGATCAAGATTGCATTCGGATTCAGCTGTTTAATCGTATTAAAAATTCGAGTCAGCAACGGTGTTGGAAGCACATGTCCGATGTCGATGCGAAAGCCGTCAATTCCATATTTTTCGAGATTAAACCGTACGGCCTCCTCCAGAACATCCCAGAGCTCCAAATTCGGCTCCTCTCCAGGATAGTCATTGCATTTAATCGTATCAAAAAGGACATATGGCGCCTGATCCGGACTTATAAGATGTCTCACTTGTGGAGAAAAGTCCTTGTATAGGCGTAAAAACGTAATGTCTGTCCAAATCGGCTGCACATCATTTATCCAATCCGAATGCGCTGGAGCAGTCGTTATTCCCATCTCTCGCTCCACCAAAGTTAATATCTCCTCCCCAGTTCTATCAGCTCTCTCTTTTAATTGCTGCCAAAGGATTGGATGAAGTTCATTGGGTGGCAGTGAGAACTTCCGCAGAAATGCTGCGGTCTCCTGGCTTTGATAGACCGTCTCCAATTTGTCAGGCGTACACTCCTCAAAAAAACCAAGCTCAGGAATCGGTGGCGGCGCAAAGCCTTCTAATTCATCCATCTTGATCCAATACACCCATTCAGGATGTTCGTTAATGAACGCGCTGTTTTTCGCCGTTACACGGGGAATGAAATCAACAACGGTCTTAATATCAAGTAAATGACAAGCTTCTACCAAAGCGCTAAGCTCATCGTGGATCGTGAGCTCTTCCATACCATCCAACAAACTATCATGCAGGTTCTGGTCCAAGTGAAATAACGACTGCACCGCGTAAGGTGATCCGATATCCCCCTTCAGATTTAACTTGCTGTACTGGTTCACAGGAAGCATGTATAGAATATTGATGCCCATTTTTTTTAGCAGCGGCAGAAGAATAAGGAATCTTAAAAAAGTACCCGATTCGATTGTTCCATCATGGTTGTAATCCCAAGCCGTCGAATACCGAATAAGTGAGGAGTAGATCGCACTGTCGTCCAGATTCGTGCGTTCCTTGAGCAAATACCTCCACGAAAGCTTGTCCACATACTTCAAATGCTCCGTCATAAAATCATACGGATGTACACAGATTTCACCGTCTTTTTCAAAAAGAACACGCTCATACTGGCACTCATTCCACACTGCAGGTATCCAAATAGGCTCCACGTCTTTATCCCTGTGTGTAGACAAGTAGTCCTGAACTAGCCTAAATTTGCTGTCGTTGCTCATTATCAGTGCCACCTCTCATTGATTGTAGGATTTCGTTTAGGGAACAAAAACCGTCTTTACGGTTTCACTCCTAACCACCTTCAAAGAGTTCAACTCATAGCCGATCAACTCGTCTATCGCTGCTTCATGCTGACTGAGCCTAACTTTTCTAGTTACCAGCTTCTCCAGTTCAGGTGTTTCAGCGGCAAACCGCAAAGCCTCCTCGAACATGTAGCGGTATTCGCCTGCCGCAATAATTTTGATTGCAAGCTGTACGAATTTGGTAGGAGAAAAGGTATACCGGTACTTTGCATTAATACCAAAAGGAACGATACGCCCCCCACGCTCAATCCACTTCTCTGCCATTTCGAGCTGTGTCCCCACTGTGTCGATAATCAGATCAAACTTATGTCCCTCGCAGATTTCATCCACAGTAGCTTGATTTAATTGGGAAGGTGTCAGAGCGAAATCTGAAATCTCTCTGGCAAAAGCCAACCGATAGGGATTAATTTCTGTCGCTACCGTGAGCGCGGATTTGGATTTACTCACAATTTGACTTAACAGTCCCATCGGACCCGATCCAAGAATGAGCACCTTATCCTCTGCTGAGACGTTAGCCTCTTTGAAATTGTGCAACACACAGGCAAGTGGCTCGATCAAGACTGCCGTCTCCCAGCTCATATGATCAGGAAGGAGGTGTGCAAACGTTTGTGCAGTAGCATAAAAAAAAGTGAATGTCCCGTCTCGATTCAATCCAGCAATAGGCATTCCATTTCCATCCTGACCTGTACATAGGTGCGGCTGTTCCTTCAAACAAAAATAACATTCATTGCAGCTTTGATTCGGATCGATAACTACACGGTCCCCCACCTTAACACGGTCAACGTTACTGCCGATTTCGACTACAGTCCCTACAGCCTCATGACCGCGAATGACCCCTGATACTCCTTCCTCTTTACCGGTTACGACTGCTAGATCTGTTCCACAAATACCTGTCATCTCAATCCGGATCTTAACTTCATCCGGGGCTGTGATCTGTGGCTCTTCCCATTCGCATAGCTCCAGCTTATGATTGGATGTCCACACCAGCGCTTCCATACGCATACTTCCTTTCTGTTTGTGTTATCCATATTCGCCCAGAATATATCATACCCCCCATGTAAAAGTAAGGTGAATATTGTCGTAAAATGCTATAGCTTACATTTTTATATAAATTTCATATAAGTAAGCGCTTTAAAATATATTCAAACCGTTTCGATCCTTCTTATTCAAAATCAACTATCTCCTCTTCCAACATGAAAAAATATGTTACTCTTACTGAGTACATGACTATTTATTCATTCTTATTGATAATAATTGTTTACTCTCAGAAATCTAAAGAAAAAGGGTGATACATCATATGGTATTTGCATTTCTGTGTATATTCGCACTGTACGCGGCAACTAACTATTATATCGCGAGAAAGATTTTTAAATGGCTGCAACATATATTTCCAAATGTAAACGGAATTATATATGGAGTCATCTACAGCTTATGTGCGTTAACAATCATAATTAATTTACTATTGTCCTCTTCAGCTATGACGACCGATTCAAGCATCGTTAACTTTTTGGGTCAATTCGGGGACTATTGGATGGGGATCTATTTCTATTTGCTCTTGCTATTGATCCTTTCAGATATAATCTTACTGGTTAGTAAGTGGGTTAAAATTATCCCCTCTCCTACACCAGCGCGTGTTATTTTTCATACAAGATCAGTAGTGTTAGTTCTAGTCATAGGGTTGGTGTCTTATGGGATTTATAATGCGAATCAGTTAAAAGAAGTCACTTATCCGATCCAAATTCATAAAAACACCTCATTAGATCATTTAAATATTGTTCTGATCAGCGACTTACATTTGGGCTACATAAATGATGTGAAATTTATTGAAGACGTTGTTGATCGTATTAATGGATTACAGCCGGATATTGTGTTAATGACAGGGGATATCTTTAATGGTAACTACTACGCGCTCTCTAATCCTTCCAAAGGAATGGAGTTATTAAGTACCCTTCAGTCCACCTATGGAGTTTATGCTTGCTTAGGCAACCATGATGCAGGACGATCATACGATGAGATTGTGAACTTTATAGATAAGAGTAATATTAAACTTCTAAATGATGAGCATGTTGTTATAGATAATCAATTCGTTGTTATTGGTAGGAGGGATTCATCACCGATTGGCAATCAAGGAACCCCTAGAGCAATTACTTCCGAAGTGATGAGTAAGATTGATACAAATATGCCCGTTATCGTAATGGACCATCAACCAACGAATATGATTCAATACGGAGATGACGTCGATCTAATCATTAGCGGACATACGCATCAAGGACAAGTATTCCCTGGAAACCTAATCACCAACGCTATGTTTACAGTAGATTATGGCTACTATCAGAAGAATTCGAACAGTCCTCATGTCATCGTTACATCTGGTGCAGGGACTTGGGGACCGCCATTACGCATTGGCACGAATAGTGAGATAGCACTGATTAAGGCTGAGTTTAAATAATATGATTTCTTGAAAAAAGCGGATAGTCTTAGGACAAGAATTAACGTCCTAGACTGCCGCTTTTTATTGTTTCACTCACTTCATTCTGACTTAGAATAGCTATCGGTTCCCCATATCCTCCTGCAGCGTAGTCTAGCGCTTATAAATACCTTCTTTTATACATCAAGGTAATCTGCCCCGCTATGTATTCCGCACTATATTGGCTGCCATCCTTAATCCACCACAAAATAATCCCAAGTAGTGATGCTGCAATTATATCAACAGAGACTACTTCTTTATTGGGGTCTATGTTTCTGGCGTTTCTTCGTTTTTCGACAGTATTCTTTAACAGGTTGGTCAAGTGGTTTTTGAAGCCTTTGTGCTCCATCAATACAGCAAAAACTTTCCGGTATTCATAAAAATAATTTAAAAATGTGACCAACTGCTCCTGTTCATTGCTGCTCTTCATTTGTAATAGCGGTTCAACCTTCATGGACAGGTCATCAAAGATTTCATGTACAATCTGGCGCAATAAATCGTTAATATCCTCATAATGCAAATAAAACGTAGCACGATTCAGTTCAGCACGGTTGGCGATTTTTTGGACGGTTAATTGAGAAATCTCCACATTGTCGGCTAACAATGAAAAAACAGCGTTCTTCAGCATCTTTTTTGAGCGAATGGCTCGTGGGTCAATTCTTTTATGTTCAGACATTTCATCCCTCTATTATCGTTTATATAGTATTTCATCAACTAATTTACCCATTCTGTCGATTAGTCGACATTTTCAATAAAATTGCAAATAGGAATACCGTTTAAATGCTGATATGATTTATTTTATCGACACTATGTCGAAAAAGCAATGAAGAGAGGCCTGCACCATGCAAGAAGACATTAAGAAAATAAATAAAGGAATCCTACTAACCATCCTAATTTTTGGTTGTTTCTTATCCACACTCAATCAGACACTTTTAAATGTCGCCTTAAGTAGGCTGATGGATGTCTTTGATGTTACGGCAACAACCGTACAATGGATTTCAACCGGATTTATGCTGATCAACGGGATTTTGATTCCAATTACGGCCTACTTAATGAAACGTTTTACAACACGTCAATTATTTATAAGTGCCATGTCATTTTTATTAATCGGTTCGATTATTTGTGCAGCGGCGCCGAGTTTAGTCTACTCTTAATCGGACGAATGATCCAAGCTGCGGGTGCTGGCATAATAATGCCGCTCATGATGAGTGTTGTGCTCGCCATCTTCCCCGTTGAGAAACGTGGCAGTGCTATGGGACTGCTCGGACTGGCGATGATATTTGCTCCTGCTATAGGGCCGACTCTTGCGGGATTTGTTGTCGAATACCATTCTTGGCGCTGGTTATTTATCGGCCTCATCCCACTTGTCATCCTTGTTATAGCGTTGGCATTCAAGTATTTAGTGAATGTATCTGAGACCTCTAAGTCGAAGCTTGATGTAGTAAGTGTTCTTTTATCAACCGTCGGATTCGGCCTGATCTTATACGGCTTCAGTAGTGCAGGCAGTAAAGGCTGGGACGATGCAATAGTGATTCTGACCTTAGGGATTGGGATTGCTGTAACGGCTGTATTCTGTATAAGACAAATCAAGTCTGATGATCCACTGCTAAACTTGTCTGTCTTCAAAAATAAAGTCTTTACGATGACGTCTCTTATTAACGTATTGATCACGATGATGATGTACGCAGATATGATTTTATTGCCTATTTATCTGCAAAATGGCCGTGGTTTCACAGCGTTTGATGCAGGATTGCTCTTGCTGCCGGGGGCACTTGTAAATGCGTTCATGTCGCCCGTCACCGGAAAATTATACGACCGTTTTGGTGCCAAGCCGCTATTCATTATTGGTTTACTCTTTATTATTCCATCTATGTGGGCGGTAACCGATTTGTCTCAATCGACAACCTATATGTATCTAATGATTCGTACCATTGGTCTCCGAATTGGATTAAGCTTCATCACTATGCCACTCAATACAGCCGGACTAAATGCGTTGCCCAAACAACTAGGTACGCATGGTACAGCAGTGAACAATACCGTTCGTCAAATTGCCGGAGCTATTGGTACTGCTGTCGTAATTACAATTTATACAGTGCAGGCAACAAGTCATGCGGCCACAGTGATGCAGAGCAATCCCTCTACTACTCCTGAAACCCTTAAATCCCTAGCATCCATTCTAGGGGCGAGTGACTCCTATTACTTCATGATGATTTTATCCGTTGCCGCTTTTGTTATAACATTATTTATGCCTATGAAGAGCAAGATCACGATTGAAAAGAAAGCAAACCTAGCTAGCGAAGAATAGACTCATAAAGTGGAACGTCAAAAGGACAGCTGCTCGCTGTCCTTTTGCATTATTCTCATAGCTATTTTCAGCTCACTAGCTTTAGTTTCAGCCCCGCATCCCCTAGTAGCCGCTACTTAATGTCTGCCTCACACTAGCTTAATTACTTTTCCCCTTCTTACCTCTAATCGAATACAGGATGAATAATAAAATAAACCAGATCGGAGTACACAATAAAGCCGGGCGTGTCTCTCCAGCGAACAGCATAATGATCAGTATTCCAGCGAACAAGGTTAAGACAATATAATTAATAGCCGGTGTGAACGGTGCTTTGAATTTGGAATTCATCTGTAAATCTGGCCGGGTTTTCTTGTACTTAATATGGCAGATGAGCACAATGCCCCACACCCATATAAAACAAATGGCGCTAATCGTTGTCACGATTCCAAAAGCCTGCTCCGGAATAAGTTTACTCAACAGAGCTCCTACAGATATGACAATTGTAGAAATGAATAACGAGTTACCTGGTACATGGTTTTTATTCAGTTTGCCCAAATGAGGAGACGCCTGGTTATTTCTACTCAAATTATAGAGAATTCGGCTTGTTGAGAACATCCCACTATTACAAGCGGAAGCCGCTGAGGTTAGTACAACAAAATTAATAATCCCTGCGGCAATTGGAATCCCTACTAAAGTAAAGGTTTTTACAAAAGGACTTTCTGCCGGACTAAGCTCCGTCCAAGGGTTAATGCATAGCAGGACGAAAAGCGCGCCGACATAGAAAAATAGAATCCGTAAAGGAATTTTATTAATTGCAGACGGGATATTTTTCTCCGGATCCGCTGTTTCCGCTGCTGATACACCCACCAACTCCACACCGACATAAGCAAATACAACCATTTGAAAAGAGAATAAGAAGCCTGATATGCCGTTCGGAAAAAAGCCCCCATGCTCCCATAGATTCCGTATCGTCACCGATCCTGCATCCGTCTTAAACCCTATGATCAGTAAAATGACCCCAAGACCAATCAAGGCGAGAATCGTAATTACCTTAATTAAAGCAAACCAAAATTCGAGTTCCCCAAAACTTTTTACAGTTAATAGATTAAGTCCTAATAACACGACTAGACAGGCTATGGCAGGAACCCATTGCGGGATATCAAACCAATATTGTACATATACGCCAACAGCGATGACATCAGCCATAGCCGTCATGATCCAGCAAAACCAATAGGTCCAACCGGTAATGAATGCGACCCGTGATCCAAGGTAGTCTTCAGCAATATCCGTAAACGATTGATAGCCCGCTTTAGATAATAGGAGCTCTCCCAGTGCTCTCATCACAAAAAACACAGCAATACCCACGATTAAATACGTGATCATAATAGATGGGCCTGCCTTCTCTATCGCCTTGCCTGATCCCAAGAATAATCCTGTACCGATGGTGCCGCCAATAGCAATAAGTTGAACATGCCGATTGGCCAGCTCTCTCTTTAATTCTGGTTGTACCATACCTAGTTCCCCCTTGTGAGTACAATAAATTGGAATAAAAAAGAGAGATTGGATGTCATCCAATCTCCCAGATCGTAAGAATATCAAATAATATTTGCCTACTGATGTCGATCAGCATGACAAATATATATTCAGTACTCTTCTGTCCTTTTGCCTGAGATTGTGAACCCTTCGGCGCCGCGGAATTTCCGCGGTCTCTCCAGAAGCTGCTCCAGCTAAAGTGTAATCCTTAGCCATCATAGCTCGTGAATTATGAAGTTGATAAAGCGGTAACGCAGTAAAGCTGTTCTGATATTCTAACATATTACTTCTGATGTGAGTGTTAATCTGTGATAAAAGTCTCAAGAATTTAAAGTAAGCCTCATGAACATACTACTTTTTGAAAAACAAAAAGCTAAAGGAGTATGCTAATGAAAGCCGCTGTAGTAAAACAATTTAAAGAAAAGTTAGAACTACAAGACGTACCTAAACCAAAACCCGGACACAAAGAAATCCTTGTCCATATTCAGGCATGCGGAGTGTGTCATACTGATTTGCATGCTGCTCATGGCGATTGGCCTGTTAAACCGAAACTGCCTCTTATTCCCGGACATGAAGGCGTTGGCATTATTGAAGAAATAGGTGAAGGAGTTACACACTTAAAGGTAGGGGACCGAGTAGGAATTCCGTGGCTGTATTCTGCTTGCGGTCATTGCGAATATTGTCTCACAGGAAGAGAGACCCTTTGTCTGGATCAGCAAAATTCCGGATATTCCGTAGATGGCGGATATGCAGAATATTGTGTGGCAGCTGCCGATTATGTAGTGAAGGTTCCTGATAATCTAAGCTTCATTGAAGCGGCACCTTTATTTTGCGCTGGCGTTACGACCTATAAAGCTTTGAAAGTATCAGGTGTAAAGCCAGGTGAATGGGTAGCTATTTTCGGTATCGGAGGATTGGGTCATCTAGGTGTACAATATGCAAAGGTGATGGGAATGAACGTAGTGGCCATCGACACTTCAGATGAAAAGATGGAGCTTGCGAAACAGCTTGGTGCAGACAAAACCGTAAACGCATTAAAAGAGGATGCGGCCGACTGGATTCAGAAAGAAATCGGTGGTGTTCATGGAGTCGTTTGTACAGCAGTGGCGAAAAAAGCATTCGACCAAGCCTACCGGGCCATTCGCCGCGGCGGTACCTGCGTCATGGTTGGGCTGCCTCCTGAATCCATGGATGTTCCGATCTTTGATACGGTTTTAAACGGTACAAAGGTAGTCGGTTCGATAGTCGGCACTCGCAAAGATTTACAAGAAACATTACAATTCGCTGCAGAAGGAAAAATCAAAACCATTATTGAGACACGTAAGTTAGAAGAGATTAATGAGATCTACGATCTTATGTTAGAAGGCAAAATCAATGGTCGAATCGTCCTTGATATGACGAAATGATCAAGAATCTAATTAGAAATTGTAACAATAAACCCGATAGAGAACACATTGATAAGTGTTCTTTATCGGGTTTAACCATACATTTCATAGAGATGATGTGTAAATTTATGCCTAATTATTAGTGTACTATTTTATAACTCTACCAGCTGAACCTTACCTAAGTTGAGCAGAGGATTATGATAGCAAATTAATTTTTTTGTATTATACTTCACATGCACCAATATTTTACAGTGATAAGCTTACTAGTATATGCCTTATACCACTTTAGGAGGTAATATAATGAGCAAATACGACGAAGCTATGATGCTGCTGGAAAAACAAGTCGGTAACAAGGACGGTCTGATCACTCTGTCCACCATCGCGCTGGAACCGGGGGCTAACGGCAAAAGCCGTCCTGCCGCCCGCATTGTGGACGCCTATTATGAGGACGGCGCGTTCTACACTGTCACTTACGCGACCTCAGGTAAGATGCAGCAGATCGCCCAAAACCCCGAAGTCGCTGTTTGTATCATCGTCGAAAACTTTACGGCCGATGGTATCGGTGAAAACCTGGGCTGGGTATGTGACGAAAAAAACGCCGAAATGATGACAAAGCTGCGTACAATATTCGCCGAGTGGTATAACGAGGCCAATAACGACGAAGACCCTAACACCTGCCTGCTGCGCATTCGCCTGACAAAGGGCCTGTGGAATGACGCCCATAAAGGGATCAGAAATGAGATTGATTTTATCAATAAGACGGCAATTTAATGAATGAAAATAGACATTTGATAGCAGATAATTTTGCTCAAAGGGAGTGTCCGCACACTTCCTTTTTTCGTGTTACGCATTAAACGTCTAAGAAGACGCCTTCCCAGTTTGCAGTTCATCACGTAGACGCCTAATGTCCTTGACCGGGGGATGGCCATACATACGCGCGTATTCGCGACTAAAGTGCGAGGGGCTTTCATAGCCGACTTGAAAAGCGGCGTCAGCCGCTTCTATTGCTGTTGAATAGAGCAAACGGCGCGCCTCCTGGAGCCTTAGCTGCTTCTGATACTGGATCGGGCTCATTGCGGTTACTTCCTTGAAGTAATAATACAAAGACGAGGCGCTCATACCGGCCTCAGCAGTTAATTCGTCAATGTGCAGGGGCATCGCGAAATCGCGGTTTATCCGCTTGATCACCATTGTGATTCGCTGCGCATGGCTACCTAGCAAGGCAAACTGCTTGAGGACGGTGCCCTGCTCGTCCTGAAGAACCCGGTAAACAATCTCCCGTATCGCGTACGGTGCAAGTACCGGAATATCGTCCGGTGTATCTAACAGCTGGACAAGCCGCAGTAAGGCGTCATGAAGCGTATCGCTCATCCGGTTTATGTACAGCCCGCGCCCAGATTGAGGCTTAGCTCTCTCGACTGTAACGGAGGCTTGGATAACTTCAAGAATTTGGTCCATGTCAAATTGCAGCTGAAGGCTTAAATACGGCGTTTCCGGTGCAGCCTCCATAACCTGTCCGGTAATCGGCAAATGGACGGAAGCCACCAAATAGCTGTTTGGGTCATATCGGTAACTCTCCTGACCCAGCATAACGAGCTTCGAGCCCTGGGCCACAACGCACAGCGAGGGTTCATAGACTGAATAGACCGGCTCGGATGCCCGGGAAGAGCGAGTGAAACGCAAGGCAGGAATCAACGTCTCATGGGTGCCGTCTTGTTTCGCGAACCGCTCGATCATTTGTACTAATTGTTCCTTCCGCTTCACGGATCTTTCACCCATTCGATCTTCCCCTTATTTGTTGAATTTAACAACTTAACTTTATATTATTTTGGAGGATTAGGCAATAAAAGCGGACCATTTGTCTACCGCCTTTTTTAGAATCCGTTCATAATGAAATTGTGGATAAGTGATCCACTTGGAGGTTATGACAATGATTAAGGTCCTAGAAGGAGTGAGTGAAATGAATAATACCGAACATGAAAATCGGCAACCCTATGTTGGCATGTGGGTGACCGCGGACGGCTATATCCGGCACGAGCTGCTGCCAAGCAGAAGGTACGACGAAGCCCGCGGCGACCGCAAGAGCGCTTATCAAGGAAAATATACCATCGAAGGCAATCATATCGAATATGTAGATGATACAGGCTTTACAGCAGATGGGGATTTTGTCGACGGGGTGCTGTACCATGGAGGTATGGTCCTGTATCGGGAAGAACACAAAGAGGGGGGCAAGAAATAATGTCTGCACTTAATGAAAAAGTTATTGTTATTACTGGGGCAAGCAGCGGGATCGGAGAGCAAACAGCCCGTCTACTCGCAAGTAAGGGCGCTCATATTGTCATCGGGGCCCGTCGTTTGGAAAGACTGAAGACCTTGGTATCTGACATTCGGGCGGAAGGAGGTTCAGTCGAGTATCAACAGCTCGACGTGACGGATCTTGATCAGATGAAAGCGATCGTCCTCATGGCGCAGAGTCGGTTCGGACGGCTTGATGTTATCGTAAACAATGCTGGGGTGATGCCGCTCTCACCAATCGAGGCTTTAAAAATCGATGAGTGGAACCGCATGATCGATGTTAATATACGTGGCGTTCTTCATGGCATTGCTGCCGGACTACCGATCATGAAGGCGCAAGGTTTCGGCCAATTCGTAAATGTGGCTTCCATCGGTGCCTATGAGGTGTCCCCGACCGCGGCGGTCTATTGCGCTACCAAATATGCCGTTCGGGCTATCACCGAAGGATTACGGCAAGAGGTAGGGAGTACTATCCGTGCAACCCTCGTGTCACCGGGCGTGACGGAGTCTGAGCTTGCCGACAGCATCACAGACGAAGGGGCAAAGCAACTAATGAAGGAGTATCGCCGTATTGCTCTTCCAGCCTCCGCCATCGCCCGCTCCATAGCATATGCAATCGAGCAGCCAGAGGGCGTCGATGTGAATGAGCTCGTTATCAGACCGGCTTCGCAGCTTGTTTAAACAGCAATAAACAATTATCTATTTGTAATATGTGTATCTTGGATAATAGTAGGTAAAAAACATAAATTGCATAACAAAGAGAACAACCCATGGGCTGTTCTCTTTGTTATGCCTCAGAAGCAGGTGAACGAGCGGATTTGATTCAAATCAATACCGAAGTACCCCCAGAATAAACCGAACCATCTGAACCCTGCTATTGAATTACGCCCGACGAATACTGGGAAAAACCAGAATTGCTCGCCGTTATTCAACCAAACGTATGTGTTGCGGAACATGCAGCGTCTGATCGAACCGGGGTCAATGGCAAATGTAGTAGCCGACATTTGCGGTACGAATTGTGTAGGAGGAGCCGTCGGCGCTTGAACACCTCCCGGCGTTGGAAAAAATCCCATATGTGATCGCTCCTTTCAATGATTAGGCATAATCATATGCATTCGCGGAAAGGTCGCTTGGGCTAACACATAGGAAAAACAACAATAAGTTCTACTATAGCCATTATCAGAAAACCAATATAGACGATGATCCACTTCTGATTATCATTAATTGGACTTCTCTTAGGCCTGGCTCCTGTTCATTTTTTAAGAGTACAGAAAAGCTGTCCTGCATACGCAGAACAGCCTTCTCTTAACAGAATGTTTGAATAACTTAGAATTACAGAAAGCCTAATCAGCTACCACTCGTTCTGGCCACTCTGTCGGCGATGGCCAGTCTGTCGGCGATGGCCACTCTGTCGGTTCTGGCCACTGCGTCGGTTCTGGCGACGGTGTCGGTTCTGGTGACGGTGTCGGTTCTGGTGACGGTGTCGGTTCTGGCGACGGCGTCGGTTCTGGCGACGGTGTCGGTTTCGGCGACGGTGTCGGTTTCGGCGACGGTGTCGGTTCTGGCGACGGTGTCGGTTTCGGCGACGGTGTCGGTTCTGGCGACGGTGTCGGTTTCGGCGACGGTGTCGGTTCTGGCGACGGTGTCGGTTCCGGCGTCGCTGTCGGTTCCGGCGTCGCTGTCGGTTCCGGCGTCGCTGTCGGTTCCGGCGTCGCAGTCGCTTCCGGCAACGGTGCTGGTTCCGGCGTCGCTGTCGGTTTTGGACTGACAACTGGTACTGGCGTCGCTGTCGGCGACGGCGATGGTAAAGACGGCAGAACGATTTTAGCTGCTTGCTTGGCCGCTTCATAAGAAGAAAGCACTAACAAATCACGTGTCGCATTTCCTTTGCCGCCGAACAAACCACTCGCATCATTGCTCAGAAGCTTAAGCTGTAATGCAACAGCAACATATCCTTGCGCCCAGTCCGAGATGCTCGTGTCATCTCCCTTTATCTGGTCGTCAACAGGCTTCCCGAGACCTTTCACAAGGAAAGCAGCGAGCTGCTCCTTCGTAACTTTCCCTGCAGGATCAAAATTACCAGCTCCTACACCGTCCGTGATTCCCGCAGCCTTAATCGCTTCAATATAAGGAAGTGCGTAATGGTTAGTAGGTACGTCATTAAATGATGGTATACTCGGCGCCTTCGTCGTGTCCAGTCCGTAGATCAACGCGGCTACCTTGGCAAACTGCGCCCGGTTCATTTCTTCCTTTAACCCGAATTGCGAGGCTCCTACACCCTCGAATACGCCCGCTGCAATCATCGCATCAAATTTCGCTTTTGTTATAGCATCCAAATCTTTTAAATCGGTGAAATCGGCCGAAGATCTCACCGCCCCTACATTCAACCCACCGGTCAAGCTAATGACCGTACAAAGCGCCAAAGCTGTAATCCAACCCTTCATTTTCATTCTCTTATCTCCCCATCGCCAAAATAAAATTCCCTATTTTGTCATTATATGATAAATGTTATCGCGTTAATAGTGTTATTTTTCATAGATTTCCCCCAGCTTGCGCAGATTTTGCATCTTGGTTCTCAGCTTCTTCCACGCTTTCCGGATATATATCGACAAAACTCAATTCAATGTCGAGGAAATAAAAAAAAGGACCAATATAGATCTGGCCCCTATCCATCTGACGTATGTGCTTAACTAATAATTAATGATTTAGATAAATGACAGAATCCTACTTAACTCCCTTACGGCGATTAGAAATATCAAGCCAAACGGCGACAACAAGAATGGAGCCTTTAACTACGTACTGCCAGAAGGATTCTAATCCCATGAGTGACATCCCGTTATCGAGGGTAGTCATCACCAATGCGCCTATGATGGCACCTATTACTGTGCCAGCACCGCCCATTAATGAGGTTCCGCCGATGACACATGCGGCAATTGCATCCATTTCCGCCATATTACCGGCAGTGATGGTCGCAGAGGCTAGGCGGGATGTCAGGACAATAGCTGCAATCGAAGCCAGCAGTCCATTGAGTACAAAGATCAGCATCGTCTTCCGCTTAATAGGAATACCCGACAGACGGGCAGCCTCCATATTCCCTCCAATGGCATAAATATGACGTCCAAACGTAGTCTTGGTCGAGATAAAATAGAAAATGATCGCCAATACAATAACGAGAATAATAGGAAAAGGAATCCCTTTGTAATTGTTCATAACGAATACGAATGATACTACCAGTAAGGAGAGGAAAGAAACCTTTATGATATCTACTCCGAGCGGTGCAACCTCAAAGCCGTATTTTTGCCGTGAACTGCGTTTCTTGAATGCGCTCCAGAGTAGAAATCCCACGGCCAGCAAACCGATTACGATACCGAACCCTTTAGCAAAATAGGCATTTCCCAGCAATCCAAGCACCGGATCGGATATAGGAATCGTCTTGGATTCGGTGACACCCATTAACACGCCGCGGAACACCATCATGCCGCCTAAAGTAACGATGAAGGCAGGAATCATTTTGTAAGCTACAAGCCAGCCTTGAAGCAGACCCAGTACCGCTCCGGCAACCATGGTCGCCAGAATGACGATAATCGCCGGCATTTCCAGCCAATTACTCAATATAGCGGCGATTCCTCCGGTTAAGCCTACAATCGAACCTACCGAGAGATCAATATGAGCCGCTACAATGACAAGTACCATTCCGATAGCCAATATGGAAGTAACGGACATCTGGGTAAATAAATTAGATAAATTTCGCGAGGTCAAAAAGGTAGGATTCAGAATGCCAAACAATACCCATAGCAATACCAGAGCTCCAACCATGGTATAGGCGCGTACGTCCATTTCACCAAACAAGCTGCTCCAGAGTGACTTTCGGGTCGCAGGGACATCTGTTCTATCTTGGAGTTCCTTTTGAAGCTGCATCATTATTTACCTCCCGCAGCGGCGATCATGATGTTCTCTTGGGTAGCCTCACGCCAATGAAATTCCTTAACGAATTCCCCTTCGCACATCACCATAATCCTGTCACTCATACCCAGCACCTCCGGCAGCTCTGAAGAAATCATAATAATGGCTACACCTTGATCTACCAACCGATTCATAAAATTATATATTTCGTATTTCGCTCCAACATCGATTCCCCGGGTAGGTTCGTCCATAATCAGGATTTTCGGGTCAGACATCAGCCATTTTCCAAGGACAACCTTCTGCTGATTCCCCCCCGAAAGTGTAGCTACCAACGTTTCCAACGAAGCGGTTTTCGTCTTCAGGTCCTGCACATACTGGCGTCCCCATTTGATTTCTTCATTCTCGTTAATGAAACCAAGCTTCGATATCTTGCCCAATGTAGCCATCGTAGTATTTTGTTTCACATCCATGCCCATCACCAGTCCTTGACGTTTGCGGTCTTCGGTCACTAGAGCAATTCCTGCTTTAATAGCTTCAGCAACGGATTTAATCTTCACTGTTTTCCCTTCGATTTGTACTTCTCCCTCAGCCCTGCCTTCATAAGCCCCGAAGAGGCTACTGACCAGCTCTGTTCGTCCTGCGCCCATAAGTCCGGCGATTCCAAGAATCTCACCTTTTCGCAATGTAAAGTGAATATCCCTGAGCACTCTCTGATTACGCTTCTCAGGATGCCACACGTTATAATGACTAACCTGAAGCATAATGTCCCCTGGTGTATGGTTTACTCGGGGATATCTCTCCGTCAGTTCCCGGCCAACCATGAGGGATACAACCTGGTCATCATCCGTCTCTTTACGATCCAGAGTCGCTATGGTACGCCCATCGCGAAGTACCGTGATGGAATCTGCAAGAGCAAAAACCTCCGGCATTTTGTGCGAGATATATATACAGGAGACACCCTCACTGCGCAGCTGATTCAATATCCCCATTAGGATTGAAACTTCACTTTCAGTTAAAGCGGCGGTTGGCTCATCGAGAATCAGAATTTTTGTATGCTTGGAAAGTGCTTTTGCGATTTCAACCAGTTGTTGCTGACCAATTCCAAGATGACCAATTTTGACGTTTGGAGAAATATTCAGCCCTACCCTTTTCAACCACACAGAGGCATTATGGTATAGTTCATCCCACTGAATAACTCCGCGCCTGCACGGCTCAGCCCCCAGAAATATATTCTCGCCTACAGTCATCTCCTTCACTAGGGCAAGTTCCTGATGAATGATGGCGATCCCGGCTTGCTCAGCATCCGTTATCTGGTGGAACTGCCTGCTTTGACCCTCAATAATAATTTCACCGCTATAGGTTCCAGCCGGATAGAGACCACTTAGCACCTTCATCAGGGTTGACTTTCCGGCACCATTCTCCCCGCAAAGGGCATGGATTTCTCCCTTCCTAACCTTAAAATTTACATGGTCCAGCGCCTTAACCCCGGGAAAATCTTTACTGATGTCTGCCATTTCTAATACATGCATCATGTCCGCACCCTTTCTGACCAGAAATCAGAAGAGAGCGGAACCCTAGAGTTCCGCACTCCCTTCTGACTAGTTATTGTTTGGGCCATTGGTCCTTAGGAACGTTCTTGTATACATCCTCCAGCTTGTGGAAGCCGTCTTTGATAAGGACGTCTAAATTATCCTTATTAACCGCGATGGGATCGAGCAGTACGGAAGGAACATCAATCTTCCCGTTATTAACCGTCTTTTCCGTGGTGATCTTTTCACCTTTGGCAGCAGCCATGGCCATCTCTGCAGCTTCTGTGGCAATCGCATTAATCGGCTTATACACGGTCATCAGCTGTGTACCTTCCGCAATCCGCTGTACGGCGGCCAAATCCGCATCCTGTCCGGATACCGGAATTTTCCCAGCCATTCCCTGGGCGGTTAAGGCTTGAATCGAACCCCCGGCAGTGCCGTCGTTAGCTGCTACCACGCCCTGCACATCATTGTTGTTCGCAGTCAGAGCATTCTCCATATTCTTAAGAGCCTCTTCCGGCTTCCAATCCTTAGAGAACTGGTCATACACAATCTTGATATCCCCTTTCTCTTCAAGAGGCTTCAGGATATTCATGGCACCTTCCTTGAACATATGGGCATTGTTGTCCGTGTCCGCTCCGCCGATATAGACGATGTTACCTTTCGGTGCCTTTTCGATCACCGCTTTGGCCTGAAATTCTCCTACCCGTACATTATCAAAAGATATATAGTAGTCCACATCTGCATTATTGATCAGACGGTCGTAAGCAATCACCTTGATGCCTTCTTTATGCGCCTTTTCTACAATCGGTGCTGTCGCTTCAGCATTGTGGGCAATAACGACAAGCACGTTTACTCCCTGAGAAATTAATTGCTCGGCTTGACTCATCTGTGTAGCATCATCTCCGTTGGCCGCAAGTACCTTCACTTCCCCTCCAAGCTCTTCTACTTTAGCCGTGAAAATATCGCGGTCCTTTTGCCAACGTTCCTCTTTCAAAGTGTCCATCGACATCCCGATAACAATTTTATCTCCGTCTTTTGCGACCGTCTTCCCCTTATTTCCGTTATCCCCATTGGAGACCAATCCACAGCCTGCAAGTGATGATGCCAATAACAGAGCTACCCCTAAACGAACTACTTTACCGTATTTTCTCACTCTTTCATCTCCTCTTTTCCCCAGCCAGAATAATTGGTATCGCTTACAAAAAAGCTTAGCACGGGAGTGAATCCAGCGGTGTATTCAATACCAGCACTTCTTTACTCTCCATCTTCACTTCATTGTTGCCTCCTGGAATGAAAGCCAATTGCGATTCTTTCACAGGACAATTTGGGTATAAAACACAAAAAAGTCCTTGTCGATTAACAAGGACTTTTCTTCTCGATTTGCTGCCGGTATTCGCTTGGCGTAATTCCTGTCGCTTTCTTGAAGACCCTGCTAAAATAATTAGGGTCCTTATAACCGACCTCGTAGCATATTTCTTTTAGACTGAGACCTTGCTCCACAATCAATTGCTTAGCCTCCTTAATACGAAGTCCGGTAACATGATCGATAAAGGTCTCTCCTGCATGCTGCTTGAATAACTTACTGAAATAATGCGGGCTAAGATTTACATATTCCGCAATTTGCTCCATTGAGATGTCATCCTTATACTTTTGCTCAATATAGAGAAGCGCCCTCCGGAACACATGTGAGCGACTCTGCTCCCGTTCTTCTCTCAAGCCATCGATGAAGGAATCGAGCCAATATAATGCACTTTTACGAAGAGCATCGCTATCTTCCGTTGCACTCAGACACGCCATCAGATTGGCGCCTTCACCTGATTGAACCGCGCGGCATAGAAACATCAGAAGCCCTATGACCTCTACGCGCAAGGTCGTAAATGAACCCAGGCTCTTGCCTTCCAAAATGGAATATAAAGATCCGAATTTCTCCGCACTCTCCTGTTTATTATGCCGCAGCAAAGCATCTAACAGCTTCTTTTCATCATCCAGCGAGATCATTGTCTGCCCTGAGCTCAGGAGCATATCATCGTAATGCCTTACGTTCAGGAGTAAGTTATCCTCCGCACACACCCGAACGGCTTCACGGTAAGATCGGCTGATTCCATCCCAAACCTCCCGGACCGGTCCAATTCCTACCGAAAGGGATAAGTGGAACCGCTCCTCAATCCCCCTCCTAATACGCTCTCCCCATTCCAAAGAATGAATACGCTGGGAATAACCGTGACTGCCGGGTGGAAGAGGTATGAATAAGGCCATCTGATGCCCAACGATAGGCCCGACGATCGGGGACAGATTGGGCTTCGTAAAATGCTTAACCGCTTCATAAACTTCCCGTTTAAGCACTTGAAATTCGTCCCACTCCTTTTTGGATTTCCTGGAAAAAGATAATACCATTGCGTAACCCTTATGCCACTGTAGGTTTAATAGAGCGGCCAACTGTTCGAGCTCCACTTCCTGCACCGACTCCAGCATAAGCATAAGGGAGAGCTCGTTCTCGGCTAGCGGAATCAACTGTGACAGTTTCTCCTGAAGCTCCAATTGCTGATTTCGCAGATATTTCTCTTCTTCTTTTTCTGTAATCAACAGCTGTAATACATGAAGTATCTCCTCAGGTCTTGCCGGCTTAAGCAGATAATCCCTGACACCCAGAGCCAGCCCCTCCTTCGCATAGGAGAAGTAGTCATGAGCCGTGATTATCACAATTTTCGTTGAGGGAACGATGGAAGAAATATGACGTACAGCCTCAAGCCCTTGAATTCCAGGCATCTTAATATCCATAAAGATAAAATCAGGACGTTCCTCTTCCGCAATCTGTATGGCCTTCCTTCCATTATCCGCATGAAGGAAATGAAAGGTGTCCGGCAGAATGTGCCTAATCATTAGCTCCAGACCCTCTCGTTCCAGCGCTTCGTCATCCGCAATAAGTAAGCTGAACATGAGTCACCATCCTTTCTCGTCTTGTCATGTAGTTGCCGTGCGATAGGGAATTCTGAACAAGACGGCGGTCCCTTTTCCCTGGGCGCTATCGATTTCGATTCTCTGCTCTCCGTTGAAGAATAAATGTAATCTTTTGAATACATTATGTGTCCCCAGCCCACTTGATTGGCCCCTCCTGTCAAAGCCAGGAGCCTCCTCTACGAAGGATTTGAGAAGTAACTCAACAGTCTCCCTGCTCATACCTGCACCGTTATCTCGAATCTCAATGCCTATACCTTCATCCATATATTCAATGGTAAGCCTTAACTCGCCGCCCTCTTCCATCTGCTCTACCCCGTGTATGAATGCATTCTCCAGAATAGGCTGCAATGTCAGACATGGAACCATTCCATCCAGTACTCTCTCATCAATTTCCATTACAAAAGAAATCCGGTCACGAAACCGTGCCCTCTGAATGTTGATATATTCGGTCACATTTTCGACCTCCTCACGTAGCGGCACCGCTTGATCCAGCTTTTGCAGGTTATATCTCAATAGGCGGGATACCGATACCGTAAGATGGCTTGTCTTTACGGCTCCTTCGATATAAGCCAGCTTGGTTATAGAATTAAGGGTATTGAACAGAAAGTGCGGATTAATTTGACTCTGAAGCATTTTGAGCTCCAGTTCCTTAACCAGGCGATCCTTCTCTAAGCTCTTGATATTATCCGCCATCAAACTCTGAATATTATCGATCATGCCATTAAAGGTTCGACACAAGATGCTAATCTCATCATTGTTAATGCTCTCTGGTGCCTTGGTGTCCATTCTCCCTTTCGCTATTAACTTGGCCGTTGCTACCAGGCGCCGGATCGGCCCCGTTATACTATTCGACAGCCATATGGCCAAAATGATGCTAAGCGCTGCGACAGTAATGACCAGTTGTGTTCCTAGCGCATTCAATTTATCCGTGGTGACCATAATTTCCTGATATATTGGCTTATACTGGTCCAGCTCAATATCGACTAATCCCTGAGCCTCCTCACGTATAAAGCGCTCGGTATTCTCCGCTTCGATGTAAGCTCCCGCCATAGTATTAGAATCTTGATCGTCGATCTTGCCAATCATAGTTTCTACTTGCGCTAAAAACGTATCAATAATATTTCGATAATTGACAAGCGGCAGTTCGCTACCTCCGATCGTCTCCAATCCATCGAGTTCTTGTCTCAGTCCCTGAACTCCACTCAGGTGTTGTTCCACTTCAGGAAAGCTATCCGCATCAACTTGCATGATAAACCGGTTCATTGATCGCATAATCTCCCCGACCTCATAGGACACTTCCTTATATAATAAGATACGATTCATCATTAAATGATAGCTTTGCTGCACATTCTTACCGCTTTGAAACAAAAAAAAGGAAACCGTGCTCATCAAAACCACAAGTAGCGGTATACAAACCAACAGCTTTTGGCGGATACTCACAGGCCTTCTCCCTTCTGGGCATTATTCTTGTCTAATACCATTACCTCTGTATAATATTCAGAACGTAAGGCTTTTCCCTGAAAATGCTCATAAAGCAGCTTAACTGCTGTATCCCCCATTAAAAAGGGCTGCTGTGCTATAGTCGCCTTGATCTCCCCCCTGAGAATACCGTCAAGCGTCTCTTCTTGATTATCGAAACCAATAATCGTAAGATCATCCCGTTTCAAGCTCTTCGCCGCCTGAAGAACACCAAGGGCATCTGTTGCACTGGTACCCACCATGATCGTAATATCCGGGTAGGCCTTCAGCATACCCGCTGCTTGTTGAATGGCTTCCATATGTGAAATGTTGGAGCTGCGAACATCCACAATCTTCAGACCTTCGTATTGCTTCACTATATTGTTTAGTCCTTGCAGCCGTTGCAGCTGATTCTCGGCAAGCTCACTCCCGATAATGACGCCTATAGTTCCGGAGCCGCCTGTAGTCTCTACAACAAGACGCCCCATACTCTCACCTGCCGCCTCATTATCCGTGCCGACATAAGCTAGTCTATGGCTAGCCGGAGCATCGGTATCGATGGTTACAACAGGAATTCCACGCTGTACAGCCTTATCAATGACTGGAGTAAACCTCTCCTCATTCAGCCCCTGGACAATAATTGCATCCACATGGGCAGCAATCGCTTTTTCCAGCAAGTGAATCTGCTCATCCATGTTGTTGCGAACCGGACCGGTAAATTCAATATCTATTCCGTACCTTTCCGCGGCCTCCTCTGCACCCTTCTCAACCATTTCCCAATAAGGATGATAACGTTCCTGCTCAATCAGTACGATGTGATAACGGTGTCCTGAATTTCCGGGATGGCCATGTAATTCCTGAACGATCGTACCCATCTTACCGGATTGACGAGCAAATCCAAAAAATTCATACGCCAGTAATACTATTAGTAATACAGCCACACAAGACAGTCCTTTTTTATTCATACTGATTCACCTCATCCATATCCTATCCAATGCTGGAAGCGTTTTCAATCCAAAAAGGTAACCACTTGATTTAGTTTCTCTAGCTCGCTTGGGGCAATCTTCAATGTCGATCCTGGTTCTCCCGTACCTCCGTAAACAAATGGATATTGTAGAAGCCCTCTATCAATGATACAAGGCAAAGAAAGCACTAAGGAGACGTTGCCAACGGTGTATCCCGTAATTTGCTGGACTTCTTTTGGGGTTGCCAATTTCAATTGGTCGCATCCTAAAAGGGCTGACATTTCCTCTAAATTTACATGCCCACGATTTCCAGAAACAATCATTGCAAAGTATCCTTTTTCTGACTTGAGAACTAATGTAGGAGCTGTTTGGCCTATTTCAATTCCAAAATATTCTGCACCTTCCTGTGCTGTACGAATCTGTTTTTCATGATGAATAATTTCATACTGGACTCTTTTTTCTTGCAAAATCGCTGTTAATTTATCCATAAACAGGATTACCCCCCATCATTATATCGTTCACATCTTTACATATCCCTCTATCACGGTTCACCGCTAGCCAGTAACGGCGAGTTTTATTATAACCGTTTTGTGCATTGATCCGGTTATGAACGACTGTGTATGTTTAAAGCGACATAGAAACTCTATGCTCGATGACATGAGGCTAGGTTTTGGAAAATCCGTTATTTATTTTATTGAGGAGGATAATTAATGCGCGAAATCAAACTGAGAAGATATAAGCTGCTTGCCGACTTTGAGAAAGTCCGTAAGTTCCTTGAGGATGTGTATGATATCGAGACATTAAACAGTTACCTGCTGCCGCAATTTTTCGAGTATGCACATACCCATCCGGCTTTTAACCATAAGTTGACGCACCGTTTTGGTCTTTGGGAAGAAGCCGGAGAGCTCGTGGGAGTGGCTTGCTATGAAATGAATATCGGAGAAGCCTTTCTAAGCGTTAGAAACAAATGTAGCTTTTTACTTCCGGAAATGCTTCGGTATGCTGAAAATGAGCTTTCAAACTTTAAGGACGGCAAGCGGAGCCTCAGCGTTTGGATCACCGACAAGGAGCCTGAAAAACAAGCCTTATTACATCAAAATGGCTATCAGAAGTCACACACGGAGCCGGTCACGATTTTTACTTATGACAAACCGTTTTTGGATACCGTGCTGCCAGACAGGTTTTCCGTTATGTCCCTTGAAGATGAAAATGACTACGGGAGAATAAATGCTTGCCTGTGGAAGGGCTTTGATCATGGCAACACGCCAGATGACAACCCCGATGATCAAATGCTTATGCAAAGCGGACCCAATTTCCAGCGTGATTTGAGTACAATCATTAAAGCTCCAAATGGAGATTACGCCTGCTTTGCCGGTATGCGGTTTGACGCCAAGAATAAATATGCCTACCTTGAGCCATTGGCTACCGTCCCTGAATACCGGCGTATGGGGCTTGCCACCACTGCACTGACCGAGGGAATGAGAAAAACTAAAAAGCTGGGCGCAAAGTATTGTTTTGGAGGTGTAGTGGAGTTCTACACCGCCGTTGGCTTTGAAACCATCTGTAACAGAGAATTATGGAAAAAAGCATGGTGATAAATATGTCCGAAAAAAATACTCATGCCCAGTCGAATTTATCAATTATTAACTATAGTGTTATTATTAGTTAATTGCAACTGCTAGAGTTAGTGGGCAAAGAACTAATACATGAATGGGAGATGGAATAAAATGAGACAACTCTCTTTAGGAAAATCAGGACCACAGGTAAGCGCTCTATGTCTTGGATGTCTTAACTTCGGTACAAATACCGACAAGAGCCTATCGTATCGGCTACTGGATCAATATATGGATGCGGGAGGCAACTTTTTGGATACCTCCAATAACTATGCCTTTTGGAATGGAAGTGGATTAGGAGGGCAAAGCGAAACCTTACTGGGAGAATGGATGAAGGAACAAGGAAACCGAAATCGCATCTTTCTGGCAACTAAAGTTGGAGCGAATCCCACCATACCCGGTGCTGGTTTCTCTTCTAAAGAAGGGTTATCGAAAATGGCCATTCATAAAGCGGTCGATGATAGCCTGAAAAGGCTACAAACCGATTATATAGATTTGTATTACGCCCATATCGACGATACGGATGTCCCACTGGAGGAAACGCTCGAAGCTTTTAATCAATTAGTAGAATCCGGCAAGGTAGGCGCCATCGGATGTAGCAACTATTACACCTGGCGGCTTGAAGAAGCAAGAAGTATTAGTCAATCTCGCGGTTTTGCTCACTATCAATGTATTCAGCAGAGATATACTTATTTGCGCCCTAGACTAGGCGCTGATTTCGATGTACAGCTTAGCGTTTCAGAGGAGATGCTCAAATATATAAACACCCATGAAGAAATTGCTTTACTTGCCTATTCGCCTCTGTTGAACGGTGCATATAGCCGACAGGATCGTCCAATTCCAGTACAATATGCTGGTCTGGATGCCGAAGCAAGGATTGCCGTATTGCAACAGATAGCCGAAGAAACAAGTGCAACATGTAATCAGGTAGTACTAGCCTGGATGCTGAGCAATTCTCCAGTTACCCTTCCATTAATTGCAGCAAGCACTCCAGAACAGCTTCAAGAGAACCTGTTAGCACTTGATGTGGCACTTACTCCGGAACAGATTCAAAGGTTGAATGAAGCCACTTATTAAGACAGCTCAGAGGGTTCAGCCAGCACATCGATGATCGGTATGATTCTCTGTGTTATTGTGAATATCATTTTCGATGCGCTGGTTATCTTCGTCTTCCATATTGGGAATAATACGAAAATGCTTAAAGCTAGTGTCCGCAGGCCAATAGCCTAGCTGTTCCGACATCTGCAATAGGGATGTACTCTCCTTAATATTTCTCCCCACACAGTCTACCATTAGCTGGACCATTTCATCTCATTCCATTCGTGCATGGAATTCCTCAATCCCTTCCATATTAATTATATCACCGGTGATTTTTGCATACTTGATTCGAGATGCACAATATAAAAACTTGCCTTTATTTGTGATACGGTTCAGCTTAACCGGCACGTTATCATACTCCCCTAATCGCATCTCGTCAAGAAATAATGTGCGAATGAGCGACATAGCGAGGGATCCCCCTTATGTTTTCTAAATAGGAATTAATTACCGTGGATGCAAGGCGATATCGCTTTTTCCAATTGATCCAGTTTGACGTAAAATATGCTTCAGATCAATGAAGAATAAGGAAAGGGGCTATGTATGAACAGCTTGGACAAAATAAGATTTTTACTCTTTTATGGTGAAGCACCCGAGGGATCTTGTTACGGGTATATAGAGCGAAATCGGGAGGGTCATATGATCGCACTCTACAATAGTTGCGGCGAGGAAATCGACATATTTGGCGGACATAAATTTGTCAGGGTACGGGCGCTTGGCAAATTTGATGATGAAGACCGCGATAATTTTTACTCCTTATTAGAAAGTGATGGTGTAGGATAACCTGCATTTCCTGGATTAATGCCTGAGTTTAACGTTGCTGCTTCGACTATATAATGGTTATCGACTGGTTATATGCTGATGATTGGCATACTGGTGCCGGTGACTCCATTGCTACAGCAATGGTTCACGACTCGCCGGATGTTTATGTCTGCGATGGCGTTATTTTTAGCAGGTACCTGCTTGTGTACTGTATCTCCTGGATTCGAAATCTTGCTGATAGGCAGAGTTGTTCAGGCTTGCGGGACAGGATTATTGATTCCGTTGATGATGAATACGATTCTTGCCCTCTATCCTCCGGAACGCAGGGGGGCTGCCATGGGTCTCATGGGGCTTGTCATCATGGTCGCCCCTGTCATCGGGCAGCTTTGTCGGGGTTGGTTATCGATACCTTAAACTGGCGATGGTTGTTCTACATGGTGATTCCTGTCGTGTTGTTTTCGATTATTTATGCATTCATATATTTAAAGAATGTTACAGAAATAACCAAGCCAAGGGTCGATGTTTTACCATTATTATGTCAACCATTGGGTTCTTCCTATTGACTCCTCAGCTTTCCTCTTGAAAGATTGTAGCAGAAGCAACCAACGGTGAAGAAGCCGTACACCTAATTAAGTAGGTACGGCCTGATCTGGCTACTATGGATATTACGATGCCTAAAATCACTCTTGAAGGATACAATGTTAAATCTGTGAAGCGAATTCCTGCACTGCTACAGTAAATTCCCCCCTCTAGTCTTCTACCCAAGCAATAGTCTCAACGCATCATATTTTATTCTATGATGGCAGTTATGATCGCAAGGAGAAAAAAACGGAGAAAACCGTTTTTTATAAGGGAGGAATCATCTTGAGACAACCCCGACGACTGTGGATTCTCACGAATGAATACGAGCCATATATTATTGGGGGGTTAGGGACAGCAGTTACTAATTTGACAAAAGCGTATGTGCGCAGCGGTGTTTATACCACCGTCCTGAGCCAGAGCAGTAATTCCTCAATTAGTATTACGAAAAGCGAGCGGCTATGTATTGTTCGCTTCCCGACAAGAGCGCCCTACTACTCAATGAAGACTCGACAGTTTAATCCCGCCGCTATAGAGCGATGGATTGAGCATCATGGGATCCAGAAGCCAAACGGAATTCACGTACACAGCTTGCAGTTCGCCAACTTATCGAAATATTATAAATCGAAACACCAGATTCCGATTATTTATACTAGTCACTCTCTGGTTACTCGAGAAAAGGGTACTGTAAGTAAGAAAAAACAGATAAGGATTGATCAACAGGTCTTATTATTTAAGAAGACAAGTAAGATTACCATCCCTAGCCGGTCGGAACTCTACAAGCTAAAGAAGCTATATCCCTTCGTCGCAGGAAAAACCGCTGTCGTCAACCATGGCATAGTCTTGCACAAATCAGAGAAACGCGTATCACGGCGACACCTTTTATACGTTGGCAGACTCGTTCCGTTAAAAGGGATAGAACCTCTACTGAAAGCTATTTCAATATTGAAACAAGATGGTAATAAAGTTTGGCTAGATTTGGTCGGAACAGGTTCTAAGCGTTATGTACAACAACTGAAGTCTCTTGCCAGAATGCTCGGCATATCGTCCGAGGTACGTTGGCTTGGCTTCCGTAGTCAAAAGCAGGTGCAGAAAATGTATGCTACTTATGGTGCAGTGGTGATGCCCAGTTCCCAGGAATCATTCGGATTGGTCGCGCTTGAGGCGCTGGCCAGTGAAATCCCGTTGGTATCAACCCGGGCTGGAGGACTTGCCGATTTTGTGAACAGCCGCGTAGCCCAAACGATACCCAGAGCGGACGGTACAAATATTGCCGCATCCATTAAAGCAATGTGGACCAACAAAAAGCTCACTGACAAGCGGGTTGTCGCCGGTAGCCGGCTAGCGTCACGTTATCAATGGCCGCAGGCTGCCAACCGGTACAAGCACCTATTCCGACAACTCCAGGGTAGTAAAAACCACAGATAAGGGAGGCATGATCGACCATGCACACTAATCTAGAAGTCGAACGGCTTTCCGAAAAATTCGGAATTCGAGCAAAAAAAACGAAAGTCATTAAAAAAGGCGTTTATCGAATAACAGCTGCGGACCGAATTGATTATTGTTTAAAGAGAATGCCAAATTCTCCCAACGAGCTGCGCTGGATTGACAAGACACTGCAGCGGGTACGGCGCAAAGGATCAATTCAGCTCGGCTGGCGCAACCTTCGCGAAAATCAGGGCAAACTTTTGTTTGCCAAGTTAAAAAAAGAAAGCCCAACTTTTATTCTTACCCCATGGCTGAAAGGTCCCTGGCCGTCATCCGCTTCGAAGAAGCAAATGAGAGAATGCGGCATTTTGCTTGCTAAGTTTCATCAGAATGGTGCTCAGATTAGCATTCCAGCTCTCGGAAAGCAAAATATGCTGGGATCATGGCCCAGACTACTTCACGTTGAACAGAGAAAGCTGCTCGCCAACATCCGAAGGGCAAGAAGAAACGGCTTTAATAGTCCGCTTGACCGCTTGCTCCAAACGCATGGCAGCGAACTATTGAATATGGCGCAAACTTCTATGCGGGAATTACGATTGGGCAGCTACCGTTCGATATGTCGAAAAACGAGACCAACTTTATGCCACGGAGACTTCGGACCAACCAATGTGATTAGAACGAGAAAAGGCAACGGTTTAATCGATTTTGAAACGTTGAGACTGGATCTGCGTGCGTATGATCTAAATCGTGCTATTTATAACTTTTGTCAGTGCCACAACTGGAACTTCTCTGTCGCTCAATCTTTTTTGGATGGCTATCAGACTATCTCCAAGCTGAAGCGAGAGGACTACGAAATGTTGAAGGTGCTCCTTAGATTCCCCCGGGGCATATGTAGACTCATTGATAATTATGACAAAAGAACACCGAAAGTGAAGCGCAAGGTCGAACTCGATTTCCCGCGAATTCTATCCCACGAACGGCAGAGAGCTGCGTTCCTAAGGAAACTCGATGCTTACGCGGGGATAAAGCAATAGAGCCGAGCCATTGAAACGGCTACACTAACCAAGATATCGCATAGAATAATCTCTCCCGAACAACGAATGCTGGCCGCTGCCATCTGGAGGAGAACGCTCCTACCCCTAAATTCATCGCTGCTAGCTTTGCTTCCTCCCAGATGAGCTATGTCACTTCCAACTCAGCATCCTTTCAAGAGATTGAAACCGCAATGAAACACGCCAAAAAACGTCGGATGTACGAATGATACCGGACACTGTATTTGTATCTACAAGGAACAGAAGTTGAGGAAATTGCCCATACCATCAACCGAAGTGTAAAAATCGTAAAAGCCTACATTCAAACGCATAACATATTTTTCCTATTAATTTCATAAATCGTTTTGGGTTGCAATATAAGAATAATTCCACTGGTGATTGTGTGAAATTCCACGAACTGATAAATCCTCTTTTGAAAAATAACTTATACGGATTTACCCGAATACCTATCCGTCCGCTTGCGCTGAAAAAACGGATTGCCCTTCGACCAATTGATGAACGGCTGCTCTATGACATAATAAGAGATCGTTGCCGCCGCATACGAGATTGCGACTACGGATACACTGATGACTGACCATTGCCACACGTCCTCGATCCCGAAATAGCGATAATCCTTTATGACGTACATCTCGATTAACGTAATGAACAAATAATGCCAAATATACAAGCCGAACGAAATTTTCGCGGTAAATCGAAAAAAGCGGTTATCAAGCCAGCGCCCTAACATCAGGCTGAACGGTGCCGACAACAGCACGACTCCGAATAAAATGGCATAAGTCGGGAAGTAGTACGGCTGCTGCTGGAAGCTGAAGTGAAATTCGTCTAGATGGCGCACGCGCCAGAGTAGTAAGCCGGCAATCACCAAAGCGGCTGCCCCGACTGCGTCGAACAGCCCGAGCTTGCGCAACCGCTCGATTGCGGTGAGACGCTGCATGATCGCGGTTGTTACGCCCGCCGCCAGGACGCCTATGGTGAAGTGGCCGAAGAATCCGATCGGATTGTAATTCGGCATCCAGTATTTTGCACCGCCGAGCTGACCAAATTCCCAACCTCGGCCATTCTCGCTTGGCGTAAACCACTGATGTATGAGCGAGTTGGCGACAAGCACCAATCCAAACGCGACGACCCAGAATAAGACCGCCTTTCCGAACGAACGCCGCTTGCTGAGCCTAAACAATAAAGCCATAAACAAAGGCATAAGCATGTAGCAAAACACCTCGAAGCTGATCGACCAGAATGGCCCATTCAAGTCGGATGGAAAAAAAGTTGTATAGTGGAAGCCTGTCGTAAACGTGAATCCCGTTATGATTCGCCGCCACAAGAACTCCGTATGAATGTCCAGCCTCCATACGAGCAACAGACAAACCAAGAACGAAACATAGAAGCCGGGCATAATTCTTGCAGCGCGACGCACTGCATACGTTCGGATACTCGGATACGCCTCATTTTTCAAATAAGCACTCCAAAAGGGGAACGACAACAAAAATCCGCTTAACACGAAAAACAAGCTAACCCCGCTGTTCCCAAGCAAGACAAGCGACTGCACTTCTTGAAGCCAATGCTTTTGTGCGGGCATCGCTAGACGTTGTGACAAATGATGCAGAATGACGGACAGGCAAGCGATCGCACGAATGCCATCTGCTCCTGTTAATTGGGTACTACCTAACCGAATCTTTGACATCAGCTCAATTTCCTCTTTTCCGAATGGACTTCCCGGATAGATGATCGCCCGCAATCCGTTTGCCCACTACTCCCATTCCCAATGGCGCTATACATCGATTTCAGGTACTCCTAACTTTCAATAAATCATATTAAAATCCTTCAACGATTTTATTTATTTTTGATATGATTTACCACGCTGGCTGTAACGGCAAGTTTCTGGACACCGTATTTACAAATAAATTCGCAGAAGCCCGTTTAAGGCACCATTCCGACCAGAGAGTGAGCTACCCTACTCCTATCTTCGGTATGCTGTAAATACAGGCTCCTGCGAGTTTTAAAAAAACTTGCCCCTACTTATTATGATAAGGTTCACCATAACGGGCTAACGGCGAATTTTTGTTTAACAACGAAATAAAATAAATGTCTCAACTATGTGATTCATAAGCTAAAGTTATCATACTGCTTTCTAAATCATCCCCGCCCATTGAATCGAATGCGTCCAAAGCTAATTGATACTTTTCCAGCAGCGAATCTATGTCCGATGTGGTTTCCATTTCAGCATAAATTGATGTGATTTCATCTTATATCTTGATAAATGCTTCCCCGATATATTCAAAAACGTTGTTTCTTTAGGCTTGTCTACTTGCGAGAACTGATTGACATACCTGATTTTGCAAAGCAAAGTCTATCTCTAACTTGCCCTCGAACAAATACCTTTCAGGATCTATCAGTATATCGATCAGTGTACTTTTCCCGCTGCCGCTTGTTCCGATAAAAGCGCAATGTTGCCCCTCTTCAAGCTTAAACGAAATGTCCTTATATAGATCTTTTTGCGGAAACGAAAAGGATTACTATTATTGGATGTATTGCAGAATATAATCCGCGAGCTTACTGTTTCTCAGATTTCGCCAGAACCATCCCTTTGGCTACACAATCTCTTTATTAAAATGTCCTCTTGTTTCTGTTTCCTGATTAAAGACAGCATTATTCATTGAGCCATTTAATTTGCTTGAGGCCATATTAATAACTTTCACAACCTGATCTTTAGATTCAACTGTGAAGTTTAATCGGAGCGCCTCAATTCCTTTGATGTTTGGCAGCTCATCTAAAAGATTAAGCGTCTTACCATTAAGGAGAGTCGTTGTACAATCCTCATGGGAAAGGATAGGGAATATTCCGTACTCATCTTTTAACTCATAGCTCTTCGTTTTGCACACTCTGCATTGATTCATTTTTCTCATCGGACAATATTTGGTAAACATCAACGGAGCCCTGCCATATACAATCATTTCTAGCGCAGGATAGCCGTCATTTTCTTCAAAATAGGCATTAATTAAATCCTCAATTTGGCTCTTATTCAATTCATAAGATAAAGTGACTCGTTTGGCACCTAATTTATATAATTCATAGCAGCTAGTAGCATTAATAACATTTAGAGAATAGTCTGTAACAAACGGATTGGTTTCTCTGTAGTGATAAATTCCGCCATATCCTCCGATGAGCAGCTGCCCTTCTTTTTCCTTATATTCATTCTGGTTTCTTCTAACCACATTTTCAAAATAGATTTCCTTAATTCCACAGCTCACACAAGCATCATACTGTTCCTGATTCGTTACAGAGGCCGTAAGGTATGGTTGTTCAGGGGCAAAGCTTATTTTTTCTTTGGCTTTCAAAGCCTTGGTTCTTTTCTGCTGGCTGCTAAGCTTTAGGTCATATAAGCCCAGTACAATATCTCTTCTTGCTGCATTTAACAGTTTAGCTGGAATAAATGCATTGCATTCCTCATAATCCAAATGATTAAGTTCGAATATAGTATCATTTAATCTGGAGAATTGCTTGATGACCTGGTCTTTTGTTGTTGGATTATTGATGGCTTCGCCCAGTATTTCCTCGCTTTCATAGGCATAAGTATAGCCCAAGCCCTCCGCATCTATGAACAGCTTGGAACCTGGATACGCATATACTCTAAGATCCAGGTTAAACCGCTTAAATTCTTTTTCCAGGGATGCTTCTAATTCCTTGTGGTAGAAATAATCCTTCGTTTTATATACTGCATCTCCCACAGACATCTTTTCTTTGATTTTGATATAGCAGACATCATCTGCTTTGTTGATTAAGTCGCCATCTCTAGCATACAGTTTGGCAACCGTTAGATTAACATCTTCATTGTTATGACTTATTCGGATGGTATCGTTTTGATTTAGAGTACGTGTAAGTGTTATTTCATACCTATCTTTTTCAATCTTGCTGATTGTTCCAATTGGATAACCATAGTTATTAGGCCTTGAGATGTTTGTAATATTTCTCCTGTCTTCGTGAAACAAATATCCTTTGGTAAATGTCCTGTTGAATGTTTTTTTTAGATTTTCTTTATCTTCTTCGGTTATTTTATGATCTAAGGCCATGCGATATTTTGATACAACATTAGCAACATACGTAGGCGCTTTCATTCTACCCTCTATTTTTAAAGAATCGATTTCTTTTAAATCATGGATGTAATCGATTGTGTTTAAGTCCTTAGTAGATAGAATATAGTTTTTCCCTAAAGATGTATCTGTTGTCTTATCCATTAGTTCATACTCCTTACGGCATGAACCCACACATCTTCCGCGATTTCCGCATCGATAGCCGAGTAATCCTGACATTAGACAGTTTCCCGAATAAGATACACATAAAGCACCGTGAACGAAAATTTCTAAAGGTATTTCAGCTATTCTTTTGATCTCTTTTACTTTTTCAATCTCAACCTCACGGGACAGAACAACTCTTTTGGCACCAAGCTCTTTCAATAATAAAGTTCCGTCTACGTCGTCGATTCCCATTTGAGTGGAACAATGCGCTTCCAGATCAAGATAGTTTTTAACGATATAATCGAAGGCAGCCAGGTCCTGGACGATAATGCCATCCACACCGGTTTCATTTAATTCGTGTATCTGCTTTTTCATCTCTTCAACTTCGTTTTCGAAAACGATAGTATTCATTGCAACATAGATTTTAACGTCCCTCAGGTGCGCATACGTAACCGCCTCTTTTAACGATTCCAAATCAAAATTAGATGAGTATGCGCGCGCACCAAATTTTTGCATTCCTAAGTATATTGCATTACAACCATTAGATATTGCAGCTTTTAAAGCTTCCATATTTCCTGCTGGAGCTAATAATTCAGTCATAAATTATCCTTACCTCCTACTTCAATAACCGCTCAAACTCAGCACCATTAATCATAAAATAAGAACTACAACTTAATCTACGGCAAAAAGCACAAACCAATGGCTTGCGCTTTTGTTTCTAACAACCTCAGTGGCCCTGAGAGGCTTACTTCAACCCCGTACAGCTTATTCATAGCGTTGGAGGCAGAATTTACTCGACCGACTAGGACGAAGAGGATGATTACCCAGACGAGGAACCCGAAGAGCTCGATGACGACACTAACGAGGACTCCAATGAACAAAAACCGCCCTTTCCCCGCCCAGCAAGAGATTAGTGCGGAAAATTTCGCCGTTATTTACGGTAGGGTTTACCGGAACACACTATAAGCGAAAATTATAAGGGCACCCGAGTAGGTGCCCTTATAATTAATCATTTTTATTTAAATATTCTTTCCATTTATTCCAGAACTCCTCACCCGACATCTGGAATACCCCTTCAAAGTCATACGGTGAACGAATCAGTTGAAGTAACCGTTCCCAGTCATACTCAGAAACCATAAAATCGATCATGGAGCAGGACATTTTGTAGCCACCAATACTCATAAACTCGGTAGGGTCCACAATACGATAGCTTGAAAATGGAGGAATCATATATAGTTTCACTTCATTCCTAAGTTCCTGCATAGACATGAGTAAATCTTTCGCTATGTAAGTCGCAATCCCTTCATTCAACCATCTTGGCGTGTCCGGATTAATACGATTGATCAGGACGTGAGTAAGTTCATGCACGGCAGTCAACTTGTCATATTCAGGCAATATTATTCCATTACGGGAATATCCGCCTCCAGACCAAGAGGGAAGGCCCGTCTTTTTTAGATAATCCTTATGGCTTGCATATATGATAATCTCCAGCTTTTTTTCATTTTTCACATTCAATAGCTCCGTTATTCTTGCATATTCCGAGTCTAAATCATCCATCAAGGTGGTGGATGGAGGACTTTGTTTACCTACAGGTTTGTAAATAAAGTGCTCTGTTTCGAATTGATTATTTTGGCAAGCGGTTAGTACAAGCGTAAATATGATCAAAGCACTAAGAAACCGAATTATCGAACTGGAATTGAACATAACACTCCTCCTAATTTTTACATTAGCTAATACGGTTGTAATTTCAATATGTTTCATTATTTGGAAGCTAAATGTATTATGACCATCTAGATTATCACCTCTTGTTAGGACAGCGGGTGGTTGCAAGCCAATGCCTGATTATGCACCTGTAATGAGAAATCGTTTTCCCTTGTCGCTCCATTGCTCGTATAATGCATTCGTTACCTCTACGCTTACCGTGCGAAAAGTATCGGAGTGGACACCGTGTCCGTATTACCGTTCCAAGATAACTTGCTTCATCCTGTGTAAGGACTGGTGTCCTACGGCCTATACTCCGCTGGCGGACAGCGAAAGTTCCAGCTGAAATACTGGGGCAGATGCCAATCCTCATAGCCTTCTAATATCCCTTGTTCCAACCAGTAAGACTCTGATTTCCCGCTTGTTAAAGCTTTAGAAACATAAGCAATCGTTTTCTCCAAAAAGCGTATGACATCCGTGATTCGATCCGAGTTAGACACATCGCCGTGTCCCGGAACGATTGTATTAACCTTAAGGTCTTTTTGAATGCGTTTAAGAATGCGTAGAGAAATCAAAGGCGTAGAAAGCTGCTAGCTAAAAGACTTTAAAAAGCAAAAAAACCACAACCTCATAGGGTAGTGGATACGGTTTAACTTATATCAATATCAATTTTTAGCCTAACATTCACCTTCCTATCTCTCCTATTATATTTATTTTCTAGTATAATAACTGGATACACCTATATTTTTGAAATAGAAGGAGAGTTGTTATGGAATATCATGTATCCATACATGGGAATGATCAAGGAAGAGGAACAGCCGATCAACCCCTTCGTACCATATCACGCGCTGCGGCTCATGCCATGGCTGGTGATACAGTTATTGTTCATGCGGGAGTATACAGGGAATGGGTTAACCCGGCTAATGGAGGAACAGCGGAGCATAGAATCATATATCGATCCGCAGGAGACGGGGAAGTAGTCATTACAGGAGCTGAGCGGATTACCAACTGGAAATCTGAAGGAGACCATGTTTGGAGCACAGAAGTGCTCAATTCCATCTTTTCCGTTCGTAATCCTTTTGAGGTGGAGCTCAGTGGAGACTGGTTATTTGACGGGCCCTTCCCGATTCATCTCGGCGATGTATATCTGGATGGCAAATCATTGTATGAATGCGATAATGTTGAAAGCGTTAACAATTTTGAGATTTGGCCCGAAGCCAAATATCCCAAGGATTCATTGTTAAAATGGTATGCCGAGGTTGGTTCTACCACAACAAAAATCTGGGCCAACTTTGGTGGAAAAGACCCTCGTAAGGAAAATGTAGAAATTAATGTACGTCCTTATTGCTTCTGGCCTGAGAAATCTGGAATTAACTACATCACCGTAAGCGGTTTTACTCTTCGTCAAGCTTCCCCCCAATGGGCGCCACCTACAGACTATCAGGAAGGTTTGATTGGACCTCACTGGAGCAAGGGCTGGATTATTGAAAACAATATAATCCGTGAATCCAAATGCGTTGGTATTAGCCTGGGTACCGAAATCGGTACAGGTCATAGCAAATCTTTGGAGAAGCATAGTAAAGGCGGTACTAAACGTGAGCAGGAGGTTATTTTACGAGCATTACGCTCCGGCTGGCATAAGGATAACGTCGGCAGTCACATCGTTCGAGGTAATGTGATTCATGATTGTGAACAGGCAGGTATTGTGGGTCATATGGGAGCAGCCTTCAGCCACATTTATCAGAACCGTATATATAATATTCACCACAAACGACTCAGACATGGTGCCGAAGTAGCGGGAATTAAACTGCATGCTTCACTGGATACTCAAATTAGCGAAAATATAATGTATAGCTGTTACCGTGGGCTTTGGCTGGACTGGCAGGCACAGGGCACTCGCATCAGCCGCAATGTATTTTTTGACAACATTTCCGAAGACCTCTTCGTTGAGGTATGCCATGGTCCATATATGGTCGATCATAATCTATTCCTCTCGCCCATGAATTTCAGAAATATGGCCCAAGGCGGGGCATTTGCTCATAATTTATTTGCAGGCCGATTTGTCGTTCGTTCCGAGATTACGCGGATTACGCCATATCACTTCCCTCATGAGACAGCCATGGCGGGATACTCCAATATCACAGGGGGCGATGACAGGTACTACAACAATATCTTTTTGTGTGATAACGATGCGAATAAGGCACCTGTACCAATCACTTTTTTTGAGCATCTTCCTCTTAAACCAAGGGATGAAGTTGGAGAGGACGGGAAGACGGTCATGGACGGAGTTCCGGACAATTCCATTTGTTATCTGCATGCTGTAGGACTTGGTGGCTACGATCAACATCCTGATGTGAAAGATAAGAAATGGTGGGAATACACCAAAGAGGAGCTTATGGAGCTTGGCGATGCCGCGAAGGATTTCTTTATAGGCAATGCCGTTCTTCCGGTGGCTATGTATGGAAATGTATTTCTTAACGATGCGGTTCCAAGTCGTCAAGAATCCCAAGCGAAGATAGTTGCACAGAAGGGTATAAACGTTGAGATTAATCCTGCGCTAGGTAAGGTGTACATTCAGATCCATGATCCCGAATTGCTTCGGGGAGCCTCTGCAATGTTAGTTACCACGGATCTGCTTGGAAAGACGTATCACGCCGATATGAAGTACGAGGAACCAGACAGCACTCCTTATCATTTTGATTCCGATTTTTTCGGAACAAAGAGACCCGATGCAGATGTCACACCTGGTCCCTTTGAATTAACCGAGAAGGGTACGATTGATTTTGAAATATGATTGAGAGTCCAGTCATTTCAGGTGACTGGTCTTTATCATGGTAAAGCCTCTCCGTACATGGAGTGGTTTCTTCGAATAGAAATTCTCTATTATAGGATGAATTAAGTGACAATTTAAGCAACTCAAAAACCCGGATTCGCCAGAAAAGGCATCCCGGTTTTTGGCATTCTATGTTGGGTTAATCATCTCAGATAGCAGAGAACATCCTTCTCTCCCTGATCCATTATTGAAATCCATCTTTCAGCCAAGCGCTGGCTAATGCAGTCGCACCTCGTGCGGCCAACGTATCCGCCAAAGCATTCAACATGACGAAATCATGAATGATTCCTTGATAACGCACGGTTGTGACCTCCACACCAGCCTCCCGAAGCTTATTCCCATAGGCCCGTGAAGCTAGTCAAAATAGGGGCTGAGCGTAATACCTCGAACACCCAGTCAATAAAGATGCTGAGCGTTGAGCAGGATGGAAAGCCCTTGATTGCCCTCCAGAAGTGGTGGTCTGAGTCGAGCGAAAATGCTTTGGTGGGAAGAGAAAGGATTCTACTTTAACATAATAGACGCGAGACACGCTGTAGACGATTTGAAGAGGAGCATGATCGGGGTGACTTACCTGGCATTTCCGGAACAGTGGGTAGAAGTTCGGGCTGTGGCGCATGCTAGAGCGCAGACAGCTGCAATCCGACGTCGATGAATTCATGCAGGATCCTATTCGAATCTTGCAGCGTTTCGCCTTGAAGCTGAGATAAGTAAGCCACTTTCGCATCGTATCAACTTCGATCAATTCCTGATGGTTTATTGGAAGATGTCCCGAAGCAAAGTCATTTTCCCGGTGCCATTTGAACCGATGATAGTGACTTCATCCGTGGACTTGATCTTAAAGTTTTACGTTTTCCAACAGCAGCTCCCTTCACCTTACTTATGATACAGTTCACCATAACATCTATAGAGCGAATTTTTAGCCCCTTCATTAAGCTATCTTATGAGTGGTATGTAGGAAAGCCATTCTGCAAACACAAAATAGTACATACTTATTCCCAAATAAAGTAATAAGAATGTACTTTTAAAGTTCTAATTTACTGTGAGCTAGTAGGATTTAATATCCAATGTCCACTCTTAATTCTTTTAAAAATTTAGCTTTTCATACCCAATATAGCCATCGTGTTGCAATCTTGCTACAACGATACCCGGAAGAACATTTTGAACTTGCGCAAAAACATATACACTTTGTTCGTTGAATTTATTAGTATCAACGAAATTATTGTAGTCAGATTTGTCGATAAATAAATCTTATCAATTGCATCAATGAACACTAGATAAATACCAAGACGATTTAATAATTTTCTAGTACTTTTAATGAGCTTTCATAATCAGAATTTAAAGCAATGAGTTTAAATCTGTCTAAGGATTTCATAAGTACTTCTTTGCTATAATCTGTATTTGATAGGCCTTTATTCTGAATTTTAACTTCTTCTCAAGCTAGATTAAGCCAAATAGCAATCGACTCTTTTTCTCCGCCATTGACCGGCTTTTGGGGTCCATTTTATGAGTCTAGGCCTGTTGATAGCTCAAGCTAATAATCAGTACTTGATTATAAGCCTACATGCAATAACGGTTAAATGAGTCAAAAGTTTAAACCGCTAGAGCTACTCGTCTAGGTCTCGTGCAAGCCACCCTGAGATATCGAGGCGATTGGGATCAGTCCCAATCAACTCCGCTAGGTGTTTCTCTAATTCCTCGAGTTGGGTTCTTCCAATCTGCCGAGCCCATTTATTCCGCAGCTCATCAAAAATCTCTTCAGCTACTCGCAGCATGTCGAACCCGTGTGCGGTAACACGAAGGCATTTGCGCCGAGCGTCAACTGGATCCGCTTCGCGAACGATGTATGCGCGCTTTTCAAGTATCCCAATGGTTTTCGCCGCTGCTTGTTTTGAGACCATTAAGCGCCGGCCTAGATCCGAAGCGCTGTCGGCACCTGAAGCAATGGCACGAATCGCTAAGTCGTGAACGGGACGAACATCCTCGTAGCCGCGAGCAGCAAGCTCAGCTTGCGCGGCCTCCACCATTGAACGATAGCCGCCAATTAAAAGCATTGTTAGAGTAGTACCTGAATTAGACATAGTAAAATTATACTAGCATAGCAAACGAAAATCGTCAAAAGCACCATATTCCAAATCGCTTAACTTAATTTTTTTCTCTTTCTTGACAAAGACAACCAGGTTGTCTATTGTGGATATAGACAACCTGGTTGTCCAAATAAAATGCAGGAGGATTTCACGAATGACTATAAATAAAATAGGTGCTACACTGCCCGGTATCTCGCATCACTATGCAAATGTTAACAACACTAAGCTTCACTATGTATCAGCAGGGACTACTGGCACGCCAATTCTACTGGTTCATGGCTTTCCTGAAACTTGGTGGACTTTTCGAAAACTAATTCCACTTCTAGCCGAGAATCACCGTGTCTTCGCCGTGGACCTCCGTGGTTTCGGTGACTCAGACAATGGGCCCGGTGCTTACGACAGCAAGACCTCTGCCGAGGACTTGCATCTTCTCATCAAAGAGCTCAATGTTGGCCCAGTTCACATCACAGGCCAGGACATAAGCGGGGCAACCGTCCTACGCCTCGCGGCTACCTATCCGGAGGACGTGCTCAGCTTTACCGCAATCGAGATGGGCCTGCCTGGATTCGGCTTAGAAATGCTGGCCGACGTCACACATGGGGGTACCTGGTACATTGGCGTTCTTGCCGCTCCGAACATTCCCGAGATGCTACTCTCCGGCCGCGAACGAGAGTTCCTTGGACAATTCGTATTCCCAACCATGAGCGCAACACCAGGAGCAATCACCGAAGCCGACATCGACGAGTTCGTACGCACCTACTCTCGTCCCAACGGTTGGCGCGGAGCGATTGGCCTCTACCAGTCTATGCTTCAGGAGGGCGAAGACGTTACTGCTCTCGTCGCCGCCCACAAACTGAGCATACCCGTGTTAGCAATCGGAGCCGGGGGTGGTGAGTTCACCCTCGCAACAATGAGCCAGATAGCGTCGGGCGAAGTCCGGTCGGTTTCTCTTGATGGCGTCGGCCACTATGCAGCACTGGAGGCACCCGAGAAGGTGGCGGATGCTCTTATCGAATTCTTCGACAACATAGATATTGCACCTTTCGAATCGGAGAAACAAATTTCCTCAAGCAGGATCATCTGAGAAAATTGTGTATTTTTTCCTGCCGCTCTTATGTCCAACATACTGTGAATACAGGCTCCTGCGAGCTATTTTTATAAACTTGCTGCTGGTGATACGGTTCACCGTATCACCACAAAAGCAAAAGAACTCTTCATGAATAATAGCATGAAGAGTTCTTTCCATAGAATTGAACATATAAGAATTAGGATTTGCATGATTAGCAGATGCACGCCTTACTTGCGTCAAATTTATACGAATGGATGTGGAATATACAGTTCTTCTAAACGGGTAATTTCTTCAGAAGTCAATTTAACCGACAACGCCAAAACCGCATCTTCCAGATGGCTGATTTTGGTCGAACCCATTATCGGCGCTGTGACCTCTTCCTTTTGCAGCAACCATGCAAGTGCAATTTGTGCGCGCGAAATTCCCCGGTTAGCGGCAATTTCCGCAACTCTTTCCGCGACTTTGCGATCAGCCTCTTCCGTTTTATTAAACAAAGCCTTTGCTACCTGGTCCTTCTCTGATCGCGCGGTCTGCTCATTCCAATCCCGAGTTAACCGGCCTGCAGCCAAAGGCAGGTAAGGAGTGACGCCAACTCCCTCGTCTCTGCAAAGGGGGAGCATTTCTCGTTCTTCTTCCCGATAGAGCAGGTTTAATCTATTCTCCATGGAAACGAACCGTGTCCAGCCGTTGCGCTCTGCGACATGCTGAGCTTTCGCAAACTGCCATGCCAGCATGGAGGATGCTCCGATGTATCTGACCTTGCCCGCCTTAACTAAATCGTGAAGAGCCTCCATGGTCTCCTCAATTGGCGTATTAGGATCCCACCGATGAATCTGGTACAAATCGACATAGTCTGTTCCGAGTCGTCTTAGACTGTTATCAATTTCGGTCATGATAGCTTTACGGGAAAGTCCCACAGCATTCGGACCTTTGCGCATCGGAACAAATACCTTTGTTGCTATGACGACTTCGTCACGATGAGCAAAGTCCTTTAAAGCACGCCCGAGAATTTCTTCGCTTGTTCCGTCGGAATACATGTTGGCGGTACTGAAAAAGTTGATGCCCGATTCGAGTGCCTTCTTAATGATCGGTCTGCTTTGCTCCTCATTCAGAGACCATGGGGTATTGCCGCGTTCAGGTACTCCGAAGCTCATGGTTCCAAGACTTAACTTTGAGACCTCTAACCCGCTGCGTCCAAGTTTTACATATTCCATTTGATTGCACACTCCTTAAGGATATTGGGAAGGCATTCACGCCTTCAGGTTGTCTACACATATCTCCGTGAGCCAGTGCCACTCGAGACTACGTCACCACGGGAGTTGGCGTCTTTCGTTTGAGAATGTGCCCGTCGGACCGTCCTCGTTGAGGAGTGCAAGGCGCACGGGATGTCGCGCGGCTTGCTCGACGGTGCCCGTGCCCTCAAAGTTGTTGAGATCCGTCGCGGTGAAGCCCGGGCATACCGCATTGACCTTAATGCCTGTCGACTCCAGTTCAATGGCAAAGGCGAGCGTAATCGCATTGAGAGCCGTCTTCGAAGGGCTGTAAACGGCGCCGAACATCTCGCGATGTGAATTAGTCGGATTCGCGTTCAACGTCAGCGAGCCCGAACCGCTTGATACGTTGACGATACGCGCTGTCGGCGCTTCACGAAGGAGCGGCAGCATCGCTTGCGTGACGGCGATGACGCCGAACACGTTCGTCTCGAACACTGCTCGCACCTCTTCTAGAGAGGCTACGCTTGGGCGCCCCGACTTCCCGACCTCCTTAAGAGGCCTGCCCGGCTGACCTTGGTGCGATATGCCCGCATTGTTCACGAGCACATCGAGACGACCGAGCTCACTCCGGATGCGCTCTGCCGCGGCGGAGATAGAATCATGATTTGTAACGTCGAGTTGGAGGCCATGGGCATCCGCTCCGATACTCTTCGCGGCCATCTCCCCTTTCTCGAGATTGCGGGAGCCGACGAGTACAGTGAAGCCGTGAGCCGTGAGATCTTTGGCGATTTGAAGACCAATTCCTTTATTGGCTCCGGTGACCAAGGCCACGGGTTTATCCTGCATAAGAAACAACTCCTTTTGTGGGGATTTACTGTTCGATACAGGTTAATACATCAACTTGGTACTCGACAGTTTTCTCCGAGGTTGACACATCAACTTGAATATAGGCTAACACCTTGTGGTTGATGTGTCAACCATGATATTATACTTGCATGGATATCAATAAAGTAAACGAAGATGAAATGCGAATATGGAATATGTGGAAAGGCTCCTTTAAACGAATCTTCGGTCGCGTTGTTAAGGAGCTTTCTGAACGTACAGGACTATCAGAAGGAGACTTTGGAATACTAGATCGGTTGATCCAATTCGGAGATGGCAAGCTTCGCCAACAGGAACTAGCCGACTCGATGAACTGGGATAAGAGCAGATTATCCCATCATTTGACGCGGATGGAAAAACGGGGCCTTGTAAAAAGGGGGCCATTAGACGCAGATCGTGGTGTCCAGGTCATCATTACTTCTGCAGGAAAAGCAGCTTTGGATGAGGCCCTGCCCATCGTCTCAATGGCAATACGCAAGTATTTTCTGGATCAATTAACCGATCAAGACATTGAATCGATTACGAAGCTTGCGGAAAGAACAAAAAGCGACCCTAGCCTCTAGTAAGCCTTGTTAACTTGATTGCTTCTCTGGGCACTGTCCATGCTGTATATTCGAAAACAACAAGGGACTGAATCGGTCTTTCCCTTTATCTGTTCCTCCAAGAAACACGCAGCAGCCCGTTTAATTCGGCTTTTCCGCCAGTCGTGGGAAGCTCACCCCCTTTTCGTCCAACTTATGATACGGTTCACCCCGCTAGGTGAAGGGGCAAGTTAAAGGGCCATCCTTTGTGGGAATGACCCTTTATTAATCTAGATTTGTTCAGTTGTTATCTTCGTTAACGCCTACATTTTGCTCGCATAAGAGGAGAATCATGATTGTTCAAAACCACGACTTACACGACTCCAAGTTTGCTCCATCTTCACATATTAGCTATCTACCTCAATGAAGATACTGTCAGCAACCGTTTTGGCAGCAATTGTAACGGAAACAACAACCACAATCGAGCAAATAGCGGCAAAAATAATTCTGACGATTGATAGCGTTGTATAATTGGGGCTAACCGTTCATTAACGGCAGCGGCTAAACGCAGGGCATTCGATATGCGAATGTTATAGTCTTTGGATATGCGTGTTTTTAAAATCCGTTTCGTATTTCAACCCGTAGCCCATCATTCGGTCCATGCCGATATGAACCATCCAGATGAAGCCGATCATAATGAGGGAGTCAACCGAGAAAGCCAGTCCCGCCAGTAACAACAGCAAAGGCGTAACGAACGTATGGGCAAAATTATAAAGATATGCTCCCGTCTTTTTGCTGACCGCATATCCGATCATGAACACGTCTGGCAGCAGCAGCAGCAGGAAGATCACCCAGTTGTACCCGTTGGAAAAGTATAAATAAGTACCTAGAGCCAGAACGGTCAAGCCTTCGATTCTAATCAATTTCTTATTCATGGTTTTATTCTCCTTTTCCCTGGGCTGCAGATCGTATTCCGTCAAGCATCCATCCGATTCCCCGCGACACCTGCTCGAGGGAGATCGGCTCTGGAGACAGCGGTACAGGAGCTTGAAGCGTCAATCCGTCGATTACGGCCTGAATCAGTGACGCTAAGGTCTCCTTTTCACTCCTGTCCAGCTGCAGCTCCATGCGATCGATGATCTCCATAATGCCCGACTTCATTTCCTTGTACAGTTCCAGCAACTCTTTGGCGAGCTTTTCGTTATTCACGCTCTCCGTCCAAAGGCTGATCAATAAAGTGAACCACTCCGGGTTTTCTTTTCGAAATTCAACCACATGGAGCAACCCCTGCTGAAGAATCTCCGCAGGAGATACGTACAGATCCAGCTTCGCAAAGGCCGCCTTCATTCCTTTGTTGATCATCCACTCCCTGACCACTTCGACCAGCAGCGTTTCTTTCGTTCTGAAATGGTACCCGATCAGCCCTTGAGCCACACCCGCCTTGGCCGCAATGTCCTTCATGGTCGCTTTCGTGTAGCCCACCTGCCCGAATGACGTGAATGCCGCTTGCATGATGGCGCTTCTTCGTTCGTCCTGGTTGGGCGGTTGTGTTTTAGTCATTGCTCGCTCACTCCTATACTGTTTGTTTGAACAGTCAGTTTTTATGAATTCATCATAACCCTGTTTGTTCGAACAGTCAATGGTCTTTGTTTATTCAGGCAAACTAAATTTAAGAGCCACCCTGGCGATGCGGCTTCTGGCAGCGCTTGTTAATAATCCGCACAACGTCAAGATACATCTCCTACTTTAGCCATTTCTGGCATTTCGTACGGTGGACCTAATGACCCGGATAACCATATTGCCTTATTGGATGGTTTTCTAGGCTCAGGTTAGTATTAAACGTTGTACGGTCAAATATTTCGCCCTACTTATGATACGGTTCACCTTACACGCTATAACGGCTAAAATCTGACTCTACACTCCATCATGTCGATTTTGAAATAACCTTGACTTTAGTAGGTATTAGTACAACCTTTTCTTATTTGAACAAATAAAGAAAGACCCTCGTGCAAGAGATACAGGAGGGTCAGCAAACTTCTATATCAAGTTTGAGTTTAGTTCTTGTAAAGCTGCGAATAAATATGTTTAGCCTTGTCATAGAAGTATTTTGCTTTTCCCTCTATATTGTCGCCAAAACTCAGTGGGGCTATAGTGATAGGGCTATTATCATAAAAATCAATAAAATAGATCGGTATTTCTTGCCCATCTTCGTGATAGAGGTATCTCATAAAACATTTCACACCGCCAAATCCACTGCTAATGTTATATAAGAACATGGTCGACTCATTTACAATACCTCTATTAAACATTGCCTCATCGGTACAAATGAGTTGAAGCAAGAACTCCTTTGTGCCATCGTTATGTGCAATATTTTTAGTTTCCTCTACCGCAACTCTAGATAATAAATGAGTAAATGGTTCTGAGATTACGCCAACTATTGCTTTGCACGTGACTTGACCTGTTGCTTTGTTATCTTCCCACTTATAATCATTATTCATCATATCAGCTAGATTTTTACCCGTAACCAAATGACGTCCATAACTTATCTGATCGCGAGCACCATACTTTTCAGAAAGAGCCAATAATGTTGGCATGCTTCATAACTCCTTTTATTTTTAGAATATTTAGAATATAAAGTAGACTATAGAGTTCAAAACCATCTTTTAATTTAATTCTAGCCTCTAACATCAGTTCTATAAAAAACATCCTTTTTATAAAATCAAGTAAAATTAGATTGTTATCTTCTCATCATCTTCATGCTTGTTTCTCGACAGAAATGGTCCAGGACATCTTGCCCAAGTAAACTATGACTCACTTTACTACCAAATATCTCTTCAATCCAACTTCTACCTGATTCAAATAAAACATTATTATCTGGTAATCTTTCAATCTTTTCTCCATCGAATCCAGTCAATAGGTATGCCATTTCCCTTGTCAACATAACCATTGACCGGCTTACAGATATCATCCATTCATGTGAAAAAGGATCATTGGAATTACAAAGCTGCTTCTCTTTCTGGGAGATAAATTGTGGAACTCTGCGGTGGACATCATATTCTATCTCAGGAATACACAAAATGTTAAAGACATAAAATTTAGCTGAAACTTTTGCCGTTTCATTAGGGAATTCGAAGAAGTGCTCAGAAAATTGCTGCTGGTCACCCACACCTTTATACAACATGCCTTTTAAATACCAATATATAAAAGATGAAAAACCCAAACTCTTTTCTGCTTCTGTGAATCCTTCTGGTTTGTTATATAAGGCATTCTGAGCTGCGCGATTCATGTAATCTTTTATCAATTTGATGTCCTGTTGCATATTTGATCCACCTACTATTTTATTTTTCTTTAATTCTCAACCCTATGTCCTTTTACTACCATGAAGTGGCACATACCACTACACCCATTTCCTTAGCTTCCACATCACCGTGCCAAATATTTTTCATTTAACGGTCAGAGAGTTCAACCTAAGTTTGGCATAAATATGATGAGTAACTTAGAAAAACTTAATGATTAACACAGGAGAATGTAACTAAAGAAGCCTTCAGCTATTTTCTTCAAAAGGTTTATTTGCATTTGGCACAGATCGATCTCACTTCTAATTCCCGAATAATTGGAACTTTTTTCTTTTAATACTATAACTCCCCTCTATGTTATGTATATCGATTCATTAACTAACATAATTCGATGAAACAAATGAAAATCCTACAAAGGTTCCATAAATATCTACTTTTTTATCACTATACAGAGGGGTAAATGATTATCCCCTCAACTACAAACAGGTTTCATTCCAAATATAAGAGAAGGAACTATCTGTTGCCTCGTCGAATGTAATCCCATCATGTAAAAACTAGCGAGGTGTCGAAATGCCTTCTTTCATATGCCCAACGTGTAAAGAAATAAACGAGGAACATAGAAACTACTGTAAAGCTTGCGGAAACTGGTTGCTCAGTACGAATTATCCTGCTGTCGCCTCAAAAGAACAGGCAACTTCAATTCCAAAATGGCTCATGATAGTTCTAGTCTCACTTTCCGGATTATTCTTACTTATAGCTCTTATAACCCTTGCGGCTACGGAATCGATTGGTAACGGATTTTATAGTGTTATGATTATCTTTGGGCTGAGTGGACTCGTTACGGTTTTTATTTGTCTAGTCATTGCTCTCTTTATCAAACACGTACGCAGATTAAAAAAACAGTTTTTACTTTCAACGTTGACCTTTATAGCTCTGATAATATTTGGTTCCTCAATGTTCAGTAATACCCAGCCCCAGCCTTCCTCCTTGGCAGCTGTTGCAAACGTAGACTCAATTCCAACGCTACCAGAATATAAAGCACATTCAACCCAGCCAAATCCAAGAGATTTGGCCAGGTCAGCAGGTGATTCCTATAAGGGTAAGCAGGTTCAACTTAAAGGAACAATAGTTCAAGTAATTGGTAAGGAAGAGAATCAGCTTAGAGTCAATCTATATGAAGAATTGGAACTTGGAACTTTTAAAGAGCCAATAACCATTTTTGTTACTCGTAAAGACGACTCAGGCAAGCTCCTTAATGGAGATGAAATTGAGATTTTTGGTACTGTTCTAGGTTATCAAAGCTACAAAGCTTGGACAGGAGTAGAACAAACTATACCCTCTGTTGAATCCCATTATATTAATCTGATAGAGAAAAAATAATCTCTCTCTGCGCCAGTAGAGACTACCTGCCATTGTCACAACTGTCGCTACTGACGCTTTTTTAGGATGGAAAATGGCTCGGAGCTACCGACTGCTTTCTATCCACCCATTTTCACGTACTTCGGATTGATGCTGACCTTCTCATCGAGGTATTTCTTCCAGCAAGTATTATCCCTGGATGGATCGTTAGCCTGCTCTGTGAAGTACACGCCCAAGTTAGCATTATCAAACTGAAAGTAGTCCCTTCCCCTCTGATTACCGAATAGAGCAACCAGCGCGTAGTTGTAGCTGGAGCTAACCGCAATTCCTGTCTTCTGCATCGGTATTCTTTTCTGGATTTCTTCTATTGTATATTTGACCCCATCACCAGCTCCATCGGCATCCAATGATTGGAGTAGTAGAGCAAAGAGCAGATCGGCATTCGATCGCAATGTAATTTTCCCTATATCGAAAGCCTCTGATGAGAATGAGCTCCAGTCATACTTTTTGGAAACTGCGGGAGCCACTTTAGAACGGGACACTGGAATGCCCTTCACCTTATGCTTCCCAAACATCATGAGGAACTTATCCAGCTCACGCTTATTCCCCTTCGCCTCTTTGACTGCAGGGAGCACAGAGCGTAAGAACATAGAAAAATCCGTAATGTCCTCTTGACCTACAGGCTTTCTCTTCCACACCCAATCTGGCCTTACAGTGGACATTAAATAGTTCATCGCTCGAAAATTGTGCTGATCTATGATCTCCACTTTCTTTGAGCATATTAGGTGTGACAAGAATGCTATTGTAATGAAGGATTGATGTCCTGCCAGTTTCTCTTCCCAGAAAGCAAAAATGTCGTCAAGCTCCAGCTTGCCTGTTTCAGCAAACTCAGGCCAATACTTTTGTAACTTGGCAATTATGACTTTATGGGCGGGGACGTAATTTGGCTTCCCCCAATGGCCGTATTTCCACTCGAATGCCTGACTTATTTCATCATGTTCAACGTTCTTAGGGTCAGAAAAATCTTCCTTCCATTTTAAATACGGCTCTTCTGGATATTTCGTTAACTCGTACTTGGATGTGTATTCTACAAAATGTTCTGAAATGGTTTTGGCTATTGACTCAATTTCCTTCTTCGTCAATTCAAGCATTTACCATCCCTCCATATTCTCTTAGATTCAGTTTCCCACAAGCCTTTTGGAATGTCATCCGTTATGTCCTCTAAACACCCCCTACCACCCACTGAATTGCATTCGCTGCCCGCTCCCTCTTTTGACCTGCATTTAGTGTCAGTGTTGTAAGAAGTGACCGCAGCAGCTTAAAAAGAACTTTTGAACCAACTGACGCATTTCTAGGCAGACAGTGGATTGCGGTCACCCGGACAGTCAAATAGCAATAGAAATGCTTCTCCCCTGGATCTCTCGCTTCATCTGGACAGCAAAAGACCCTTCTGCATGGGTCGCAGAAGGGTCAGCGTTTAAAAAATGGTGTACCGTATTCTCATCGAAGTTCATATCGATCTGGTCGATGGTTTTTGAATCCTTGATTGTAATTTGCTTGATGACCAAATGCATTAAGGTCTTTCTTTGGTCAAAGGATGACGAGTCCAGCAGCTTATCGAACTTGTTCAGAAGAGCGCGGACAACTTCGTAGGACACAGGCTCCGCATGATCGTCTTTCATTTCAGCAGCCAGCTCCGTCTTTTTGACATGTAATCGTTCCAGTTCTTCACCAATGTCATCAAGCCGCTTGGAGAACATCGTCTTATCTAAACCGTTCATTTCGTACATGTCAAAATACTTTCGCCGCTTCCCCTCCAGCTCTGTTATCTTAACCAGAATGTGCTCAAGTTCCTGCTGGAGGGGTTTGACACGCTTCGTTTTCCTTTCATTGATGTTTTTCACGATAGCCTTGAGAATCTGAGGCTTTGCTAATACTTCTTTAAGCCGTTCGATTACATAATTCTCTGCCTCCAGCTTCCGAATGCTGTTGGCGCTGCATACCTTGCTCCCCTTGTTACGGAAGTTGCTGCAAGAGTAGTATAAACGCATGACCTTACTGCCGTCCTTCTTACGATTCTGAGTCCGATTAGCTACCATTGGTGCTCCGCACTTTGGACAAAGGATGAGCCAGGTTAGCAGGAACTCGCCATCGAACCGCTTCAGGGAGACCACTGATTTTTTCTTGCGTAGATACTGCACTTTGTTCCATAGTTCTTCCGAAACGATAGCAGGATGATTTCCATCGACAATAATCGGCTCGGTGTTCAGGCCCTTACGCCTTTTCTCACTCCAGTTCTCATACCTTCCATAACGTATCTTTCCTACAAAGAATGGATTGTCCAGAATCTCCTTCACACCACTGATGGAGAATGCTCCCCCCGATCGGGTAACATAACCTTCATGGTTAAGTTCGTTAGCAATCGACTTAAACCCTCGTCCGGTAGCGAATCGTTCAAATATCTTGAGTATAATCACTTCTTCCTCAGGAACAATCTCAACTTTTGATTCCCGACTCCGAACGCCATTCACGATGTCCTCTACACTTCGATACCCTAGTGGTAGCTTACCGTTGTGCTTCCCTGTCCTAGCACGTTGTTTGTGACCCATCTTAACATTATCAACTATGGTATCACGTTCAAGCTGTCCAACAGCTCCCATGATATGCAACATGAATTTTCCATGTGACGTTGAGGTGTCAAACTGTTCAGTCATGGACATAAAAGCGACGTTATTTTTATTCAGTATATTGACGATTTGTGAAAGATGCTCTGCATTTCTCGCCAATCTATTAAACTTCCACACCAAGACGGTATCGAATAAATTATTTTTTGCATCCTGAAGCATCTGCTGCAGCTCAAAGCGGTTATCCATGCTCTTACCACTGATACCTCTATCCACGTACTCGCGGTAGATTTCATAGTTATAGAGCTTAGAGTAGTCTGTCAGCGTTTTAAGTTGTGCATCAATGGAATAACCATGCTCAGCTTGCTCCTCCGTGCTTACACGAACGTATATAGCAACACGACGCACCTTATCCGAGGTCATTAACATAAGAGTGCCCGCCCTTGTTCTAGTATGAATCGGCCTTGATTTAAACAGATTTGCTGTTGATTTTGCATTGTAATTCCTCCATGTTATTTGTAAATAGTATTTGATTTAACGATGCACTGCCATGTAAGACAGCTTTTGATATATCCCTGTTAGGGGGAAGCGTAATTTTATCAAATAAGCTCTTAAACAACTTCTTTTGCTGTTCATGCGGGGAGGTTTGGACCATAGCCCACAAATTCTTCAATGCGGTAAGAATCTTATTGCTATCTACCAATTGTATCTGTTGATTAGCTAGTTTTTCTTCAACACCTCGCAGGGCCTCTTGCTTAGCAACCTTCTGCTCTTCGAGTTCCTTAAGCCGCGTGACTAGGACCTCCTGAGGAATATGCTCCTCTTCAAATAACTCAAAGCATCTCTGCTGCCGCTGATCAAATGCAGCCAACTCCTTAATCAGACCTCTCTTTTCATCCTCAAGAGGTTTACGGCGTAGATCCCGCTTATCGTTCACCGTCGCGATGATTTGATTCAGTAAAGGAGGTTTAGTCACAAGCTCCTGAATTTGTTGAGAGAACCAACGATCCATATCATCTGCACGAATCGCGTTTAAGCTGCATGCAACGGAGCCCTTACTCCTATAGAGTGAGCATACATAGTAGTAGTTCTTCCGAATCGTCCCGTTTTTGTTATAGCTCTTCGTGTGTGCTGCAACCATGCTGCACCCGCACTCAGGACATTTGAGCAATCCTGACAATGGAAAATGCCGTTTGATCGTCTTCGATGGCGGGTTCGATCGACTGCGTAGCTTGGCTTGGACTTGTTCCCATAATTCCAAAGTAATGATTGCTTCTTGTTCACCCTTTATCAGTTGTACCTCAATACCTGTATGACGCTGGCTTGTACCAATGCGTATTTTTCCTATGTAGTTAGGATTATTCAGGATGCCTCTCACCCCTGCGATTCCAAAAGCCAGACCTTTCTTGGTCAAATAGCCTGCAGCATTTAGTCGTTTGGTGATTGCCTTGTACCCTAATCCATCTGCATACATGGTAAAAATAGTTCGGACTAGCTCAGCCTCAGGTTCCACAACTTCAAGCTGTTGCTGTCCAGGGTCAGGATTCTTATGCCACCGGTAACCGAGCACCATATTCCCGCTATTCCAGCACCCCTGCCGATTGCGCTCTTGCACAGCTAAACGGACATTGTCACAAATCTGTTCCCGTTCTAACTCAGCAATAGCACTCAGCACCTGTACAACAAAGCTGCCCATCGTCGTATCGGTATTAATATCTTCTGTCACGCTCTTTATTCCGACATTGCTCTTATTAAGAATTTTCACCATATGCAGCAAGTCACTATGGTTGCGTGAAAGCCGATTTAGCTTCCAGACTAAGACGTTTTGAAAACATCCCTGCTGTGCATCCACAAGTAACTGCTGCAAAAGGGGTCTGCCCTGAATCGACTTTGCTGATTTTCCTGCATCTATATATGCTTTATATAGAGTTAGATTGTGCCGTCTGCAGAATGCCTTAAGCATATCCATCTGACCATCTATGCTGTAACCATCCACCTGCTCATCTGTGGAGACCCGAATGTAGAGGGCTACTGTTGATACCATTAGGTTGACCTCCTATTCTCAGGCGACCATTTGGTAGTCTGCTGTCCCAAGAAGTTGTGAGGTCAGTTCATGGTTAGCGAGTTCTTCCATTTCCAGCAATTCAACTGGCTCCAGCCAGAGCATAACTTCTGCACGGTATGATGCCCTTTTCTCTTGCATGGAAATGTAGTTGATAACCATATCCGAGAGCAAATCAATAGCGGATTCAAATTCGTACTGTACATTAAAGCCGTCTCTCATAGCAGCTCCCCCTTTGAAGTATGTCATCGAAACAAGAGCCTACCGCCTTTATAAGCAGACTTGTTTACTCTATTTATGATTTCTGCTGCTTTTAATGATTTCGATTGTTATTTGAAGCGCTACGATAATGAGATTAATAACCCTTGGATTCATCTGTTCCACCCTCTCAATATTCTGATGGCAAAAGCATCGTCACGTACTCCCCGCTATCAATTATCCACACGGTAATACCATGCAGAGGCTTATAAATACCAGGATAACTATAGGTCTTTGTACGTTCCGGTTGCTCTTGAGAGTGGATGATCTTTTGAACCTTATGACTTCCCTCGTTCTCAGTAGTCAAATCAAATATTTGAAGGTAGTCCATCGGTACGTTGCTTTGGATTTGTTCATCCAGTAGCGCCCATAGAAGCATTTGCAGTTCAGGGTTGAGCTTATTATTTATACCTCGCGTTACGTACCGCTGGGAGTCAAATGTATAAGACACCTACATCAGTCCCCTTTCCTTCATGCTTGTATATTGGATGCCTTCTCCAAGAATAAGATGGTCGAGTAGATCAATGCCAAGTAAGCATCCGCTATCCCGCAGTCGCTCTGTAATCTCAACGTCCTCAGGGCTGGGATCTGGCTGGCCTGACGGATGATTATGGCAGGCTATGATGGAAGCTGAGTTGGCCAGGATAGCAAGTTTAAACGTCTCCCTAGGATGAACAATTGAGGCATTAAGCGACCCGCAGGATACTTGATGCATAGCGGTTGGCTCATTTTTTGTGTTGAGGCAAAGGATACAAAACGATTCCCGATCATAATCACCGATGAATTGGCGGAACAAGTCAACCGCATCATGAGGTGAACGAATCACACGATTGGGATAGAGCAGTGATGTTTTTTCTCGTACCACTCGTAGAGAAACAACCTCAATACGCTTAGCTGGTTTAGGCTTAGAGTTAATCATTCGAAGTCCTCCTTAGCCAGGCATCCAGATTGCTCCGCAAACCACTGTTCCAATTCTGGCCTTAAAGCGCCCCTGAGCGCGTATATCAGCAGAAAGCACTCGTTGTCGGGCATCAGGCAGGCTCGGTACATACAAACTCCATCAGGTAGCTCTACCAATTCCACGTACTCAGGTTCAGTATCCAGTAGCTTCACAATTTCGTTGCCATTTGGTAGGACGCAGGTATCTTCCGATTGTACAACCAACATGTAGTAGCCATGATCCACAAGTGAAAATTGATCTTCACCTTCATGATGGAAGGAAGCTTTTAATTCCTCAAGCTCACTTACAAGGTACGTCAGACCAACTTGAGGCAGCGTACCTTTCTTGGAGTAACTCAAAATGGATTCTTGATTTGTAATGTTAAACAAATAGCTCATCTCCCTTAGAATTTTCTCTAGTAAATACAGCATTCTAAGGAAATAATATATATTTACAGGTAACCTTTGTTCCGTTCTTCGATGCACCCACACGTTGCCCCCGAGTTTAGGACTCGCCCCAGTTGGGCCGAGTCAAAAACCTTTGTGGCTCATGGTTCCGTTGGCACCTGCCCCCGTTCCCCCCTAACCTGACGTGGGAGAGAGACATTTTTTTTATTGGCAGGGGGGGACATTTTTTATTTTTTATGTTTAGTTATGTTTTTTTATAGGGGCAATGGGGGCTCCAATCACCGCAGTCCTTGTCCCGCTTGGAATTCCCAGCGCCCCCTCTCTTCGGCTTTCAGGGGGCAATGCCCCCGTTTTCGGGGGCGAACACATCAGGCAGGTCCCCTCCAGGTTCCGATCGGCTTGGCTCGGGCCTAACTCGGGGTTGTACTTCTTCGTCATCCTTTCCCCGCAAAAGTTCAGCTTTTACGCAGAGCTTGCGGGAACGCTGACCTCCTACAGTCTTCTTGACGAGGTTGTGCCGACGCTCTTTGCCGTTTTCCTTCGAAGTCTCCGTGAGCGTGATGCCCTCTTCGGCCAACTGTTTCCACAAGGTTTGACTGGAAATCGGAAAATGAGTTCCTTGTGCCGAAAGGAAGCGACTCACTGCATTGTAGAGAACATCGGGCAGGAAGTAGTAATAGCTGCTATCGTGCCAGCCAACATGAGTACCGCTTTTGGGAATGTCCCCTTCAGAAAGCGGTTTGGCGGCTTCCGTGTAGATCGTCCGATTAGCAAGAAGTTCGCTGACAATGCTCACAAAGCGTGTCGTTGCCTTAACCTCTGCCACCTGCTCTCCCTGCTCACTCGCCGTACTGGCGAATCCTTCCCAGGCCTCGTGAAGAAGCTCGTCTTTACGTTCGCGTTCGATCGCCCCAACACTTTCAGCGTAGTCTAAGCCAAGTTGGAGACCAAGGTACAGCCAAGCCGCAGCCTCTACCAGCCTGCCGTGTACATGTAGTTGGGAAGCTTCATTTCTTCTTTCGTAGAAGATTTCCGTCAGCCTGTCGTCACTTTCTGACATGGCCTGTCCTAGCCATTCCAAGTAACCGACCATTGCTTGACTTAACATCTGAGCTTGCTGCTGGGCAGTAGTCAATTTATGGAGATCAACATCACCTTGTCTGAGCTCGACGGGGAACAACCTAGCAACGCTTGAGCCACGGTCGAGAACATCCTCCGCTGTCACAATTGCCATGCCGCGAGGGGGGTAATCAGGCCGCAGGCTAGTGTCCTGTCTCATGCGCCCTCGTCCAACCCTGTCACCGTAAGCCCTAAGGATTTGCTCAGCTAGTTGCGACATGCCTTTCGCTTCCTTCAGCGCACTGGCCGGATGGTAATCATCGATCAGAAGTAGTGAGTCTTTCACATCGAACCCCCGTTTTTCAACCGAGTTTGCCGTATCCTTAAAGCTGGCCGGAGGACGCTCTAACAAGTCACCAAAATGGCAAAGGAACAACTTAGCAAGCGTCGTCTTACGAGTTCCCGTATAGCCGTGAAGCCACATAAGGAACTTTGGCTCCAGATGTACTGTTCTCAGCCATTCACACAGAGGGGAGAGAAACGTAAGTCCCAACAGTGGCAGCGTAACCCGATGGGGAGCGATGTCCAGTAACATTAGGCTTGCTTTCATGGCCTCTTTTCGATCACCTGATGAGGTAGGCAACCTGTAGTTTCCCAACCTCGGGTCGATCTCTACCTTAACGTCCTTTGCTCCTACAGCCCCAGCAGCATGAAGGTACCTTGGGACCCCATCCACCTCTACCCAGCCAAGATGGGCAAAAACACGCTCTGTGGTTGCCCCTGACGCTGTCGTCTGGATCGCGTGGCGGACCGTGTCCCTGACCTTGTTCCCAGGTTGAATGTTAGGCTCTGGTCCCCATTGCTCCAACCACTTCATGCTGTCGAAATCACCCGATGCAACGTGTATGGGATGTAGTCGTTTTCTATTATTCATGAGAACTCCCTCCAGTTCGTAGAATCGCTGTTGTTCTGATCCATCATCCTTGACGACGGTTTTGTTTATCCAGGCAAAAAAGTTAGCCAGTGGAATGTCATTGCGGTTGCCTTCCTTATCCGTTTGGACAACACAAAGGTTCTTACCTTCCAATGAGTACCGACTTGGCAGAAGCGCTTCCTTTTCCTTTATGTGGTCGGGTAACGCGGCTGGCGCTTTTGATTTTGTGCCCGTTAGAAATGCGGCTGGGGAGTTGGTGATTTCCCCTGCCTCATTCTTACTCACTTGATCACCAAAGCATTGGTGCATCTGATCATCGCTACATCCCATAGTCTCACAGCGGGTAGGGCCACGATCTGACTTAGTCATCTCTTGTATTCTTCGTTCGCTTTGCTGGGAGTGCTTGTGGGAAGCTCGCGAGAACTCTAACGCTTTATCCAGCAATCCCGTATTAGTAAATACCGCGCTCCAACGAAACCAAGTTTCTTCATCAAGCCCATGCTGTTGCTGCCTTTCCCAATCATCGGTAAAGCGGAGACAAGACTTTTTAAGGCCCTCGAACGACCCTCTCTCAGTTGGACGGGTTCTCTGTCCCCTTTTTGGAGGAGTTATTCGTTGAACCATCCATCTAGGGGCGTTTGGTAACTGAATTCCCATGGGCTTTTCCCTTCCTTCCATTCATAGATGCCGCCATTTGCGTGCTTGGATGGCGGGAGAACTGTCTGTTGACCGTCGCAGAGCAGCGCACATTCTTCATGTGGATTCTCCGGATGGCTCTCAGCATACTTGACTGATCGGACTCCAATGGGAGCAGCGTACATGAGCCGCCTACCGCCCCCTGGGGTGGTAAACTCAAGTGTATCGGGGAGATCACCATTACTCCATTGCTGTAACAGTTCTTCTCCGTACTCCCCGTCCACGTCGATGGCGACGACACCTGTTCGAGTGCCGAGTACTAATCCAACATTCATGGAAGGCCATTGCCGCGCCCATTCGTCGATTGTATCGGGCTTTGGAATAGAAGCATTCGTCCAGTCTTTTAAGAGAGGCATCTTTCCAGGTCTTGTACAATTATTCCGGTGTTGTTCGCTCATACCGCTGTGATCGTGTGAACATAGCGGTATGATGGCCCAACCTAGCGCGGCGAAGGCCTTCATTGCTTCGGCCACGTTCTTATAGGGAAGATGATTAGACATCCTTATCACCTACCCCGTCAAACTGAGAAGTAGTTAGCTCTTCGGCAAAACACATCAAGTCGTACCGTTTTACATAGATTTTTTTCTGAATCTCATACTTATAAAAATTCTGCCTCTCATTCGCGCAGTCGTTTTCTATATAGAAATGACGCATGTTCTCACGCACCTTTACCTGATGTTTGATCTTATTTGTTGGGAACCAACCATGCAGTGTCAGCTCGATTGATTCGGTTGGGTCAACTGTAATGTTTCCTCTGAAATCTGCAAAAAGTGGAAGGTAAACAACGCCTTCTCTATCCCAGCAAGCCGCAGAACCGTGTTTGTCCATCTGGAGCTGCGTTCGAAATGACCTTTCAGTTCGTCGAAGTTTCCGAAACTCTGTAGGCTCGCGTACTTCTTAAACAACCTCAGACAATCGTGGTTGGGTTCTACGCCGTGATATCCTCACCGAACACATCTCCAAAACTGCCGCCATAGAAGTCCAATAACTGATAATATTGTTTCCACGACAGTTTAAGGGAGAAGCACGTACAGACGAAAATCTGTTCTCCCCCTTTTACTAGGTCAAGATTCAGATTATAGAAAGATATCTCGCTGTTCTGGTTTTTCAGAAGGGAATTGATGGCACGCTCAACCTTCTTGTGATTTCCAAAGTTCAACATGACTTGCTGCAAAGAAGCTTTTGGTGTAATCTGCTGTAGCATGAGCTCATTCTCCTCTATCATAAATTTGGTAGGCACTTTTCGTTTGTTGCTATGAAATTGTCAAAGAGCAAAATTGATTTAGGACTTATATGTCCTACTTTTCGAGTGGGAATACGGCTATTACCGCGTCCTTATAGTTAAGGTAAGTGACTTCGTAGAACGTGATGCTTGTTCTCTCGCTGAAATCGAGGTCGAACAGCGACGTCAATTCTTTGACCAGCTCGGAAGAATAAACAACCGCTTTGGTTCCCGACTGTTTCAGCGTAAAGCAGGTCTCGTTATTTGGTAGCTTTGCGCCGACAGCAAATCCTTTCTCGTTTACACCGATCTGAATTTGTTCAGGGAACCCAATCTGTTCCATGACTTTGGCCGAAATCGTGAACCGCTTGCTATTTCCATCTGCATTCACGAGAGAGCAAACACCTGGCCTACCGTTTCCTTTACTTTCATGGGTTGCAGCTAGGGGCTTAAAGTCGAGATCCTCGAAGGATTCTATTTCCTGCCCTACACTCGCCACTTCTTCCGTATTAAGTTCTTCTGTTTCAAACTGTACCGTTACTGTTTCTTCTGCATGGTTTGTCATTTCGTGTTTCCTCCCGGAGTGAAAGTTTGTTGTTACTGCTTCTAACACTTACAAGTGTATCTAGTTCTACCTACTTTCGCGTCCCAACCCGGTCTTAAAACTTTTCCTTGACAAAATCTTAAGATTTCGTTTCAAGTTTTGTATTGAGTGGGTCTTTCGAGAACTAGAGTAACATCCGAAACAGGAAGCGCACGAACCAAAGAACTGCTGTACGTTTTCCTTGACAACGAAAAAAAGCCGTGCATATTCGCAGCGGCTTTAGCTTCTTGCAAACTCTATTGGTTATCAATTCGTTTCTTTAGCTCTTCCTTCCATTGTCCCATAGCGGGGTTGAGCCTTTCGAGTAGTTCGATTCGGTCTTTGGCAGGGATTTGTTGGTATAAGTCTACCAACTCCTTTACATTCTCCAGCGTCTTCTCGAACAGCGCTTGGGATTGCTCCAAGGCAAGCTCATTGGCAATAGCTTTGAACTTTGACTTCGCAGGCTCTTCAATTGTATCGATGTAGGAAAGAAGCTCCTCTTGAAATTGGAGCGATTCCTCTACCGTAATGTTACCAGACTGTTTGAGCGTCTTTTGTAAGAACGGACTATCGATATGGCGAATCGTCCAGACTATGAAATCAGCCAATTCCTTATCAAACCATACCTGTCCTCGGCTGTCTCTTAGGTTTTCCTCTTGTTCACCGAGTAGATTGAGAATCTTACTGAATAGGCTGCGTACTGTTTTTTCCTCGAAGCCCTCGACTTGTTTTACTACCCATGGCAGATTGAATCGTTCCACTTTAGTCTCTTCTTTTTTAGTCATATATAAAGCCTCCAATGCTCTTGTTGATAACCCGATTATAGCTTTATGTAAGGGTTGGGACAACAAGCCGAAGCGTCTTATCCAATAAAGTTCTTATCCAAAAATACCCCGTAGAATACGGTTATTTCTCAAAGGATGCACAAGTATATATACATATTAAAATTGTTATCTGAGGGAAGAAAACCCCGACCTAAAGAATTCGGGGTTTTCTGAAAAAGGCTTTACTTGTTCAGCCTTAATTTGATTTTGGGGTTTGCATCGCTCATTTCGATGTCTGTATCTATGCTGTAATTCTTTAACATTGCCACAACAAGAACAACCGTCAGCGCTACAATAGCTGTGATGATGACCGTTTCCGTGATACCTAGGAAACCTACTTGCGGCTGAACGGTAGGTGTCTTCTCCAGCAACCCCAGCTTGTCCTTAACCTTGTAGGCTCTGCCCACGTTTTCTGCCAGCTCGCCCACGACGATGATGTTACCGTATCTCTTACTTACGGCATCCTCCAGTTCTGCCTTAGTGCTAATCGTGATTTGTCGATCTGAGAACGTCTGTGCTTGCCGGAATCGCTTGTTGTCTTGTTTCTCTGCTCTTCTCACCGCTGCTTCCGCTTTTGTCGTGTCTATCTTGTTTCTCAGCATGTCAAAAAAAAGAATTGCCAAGTGATACGCCTCCATTCTACTACCTATTATTAAATGATTCCCCATGTCCTTTAGAAGCAACATGGGGATTTTGATTAAAGGTTCGTTACTTCGTAGCAGCTTCCAGAAGCGTCAGGATGTCAGCATATCCATTATCCCTTGCCGTACTTAGAGCAAAGTCATTTGGGACTGCACCTGCTTGAAGCAGTAGCTTCACGGTTGAAGCTTTCCCGCTGTATGCTGCGGAGCTTAGCGGTGACGTAAAGGAATAGCCTAGGTTCGGGTCGGCTCCCAGGGACAGCAGATAAGTGACGATTTCGTCGTTGCCTTTAAGTGCTGCTGCCATCAGCGGAGTCCGATTGTCGGGTAGAGCGTTAGCATCGACATGGTTTGTTCCGACTAGACGCTGTACTTCGCTAAGCACTCCGTCCTCAGCCGCCTGCACGAGACCCATCTCGCCTGTGTAGCTCTTCACTGTTCCTTTATTCAGACGCGCCTGTGCCTCATCGTCAAACTCGATGGTCTCACCTTTGCCGCGTTCTGCCTGCAACTGATACTCTTCTAAAGCAGTAAAGATATTACCGGCTACGAAAACTGTTACGGGAGCATCGTACTGGTTGCCTTGACGATTGATCACACTGATTTGAGACTTGCCTGCAGAAATTCCCACCATTTCGATAACATCTTCTTTCGCCAGCTTCTTAGAACCGGCGTAGAAAATCTGGAAGAACAGGCCACCGCTTTCACTCTCTCCATAGGCCATAGTGGTGGTTTGCCCACTTTTAGCAGTCAGTTCCTGGACATCAAAAATTCGGATTCGATTAACCTCAGCAATTGTAGAGCTGTACTGAGCTGGATTCTTTGACATATTAGCTGAACTTACCTGTTTAGCTTTGTCGTAGAGAGAGAACTTGTCCCGATTAGTCGCGAAGAACGCGTCACTGTTACTCTCTAGAATCTTATAGGTAGCGTCTGGCATCTTGACACCTGTCGACGTTTCGCTCTTTATCGCTTCCCGCATGACAGTGGCATAGCCTCTATACACCCCGCTATCCGCTTTCGGAAGCTGGGATTTGTCAGTTGAAATGAGGACGGAGCGAGAAGTGCTATCCCATTCGACCTTCTCACCAAGAGCTTCACCGATGAAGCGTAGCGGTACCATTGTACTGCCATTTATGATTTGTGGAGCAGCGTCCAATGTCACTTTGGTTTCCCCGATCCAAGCGCCTTTCCAACCAATCTGCAAGCGGATGACCTTGTCACCTTTTGTAGCGTCGATGATTTGCTGCTTGCCATCCCACTTGACCGTTGCACCTAGTGCCTCGAAAATGGCCCGCATGGGAACCAATGTTGATCCGTCCTTGATGATTGCCGATTGTTCGAAGGTTTGTAGTTTTCCTTTCAGATACACGTTAATCGTGCTGTCTGCAAGAGCAGTCCCAGCTTGTGTGAGTAGTAAGGTAGCGACGGTAAGCGTAGTGATGATTCGGTTTTTCATTTGCATTGATAGATTCCTCCGTTAGGTCTGATAAAGTAGTATAAAATAATATAAAACATGATTCGGTAATACTTTAAAATATAGTTAAGGCATTGTACCCACACTAAAAGATGTAATTTATACCAACTTTATTATCTACGGATGTTTATGTTTAGTCAAATACCATTTATAGTGTGTTAAATCAAAGTAGCCCCTCAGGTAAGCTTTTCTTGAGGTGGTAGCGGTGTCTGATGTGGTGAAGAGAGTCGGAGATAGGATACGTCGGTTGCGCAAGGATAAAGGATTATCCCAAGAGCAGTTAGCAGAGTTATCCGGTTTACATACGAATTATGTGGGTCAGGTGGAGCGCGGGGAGAAGAACCTGACGATCGAGACATTGCAGAAGGTTGTTGGTGGGTTAGGTGTGTCGTTAGAAGAGTTCTTTCGATTCCTTGATCCGATGGATCGTAAGGATACTTTGGGACAGATTGTAGAGATGCTGTCGGAGCGTTCTGCGCAAGACCAGGTAATGGCCTTGAGGGTGCTACAAACCGTTTTTGATTGGGAGAAATCAAAGAATTAGAGTTAGACATTGGGTTCCTCGGTATACTAAGACAACAGGAGATGATATTAATGACAACTGAAAACGATATGCACAGTGAAAAGCCTTATATTGATATTAATGAATTGAACAGCTTCGTGTCTCAAAAAACGGGTCATGATGCTGACTTGATTGAAACTGTTATTGGTTACTCAGACGAGTACATTAACAACAAAGAAGAAGATGAGAATGGCGAAGTTCATATCGATAATGATGAGCTCATAGTTCATATTTTAAAACAGCCAGACATTGCTTTAACTCAGAAAGAAGTGGAGGAAATACTGGAGGCAGAGATGGAGTTTTTAGAGATAAAGGGCATTGCTGTTTTTCCAGAGGAATAGAATATTCCGTCATTTAGTCGACTATAGGCTTGCTGTCCATGTATCGGGCTGCGAGTCTTTTTTCTATTCGAACAAGTAGCAGTTCACGTTCCAACTTGACCTGAACCTCGTGCATCGCTGCAACGATCTCTCGTACGGTCGGGAGATGAATCGGCCCGTCCTTTTTGAAGAGCATCTGTAGCACAGCGTCTATGGTCTCTGAGCAGGTCTCGATACGGTTAACCAGCATATCCTCACTCTCTACGAGTGATTCGTAATTCGTACTTTTCTGCATTAGATTTCACCCCCTTCCGTTTGTGCTGCTTCATGTGCTTCCGTAGAAACATAGAACGGTACATTTAATTGAGAGACCCAGCCTAGCGCTAGTTCAATTGGGCTCCCCTCCATTATTGGAGGACCATCTGCCCACTCTTCCTCTCGGGTAAATTGAACTTCGGTCGGGGTCAATAAGACATACATATCGGTTCCGTCAAAGTATGGGTTAATGGATTGATCTTCTTCGTAGGTTAAGGCTACCCTTAATTTGATGATGGTAGATTGAGAATGTTCTATTCTTTCCTGTTCCATTGCAGCTACTGCCAAAAAGTGAATAGTACCGTCAGGATCAAAAGTTGTTTTGAGGAAATTAATTACCCTTTGCTGATGTTTCTTTTCCATGGTTTGCCTCCGTTTTATTATTAATTTTCGGAAAAATGAAATACCAAACACCCCTAATCAAGAATTAGGGGTGGAGTTATGCACAAGATAATAACGTTATCTCCTTTCTATGTGTTTATTGATATCACATGTAATCATTTATATGATATATGTTTATTTTCTCAATATTTGCATTTTTGTGATGCTCGCTGGTCGGGTACCAGTAGTAAAGTACAGGGGAATCATCATAAAACTTGAAAATTTTCAGGTGCCATTAACTGCCACTGATTGCCTACTCTCTCTAACATTCCTTCAACTTGCACATCTTTTATATCTCTATGAGCATCACATGCTAATTTATATTCAGTAATATTTAAAGGTACATTAACCTTGATCTGTTTTTCATGTATTTCAGTTTTAATGGTCACCAATCTATTATTAGAATCTCCTTCGTCATCTTCCTCTAAATCAAATGCTGATAGCTTTATAACTTTTCCAATAATTTCTCTTTTAACAGATTCGCCCGAGTCTCTTAAAACCTTAGCAGCACTTTCTAAGTAATCAAATCCTACTTTTTCAATTTTTACCCTATCTGGAATGTCATCAGGTCTGGGAATACTCATCGACCAGTTAACACTATACTCAAGATCAATATCTGATTGGTCAATTTTCAAGCCTAATAAAGCCTCGCACATATTTGCGTTCAAGCCCGACTTGAAATCATCAATAATTGGAGATATATCGCCCTCATTAACTGACTTTTCCACTAGGCCAATACCCCTTTGAATACGTTTAATAACTCTGCGATTGAAGTGCTCGGTTTCCGGCGGTAATTCTCGCATTGGCAAAGATAGCTGTGTATACGAAGGTACCAAAGACTCGATTGTTATAATGAAACTACCTGCTTTTGTTTGTCCGAACCTACAATTGTCAGCATAATTGATCCCTACTTTTGTAGCTCTTCTATAAAATGGTTGAGGATTTTCTTCTACACACGCGGCAGCTATTAATAAATCCTTTAACCCATTAATCAACTTTGCTGCATAACTAAAAGGTAGTGTTCCATCCCTTGAAAAATCTGATAGTACTCTAACTTGAAGTCGATCAATACTAGGGTTAGATATATCAGCGAGAACATTTTTCATTGGTCGATTTTCAATTTCACTTAATGAGTAAATAAGTTCTTTAACACGAACGGGATAATCTTTAAATCTCGTGTTAGCAGGGATAACAGCTTGAATTCTATCACCGTACATATCCTCAGGACCATCAAAAACGATTTGTTTATCTGATGGAAAATCATTCCTTTTATCCCAACCTTGTAACTTAAGATATCTAACAATACTAGGAATGGATATTGTACTGTAATCATCAGAAAAATTCATATCTGCTCACCCTCCTTCACTAAAGCCATAAGTCTACTTACTTCATCAACCGTTAAAATTTGATTTCTTGGTATACGTATGTTCACAGATGACGTATTAGTAGTAGGTGTTTCCCCGTGTAATGAACACCACCATGCACAATTTTTCATTATCAAATTATCTTCTGTTACAGTAACCCATTCCTCAGGGAGCTCGGGAAGATAGTACAAGATGAGTATTCTAGGGGTTCCTACTTCTTCATCAACTAAATCATTATAGTTCTTGGCACTCAATGAATAAATCACTTCATCCTCTTTGAGATCAACATTTATTGTTGATTTTAATTGAAAGTCGATTTTAAATCCACTTTCACACCGTCTGCCACCCCTCATTACCTTAACATCGATGAGAGACCCGTCTATCCCATAGTCAAACTCACGACCATTAACTTCACAATTCATTCCTGCTTTATTAGCTATTGCTGAAACGTATGATTTACTAAGACCTTCTTTAATATGTTCCTCTGTTAGCATTATACTCACTCCGATTAGACAATATAAGTACTAAGCTAATAGATTCTATATGTGCTTGAATAATCCTCTAAAGAACGTTGCTTAAAGATATTTCTTCTTGGAGAAGTAATCATTAAATTTAAGTCAAAGATTTCACCTCACCATATTGCCAAATATATGATGGTAAATAGCTACTCGTTAATAACATTTAGGAGTACCAAGGGCCTTAGCTTGCCATCCATCCAAAACCTGTGATGGCTTGGTCTATGATATGCTCATATACAATGTTGCTCTTTAATGTAAAGACATCTCTTTCATAACTATCTGGTAAAAAGCTATTTAACACTCTTATTATTTCGCTCTTAACCCTTTCTTTTGGTTGAGGGTCATTATGCCAGCCGACTACAAAAAGCTCCGACTTCTTTTGTATGAGGGTTTCGTACAGCATTTTTGCCGCAAGCTTAACTTTCTTTTCCTCCGTTGCAGTTAACTTTTCTTTACATAGCAAGTCAAATATTTCGAGTTCTTCTTCAGTTAATTCTTCCTTTATGTGTCGTTCCTCTTCTGCCCTTAAACTTTCCATAAACTCTAATAGTTTTTCAAAGAAATCATCATTCGTTGAGCCACCAGCATTATAATTATCAATGATGTTCTGGAATATTTCAGCGAAGTTACTTCTTGTTATATTTTTCTTTAACATCTGCTCAAGCTTTTTTGAGATGTAATCCCTTAGATTTGCAATTTCAATATTCTTATATTTAATCTTTTTAAATTGCTCTCTTAACTCGCCAATATTTAGCTTAGAAAGGTCAATCTCCTTTGATGTCTTTGCTATTTCATACACTGCTGCTTGTTCTGCAACAACACTTTGGTCCAGCAGTGCATCGATTTTCTTACGTGCTTCTTCTAATTTCTCAGGTCTTATTTTACCCTCAATAATTCCTCTTAAGTAGAGGATAGCTTCTTTCAGTGGATTGTTCCAATCCATCTTAAATATGTCGGGACGGAGGGACTCATATAATAATTCTACTGTATTGGAATATACTTTGAATTCATTTTTCCATTCATCATTTTGTAAAATAGTGTCTGCAAAGCAATCAAATAAGTCCAGCTTTTTGAAGGTATCATTTGTAGTAACTAATTCGTTAATGTCTATTCCTAGGGCAGCACAAAATATAGTGGTATTCTCAATGGCTTGGTTTAAAAGATCTACTAGCTTCTCAATATCTTTAACAGGCATATCTTCTTCTTCTGATGTACCATAGTCCGCAAGAGCTCGCTTCATATATTTAAATACATCCAAATAATCAACAATAAAACCGTTATCCTTCCCTGGGAACACACGATTTGCTCTTGCGATCGCCTGCATTAGAGTGTGCCCTTTCATCGGTTTGTCCAAATACATGGTAGATACACTAGGGGCATCAAAACCGGTTAGCCACATAGAGCAGACAAATACAAGTTGGAACGGATGATTCTCATTCTTAAAATGATCTTCAATATCAAAACCGTTCTCATCAACGGCAATCATAACATCTCTATGTTTTTTGATAGAAAGGCCTTGAGCTGCAAACTTTTCTTCTTCTTTGTCTTCTTCGCTAATAATAACCGCCATTTGCACACTACGCATATAATCAACAATCTGTTTTAATTCAAGACGCTTTACCTCGTCTTTTTCTTTTGTAATTTCTTTATTGAGCTGTTTGATCTCTTCTTTCCAGTAGTAAGTTACTTTGTCGTACATTCTAACAGCTGTAAATTTATCGACGCAGATAACCATTCCCTTACCAAGAAAGCCTCGTCGTGGGAAATGGTACACAATATCTTTAGCGATAATTTCAAGTCTGTCATCACGCTTAATAACTTCGAGCTCTCTTGCATAGTGGTTCTCCAAACGCTTTTGTTCTTCATCCGTTAAATTGTCTTGTTCTAAGATTTCCGAGAAATCGGAGTCCAGAAAATCATTCCTCAGTTCAACAGTTGGAACACGTTTCGTGTAATACAGTGGTACAGTTGCACCATCTTCAATCGACTGAGCAAAATTATACTCGCTGACATAATCACCAAACCAAGAATTCGTTAAGCGCTTGCTTCCAAGTAGAGGTGTTCCTGTAAATGCTATAAACTGTGCATTGGGCAGACCGTTTCGCATATTCTCCGCAAGGTCTTTGTACTGCGTTCTGTGGGCCTCATCCACCATAACAATAATATCTTTTCGCTCAGATAATACAGGATATCGTTTGCCTTTATCGTATCTAAACTTATGGATTAGTGTAAACAGAATCGTCTTGTTTGTAGTGAGTTGTTCACGCAATTTAGTACTGTTGGCAGGACGAACATCTTCATCTTTCGCAATAAAATCCGTTCTTAGGAAGTTCTTATAGATTTGGTCATCTAAGTCTTGACGGTCAGTAACGATCAAAAACGTAAAGTTCCCTTCGCACTTATGCTTTATCTTGCGTGCGAACATAACCATCGAATAGCTTTTACCGCTACCCTGTGTATGCCAGAACACACCAAGCTTACCCTTTAAGCTTTCACGATTGATGAAGGCATCAAACGCACTGTTAATGCCCAAGAACTGATGATTCTTAGCTATTATTTTCGTTCGCTTACGGTCAAACAGTATAAAGTTTTCTATGTAATCAATGAGTGTTTCTTTCTTTAAAAGTCCGTTGATCAAATATTCAATACTAATGCCATTTTCCTTGATCTGGTCTCTATCTGGTTTTTCCTTTTCACTATCTACCTTTAGCCATTCGAAAAAGTGCTCATATCCCGCTTGAAAGCTACCTACACGAGTTTCCATACCATTCGATAGCACACAAATCTGATTGTAGTTGAATAGGTAGGGAATATCCTTTAGATAATCAGTTAGGTTCTTATCGTAAGCGTTCTTCACTAATATAGTGGAGTTTTTAAGTTCAATAAACACAAGCGGCAAGCCATTAATAAAAATGATTAAGTCAGGCCGCCGCCAATGAACTTCACCTTTGATCCACATTTGTGAGACAACGGTGAAGTTATTATTTAGCGGTACTTTGTAATCAATGATGTTGAGGATGTTGCTCTCTTGCTTGCCGTTCACTTCATATTGGACAGTGATGCCCGTTCTAAGCATTTGATAGTTTGCACAATTAATAGACATTAAATCAGCAGTATAGGGGGTAACCTGTAATGTAGCAGCAACAGATCTGATCGTCTCTACAGGAATCGTAGGATTGATTTCACACAATTTATTAAGCAGGATGTTCGGCAACACAACCTGTTTCTTATTATCTCTTCCTGTTCCATCAGGTAGAGTCTCCCTTTCCGGTGTATAGCAATTCATTGTGTCGTAGCCATGAGAATCAACCAGCATTTTGATCGAAGCCCGCTCAATCATATCCTCTGTAATGATTCGTGCCATCTAGATTCCCCCTAAACTGTTTTATTGAAGTACCGAGGATTCCTCAATACTTTAATACTTCAGATTACCCACTACTAAACCTCCAACTTTCCACTCATTAGGCGTGGGAGCAAAAGGTCGCGTTGTTTAATTAAATTTTGGTTTTTAACCTTATTACTACTTATGCTATCAAGGATCGGCTTAACTACAGCTTCAAATGCAGTTAGGAGTTCATTTGAAGGAAGCAAAACTTTGATCCGTTTCATATCCTTTATAGGCAGCTGTGGTTGAGCAGAGCCAGAAGAAAACAAATTAAATAACTGCTGAACTGAACTACTCCTTAACAATAAATACAAAAATGATACGTTTATGCTGCTAATATTCGGTCTAATAATAACCATTCCAGAATTAATTCTAACATTATCGTATGGAACTAAACTATTATAAAGAGCAACATTACCAACAGTTCCCCTAGTTGTTATAATTATATCATTCCTGTTTAACTTTCCTTTTTTCAGCTTACTATCTTTTTCTTGTGTAATAAAATTGTTTTTGGAATAATCAAATCCATTAGATGTAATGTTTCCTGCATTCAAAAAAAGACAAAATCCCTCATCAAGCATCTCGTTTTGATTAGGATAATTAACGCCTCTATCACCATCAATTATTTCTAACATTTCACTAAACCTTTTCACTTCCCATCCATCCGGTATCCCTTTTATGAAATGGGCTTTTTCGTAGCCAGGAAAATGGAACCGTATAAACCAATCCTTAAATATTTGCTGAGCAACTTGCTCTAACAGATCTATTCTACGGTTGTTATTCTCAATTAGATCGTCATAATCAGATAATATGTCTGCTATTTTTTTTTGGATTGGTAGGGGTGGAATATTACCCTTTAATTTATGAACTAAATTCCGATTAAGTCCCGGCACAGCAGCATCATTATTATATGACTCTAGATGTAATGTATTTAAGTAATAATAAACGAACTTTTTATCTGCGTTATGAAACTCGTCAATGTAAAATGCTGTGTCGATCGCAAAAAAAGGTGTCTCGCTATAATATACACTACCAACCGTACCCTTTCTTCCAACCACTATACCATTTGTGCATAATGTATCATCCGAATATCCGCAAACTCCACCTGAGGAATAAACTTTAAAATCCCCCTTTATTCTTTTCTCGGCGGTTAGGGCCTTTCCATATTTTAATGTAAATATTTCTCCTAACTTCCTCACTTGCCACATCACTCACTCACCAAAGACAACAAATTCTCCGTTATCTTCCTTTCAAGCTCTTGTGAAGTGCTGTTCAGTACTGTCAGTTCCGCGTTAATTCGTAGCATCTCTGCATTAAACTCTTCTTTCGTCATACCATCTTCTTCTATGACGACGCCAACATAACGCCCTGGGTTAAGCGAATAATCCTGCTCGGCTATTCCGTCCTCACCATCAATCTTAGCAACTTTGCAAAGTCCGATAACATCACAATATTTACCCTCTGGGAAACGTTCCATTAGCCAGTCTATATTAGACTGCCAATATGTCTTGTCACTTTCTTTTTCAGCATTTTCAAGGTTAATCTTATATTCATTAATAAGGCTGTCAAAGGCTTCTGTTTTACCCTCATATAGTCTTGAGATGATGCCTAGATTCTTTATTTGCTCGTCACTGAATTTAACGTGCGCTCTATCAATGACAGTAAACACGTTTCTTGCATCAATGAATAGGATCTCATCCTTTTTCTTCTTCTGTCTGTCAAAGAACCACAGCGTTGCAGGTAAGCTCACTGTACTAAACATGTTCTTGGGCATGGTTAGTATTTGACTGATTAACCCTTCTTCAATGAGCTTCTTCCTAATATCCTTCTCGCTATGACCTGCATCAGATGCAGAGTTCGCCATAACAAGGGCTGCACGCCCCTTTTCATTAAGAGCGGTTGCAAACATATTGATCCAAAGATAATTAGCGTTCGGCACAGTTTCAGATTGATCCTTTTTGGCTTTCTTCGTTTTGTTCTGTGGTACACCATAGGTATTAAAACGTAGCTGATCCTTAACTGAATCAAGCTCTACTACATCCACATTAAATGGGGGATTTGCCATTACATAATCAAAGGCACCCACACAATCATAAGGATCTACATAATAAGAGTTTGCTTCAGTAATTGTACCTCTAATGTTATTAAGGGCAAGGTTCATTTTTGCAAGTTTAACGGTTGCTCCTGTCTTTTCTACACCATAGGCACGCAGATTGATATCATTCCCATTTTGTTTATGCTCCTTAATGTAATGGGCTGTCTGGACAAACATTCCCCCAGAACCACAGGCAGGATCTAATATTTTCCCTCCTGTAGGGGCAAGAACCTCAACCATGTAACGTACAACGCTTGATGGCGTAAAGAATTCCCCGCCGCCCTGACCTTCTGCAAGAGCAAAATTCCCAAGAAAGTACTCGTATATCTCGCCAAATAGATCTATGCTAATGTCCTCTGGAATGTCCTTGAAATTCTTAAGTAGTTTTTTCAAAACGGTCTTGTCTTCCTTACCGTTAATGTTGTAATACTCGTCCTTCGGTAGGGTTCCTTCAAGCTCTGATGTAAACTTCTCAACTGCAACCATAGCTTCCTTTACCTTCTGTGCTAAGTTCTCGCTCTCCGGTAAATTAAGTAGATGGTTATATTTTGCTTCATCGGGAAGATAGAATCCGCATTTTTCAATCGCTATTTCATGTACTTCGCGCTCTATCCGGGTACCTTTTAGTCTATTATATTCAGCGTTAATCTCCACTTCATATTGTGAGTATTTGCTCTCAGCAAAACGTAGGAAGATAAGCCCCAAAATAGGAGTGGCATATTCTGTGGATTTTAGTCCAGAATTCGCTCTAAGTTGATCTGCAGCTGACCATAGATCAGCTTTAAGTTTTTTGAATTCTTCGTTAGTCATTTGTAAGCCCCTTTGGTGTCAGTTCATAAAAGTTATTTTATTCCAATTTAGAAAGAGTAAATCACTTATTTCCCCCTCAAAATAATTCATTATTCTCTATTGGGGTTTAATCTATATTAACTTGCTTCATCTATTATATATCAACCATGTAAATATTTGCAGACTGACATTACGATTAATAAAACTATAATCTTGATATACAAATCGACCAAACCAATCAATAATTTACAAACATCAAAAAATAAATATTACACTTCGAGTGTCTTCAGTCAGAGATACGAAATTTCATTTATGAAAAGGATTATAAAAAAGGATCACTCTGTTGAAGAGCGACCCGCATAAACTTGGGATTATTGCTTATTAAATTTAATATCATTGAGAGCCGCAATTAGCCAATGATATCAAAGCTTGTCCTTAGGTGCTTATTATTCATCCTGAGCGATGTATGAAATAATATGCTCATCAGCGTGAATTCGCTTGTAGCTTCCTTCTGGTAACCCTTCGAGAAGCCCGTCGTTTTGCTCCATCTTATATAATACAAAGACTTGTTGGGTTTTGCCCAATTTCAAAAGTTCCTTCATCAATTCTTTCGCACTACTAAGATCAGCATTCTGCTGTGCAGGCTCGTCGAATACTAAAAACCCCAAATTATTACCATAATTCATCGAGACCTTCTGTAATGCAATAATGTATGACCAAATGATTCGAATGGTATCACTTGCAGATGAGTCAGCATTTAGATCAAATCCTTGAACGCTTGGAAGATAGTTATAGTCCTCAATAAAAATATTGCTGATAGTTGTAGATTCAAAGTTGAAATTTGTAAGTAATCGTTTAAATTCCTCATTCAAATTTTTCAATATTTTTTTGTCATTATTATTGATAAAGTTAGATGGGAGTTCATCTAACTTCGCTTTGTTAATAGCCCACTGTGTCCCTATATTTCTTAGTTGTAACCAGAATGTATCCACATCATCTTCAAGTTCAATTAAGTTTGTTTTCATAACTTTAAGATCCACAATTTGCTGAACATAACTCTGTGATATTGCCTTATTATTTGATATCATATCCGATTTGATAATTCGAATTCTTGATGATATATTTTCGATACGTTCTTCTAATTTGACTATTAACTCTTTCTTAGACCGCACCAAGTCAAATTGTGCGCTATGAGTGAATTGGAGCATAGATTTTTCATTATCGAGATGCATTATCGATTCATCGATTGTCATCACTTTGGATTCATCACTTTGTTCAAATAAAGTATCGTCAATTCTTTGTCCACATGTAGGACATTTTGATTTTGTAATATTTGAATTTTCTAACGAACCTAGTTTAATAAGTTTCCTTAAGTCTTTATTTTCAACTAAATCCTTATTAATTGAATTAATTCTTGCTTCAATAGTATCCAATTGTTCTTGTTCAAGGGCTAAATCATTTCGAGTCTCCGTTAATTTAAGTGAGAAATTTTCAAGTAATTCACTTAGCTCATTTAGCTCACGATTCAAAGCGTCGCTTCTGTTTTCAATAAGTGGTTCAGACAGATTATCAAGCTCATCAACTTCTGCTTGAATTTTATTAATCACTTCTCTAATTAAAATCTTTGTATCATCTTCCCTTAAGTGAATTATTGGATTTTCATTTTCTGAGATAACATACGGATTCTCTTTCAAGCCTTCGATTGTGAACCCTGTTTTTTTCCTTATTCGAGAGATAATACTTTGACATACAACATTCCACTCAGTTTCTGTTTGCTTCAACTTTGCTTTTGCAATATTATATTTTCTCTCCGTTTCTAGCACGGACAATCCAAGCACATATTCAAGCACCCGTTTTTTCGAGTCCTTAATTTTATAATAATTAGGCATTGTTGCAAGGATATTCGTCCATCCTTTTTTTTGCTCTATGTAAAAACACGAGGCAATTGTTTGAATATATAATGGAACAGTATCACCATCATATGTTGAAACAGTTGGTAATTCCAAACCAATAAATTTCTCAAGGAAAGCATGGAATCCCCTTAAATTTTTTGCTGCACCACCATCATGGACAAAATAGTCAGTGAAGGAGCACTCTTTATTCACAACTTCATCAAGTGTCGAGTTATACACACTAACTAATTTAACTTTTCTGTCATTGTGCTTTGGACTTCGTTGTATAGTAATAACATCACCATGAGAATTCTCAATCTCTAAGTAAATGTCTGACTGAACTACGATTTTCTCTTCACCATTTTTTTCGATGAGTGATCTTAATACTGGTTTTATTGCCCTCTCATTCTTATGTCCAAGAATCTCCTCTAATCCTAAACAAAACAAGATTGTTTCTCCTATAGTACTTTTTCCTTTTGTATTAGTGTAAGAACTAATTATATTTAGCCCAGAATCAAATGTATCTCTAAATTCTAAAACTTCATCTGCAGTATTCACTCTTATGTAAAGCTGATTCATTTTTATCATTAGATACTACCTTTCTCCAATATGCTTAATAATTTAGCATCAGATAGCCTCTTCTTTATTTTCGATAGCTGACTTTTTTCGTATGCAAGGAGACTTTCATCTATACTAAGTTCTTCAAAAAGTGCGACTCCCTTTTCTGTTAAAACCAACTTCCCTGTTTTACTGTACTCTGTTAGCCTCTCAGCATTGCTGTAGCTAACTACTCTACTCAACAAAGGATTATATCTCCAATTTTTAACGAATTTATAGCCGTCATTATTTATTAACCAATTTAAATAATCAAACAGTGTTTCATTTTCTAAGGCATCAGAGACTATTTGAATTTTTAGAATAGAACTACCACTTTTCGTAGATGCCATTCCTAGTATTAACACTAATCTAGATACTTGAAATATTACTCTGTATTTATAAGTAATATGAATAGGTCTATTCGTAAAATTTAAGTCAGTGATATACTCTTTTATTGACTCCAGCTCATTAATCATAATTATCCTCCAAAATCAAGAGGACATAGCATTAGCCATTCTGCAATAATCCTCTTCGACAACTGTTCAATCCCTGCATTTTCAAAATTTTCTCCTAATCCTTCTATCAGTGAGTCAAGTAGCTCTTGCTGGATTTTTTGGTACAGTTTATCTTTAGGTAATTGAGACAACAAACACTCGTCTTCAATTCTCTCACCTAGTCCCAGTTTAATTCTATTAAACCTACTGTACTGTTCAGGAAATCTTCCCTCTAACTTTTCAATAACCTTCATTCCACGCTGAAAATAGAAAACAAAGTTTTCTACAATTTTATCAGTTCTTCTATTCTTTTCTTCATCAGACATTGGTTGAATATCAACAAGCGAACGAATTTTCCGTCTTAAATTTTTAATATGATCAGAGTCACATTCATCCCAGTTTATTCTTTTAGGTTCTTCAACGGAAATATCAATTTTATATTCCATCAGAAGCATATGTCTCCTAAGCTCAATACTGAAATCTGTATGCTCTTTGATTAAGACTTTAAAATTAGAGTCCAGATGATCTAGATCTAGAACTTGATATTCTTTCTCCTTAGTTCTGCAATGCGCTACAAGGCTTTTATCCTTAAATTCTGGTGTGATTAGGTGCCATTCCATAATCTTTTGAGCTCCCAGTACCTTCTTTAATTGCTTCTCATAAGTAACTAACTTCTTTAAATCTGTCGTAATTTTACTTATTTGCTTTGTTGTCAGTACTTTTGTCTCGTACTGACTCTCTGGACAGTAACACTGAAATACTTTTCCTGAGTTGACCGTTAAACCTTCAATACCGCTATCTCCGCTTACATTGGCTGGCATTCTTTGATATAGTTCATTTTCATATTTATCCTTTAAGCAACGCTGTATTATTGCTTCCCAAGAGTTACCGTCAAACTCACCTATATCAATTTTATACATCTTTAACCTCTCTATATCGAAGAATTAACAAATCTTCTAACACAATAGTCTTAGCTTTCATTCTATATTCACTTAAAGATGATTTTGTCACAAAAGTGACTGTACCCGTGTTGACATACCTAACTTCAATTGTCTCAGTAAGCTCATCCAAAAAAAGTACCTCTACCTCTTTAGCATCAATATATAATTGCTTTAATGACCTCGTTGCATCTTTAATTGCAGAAAAAGTCATATAATCACCTTCCATTTAAGTACATGATACCATATGCCATTAATCCCAGATATATCTAATCATATATATGTCGGAGGATATCTTAGTTCAATTTATTTCAAAAAACTCTACTGAATAGATACTTTCTCCAGCTAAACCTATCTTCTAATTGGATTGCCTAAACAGTGAGGCTTATAGATTCAGTTAGTTTAGCCATAAATTTAGCCGTCATTTATGGTACGGTTCCCCCCGATTTATCTTCACCGCGCGATAAATCTGCTCCACCAGTACCAGGCGCATGAGCTGATGGGGCAGCGTCATGCGCCCGAAGCTCATGCGCTGCTGCGCGCGGCGCATAACCTCATCGGAGAGCCCATGGCTCCCTCCGATAACGAACACGACATGGCTCGTCCCATAGGTACCGAGCCGGTCAATCTCTGCGGCAAGCTCTTCCGAGCTCCACAGCTTGCCGTCGATCGCGAGCGCAATAACATGCGCTTCGCTCTTTATGTGCGCGAGGATGCGTTCCCCCTCGCGTGCCTTAACAATACCGACTTCTGCCTCGCTCAGAGAGTCGGGTGCTTTTTCATCTGCCACCTCAATCACCTGAAACTTCAGATACGGTGTCAGCCGTTTAGCATACTCCGCGATGCCACCCATCAAATACTTTTCCTTCAATTTTCCTACACCAATAATTTGAATAAGCATAAGTGCCTCCTGTTATAGATCCTCTGTAGAAATAGCAAAAGGACGCGTACTAGGCGTCCCTTGTAGTTTTAGTAAGTACTTTCTTTTCTATCACATTTTAGATGAAAAAGAAACGGGAAATAAACCGGGCTTGCATATTCCCTAACGGTCCCTTCCCTCAAGAATTCCTTGGATCTCCTGATCCCTCGTTTTCCTGCTTAGTCGGAATCTCCTGAATCCTCCACCTATTCCCCGTCTCTTTAGGTTCAATCCATCCCCTATTTACTATCGCATGATGAGACATGGTCGATTTAGCGATTGGAACGTTGAAGCCGCTCACGTTATACTTATTCCACGCAAAAACGCCCTACAGCCCTTTTGGGACTGCAAGGCGTTTTTTTATAAGTCTTAAAGGTCTCTTAGACCACCAAATATTCAGCGTTCTTCTCACATTGGGTGCACTTTGCCGGCGGGTCCCAGTCAGAGAATTCCGTTTCCTTCAAATCCACTACATCTGGTGCATCTTCATACTCGTCCACAAACAAATCAATAGCTAATTCCACATGTTCTTTACATACTACATACATTCAACCAAGCATCCCTTTCTGTGCCGCTACGGCCTAATACTCCTTCTATTGTTCTACCATACTTCCCACGAAAATGGAACTCCTATCTATCCATTCCAGCGATCTGTTCATCCATTGTCTATATTCTTGCCCTTCACCAAAAAAAGATTCCTCCCACCCCGAAGGGCAGAAGGAATCTCATCACTTCTCTCTCTATTTTCTATAAATATTATTTTAAACTCTCCATCCTACCCTAGAAACTCCACCGGACGATCCAGCTCATATAATCTGCGGTAACGCGGTTCTTTTTTCATCAGCTCAGCATGGGTTCCACGCATTTCTACCGAGCCATTTTCCATAAAAATCACTTCATCCATCTGCTCCGCACCGACCAAATGATGCGTTACCCAAATTAGTGACTTACCCTTCATGGCTTCGAACATTGTCTTCAAAAGATCACGTTCCGTCCGCGGGTCCAACCCTACAGTCGGTTCGTCGAGTATGACAACAGGTGTATTTTGCAGCAAAATACGAGCTAACGCTATCCGCTGACGCTCTCCACCAGAGAATCGTTGCCCTGCTTCACGGACAAAGGTATCATATCCATCTGGCAACGAGGAGATCAACGTATCCATTTTGGCTAAGGCGCCAGCTTCTTTAATGGCTTGTTCGGAAGCCTTCGGATCACCCATACGAATATTGTTGGCTACCGTAGTGTCAAATAAGTGTGGGCTCTGATTAAGCACCGCTATAATAGAAGGAATATGCTCACCATAGGCATCTGCAGCGATACCATTAATCGTAACCGAGCCGTCAGAAGGCTCAATAACACCTTGAATAGCCTTTAATAACGTCGATTTACCCGCACCACTTCGGCCGATGATCGCAATCTTTTTACCTTGTGGAATGTCGAGGCTGAGATCGCGAACCGACCAGTTAGCCTCTGAACCATAGTAGTAACCTACATTTTCGAGCTTGATGTGAGCACTCTTCATGGCCTGAGGTAGAGCATCGACTACAGTTACTTTTTCAGAGACGATGTTCTGCTCAGTTCCATTTACACCAGACAATCGCTCTAAGGAGTTACGGTACTGCGGGATTTTCTCCACCGCTTCAGACACTGGCAGAAAGGCATCTGCTACAGGAAAAACAACCAGTACGAACGCCGCAATCAATGTGCCCGCAATAGCACCATCTGCAAACTCTCCAGCGGCCCAATACAGCATAGAAAGCACGCCAATCCCAATTACCGCTTGCCCAATGAACGTACGAAGGCGTGCCCAACTGCGCAGCGCTGCATCGGTTTGGGCTACTTTTCTCTCATCTGCTTCATAAGTGTCTACGAACTGGCTTTGCCGCCCACTAATGACCCAATCACCCATGCCAAGCACGGCGTCAGTCAGCTTTTGATAAAGACGATTACGCTCTACTTTCACTTCACGTTGGCGCTTCTGTGTGAAGAGCAGAGATAAGAACGGCAACACCACTACTAACACCAATATATACAGAGCCATCAATAGCGCAAAAGCGATATCAAAAGTACCCAGTGCAATCACAGCAGCCCCGTAAATCAGCAAAGCAATGACGCTTGGAAATACGGTGCGCAGATATACATTTTGTAAATATTCAATATCATCCGCAAGCATCCCGAGAATATCCCCAGTGCGGAAACGTGAGGACAGAAACAACGCTTGAGGCTCCAAAATATTGTACAAACGCACACGCATCTTAGATAAAATTCGCAAAATCGTGTCATGCCCAACTAGGCGTTCCACATAATGAATCACAGCCCGACTCGTCCCGAACGTCCGCACACCGACAATCGGTACATAGATCATTAGTATATTTTCGACAGGTGTAGATGCTTTTGAGATCAGAAATCCTGAGGTATACATTAATGATGAGGCTGTAAAAATCGTCAATGCCCCAAGCACGATAATAAGCACAAAACGCCAAAAATACGACGATACATACGGAGCAAACCATCCTTCACGTTTCAATGGATTCCCTCCAATTGCGACCCAATCAACTCATAATACGCACCCTTGCGGGCAAGCAACTCCTGATGGGTACCGATTTCTGCCACTTGTCCTTGCTTCATTACTACAATAATGTCCATATCCAGCATCCAGTGCAGGCGATGTGTTGCCAAAAAGACCAGCTTATCTTCAAAAAGAGGCACCATCGTCTCCTTCAGCTCATATTCGGTCTCAATATCCAGATGTGCCGTTGGCTCATCTAATAACATAATCGGACGACTGCTGAGTAAGGCTCGAGCCAGCGCAACCCGCTGCTCCTGCCCACCACTGAACGAACGACCTCCGCCGCCGATCATTTCATCCAAGCCATTCGGAAGGGTCGCCACCAGCTCTGATAATCCGGTAGCTTTCACAGCTGCAGACACAGCTTCCATAGAGGCCTCAGGGTAATAGAAGCGAATATTATCAGCCAATGTACCGCTAAAAATATAAGGACGCTGTGGGATATACGAAGTCTGCTTTCGCCAAGCCTCATCCGTTAATGCGCTAACCGTTGTACCGTTAACCGTGATACTTCCTGAAGTAGGGTGCAAAAAGCCCCCTAATATATCCACTAACGTAGATTTACCGGCCCCGCTCTCTCCGATAATCCCAATTTTGCTTGCTCCTTTAAATTGCAGGTTCACCGCTTCCAGCGAAGAAAGACCGGCTTCCTCGTATTTCACACTGACATCCTTTAATGTAAGTACGCTATTTTTATGCCAAGTGAATATCTTTTCTGATGTTTTTGATGCAGAATCCAAGGCTTGATTACCATTAGAACCTACTACTTCAGCTTTCACTTCATCCTGATCTATAATGCTCTTCATTGCCTCAGCAGCTTCCTTTCCATCGAGAGTAGCATGGAAATCTGAACCCACCAATCTGACAGGCAAGAAATATTCCGGTGCCAAGATCAGAATGGTTAAGCCCGTAACAAGCGTCATCTGATCGTTGACAAGACGCAGGCCGAGACTTACTGCAACGGAAGCAACGGATAACATCGTAAAGAAGTCCAGTGCAAATGAGGACAAAAAAGCTACTCGTAGTGTACGCATCGTCGCCGAGCGATATCGATCGCTGACCGTGGCAATACTCGTGCTATGACTACGACTGCGGCCCAGAAATTTCAGCGTTTCTAGCCCACGGAGGGAGTCTACAAAATGATTAGATAAGGTACGATAAGATTTCAGCTGACGGTCCATCTGCTTACGAGCCGTCATCCCGATCAAAATCATAAAGACAATAATAATCGGCATGGTGATCGTAAGAATAATCCCGCTCGCGGTATCCATCGTGTAGATATAAATAAGCACCAGAATCGGTGTAATTGACATCCCTACCATTCTAGGGATAATCGCTTCTAAGTATGTGCGGAACTTTGTTACGCCTTCCAGCACAAGTGTAACAAGATCCCCGGTTCCACGCCCACCCACCATTCTGGGTCCGAGCTGGAAGAGCTTATCCATCATTTCCCTCCGCATGTTACTGCCCGTTTCTTCCGCAAAGCGGTAAGAGATACGGCTCATCAGCATGGCGCAAGCATGGCGCACTAGAAATGCAAGAAGGAACAATAGCGAAGTAGCCCATTGTTCCTTCAGAGGTTCTCCCGCAAATAGCGCAGAGATGACTTCTGCTAGCCACTTGGCCAGCAGAAGTATGGACATGCTTTGCACCAGGGTAAGGAGGCCAACGATCAGAAAGACCGGTTTAACTCCTTTATACCCAAGCAAATTTTTATCCATTAGTATTCAAGATGCTCCTTCTCGTGAACGCGTTTATGAAAGACAAAGTAACTCCAAATTTGATATCCCAATACGAATGGAAGGATGGTCAGTGCCACAATCGTCATTACCTTTAAAGAGTAATGTCCCGAAGCCGCATTGGTGATTGTCAAATTAAAGGCTTGATCGATTGAACTAATCATAACACGTGGGAATAGTCCTACAAAGACTGAAGTTACCGACAACGCCATTACAGCTCCTGTCATTCCAAAAGCGTAGCCATCCTTCTTCTTCTTCATAAAATAACCCGATAGCACAAAAGCGATAATTCCGAGCGCTACAATAATCATAAGAACCGTTCCGCGCTGCTCGAAGATATCAGTCATATTATAAGTCATAATCACAAAAGCAGTAAACAAAACTGCAAGTGGGATCAGCAATCTTTGTGCCATCTTCCGAGCACGAGCCTGTAGATCACCCACTGTACGCAGTGTTGTGAACATGAGACCATGCACCAAACAGAGAAGAACTACCGTAAGACCTGCTACTACAGTATATACATTCACGATATCTGTGAAGCCTGCGTACATTTGCATATCGCCATCAATAGGTAAACCTTTAATAAAGCTGGCGAACACTACTGCAAGGAGGAACGGTGGGAGGAAGCTGCCAATAAAGATACAAGCATCCCAAGTTCTTTTCCAAGCTAAAGAATCTCGTTTACCTCTGAATTCAAAAGCGACGCCACGCGCAATCAAGGCTAATAAAGCAAAGACAAAAGGAATATAGAATCCGCTAAACAGCGTTGCATACCATTCCGGAAAAGCCGCGAACATTGCGCCCGCACCCGTTAGTAGCCATACCTCATTAGCATCCCAGAAAGGTCCGATAGAGTTAATCAGTACCCGGCGCTCTGTATCATTTTTAGCCAGAATCTGTGTTTCCATCCCTACGCCGAAATCAAAACCCTCCAGAAAGAAGAACCCTATAAACAGAACTGCAATCAGCACAAACCACAATTCATTAAGAGATATCATTGGGCGCCCTCCTCATTATATGGATCATGCGAATCCCCGTGATCGTTATCCATCGCATAAGGACCTTTTTTAATTACTTTCATAAACAAACCAATCAGTACTAATCCGAGAATTGCGTAAATCGTTGTAAAAGAAATAACAGAGAATAGAACCTGACCGCTCGTAATATTAGGCGACACACTGTCTTCCGTGGTCATCAGTCCGAATACCGTCCATGGCTGACGCCCGAATTCGGTCATGACCCAACCCGCTGTATTCGCGATTGGAGGAAGCAGTAATCCCCATAGCATAAACCGCATAAACCAGGTGTTTGGACGGTCCATTTTTTTGCGCCACATTAAATACATAGCGTACATACCCAGTACAATCATTAACGTTCCTGCTAGAACCATGATCCGGAAACTCCAGAATGTCGTACGTACAGGTGGAATATAGTCACCGGGGCCATAGGTTTGCTCATACTCAGCTTGCAGTTCAAGCATACCTTTAACTTCACCGGAAAATTTACTGTATGAAAGGAAGCTCAGCATATACGGAATTTGAAATTCTCCAGTACTTTCTTGCTTCTCTGGATCAATATTTGCCCATACGGTCCAAGGCGCTGGGTCACCACTCTTACCCCATAGTCCTTCGGAAGCCGCCATCTTCATAGGTTGAGTCTCAACCAAATACTGTGCTTGCGCATGGCCTGCCACGGCTACACCGATAGAAGAAATAATACCTACGATAGCTGCAATTTGAAAAGATTTCTTAAAGAAAGATACATCTTGTTTCTTCAATATCTTGTAGGCACTAATACCCGTTACTAGGAAGGCACCTGTTGCATACGCAGCAAGAACCGTGTGCGGGAATTCAACCAACAATTGTCCGTTCGTAATAAGCGCGAAGAAATCATTCATTTCTGCACGACCATTATTAATCGCAAATCCTACTGGATGCTGCATAAAGGAGTTTGCTGCCAGGATCCAGAAAGCAGATAACATCGTACCGAATGCTACCAGCCAGATAGAGGCCAAGTGCACTCTCTTGGACACTTTGTCCCAGCCAAATATCCAGATTCCAATAAACGTAGACTCCAGAAAAAAGGCTGCCAATGCTTCTACTGCAAGCGGAGCCCCGAAGACATCACCCACAAAACGTGAATAATCAGACCAGTTCATCCCGAACTGAAATTCCTGTAAAATCCCTGTAACTACCCCTACTGCAAAATTGATGAGGAACAGCTTTCCCCAGAACTGCGCCATTCTTTTGTACTCTTCATTGCCTTTTCTAACGTACATGGTCTCCATAATGGCAATCAAGAGCGCTAGTCCGATTGATACCGGTACAAAGAAATAGTGGAATATTGTCGTCGACGCAAATTGTATACGCGACAGCATTACTGTATCCATATTTTTCCCTTCCTTCTCCCCTTTTCGTTAATTATATTGTGTCAAAAATTTAAACGTCTTTTTGTGATTAATGTCACACAAAGGGGTGTATTTAACGGTAAAATTCAAATGATTTGTGACAAAAATCACAATTTACCATAAAAAAAGCAAAAAAAATAAGACGGTTTAACCGTCTTGAAGTTGTTCACTGCTCTATAACAAGCTTGACTCATAAAGGCATTGGTTAGGTAATGGAAATACCCTTCTTCAGCGATTTGAGATCGCCATTCGAATTAAGCAATTGTGGTAGCATCTTCGTGCTGCGAACCATTGGAGAGTCACATAGACGGCAAGAAGGCGCATGTTCAAATGCGAAATTATCCCTCATCCATCCGTTGCATCCATCATTGGTACACGCCCAAATCGCGGTATTTTCTTCCGGTATTTCTTCCAAAGGTTTCTTCCGGTAGTTCATTGCCGTTCCTCCCATCCTGTAAGTCAATAGTGACTAACTAGATATAAAAAGACCGTCCCAACTTTCAAAAAGCTGGGACGGTTTCTTCTATTATTACAGTTTTACAACGTTTTCGGCTTGTGGTCCACGGTTGCCTTGAACAACGTTGAATTCAACGCGTTGGCCTTCGTCCAAAGTTTTGAAGCCGTCGCCAGTGATTGCGCTGAAGTGAACGAATACGTCGCTTCCGCCTTCAACTTCGATAAATCCGAATCCTTTTTCTGCGTTGAACCATTTAACTGTACCTGTTTGCATGTGTGTTACCTCCACAAATTTAAATTAATATGTTCTTTTTATCTTCAAACAAAGAAAAAATTCACACATTGAAAAAGGTTGTATTGCCAAATATAACAGCCCTTTTCAATGCGAAAATTAGGGACTAAATGTATGATTGATATCATATTACCACACCTGATTAGCAAAGGCAAGCTGGCATCCGGATTTATCCGTTTCTACCCTAATAAGTATTACCTTCCAATGTAAGGGTTGCCAGTCAGCCCAAAATTCATTAAATCAGCTTATAATTGCCATATTTATCAAATATTTAGAAGAAACAGATCCCCGATAGCGATACAAAGTATCGCTATTTCAGGAAGGTCTACCTTCACAACTGAAGGGGTAGTCCGTTCTACTTGTCATTACTGCTATATCATTATATGCCGACTTTCGGTATATTATTCCTCTGGTTTTTCAAGAAGTTTAACTGTCGTCTGATTGACCTTCCCATTTCGGTAATAGGTGATCTTCAGATCCTCGCCAATCTTCGTTTGATTATATAAATACTTGCGAAGGGAGAGTGTGGATGTAATAGGCTCATCATTAAATTTTGTAATTACATCATTAAATTGTATTCCGGCTTCCTTTGCAGGTCCAACAGCATCCAGAACGACTACCCCATCCTTAACATTATTCGGTAGGTTCAGTTCCTTACGTTGATCCTCTGCAAGAGGAACGTAAGGATTATTTAAATCTACGGAATATACACCTAAGTAGGACCGGGCAATACGCCCTTTTTCAGCCAGTTCATTTGCGGTATCTATCACATGGTTAGCTGGAATTGCAAACCCTAGACCCTCTACACCTGCATCGGAGATTTTCATCGTGTTAATACCGATGACTTTACCATCCAGATCCACAAGTGCTCCGCCGCTATTACCTTCATTAATCGCCGCATCGGTCTGAATGACCTCTTGCTCCCAGTCATATACGCCGTCCTGATTTAAGGATACAGGAACCTTCCGTTCAGTATAGCTGACAATCCCTGAGGTCAATGTGTCTCCAAGTCCTAAAGGGTTACCAATGGCAATGACTGTTTCACCTAGGCGAAGCTTGGAGGAATCTCCTAGCTGTGCGATCGTATTGATACCCTTAGCATCAATAGAAAGAACTGCGATATCACTCACTTTATCCGTGCCAACAAGTGTAGCTTTACGTGTCTCACCATCTACTGTTACGACCTCAAGATTGCCGGAGTCTTCGATAACATGGTTATTAGTAATAATAAATGCTTTATTATCCACCTTTTTATAAATCACTCCAGAGCCTAATGCTGACTCATCCAGAATGTTCAATTCTTTATTATCTTCCTTATGATTGATAATACTTACTACTGCAGGACGAACCGTAGCAGCGGCTTGAATGATACGGTCAAACGGATCACTGCTTGGAGTAACCTCCCCAGTTGTTGCTACAGACTTCGGAGCAGTTTCATGACTCATTTGTCCAGTAAGCACACTGAATAAGAACACTGCCACCACAGCACTGATTAAGGAGCAGACGGCGGATATTTGCCAAGTGGATAAACCCTTGCGCGATCTTCGCACAGAATGCTTACGGTTTGCAAATGATCCCTTTGATGCTTCATCCCCTCTGGACCGTGATACTTTAGTTGAATAGAAATCGTCATCAAACAATCCCACCGAAAATCTCCCCCTTCTATTGCCAAGCGTCCACAGTCTCTAAAACTTGAACCTAGCAATCACATCCCAAGCATAAACGCCTGTGCCGTCCTTAATGGAACGAAACGCATTTATGCGAGAATTACAAGACATACAAGAACCTTAAATGCAAAACACTTATGTTCTAATATTTCATCACATATTACTGCATACTTTTAGACTCTCACAATCACTAAAAGGTTTCACTTTATCCATTAACCCCACAATAGTTTCAGTTAATCGAAAGAATATTAGAATCTTTCAATATATCTTCTCTATTAGGAATATTTTGCAACTTAAAAGACTACAATAATAGAAATGTTCCTTAAATTTAGGTTTTGCTCATTATGTCTACAATTGTATCACAGGCAACCCTCAATTCGTGATTTTCCTGAGGTAAAAGGTCTGCGAATTTTTTACAACTCCAATTTTGTTTTTACTATATAAGGAGGTATAATTATGAATTCTTTTTCTACAAGTATGGATCTGGTTGAGTTTATCGGTAAACTTGGTGATTTAAAGGATGAACACTATCATATGACCCTTGCCTTCAGTGCTATGATCGAATTAATGATCGATAAAGGCCTGATCTCCCGCCAAGAATTAGAACAAAAAACCGCCGAGCTTGATCAGCTTATGACAACTGGCTCAACTTATCCCATGGCGTAGGTTGATCATAATACGTATCACAAAGCTTAAACTCACTATCCTTGAAGAAACAACCCCGATCCTCCATTGCACAACGTACCGACATTTTAGCCAAGTCCATCATATTATGATCCCGGCTTAAATGCGCTAAATAGGTACGCTTGGTACGTCCTGTGAGAATTTCACTAAGTGCCGCTCCGGCTGCTTCATTAGAAAGGTGACCCATATCGCCAAGTATACGTCGTTTCGTATTCCACGGATAACGTCCCATCCTCAGCATTTCAATATCATGATTCGCTTCCAGCACCAATACGTCTGCATCTGAAATCGCATCTCTCACCTTGTCGCTAACATACCCAAGGTCCGTAGCTACACACAGCTTCTCTTTTCCATCATAAAAATTGTAACCAACCGGTTCCGCCGCATCATGAGAAATCGCAAACGACTCTACTCGCAGACTGCCAAAATCCCTATGCTGCCCCGACTCCATAATGATTCGGTTATAGTCCGGTATTTTGCCAATGCCTTTCTCTATAGCACCCCAGGTATTTGTGTTTGCATAAATCGGAAGATCGTATTTACGGGCCATTGCCCCGAGTCCCTTGATATGATCAGAATGCTCGTGCGTAACTAGAATCCCGTCTATATCATTACCCGTTAACTCGCGCATGGCTAACAGCTCATCGATCCGCTTGGCACTCAGACCTGCGTCAATCATAAGTGTTGTCTCCCCGTTCCGTACCACCGTAACATTTCCGGTAGAACCACTGGACAGTACTGTAAATGAAATCCCCATTTTCCTTACTCCTTCTAATCTGTTGTCTTCGGACTGATGATGTCCGCACTAATAGCATCCACATAATAGGCATTGCCGTTCTCCAGCATGAACCGCCACATCGGCGACGCTACCTGACTTTCGGAGTTGAACAGCTCACCATAATAACCAAGTTCAATCTCCTTCACTACAGAGTCCGCCGGAAAATATTTTTCAATCAAACTACTAAGCGCTTGTGATGCCGGCAGTACCTTCTGTTCCTTATCACTACTGCTTGCCCCAATTTCAATCTTCGGCGAGCGGTAAGCTACAATCTTCTGATCACTATTAATCAACTCTAGTCTAACTCGGAATAACGACCACTGATTCTGAACTAGCGGGTGAAGAACAAATTTCCCAACTTCACTTTCTTGTGAATCGAAGCGATAATTGGCGATGTCGGGAATTTGACTCTCAAGCGCCTTGCTAAGGTCAGAGAATGAAGAATAGATCAGCTTACTATCTATAGGAACATCTAATTTAATAGGTGGCTCATTCTGCTCTTCAGCAGAATATCGATAAGTTATATTAGGAAGCTGCGGGGTAGACGCAGGAATCGGACACAACACACGAATCCCCTTTTGCTCCATCACCGCTTGGGTTTCTTCAGATAGGGAAGTGAAATCGAGATTGGCACTAACCTGATCGCGCAAATCAATCCACAGCTGATAACAAAGCAGCAGATTCAGACCTAAAAAGGCGCAAATTAGTACATTTTTGGCTCTTCCCCAATCCATACCCTTACCTCCTAAATGTTATATGAACGACTTGTAATTAATTTAAAGTAAGAACACTGCCATCAATAAGCGTAACCTTCCAGACTGGGAGCAGTTGCAGCTTCTCATCTTTCACTACAGGTACATACGCAGGCGTCAAATCCTTCACTCCCGAAGTTTTGCTGACTAACGACAATTGATTCTCCAGCTCCGCGCCTCCAGATAGCTCTACGATTTTCTTCTCTGCTTTACTCTCCTCAATATAGATTAATGAGCGTTCATAAGAGGATACGGTTCCCTGCTGCAATTCCAGATTAATTACGCCATACTGTAGCTGCGAATTACTCATGATCGGATAGGAGCCATATGGGTAGGAGCCATAGTATTGTTGAAAAGAGACCTTTCTCTCCTGTCTCCCCTCCTCGGTAGCTTCAAGACGATAGGTTCCGTTCCATCCACCATGCTGGTTCACAAATTCCACAGCTTCAAGCGCATCCTTGGCAGGTGTACTGTCTCCAGCTGGAAGTGCGGCTGGATCACTATAGCTCATCCAATTCCGTTCCTTATCGACCTGAAGACTGCGTTTGCTGTCCGTATAAATCTCCGATCCGTTTTTCTCGCGAATATATCTAGTACTTCCAACATCGAAGAAAAGATTACTCTGCATTTGTTCTATGGTATACATGCCTGAAGGCATCTCAACCTGAACTAGAGAAATCTTGCTGTCTGGCACATAATAATCACCGTCTACTGCCTTGTAAGGCGTCCAGTTTTTGCCGAAATCCACATGCTGCTGCACGTCTTGAACGGTTAAATCGGCTTTTGCCGCTTCATATATAATGTCGCCTCTCGTACTGAAGAAAATGGCATGCGCTTTGGAGTCATTCTTAATGTTATAGATCCAAATGCGATCGATGCTTTCTCCTTCAAACAGGGAATCAGGTGACAACTGCATAACCCGCTGTAGTAACGTTACCGGAATGCCTGATCCGAACGAAAGCTCAATCCCCGGATTCTCACTACGAATCTTATCCCAGTCATAATCCTGTACCGAGTGCCGCTGGAAGCTTTCAAATCCACGACCTTTTAACCGATTCATAATTAAGCTATAGAACGTTGAGTCTGGATAAAAAAGCGTATGCTTGTTATCGCCCATATGGATGATCATTTTATCAGGGTACAATAGGTTCTCGACCTTTTCTTCTGGTCCCATATTATCCGTCTTCACATATAGATTCTCGGAGAGTACCGCAGAGTCTGCACCAGGCAGCCGGTAAATCAAATAATAACTCTCAACAAGACTTCCCACTACGAGCAAAGCTAGAATCCATGACTTCAATCTCTCCTTCATGCCTCACTCCCCCTTTGCTCATTCAGAGGTAGCGTAAAGGTTACCTTGGAGCCTTCATTAAGCTCCGATTGCAGGGAAATAGAGCCTCCATGTGCTTTCACAATTTCCCGGGCAATGGAAAGACCGAGTCCGGTGCCTCCCATATTCCGTGAACGTGCCTTATCCACCCGATAAAAACGTTCGAAGATCCGCTCGATGTCTTTCTTCGGAATACCAATCCCGGAATCACGTACAGAAATGGAGAGCATTCCATCCTCATTCTTCAAGGCTTCCAATTCAATCGTACCGCCTTCTGGCGTATATTTTAACGCATTCGAGACTAGATTCCCCAGCACTTGATCAATTTGATCCCGATCAAGCCAAGCGGTGCTTACATCCCTACGAACCCTTGTGCTAATATCGATACGTTTCTGCCGAATCTGAAAAGAAAAGCGGTCTGCTACATCCTCCAGCATCTCAGTAATATCGGTCTGCTGAATTCTGAGAAGTGCCTCTTTAGAATCCAGTCGCGAAAGATGCAGTAGATCTGTAACCAGACGAATCATTCGCTCGGTTTCGTTACGAATAACCCCAACAAATCGAACCGCTAACTGCGGATCCTCCAGCGCTCCATCATCGAGTGCCTCCACATAGCTCTTAATCGTTGTAAGTGGTGTTCTTAGCTCATGCGAAACGTTCGCCACGAATTCTCGGCGTGATTCTTCCAGGTTTTCTTGCTCAGTTACATCCTGTAACACAGCAATGGTACCAGCAATTCCACCTTCCCGGCGATGAATCGGAGTAAACGTCACTCTCACGATATTAGAATCTTCTCCACCCATATGTGTTAGATGAAGCATTGCGGATTGTGCGTTTCCTTTCGCTAAGGCACCACTCTGCTCATAGTCGAGACCTAGCAGCTTGTCCAATGGAGCACCTTCAGGCAATGGACCTTCTGTTCCCAGCATAAGTGCTGCCCGAAGGTTCATAAGAATCACTACGCCATTCTCATCCGTGGCTACCACACCATCGCTCATGTTCGTCAGAATAGAGGTGAGCTTCTCCTTCTCCTCCTCATTCTGCGAGAGCGCCTCACGCAATCTTCCAGTCATATAATTGAATGCCTGACTGAGTTGTCCAATTTCATCGTTGCCCAGTACAGGCATTTTCCGATTGAAGCGGCCCTCTGCAACAGCTGTTGCATGCCTGGTCATTTCTTTAATCGGCTGTGTAATGGTGTGTGCAAGAATAACACATAAGACAACTGTCAGTGATAAGGCTAACAGCAATCCAGAGATGAATACACTGTTGATCCTGCCCATGGTTGCATATAAATCTTTCATGTCGGCAGCAATATAGATTGCCCCAACCACCTTATCACCGGAGAGCACCGGCTTGGCCACAACCTTTTTACGCACATTATCATCAGCAATAATATATTCTTCATTATCGCTGATCCCCTGCAAAGCACGATTCACTACAGTCTGAGTATTGCGCTGTCCGACATAGTCATTCTGCGAGGGTACGGAGGTGGTAATAATTTTGCCGCTGGCATCAAGCACCTGAATCTCGGCCCCGTTAATATACAGGTTATTGACCATGCCACGCAGACTTTCTACAGCCGTTTCCTCGTCCGCCGTTCCAGCCTCACTGCCAAATTTATCAGCAGTCAGGATAGACAGCATCTCAGCACGTGCTTTAAGATCCTTCGTGAAATTATCCGTTAACGAGTTCTTCATCGAGCTGACAAAATAGACTCCGATTAACTGCATAGCTATCAGAATCAGCAGTACATAAATAATAATAAGCTTAGCCTGAATTGTCCGGAAAAAGGACCACCATTTCATCACAGTCCTCCACTTTTAGGGCTATGCATCAAATAGCCAAGTCCGCGCCGGGTATAAATATATTCCGGCTTGCTGGGATTCTCCTCAATTTTCTCTCTTAGACGACGGATCGTCACGTCTACGGTCCGCACATCACCGAAATACTCGAATCCCCACACAGCCTGCAATAAATGTTCCCGGGTCATCACCTTACCCGCATGTTTGATCATATAGTAGAGCAACTCATATTCACGATGCGTCAAATCAAGCGGTTCTCCGCCCTTGTATACCATATACATATCTGTATCAATAAATAGATCAAAATGATAAATCCCCTGCTTGCTCTCTGCAGGTTCACTCGTCACTCCCGTTGATGATGGTTTGTGCTGTCTCCGCATTTGGGCTTTAACTCTGGCGAGCAGTTCTCGTGTACTAAAAGGTTTAGTTACATAGTCATCCGCACCAAGCTCCAGGCCAAGCACCTTATCAATCTCTCCGTCTTTGGCAGTAAGCATAATGATAGGAATGTCCAAGTGCGCAGAACGAACCTCACGACAAACATCCATCCCGTCCTTACCAGGCAGCATAAGATCAAGCAGCATAAGATCAGGCTTTTTGGACAATGCCAATTCTACTGCACTGTTACCATCAAAAGCACAAATAACCTCGTAGCCTTCTTTTTCTAAATTAAACTTCAATATATCAGCAATAGGCTGTTCATCGTCTACTACCAGAATCGTTCCCATCTGCATGTCTCAGCTTCACCTTCCTATCCCTACTTAAAGATCATTCCTTTATTTTAACATACCTGTCTTACCGTCACATCCTACGAAATAAGGAATCGGCTTCCCCAGCAAAAAGAAACAGCTATATCGTCATTCCTATATTAACAAAAATAAAACCGCTCGAGTTTAATCGAGCAGTTAAGGTTAACGTATGAATTATCGCAAATACTTCATTGGATTTACTGCAGTGCCATTTTTCCGAATCTCAAAATGCAGATGTGTTCCTGTCGAGCGTCCAGTATTGCCCATTACGCCAATTTTGGCGCCTTGCTCTAAACGCTGTCCCGTAGAAACGGAGATACTGTTTAAGTGGCCATAATAGGTTTCGTATCCGTTACGGTGATCCACGATAACCACATTTCCATATCCACTCTTCACACCAGCAAAGATTACAGTTCCGGCATCAGAGGCTTTAATGCTCCGGTTGCCAGATACCATATCTAGACCCTTATGGGCACGGCTCCAGCGCTCACCGAAACTACTAGTAAGGGTTGCTCCGCTTACTGGCCAACTGAACATGCCTGTTCCTTCACCAACTACCTTCGTACCCCGATAAACCACTTCAGGGAGAGAAGATTTAATAACGGTCTGACCCAACCACTCTTCTTGTACGACCATTCCATTTTTCTTTGTTAACCGATACTGCATTTCTTTAAGGCCCGTTTGTCCTGGACGAACGACCTTACTTTTGCCTGCTGGTAACTGGTCGCTTTTACGCACGATCACTTCAGGTTCTGTAACTACCTGCTCTGACACCTGCTCTACAGTAACCACTGTAACATCTGGCTGTGGTACCTTCAGCTTCAACGTATCACCAATCTTCAACGTTAGCTCTTTCACATCAGGATTGTTACTATAAATCTCTTTTTGTGTAATTTCAAACCGTTTGGCAATCCCCGAAATCGTATCGCCCTCTTGAACGGTGTAAAGAAGTGGTGCTTCTTTACCCTCGGTAAGTGTCTTGACCGCTTCCTGCACATCCAATACTTTGTTAGGATCTGTCTTCACAGGGACAATAGAGACCTCTTCACTAATCTTAACTGACTCCACTTGCTTGGCAGCTTTTGTCTTTGCAGCATTTGAACTTGAGGCCGCTGTTCTTGTGAGCTTACTAGCTGTAGCTACTTCAGTTTGTGGAACATAGTGATTCTTTACCCCTTCAAGTACCGCATTTGCGGTCTCTTGATCCTTAACAATACCAACAGCCTTGCCATCTACCATTAATTGTACACCTACAGCATAGGCCTTCAGCATACCATCCAATTTATTAAGTGTAGCCTCACTATCAACTTCAGGCTTATACGCTTTCTGCTGTTTAATTGTAATGCCTTCTGTCTGAAGCGCCATTGTTTTATCAGGATACTTGTCCTGATATTCCTGTTGCTTCTTATCGTACAGCTGATTAAGCTGTGCCTGATCGTTAAGTTTTCCGATCTCCTCGCCCTTCAACAACACTTGATAGTAGGTTTCAGTATTGGCCGCTACATACTTTTTCTCTGCACCAACCAACACAGTGGTTAGAAGTACTAGGCCAACAGCTCCCATAATCCAAGAGCGCCGAAATCTACGAGTACCTTTTTCTTGATGAAAGTGCGTGGAGTCGTGATCGAAATTGTGGCTCTGCTGAACATCTGCTCCGGATTCTGCTGTGTTTCTATCCCGCAGTTTCCCCATCCGGCGCATGAACTTAAATCCCTTCATGAAACTCTCCCTTTCAGTCCGCTCTGTCTTCTGATATGAACGGCCAAGCTAGTTGTACGATCTCGATTATATAGATTACGACCATGAATGTTTCTACTTATCCTAGTTCTAAATTCCTGCTTCTAATGGGCCCTTAAAAAGGTTACAAGAGGTTACAAAAAATTAACCCTTTGACATCCTTGTCTAATGTACCATAGCTGAGCGAAAAATTTCAACTTTACACATATAAAAAAACCCACCAAATATGCGGGTTTTTTGCGCAAATATGAAAATTTAACCTATTTCTTGTGTCTATAAATTGACAATTACTAGAACTACTGAAGCGTTTTTGTAGTTGGTGTAAGCATTTTCATTATGCTCTCGTATTCATCAGGATCAACATATCTGGCAATGACTTGTTGCAATTCCTTAACCTCATCCTCCGTTAGTCCATCCTCCATCGCCGTAGAGATTTTCTGCATCTCATCCTGCGGTAGTTTGGACATCAAAATATTGAATATATTTACCTTCTCCGCTGAAGGGAGATTATCTTTAAAGTCACCTAATGCCTCCGGTGTCATCACCAATTTCTGGTCCTCTGAACTTCCACTCTGGTTTTCATTATTAGAGGACTCATTTGAGGCTTGGCCCATAACCGGTAAAGCATCTTCGGGTGCTTTTTCCTCCACAGGTTCTCCTTTTTCTTTTGCCGGTGTATCCTTACTATTATCTTTATCCTTATTTACCGTACTGCCTGTCGTCGCTTCTTTATTTGTTTTAGTAGTGTTCGTTTGACTATCCATGCCAAGAATACTCTTGATCATCCCGCCTAAACCGGGGCCTGGACTATCCACTTTAATATCGAAGCTTGCCAGCACCGATTGAATATAAGCATTTACAACCACGCCCGTGGTTAGAATTGAAAGTGTACTTGCGAGTACTACAATTAGACATACACCCAGTGCACGCTTCACAATCTTCATCTTCGTCTCTCCTCTCACCTATGTTCAATTCTATCCGGTAGATAATATCCATATTTTTCTATACCTCCAGTATTGACTAGAACCAGCTGCGGGAAACATACGAGTAACAGTAAACATAAAAAAAGAGACCTCTCTCGAGGCCCCTTATAAATGACTATGTTGTTTAGATATAAATTGGCATTACTTGATTCGTCTGCTCACGGTTACGGCCTACTGAGAAGATGGCAATCGGAATTCCTGTAAGCTCAGACACACGCTCAACATATCTGCGTGTATTGGCTGGCAGATCGTCCAATGTTTTTGCAGAAGTAATATCTTCACTCCAACCTGGAAGCTCCTCGTATACCGCTTCACACTCTGCCAGCATCTTAAGGCTAGCTGGGTAATGCGTGATTACTTCACCACGGTATTTGTAGCCTGTGCAGATCTTCACAGTCTCAAGTCCGCTGAGTACATCCAGCGAGTTAAGAGACAAGCCTGTAATTCCACTTACACGGCGAGCGTGACTTACAACAACACTGTCGAACCAACCTACACGGCGAGCACGTCCAGTAACTGTGCCATATTCATGACCCGTTTCACGGATATAGTCTCCAGTTGCATCATTCAGTTCTGTAGGAAACGGGCCATCTCCAACACGAGTGGTGTAGGCTTTAGCAACCCCGATAACTTGTTTAATCTTGGAAGGTCCAACGCCAGAACCTATGCATACTCCACCTGCAGATGGGTTAGAAGAAGTTACAAATGGATACGTACCTTGATCGATATCAAGCATTACCCCTTGTGCACCTTCAAACAATACTTTGCGGTCTGCATCAATGGCTTCATTAAGAATGACCGACGTGTCTGTCACATAGTTACGCAGTACTTCCGCATATTCTAGGTACTGGGTCAGGATCTCTTCAACGTTAAGAGCTTCCGCGCCATATACTTGAGTAATCACTTGGTTCTTCTCTTCCATTAAGTGACGAAGTCTCAATTCGAATTCCTCAGCGTCCATCAGGTCAGCAATACGGATACCGTTACGCGCAGCCTTATCCATGTAACAAGGACCGATACCTTTGCGTGTTGTACCAATCTTGTTCGGACCCTTGCGGTCTTCTTCTAGAGCATCCAGTACCATGTGATAAGGCATAATAACGTGAGCCCGGTCGCTGATCACTAAGTTCTTAGTATCAAAACCGTTCTCATGAATATAATTAATTTCTTGGATCAAGGCAGCTGGATTAATAACCATCCCGTTACCAATTACACAAGTCTTTTCTTTATAAAATACACCAGAAGGGATTAAGCTGAGCTTAAACTTCTCACCGTCAATCAGAATCGTGTGACCGGCATTATTGCCCCCTTGATAACGGGCAACCACATCTGCACTTTCCGCTAGAAAGTCAGTGATTTTCCCTTTACCTTCGTCTCCCCATTGTGTTCCCACGACGACTACCGTTGACATGTTCATTCCTCCGTAGGTGCTAGCCAGCACCATTATTTTTCATAATATGGGCCCTGTACGTCATTCTTATGTACGTAGCCCTCCGGACTCCAAGCGGATTTACCCACTAAAGGACAATACTCAGTGTAACAGCCGTTTTTTTCAAAGTCAAATAAAACGAACGATTACACAAAGAAATGTGCAATCGTTCGGATATCATACATGACAGGTTAACCAGCAAATGGTTCTGCATGTGCTCGCTCGTAGTTAACGAACTTGTTGAAATTTTTGAGGAAGACAAGCTCTACTGTCCCAACGGGACCATTACGCTGTTTAGCTATAATAATTTCAATAATATTTTTCTTCTCAGTGTCCTGATTGTAATAGTCGTCACGATACAGGAACGCAACAATGTCGGCATCCTGCTCGATAGAACCCGATTCACGCAAGTCACTCATCATTGGTCGTTTATCCTGACGCTGCTCTACACCCCGGCTAAGCTGTGACAGGGCGATAACCGGCACGTCCAATTCACGGGCAATCTGCTTCAGTGTACGGGATATATCCGATACTTCCTGTTGCCGGTTTTCCCCGCCTTTACCGCGGCCCTGAATGAGCTGCAAGTAGTCAATGACGATCATCCCCAGGCCCTTTTCCTTCTTGAGCCTCCGACATTTCGCACGAATATCCGTTACAGTAATCCCTGCTGTATCATCGATATAAATCTCCGCCTCCGATAGAGATTGAATGCCCATTGTCAGCTTCGACCAATCATCATCACTCTTGAAGTCACCGGTACGCATAGTATTCGCATCCAGATTAGCTTCGGCACAAATCATCCGTTGTACTAGCTGCGGTGCAGACATTTCCAGACTAAATATAGCAACCGTCTCTTTGGCACGCACTGCCACATTCTGAGCAATATTTAGCGCGAATGCTGTCTTACCTACAGAAGGACGGGCTGCAACAATAATCAAATCATTGCGCTGGAATCCATTAGTCATATGGTCTAAATCCACAAATCCCGTTGGAATACCTGACATGCCGCCCTTATCTTTATTCTGATGAAGGAGTTCAACCTTATCAAATACTTCCATCAAAACATCGCGGATTGCGATAAATCCACTGCCGCTGCGCCGGTTAGAGATTTCAAGAATTCGCCGTTCTGCATCACTCAGCATATCGGCAACATCTTCGCCACCCGTGTAACCCTCGCTCACGATCTGCGTCGCTGTACGAATCAAACGCCGCAGCATAGCCTTTTCTTCAATAATCTGCGCGTAGTATTCTACGTTAGCCGCAGTAGGCACAGCATGCGCCAGCTTAGCTAAGTAGCTAACACCGCCAATATCTTCAAGCTCTCCCTTGTCCTGCAGTCTTGAGGTAAGCGTAACAAGATCAATCGGCTGGCTCTCTTCTCCGAGCTGCACCATCGCCTCAAAAATCATTTGATGCGCTTTATCGTAGAAGTCTTCGGTATTCACCCGTTCCATTGCAGTAATGAGCGCTTCATCCTGCAACAGAACAGCACCGATTACCGCTTGCTCCGCCTCAAGATTCTGCGGGGGAACCCGATCGAAAAAGAGATCTCCACCCATTTTACTCCTCCGTTACCTGAACCTTAAGGGTAGCCTTTACTTCAGTGTGTAGTTTTATACTTACTTGGAAGACTCCCAAATGGCGAATCGGTTCACCTAGCTCAATCTTGCGCTTATCGATGGAAATACCTTGAGTGGAAGCTAGCGTTTCAGCAATTTGTTTGCTCGTGATTGCGCCGAATAGACGGCCGCCTTCACCTGCTTTTGCCTTCATAGTAAGGGTAAGCTCATCTATCTTCTTACCCAGTTGCTGAGCTTCTTCTTTTTCGTTATCTTTACGGCGTTGTTCAGCAGCTGCTTGATTCTCAAGCGTCTTCACATTGCCTTCCGTTGCCGGACGAACTAATCCACGTGGTAATAGGAAGTTCGAAGCATAACCTTCGGACACCTCTTTAACCTGACCTTTTTTACCTTGACCCTTAACATCTTTTATGAAAATGACCTTCATTCGAATAAACCCTCTTTCGATTCGATTTCAGCCAGCACTTTCAGCAGTCTGGCTTCTGCTTCTTTACATGTTCCTTCTAGCTGTACCGCGGCGTTCGATAGATGCCCACCGCCACCCATTTTTTCCATCACGACCTGTACATTCATACGCCCAAGTGATCGAGCACTAATGCTTATCAGGCCGTCTGGTCGCTCACTAATGACAAATGAAGCGACTACGTTCGTCATTCCAAGCAGCGTATCGGCTGTCTGAGCGATAAGCAGCTGCGGAATCTTCATACCTGGTGCCGTAACCACCAATGCGATTTGATCATAAATCATACGCGCATGCTTGATAATTTCGGCTTTTGAAATATACTCCTGTAAGTCCTCCTTCAGCATACGCTGAATAAGAACGGTATCCGCACCATTCCGGCGCAGAAATCCTGCAGCTTCAAATGTACGGGAGCCTGTATGCAGTGCAAAGTGCTTCGTATCTACAGTAATTCCCGCTAAGAGCATTGTAGCATCCAATGGACTAATCTTTACCTTCTCATGGATATATTGAAGCAACTCTGTCACTAGCTCACAGGTTGATGAAGCATAAGGCTCTAAATAGACTAATACAGCATCGTTGATGAACTCTTCACCTCTACGGTGATGATCCACCACAACAATTCTACTCGCATATTGCACAAGCCGCGGTTCCATTGTCATTGACGCCTTATGGGTGTCCACAACAATAAGCAATGTATGCTCCGTCATTACTTGTAAGGATTGCTCCGTTGTGATGAATGACTTAAACAACTCGTCATCTTTCCGAATCTGCTCCATCATGTTCGTTATGGAAGGATTAGGAGTTTCCATCACAATGCTGGCCTCTACATTATACATCTGTGCGGCCCTTAGAAGGCCAATCGCAGCGCCAACAGCATCGATATCTGGGGTCCGGTGGCCAAGGATCAGCACACGGTCGCTCTCCTGCATCAGATCACGCAGCGCATGTGCAATGACTCTTGCCCGCACTCGTGTGCGCTTCTCCGCGGCATTGCTCTTTCCACCGTAGAAAGATAATCTCTGACCTGCTTTTACAGCAGCCTGATCTCCACCCCTGCCGAGCGCCATATCCAGACTGGATTGCGCCAGAGCGCCTAGCTCGCTTGCAGAGTCTGCTCCAAATGCCATGCCAATACTCAGTGTCATGGGAACCTTAAGGTCGGCGGTCATTTCCCTAATCTCATCAAGAATAACGAATCGACTTTCTTCCAGCGCCTGCAGGCTACGATGATTAAGCAGCATTAGATAACGTTCAGAAGACAGACGACGCAGGTAAACATCAAACTGTTTACTCCATTCGGTGATCTCACTTGCTACCTTAGCAATCAGAGAAGTACGCTGTTGATCATCCATTCCTTGAGCAGATTCATCTAGATTATCCATCATCACTATACCAATCGCCAGCTTCTCATCCTCATAACGTTCACGTAGCACCACAAGCTCAGTAATGTCATACATGTAAAGAATACGTTCACTTGGAATAATCACGGCTTGATAATATCGTTCATCCACAGTGAGCTCAAGGCGAGTGTCGTGCAATACACCTTCTTTGAGGACATCCCGTTTTCCTGTTACATTCGTTGTAAAAAAAGACTGCATATCTGGCAGTAATTCCTGCAGTGGTTCCCCAACTAAAGACTTGCGTGCAAAAACATCACCGGCATAGCGGTTATTCCATTCTACTGTTCGATCCTCGCTAAACAGAATGATTCCGAGGGGCAGCATGCTAACTGCTTCTCCCTCCACCCGCTTAATACGAAAAGTTAATCCATTTATATATTCCACCAAATTACGGCGGAACGTAATCTCCGTCTTCAGCATATAGAAGCATAATGTACCTGCCAGAAACAGGCTAACGACCCCTAGTGCCCAATTATAAATACTAACAATTATAATAAGGGCCAACAGCAGCATGAACGCCCATACGGTATGATAGCCGTGCCAGCGTCTTTGCAGAAATTTAGGCATGAACTCTCACCCTATCGTTTCGATTTCGTCACATACTCCCGCAGTGGGAAAGCAAGATCAATAATACCAATAATGCGTAGCGGCGGTAGTAAAATGACCGGAATTGCTAGCAGAATAGCAGCCATCTTGTTCCATTTGCGTTCATGCGCCAGGAAGAAGAAGAATCCAATCGCCTGAATCATAAAGCCAATTCGCAGCAACGGCAGCAGATTGGCAGAAATCATGAGGATGTAATTATTCTCCGATCCTGCGAAGAAGAGCTGAAGAACCACACCAATCAAATAATACCAAATAAACGATCTAGAAAGTCTCCACTCACGAGCAGGCTTCATCTTAGGCGCTGCATAATTCATACTGTTCAAAATCGGACGGACAATAGAATGCGTAATGACAGCTATCATGAAAGAGCTTACGATTAGAGTCATCGGGATCATTTGAACCGTCATATGACTTAGCTTGTTTACATCCTCAGTCGTAAACCCAAGATCAGTAAACAGTGGATTAGCGGTACCGAGATCAGACAGAGGTGAGTTAACCATCTGTAGCACATCGTTCACATAGTTAGACAGATCAAAATTAAATAACGCCGTACCGAGTAATAAGAGTAACAAGAATTCTCCAAGAATTGTAACTGTACCCGCAATCACGGTAGACATTGCTGAGGCATGTCTTTTATACCAGCGGCCCATAACCAGAGCAGGTATTAAGAAATACGCCGCGATCAGCACATAAATAGGTGTAATCAGACCAACGATCAGCAACACCGGTAATACGTGTAGAACGAATTGTTTGGTGTTCAGCGTAGTGAATAACACTACTGCCGGAACAATCATAAATAAGGTAGTGATGATGAGCAGTGGAGTCGTTAAACTAAGCAGCAAAAGTAAGTATGCTACACTCCAAGCCACAGATGACCAGCGAAATTTCAACAGTATTCACCTCTTACGCATATGTTCTTCTAAAGCAGATATATCTTGATACCATTCTTCCAACTGATGCCCTTCCTGCTTATGCTTTCTGAGCTTCTCGAGTAGCAAGTCATCTAACTGACGATAAGGAATCCCTAGTCTGCGGCCCAATATATAAGAGCTCATAATCAAACTAGCCAGGCTGTCACCCACACGGGTAGTACTGCCTTCCCATAACGCTTTAAATAACCGTGAAACTTGGTCAATCACTTCTGTTTTTAACCATTCAATTACCTTGGCGCGTTTAGCTACATCTAGATCCTTCGGCACATTGGACACGTCTCTCTACCTCCGGCAAAAAGCTTTATTCTCCATTATAGCATAAAAAATTCCGTGTCACACAAGGCGCCCCGCGCACCTTAAGTATGCTTCAACAAGGGCCGAACTAATACTTCTAACCTTTTTAAAAAAAGACCTGTTTTCCGTTATCGCCGGAAATACAGGCCTTGTTCCGATTGCTTCTATTGCCGCGAATAAATTGGGCTATAATGACTCTTGTGATTGTTTTGATACAAATTTCTCACAATATTCTATGACTTGACTCCGGCGAACAATACCAATAAACCGGTTCATATCATCGACTACAGGAACAAAGTTCTGTACCTTAGCCAAATTAATCAGATCTTCCATATCCGCATCAATCGAGACAGGTCTGTTATTCATCCTTAACGGCAAATCTTTAAGTAAGAATTTTGAAGCGTTCTCGAAAGTAACCCTGCCCTCGGATTCCTTCATATACCAGAGCAGATCACCCTCTGTAACCGTGCCAGCATATTCTCCATTTCGGTTCAGAATAGGGACAGCAGTGTAACGGTGGAACTCCATCCTCTCCAGCGTTTGGCGTAGCGTTGAGTCGATCGTTACGCAAGCGACTTCCTGTTTCGGAAGTAAAAAAAATGCAATATTCATCTCTTGATCCTCCTCAAAGAGTTCCGAAGGAATTACGGTTCTTTAGCTTCCTCTTACTGCCATGCAAAATTATTAATACGTGACAGCTTAATAATAGTTCCAATACATTATAGCATGAAGACAGTAAGCAGCAGCCATGAGAATGTAAATGGCTGCTGCAATTATTTATATGAGTTTAATTTCCACTTTAGAATTATTGCGTAACTGCCGTTGCTTTAGGTTCCAGTGCATTACTTGCTTTTCCAGGTTCGATTAGTTGATCTACAGGTGTTGCTGCATTCATCCAGTTATCAATCATCGCCTTAGCTTCGCTCAGATCCTCTTCATCAACGATATCATAATAAATACCATCCATACGTTTACCTTCGCCCATAACTGTGAAGCTGGAGATATCCATCCCTTTTCCGCCCATGAATTTCTTAGCTAGGCTAATGATCATCGAAGGCTCTATATCGGTCTTGAAGTTATCCCCCATAATGTCCAGCAGTTTTGGAATATTGCCTATTTGGCTGATCGATAACATTTTATTAGCTACAACATCAATAAAAACTTGTTGGCGCTTGGTGCGGTTAAAGTCACTATCCTCACGATAACGCGTATAATTCAGCGCTTCTTGTCCGTTATAAAGCGATTTTCCAGCTTCAATTGTAAACTTTTCATGATCCTTACCTTTGTTCACAATTTCTTTCTTAATCGGCAGTGGAACGCCTCCAATAGCATCTACAGCATCCTTGAGTCCTTGAAAGTTGATTGTGGCATAATATTGAATATCATGACCAAGCAGCGCTTCTAGAGAATCCTTGGCCATTTGTTGCCCCCCAAAAGCATAGGCATGTGTAATCTTATCCTTTTTATTATCCTTATGGCCTATAATTTCCGTATACGTATCACGCGGAATAGAAATAAGCAGGATCTTATAATCCTCTGGGCGAACAACAGCGTACATCATGGTATCCGAACGTGCCGTTTCATTTTCGCGTTGATCGGTACCTAGCAGCATAATTGAGAACGGATCGCTTTTGTACACAACCGGTTCTGGCTTAACCTTGTTATCATCCTTAAGTGGCTGGTAAGATTCTTCCTTTAGCTTAGTTTCAACCCGATCAGACAAAAAGAGGTCGAAGGCTAATACAGCCAAGGAATTACGAAACAGAAAGCCTCCCGCTATAATAACAACAAGAACGATGAGGGCGATATATCTTTTCTTTATTTTTTTCATCTTTGATTCCTTCTTTATTGTAGAATAATTGCTTGCCTTATATATAATGCTCCCTGATCTTTATCAGGCAGTCATGTCTTTATTTCTCACAGCGATCGGCTATCCCTTATTCCATTATCTTATTGTCCCCCCATTCAGGAAATTCAGGTCATTCAAAATTATAGAAAAAAAGTTTTTTTGCGGTCCTAAAAATAATGTGGAGTAAAACAATATTTCTATTGTAATCACTAAATGGATAAAAAGAAACAACAAATAACGACATGAATAGGGAAAAAGCCCCAAACCAAGTAATATATACTGGTATGGCGCTCCAACATTAATTCCTAATTTTGAGCGGTTGTATCATATGTTTAACCCTATCTCCGGATTGCAAACCGCGGAAAAATCCATAATCAAATAATTTCGCTGCCCCTTCAAAACGGCTCTCATAAGTTTTTGCTCCCATAACAACTGCAATAAGCCTATGCCCATCCCGCTGGGCTGAGCCTGCAATGCAGTATCCTGCCCGGTTATCATGCCCAGTCTTTAAGCCATCTGTACCCTCATAAGCGTAGATACCACCCATAGCTGGAAGCATGAAATTACTGTTACTTACATATAGACCTTTATCCTTTAAATGCATTTGAGTACGGCTAGAAATATTGAGAATATCCGGATGATGATAGATTAGTGCGGCAGCCAATTTGGCGGTGTCCCGAGCTGTCATCATAGTCTCACCGCTAATATGCACATTCGGAGCAGTAAAACCAAGATCCTTACCCGATAGTCCCGTTGCGTTGGTAAATATTGTGTTGGAAGATAAGCCTAGACTACGTGCCTTTTCGTTCATCATTAGCACAAATGAAGCTTCTGAGCCAGCCATATACTCTGCCAATGCAACAGTAGCATCGTTAGCAGAATAAATGGTCATTCCCTCAAATAGTTCCCTTATGGTATAGAATTCTCCACGCTTCAATGAGAGACTTGTGCCACCTATTTTACTTGCCAAATCACTAATTGGAACCCTATCTTCCCATCTAATCATTCCAGAGGAGATTTGATCCAGCACAATCATTTCTGTCATTAATTTAGACACACTGGCCGGTGGCATGGGTACATCACCGTTTATATCCACCCATATATCTCCGGTATCCATATCTAAAAGCACTGCTGATTCCGCATCAATATTCGGTTTAAAACCAAGCTCAGTTGGCCTCCACACCACAAGCAAGACAACGAATAAAACAGCTGCAATTGTCCCCACTATTATCCGTCTTTTCATCGTCGTCATCCTCCATACTATATATGACGAATGAAACTACAATTTGATTTCACTTTTCACAAAAAATTTTTATTTTATTTTTCGTCCTCTTCCTTAATCCACCATTTATAAGGATCAATAATCGTACTTATAGAGTTCACACGAACGCCTTGTAGGCGCTTATTTACTGGAACAATAGCCTTTCGTTCAGCAAAAAAGATCATAGGCACTTCTTCATTAACTAGCTTCTGCCACTCATAATATATTTCTTTGCGATAATCCATATCATATGCCTTCATACTTACGCCTTCACGAATCAGCTCTTCATTACGCTCCGAAGACCAACGCGGATAGTTCCACAGATCATTTTCTCTCCATAGACCCGTTGGATCAGGATCACTCGCCAGCCCCCATACTCCGTAAAATAGTTCGATCGACGGATCGTCGGCTTCCACTGCGTCGTAGAAGCTGTGGAATTCCTTTAATGCTCCGCCGTTTAGCTGTACATCGAGTCCAACATCTCGCCAATTTCTTAAAATGGCATTCGTACGCAACTCTGCTGTTTGGCTGCCCAGCATAGAATCAAAATGAATCATCAGCTTTTGGCCCTTTGGATCTTCCCGTATTCCATCACCGTCTACATCCAAAAAACCAGCATCATCCAGTAGTTCCTTAGCCTTTGCAGGATTATATAGATAAGCATTAATCTGATTATCAGGAATCTTTGCCCAACTTGTACTAGATATTGGAGTCTCTACAGGTTCAGCCAGACCGTGGGAATATGCTTTTATGATCCCTTCACGATCTAGAGCATAGTACATAGCTTGACGTAACCTTTTATCTTCAAATTTAGGGTTATCCATTACGATGGTCTCGGTTTCCGTATCCCAATGTCCGAATTTAAAACCTATATATTCATAGCCTAGCTCAGCAGTTTGCAAGATGTTTACATTCTCCAATTTATTTAGCTCATCATAAGCATCCCTAGGGGCTGACTCTATATCAATTTCTCCTGTTTGAAAACGTTCGGCCACTTCCCTATCATCAAAGGCCTTATACACTACGCCTTCCAATAGCGCCTTACCTTTATAGTATTGATCAAAACGTTTCATTTCTACCCTCTCACCAGGCTTAATAAGTTCAACTTCAAAAGGGCCAATCCCAATAGGAGACTTTCGCATCTGGTCACTCTCGGGCATATCTTTAACAGCGATTCCAGTATAGTATTTCTTATTCATCGGATAAGGCCATAGACTGTCGATAGTGTTTACCCTTGCAGCAGTCACAGTTATTTTCAAAGTATAGGGATCTATAACCTTCAAGCCGGATATAGCCTTCGCTTCTTTCTTATGATAGGCTTCTGCACCCTGAATCATCTCAACACTATAATAACGCGAGCCCGTATAATCTGGATCAGCGATAGTTTCAATCGCAAATTTCCAATCCTCGACCGTTAATTCATCACCGTTGTGCCAACGGATTCCCGGTTTGATTTTAAAGGTAAATACTTTATGATCGTCAGATTCCTGCCAAGAAGCGATATTAGGAACCGTTAATAGATCATCATTTACGCTAAACATCGGCTCAGTAATAAACTCTAACACATGAAAATCATCTTCACCTTCATAAAATGCAGGCTCAAACAAGCCCGTAAACGGTGAGGAAAATCCGTAAGTAATTACTCCACCAGCTTGTGGCTTATCCTCTACCAAATTATGTCGAAAAGATAATGAATTACTGCTGGAAGTTGCTCTACTACATGCTGACAATAGGGTCGCCATCACAAGCAGCATTAACAACAACCTGCACATCTTCTTATTATTCATGTGTTTCTTCCCTTCTCTAGTTGAACGTATATCTACATATATCTACATATAAGCTACGGTATATAAATATTTTTACTGTAACAAAGTTTTATTTGCGGTTACAATAACTTCTAAGCTATAGGCCTTTACTCCTGCTTGAATTTCATTTTTTCGTTGTATTAATAAAAAAAAAGACCTGCCTCGCGGACAGATCTTCATTGCATTTATTCTTCATCCTTATGCGTAATTCTCAAGCCTTCAACATGTTTACGCTGCATCAACTTGCGCTTTTTACGAGTATCCTTACTCTCAAAAATAATATCAAAGTCATATTCCTCTGGATATAGCTCTTCTTTTGAAAGGTAAGGCTTCAACCGCTTATGATTAATTTTCATTTTTTGCTTCTGAATCATTACTCCAACCATACCTAAATGATCTCGCTTCTCGTATACGATTCCTGTCCGGCCCAGTGATGTTACAACAACTGCATCTCCAATTTCAAAATCGACCAGCTTCTCCTTACTGCGGATGGATGGAGTAGCCTCTTCTTCTGCGTTTTCATGTACCTCTACTGTTGCTACAGCGTTTCTCGGCTCTTCCTCTGTGCTGAACAGACTGCCCCATGCCTCCCCGCTGCCTTTCTGCAGCCTTTGTTGCTGCGCCTCTACAATTTCCCATGATCGTTTGATAACACTATCCTGTATACCTAGCTTTTTAGCGATTTGCAGAGCATAACTCTCCCCCGCTTCCCCGATAGTCAAGCGATACAACGGTTGCAGCGTCTCTTTGTCGAATTCCATTCGTGCATTTTGAAAGCCAGTCGTTGCGGCTGCGAAGGCTTTTAGCTCATTAAAATGTGTCGTAACGATAATATTCGCCCCTTTACGGCTCAGCTCTTCCAGAATCGCGATAGAGAGCGCAATGCCTTCTCCCGGGTCTGTACCAGCCGCCAGCTCATCAATGAGCAGCAGAACCCCTTTAGATGCATCTCTCAGCATTCCCTCAATACTCTTCATTTGCGCCGAGAACGTACTAAGTGATTGTGCCAGACTTTGTCCGTCGCCGATTACACTGATCACGTCCGAAAAAACAGTAAACTCGCTTCCCTCCTCAACCGGAATCAACAGCCCTGATTGAGCCATGATCGTCAGCAATCCCAGAGTCTTTAGCACCACAGTTTTCCCACCTGTATTTGGTCCTGTAATAATCAGTGATTTATAACCCCTCCCAATTTCTAGATTGATCGGAATCATATCCTTTAGCATGGGATGCCTACCACCGTTCATCTTTAAAAAGCCTTTGGCATTCAGCGTGACAGCAGATGCTCCCAGCGTTCGTGCGTATTTAGCTTTGGCAAAAATAAAATCATACGTGCCCGTAACCTCGATATTAAGGCGCAGTGTGGTCTGTTCCTGTTCTACCATACTAGTCAGCATACTAAGGATTACAGCTTCTTCTCGTGCCTCTTCTCCTAACAACAAATCAAGCTCAATCTGGAGGGAAGCAATCTCGTCTGGTTCGATAAAGACCGTCTGTCCACTTGTGGATTGATCAAGTACCGATCCCTTTATTTGCTTATGATATTCCCGTTTTACGGGGATAACGTAACGCCCGCCTCGCTGACTATAAATATTCTCCTGTAAAATCGATTGATGGCGTGACATAATCCCGTCGATTTTTTTATGAAGACGTTCTTTAGCCACTACGATTCGCTTACGAACACGCTCTAGCCCCTTACTTGCTCCATCATCAATTGCACCAAAACGGATACAGCGATCAATAGCCTCTCTCACATGATTTAATTCCATCAATGAAGAGGCATATGCAGCAATTCGTGGAGCGCTTTGTTCTTTAGAGGCCATATATTTGCGCAGTTGACTACAGCTCTTAAGAAATGTAGCAACTGCTGTGAAGTCTTGCTCATTGTACAAATATCCAGTCCCCATTAATGACATGATCCACTCAATCCCTTCTAATGAAGGAATCGGTACACTTGATCCTCGTTCCAGTAGTTCCTTAGCTTCAGAAGTTTCCTCGATTGCTCTTTGAATCGTCGGTAAATAAGTCATTGGCATAAGCTCTTCTACAGCTTTCTTTCCCACATAAGATACTGCGTGACGGGCAAGCTCAGTTTTAATGATTTCGTATTCCAATGTGTTTAGACTTTGTAAGTTCACAGCAAATCCTCCTTCAAATCTCTATTGGTTTGGACCTAATTCTCCCTAACACAAAGAAGGACAAAGAATGCCACTATGGCAGTCCTTGCCCTTCTTTTTAAACTGATGCCTCCTATCGTTCTAAGGCCCTTAAATGTAGCAGGTGCCGAAAAACAAAAAAACCGTGCAATAAGAGCACGGTTAATTACAAAGAGAACAACAGCCGTAAAGAGGCCATTTGACGCTTCGTGTGTTCTTAACTAAATCATCCACTCGTAAGGAACAACAGACTGCTGCGTAATACGAACTCAAATAGAGCACGTAATCGCCTCATGACGAGCCTGCTAAAGCCTTCCAATCAAGTGTTATGAAATTGCTAGTTAAGAACGGTCACCAACATCAAAATTTCCCCTTTAGTTATAGGATAGCTGTAATTTAACACATTACGGTTCCATCGTCAAATCGGTGAATACCCAAATCATTCAATTTCATGCTGTCCATCTTCTATGTACAAAAAAAGCAGTCGGTTTCCCGACTGCTTTTATATAACGTCCTATTCCGTTGTGTAAGGAAGCAACGCGATTTGACGCGAGCGTTTTACAGCAATGGTAAGAGCACGTTGGTATTTTGCACTTGTACCTGTTACACGACGTGGCAAAATCTTTCCACGTTCGCTGATGAACTTCTTAAGAAGTTCGGTATCTTTATAATCAATGTGAGTAATCTTGTTCACAGTGAAAAAGCAAACTTTTTTACGCTTGTTGCGTCCACCACGACGTGCCGGTCTTTTGTCGTTGTCGGCGCCTTCTCTTGGTTTAAAAGCCATATTCTTTTCAGTCCTTCCTAATTAAAATGGCAAATCATCATCCGATATATCAATCGGTTTACCATCGCCCGAAAAAGGATCTTGAGTATTGTTGTTACGCGAGAAATTATTGTTGTTATTTCCGCGTCCAGCGTTACCACCGCCACCATATGCTGGCTCTTCAGGCATACTACTTGCACCACTTGAAGTATTTCCACCTTCACGGCTCTGCGAAGATTCCAGGAAACGAACATTATCAGCAATAACTTCAGTTACGTATACACGTTTGCCTTCGTTATTCTCATAATTCCGCACTTGGATGCGTCCTTCCACTGCTGTCAGACGACCTTTGCGCAAGTAATTGGCACAGGTTTCTGCTAGCTGTCTCCAGGTTACAACCGGGATGAAGTCTGCCTCACGTTCACCGTTCTGGCCCGTAAAGTTACGATCTACGGCTAGCGTAAATTGCGTTACGGCAACACCAGCGGGAGTATAACGAAGTTCCGGGTCACGGGTCAACCGTCCGATCAAAATGATACGGTTCAACAATTCTGGTCCCCTCCTTTAGAGCGATTCATTACAAAGCTTGTCAAGATCTTAAGCAACGTCGTTCGTAATGAGATAACGAATAACTTCGTCAGAAATCTTCATAAGACGTTCTAATTCAGTAACTACTGCAGGTTCTGCATTGAAGTTAACCAAAACATAAACGCCATCACGGAATTTCTTGATCTCATACGCAAGACGGCGTTTACCTTGCACTTCGTGCTTTGTAATTTCCCCGCCATTGGAGATGATGCCTTGGAATTTATCGACTGCTGCTTGAACAGCTTCTTGTTCAATGTCAGGACGAATAATGTACATCACTTCATATTTGCGCATAATTTTCACCTCCTTATGGTCTGAGGCCCCTAATCACGTCAGGAGCAAGGAACGAGCACAAACATAGACTCGCACCTGATTAATATACCAAAATGAACAGCAGAGTGCAAGCAATATTAATACTGGTCAACCGTTCAACCTCTTTTTACATGAAAAAATCACTACCTGCGCACAATAATTACGAATTCATCTACACTAAAAAAGGAGGAATAATGATGGGTGAGAAAACGGAATATGAAGAAGGCGACAAAGCCCCTAATCCAGGTATGTACACAGAGGTAGGCGAAGCGCGAAGCTTCCATACTGAAATTTCGAATCCACAACACATCAAGATGGAAAAAGGGGACACCTTCCCGGAGACCACCAATAAAAATCGAAAGTGGAAAAAGGTCGAGAAAGCACGCGTACATTAATTCAAGCCTAAACACCTTCGACTTATATTTTTAAAATCCATGTGTATAAAAAAAGCAACACTGCACATACTATTCTCAGGCAGTACAAAAGAGAGGTGTGGTTCCGTTGGCCGTCGTAGACGAACACAATCACAGGAGATCTGATTCAGCATCTAATGTAAGCTGGGAAGAGTAGTGGGTTATTGCCTTAAAAAAGCATTAGCCTCAGCAAAGCCTAAATCACTTTAGTCGCTATAAACAGAGAAATTCCAACATCATTGATGTACTGCCTCCTGAAGAAGGACCCGAAAGGGCCCTTCTTTTTGCATTGCAAATTGGCTTATCATAGGACACAAAAAAACCTCCGTTACAGGAACGAAGGACTCATTAAATGTTATATTATGCTGAAGTGGCGGAGAGGGTGGGATTCGAACCCACGCACGCTGTGACACGCCTAACTGATTTCGAGTCAGCCCCCTTGGGCCTCTTGGGTACCTCTCCGCAGCAAAAATAATTGTATCATGCAGACATGCCATTTGCAAGCTTAATTATTGTCTGTATTTTCCTCCACAGAGCGTAGTACCTTCTTCATATTTTTCTCGAATTTGGCACGGGGAATCAGAACACTATGCTGACAGCCTGTACACTTAATTCGGATATCCATCCCCATACGAATAATTTCCATTTCATTTGATCCACAAGGATGTTGCTTCTTCATCTGCACTATATCCCCAAGCTGAAAAACTTTACGTTCCACTATTCTTCCCCCTCTTCTCCTTCTTGTGTAGCTGCGATTTGCCGTCTTGATCCAGTGTTTAGCGATTGTGTTACTTCTCGTACATTTTCTGTTTTTGCAAGATCTATTTCAGCCTTCGCCTCTGCTTCTGCTTTCTTACGTGCTTTCTCTTCAGCTTGGGCCTGCTCCAGCATACTCTGTTTCTCTAATGCCTGTTTTATATCGTTTTGAATCTGTCTTTCCGCCGCATCTCTTGCATTAGGTGCACAGCTGGCTGCTATGCGTATTACATATTCCGAAGTGCTCATGGACTGTATACCGAGCACATTAGGGTAAGCAAGCACATTTGAGTTACGCTCATCTATGCCCTTTAGGGCCTCTCCAATTAATCCTAATGTGGCTTCGAAGCTTCGCTCCATTTTCACAGGAACATCGACTACAGCCAAAGCATTGGCAAGAGAATAGTTAGTCACATTCGTAATTAAGCCATTTGGGATAATAAATACCTCGCCAGTAGCGCTAAGTAATCTTGTTGTTCGTAAGCCGATTAATTCTACAGTTCCTTTATAAGTACCTGTCTGAATTACATCCCCTACCGCAAATTGGTCCTCCAGAATAATAAAGAACCCTGTAATAACATCCTTCACCAGACTTTGTGCTCCAAAACCTATTGCTAAACCAAGCACGCCCGCTCCAGCTAGCAAAGGTGCTAAGTCAAAGTGGAATTCTGAAAGTACAAGCATGATCATCACAAAATTACAGATAACCGTTACTACATTTTTCATCAATTCCCCTACTGTAGTAAACCTTCGGGTGTTAGACAGGATTCTGCCCCCGGTTTTACGTTCAAGCGAACGATCAATAATATTAGAAACAATTTTAATGATAACCCTGGTTAAGAGGAAAATAATAAGGATTCGCAGGCCCGAGAATAAGACGTTGGCCCACATATCCGCATCGGTAAACCAGTTCCACACTTTATCTTTAAAACGCAAAGCATCTTTTACAGCTTCACCGGGAGTAGTAGCCTCCAATATCCACCTATTCATAACGTGTATTCCTCCCTACCACTCTATCAGTATGTAATTCTCGTTGTGTTTTCCGTAAATACCGCGTATTTCAATATTCTGCTCAGATATAATCTTCTGTACCTCTCCCAGCGCACTTTGAAAAAATTGAATCGATATCGCGCAACCTGCCGTGATCTCTTTCGGGGTTGGAAATATATCAATTTCAATCTCCGCATACTCAAGCAGCATTTCAGCACGAAGCGCCTGCTGGGTAGAGTCAAACGCGATCAGCATCTCTTCCTGCATATAGGTTACGCCTCCCATAGGATTATCGTCCTATCTCTTGCCGCTGTAGTATAAAACCCCTCTTCTATCCATATACTAGATACCATCAAATAGAATCAGCTTCAGAAAGGAAGATGGTATGAATTTTTCATCCAAAGCTACATCAGCGCAAGAAACGTCTTGTTTAAAAATATCACATACAGATCCGGATATCTATTCCTCGATTACCCACCGACTACTTTTTCATTTTGCACGCACGCGCCCAGAGACCCAAATTGTCGTGATTTGTGTGGGAACAGATCGATCCACAGGTGATTCTCTTGGTCCTCTTGTTGGTACTGCATTATCACGTTTTCATAGTCCGTTGTTTCATTTATATGGAACGCTTGAAGAGCCTGTTCATGCCGTTAACCTTGAGGAAACTCTATCCCTAATCAACGAAAGATATAGTAACCCCTTTATCATCGGAATAGATGCTTGTTTAGGTCATTCTACTAGTGTGGGCTGCATTCAAGTTGTCGAAGGTCCTTTGAGACCGGGTGCTGGCGTAAATAAACAATTGCCGCCGGTAGGCGATATCCACTTGACGGGAATCGTTAATGTCGGCGGCTTTATGGAGTATTTTGTATTGCAAAACACGCGGTTAAGTTTAGTAATGCGATTATCTGATATTATTGCTACGAGTCTATATTCCGCTTTAAAACAATGGAATCTACATGCTAGGTCCGCTGCAACGCGAGAGTAACAACTTCTTTTTCTTCAGGTGATAGGACATACTGTGACTCGCCATTCTGCATAGGTTTAGAGTAAATATAAGAATTCTCACGATTATGAAGACTTGTTAATACAATACCACTGCTGTTGTCATCCAGTATAGCGACGGAGAAGCTCAAATCATTGCCACGTTCACCGAAGGCATTATAACGCTTCAGTGCAATATTGGACTTCATGCCACGCATTTTAGTTTGAGTAGCTTCTAATACAGCTTTTTGTTCACGTTGTTCTTCTTCCAACATGTCGCTTTGGTTCTTCAGATCAACCAGAAGGCCTTCCAGATCCTCTACACCGCTCCCAGCCATCATGGCCTCATATTTACGCCGCATAGTACGTAACTTAGCCCCCTGAGCGATCACAGTGATTACCAGCACCAACATAATTACTGTAAAAGCAAACACAAACCACTGCAACTGCTCACTAATTAATTGATTCAATTCAGACATGAATGGACCATCCTTTTTATTCATCTGCTGCGGGCATTGCCATATAACTCATCCATAGCAGCCAGCATTCTGCTTATATTATGCTCTGTCGTATCTACACCTACACTCGCCCGAACAGCACCACTCTCTAGCGTGTCAACAGCCTTATGTGCCAAAGGGGTACAATGCATACCCGCTCTGACTGCTATTTTATAATCACGATCTAGACGGTGAGCAATATTCGCCGATTCTTCTCCATCCACTACAAACGATACAATTCCGGTTCTAGGCGCTCCTAGTGAGGGTCCTAATAGTTTAATGCCTGGGATGTGGGACAACCCCTCCATCAGTCTCTGAGTTAATATCCACTCTCTCTCATGGATAACATTCGTCCCTAAAGATTGTACCTTTTGAACACCTGCTAGTAAACCGGCAATCCCTACCGTATTTTGCGTTCCTGCTTCATACCGATCCGGACGAACAGAGGGTTGATCACTATTTTCAGATTGACTCCCCGTTCCTCCATACATTAAAGGTTCAAGATCCAATTCAGGCGATATATAAAGTCCACCGGTCCCTTGTGGTCCGAGTAGTCCCTTATGCCCCGGAAATGCCAACAAGTCGATATTCATTTTTTTAACATCAATATCAATTGAGCCTGCGCTCTGAGCAGCATCCACCAGAAATACAGCGTTATGCGATTTAACAATATCACCAATATCACCAACAGGCAGTATACTACCAAGTAAATTGGAACTGTGATTACAAATCACCATTTTGGTGTTCAGTTGGAAAGCATTTTCGAGCTCCTGTAAATCCAATTGCCCTTCACGATCTACTTTCAGATAATCAACCGTCACCCCTAGTGTCTTACGCAAGTATTCTAGCGGTCGCCTCACAGAGTTGTGTTCTGTCATCGTAGAAATGACATGATCTCCAGCTTTTAGCATCCCTCTGATCGCCATATTCAAACTCATCGTAGTGTTATGAGTAAAGGCTATATCTTGTGCATTAGATACACCAAACAATCCAGCCAGCACACTCCGCGTCCTTACTAACACTCGCCCGCTACCCATCGCCAGCGAGTAATTACCTCTGCCAGCATTCGCTCCTGACTGTAGAGCATTCATCATCGCAGCTGCAACCTCCGGTGGTTTAGGCCACGAAGTAGCTGCATGATCCAGATATACGAAGTCTTCCATAACCTCGCCCCTCATCTAATACTCTTTTTGAAAGTCGTCTTATCCAAAAAAACATACCCCTAATTATCCGATGAAGGATATCTCAGGATATGTTCTTGGCATAGATACCCATTTAGTTACCCAATAATTCCAGCAATCTTTCTAAATCCTGAGCACTGTAGTAATTCAATTCAATCTTTCCTTTTTCCTTACCCTGTTTGATTTTCACTGTTGTTTTAAAACGTTCACGTAATACTTCCTCTACATTATCAATATAGGGGTCACGCTTAACCACCTTGGCTTTAACTCCGTTTGCTGGCTTTCGGTCCAAGTTCTTCACTGTTTCTTCTAGCTCTCTTACACTCCATTGTTGTTCTACGCATTGTTCAGCTAACTGTTTAATCACTTCCGGATCCTTCAAAGCAACAATTGCACGCGCATGCCCCATTGACATTGTTCCACGTGAAACATATTCTTTTACTTCTTCAGGTAAAGAAAGCAATCTTAGGAAGTTGGCGATGTGCGATCTGGACTTACCTACCTTAAGCGATAGTTCTTCCTGTGTGAGTGAGAACTGATCCATTAGGCCTTGATAAGCCACTGCGATTTCCATTGCATTTAAGTTTTCACGTTGCAAGTTTTCAATTAAGGCTATCTCCATGACCTGTTGATCACTAAGATTCCTAACGACTGCTGGAATTGTAGCTTTGCCACAATATTGCGAAGCCCGGAATCTGCGTTCGCCGGCAATGATCTCATATCCCTTCAATACGCTACGGACAATGATTGGCTGAATCACTCCATGTTGTCTGATAGATTCTGCTAGTTCTTGGATTGCCTCTTCATTAAAATCTTTACGTGGTTGATATGGATTAGCCCGTAGTTGAGCTAAGGGAATCTCAACTACCTTATCATCCTCATTAATAGATAAAGATGGAATCAGCGCATCCAGACCTTTTCCTAAACGTTTACTCATAAGAAATCACTTCCTTTGCCAACTCTAAATACACTTCCGCTCCTTTAGAGCGAGGATCATAAGTAATTATGGATTGCCCATGTGAAGGTGCTTCACTTAACCGGACATTCCGAGGAATAATGGTTCTATATACTTTCTCTTGGAAATACTTTTTAACCTCTTCTATTACCTGAATTCCCAGATTGGTCCGGGCATCAAGCATAGTCAATAATACTCCCTCTATCTTCAGATGCGGGTTGAGATTTTTTTGCACCAGACGAACGGTGTTTAAAAGCTGACTTAACCCTTCAAGCGCATAATATTCACACTGGATCGGGATAATTACCGAATCTGCTGCAGTAAGAGAATTGATTGTTAAAATACCAAGTGAAGGAGGACAATCGATGATAATATAATCATAATTGTTTTTAACCGCATTCAGCGCCTTCTTTAGCTTTAGCTCTCTGGAAATCGTTGATACCAACTCAATCTCCGCGCCCGCTAATTGAATAGTCGCCGGAATGATGTGCAGTCCTTCATTTTGAGTTTCCAGTATGGTTTCTAGAGGGTTTACCTCATTTATAAGAATGTCATATATACAATTCGCCACGTCCGCCTTGTTAACGCCAACGCCGCTAGTAGTATTACCTTGAGGATCGATATCAACTAGAAGCACTCTTTTTCCTAATGTAGCCATACCGGCACCTAGGTTCACGGAGGTTGTTGTTTTACCGACACCGCCTTTTTGATTTGCTATGGCAATAATCTTGGACACTTATTTCACCTCGAATAGTTAGGAAGAATCTTCTCGTAGATCGCAAGTACAATGTTCCTGACGCTGATGTAGCTTCACACTTTATGAAGAATATAGACAACTATTTTATACTGGAACTTTAAATACAGGCTGGACCAACACATCTCGGTTCTAGCCACAACAAAGGCGGCCAATCACCTCAGGGCCGCCTTCAGCTTTTGAAACAATTTATCTTTTGGGGATTTGGATTACAATCTCGTAATGGTCGCCACGGTCATTTTCTGACGTTTTGATTTCCATTCCGGAGCCTGTCACCATATCAATAGATTGACGAATTGTATTAAGAGCTAGACGAACATCCTTGGTATAGGAGACCCGTTTCGATTTTTTAGTTTGTGAGACTTGTTTGTAGAAAGCAATACGAGCTTCTGTTTGTTTAACATTTAATCCTTTTGCTATGATCTCTGCCAACACCTTCAGCTGCATTTCCACACTATCGAGTGATAATAATGAACGTGCATGTCTTTCAGAAATCTGACGCTCCATTAATGCGGTCTTAACCTCTTCTGGCAGGTTGAGTAAGCGAATTTTATTAGCTATGGTAGACTGACTTTTACCTAATCGCTGTGCCAAGCTTTCTTGCGTTAATTGATGAAGATCTATTAACTTTTGATAAGCAACAGCTTCTTCAATAGAGGTCAAGCCTTCACGCTGTAAGTTTTCTATAAGCGCAATAGATGCGGCCTGTGAATCATTGAATTCACGAACAATGGCTGGAATCGTCTCTAAACCAAGCTTTTTAACCGCACGCCAGCGTCGTTCACCTGCGATGATCTCGTATACGGAATCACGCATGCGTACAACTATGGGTTGAATGACCCCATGAGTTTTAATCGTCTGACACAACTCATCGATCTTATCGTCATCGAATATTGTCCGCGGTTGGTAAGGACTGCTAATGACCTCATGAACTGGTATTTGTTTGATTTCTTCTCCGCTGCTCCGCTCGTTAAATCCAAATAGCTTGGTAAATTGTTCTTTCATTCCGTTCATAACCACCTAATTTCGTTATAGTACGATCTTCTTGACCTTCTTCTCGGAAAGCGTATCGTACAGCAATAAAAAACATTCTGGTATTATGAAATCACCTGCTGCTATCAGGCATCATAATCTCTCCTTCTTTCGAACAAGAGTACAGAGAAGGAGTTATATACAAAATTAAAAGTCTACTATGCTATTCTATCACTTTTCTCTACATAATCATATTCTCCGTAAAGACCTATTTTTCCTGCATTTTCATAGTTACACTCTCTCAAAATCATATCCATTTAGTTTATATTTAAATATATGTTCATTTCAGCTCATTCTCGCTATTTCCCGCAAAAAAAGATCATCCTCCTTAAAATGGAGAATGACCTTGAATATATTAATGAATCTATAATGTTTCACGTGAAACATTACTTGATTAGTGGTGTTTTGGCAGGAATTCCCGCTTTTCGTGGATACTTAGCAGGACTAGCTCCTGTCTTACGAATAATAACAATATGTCGCGCTGACTCTTCGACGGGTAAGCTGAATGACTCTACTTTGTCGAGCTGGGCACGAAGCTCTTTTAAGCTATACTTCGCCTCAGTTAATTCCTCAGAAGGATCGTTTCCCTTCATGGCAGCGAAAACTCCATCCTTGCGTGTGAAAGGAAGACAAAATTCATTCAACAAGGATAATCTTGCCACTGCACGCGCAGTCACCAAATCGTACGCATCACGATGCTTGAATTGCCGAGCAACATCCTCCGCACGACCATGAATTAATTGCACATCAGATAATTTCAGTGTAGTACAGACATGTTGTAGAAAAGAAATTCTTTTACTTAATGAATCAATAATCGTCAGCTTCAAATGTGGAAAACAAATTTTAAGCGGAATTCCTGGGAACCCTGCTCCCGAACCGATATCTGCCAAATTGTTTATCTCATTGAAATTAAGGAAGAAAGCTAGAGAGATCGAATCATAGAAATGTTTCGTGTAAACCTGCTCACGCTCTGTTATTCCGGTGAGATTCATTTTTTCATTCCAGGATACGAGCTCTTTATAGTAGAGATCAAATTGCTCTAATTGTTCTGCTGTAAGTGTAATACCTCGTTCCTGTAAAAGCTGTGTGAATTGAATTTCCGTATTATCCATAAATTATCCTTTCGCCGCGGTTACCCGGTTGTAATGCTCCAGATATACGAGAAGAATGGAGATGTCAGCAGGTGTGACTCCCGCAATCCGAGAAGCCTGCCCGATAGAGATCGGACGGATCTTAGTCAGCTTCTGCCGTGCTTCCATCGCTAATCCATGGATTTCATTATAATTAATGTCATCTGGAATTTTCTTCTTTTCCATCTTTTGCAGGCGCTCCACATGTTGAAGCTGTTTTTCAATATAACCGGCATATTTAATTTGGATTTCCACTTGTTCCTTCATTTCTGCATCCAGCAGCTCCGGTGATGGTGAGACTTGATCTACGAAGCTATATACAAGCTCTGGACGACGCATCAGAACAAGCAAATTGCTGCCGTCTACAATAGGTGCCGATTCATATTGTGCTAGTACATGATTTACCTCAACAGGTTTAACCTTTGTCTCTTGCAGACGAACAATTTCACGCTCCACCCGTTCTTTCTTATCCGTGAAGTTATCAAATCGTTCCTTTGTGATCAAACCAATATCGTAACCAATAGGTGTAAGTCTTAGATCTGCATTGTCATGGCGAAGCAACAACCGATATTCTGCACGTGAAGTAAGCAAACGGTAAGGTTCATTAGTACCCTTAGTCACGAGATCATCAATGAGTACGCCAATGTATCCCTGTGAACGATCTAAAATTACGGGTTCTTTCTCTTGCACCTTGCGCGCTGCATTTATTCCAGCCATCACACCTTGGCCTGCTGCTTCCTCATAACCGGAAGTACCATTAATTTGTCCAGCTGTGAAAAGACCTGGTAAACGTTTAGTTTCGAGAGATGGCCATAGCTGTGTAGGAACCATTGCATCATATTCAATAGCATAACCGTTACGCATCATTTCTACCTTTTCCATACCAGGGATGGAACGCAGAATGGCTAGCTGAACATCCTCAGGAAGACTAGTGGACAGACCTTGTACATAGTATTCCGATGTATTTTTTCCTTCTGGCTCTAAAAAGATCTGATGCTTAGATTTATCACTAAATCTTACTACTTTATCTTCAATGGATGGGCAATAACGTGGGCCTGTTCCTTCTATAATACCCGTAAACATCGGTGCTCGGTGTAGGTTGTCATTAATAATCTGATGAGTAACCTCAGAGGTATAAGTTAACCAACAAGGAAGCTGTTCATTGTCAGATGATTTCGTTTCAAACGAAAAGAATTTAGGCTCCTCGTCGCCAGGTTGAATTTCCGTCTTCGAGAAATCGATCGTATCACGATGCACACGTGGTGGTGTACCGGTTTTAAAACGCACCAATTCAAAACCAAGCTCCCGCAAATTCTCGGATAGCTTCACTGATGGCTGCTGATTGTTAGGTCCACTCTCATATGTCAGTTCACCCATAATCACTTTACCACGCAGGTAAGTACCTGTAGTCAGGATAACTGTCTTACTATGATATTCCGTTCCAGTCTTCGTAACTACACCTGCACAACGTCCGTCCTCAACGATTAAACGTTCAACCATTCCTTGACGAAGCGTCAAATTAGGCGTTTTCTCCATCGTTTCCTTCATTGTATGTTGGTAAAGGAATTTATCCGCTTGTGCACGTAAAGCATGTACAGCAGGTCCCTTACCCGTATTCAGCATACGAAGTTGAATAAATGTCTTATCTATATTGCGACCCATTTCTCCGCCAAGCGCATCAATCTCACGCACTACATGTCCTTTGGCAGGTCCGCCTATGGACGGATTGCAGGGCATGAATGCAACCATATCCAGGTTAATTGTGATCATCAACGTGCTGCAGCCCATCCGTGCTGACGCTAGAGCTGCCTCACAACCGGCATGACCGGCGCCAATGACGATTACGTCATAGCTACCTCCATCATAACTCATGTCCTGTTTCCCCCTAATTATTATATTTAAAATGTAAAACCTATTTTCCTAAACAAAATTGCGAGAATATTTGGTCTAATAACGAGTCTGCTGCTGTATCGCCAATAATCTCACCGAGCTGTTCCCATGCGAGCCGTACATCGATTTGAATCATATCAATCGGAATATACTGTTCGGCAGCATCATATGCATCCTGTAGTGATTTATAGGCTTTTTTAAGCAGTGCTATATGTCTCACATTACTCACATATGTCAAGTCACCCGATTCCAGCTTTCCACCAAAAAAGAGTGTCGAAATGGCATCTTCAAGTTTGTCTAGACCTTCCTCTTCCAGAACGGACATTGGTACGATGTTGGACTCTTCAAAGAAAGAGAGCAACTTATCCTTATCCAGTTTGGACGGTAAGTCCATTTTATTCATGATTACTAGGCATTGTCTACCGTGGATTTGTTCCATCAATGCCAATTCATCCTCATGTAGCTCTTCATTAGCGTTTAGCACAAGTAGAATCAAATCCGCATCGCTAACTGCAGCCTTGGAGCGTTCCACACCAATCTTCTCCACTACATCGATCGTTTCACGAATTCCTGCCGTATCAAGCAGCTTAAGCGGAATGTTGTTAATCGTTATATACTCTTCAATAACATCACGTGTTGTTCCGGGAATATCCGTTACAATCGCTTTGTTATCACGCGCTAATGCGTTCAATAATGAAGATTTACCAACATTGGGACGCCCGACTATAGCTGTCGTTATACCCTCACGAAGTATTTTTCCTTCATTAGAAGTCTTGAGTAACTTTGTGATTCCTTCCATCACTTCACTGCTTTTATCTTTAATAAATTCAGCTGTCATGGATTCTACATCATGCTCTGGATAATCTATATTCACTTCGATATGCGCCAGCATCTCAATAAGTGTATGGCGCAAGGCATGAATTCGATCCGACAAGGACCCGCTAACCTGCTTTAAAGCCACCGAAAAAGCGCGATCTGACTTCGAGCGAATGAGATCAATAACCGCTTCAGCCTGTGATAAATCAATACGTCCGCCCAAGAAAGCACGCTTGGTGAACTCACCCGGCTCGGCTAACCTTATCTCCTGTTGAAGAAGTAAATCCATCACCCTTCTTACAGAGATTACACCCCCATGAGCACTGATCTCTACTACATCTTCGGTCGTAAAAGAACGTGGGCCCTTCATGACGGTTACTAGTACTTCTTCCATCTTCTCTCCGTTATTCGGACTAACGATATGCCCATAATGAACGGTATGCGATTCCGCTTCAGTTAGCGGAACTCGGCTACGAAACAAAGGCGCCACTTGGGAAATAGCCTGCGGGCCACTTACCCGAATAATAGCAATTCCTCCCTCGCCTAATGCCGTCGATACGGCAGCAATGGTGTCACTAAGCATGCTGTTTTTCACCCCAAAACCTATATTTTTTTGATCAGAAACGGTCTTATATTGTTAAAAAAGCAATGACCCCTTACATTGGTCAAGGAGTCATTGCATCCATATAGTCTTTACTTCAAAGTTATAACGACGCGGCGATTTGGCTCTTCGCCCTTACTAAGGGTATTCACTTGCCGATGATCCTGTAATCTGGAGTGAATAATTTTCCGCTCCTGAGGTGACATCGGCTCCAATACAACCTCTTTACGAGTCCGAATGACACGACCGGCTAAACGATCAGCCAGCTCTTCGAGAGTTTTTTTACGCCGCTCACGGAAGTTCTCCGCATCTAGCACAAGCCGTATAAAACTGTCGGAGTAACGATTAGCTACGATATTAGCCAAATACTGCAGAGCATCGAGAGTTTGTCCTCTTCTACCAATCAATAGTCCCAAATCTGGACCTGATATTTGCAGAATCGTGGATTCCTTGGTGTGGACGATTTCGACTTCCACTTCGAGCCCCATGCTCTTAGCGACATCCACAATGAAATGAACGGCTTCTTGGTAAGCTTCCTCCACCGGTTGTCCGGAATCTTGGCGCGGCACGCCGCCGTTAGCCTCCTGTTTGCTCTCTCTTGTTGACTGCTGAGGCAGTGACGGAGCACTCGCCGCTGATGCCGGTGCGGCTTCGGCTATCAAGGTTAATTCAACCTTGGCACCTTTCGCACCGATCAATCCCAGGAATCCTCTTGATGGCTGCTCAAGTACGTTGACCGTTACCCGGTCCTTTTGAACTCCAAGCTGGGTAAGTCCCCGTTCTACAGCTTCTTCAATGGTTTTCCCTGTTGCGACGACTTTGCTCATTTTGACTTTTTGGCTCCCTTCGATGCTTTACTGCCGCCTTTACTCTTCACAGCAGTTGAGTCATCTGTACTTTTCACAGCACTTGCGATTGCCAATTTGTGTTTATCATTGTTGCGATATAAGAAATAGTTCTGAACAATAGTGTAAATGTTACTGTATACCCAGTATAGCGGCAATGCTGCTGGGAAGTTGTAGGACATAACGAAAATCAGAACTGGATAAATCATCATCATGAACTGCATTGGCCCTTGTTGTTGCATCGGGTTCATTTTAGTCATCATTCTAGTTTGTATAAATGTTGTTAATGCGGCTAGCACTGGCAAGATAAACAGATGATCGGGCTTACCTAGCTGCAGCCATAAGAAGTCGTGCTCCCGTAGATGTGGGTTATAATATATCGAGTTGTAGAGAGCGATAAAGATAGGCATTTGTACGATCAGCGGTAAACAACCCGCCATTGGGTTAACCTTATTCTCTTGGAACAAACGCATCGTTTCTTGCTGCACCTTTTCAGGTGTGTCTTTATATTTTTTCTGGATCTTTTGGAGTTCCGGTTGAATGGCTTGCATTGCTCGCGAGCTCTTCACCTGTTTAATCGTAAGCGGAAGAATCAGCGTGCGGACAATAATAACCATCACAAGTACGGCTAAACCATATTCTCCGTTAAACCAATCAGCAAACTTGTCCAAGGCAATGGCGAAATAATACACTACATTACTTTGCCAGAAGCCTCCATTCTTTAAATCCTCCGTAGTGTGCGTAACAGCAGTTGACGGAGCGCATCCCGACAGAACAGCTAACGACAACACCATCACTGTGATGAGGAGAAACCATTTTCCCCGTCTAGTCTTCATTAGAGACACTTCAAAACCCCTCTCTTGAACATTCCATTCCACCGTAAATCATACCATAATTATGAATACAAATAAACAAGCCTCTTATGCGTCCTTTATTTGCGGGAAGCCTTGAGTAGCTTGGCTTTGCGCAGTACATGCAGCACGCTTTTTTCGAGCTCACTGTATTCCATGGAAAGTGCTCCTTTTCTTACAATAAACACTATATCGAGTCCACCTGCAATCTCAGGTTCATGGTGACGAACGATTTCCTTAACCAATCTTCTCATACGGTTACGGACTACAGCGTTTCCAACCTTCTTACTGACCGATATTCCTACTCTAAATCGCTCTACCTCTTTTTTGCTAAACCAATACACTACAAATTGATGATTCGCAAATGACTTCCCATGGCGATATACACGACTGAAGTCGGCACGGTTTCGTAAACGTAACTTTTTGTGCACGGGAATCTCCTTCATAAAAATCCGGTTAAAAGTGTCCTCCGAATTTTTTTCTTCTAATAGTATAGTCATTTGGATGTCGCCATAAACGACTGCGACTACAACGCTGAAATTTCTCTTCTATATTATAGAAAGAAAAATATTCTCAACTTCTCACAAAATAATTCTGTATATACGATAAATAGCCCCGCAAAGTGTAGCTAGCGCATTTAGCGAGATCCTAGTCGTTTGCAGAGCAATAAGCATAAACCGCCTTCGGCGTCCTTATAAGAACGGTAACATTTAAATTCTTTAGAATAATAAAAAGCAGTAAAAAAAGACCACCGGAGTGGTCCCTTAGTGGCCTAACTTACGCACTCAAAACTTTTCTGCCTTTCAAGCGGCGAGCTGCCAGCACTTTACGGCCGTTTTTCGTGCTCATTCTTTTACGGAAACCGTGAACCTTCTTGCGTTTGCTCACATTTGGTCTAAATGTCGGTCTCATAATTGCACCTCCCTTACAGGAACTTAATTACTGTCATATAAGCAGAAACGGTCTAAGCCGTCCTTATAGTAGGGACAGTATCTACATGAATCATCATTTAATTATCAAGACATATCCTTACAGAAAACACCTTTATATATTTAAACATATTTTATGCGCAAAAGTCAACCTACTACTGGCTCCAGCCCCTCCCTCTAATTCAAGCTGCTTATCCACAACTTCCATTAGAAAAAAAGTAATCCACAAGATATGACAGTTATCCACCTGTGATCAAAAAATAAAGTCGACTACTCACAAATGAGCACAACCTGTGTATAAAATTATCGAAGCTTTGACGTAAAGTGTCGAACCGTAAACAAATTATCAACAATATGTAGTGGTGTTCCTAATAATTGTACACAAGTGATTGAATTTGTGGATAAAATAGCCCTGCTCATTGAAAAATAAGGGGCGTTTTGCTATGATGGTATTACTTTTGAATGTGAATAGATTTGTTTGTTCTCTTAATTATCAACAAGCTGTGGATAAAGTTGTGAACAAATCAAATTTATCCATATTTTTTTGTCTCTTTATATTGCCTACTGGGGATAAATATCAGCACCAACCTATTTTCTTCGACATTTCCACTTCATGGCTGATGCCACATTTGGAAGATTTAAAGGAGTGACAGTCT